>NZ_JAJPWG010000002.1:0-1538642 GCF_046549195.1 Kribbella sp. C-35
CCATCCAAGCCATGGCCATCCTCGCCAAACGCAACACCCCCACCACCAACCCCGGCCCCGCAGACACTCCCGGCAACCCAGCTCCCCGCAACCCAGCTCCCGGCAACCCAGCTCCCGGCAACCCAGCTCCCGGCAACCCAGCGGACTGGGTCGGGTCATCGGGTTGTTCTGCGCCCGGCGCGCCTACGGATCCCGCACCGGTGGCGGTGCCTGCGAACGCCGGTCCGGCATCCGCGGACCCGAGACCGGATTCAGATCCACGCCCCACAGGCGTGTCCACTACTTGTGCGTCCGGCTCGGGTGGTGGTGCGATGAAGGTTGCCCGCACCGCCGAGCAGCGCCGCGCGGACGTGGCCGCCGACCTGTTCGAACACATCCTTCACAACGGCCTGGACTGGCTCGGCCGCCGGCTGCCGGACCAGCACCGCCGTCGCCCGCACATCGAGGTCGTCGTTCCGGCCTCCAGCCTGCTCGGCTTGGACGACGACCCCGCCGAACTCACCGGCTACGGACCCATCCCCGCCGACATGGCCCGCCGCATCGCCGCCGACGGCACCTGGCGCCGACTCCTCACCGACCCCGCCAACGGCACCGTACTCGAAGCCTCCACCACCCGCCACGACCCCGGCGCACTCGTCACCGAAACCCTGCTCGCCCGCCACCCAGTCTGTGCCTGGCCCGGCTGCAACCGCACCTCCCGCGACTGCGACCGCGACCACCTCACCCCCTTCACCCAGTCACGCCGCACAACCCTGACCGGACTGGCCCCGTACTGCGAATACCACCACGTCATCAAGGACACCCCCGCCTGGGGCTGGACCACCACCGCCCACCCCAACGGCTCCCTTACCCTCACCACCCCCACCGGCCACCGCTACACCACAATCCCACCCGCCCGCGGACCGATCGCGCCATCAGCAAGCCCACCGACGGATGATCCACCGCCCTTCTGAGCGGTCTCGCCGTCAAGAACGACCCCTGGCGGCAGCTGCCGCACGGCCCCTTCGACGATGCCAGGAAACCGGTCGGTGACGTCATGCCGGTTACGAGTCCGCAAGCGCGCCCGCGCGTCGACGCCCCTACAGACGGGCTTACCTCGACTTCCTGCCTGCGAGAGCGGAAACCGACGATGAATGACGCACTGTTGCACGCCATCCAGTCACTGCAGTGGGAGATCGGCACTGATGCGATCGAGTCGGCAGGTGCCGCCTCCGGGGCGGGTGTTTACCGTGTGCAGGTAGCGGGCGCCGCGAGGCGGCAGCTGCCCCGTGTACGCCGACCCGGCCGGACGCCCCTTCCGCCTCTGCGCAAAGGACGAATAGGCCTGGTTCGGCTTCAATCTCGACGACCCAGCTCAGTCGTTGAACAGCTGATGGGTCATCCATTGCGGCAGTCGCATGCCGCATCTTGCGCCCTCCGCGGCGCGGCCAACAGACCTCGCCCAGCACCGTCCGCGACTCCTCGCCGACATCGAGGCCAGCAGCCCGTTGCCCCCGTATGGCTCTCCCGCCGTGTCGTAGACAACGCGAACCCAGAGCGTCCACAACATGAAACACGGACCTTCATCTGCAAGTCGTCGACGTGATGTACGACCCTCTGCGACCTCAGATAACACGCGCCCTCGTCGACCGACAGCCCGGGCCGGCCGCCGCGGTAATGCCTGCCTGCCGTCGACGCCCCGCCTGCGATCGTGTCAACGGCCGGGTCTGACTGTTCTGGTCGGGAAGCCAAGGGTTCCAGGGAACGCGGGACACCCGCCACCTGACGGGCGCCCCGCGCGTCATTCAGTACTGCACTCGGGCAGCACTCAGTACTTCACTCTGGACTGCACTCAGTACTTGACTCTGTAGACCGCACCTGGGCCGAAGACCGGTCCGGCGACGAACAGCTGGCCCCACCTATTGAAGGCCGTGCCACCAGGCAGGTTCAGCTGACCGCGGACCAGCTCCCGCTTGTACCCAGCTCGGTGCCCCTTGCCCGGGTACTGCAGGTACAGCGAGCCGATGGTCGAGCCGCCCATCTCGAACTTGAGCCAGCTCTCCCGAGCCAGCTCGACGACGGCCAGCTTGCCGTGCGGACCACCGGCCAGGTCGACGATCGACGTGTAGCCGTCGGCATACCTCTTGCAGTTGCCCTTGTTCGGCTTGACCGGATCACACACCGCACCCACGGAGCCTGGCTTGATCCGCCAGATCTCCGACGTCCCGGGTGTCGCCGGGAAGCCACGGAGCTCACCGACGTACCAGTAGCCGTCCGAACCGACCGTCACCGATGTGGCGACGGCTTCGGCAGGGACCATCGTCCCGGCCGGCGGGGCGTCCGGTCCGAGTCCGGCCGGCGTCTTCACCACCCGCGGCTTCAACTTGGCGACAGTCTTGATGTGGCCGTTCGGCCAGACCCGGAGCAGGTCGTTGCCGGCGGCGTCCGAGACCAGGACCGTGCCGTCGCTCAGCGCGGCGACGCCGAACGGGTTGGAGTCGGTCGGGTTCTGCTCCAGGTCGTACGGGTCCGGGTCCTTCTTCTGGTACGCGCCGATGTCGGCGATCTTGACCGGCGCCTTCCCGTACCGCATCCGGTAGAGAGTGGTGCTCCCTGGCACCGGCGGCTGCCCCGGCTCACCGCCCGCGCCGGTCAGCGCGTACGTCGTACCCCACTTGTTCGTGTCGATCGCCGGCGGGAACCCGCCAGTGCCCGGCACGGTGCCGAGCTTCAGGGTCCGGTGCCCGTCGGTCACGTACACGGACCCGTCGGTGACGCTGTAAATGACCTTGTTCGCGTACGTCGAGACGCCGCGCGGACCGTTCAGACCTGTTGCCACCGGCTTCAGACTCGAGTGGCTGTGACCGGCGTCGGCCTGTCCCGCGACCAGAAGTGAACCGGTCAGTGCGAGTGCCGCGATCGCGGCGATGCGTGTTCGTACCCCCATGCGAATCCCCCTGCTGCTGTGTTGCCCAAGGCCTCCCCAGGCGTGGATCCCCTCCACAGGCAGAAGCCCATCGCAACATCAGATCACGATCAGGTCAACGGGAAAACTCCCCGCACCCGCGAAAGAACGCTCAGTGCAGGAGCGGATCGATCGCTGCCGCAATGAACAGCAGCGCGAGGTAGATATTCGAGAAGTGGAAGAGCCGCATTGGCCGCAGTGCGGCGCCGTCCGCACCGGTGTGGGCCCGGAGCAACAACCGGCGGGCCTCGCGGAGGAACACGAAACCGAGCACGATCGCGGCCAGCGGGTACACGAAGCCGGTGTCGCCGATCGGCCAGAGCGCGAGCGACGTGATCACCATGACCACGGAGTACGCCATGATCTGCCGCGCGGTCGCGACCGGGGTGGCGACGACAGGGAGCATCGGTACGTCGACGGACGCGTAGTCCTCGCGGTACCGCATGGCGAGCGACCAGGTGTGCGGCGGCGTCCAGAAGAAGACCACCAGGAACAGCACGACCGGCGTCCAGGCCAGCTTGCCGGTGACCGCGGTCCAGCCGATCAGGGTCGGGAAGCAGCCCGCGATCCCGCCCCAGACGATGTTCTGCACGGTCCGGCGCTTGAGCACCATCGTGTAGCCGAAGACGTAGAACAGGTTCGCCGCCAGCGCCAGGCCGGACGACAGCCAGTTCACGTAGAAGCCGAGCTCCAGGGTGGCCAGCACGCCGAGAACGACGCCGAAGATCGTCGCGGAACGCGGGCTGACCGCGTGCCGCGGCAGCGGGCGGCGTCGGGTCCGGCGCATCTGCTCGTCGATGTCGCGGTCGAGCACGCAGTTGATCGTGTTGGCGCTGCCGGAGGCCAGGATGCCGCCGATCAGTGTGGCCACGACCACTTCCAGACCGGGCACGCCACCGGCTGCCAGGAACATCACCGGCACGGTGGTGATCAGGAGCAGCTCGATGATGCGCGGCTTGGTCAGACCGACGTACGCCTTCACCACGTCGCGCACCGACGGACTCACCACAGCGGTAGCGTCCGGCAGCGGCGTCGGGTACGACGTCGTCGCGGCGGGACGCGGGTCGACGGCCGTCACGAACACCTCGAACAGAGTGGGTTGACGCCGGATGAGCGGCGCTGACGATTCAGCAGTCTACGACGCCCCGTAGGAGAGTTCTCGCACCCCCCTCCGATAGCTCGGGAACAGCCGGATTCGCTGAACGGTTGACAAACAGTCGAAGGGTGCACAGCGGAATGAGCAGGCCACAGTAGGCTCATCCTGAGCGAACAGATCATCATCGAGAGGAGCGCCGCCGGCGTGACGGAGAAGACCAGCCCAAAGCTTGAATGGACCGAGCTAGACCAGCGCGCGGTCGACACCGTACGGGTGCTCGCGATGGATGCGGTCGAGAAGGTCGGCAACGGACATCCCGGTACGGCGATGAGCCTCGCACCGGCGGCGTACCTGCTGTTCCAGAAGGTGATGCGGCACAACCCGGCCGACCCGCACTGGGCCGGCCGCGACCGGTTCGTGCTGTCCGCGGGACACTCCAGCCTGACCCTGTACATCCAGCTCTACCTGGCCGGTTTCGGCCTCGAGCTGGACGACCTGAAGTCGCTGCGGACCTGGGGCAGCAGGACCCCGGGCCACCCGGAGTACGCGCACACCCCCGGTGTCGAGACGACCACCGGCCCGCTCGGCCAGGGCGTCGGCAACGCGGTCGGCATGGCGATGGCTGCCCGCCGTGAGCGCGGCCTGCTGGAGCCCGAGGCCGGCGCCGGCGCGGGCGTGTTCGACCACCAGATCTACGTGATCGCGTCGGACGGCGACCTGGAGGAAGGCGTTTCGGCGGAGGCGTCCTCGCTGGCCGGGCACCAGAAGCTCGGCAACCTGACGGTGATCTACGACGCGAACAAGATCTCGATCGAGGACGACACCAACATCGCCTTCTCCGAGGACGTCGCGGCCCGTTACGCGGCGTACGGCTGGCATGTCCAGGACGTCGACTGGACCAACGGCGGCACCGGGTACGAAGAGAACGTCCAGGCCCTGTACGACGCCATCGAAGCGGCGAAGGCCGTGACCGACAAGCCGAGCTTCATCCGGCTGCACACGATCATCGGCTGGCCGGCCCCGACCAAGCAGAACACCGGCAAGATCCACGGCTCGGCGCTCGGCGCCGACGAGGTGGCAGCGACCAAGAAGGTGCTCGGCTGGGACCCGGAGCAGACCTTCCAGGTCGCCGACGACGTGATCGCCTACACCCGCCAGGCCGTCGACCGCGGCAAGGCTCTGCAGGACGACTGGAACGTGCGGTACGACGCCTGGCGGACCGCGGCACCGGAGCGCGCGGAACTGCTCGACCGGCTGAGCCGGCGTGAGCTGCCGACCGGCTGGCAGGACGCGCTGCCGAGCTGGGACGCCGACGCCAAGGGCGTGGCCACCCGGGCCGCCTCGGGTGAGGTGCTGACCAAACTGTCGCCCGGGCTGCCTGAACTCTGGGGCGGTTCGGCCGACCTGGCCGGCTCGAACAACACCACCCCGAAGGGCGAGCCGTCGTTCATCCCGGCCGAGCACGCCACCAAGGAGTTCCAGGGCAACGAGTACGGCCGGGTGCTGCACTTCGGCATTCGCGAGCACGCGATGGGTGCGGTGCTCAACGGCATCGCCCTGCACGGCTTGACCCGCCCGTACGGCGGTACGTTCCTGGTCTTCTCCGACTACATGCGCCCGTCGGTCCGGCTGGCTGCGCTGATGCGGCTGCCCGTCACGTACGTCTGGACGCACGACTCGATCGGCCTCGGCGAGGACGGTCCGACGCACCAGCCGATCGAGCACCTCTCGGCGCTGCGGGCGATCCCGGGCCTGGACGTCGTACGCCCGGGCGACGCGAACGAGACCGCAGCCGCGTGGGCCGCCATCCTCGAGCACACCGACCGCCCGGCCGGCCTGGCGCTGACCCGGCAGAACGTGCCTACGTTCCCGCGCGGCATCGACGGCTTCGCCACCGTCGCGAACGTCAGGAAGGGCGCCTACACGCTGCTCGACACCGACGGGACGCCGGACGTGGTCCTGATCGGCACCGGATCTGAGCTGCAGCTCGCCGTGGAGGCCCGCGGAAAGCTGGCCGAGGAGGGCGTCAACGCGCGGGTGGTCTCGATGCCGTCGCGTGAGTGGTTCGACGAGCAGGACGACGCGTACCGCGAGTCGGTCATCCCGGCGGACGTGCGGGCCCGGGTCTCGGTCGAGGCCGGGACCGCGCAGAGCTGGCACGACATCGTCGGCGACGCCGGCCGCTCGGTGAGCCTGGAGCACTACGGCGCGTCCGCGGCGTACCAGACGCTGTACGACGAGTTCGGCATCACCACCGACGCGGTCGTGCAGGCCGCGAAGGAGAGCATCGCCGCCGCCGCGGCGATCAGCGGACCGGGCGTACCGCCGGGCCGCGCCGCCGCCGGCCCGGTCGGACCGGCCGACGCCAACTGAAGACAACAACAGAACATGCGGAAGAAGGCATCGGACACATGAACGATCGCTTGAAAGCACTCGCTGACGCGGGTGTCTCCATCTGGCTGGACGACCTGTCCCGTGAGCGGCTGACCAGCGGCAGCCTGCAGGCGCTGATCGAGGACAAGCACGTCACCGGCGTGACCACCAACCCGACGATCTTCGCGAAGGCGATCTCGGACGCCGACGCGTACGCCGAGAAGATCGCGCACCTCGCGGCGCAGGGCGTCTCCACCGACGAGGCGATCCGGGTGATCACGACCGACGACGTCCGCGACGGCGCCGACGTGTTCAAGCCGACGTACGACGACACCGAGGGCCAGGACGGCCGGGTGTCGATCGAGGTCGAGCCGACGCTCGCGCACGACACGGCGAAGACCGTCGAGCAGGCCAAGCTGCTGTGGGACATCGTCGGCCGGGAGAACGTCTTCATCAAGATTCCCGCCACCAAGGCGGGCCTGCCGGCGATCACCGCCACGCTGGCCGCCGGGATCAGCGTGAACGTGACGCTGATCTTCTCGCTGGAGCGCTACAAGGCGGTCGCCGACGCGTTCCTGACCGGCCTCGAGCAGGCCGTCGAGAACGGTCACGACGTCACCAAGATGGCCAGCGTCGCGTCGTTCTTCGTCAGCCGCGTGGACAGCGAGATCGACAAGCGGCTGGACGCGATCGGCACCGACGAGGCGAAGGCGCTGAAGGGCAAGGCCGCGATCGCCAACGCCCGGCTCGCGTTCGAGGCGTACGAGGAGATCTTCGACACCGACCGCTGGCGCGAGCTCGAGACCGCCGGCGCCAAGCCGCAGCGGCCGCTGTGGGCGTCCACCGGCACCAAGGACCCGTCGTACTCCCCCACGCTGTACGTCGACAACCTGGTCACCCGCGGTGTCGTGAACACGATGCCGGAGGCAACGATCAAGGCGGTCGAGGAGCACAGCGAGATCACCGGCGACACGGTCCGCGGCGACTACGCGGGCGACCGCAAGGTGATCGACGACCTGGAGAAGCTGGGCATCTCGTACGACGAGGTCGTGCAGCTGCTCGAGGACGAGGGCGTCGCGAAGTTCGACGCGTCCTGGTCGGAGCTGCAGGACATCGTCGCGGCAGCCTTGAAGGCGGCAGCCAAGTGAGCGCTCCGAAGGTAAGCACGCAGAACGGCGACTGGGCCGAGGTCGTCGACAAGCTGGTCGCGGAGAAGATCGCGTCCCGGATCGCCGCGAAGGACGCGACGATCTGGGGCCCGGAGGCCGAGTCCGAGGCGTCGATCCGGCTCGGCTGGGTCGACCTGCACGACACCTCGCGGCCGCTGCTGGCCGAGATCGAGGCGCTGCAGGCGGACCTGCGGTCCGAGGGCCTGGACCGGATCGTGCTGTCCGGTATGGGCGGCTCGTCGCTGGCTCCGGAGGTCATCACCCGGACCGCGGGCGTGGAGCTCGTCGTACTGGACTCGACGGACCCGAGCGTCGTGAAGCGCGCGCTGGACGGTGACCTGTCGAAGACCGTCATCGTGGTGTCCAGCAAGTCCGGCGGCACGGTCGAGACCGACAGCCACCGCCGTACCTTCGCCAAGGCGTTCACCGACGCGGGCATCGACGCCGCCTCGCGGATCGTCGTCGTGACGGACCCGGGTTCGCCGTTCGAGAAGCTGTCGGCGGACGAGGGCTACCGCAAGACGTTCCTAGCCGACCCGAACGTGGGCGGCCGGTACAGTGCGCTGACGGCGTTCGGCCTGGTGCCGTCCGGTCTGGCCGGCGCGGACATCGCCGACCTGCTCGACCAGGCGGCCGAGGCGGCGCCGGAGTTGCAGGCCGACTCCACCGACAACCCCGCGCTGTGGCTGGGCGCGGTGCTCGCGGCGAGCGCGGGCCGGGACAAGGCGATCATCACGGCCGACGGCTCTGACATCGTCGGCTTCCCGGACTGGGCCGAGCAGCTGATCGCGGAGAGCACCGGCAAGAACGGCACCGGCGTACTCCCGGTTGCGGTCGAGGTCGGTGCGCCGGAGCTGCACAGCGACGCCGCTGACCTGACCAACGCCTTGCTCGCCGAGAAGGCCACCAGCGGGGTCCCGACGGCGCTGACGTCGGGCTCGCTCGGCGGTCAGATGCTGCTCTGGGAGACGGCGACGGCAGTGGCGGGCTACCTGCTCGGCATCAACCCGTTCGACCAGCCGGACGTGGAGAGCGCGAAGAAGGCGGCGCGTGGTCTGCTCGACGCGCAGCCGGAGCCGGAAGCGGCTGTGTTCACCGACGGCGCCGTGGAGGTCCGCGCGACCGATGGTCTGCTCGACGGTGTGGACTCGCTGCAGGGCGCGCTGGACGCGCTGCTGGGCAAGCTCGAGCCGAACGGGTACGTCGCAGTCATGGCGTATCTCGACTCGGAGCGGGATGCCGACCTGATCGCGATCCGGCCGGCGCTGGCGACCAAGACCGACCGTCCGACGACGTTCGGCTGGGGCCCGCGGTTCCTGCACTCGACCGGTCAGTACCACAAGGGCGGCCACCCAGAGGGCGTGTACCTGCAGATCACCGGTGCGCACCCGACCGACGTGGAGATCCCGGACCGGCCGTTCACGTTCGGCACGCTGATCTCGGCGCAGGCCGCCGGTGACGCGAACGTCATCGCGGAGCGCGGCCGTCCGGTGCTGCGTCTGCACCTCACGGACGTGGCGTCCGGCGTACAGCAGCTCCTGTCCCTGTTCAAGTAGGAACGACACTCGGAGGAAAGCGGCCCATGACCGCTGAGCTCGGCGAAGAGCCGACAGGTCCGGTGAACCCGCTGCGCGATCCGCAGGATCGGCGGCTGCCGAGGATCGCCGGGCCGTGCGGCCTGGTGATCTTCGGTGTCACCGGTGACCTGGCCCGCAAGAAGCTGATGCCGGCGGTCTACGACCTGGCGAACCGGGGGCTGCTGCCCCCGGGTTTCGCCCTGGTCGGGTTCGCCCGTCGGGACTACACCAACCAGGACTTCGCCCAGATCGTGCACGACTCGGTGAAGGAGCACGCGCGGACGCCGTTCCGCGAGGAGGTCTGGCAACAGCTCGCCGAGGGCTTCCGGTTCGTGCCGGGCGACCTGACCGACGACGAAGCGTTCAAGCGGCTCCGGGAGACCGTCGACGAGCTCGACGTCACCCGCGGGACCGGCGGCAACCACGCGTTCTACCTGTCGATCCCGCCGGGGCTGTTCCCGGAGGTCGTGCGGCAGCTGTCCGAGCACGGGCTGACCGACGAGAAGCCGGGCTCGTGGCGGCGGGTGGTGATCGAGAAGCCGTTCGGTCACGACCTGAAGAGCGCCCGCGAGCTGAACCAGGTCGTCGAGTCGGTCTTCCCGCCCGAGGCGGTCTTCCGGATCGACCACTACCTGGGCAAGGAGACCGTCCAGAACATCCTCGCGCTGCGGTTCGCGAACGCGATGTTCGAGCCGATCTGGAACAGCAACTACGTCGACCACGTGCAGATCACGATGGCCGAGGACATCGGCATCGGCGGCCGCGCCGGGTACTACGACGGCATCGGCGCCGCGCGGGACGTGATCCAGAACCACCTCCTCCAGCTGCTCGCGCTGGTCGCGATGGAGGAGCCGGTCAGCTTCGACGCCTGGTCGCTGCGCCAGGAGAAGAAGAAGGTGCTGAACGCCGTACAGCTGCCGGAGCGGCTCGACCTGCACAGTGCCCGCGGGCAGTACGCGGCGGGCTGGGCCGGCGGCTCGAAGGTGAAGGGCTACCTGCAGGAGGACGGCATCCCGGCGTCGTCGGCGACGGAGACGTTCGCGGCGCTGCGGGTCGACGTCGACACCCGACGCTGGGCGGGCGTCCCGTTCTACCTGCGCACGGGCAAGCGGCTCGGCCGGCGCGTCACCGAGGTCGCAGTGATGTTCAAGCGGGCGCCGCACCTGCCGTTCAACAAGACCGAGACCGAAGAGCTCGGCCAGAACGCCCTCGTTCTGCGGATCCAGCCGGACGAGGGCATCACAGTCCGCTTCGGCGCCAAGGTGCCCGGTACGTCGATGGAGATCCGCGACGTGAACATGGACTTCGCGTACGGCGGCTCGTTCACGGAGTCCTCCCCTGAGGCGTACGAGCGGCTGATCCTCGACGTACTGCTCGGTGATCCGCCGCTGTTCCCGCAGCACACCGAGGTCGAACTGGGCTGGAAGATCCTCGACCCGGTGCTCGACTACTGGGCCCGGCACGGCAAGCCGGAGCAGTACGCGTCCGGCGACTGGGGCCCGGACTCGGCCAAGGAGATGCTCGCCCGCGACGGACGTGCCTGGAGGCGGCCATGATCATCGACCTGACCGACACCACGTCGAGCGAGATCGCGTCGGCGCTGCTGAAGGCCCGCCGGAACGCGGGCTCGCCGGCTATGGGCATGGTCGGCACGATCGTGGTGGTCGTCGACGAGGCGTCCCACCACGACGCGATGAAGGCCGCGAACGAGGCCGGTCGCGAACACCCGTCCCGGGTCCTGGTCGCGATCCTGCGGCCCGGCCGCGGCGCGTCCGGGCTGGACGCCGAGGTACGGGTCGGCGAGGGCATTCCGGGTGAGGCGGTGCTGCTGCGGCTGCACGGTGAGCTGGCGAAGGTGCCGGAGTCCGTGGTCACGCCGCTGCTGCTGCCCGACTCCCCTGTCATCGTCTGGTGGCCGGGCGGTGGGCCCCGCGTGCCCGCCGAGGATCCGTTGGGCCGGCTGGGCCGGCGCCGGGTGACCGATGCGGCTGCGACGCGCCGGGCGTCGGTGGACTACAACGCGCGGGCCGAGGGATACGCGCCTGGTGACACGGACTTCGCGTGGACGCGGTTGACGCCGTGGCGTGCGCTGATGGCGGCCGCGCTGGATCAGTACCCGACGAAGGTGACCGGGGCCGAGGTCACGGCCGCTCGCGGGAACCCGAGTGCGGATCTGATGTCCGCGTGGTTGCAGTCGCGGCTGAAGGTGCCGGTGGAGCAGCGGAACTCGCGAGGTCCGGGTGTGACCGCCGTACGGCTGTTCACGCCCTCCGGTCCGATCGCGTTGACCCGGCCGGACGGTGCGGTCGCGACGTTCAGCGTGCCGGGCCAGCCGGATCGGCCGGTGGCGTTGAAGCGGCGTACGACGTCCGAGCTGTTGAGCGAGGAACTGCGGCGGCTCGATCCGGACGACGTGTACGCGAAGACCCTCGCCTGCATGGTCGAGCGGGACGCGATGCCGGCGGACGCCAAGAAGGTCACGGAGACGGCGCGGAAGTCCACGGCGGCCAAGGTGACCGCGGCCGGGAAGAAGGTCGTGGCCGCCAAGAAGGCTGCTCCTGCCAAGAAGGCTGCCCCTGCGAAGAAGACCGCGGCGAAGAAAGCCACTGTGAAGAAGACGGCGGCCAAGAAGGCTGCGGGTAAGAGAGTGGGGCGTTCATGACTGATGCATCCGCTCCCAGCCGGGTGGTCGACCCGGAGCTGTTGATCCACCGCGATGCCACGGCGTTGGCGCACGCGGTGGCGGCACGCTTCATCACCGCGCTGGTCGATGCCCAGAGCAACGGCCGGGTCGCGCAGGTGGTCCTGACCGGCGGCCGGGTCGCGGCCGCGGTGTACCGCGCCGTCGCCGAGTCGCCGGCCGGGGCGAGCATCGACTGGCAGCGGGTCGAGTTCTGGTGGGGCGACGAGCGGTTCCTGCCGCCCGGCGACCCCGAGCGCAACGAGACCCAGGCTCGCGACGCCCTCCTCGCGCACGTGGACGTCGACCCGGCTCGAGTCCACCCGATGCCCGCCGATACCGGGCAATCGGCCGAGGAAGGCGCCGACGCATACGCCAGCGAACTCGCTGCCGCCCTCTCGGCGTTGAACGACGACAAGCGTCGCGCCGTACCGGCGTTCGACGTCCTGATGCTGGGTGTCGGGCCGGACGGGCACGTGGCGTCGTTGTTCCCGGGCTACCCGCAGCTCGCCGTCACCGACGTGTCGGCGGTCGCGGTGCACGACTCCCCCAAGCCGCCGCCGACCCGCATCTCGCTCACGGTCCCGGCGCTGAACCGCTCCCGCGAGGTCTGGTTCGTCGTCTCCGGCGACGACAAGGCCGACGCGGTGGCCGATGCCCTGAAAGAATCCAGCACCCTCCCCGCCTCGGCCCCCAAGGGCCGCAACCGCACACTGTGGCTCCTCGACGAGGCGGCGGCCTCGCGCATCGAGTAGTACGGTGTGGCCCACGCCGAACTGTTGGGCTGGGAGACTCGGGGCATGACGTTCCGTGGGTTGCATGCTGGGCAGTTTGTGATGCCGAATGCTTGGGATGCGGGGAGTGCGGTGATCCTCGCGGCGGCTGGGTTTCCGGCGATCGCGACGACCAGTGCGGGGATCGCGTTCTCGCTGGCGAAGGGTGATCACACGCTTCCGGACGGGGCGCCGGCGGTGTCGCGGGAGGAGATGTTCGACCGGGTGCGGGAGATCGCCACGGCGAGCGCCGTACCGGTGAACGGCGACCTCGAGGACGGGTACGGCGCTGCGCCGTCACAGGTCGCGGAGACGATCGCGCTGGCTCGCGAGGCGGGGCTGGCCGGCGGGAACATCGAGGACTTCGACGGGCGGGAGCTGTACGACGTGGAGCTCTCGGTCGAGCGGATTGTGGCGGCGCGTGAGGCGGCGGGTCCTGATTTTGTGCTGACCGCGCGAACGGACGGGCAGTTGCTCCGTACGCCGACCTCGTTGAGCGACTCGATCGACCGGGCGAACCGCTTCCGCGAAGCCGGAGCAGACTGCCTGTACGTCCCGGGCGTCAACGACCTCGACACGATCCGCACGCTGGTCGCGGAGATCGACGGGCCGTTGAACGTGGTCATCGGCCTCGGTACGTCGACGCTGACCGTCGCCGACCTGCAGGCGGCCGGCGTCGTCCGGATCAGCCTCGGCGGCAGCATCGCTCGGGCGGCCCTCGGCTTCATCCGCCGTAGCGCGGAGGAGCTGGCGACGAAGGGCACGATCACCTTCGCCGCCGACCAGATCCCACAGGCTGACTTGAACGACCTGTTTGCGCGATCATCCAAGGGTGAGCACTGAGTCGCGGCTCCCGGTGGTGGCGAGAACCCACGGCATCGTGGGCCTCACCACCTGCGCCTGCCTGATCGTGTTCTACGCCGTCGGCGGCCCGTTCGGATTCATCAACGACATCGGCAACGCGCTCCTGGGCCTCCTCAGCGCCGCCCTCGCCTGGCTCCTCCCGCCGCCCTCACATCGGTTCCTGCTGTTTGGCGTGGCCGCGGTCGGGGTGGTGCTGACGATCGTGGGCACCGTGCTGGTGGTTGGCGACATCACCGGCTTCTACCTCGCCGGACTGTGGTCGAGTTTCGGGTTCGCTCTGATCGGGGTCTGGCTGGTCGGGATCAGCCGGCTCGGGTTGGCACGACTGCGGCGAGCGGCGTTGGTTGCCGGTCTGGTGATGATGCTGGGGCTGGTCGGCGTACCGGGGATCCCGATGGGTCTCGACGACATGGACACCGCCCCGGCCTGGACGTTCGTGGCCGGCGTGAGCTGGGCGGGGACCTATCTGCTGTTCCCCACCTGGAGCCTACGACTGGCCGGGCGGGACCGCACCGAAGGCGGCAGCTAGCGGCGGGAACATCTCGCGGACGTCTCCCCCGCTGACCCAGATCCCGATCGCCAGCGCAGCCGTTGCCTCCAGCAACCTCGCCCGCCGCAGTCCGCCCGCGGGCACCGGCGTACATCCCAAATCGCGCACCAGTTCCGCAACCTGCTCCACGCCGCCGTCGCCGCAGATCGGCACTCCGAGGCCGGTGGGCGGGTTTCGCCACACCGCGTCGGCCGCCAGGTTGAACGCCTTCACGACCTGCACCCCAGGCGCGGCCAGGCTGATCGCCTCGGCCGTCGCCGGCTGCGCCAGCGTGAAGTCCCGGTGATCCAGCGCATTCGTGCAGTCGATCAACGTCGTACCGGCAGGCACCACCCGAGCAACCTCCACCGCCGCCTCGGCCGGCACGGCCAACAACACCACCTCGCCGTACCCCGCAGCCTCCGCCAACGACCCAGTCGAGGCGCCGACCCGCTCGGCCACCTCCGCCGCCCGCTCCGCCGAGCGGCCGCCCACCATCACCTCATGCCCGGCGCGCACCCATTGCGAGGCGAGCGCCTCGGCCATCAACCCGTTGCCCAGTGTTCCAATTCGCATGGCGCCGACCGTAGACAGTTCGATGCGCACCTCCAGGTGTCCAACGGCCGACGCACAATGGACGCGTGGAGCCGAGATTCTTCGCCGACTGCCAGGCGCGCGTCGCCGCCGACCTGATCAGCGGACGCTGGCCGATGGTCGTGCTGTACTCGCTCTCGGACGGCCCCGCGCGTCCCGGCGAGCTCCGCAGGCAGATCGGCGGCATCAGCCAGAAGGTCCTCACCGAGACGCTGCGCCGCCTCGAGCACAACGGTCTCGTCGAACGCACCCGGTACGCCGAAGCGCCGCCGCGGGTCGAGTACTCGCTGACCGTCGCCGGCAAGGACCTCCTGGTCCCGATCCGCGCCCTCGGCGACTGGGCCGCCGTGTACGCCGACCAGCTCCCGACCTGACCTATCCGGAGGGTCCTCCGCAAAGCGGGATAGGATTCCGGGTATGACAGCTTCCGATTCCACCGACCGTCCGTACGGCGCGTTCCCCGTCCGGATCGGTCTGCAGGTCCAGCCCCAGCACGCCCAGTACGCCGACATCCGGCGGACCGTGGCGGCGGCCGAAGAGATCGGCGTTGACGTTGTATTCAACTGGGACCACTTCTACCCGCTCAGCGGTGAGCCCGAGGGTCTGCACTTCGAGTGCTGGACCATGCTGGCCGCCTGGGCCGAGGCGACCGAGCGGGTCGAGTTCGGCGCCCTGGTCACCTGTAACTCCTACCGCAACCCCGACCTGCTCGCCGACATGGCGCGGACGGTCGACCACATCAGCGACGGCCGGCTGATCTTCGGTATCGGCTCCGGCTGGTTCGAGAAGGACTACGACGAGTACGGCTACGAGTTCGGTACGGCGGGCGGCCGCCTGGACGCTCTCGGCGAGGCGCTGCCGCGGATCGAGGCCCGCTGGGAGAAGCTCAACCCGAAGCCGACCCGGGACATCCCGGTGCTGATCGGCGGCGGCGGTGAGAAGAAGACGCTGAAGCTCGTCGCCAAGCACGCGAACATCTGGCACGGGTTCGGCGACGCCGAGACGATCGCGCACAAGCACGCCGTACTGGACGAGCACTGCGCCACGATCGGCCGCGATCCCGGCGAGATCGAGCGTTCGGTCGCCGTCGGCGACAAGAAGCCCGAGCAGGTCGGCAAGTCGCTCCTCGACGTAGGCACCCGGCTCTTCACGGTGCACTCCTCCGGCCCCGACTACGACCTCGGCCTGCTCCGCGACTGGATCACCTGGCGCGACGAGGTCAACGCCAAGTAGCACCCGCCCCACTTCGATCACTTTGGGCACCCACCAACCATCCACGCGACCCGGAAACGGTTGGTGGGTGCTCAAAGACGCCGCTGGGGGTGGCGGTTAGGATTTCGGGCATGTCTACGTTGCCTCAGGACGGTTCGGTGCGGCCCATCACGCGGTGGGGCGAGGACGTCATGCATCGGGTCAATCAGCCTGTCACCGACTTCGGGGACGAACTGCAGACGCTCGTCGCCGACATGGTCGCGACGATGAACGCGGCCGAGGGCGTCGGCCTGGCAGCGAACCAGGTCGGCGTGGACCTGCAACTGTTCGTGTTCGACTGCCCCGACAAGGAGGGCAAGCGCGTCCAGGGCGTCGTGTGCAACCCGACGCTCGAGCTCCCGGAGGGCAAGGACCGCAACCTCGACGAGGGCGACGAGGGCTGCCTGTCGCTGCCCGGCGCGTTCACCAAGTGCGCCCGCCCCGACTTCGCCAAGGTCACCGGCGTCGACCAGCACGGCAAGCCGGTCAGCTTCGAGGGCGACGGCCTGCTGGCCCGCTGCCTGCAGCACGAGACCGACCACACGCAGGGCATGGTCTTCGGCGACCGCCTCTCCCGCAAGTACAAGAAGCGCCTGTTCGCGGAGGCCGAGGAGTTCGCCCCCGACTACCCGGCCGACTGGCCCGTCACCCCGATGGTCGAGCACGAGGACGAGCACGAGGACACGCCGGCCACCTGAGCTACCAGCGGGCCTTCTCCAGGTCGATCTCGTCGACGGTCTGCGCAGGGGTCTGACCGGTGGTGTCGAGCCACAGGCCCCGGCGTGGAGTCTCGTCGAGGCTCGTCATCAAGGCGCGTACGCCGTCCTCGAGTGAGGGTCCCCAGTCCCGGTACGAGTTGGCGCCGCCGCGGCCGATCTCTCGCTCCACGATCGACTTCGCCGACGGGACGAGTACGACGAGGTACGGGTCGACGTCGTGCAGACGGGCGAACCAGCGCTCGACGTGATCGCCCAGGATGATGTCGCTGCAGACGAAGTCGAAGCCGGCGTCGGCGTAGTGTTGTGCGACCAGGGCGCTGGCGTCGTACCGGAGTTCCAGTTGCCGCACCGCTTCGGCGGACGGCTCCGGCGTCATGATCTCGGCCCCCGCGACCACGCCCCGGTAGAACACGTCCCCGTCGAGCGTCGCGGCCGGCGGCCCCATCCGGGCGGCGAGAAGCGGCGCGATCGTGGACTTCCCGGCAGCCTGCATCCCGGTCACGAGGACTACCTTCTGCATGCTCTTATGTCATCACCATCGTCAATCGCTTTTGATCGCGCGGGCGGAGTTCCAGAGGACGCCGCGGTTCAGGCGGTCCGGGTATTCCGCGAGTACGGCGTTGTAGAGGTCGAGCGCGGTACTCGTACGGGTCTGCGCAGCGGCGAAGGCCTTCAGGTACCTGCGGGTCTCGTCGATGTACCGCGGGTCGTCGGAGGCGCCGGCCTGGCGGTGACCGGACACGACGGCAGCCGGGTGCAGAGCCTCGAGTACGTCGAGCGCGGCCAGCCAATGATCGATGCCACCGGCAACCGACTCGGCCAGGTAGAGGTGCACGTCGTCGTACACGGAGTCCCCCGCGACGACCAGGCCGATCGACGGGACGTACAACGCGGAAGTGCCGTCGGTGTCGGTGTGACCGAGGTCGATCGCCACCAACTCGGCACCCTCCAGCGTGAAGGTGTCGCCCTCCAGGGGTTCGGCGAGGACCAGTCGGCCGGGGAGTTGTCCGGGGAATCTGGCCCGCCAGAAGCCGTCCAGCCAGGCCGGGCTGAGCTGCTTCCGCATGCCCTCGACCACCGATGGCAGTGCGACCATCCGGGCCGTCGGGAAGCGGTCGAGCACCGGCGCGGCGCCGAAGAAGTGGTCGCCGTGGCCGTGCGTGACGAAGATCGTGGTCAGGTTCTTCCCAGTGGCCGCGATCCAGCCGGCCAGGTCCTCGCCTTCGGCCTGCGTCATCAGCGGGTCGACGAGGACCGCGTCGCGCTCGCCGGAGATCAGCGTGGCCGCGGTCGGCGACCACATCCGTCGTACCTCCCCCGGAGGCAGGTCGTTCGAGACCGCGGGCTTGGAGGGCGTTACGTAGGTGGAGTACGTCAGGTTCGTCATACGAACAGCCTCGAACCTCCCGCCGCCGCGGAGAAGGCCGCCTCTTCCTGGGTGCGTCACACCCAGGAAGTCAGTCGCGCCAACGCCTCCGCGCTCGCGCTGCCCGGTTCCGCCGTACCGACGAGCAGCTGCTGACCGGGCGCGGCCCGGACGTCGAAGGTCTGGTAGGTCAGCTCGATCCGGCCGGCCTGTGGGTGGTTGAAGATCTTGTACGCCCGGCTGAACCCGCGCGCCGTCCGGTCCTCCCACAGGGCCCGGAACTCGGGCGAGCGCGGCAGCAGGTCCGCCACCAGCGCGGCGATCTCGGCGTCGTCCGGGTACGCGGCCGCGTTGAACCGGACCGCGAACACGGCCCGCCGTACGACCGCCTCCCAGTCGCCGAAGATGTCCCGCGCCTGCGGATGCTCGAACATCATCCGCAGCATGTTCGTCATCCCGAACGGCGCCAGCAGCGCCTGTGCCACCCGGTTCGTCGCGAGAATCTCGTACGCCGGATTCAGCACGTAGGCGGCCGCGACCGGGAAGTTGTCCAGCAACTGCAGCAATGCCTGATGCACCTGGTCCCGAGCGGCTCCGAGCCCCGGCGTCGGGGCGAGACCAGCCAGCCGGAACAGATACGCGCGAGCGTCCGGGTCGAGCCGCAACGCGTGGGCGATCCCGTTCAGGACTTGAGCCGACGGATGCCGCTCCCGCCCTTGCTCGAGCCGGGTGTAGTAGTCCGCGCTGACGACGGCGAGTACGGCGACCTCCTCGCGCCGCAGGCCCGCGACGCGCCGGTCGCGACCAACCGGCAGACCCACCGCGGCCGGGTCCACCCGGGCACGCTCGGCACGCAGGAACGCGCCGAGGTCGTCCACCGCTCGCATGCCGGTCAGACTACGCGCCGCCAGGCATCGGCCGTGAGCGAGTAGACAGTGGCGTCGAAGGGTACGCCGTCGTCCTCGAGGACGGCCTCGTGGTCGAAGGTCATGCCGAGGCGGCGCATGACGGCGATGCTGCGTTCGTTGGGCGAGTCGGTGACGGCGATGACGCGCGGCAACCTCATGGTCGTGAACCCGTGCTCGATCCAGGAGGACGCGGCCTCGGTCGCGTAGCCGTGGCCCCAGTACTCGCGGGCCAGCCGCCAGCCGATCTCGAGATCGTCCGGGTACCACTTTTCCTTCGAGAGACCGCAGGCGCCGAGGAAGACTCCGTCCGTACGACGCTCGACGGCCAGGAACCCGTACCCCTCGGAGGCGTACAGCTCGTTGATCCCGGCCGCGTCCCGGTCGCACTCCGCCCGGCTCAGCGGACCCCCCAGGTACTGCGTGACGTCAAGATCCGCGTTCAACGCCGCCCACGGTTCCAGGTCGGAGTCGCGGAACGGGCGCAGTACCAGGCGTTCCGTCGTACGCACGGCTCCCCCCTCAGCTTCGAGTGGCGTAGAACGCTACTGCTGCTGAGGATGCCACGTTGAGAGAGTCGACGCCGCCGGCCATCGGGATGCGTACGGTCAGGTCTGCCTGTTCGAGCACGTGCGGTTTGAGGCCGTGGCCCTCGGTGCCGAAGATCAGCGCGAGCTTCTCGTCCTTGCGATCCGCGAGCTCGTCGAGCGTGATCGAGTCGTCGGCGAGCGCCATCGCGGCGGCGACGTACCCGTTGTCCTGCAGCTGCCGCAGGTCGCCGGGCCAGTTCTGCAGGCGGGTCCACGGGACCTGGAAGACGGTGCCCATCGACACCTTGATCGAGCGCCGGTACAGCGGGTCGGCGCAGGTCGGCGTCACCAGGACCAGCCCGACGCCGAGCGCGGCCGCGGCACGGAATCCGGCGCCGACGTTGGTGTGATCAACGATCTCGTCGAAGATCGCGATCCGGCGTACGTCGTCCGTGAGCAGGTCCGGCAGCGGTACGGCGGGTTGCCGCTTGTACGACGCCAGCGCGCCGCGGTGCACGTGGAACCCGGTGACCTGCTCGGCCAACTCCTCCGAGACGACGTACACGGGCTTGTCCGGCCATTTCTCCAGCACGTCCTGCAACGAGTCGAGCCACCGCGGCGCGAGCAGGAACGACCGCGGCTCGTACCCGGCGTCGGCCGCTCGCCGAATCACCTTGTCCCCCTCGGCGATGAACAACCCATGCTCTTCTTCAAGCAGCCGCCGAAGACTGACCTCCCGCAACCGAACGTAGTCCGCCAGCCGCGAGTCCCCCGCCTCCTCGACCGGAACCAGACTCACGCCTGACCTGCCACGTCCACCACGTTGCCGATGACAACGATCGCCGGTGCGCCGACGCCCTCGTCCGCCATCGCCTGGGCGATGCCGGCAAGATCCGAGGTCACCATCCGCTGCCCCGGAAGGGTGCCGTCGGCAATCGCCGCCGCAGGCGTCTCCGCCGCCCGGCCACCCTCGATCAACCGGGACGCGATCGCCGGCAAGTTCTCCACCGCCATCAGCAAAACCAGCGTCCCGCGCAACTGAGCCAACGCATCCCAGTTCACCAGCGAATCCGGATGCGACGGCGGAATATGCCCCGACACCACCGTGAACTCGTGCGTCACCCCCCGATGCGTCACCGGGATCCCAGAAACCGCCGGCACCGAAATCGAGCTGGTGATCCCCGGCACCACAGTCCAAGGCACCCCCGCCGCCGCACACGCGAGCGCCTCCTCGAACCCGCGTCCGAAGACATACGGATCCCCGCCCTTGAGCCGTACGACGACCTTCCCCTGCTGCCCGCGCTCCACCAGGATCCGGTTGATCTCCTCCTGCTGCGCCGCCCGCCCGCGCGGCAGCTTGGCCGCATCGAACAGCTCGACATCAGGATGCAGCTCGTCCAGCAACTGCTGCGGAGCCAGCCGGTCCGCGACCACCACATCCGCCTCGGCCAGCAACCGCCGCCCGCGCACCGTGATCAGATCCGGATCGCCCGGTCCCCCGCCGACGAGGTACACCCCAGGCCGCCGATCCACCTCCCGCGCCGCCAGCTCCCCAGTCCGCAGCCCCTCCAGGATCGAGTCCCGTACGGCGGCCGACCGCCGATGATCGCCACCGCCGAGCACACCGATCGTCACGTTGTCGTGCTGCCCCGACGCCGGCGTCCACGCGGTCGCACGGGACCGGTCGTCGGACCGTACGCAGAAGATCCGCCGCTCCTCCGCCTCCGCCGACACCTGATCGTTGACCGCGGCATCATCCGTCGCCACCACGACGTACCAGGCTCCGTCGAGGTCGCCGCCGGCGTACCCGCGCTCGATCCAGGTCAGCGCCGGGTTGCCGAGCAGTCCCTCGATCGTCGGCGTGATCGACGGCGAGACGAGGTCGATCCGCGCCCCGGACTCGAGCAGCCGCGGCAACCGTCGCTGAGCCACACCGCCGCCGCCGACGACGACCACGCGCCGCCCTTCGAGGACGAGACCGGACAGGTACTGGTTCGTCACGAAGTGATCCCCGCGTCCTCGAACGTGGCCATCTCGGCGAGCGCGCGGACCGCGCAGGTCAGGATCGGGTACGCGAGCACCGCGCCGGTTCCCTCCCCGAGCCGCAGGTCCAGGTCGACCAGCGGCTGCAGGCCGAGCTGCTTGAGCGCGACCGCGTGCCCGGGCTCCGCGGACCGGTGCCCGGCGACGCAGTAGTCGATCACGGCCGGGTGAAACGCCTGCGCCACCAGCGCGGCCGCCCCGGCGATCACGCCGTCGAGGATGACCGGTGTGCGATTGGCCGCCGCGCCGAGGATGTACCCGGCGAGCGCGGCATGTTCCAGACCGCCGTACGCCTGCAGAGCCTTGAGCGGCTCAGTCGGCGGTACGGCGTGCAGCGCGAGAGCATCCCGTACGACGCCGGTCTTGTGCGCGAGCGCCGCGTCGTCGATACCGGTCCCGCGGCCCGTGACGGCGTCGGCGGTCGCGCCGGTGAAGGTCGCGATCAGCGCTGCCGACGCGGTGGTGTTGGCGATGCCCATGTCGCCGGTCAGCAGGCAGCGGTACCCGTCCTGGACCAGCTGCTCGGCGAGGTCGAACCCGACCGCGATCGCTGCCCGTGCCTCGTCCTCGGTCAGCGCGTCGGTCTGCGAGAGGTCGCGCGTACCCGGGCGGACCTTCGCGTGCACGATGTCCAGCTGCTCGACCGGAGTCGCAACGCCGACGTCGACCACCCGGACGTCGACACCGTTGTTCTTGGCGAACGCGTTCACGGCCGCGCCGCCGCCGGCGAAGTTCGCCAGCATCGCGGCGGTCACTTCCTGCGGCCACGGGGAGACATTCTGCGCATGGACGCCATGATCGGCCGCGAACACCGACACCACGGCCGGCTGCGGCACTGCCTGCGTTCCGGTCATCCCGGCCACCCGGACCGACAGCTCCTCGAGCACACCGAGCGACCCGGCCGGTTTCGTCAGCTGCGCATGCCGCTCCTCGGCCGCCCGCATCGCTCCGGAATCCGCCGGAGCAATCCGCTCCAGGTACTCCTCCAGCGCGCCGTCCATCGCGTCCTCCATCCGTTCCCGTCCGTTCCCGTCCATTCCCACCCACCGGTCCGGCCGACGGTCCCGTCGTACCGCTCCGATCTTCGCATCCCCCAGAGTGTGCCCCGGGACGGACCGGCGGGATGTGGACAGTAGTGTCGGAATCACCACATCCCGCGAGATCCCGGAGGGCTCACAGATGTCGCTCGACCGTCCCGTCGCACCGGACCCGTACAAACTCCTCCCGGAGGTCGGTTCGTTCACCGTCACCAGCACCGACGTCACCGACGGCAAGCCGTTGGCGGACGATCACGCGTTCGCGGGCGGCAACACGTCGCCGCAGCTCAGCTGGTCCGGGTTCCCGGCGGAGACCAAGGCGTTCGTCGTGACCTGCTACGACCCCGACGCCCCGATCGTCTCCGGCTTCTGGCACTGGGTCCTGGTCAACCTCCCGGCCACAGTCACCGAACTCCCCACCGGCGCCGGCACCACCGAACGCCTCGACAACGGCGCCTTCCACGTCCGCAACGACTTCGGCACCAAGTCCTTCGGCGGCGCCGCCCCACCCGTAGGCGACCAGATCCACCGCTACTACTTCGTCGTCCACGCCATCGACGTCGAGGCCCTGGACGTCGACTCCGACGCCTCCCCCGCAGTAGTCGGCTTCAACCTGGCCTTCCACACGTTGGCCCGAGCCATCCTCACCCCGACCTACCAGATCGCGGAGTAGTCCTCAGAGGGCTGCGACGTAGACCCATTCGCCGGCTTCGCGGGTGAAGGTGCTGTTTTCGGATTGGGTGCCTGGGTTGCCGTTTCTGGTGTAGTGGGCGTGGAACTCGACGGTGCCTTCGGTGTGGAAGGGGCTGCCGCCGGTGGTGTTGACGATCTCCAGGCCGGTCCATTTCTGGCCCGGGGTGAAGTCGATGGTGGCTGGGCGGGTGGTGAGGGACCAGGTTCGGCGCAGGTACGCCGCATCGTGCATCACGAAGGCGGCGTACCTGGACCGCATCAGCTGCTCCGCCGTGGTGGCTGTCGCTTCGCCTCGGTGCAGGCGGCCGCAGCAGGCGGCGTACGGCAGGTCTTGTCCGCAGGGGCAGGTGGGAACTGGCATGTGCCGATTGTTGCCCATCCGCCGTGATCTACTGCGGTGATGGTGACCGAGGCGGCGCGCTGGCGACGGCAGATGGTGCGGCCAGTTCTCGACTGGTACGCCGCTGTGGAAGGCGTCGACGCGGTGATGCTGGGTGGGTCGACCGCCCGCGGGGATGCGGATCGCTGGTCGGATGTCGAGGTCGGCGTGTTCTGGCGCCGGCCGCCGACGCCTGCTGAGCGTCTCGCGGTTGCGGGGGCTGCTGACGTTCGGTTGGTGAACGTCGACGGGCCGCCGTGGGACGACCACCTGTACCTGGGCGCGCCGCGACCGGACGGGCTGATGGTCGAGGTCGCGCACACGCTGACGCAGACGGTCGAGAACGCCTTGGACGAGTTGCTCAACGGCAAGCCCGATGGCGAGGTCATGCAACTGGCCCAGGGGATCATCGACGGCCGCTCGGTGCTCGGCCCGCGAGCGGAGATCGTCACTCGATGGCAGGAGCGGGTGGCGACGTACCCACGGGATCTGGCGGTCGCCGTCGTACGGCACAACGGGAACATCGAGAAGTTCTGGCGCTGGCAGATGTTCTTCGAGCGCGACAACCCGCTGCTCGTTGCGCGTGAGTTCGTGCGCATGGTCAACCAGCTGCTCAACGTCCTCTACGCGCTCAACGGGCGGTACAGCGGTCACGTGCTGGCGTTCAAACGCCTCGATGCGCTCGACCTCCCCCTGGCACCACCGTCGCTCGCCAACCGCATCCGCACCGTCTTCGACCGGCCCGCCCCCGAAGGCGCCCAGACGCTGCACGATCTGATCGAGGAAACCTTCGACCTCGTCGAACGCCATCTGCCCGAGGTCGACGTCGATGCCCTGCGCGCCACGTTCCGCAGCGACCGCAAGCCTGTCGAGTCAGCGGACTGAAAGCCGCGGATCCCGCACCGGCAGGCTCGCCACCTCCGCGCACAAATCGTCGTACTGCTCCCGACTGAGCTCCTCCGACAGCACCACGTCGACGCGGCCGCCTTTCCGTCCCCATGCACCGACGATCCGCCCGTCGACCAGCAACCCGTTCGGATGGAAGGAATCGGCCGCCGCGGTCAAGGCCCGCAGACCGGGCGCGATGAACCGGCCGTCGCGGTCGCGACCGAACAACCGGAGATCCGGCGCGGCCAGCAACCGCACCCCACGCGGCGCCTCCGCCGACCACAAACGGTCCGCGTCGTCCCGAAGTACCCAACCGGGTACGCCGTCGAAGTCGACCTCGACCAACTCGTGAGCCAACTGGTCCCACACCACACGCGCATCCGCCGGCGACATCCCGGCCCACCACGCGAACACCTTCGGCGTCGTGGGCCCGAAGCAACGAACGTGCCGCCGGCACAGCTCCCGCCTCGCGTCGGTCAGGGAGATCTCCGGTCGCGGCACCTCACGCGCCCACAGCGACGTCGTGTCCCATCGCACCGCGATCCGCCCACTCGCACACGCCTCACGCAGCCCGTGAATCCCGGCCCCGCGTCGCTCCTGCCCGCCCAACGTCCGGCACACGTTTTCCGCGAGTACGTCGATCCGCCGCGAATCCAGCGGCATCCGGCCCAGCGTGAACACCCCGAAGTCCCGCGCCGGCAACACGTACACAGCTGCCCGCGGACTGTACGTCTGGATCAGCGCCGGGTGCTCCCAGTCCGCCGGCGAACACTCCGCCATCCGAGCATGCAGCCCGAGCAACGCGTCCCGCGGCGCAGTGTCCTGCAACCCGACGTACGCCGCCTCTTCATGCGACCCGCTCGGCAGTCTCTCCACCAGGTTGTTGACCTGCAGCCGGTAGGCAATGGCCTGCTCCCGCGTAACAATCCGCATAGCCTCGACCGTAGACAGAAAACACGCCACCGCCTGACTTGATTTCGAGGAGCACCCTGTGAAGACAGCCCGACTCGATCTCCTGGCGCTCGATCTCGACCGGGATCTCGGCGCGCTGCACGCGATGTTCTCGGATCCGGAGTGGGCGCGGGGCGGCTACATGACGCCGACCGCGTCCGTCGATGAGTCGCGGGAGCGGTTGGTGCAGGAGTTCGGGGACAACGGCGGGTGGACCTGGGTACTGCGGGTGCGGCCGGACGAGGACGCGGCGGGCGTGATCGGCGTGTTCTCGGATCAGGGCAGCTCGATCCGGGGCATCGGCTGGTACCTGAGGCGGGAGCACTGGGGTGCAGGGCTGATGAGCGAGGCTGCGCGTACCGTGATCGACCACCTCCTGCAGCAGCCGTCGATCACCGGGGTCGAGGCGTGGATCGACTCGCGCAACCTACGGTCGATCGCGGTCGCTCGGAACGCGGGTCTGGACCTCGTCGGCCGATTGCCGCGCACGCACTACGGCGAGATCGCACAGTCGGCCGTGATGGCCCGCGCCGCTGAGCCGAGCGACCCCGTGACGTTCGGGGTTTCCCCGGTTCTCGAGGTGCACGACGTCGCCGGCACAGTGCGGCTGTTGTGCGAACTGCTCAGCCTCCACGTCCGCTTCCAGTTCGGCGACTTCGCACGGCTCGGGTTCACCGAGTGGAACGGTCAGAGCGGGCTAGAGGTGCGACGGACAACCGGTGACGTCTCGCCCGCCACCGTCACCGTCGAGGTCGGCGTACTCGTCGATCCCCTGTACGACGCCGCGCTCGCCGCCGGCCTGGTCGAGTCGACGCCACCCGAGGACACACCATGGTCCCGGCGCACGTTCACCCTGGTCCTGTCCGAGGGGCACCGCGTGACGATCTCGGGGCCGCTCAGCGGAGCCTGAGCAGTCAGCTTCGGAAGTCGTAGTTGTAGACCATGATCGCGCCGACGCCCACGGCGAGAACGGCGAGGATCAGGCCAATCGCTGCCGCAGGCTTTCCGCGGCGGTTGCCGGCGAGCCCTGCGATCGCCAGCGCCAGTGCCGGTAGGGCGAACGGGAAGGCCAGGTACTGGCGGACCGGGAACCGGTCGATGAGGTTCGAGAATGGCAGCAACGGCGCGACCAACCCGGCCATCCCGAACAGCAGCGCGAGGACACTCGGCACGGCCGAGCCCATCGGCCGATGGGCTCCGGACGGCATTGCGGCAACAGGCTGCTGCGCGTGCTCCGGCCAAAGGTGCTGCGGGTACCCGGGGCCTGCGGGTGGAGGCGGCTGTTGTGGATAGGTGGTGGTCTGCCATGGGGGCTGGGCGGCACCTGATGGGGGATAGCCGGAGGTGGGGTGTTGCCCATAACCGGAGGCGGGTGATTGGGGTGCGGCGGGGCGGGGATCCGGCTCGGCCGGGCGGTCGGTCATGGGAGCTCCACACTCGGGGGGCCAGGCGCGAACTGTGCCTGGAGCGGATGGCATCTTCTCCGCTGACGCGGCGACTCCTGAGAAGGTTCCCCCGACCGGCGCGACTACTCCTCGTGCAGCGGGAAGGCGCGGATGATCACGGCGGTAGGGGTGCCGCTGGCGGGTTCGGTGGTGGTGAAGTCGCGGAGGACGCGGTGCAGGCGGGCGCGGAGTTCGGCGAGTTCGCCGTCCGCGAGGGTGACGACCTCGCTGAAGGCGAAGTCCTCGTCGTCGGAGGTTTTCGCGGCCAGCCAGCTCGCGTACGCGGTGTCCTCGAGTTCGCGGTTGAGCGTCGACTGCTCGGTCCGCACCCGGCGCCACGGCTTCACCCGGCCCGCCGCGCCTGGCTCCGGCTCGATCACCCCGAGCGCCTCCAGCCGGCGCAGGTGGAACGAGCACGAGCCGGTGCTCTCCCCCAGCTCGCGGGCGGCGATCGTCGAGGTCGTCGTACCGTCACGGTCGATCAGCGTCAGGAGCGCCTCGCGCAGCGGGTGCGCGCGGAGGACGTCGCGACGGTTGCTCTCCATGATGCGGCATCCTATCCTTCAGCTTTGCAAAGCTCGGACTTTGCAGAGTACGGTCTTTGTATGTCGACGTACATCCTGGGCCGCCCCAGCCGTCGCCTGCCCGAGCTGACCGACGAGGTACGGCGTGGCGAGTCGCTGCGCATCACGGAGTACGGCGAGGAGATCCTGCACCGCCCGTGCCGGCCGGTCACCGAGTACGGCGCCGCGCGGTGGGGCGGGCTGATCGACGACATGTTCACGACGATGTGGATCGCCGAGGGGTGCGGGCTGGCCGCGAACCAGGTGGATGTCGACGCGCAGCTCTTCGTCTACGACCTCACCGACGAGTACGGCGACCGCCACGTCGGGCACGCGTTCAACCCGCGGATCGAGACCGCTCCCGCCCTGGTCGGCACGCAACAGGGCACCGAAGGCTGCCTGTCCGTACCGGGCGCCAACGCCTCACTCGACCGCCCCGCCCGAGCCACTCTCCACGCGTACGACGTCGACGGGCACCCGTTCACGCTCGAGTCCACCGGCTACTTCGCCCGCTGCCTGATCCACGAAACCGAACACCTGGGCGGCACCGTCTACGTCGACCACCTCTCCCCCAGCGTCCGCGATCAGACCCTGGCCCAGTCGGCCGACCGCCGCCCGTCCGTGCTGGCCCATCGCGCCGCCCGCCAGAATCAACTCGCCGCGGTCCGCTGAACGCGTTACCGTCCGAGGCGTGGAGGACCCGAAGCAGGTCGTACGACGCGGCTACGACGTACTCTCGCACCGCTGGTCCTTCGTCCCCGAAGGCTCCGGCGGCCACACCCTGTTCTGGACCCACCGGCTTTCCGGAACATAACTGCCACCAGCTGACGGTTATGTTCCGGAAAAGCTGGGTCGGTGTGCTGACCTCGCGGCGACGGCTCAGGCCGGCATCAGGGTCGCCAGGGCGCGGTCCATCGCGGCGTTGAACTCTTCCGGCGTCAGCGACAGCCGGGACTTGATGTCCCGGCTCCACTGGTCGGCGAGGACCTCGGCGGAGCTCGCCTCGACACCGTCGAGCGCGGCGTCGGCCAGGTCCGACGGGGCGATCTTGTCCACGGGCCAGCCGGCCGCCATGTCGGTGTCGGCCAGACCCAGGTGGACGGCCGTCACGAGGGTCCCCTGCTCGGCGAGCTCCAGGCGGACGCTGTTGGTCATGGCCCACGCGGCGCCCTTGCTCAGGTGGTAGGCGTGGCCGCCGCCGGTCCCGAACCACGACATCGCAGAGAGGACGTTCACGATCGCACCCCCGCCGTTCCTGGCGAGGGCCGGCGCGAACTCCCGAATCAGCCCCAGAGGGCCGAGCATGTTGGTCTCCAACTCGAGCCGGATCGCATCCAAGGAACCGGTCACGAGGTCGGTCCCCGTCTGGATGCCCGCGTTGCTGACGAGCAGCGAGACGTCGGGGGCCGCCGCGGCCGCTGCCTGCACGGACGCGGGGTCGGTGACGTCGAGGGCCAGCACCTCCACGCCGGGCAGGTCCACACTCTCGGGACGGCGGGCCGTGGCGTAGACCTTGCGCGCGCCCCGCTCGAGGAGACGCTGGGCGAAGGCGCGGCCCAGGCCGCGGTTGGCTCCGGTGACAAGGGCCACTGAGTTGTTGATGTCCATGTCCGGTACGCTAAAACCTGACGTTGACGTCAGGGGCAAGTGCTGGACGTCCGGAGTCGGTGTGAGAGGAGTCACCGTGACCACGGAGACGGCGGCCGAGCGGCTGGTCCGCATCGGCGAGGTGGCGCGGGGCGCCGGCGTCTCGGTACGCGCCGTGCGCTACTACGAGCAGCAGGGGCTGCTCACGGCCGAGCGCAGCCCGTCGGGCCAGCGTCTCTACCGTCAGGACGCCGTCACTCTGGTGCGCTTCTTCCAGCAGATGTATGCCGCCGGCCTGACCAGCCAGAGGATCTTGGAGCTCCTGCCGTGCTGGGACTCCGGGCACACCGACGCCGAGCAACGAGCCATGCTGCGCGCCGAGCGCGACCGCATCCAGGCCAAGGTCGACAACCTGCAGGCCGCCTTGGACCGCCTCGACGAGGTCATCGGGAGCACAGACACGCACCCATAGGGCCGCTCGGCTGGCCCTGAACGACCACCCCCACCACCCGGGGTTAACCCTTCGAGTGGTGGGTTCTCTGCTCGTCTGTCATCGGAGAACCCCCAACGCCGTGGGATATCCGTTCGTGTGGGGTCAGCGGGGCGCGGTGGTTTCTTGGCGTAGCGCTTGGAGTACGTCGAGTTCTCGGTCGATCTCGCGGCGTTTGGCCTCGAGGCGCTGAACCTCCTGGGCAAGGAGCACCTCTAGTACGCCGGTGCGCTCTTCAGGTGGCGCGTCGAGGCACGGCAGCAGCTCACCGATGACCGCACTGCCCAGCCCGGCCGCGAACAGGTGCTGGATCATCACCACCCGCTCGACCATCGACTCGTCGAAGTCCCGCCAGCCGCCAGGGGTGCGACTCGAGCGGATCAGGTCCTGCTCCTCGTAGTACCGCAAAGAGCGTGTGCTCACACCGGTCGCCTCGGCGAGCTCTCCGATCCGCATGGGCCAAGTGTTGCACCTGACACCAGTGTGAAGTTCCACCCTGAGGTGGTCGCACCATCCCCGGAAGGAACCTCATGCACTGGCTCTACCTCGCGATCGCCGTCGTGTTCGAGATCGCCGTCGCGATCTCCGCCGGCAAGGCGCAAGGCTTCAAGCACCGCGGCTGGACCGCCGCGACCCTCGTCACCGGCGGCCTCGGCACGTACTTCCTGAGCCGCGCTCTCCTCACGTTCGACGTCGGCGTCGGGTACGCCCTGTGGACCTCACTCGCCGGAGTCGGCATCACCCTGCTCGGCGCACTCCTGTTCGGCCAGAAACTCACGTGGCACAAGGCCATCGGGATCGCGCTGGTCATCGGAGGCGTCGTCGGGCTCCAGCTCTCGAGCGGATCGTGATCGCATGAACACCAAGCCTCAGTCTTCCCGTACTGCGTGGCTCACGCTGCTGCTCGCCGGCGCCTTCGAAGTCGGCTACGCGCTCTCGGTGGGTGGCAGCCACGCCTTCACCGTCTGGCAATGGTCTGTCGCAGCTGCCGTGTTCTTCCTGCTCACCCTCTGGGCCCTAAGTCAGGCCCTACGCACCATCGAGGTAAGCATCGGCTACGCCACCTGGGCAGGCCTAGGGTCAGCCGGCGCCGCCCTACTAGGCCCAGTCTTCTTCAACGAACCCCTCACCCCCACCAAAACCCTCTGGCTAACCATCACCATCACAGGAGTCATCTACCTAAAACTCGCCGACCGCCAACCCACCTGACCCCACACGCCGGACACCGCTCCCTAACACTCCAGCTGGGGTGATGGCGGGGAGCCTGGTGGACTCCCCGCCGGTCGGGGTTAGTCCTTGATGCCGGATTGGGTTACGCCTTGGATCAGGTAGCGCTGGAGGAAGGCGAAGATCAGGACGAGCGGCAGGATCGAGACCGCGACTGCCATGAACAGTTCGTGGATGTTGATGGTTTGGGCGGTGATGAACGTGGACATCGCGACCTGGATGGTCCACGAGGACGAGTCCTGGCCGATCACGAGCGGCCACAGGAACGAGTTCCAGTTGCCGATGAAGGTGATCGCCGCGAGGGCCGCGAAGAACGGCAGGGAGTTCGGTACGACGATCCGCCAGAACACCCCGAAGTACCCGGCGCCGTCCACCCGCGCCGCCTCCTCCAGCTCCCGCGGAAATCCGAGGAAATACTGCCGGAAAAGGAACGCCGCGAACCCGCTGAACAACGTCGGAATGATCAGCCCGCGCAGCGACGACACCCACCCGAGCGACGACACGACGATGAACGAGGGGATGAACGTCACCGCACCCGGGATCATCAGCGTCGCCACGATCGCGTAGAAGATCTTGTCCGCGTGCCGGTACGGAATGCGCGCCAGCCCGTACCCGGCCATCGATGCCAGCAGCAACTGTCCCGCCGTACCCAGGATCGCGACGACGGCGGAGTTGTACAGCGCCCGCGCCATCGGCACCGTGGTGTCGTTGAACAGCTCGCTGATGTTGCTCCACTGCAGGTGCGAGGGGAACAGCGTCCAGTCGGGCGCGGTGATGTCCTGTTCGGTGGACAACGCGTTGCGAAGGATCAGGTAGAACGGGATCAGGAACAGCACGACCGCGACGAGCAGTGCGATCCAGCGCAGCACCAGCCCGACCCGGCCCCACGGGCTCCGGCTGAACCCGATCGGCTGCGGAGTTCCCGTCGTACGTTCGGAGACAGCCATCAGTCGCCCGCCTTTCCGAAGCCGAAGATCCGGTTCTGCAGCAGCGTCACGAGCATGATGATCACCGCGAGGATCAGCGCGCCGGCCGAACCGTGCCCGAGGTCCTGGATCGACCCGAGTGAGATGCCGTACAGGTAGACCAGCGGCGGCCGCGCGTAGTTGACGTTGCCGACCAGGTTGTAGAACTCGTCGAACGCCTGGTACGCCGCGATCAGGTTCAGGATCAGTACGGCGACCGACGTCGCCCGCAGCTGCGGCAACGTGATGTACCGGAACACCTGCCAGCCGGGCTTCGCCCCGTCGACGTACGCCGCCTCGTACAACGTCGGCGAGATCCGCTGCAGCCCCGCGATGAACAGGATCATGTAGAACCCGAGCTGCAACCACAGCCGTACTGTCACCAGCGGGATCCAGTACCACGGCGGATCCACGGTCGACAGCCAGGCGATGTTCTCGACGCCGAACCAGCCGAGCACGGTGTTCGCGAGACCGAACCGGACGCCGTTGAAGATCGACAGCTTCCAGATCAGCGACGCGACGACGTACGAGCACGCGGTCGGCAGGAAGAAGACCGACCGGAAGAACGCCCGCGCGATCTTCACCTGGTTGACCAGCAAGGCCAGCGCGAGCGCGAGCACGAACGTCAGCGGCACGATGAACACCGCGAAGATCGTGAACGTGCCCAGGCTGGACAGGAAGTTGTGGTCAGTGAGCATGTCGACGTAGTTGCGCAGCCCGACGAACTTCGACGGCGTCGCGGTGTTGTACGCCTCGAAGAAGCTGAGGACCAGGCTCCAGATGATCGGCAGGTACGAGAAGATCAGCAGCCCGACCACGAACGGCCCGACGAACACCCAGAACCACAGGGCGTTCCCGGCGATCCCCTTCTGACGACGCCGGCGCGAACCCTGCCGCTCACCAGTGGCAGCGGGGTCCGCGGACGTCTTGGCCGGAGCGCTCATCCGAACAACCGGGACAGCTCGGCATTGACGGTCTTCTCGGCCTTGGCGATCTCGGCGGCTGGGTCAGCTCCCTTCTTGATGCAGTTGGTGAGCAGATCGGTGAACGCCGTACCCATCTTCGGGGTCCACGCCGGGTTGTCGGTGTGCCCGTAGTCCTGGTTCAGCTTGACCGTGTCGGCCGCGACACCGCTCTGCAGCTTGGACGCCTTCGCCGCGAGGCTCTTGCGCGGCGGGATGTGGAACCCGTAGCTGAGCGACCAGTCCTCCTGGTACTCCGACTTGTCGATCCACAGCCACTTGACGAACTTCTTCGCCGCGTCGACGTTGGCGCTCTTCGACGACACGAACTGCGTCCAGCCGCCGGAGTAGACGGCCGGCTTGCCTTCCGCGTCGAGCTTCGGGAACGGGATCACGCCGATGTCGTCACCGAGCACCTTCTGCATACCCGGCACGGCCCACATGCCGATCCACTGCATCGCCACCAGGCCCTGGTTGATCGCGGTCGGGTCCCACCAGTCCGTGGGCGCGCCGAGCAGGACGCTCTTGCTCGCGTAGAGCTCGTGCAGCTTGCCGAAGGCCTTCGCGGCGCGGTCACCGGTGAAACCGGGCTTGTTGTCGTCGGTCAGGTAGCTGCCGCCGGACGACCACAGCGCCGGGCCGCCCATCGCGTTGCCGCCGTCGTTGCCGACGAAGATGCCCTTCACCTTGTTCGTGGTGAGTTCCTTGGCCGCGGCGATCAGGTCGTCGACCGTCTCCGGCGGTTTGATGCCGGCCTTGTCGAGCAGCGACTTGCGGTAGTAGATGACCTGCGGGTCGATGATCATCCGGACGCCGTAGATCTTGCCGTCGATCGTGTTCGTGGCGAGGTCACCGGGCAGGAAGTCGTCCTTGACGTCGGCCATGATGTCGTCGAGCGCCACCACCTGGTTGCTCTTCACCATGCCGATGTTGAACTGGCTCTCGAACACGTCCGGGCCCTTGCTGGACAGCAGCCCGGACGACAGCTTCGCGCCGTAATCACCCGGGGTCCACTGCACGGTGACGTTCGCGTCGGTGTAGGCCTTGGCGTACTTGAGCGCCGCCTGCTGGGTCCCGGTCTCGCCGTACTGGTGGTACCACTGCGCGAGGTTGACCTTCGCGCCGCCGCTTCCGCCGCCGGACGACGGTCTGCCGGTATTGCCGCCACAGGCCGCGGTGAACGCGGCGAGGGCGGCCAGCCCACCGGTCCGCTTGAGCAGATCCCGCCGGGTCAGACCGGCGTTCGGAACATGAGCAGGCATGAAATCCACCTTCCCGAGAGGGAACGTCGCACGGGTACGACGCACGGTTCCGAGTTACTTAACCATGTTAAGCATCTCTGATGTTGGCACACGCTACTACAGGTCAATCGTTGTAGAAGTGCCAGCACAATGTCTCAAAAGCGCGCCCGGCGCAAGACCGGGCGCGCTGTTCTTTGTTCGAATGTGTGGAGTTTGCTTGATTTGGTATCAGCCCGTGATCAGCCGAAGATCTCGCCCGCTGCCGCCTTCCGCAGCAGCAGTGCGGGCGGCTCGAAGCGAGCGCCGTACGTCGCTGCCAACGCGCGTGCCCGCTCCGCGAACGCAGACAATCCGTAGGCGTTCACATACTGCAGGGCACCACCATGCAGCGGCGGGAACCCGATCCCGAAGATCGACCCGATGTTGGCGTCCGGCACCGAGCGCAGCACGCCCTCGTCCAGGCACTTCACCGTCTCGAGCGCCATCGCGAACAGCATCCGCTCCTGCAGATCGACGAGCGGAACGTCGGCATCAGCAGCGAAGTGCTCCCGCAAGCCGGGCCACAACTGCTTCGGGCCGTCGGCCGGGTAGTCGTAGAACCCCGCACCGGCAGCCTTGCCCCGCCGGTCGAACTCGTTGACGAGCCGGTCGGTCACCGCCATCCCAGGGTGGTCGTCGAACGCACCCGCACTGTCACCCGCCGCCCGCGCGGCGTCCCGGATCTTCTGCGGCAGCGTCAGCGTCACCTCGTCCAGCATCGCCAGCGGCGGCGCCGGGAACCCGGCCTGCGTCGCGGCACGCTCGATCATCACCGGGTCGACACCCTCGGCGACCATCGCGGCGCCCTCCATCACGAGCGTCCCGAAGACCCGCGACGTGAAGAACCCGCGGCTGTCGTTGACCACGATCGGCGTCTTCTTGATCTGCCGTACGACGTCGTACGCCTGCGCGATCGCCCGGTCCGAGGTCTTCTCCCCCACGATCAACTCGACCAGCGGCATCCGGTCGACCGGCGAGAAGAAGTGCATGCCGATGAAGTCGTCCGGCCGGTCGATGCCGTCGGCGAGCGCGGTGATCGGCAGCGTGGAGGTGTTCGAGCAGAGCAGCGCGTCGGGCTCGACCACGTCGGCGATCTCCGCGAACACCTTCTGCTTGAGCCCGCCGTCCTCGAACACGGCCTCGATCACCAGGTCGCACCCGGCCAGGTCGCTCGGGTCCCCGGTCGGCGTGATCCGGCCGAGGAATTCCTCGACCTGTGCAACGGACGTCCGGCCTTTGGCGACCTGTTTCGCCAGCAGCTTTTCCGAATATTCCTTTCCGCGTGCAGCCGCCTCCAACGAAACATCTTTGAGCACAACCTCGATGCCGGCCTTGGCGCACACATACGCAATCCCGGCGCCCATCATCCCGGCGCCGAGCACCCCGACCTTCCGCGCCCGATAGGCAGGTACGCCGGCCGGCCGCGACCCGCCCGCGTTGATCGACTGCAGGTCGAAGAAGAACGCCTGGATCATGTTCTTCGCGATCTGGCCGGTCGCCAGCGACACGAAGTACCGCGACTCGATCCGCGAGGCGGTCTCGAAGTCGACCTGGCTGCCCTCGACTGCGGCACTCATGATCGCCCGCGGCGCCGGGTACGGCGCGCCCTTGAGCTGCTTGCGCAGGTTCGCCGGGAACGCGGGCAGGAACGCGGCCAGCTTCGGCGAGGACGGCGTACCACCGGGGATCTTGTACCCGTCGCGGTCCCACGGCTGCTTGGCGTCGCCGTCGTACGTCGAGATCCACCGCCGGGCCGCGTCGAGCAGCTCACCGGCCGGCACGACCTCGTCGACGATCCCGACCGACAGGGCATGCGCGGGCTTCATCCGCTGGCCCTGCAGCAGCACCTTCATCAGCGCGTCCTGGAGTCCGAGCATCCGGACCGTGCGGGTCACTCCCCCGCCGCCGGGCAGCAGGCCGAGCGTCACCTCGGGTACGCCGAGTTCGATCCGGTTCTCGTCGGCAACGATCCGGTGGTGACAGGCGAGCGCGATCTCGAGCCCACCGCCGAGCGCCGATCCGTTGATCGCGGCAACCACCGGGACGCCCAACGTTTCCAGGGTCCTGAGCTGTCGCTTGACCTCCTCGACCGTCTCGAACACCTGCGCGGCGTCCGACGGCTGGATCTGCGACAGCTGCTGCAAGTTGCCGCCGGCAAAGAACGTCGACTTCGCCGACGTCACGATCACGCCCTTGATCAGGGCCTTCTCCGCGGTCAGGCGCTCGACAGTCCGACCCATCGCCTCGACGTACGCGTCGTTCATTGTGTTCGCCGACGCGTCGGGATCGTTGAGCGTCAGCGTGACAACGCCCGCGTCGTTCTTCCACTCGATCATGCGGCGAGCCTTTCGATGATGGTTGCGACGCCCATACCGCCGCCGACGCACAGGGTGGCCAGTCCGTAGCGGAGCTCGCGGCGCTCCAGCTCGTCCAGCAGGGTTCCGATCAGCATCGCGCCGGTGGCGCCGAGCGGGTGGCCGAGGGCGATCGCGCCGCCGTTCACGTTCACCTTCTCGTGCGGTACGCCGAGATCCTTCATGAAATGCATGACCGCGGCCGCGAACGCCTCGTTCATCTCGAACAGGTCGATGTCGCTCGCATCCAGACCCGCGCGAGCCAGCGCCTTCCGGGCGGCCGGCGCCGGACCGGTCAGCATGATCGTCGGATCCGCGCCGCTGACGCCGGTCGCGACAACCCGGCCGCGCGGTGCCTGGCCGAGCGCTTCCCCGGCCTTCTCGTTGCCGACAGCAACCAGGGCCGCACCGTCGACGATCCCCGACGAGTTGCCCGCATGGTGCACATGCGAGATCCGCTCGACGGTCAGGTACTTCTCCAGCGCGACCGAGTCGAACCCGCCGTGCTCCCCGATCGCCGCGAACGACAACGGCAGCCCGGCCAGCGTCTCGACCGACGTCCCGGGCCGGACGAGCTGGTCGTGGTCCAGGATCCGCAGCCCGTTCCGGTCCACGACCGGTACGACGGAACGCGCGAAGTACCCGTTCGCCCACGCCTTCGCGGCCCGCGCGTGCGACTCGGCGGCGTACGCGTCGACGTCGGTACGGGAGAAGCCGTCGAGCGTCGCGATCAGGTCCGCGCTGATCCCCTGCGGGATGAAGCCAGTCTCGAGAGCGGTCTCCGGATCCATCGCCCACGCACCGCCGTCGGAGCCCATCTTCACGCGGGACATCGACTCGACGCCGCCGGCCAGGATGAAGTCCTCCCACCCGGACCGCACCCGCTGCGCCGCCTGGTTGACGGCTTCGAGACCCGAGGCGCAGAAGCGGTTCAGCTGCACGCCACCGGTCGTCTCGGGATAGCCGGCCATCAGTACGGCGGTCCGCGCGATGTCCATGCCCTGGTCGCCGATCGGCGTCACCACGCCGAGCACCACGTCGTCGATCGCTGCCGGATCCAGATCGGGATGCCGGGTCCGCAGTTCCTGCAGCAGTCCGGTGATCAGCTGGATCGGCTTGACCTCGTGCAGCGCACCGGTGGGCTTGCCCTTGCCGCGCGGTGTCCGAATCGCGTCGTACAGGAAGGCTTCGCTGGTCATGCAGCCGATTGTGACAGTAATGCTGTCATGGTGGTCAAGTGGGGGCCGTTATGATCTGCGCCATGTCGGAAGTGGCGGGGGCAGCATCACGTGAAGGCGTGACCCTGACAGTCGATGAGCTGTCGACTCGGGTCGGGATGACTGTGCGCACGTTGCGGTTCTATGCGGGGCGAGGGCTGATACCCCCGCCCATCCGGCGCGGGCGGGTCGGGTACTACGGGCCGGAGCACATCGCGCGGCTCGATCTGGTGCGTGAGCTGCAGGCGCACGGGTTCACATTGCAGGCGATCGAGGGGTACCTGGACCGGATCCCCACCGACGCGACACCGCAGGACATCGCGCTGCACCGGACCCTGCTGACGCCGTGGATGCGCGATCTGCCGGAGACGCTTGATCGGGCAGCACTGGTACGGCGTACCGGCCGGGAGCTGAACGACGACGACATCGAGATGCTCGTCGCGCTCGGGGTGGTCGAGCCGACGCCGGATGAGGACGTGTTCCAGGTCGCGACCGCTCATCTGAGTCTCGGCGTGGAACTGCTCGACCTGGATCTCCCGGTCGAGGCGGTCCTGGCCGCCGGCCGGATCTTCACCGAGCACGGCCGCGCGATCGCCGAAGAACTCACCGAGGTCTTCCGCACCAAGGTCTGGCCCCACTACCGCGACTCCGGCGGCCCCCCGGAACACATCCAGCAACTGGTAGAACGCTTCAAACCAGTCACCATCCAAGGCCTGGTCCTAGCCTACGAACGAGCCGTAGGCGAAACCCAACGAGACACAATCCGCCGAACCCAACACAAACCCCGCTGATCTACGAGTTGGGCACGCGGAGGTAGGTGAGGCCTCGGAGGTCCAGGTAGGTGTTGGTGGGGGTGGTTACTACGCGGAGCAGGACTGTGTCGCAGCCTGCGCAGCGGGCGATCATGCCGGGGGCGTCGGCGTAGACGCGGGACTCGGCGAAGACGGCGGTGTGGCCGCAGCCGTTGCATTGGGCGATCGCCGTCGTCACGTCGACTGCGAACAGTTCGCTCAACGCCCCAGCGGCCGCGTTGCCGTCCAAGTAGTCGGTCATCGAGGTCCTCCTGTCGGGCCGAAACGTTCAGTTCTGACGCGGGCCGGGTCGTGCCCGGCCGCGACCAGCAGGTCCGCGACCGCCTCCACGAACGGGGTCGGGCCGCACACGTACGTCGTCGCGCCGTCCTCGGGCTTGAACGCGTACTGCTCGATAACGTCCGCGTCGATCCGCCCGACCCGAGGCTCGCCGGCCGGCGCCTCCCGCGTGTACACGAGCCGTACGTCGACATCGTCCGACGCGGCGAGCTCCTTCAGATCGCTCACGTAGATCACCGACTCCGGCCGCCGCACGGAGTACAGCAACCGCGCAGGCGTCGTACCAGCGACAGCATGAGCCTGCAGCATCGCCCGCAACGGCACGACACCCGATCCCCCGCCGATCAGCTGCACCGGCCCTTCCTGCTCGGGCTTCCACACGAACCACCCGCCGACCGGTCCGCGGATCTCCAACGGATCCCCGGCCTTCAGCACGTCGACGAGGTACGGCGACACCTCACCGCCCGGCACCTGCTCCACGGTCAGCTCGATCGTGTTCGAGGACGACGAGGACCAGGCCGACGCGAGAGAGTAGGACCGCGACGCCCGGTACCCGTCCTCCGCGGTCAGCCGTACGTCGAGATGCTGTCCCGCGAGATGCCCCGGCCAGTCCGGTACGTCGAGCACGATCGTGCGAGCCGTCCCGGTCTCCCGCCGTACGTCGATCACTGTGGCAACCTGCCACGTCAGTCGCCGGCGTATCGCTGTTCTTTCCATGGGTCTCCGTACTCGTGATAGCCGGCGGTCTCCCAGAAGCCGAGGTCCTCGGTGTCGGACAGCACCAGGCCCCGGACCCATTTGGCGCTCTTCCAGAAGTACAGGTGCGGAACGAGGAGTCGCGCGGGTCCGCCGTGCTCGGGGTCGAGCGGCTCACCGTCGTACTCGTAGGCGATCCAGGACTGCCCGTCGAGCAGGTCCTCGAGCGGCACGTTCGTGGTGTAGCCGCCGTAGCTGTGCGCCATCGCGAAGTCCGCGCCGGTCTCGACGTCCGCGAGCAGCGTGTCCAGTGAGACGCCCTTCCAGGTCGTCTGCAGTTTGGACCACCGGGTCACACAGTGGATGTCCTTGGTGATCTCCTCGGCCGGCAACGCCGTCAGCGCCGCCCAGTCCCACTTGTACTTCTCGCCGGTCTCCGTGGTGACCGTGAACTCCCAGTGATCGGTCAGGATGTGCGGCGTCGGTCCCGCCGACAGCACCGGAAACTCGTGCGTCAGGTACTGCCCCGGCGGCAGATCCTTCCCACCGCCGCGCCGACCTGTGAACCCCGGCGACACGATGCCCATAACGACCTCCCTCGGCTCCTGGAGGCAGTCAATCACGGTGGACCTGCGCGCAGGGAGTGCCACGGGCCGAACGCGGGCCTAGACTGCGGATGGGGAGCGCGGCATCGGGTACTGGTCATACTCAGGCGGCCGGACCGGCGGAGCTGGGGACCGGACAGGGGCGCGGCCGCAGAAGAGTCTCTTGGTGACGTGCGGCGCTATGAACAACCTTCCTACGATCCGACCGCTAGGGCGGGCCATCTGCCCAGTGGCGGTTCGAGTCTGGACGGATTGGGTGGATCACGACCGCAGCGCGAGGGTGTGGGGAGCGGTCAGAGCCGTTGCGAACGGCGCGACCCCGTCGCTGGCGCACGCCGTGACGGCCTGCGCCCAGGCCCTCTCCGCGACCGGCGCCGGGCTCGCGATGACGCATGACGGCGGGCTGCTCGAGCCGGTGCTGGCCACGGGCCCGGAGATCCGCGAACTGGACGAACTGCAGTTCGAGCTGGGTGAAGGGCCGAGCGGTGAGTCGGCGGCCACCAGTACGCCGGTGCTCGAGCCGGACCTGGCCGCGATCGCGGCCGGCCGGCGGTGGCCGGCCTTCGCCGCGGCTGGTGGCGCACGCGGTATGCGCGGCGTCTTCGCGTTCCCGGTCGCCGCCGGCGCCGCGCGCGTCGGCGTACTGACCGTTTACCGGCGGGAGCCGGGACCGCTGCAGCGTGAGCAACTGGAGGAGGGGTTGGTGTTCGCCGACACCCTCCTCGTCCTCGCCCTGGACAGCCGCGAGGGCGTCAGTGCGGACCTCGACGAGGTGATCGAGGCGGCCTTCACCGCTCGCCGGGCCGAGGTCCACCAGGCCGCGGGCAGACTCGCCTCCCAGCAGAGCATCAGTGTCACCGACGCGCTGGCCAGGCTGCGCGCCTACACCTACAGCAGTGGCCTGTCGTTGTACAAGGTGGCCATCGACGTGATGTCCGATCGCCTGCACCTCGACGGTGACCGGCGCCCCGGCAGCGATCCACCGCCGAAGCCGCAGCCGACAGACCCCGAAACGGCCGAGAAGGAACAGGAGGAGGACCGATGAGTGCATCCGATCGCAGATTGCGCGAGGTGTTCATCGAACTGTCGGACACGCTCGTGGACGACTTCGACGTCATCGAGTTCTTGGACCGGCTCGCCGCTCGTTGCAGCGAACTGCTGGGGGTGTCGGCCTGTGGGATTCTCCTCGCCGACCATCACGGTGCGCTGAACCTGGTCGCGGCCTCTACCGAACAGGCACGGCTGATCGAGCTGATCCAGCTGCAGAACCTCGAGGGCCCGTGCTTCGACGCGTACAGCACCGGCCGCCCGGTGCAGCATCCGGACCTGCGGACCGCTCGCGACCGCTGGCCGCGCTTCACCGCCGCCGCGGTCAGCACCGGCTACCTCTCGGTGCAGGCGTTGCCGATGCGCTTGCGCGACACCGTCCTCGGGGCGGTAGCCCTGTTCAGTCCGGCCACCGGGGAGCTGGATGCCGACACCATCACCCTGGGGCAGGCGCTGGCCGACGCGGCCACGATCGGCATCGTGCACCAACGCGCGATGGCCCGCCAGGAGATCGTCACCGAGCAGCTCCAGACCGCTCTGGACAGCCGGATCGTGATCGAGCAGGCGAAGGGATTCCTCAGCCACAGCCTCGACATCGACGTCGACGAGGCGTTCGCTTTGATGCGTTCGTACGCCCGGGCGAACAACCGCCGCCTGACCGATGTCGCGAAGGACGTCGTACAGGCCAGGCTCACGCTCACCCGGACGCCGGAGTAGTTGCCACGAGCCATGGTGCCCCGACTGCCCTACCGGCTAGGCTGAATGCGCCTGTTCGGGCACGCCCAAGACCCCGGCGCCAAGGTGTGTCGCGCTGCTGGGAGGGGTCGGGTACGACACACGGTGATACTCAGCCCAGGACGTTCGCACCGCCTGGCTGGTGAGCAGGCGCAGGATCCGTCGCAACGGCCACCCGCGTGCGGACCGAGCGACGGTTCCCCTGCGTCTAGACGCCCATCGACCGACCGATGATTTCCTTCATGATCTCGGTGGTGCCGCCGTAGATGGTTTGGATGCGGGTGTCCAGGTAGGCCTTGGCGATCGGGTACTCGGTCATGAAGCCGTAGCCGCCGTGCAGCTGCAGGCACCGGTCGACGACCTTCTTCTGCAGCTCGGTGGTCCACCACTTGGCCATCGCCGCCTCGGCCACGGTCAGGGTGCCTGCGTTCAGCTCCTGGATGCAGCGGTCGACGAACACCCGGGCGATCTGGGTCTCGGTGGCGAGCTCCGCGAGGACGAACCGACTGTTCTGGAACGACCCGATCGGACGGCCGAACGCCTTGCGGTCCTTCACGTAGCGCAGCGTGTCCTCGAGGAGGTTCTCGCAGGCGGCGGCCGCGACCACCGCGATCGTCAACCGCTCCTGGGGCAGCTTCTCCATCAAGTAGATGAAGCCCTTGCCCTCCTCGCCGAGCAGGTTGTCCACAGGGACCCGGACGTTGTCGAAGAACAGCTCCGCGGTGTCCTGCGCCTTCAGCCCGATCTTGTCCAGGTTCCGCCCGCGCTCGAACCCGGGCATCCCCCGCTCGACCACGATCAGCGAGATCCCCTGCGCACCGGCATCCGGATCGGTCTTCGCCACGACGATCACCAGGTCGGCGAGGATCCCGTTGGAAATGAACGTTTTCTGCCCGTTCAGCACGTAGTGGTCGCCGTCGCGCCGCGCGGTGGTCTGAATGCCCTGCAGGTCGCTGCCGGCCCCGGGCTCGGTCATCGCGATCGCGGTGATCGTCTCCCCCGAACAGAACGCCGGCAGCCAGCGCGCCTTCTGCTCGTCGGTCGCGTAGTCCAGCAGGTACGCCGAATTGATGTCGGTGTGGATGGTGAAGCCGACCCCGCTCGCGCGAACCCGGGTCAGCTCCTCGATCAGAACGGTATTGAACCGGAAGTCACGCACGCCGCCACCGCCGTACTGCTCCGGCATCATGAAGCCGAGCAGGCCCGTCTCGCCGGCCGCGGTCCACAGCTCGCGCGGGACGATCCCGGCGTCCTCCCAGCTGTCGTGGTGCGGGACGATCTCCTTGTCGCAGAACGACCGGACGGTCTCCCGGAAGGCGTCGTGATCGGCGTCGAAAAGCTGACGTTCCACGGGCGGTTTCCTCTCACTCCTGTACGGCGGCGCCGACGTCCAGCAAGTGCTCGATGTCGGTGATTCCCCAGTCGGCCAAGGCTTCCCGGGTGTGCTCCCCCGGCCGCGCGGGCGGTCGGTCGAGGCTGGTCGGCGTACGGTCGAAGCGCGGCGCGGGGGCCGCCTGCCGCATGCCGTAGTGGTCCACAAAGGTGCCTCGGGCAACAAGATGCGGATGGTCGCCGGCCAGCGGCAGTACCGGTGCGACACAGGCGTCCGAGCCGTCGAACAGCTCCGTCCACTCCGCCTGCGTCCGCTGCCGGAACGTCTCGGTCAGCACCTTCCGCAACTCCGGCCAGCGCGAAGAATCGTTGCGGTCGGGCGCGTCCAGACCAAGCTTGTCGATCAACTCGGCGTAGAACTGCGGCTCGAGCGCCCCGACCGCGACGTGATTCCCGTCCGCGGTCTCGTACACGTCGTAGAACGGCGCGCCGGTGTCCAGCAGGTTCGTCCCACGCTCCTGCCGCCACGACCCGGCGGCGAGCGCCCCGAGCAGCATCGTGGTCAGGTGCGCCGAGCCGTCGACAATCGCGGCGTCCACGACCTGTCCCTGACCGCTGCGCTGGGCCTCGTTGAGCGCCGCGAGTACGCCGATCACGAGGTACAGCGATCCGCCCGCGAAGTCACCGAGCAGGTTCGCCGGCACCTGCGGCGGTCCACCGGCGCGCCCGATCAGATGCAGCGCGCCGGACAGCGCGAGGTAGTCGATGTCGTGCCCAGCCGCCTGCGCGAGCGGCCCGTCCTGCCCCCACCCGGTCATCCGCCCGTACACCAGCCGCGGGTTGATCGCGTGACAGTCCGCCGGCCCGAGCCCGAGCCGCTCGGCTACCCCGGGCCGGAACCCTTCGACCAGTATGTCGGCCTGCGCGACCAGCCGCCGTACGACGTCGACCGCGGTCGGCTGCTTGAGGTCCAGGGCCGCGCTGCGACGCCCGCGGTTGACCAGATCCAGCTCCGGCGGGCCCATCGACGCCCCGCCGCCGGGGCGATCGATCCGCAGCACCTCGGCGCCGAGCTCGGCCAGCATCATGCAGGCGAACGGCGCCGGACCGAGGCCGGCCAGCTCGACAACCTTCACGCCCTCGAGTGGACCCATGGACGCTATTGTGACAGTCCTACTGTCACAGTCGTCAAGTCAACGTGCGCGTCCCCGGCAAAGCGGTGAGCGGCAGCACCACCATCAGACTCACGAACACGGCCAGCACGATCGACCAGCCGGGCTCGTGACCGTCGAGATGACCGAGGTGGAAGACCGTGTGCGGCACCGAGAACGCGAGATAGGCCAGTAGTGCCAAGGTCACGAGGTAGCGGTCGAGGCGGATCGCGGCGGCGGTCAGGACGATGCCCAGGCCGAGTGACGCCGCACCGAAGTCGCGGAACGCGTGCTCGGCGAACGGCGGATCCCAGTCGACCGTCGGCACGTTGTCGTAGAACGTCTTCGGCGCGAACGTCAGCCAGACGCCGAGCACCAGCTGGAGCGCGGCCAAGACGATCAGCACCGCGCGGACATAGGCCCTCATCCGAGGTAGTCCGCGAACGTGATCCGCCCGTACGCCGGACCGTCGACCGTCGCCGCGCCGGCGGCGAACGCGCGGAATGTCTTGCCACCCAATCGCAACGGCACCACCGGTCGGTGCGACGACCGAGACCGCTTCCACATCTGGGCCAGTTCGACGACAGGCCGGCGCTCCGGGCCGCCGATGTCCGCGGCGCGCCCCTTGAGCGGAGGCGCGTCGACGAGCTCGGCGAGCCGGACCGCGACGTCCTCGACGGCGATCGGCTGCAGCGTGATCGCGGGGGCGAGCACCACCGGCAGGAAGCGTTGGCTGGTGAGAACGCGGTCGACGAGGTTGTGGAACTGGGTCGCCCGCAGGATCGTGTACGGCACGCCCGACTCGGCGACCAGGCGCTCGGCCTCGAGTTTGTGCTTGTAGTACGCCAGCGGGATGCGGTCGATGCCGGCAATCGACATCACGATCAGGTGCTGCACACCCCCGGCGGCTTCGAGCAGGTTCCGGGTCTGCTGGATGTCCCGGCGGCCCTGACTGGTCGCCAGGTGCACGATCACGTCCGCTCCCCCGGTGGCCGCCGCCAGTCCCACGCCGGTCGTCAGGTCTGCGACGACCCGGTCGGGTCCGGGCTTCCGGCTCAGTACGCGGACCTGATGGTCGGCGGCGCGCAGCCGGGCCACGGTCGGCCGGCCAAGCGTGCCGGTTCCGCCGGTGACAAGGATGGAAGTCATGTACTGGATTCCTTTCGGTTACCAGCTAAGACCTCGTGGCCCTCCGATTCGTGACAGCTGCCCGACCGCGTACCTGAGCTTGTCCGGGTTCATCACGAACCGGAGGTCGGTCATGCCGTCCGGTCCGGCCTCGATGAAGCAGACGGCGACCACGCCGTCGGGCATGGCGGCAACCAGTGCGGGACCACCGTTCGCCTCCACCAGGTACGGCTCGATCCCGGCGCCGAAGCGATGGAGGGTGCCGATCACGTAGCGTGCGACCCGCTCGCGGCCGAAGACCTGCTTCCGCGCGGCGGTCACCTCGCCACCGCCGTCGGCCGTGGTCACGACGTCCTCGGCCAGCACCCGCTCGAGCGCCTCGATCTCCCCGGACTGGGCCGCGGCCAGGAACCGCTCGACGAGTTTCTGCCATTCGGCCCGGTCGACCGGTCGCTCCTGGCGCGGCTCGGCGGCGAGCCGCTTGCGAGCACGCGACGCCAATTGCCGCGCGTTCGCCTCCGTCGTGCCGATCAGCTCGGCGACCTCGCGGTACCCGTAGGCGAACGCCTCGTGCAGCACGTACGCCGCTCGCTCGGCCGGCGTCAGCCGTTCGAGCAGGAGCAACAGCGCGAACGACACCGACTCCCGCTCCGCCACAATCTCCAACGGCCCGAGTGCATCGAACTCGGCCCGCCCGGTCAGCACAGGCTCCGGCAGCCACTCCCCGACGTACAACTCCCGCCGTGCCCGCGCCGACGTCAACTGGTTGATGGACAGGTTGGTGACCATCTTCGCCAGGTACGCGTCCGGGTTCTGCACCGAGGAACTGTCGACATCCTGCCAACGCAGCCACGCGTCCTGCAGAATCTCCTCGGCATCGGTCGCCGTACCGGTCATCCGGTACGCGATCCCGAACAACCGCCCCCGCAGCCGCTCGAAATCATCCATCCCGGAACGTCTCCGCGGCTCGCTGGATCTTCGCGTAGTAGTCGGTCCAGGCGGCCTCGTCGAGCAGGTCGGCGTCCTTCCCGCCCTGGCCGTCGATCAGTTCGCGGACGATGTCGGCGTGGCCGGCGTGGTGGGCGGTCTCGTCGACGACGCGGACCAGCAGGGCACCGAACGTCGTACCGCGCTTACCCTCGGCCCAGTGCGGGACCTCCGCCGGATGGTCCAGGTCGAGCTCGGCGATGGAGCGGTCGCTGTGGGCGCAGGCCTCGCGGTAGAGGCCGGTGATGTACTCCGTCGACTCATCCGGCTTCGCCCACATGTCGGCGCCCTCCCACACCGATCCGTCCGCCTCCCACGGCAGTACGTCGGCCGGCGGGCGACCCACGCTCGTCCCGAGGTACACGTACTCGATGCCGACCAGGTGCTTCACGAGCCCGAGCAGATTGGTCCCGGACGGTACGAGCGGACGCCGCCGGTCGTACTCACTGATCCCGTCGAGCTTGGCGAGCAGCAGCGCGCGGGTGTCCTGGAGATACTGCTGGAGGTGGGACTTCACGGCGCTCCCGGTGGGATGAATGGGACGGGTGGCGCGCCGTGCTCGATCAGGTGCAGGAGCGCGGCGGTGTCGGCGTACTCGTCGATCATGTCGGCGAGGCGGTCCAGCCGTTCCTCGCGCAGGCCAGCGAAGGAGACCGAGCCGTCGGGTGCGGGCTTGCCGGTGAGCGCGGCGACCTCGGTGAGGAACGTATGGCGTGCGGCATCGTCGTCCAGCAGACCGTGCCAGATCGTGCCCCACGTGTTCCCCGCCCGGCAGCCGCCCGGGAACTCGTCGGCGTCACCAACTACCTCGACAACGCCGTGGTGGATCTCGTACGCCGTTCGCGCCGGACGGGCCAGCGTCTTCTCGCGGGCAAACGTGGTTGCTACCGGCAATAACCCGAGACCGGCCGACGAGCCACCCGACTCGACCCCGTGCGGGTCGGAGATCGTTGCGCCGAGCATCTGGTAACCACCGCAGATGCCGAGCACCGGACGGCCATCAGCGACCCGTGAGGCCACAGCGTCGGCGAGGCCGAGTGACCGCAACCACTCCAGGTCGGCGCTGGTCGCGCGCGAACCCGGCAACACGACCAGGTCGGCGTCGCGGACCTCGCCCGGGCTCGTGGTGAAGAACACGCTGTTGGTCGGCTCCACCGCCAGCGCGTCGAGGTCGGTGAAGTTGCTGATCCGCGGGAACCGCACCACCGCGATCGTCAACAGATCGCCCGGCGAGGTACGCCGTACCGGGATGTCCAGCGCGTCCTCGGAGTCCAGCCACAGCTCGGGCAGCCACGGCAGTACGCCGTACGTCGGGCGGCCGGTGACCGACGCGAGCATGTCGATCCCCGGCTGCAGGAGCGAGACATCGCCGCGGAACTTGTTCACCAAGAACCCGCTGATCAGCGCCTGATCGGCGGCGTCGAGCAACGCGACAGTCCCGAACATCGACGCGAACACTCCCCCGCGGTCGATGTCGCCGACCACGACGACCGGAGCCCTGGTGTGCTGCGCGAGCCCCAGGTTCACGTAGTCCGACTGCCGCAGGTTGATCTCGGTCGGGCTGCCCGCGCCCTCGCTGATCACCACGTCGTACCTCGACGCGAGATCGTCGTACGCCGCGAACGCCGCCTTCGCCAGCTCCGCGCGCTCGGTCAGGAAACCGCGGGCGGACAGCTCACCCCACGGCTCGCCCATCAGGACGACGTGGCTGCGCCGGTCGCTGCCCGGTTTGAGCAGCACCGGGTTCATCGCAGCCTCGGGCTCGGCGCCGGCGGCAACGGCCTGGATCCACTGCGCGCGGCCGATCTCGGTGCCGTCCGCGCACACCATCGAGTTGTTCGACATGTTCTGCGCCTTGTACGGCGCCACCCGCACACCCTGCCGCGCCAGCCACCGGCACAGCCCGGTGACGACGGTCGTCTTCCCGGCGTCGGACGTCGTACCGGCGATCAGCAGCGAACCCACTCGGTCAGCTCGCGGGTGAGGCTAGTTGCAGTACTTCGGCGGTGGGGAGCTTGGCCAGGTCGGCGCCGTCGATGAGGAGTTTGGAGGCGCGCATTCCGCTGCCGATCACGACCGGGCCGGCGTTCGCGACGGCCTCGTCGACCAGGACGGGCCAGTCCGCGGGCAGCCCGACCGGCGTGATGCCGCCGTACTCCATCCTGGTCGTGCTGACCGCGTCGTCCTGCGCGGCGAACGAGATCTTCCGGACGCCGAGGTGCTTGCGGATCACCCCGTTCACGTCGGCCCGGTGGGTGGCGAGCACCATCACCGCGGCGTACGTCGACTCCCCGGCCCGCTTGCCGTGGACGATCACGCAGTTCGCCGACGCGGCCATCGGTACGTCGTACTCGGCGCAGAACGCGGCCGTGTCGGCCAGGCCGGGATCGATCGCGGCTGCGTACGCCGGGATCGACCCGAGAGCGTCGCGAACCGGCTCGGCCAGCAGCTCCGGGACCTCGGCGGCTGCCTTCCACTCGAGCTTGCCCAGCACTGGCGCCGTCACTCGGCCGCACCCTTCACGAGGTCGGCGTACTCGGTGTGCTCGGCGAGGAAGTCGATGTAGAACGGGCAGAGCGGCTTGACCTGGAGCCCGAGGGCCCGTGCGTCGTCGAGCGACTCGGTCGCGATCCGGCCGGCCACACCGCGGCCGCGGAACTCCGGCAGCGTCTCGGCATGGATGAAGCTGATCACTCCGGGGTGCAACCGGTAGTCGACGAAGCCCATCAGGTTGCCGTCGGAGTCGACCGCCTCGTACCGGCTCCGGTCCTTCGCGTCCACCACGCTGATCTCGTTCTCCATGCCCGCCACTCTAGCCAGCCGCATTGGACCGACCGTGTCCTAGTGTGCCGCGGTGCCCTTCACCGAGCTCCCGACCCCTGCGAGCGGTCCTGACCACGTCCTGACGGCATTGCAGAACGCCGACTGGACGGCGTTCGAGCCCTCGCGTGACCTCCCTCCACTGCGCACCGCTCTCGCTGAGCTGCAGCAGGAGTACGGCGTGACGGACGCGCACCGGTTCGCGACCGAACAGATCCGGTCGGCCGGTGCGGTGCTCCGCCACCCCGACGGGCATCTGGTCGAGATCGACGCCTTGGCGCTCAGTCCCTGCGGGCGTTACCTCGCGGTCGGCTCGTGGTGCGGCGACGACTACGAGCGCGGAGGAGTGCTGCAGGTCTGGGAGCTCGACACCGGGCGCTGCGTCAACAAGCTGGACGGAGTCCCCGGTGGCGTGGGCTGGCCAGGGTACGCACGCAGCATCCAGTGGTCGCCCGACGGGCAACGGGTCGCGTTGGCGTTCAACACCAACATGGTGGGGTTGTGGGACCCGTTCGGTACGGACGGCGAGGAGCCGATCGGCGATGCCTCGGTGACCGACGGCGGTTCGCGCCCGCCGGACTTCGCGTTCGCGCCCGACGGAACGCACGCCTACATCGGGATGCGGGCCCCGCGCGAGGTGCACGGCTGCATCGCGCGGCTCGACGCGAAACACTTCTTCTACAACGCGTACGACGAGAACGGTCCGCAGCCCACGTGGCTGGCCGAGACCCTGCCGGCACCGATCAAGGCACGGCTCGGCGACGACGAACTCTTCTTCGAGCAGGTCTTCTGGTCGCGGGACGGCTCGCGGATCTACGGCTACAGCCGGCGCAGCTGGGCGGCGTCGATCGACGTACGCAGCGGCCAGGTGGTGTGGCTCGACGGTGCCGACACGCACGGTCAGTCTCCGGCTTGGAGCCTCGACGAGCGCCTGGTGGCGGTTCAGCTGAACGGGCGCCTGCTGATCGCCGACGCCCAGACGGGCGCGCTGGTCGGCGAGCTCCCCGGACTGCCGGGGGCCCACCTGTCGTGGGGACCCGGTGGCCGGTTGGCCGTGGTCCTGAACGACCACCACTTCCCTCGCGTGGTCGTGCACGACCCTGACGGACGCAGCCACCACCTCCACGTGGCGCCCAAGGAAGCGGACTGGGAGCTTCCCGACGCAGGAGTCTGGGCATGGTCGCCGGACGGCGAGTTCGCTGCCTGCCTCACCTCGGCCGATCAGATCGAGATCTGGTCGCCTGGGGCGTACCCCGAGGCCGTGGACATCTTCGACGTACCCGAGGACATCGCCGGTGTGCTCTGGGGCGCGGAAGGCGTGCTCGTCGCGGTCGGCCGGACCAGGCTGCGATTCATCGAGGCCAGTACGGGTGACGTGCTCGGCGAGTACCGCTTCCTACGCGAGCCGTACGCCTCGCGTCCGCTCGAGCTCGACGGTGACGACATCGGCGCCGACCTCCAGTACGAGGAGCATGGAGACCCCTCGTTCGTCCTCGACGACGACACCTGGGCGGCGGCGTTCGCGCCGGGACTGGTGATCGCCCCCGACGACCGGCGCGACGACCTGGACGAGCTGCTCGCCTGGGTGGTCGACCGGCGGTACGCCTGGCCCACCTGGTGGGGCGAGCTCGACATCGTTCCGGACGCGGCGACCGCGGCCGGACGCCTCGGAGCGCCGTACGACGAGTACCTCGAGCCGTTCGTCGACGCACCCGAACCCGCGCCCGCCGAAACCTGGCCGCCGCCGAACACGGCGACCGTGGAGGACCTGTTCCAGCTAGCGCTGGAGTCGGTCCGGCCGTTGTACACGGGCTGGGATCACCATGTCAGCGAGAGCCTCCGGCACGCGGCCCGGCTGCGCGCGCGGCGCGGTGAAGCGCGCGGCGCGATGGAACTGCTGGCGGCTGTTCCCACTCCGAGCCAGCGGCTCCGCGGCACGGCCGATGTCGCGCTGATCCTGGCCGCTGCCGGCCGGCTCGACGATGCCCGGGCCGTCTTCACCGTGACCGACGCCGACATCGACGCCGTACTCGACGAGTACAACGTGCCGTTCATCGCGTCGTCGATCGGCGGCGCGTACACCGCACTCGGCGACGCCGCCCGGGGCGATGCCTGGTTCGCCCGCGCCCGGGCCGCGATCGAGCCCGAGACCAATCCGGGCGAGCACCGCCTGGCCGTAGCGTGGGCGCTGATCGAATGCGGCCGCGTCGACGAGGCCCGCACCGTCTGGCAGGGCGCAACCACCACGCCGTCGACGTTCTACACCACGCCCTTCCTGGCGTACCTGGTGCGAACGGGACGAGACGACCTCGCCCGGGAGCTGTTCACGCTCAAGAGCACGTCGGGGACGGACTACGTCTCCTATTCGGAGGACGGTACGCAGGAATACCTTGGACACCTCGACGAGGGCTGGTTCGACGGCTGGGAAGGCGTGGAGGTGCTCGCGGCTCTGGGGCGTCCGGACCTTGTTCGTGACTGGGCGCAGGTCTTCGGCGATGGCTACGCGTGGGAAGACTTACTCGCCAAAGCCGAAGCCGCCGCGCGCGACCGAGGTCCCCGGCCGACACCGGCTGAGATCTCCGGGCTGGTGGACGAGTACGGCACGCTGCTGAAGACTCCGCGCGCCCGGCGTGAGCACCCGACCCAGCTGCTCGTCCGGCAAGCTGCCGAATGCGGTCACCTCGGCGCGGTTCTGAACCTGATCCCGGCGCTGCCGGACGACGACTTCAACGGTCAGCCCGGATCCGCCTTCCGCGCCCTCTGGATCGCGGCGACAGGCGTCGACGTCGAACCCTGGTGACCTCCGCGGGTAACTTGTGATGAATGGAGCAGCACGACTGGCCCGCTGAGTACGCCGAGCTGACGGCGGCCGATCGGCGCGCTCCGCTGCCGCCCGCGGATCTCGACCGGCTCGCGGTCGCCGCGTTCGTCCTCGGTCACGACGACGAGGTCGCGACGTACCGCGAGCGGGCGTACGAGGAGCATCTCGCGCGCGGTGATGTGGTGGCCGCGATCCAGAGCGGCTTCTGGCTAGGGTTCCAGCTACAGCAGCACGGCGAACTCGCCCGGGCCGCGGGATGGCAGGCGCGGATCGAGCGACTGGTGCCGGAGGACCTGCCGCAGCTCGGCGGGCTGGTGGCCATGGCCAACGCGGCGTTGCTGATGAACTCCGGCGACGCCGCCGCCGCACTGCCCTTGTTCGAACAGAACATGGGGTGGGCCACCGAGCCCGACGCGATCGCGCTGGCCGCCCTCGGCCGCGGCAACTGCCTGAACATGCTCGGCCGCGGCGCCGAGGCACTCAAGGCACTGGACGAGGCGATGGTGCACGTGACCGCCGGCCAGGTCCGCCCGGAGGTCACCGGGATGGCGTACTGCTCGGTGATCGCGCTGTGCATGGATCTCTACGACATCCGCCGCGCCCAGGAGTGGACCCAGGCGTTGACCGGTTGGTGCGACCAGCAGTCCGGCCTCGTCCCGTACCGCGGCGCGTGCCTGGTGCACCGCGCCCACATCCTGCAGCTGCGCGGCGCCTGGACCGACGCCGCCGGCGCCGCCGAAGATGCGTGCCAACGGTTGCCGGCCGGCACGGTCGGGCCGGCGTGGTACCGGCTCGCGGAGGTCGAACGGCAACGCGGGCATCACCAGGCCGCGGAACGCGCGTACCTCGCGGCGGCCGCCGACGGGATGGACGTCCAGCCCGGTCTCGCTCTCCTCCGCGCCCTGCAGGGCCGTGGCGATCTGGCGATCGCAGGGCTCGAACGAGCGCTCGCCGAGGACGCGCTCTCCCCGAACCGGCCGATGCTGCTGGCCGCGCGGGTCGAGGTCGCAGTGCAGTTGGGCGACCGCGAGACCGCACGCAAAGCGGCCGCCGAGCTGAACCAGTTGGCGCGCGCGGACGCGCCGTACCTGCAGGCGCTCGCGGCGTACTGCGAGGGCGCGGTGCGGATCGCGTGCGGCGATCCACAGGGCGCGATCCCGTTACTGCGGCGGGCCTGGACGCTGTGGCAGCGGCTCGACATGCCGTACGAAGGCGCGCACACCCGGTTGCTGGTCGCGCAAGCCTGCCGCGCACTCGGTGACCTCGACGCGGAGCAGATGGAGCTCGACGGCGCGCGAACCGTCTTCGAGCGGCTGGGGGCGGTGGTCGACCTCGCCGCGTTGGAGACCGGCCGCAGCGGCGGGCTGAGCCAGCGGGAGCTGGAGGTACTGCGGTTGCTCGCAACGGGAGCCACCAACCGGGCAGTGGCCGAGCAGCTGTTCCTCAGCGAGCGAACGGTCGCTCGGCACGTCAGCAACATCTTCGCGAAGCTCGGCGTGAACAGCCGGGCGGCCGCGACGGCGTACGCCTATGAGAACGGGCTCGCTGGGTAGAAATGACCAATCGCGGGCGCGGGGTTGGCGTGGTCGGTTGATGTGCCGGGGTGCCCGGTCGACCTAACTTGAGGGTTATGGAACGGATTGGGACTGTGGTGATCGGCGCGGGGCAGGCCGGTCTGGCGATCGGGTACTACCTGCGCGAGGACTTCGTCATCCTCGACGGGCACGAGCGCGTCGGCGACTGCTGGCGGGAGCGGTACGACTCACTGCGGCTGTTCAGCCGGCCGCGGTACGCGAGTCTCCCGGGGTTGCGGATCGGCACGCGGGACTGCCCGAGCCGCGACGAGATGGCCGACTACCTCGAGCAGTACGCCGTACATCACGAGCTGCCGGTGCGGACCGGCGTACGGGTGACTCGGGTGTCGCGGGGCGACGACGGGTTCCTGGTGGAGACGACCGGAGGTGATTGGCGGGCGGACCAGGTCGTGGTAGCGGCCGGGATGCACAGTGTGCCGCGGTGGCCGGCGTTCGCGGGCGAGCTCGACCCGTCGATCCGGCAGGTGCACTCGCTGGAGTACCGGAATCCGGAGCAGTTCGCGGACGGGACTGTGCTGGTCGTTGGTGCGGCCAACTCTGGCACCGACATCGCGCTGGAAGCCGTGAAAACGCATCGCACGCTGCTCGCCGGACGGCACCCGGGACAGGTACCGGTCGACATCGACTCGCCTGCCGGGCATCTGTTCACACCAGTCGTGATGTTCCTGTTCAAGTACGTGCTCACCCGCCGTACGCCGATGGGCCGCAAGGCGATCGCGAACGCTGTGGACAACGGCCTGCCGCTGACCCGCAACAAGCTCGAGCATCTCGACGCGGCCGGGATCGAACGGATCGCGCGCATCGAAGGGGTCCGCGACGGCAAGCCGGTGACCGCGGACGGCGACGTACTCGACGACGTCCGGACGGTGGTGTGGTCGACCGGGTCGGATCCCGACCATGGATGGATCGACCTGCCGGTGTTCGACGACGCCGGGCGACCGCGGCACGAGCGGGGCGTGTCGGCCGACGTACCGGGTCTGTACTTCCTCGGACTCGACTTCCAGTACGCGATCGCGTCGGCGAGCATCCAAGGCGTGGACCGCGATGCTCGCTTCCTCGTCAAACATCTCGCTCGGCGGCGTACTCACCGGGCCATACCTGTGGACAGGCGGTAGCATCACCCGCTGGAATGGGTGGGTGGCTGGGCGTGGGTCAGGTTGAGTGAGCAGACGGTGAGCGGTGGCGAAGGCGGTCCTACCGCTCTTCGGATCATGCTCGGTGGGCAGTTGCGGCGGATGCGTGAATCCGCCGGGATCAGTCGCGCCGACGCGGGCTGGCAGATCCGGGCGTCCGAGTCGAAGGTCAGCCGGATGGAGCTCGGCCGGGTCGGGTTCAAGGAACGCGACGTCAGCGACCTGCTCGAGCTCTACGGGATGGCCGACGAGGACGAGCGCTTCCGGTTGATGGAGCTGTCCCGGGCCGCGAACAACCCCGGCTGGTGGTCCCGGTACGGCGACGTGATGCCGAGCTGGTTCGCGAACTACGTCGGGCTCGAGGTCGCCGCGACGCTGATCCGGACGTACGAGGTGATGTTCGTCCCGGGCCTGCTGCAGACCGAGGAGTACGCACGGTCCGTCGTACAGATGGGCAAATCGTTCCTGCCGCATCAGGAGGTCGACCAGCGGGTGGAGCTGCGGGTGACCCGGCAGCAGATCCTCACCCGGCCGAACCCGGCCCGGCTGTGGGTCGTCATCGACGAGTCCGTGCTGCGCCGGCCGGTCGGCGGCGAGGACGTGATGCGGGCGCAGATCGAGCACCTGCTCAAGTGGTCGCAGCAGCCGAACATCACCCTGCAGGTGATGCCGTTCAGCAGCGTCGGGTACCCCGGCGCCGGCGGCGCGTTCAGCTTGCTGCGGTTCGCGGACGGCGACCTGCCGGACATCGTCTACATCGAGCACGCGGCGAGCGCGGTCTACCTGGACAAGCTCGAAGAGGTCGACGAGTACGTCGCGATCATGGAAGGACTGACGATCTCCGCAGCCCCGGTCTCCGCCACCGAGGGCCTCCTGGAAGAGGCCCTCGCGCGGATGCGAGTCAGGCGACCTTGAGGTCGACCTTGATGTTGCCGCGGGTGGCGTTGGAGTACGGGCAGACCTGGTGCGCCTTGGCGACGAGGTCCTCGGCGACCGCGTTGTCCAGGCCGGGCAGGCTGACGACCAGCGCGACCTCGAGGCCGTAGCCGGCGCCGCCGTTGATCGGGCCGATGCCGACCTCGGCGGTGACGGTCGAACCGTCGACGTCCAGACGGGCCTTGCGGGCGACGACCTTCAGCGCACTGTGGAAGCAGGCCGCGTAGCCGGCCGCGAACAGCTGCTCCGGGTTGGTTCCGTTGCCGGAGCCACCCATCTCGGCCGGCGGCACGACCAGGACGTCGAGCTTGCCGTCGTTCGTCGCGACCTTGCCGTCGCGGCCGCCGTGGGCGGTGGCGTGGGCGGTGTACAGAACCTTCTCAACAGCGATGGTCATAACTGGTGTCTTCCTATCCGATTCAGTGAGTGGGGTTGAGTAGGAGCTTGCCGACGGTCCGGCGAGCTCGCATGTCTTCGTGGGCGGTGGCGACGTCGGACAGCGCATACTCGCCGCCGACGATCGGGCGGAGCTTGCCGCCCGCGGTCAGGTCGAACAGCTCGGCCAGCGGGCCGCCGAGCAGCTGCGGGTTCGCGAAGCAGTCGGCCAGCCAGAAGCCGGCGATGGTCTTCGAGCCCTTCATCAGCCGGCTCGAGTCGATCGGCGCGGCGGACTGCCGGGACGCGGCACCGAAGGTGACCAGGCGACCGAAGCGGCCGAGTGCGGCGAAGGACTCGTCGAAGGTCTGACCGCCGACCATCTCGAGCACGATGTCGACGGGCTTGCCGCCGTTCGCCTCGAGGATGCGGTCCTTCAGGCCTTCCGGCGTACCGTCGATCGCGGCGTCGGCGCCCAGTTCGAGGACCTGCTTGCGCTTCTCCTCGCTGGAGGCGGTCGCGATCACGCGGCCGGCGCCCCAGAGCTTGGCGAGCTGAACGGCGAGCGAACCGACACCGCCTGCACCGGCGTGCACCAGGACGGACTCGCCCGGCTGCAGGTGCGTCGACGTCTTGAGCAGGTGCCACGCCGTGGTGCCCTGCAGCACGAGCGCCAGCGCGTCCCCGTCACTGACAACTTCCGGGACATCCCAGGCGTACGGCGCGTGCGCCACGGCCTGCTCGGCGTACCCACCGGAACCGATCAGGGCGACCACGCGACGACCGTCTGCGGTGTGCCCGACGACCTCACCGCCCGGGATCAGCGGGAGCTCGGTCTTGGAGAGGTAGCTGTTCTCGACCTGGTGCGTGTCCGCGTAGTTGATGCCCGCGCGGTCGACCGTGATCAGGACCTGCCCGTCGCCGGCGACCGGCGCCGGGACATCGCTGACCTTGAGGACCTCGGGTCCGCCGAACTCGGTGATCTGAATGGCTCGCATACACCGTACTATACACTGTACGTTAGGAGCAGCTGTAGTAGTTGAGGAGGGAGATGGGTCACATGGCGCGGACACCGCGGAACACCCTGAGCGCCGACCTGATCGTGCGGACCGCGCTCGAGCTGATGGAGGCGAAGGGCACCGACGCGTTCAGCCTGCGCGGGGTCGCCGGCGAGCTCAACGTCGGCCCGATGGCGCTCTACACGTACTTCCGGAACAAGGACGATCTGTACGACGCGGTTCGCGATCACCTGATGGGGCTGCTGCCCGCCGTACCGTCGGACGAGCCGTGGCCGGACCAGGTACGGGCGGTGTGCCGGTCGCTGCGGCTGCTGATGCTGCAGCACCCTTGCCTCGCGCAACTACTCGCGAGCCGGCCGCTGGCCGGGGACGAGACCGCGCGGGTGGCCGAAGGCCTGCTCGGCGTACTGCGGTCTGCCGGGTTCGACCCGGAGACGGCCGCGCGGACGCACACGACCCTGTTCACCTACGTGCTCGGAGCCGCGTCCTGGGAGATCCAGATGGCGGCCGAGCGGCGCGACCCGGAGGCCTGGCGACGGCTGCGGACCACGATGGAGTCGTTGTCGGCGCGAGACTTCCCGACCGTCGTCGAGCTGGCATCGGAACTGGCCCGCACCACCGGCGGCGACGAGCAGTTCGACTACGGCCTGGATCTCTTGCTGGCGGGGCTACAGGTACAGGTCAGAACACCATCGTGACGATGGCGAGAACGCCGATGCAGACGATCAGCGCGCGGAGTGCGATCGGCGGGAGCTTCCGGCCGTAGCGGGCGCCGATGAAACCGCCGATCGTCGACCCGACCGCGATCAGACCGGCCGCGAGCCAGTCGATGTCGTGCACGATGATGAACAGAATCGCGGACGCCGTGTTCACGACCGTGGCGAGGACGTTCTTCAGGCCGTTCATCCGCTGCAGGTTCGAGTCCAGGCCGAGGCCGAGGATCGCCATCAGCAGCACGCCTTGCGCTGCTCCGAAGTACCCGCCGTACACACCGGTTGCGAAGACGGCCGGGATCACCCACCACGCGCCGCGGTGCTGATGCGACGGCACGCTGATCCACTTCGAGAGCCACGGCTGGAAGGCAACCAACAAACAGCCGAGCAGGATCAGGACCGGTACGACGGCGTGGAACGCGGAGTCGGGCAGCGTGAGCAGCAGCACTCCCCCGACGATGCCGCCGGCCAGCGACGCCGGCACCAGACGGAGCAACCGGCCGCGCTGCCCTTCGAGCTCGCGACGGTAGCCGATCGCGCCGGCCGCCGTACCGGGGGCCAGACCGACCGTATTACTGACGTTCGCCAGCACCGGAGGGATGCCGACGGCAAGCAACGCGGGGAAGGTGAGCAGCGTGCCCGACCCCACCACGGCGTTGATCGTTCCCGCGCCCATCCCCGCCAGCAGGACGAACACCGCCTCGAACCATGTCATCGCTGCAGAACTCTACGCACCTGACCAGGCCCTCGCAGATCTGTCCGACGATTGAACACGCAAGAGCCCTCCCGGAAACGCTCCGGGAGGGCTCTGGTGTTCTCAGCGTTGCGGCGGTTCCTGCGCCGGCGGCTCCTGGGACGGGGCCGGAGGCGGAATCGCCGGTGAGCTCGGCGCAGCCTGGCTGCGGCTGCTCACGGCCGCGGACTCGGCCGCGGCGATCGCTTCGCGGACCGCGTTGTCGGCCTCGGCCACCGCTGCCGGTGCGGCGCTGTCGATCTCCGGCACCTGGCCGTTGTCGAGCTGCGGCGCCTCCCAGTTGCCCTCGGCCTGCTGCGCGATACCGGCCACCTGGCCGACCGCGCTGCCGAGACCCTTGAGCGCGTCGCCGATCTCGCTCGGCACGATCCACAGCTTGTTCGCGTCGCCCTGGGCGATCGACGGCAGCATCTGCAGGTACTGGTACGCGAGCAGGCCCTGGTCCGGCTTGCCGGCGTGGATCGCGTTGAAGACCGTGGTGATGGCCTGCGCCTCACCCTGCGCCTTCAGGATCCGGGCCTGCCGCTCGGCCTCGGCGCGGAGGATGCGGGACTGCTTGTCACCTTCGGCGGTGAGGATCGCGGACTGCTTCTGGCCCTCGGCGGACAGGACGGCCGACTGCCGCATACCTTCCGCGGTGAGGATCGCGGCGCGCTTGTCACGGTCGGCGCGCATCTGCTTCTCCATCGAGTCCTGGATCGACGGCGGCGGGTCGATCGAGCGCAGCTCGACCCGGTTGACCCGGATGCCCCACTTGCCGGTCGCCTCGTCCAGCACGTACCGGAGCTTCTCGTTGATCTCCTCACGCGAGGTCAGCGTCTGCTCCAGGTCCATGCCGCCGATGATGTTCCGCAGCGTGGTCATCGTGAGCTGCTCGATGGCCTGGATGTAGTTGGAGATCTCGTACGTCGCGCGCACCGGGTCGTTCACCTGGAAGTAGATGACGGAGTCGATCGACACCATCAGGTTGTCCTCGGTGATGACGCCCTGCGGCGGGAACGCGACCACCTGCTCGCGCATGTCGATGGTGTAGCGGACCTTGTCGACGAACGGGGTCAGCAGGTTCAGGCCCGGCTGCAGGCCGGTCTTGAACTTACCGAACCGTTCGACGATGCCGACGGTCTGCTGCTGCACCACCCGGACGGACTTGACCAAGGTCACGATCACCACCAGGGCGACCAGTGCCAGGACTATGAGGAACGCGGTCACTCGACCCTCCACTCGAACGCTCAGACGGGCAGTCTGCCGCCTACCTCCGACACTACTGCGAGTAGGGGACCACTCAACGCTCAGGACTGCGGCGGGTCCTGGGGTTTCGGGGGTTCGGTGCTGCCGAGCTGGTGGTGCAGCGGGTCGCCGACCGGGTACACGACCGCGGTCGCGCCGTCGATCGACATCACCTCGACCCGCGTCCCCGGGGCGATCGTCGACACCTCGTCGTACGGGCGGGCCGTCCACAGCTCACCGCCGAGCCGGATCGAGCCGCCGCCGTCGGGATGGATCTCCTTGACCACGATGCCGGACTTGCCGATCACATGGGCCGAGCCGGTCTTCAGCTCCTGGCCGTGATGGATCTTCCGGACGATCATCGGCCGGATCGCGGCGAGCATCGCCGCGGCGGTAATCAACCCGACGACGATCTGCAGCCACAGCAGCCCGGGGAGGAACGCCGCCACACCGGCCGCGGTGAGCGCACCGGCGGCCAGCATCAGCAACGTGAAGTCCAGCGAGGCCAGTTCGGCCAGGCCGAGGACGGCAGCGATCGTCAGCCACGCCGCCCACATATTGTCCCGCAGCCAATCCATCATTTCCCAAGCCTATCTACCTCGGGGGCTTTCAAGCAGATGTTGGACGCGTCGGGCACCCGGTGGGATCCGGGTCAGAGGGCGCGGGCGGTGTAGCGGCCGTCTTCCTGCTTGAGGGTGAGGGCCAGATCGAAGGTCTCGCTGAGGGTCTCGGCGGTCAGCGCCTCGTCCATCGGGCCGGCGGCGACGATGCGGCCCTGCTTGAGGAGGAGGGCGTGGGTGAAGCCGGGCGGGATCTCTTCGACGTGATGCGTGACCAGCACCATCGCGGGCGCTCCGACCGCAGTCGCGATCGAGCTGAGCGAGCGGACGAGCTGCTCGCGTCCGGTCAGGTCGAGACCGGCCGCGGGTTCGTCCATCAGCATCAATTCGGGGTCGGTCATCAGTGCGCGGGCGATCTGGACGCGTTTACGCTCCCCCTCGGACAGCGTGCCGAACGTCCGGTCGGCCAGGTGCGCGATCCCGAGTTCGGCCAGCAACGCGGTGGCGCGTGCGTGGTCCAGTTCGTCGTACTCCTCGATCCAGCGGCCGAGGACGGCGTACGACGCCGACATGACCACGTCGGACACCCGCTCGCTCTTCGGCAACCGGTCGGCGAGCGCGGCGCTGGTCAGCCCGATCCGCGGTCGCAGCTCGAAGACGTCGACCGCGCCGAGCACCTCACCGAGCAGTCCGGCGACGCCGGCCGTCGGGTGCAACTGGGCGGCGAGGATCTGCAGCAGCGTCGTCTTGCCGGCGCCGTTCGGCCCGATCACCACCCACCGGTCGGCCTCGTCGACCGTCCAGTCGATCCCGTCGAGCAGCCGCGCGCCACCGCGGACGATCGTCACACCGGCCAGCTCCACCACTGCAGTCATGCACAAAACCTAAGGGGTCGCCGTCTGCGGGCGGTCGTCGGGTGGTGAGAGACTTGCGGGCGTGCTGACGACCTCCGCCTCGGTTCGGTTCACGGTGTGGACCAACGCGATGCTGACCGGTGCCTGCGACCCCGATACCGCCGCGCAGAAGATCCTGGGCGACGACGTCGGTCACCACGTCGCGGGCCTCGCCGGGCATCCCGAGCCGGCCACGCTGCCGGTCGCTCTGAATCTGCTCCGGGCCGCGGGGACGACGCAAGCACATCTCGCGCTGCCGGTGCCGGGTGATCCGATCGGCCTGGCCGGACCGCCGACGTTCAACGAGGCCGCGTTGGAGACCGGCGAGGCCGTCGTACTCACAGGGCCGGAGCTCGGACTCGTTCCGGCGTACGTCGGTCCGGCGGTGCAGTGGACCGTGCTACCGGCAGCTTCGCCGCTGCCTGCTGACTTAGGTGAGGCAGACCGCGGGCTGCGGATGGCGCTGATCGACGCGGCCGAGTCGTTGGCCGCGCTGGATGTCGCGCGCTGGAAGCCGGAGGTCGCTGACGCGCTGATCGACATTCGCCGGATCGGTCAGGGACGTGGTGACGATCTGGCTCCGGGGTACGAGCCACGCGCGGTGAAAACCGCGGCGACGGCCCGGCGTTGTCTGGCGATTGCGGATGCGGCGCTGGAGGACGACGGCGCGGCGGTCACCGGAGCCGAGGCGGACGCCCGCCGGCGGGCCCTCCTCGGGCTGGCCGCCGCGGCACGCCGCGCCCTCGTCGCGGCGTGCGCCCCGCCGATCCACGCCTGACGGGCACCTCGTTCATGCTTGAGATCTGGACCGGACACTGGACCGTCATCTCATTTAGGTAGCGTTTGGGTTCGATGACAGAGCTCAGTGAGGTTGAGACCGCGTCGGCCGACCGGCCCACGTTGCTGGTGACGTTGACGGGCAGCGACCGGCCGGGGCTGACATCCGCCGTACTCTCGACGCTCGCGACGCGCGGGCTCGACGTGATCGACGCCGAGCAGGTCGTGCTCCGGGGCCGGCTGGTGCTCGGCGTACTGCTGTCCGCGCCGCGGGACCACAAGAGCCTGAAGGAAGAGCTGAAGGCGCTCGCCACGGTCCTCGATGTCGAGATCTCGGTGAAGAAAGGTGTCGGCGACAACGAGCCGCGGCGCAAGGGCCGCAGCCAGGTGACCGTGATCGGCCACCCGCTGTCGGCGGCCGGACTCGCCGCCGTCGCCGGCCGGATCGCCGACACCGGCGCCAACATCGACCGGATCAGCCGCATGGCGCGGTATCCGGTGACCGCGATGGAGTTCGCCGTCTCCGGCGCCGATCCCGAAGCGCTGCGGACCGTCCTCGCGCAGGAAGGCGTCCGGCAGGGCCTCGACATCGCGGTCCAGGACGGCGGGCTGTACCGGCGGGCCAAGCGGCTGATCGTGATGGACGTCGACTCGACGCTCATCCAGGGCGAGGTCATCGAGATGCTCGCCCACCACGCCGGCCGGCTGGAGGAGGTCGCCGCCGTCACCGAACAGGCGATGAGCGGCGAACTGGACTTCGCCGACTCGCTGCAGAACCGGGTCGCGGCGCTTGAGGGCCTACCCGCGACGGCGCTCGACGAGGTGTACGCCGCGATCGAGCTGGCACCCGGTGCGCGCACGCTGGTCCGCACGCTCAAGCGGCTCGGGTACCAGTTCGCGATCGTCAGCGGCGGATTCAGCCAGATCACCGACAAGCTGGCCGCCGAGCTCGGCATCGACTACGCGAAGGCCAACGAGCTGGAGATCGTCGACGGCATTCTCACCGGCCGCGTCGTCGGCGAGATCGTCGACCGCCCCGGCAAGGCGACCGCGCTGCGGCAGTTCGCCCAGCGGTCCGGTACGCCTTTGTCCCAGACGGTCGCGATCGGCGACGGAGCCAACGACCTCGACATGCTGGCCGCCGCGGGTCTCGGCGTCGCGTTCAACGCCAAGCCGGTCGTCCGCGCCGCCGCCGACACCCACCTGAGCGTTCCGTACCTGGACACGATCCTCTACCTGCTCGGCATCACCCGCGAGGAAGTCGAAGTCGCCGACGCGGAAACCCCAGCCTGATCCGTTCGGTGACGAGGTGTTGACACGTTGAGATGAGAGCGCTCTCATTGGTGGCATCCCCCGGCCGGCGGTCTGGTGAGGCGCCGGCCTCGACTGTGGAGGTCGATCATGCGTTCCCGCCCCAAGCGATCCCCCCGCCGTGCTCTTCTCGCAGCACTCGTAGCGCCTGTCCTGGTGGCCGGCAGCCTTGCGGTCGCCGCCCAGGCGAGCGTTCCGCCGCCCGCCGCCGGCTGGACGACTGTCTGGAGTGACGACTTCGACGGTGCCAGCGGCGCACTGCCGTCCGCGGCCAACTGGATCATCGACACCGGCCACGGCTACCCGGGCGGTCCCGGGAACTGGGGTACCGGCGAGATCCAGAACTACACGAACAGCCCGAACAACCTGTCCCTCGACGGCACCGGGAACCTGCGCATCACGCCGCGGCGTGACGGCGCCGGCAACTGGACGTCCGCCCGGGTCGAGACGCAACGGAGCGACTTCAAGCCGCCGGCCGGTGGGGTGCTGGCGATCGAGAGCCGGATCCAGATGCCGAACGTCACCGGTGACGCCGCGCTCGGGTACTGGCCCGCATTCTGGGCGCTCGGTGCGCCGTACCGCGGGAACTACTGGAACTGGCCGGGGATCGGCGAGTTCGACATCATGGAGAACGTCAACGGGATCAACTCCGTCTGGGGCGTCCTGCACTGCGGCGTGAACCCCGGCGGCCCGTGCAACGAGACCAGTGGGATCGCCAACAACCGGGCCTGCCCGGGTGCGACCTGCCAGGCCGGGTTCCACACCTACCGCTTCGAGTGGGACACGAGCATCTCGCCGAACCAGTTGCGCTGGTACGTCGACGGACAGCAATTCCACTCCGTCAGTCAGGGCCAACTCCCGGCCGACACGTGGGCGAACATGACCTCGCACGCCGGCTACTTCGTCCTGCTGAACGTCGCCATCGGCGGAGCGTTCCCGGATGCGCTCAACGGCCCGACCCCGCGCGCCTCGACGGTGCCCGACAGGCCGATGATCGTGGACTACGTGGCCGTGTCGTCGAAGGGCGGCGGCACCACCCCGCCGACCACGCCTCCGCCGACGACTCCCCCGCCGGGCGGTGGCGGCAGCGCGTACAGCACCCTGCAGGCCGAGTCGTTCCAGCAGCAGGGCGGAACAGGTGTCGAGACGACCACGGACAGCGGCGGCGGCCAGAACCTGATGCAGGTCGGCAACGGCGACTGGGCCCTCTACCGCAGCATCGACTTCGGCAGCACCCCGGCAACCCAGTTCGTCGCCCGCGTGGCGTCCGGCGCGGCAGGCGGAGTCAGCGGGCTGGTCGAAGTACGCCTGGACAGTCGAAGCAACGCACCGATCGGCAGCTTCGCGATCGCCAACACCGGCGGCTGGCAGTCCTGGCGATCGGTCCCTGCCAACATCAGCGCGGTCACCGGCGTCCACGACGTCTACCTGACCTTCACGAGCGGCCAGCCCGCCGACTACGTCAACGTCAACTGGTTCACGTTCGGCCACTAACCCGCCGTACCGAACGCCCTCCCCACTTTGAGAAGCCACCAACCACGAATCGCCGCCAAGAATGGTCGGTGGCTTCTCAAAGTCGATGTCGCGGCGCGGTGCGGGGGTGGGGTTAGCTGGATTACGCGGCGTGGAGCCATTGGGCGGGGTCGTGCGGGGCCGGGGCCCGCCAGGTCGGCGGGTCGCCGGGGCGGGAGCTGCCTCGTGCGAAGGCCGCGCGGAGGCGGGCGATCAGGTCCGATCGCGGATCGAGGACGTCCTCCCAGCCGAAGTGCACGAGCTCTACGGCCCGATCGCTCAGTCGCTGATCGCGCCGGTAGCTGCGGCGCAACCGCCGGCGCCGTTCCTCGGGGCTGTCGCTGTCGTACTTCGCGAGGCCATCGGCCTCACCGATCGTCCGGAACTGCGGCCACCAGAAGTCCACACGCTCGGGCATCCACGAAAAGCCGTCCCAGAACTGCGCCTGGAGGATCGGCACGGGCATGCCCGCGAGCGCGAAGACTGCTCGGGCTATCGACTCGAGCACCGACTCCGACCTCGGATCGCCGAAGCCGATCGTGTTCCGCGCCCGACGGATTCCCGGCCACTGGAACTGCCGCTCCATCACGCTTTCGAGATCACCGACGGAGGTACCGCTGCGCAGTGCGTCGTCGACAGTCACGATCGCCTCGCGGAACGGCAAGGCGCGAGCGAGATCCACCACGGTCCTCGCCGCGCTGGTGACCGGCAGCCACAGGTGCCGAGACACATCGGCCGGGTCCAGGGTTGCACGTCGTACGACGATGTCCTGGCGGCGCTGGTTCCGCTTCGTCGTGGCCGGCCGTGTCAACCAGACCGCGGCGGCGGGAGGCGCCGACCGACGCCGGCTGTCCGTCCAGGTGCGCAGTCCCGCGAGGCCGGCCGCGCTGAAGTGACTGACAACCGAGCCTGGGTGCAGTGCCTGCGCGCAAGCTGTCCGTGCCACCTCCTCGTCCAAGCGACTGTCGATGTAGTGCCCGTGGTGGTGTTGCAGAACCTGCCTCCTCAGGAGGCGTCGCAGGTCGACGTCTCGCAGTCCGGCCGCGAGAAGAACCTGCCGGTCTCGCGGCGTCCGAACGAGCTGCAGCACTCGTTGACGAACATCCTCAGCCAGCCGATCCACCCGGCCAGCATGCGCCACAACCCATCCCCGGCGCGCCGCACTTCCCGTCCCGCTGTGGATAACTCCCCTCACCGAACCTCGCCGAACCGACTTTGAGAAGCCACCAACCACGGATCGAGGCTGAGAATGGTTGGTGGCTTCTCAAAGTCGGGTGGTGGAGCGGGGCGGCGACCGGGATGCGGTGTGGCGCGGCGTGAGCACCTATTCTTCGCGTATGTCTGAACTGCAGGGTGGGCCCGGAGCCCTGTTTGCGATCGGTGGCGCCGAGGACAAGCTGAAGAAGCGGACGGTGCTGCAGGAGTTCGTCGAGGCCGCGGGCGGGTCCAAGGCGCGGATCGTGGTGGTGCCCACCGCGTCCGCGCTCGGGCCCGACGTCGTCGACGTGTACCGGGCGCTGTTCGCGGCGCTCGGCGCCGAGAGCGTGGTCGGCGTACGCCCGGAGAACCGGGAGGACGCGGACGACCCGGCCTTCATCGCCCCGCTGAACGACGCCACCGGGATCTTCATGACCGGCGGCAACCAACTGAAGCTCGCGGGCGTTGTCACCGGTACGGCGTTCGGCCGCGCGGTCACCGCCGCTCATGCGCGGGGTGCGGCCGTCGGCGGTACGTCGGCCGGCGCGAGCATCCTGGCCGAGCACATGATCGCGTTCGGCCGCTCCGGCGCCACCCCGCGGCAGCGGATGAGCCAGCTGTCCAACGGCCTCGGCCTGGTCCAGGGCGCGATCGTCGACCAGCACTTCGCCCAGCGGAACCGGTACGGCCGGCTGCTGTCGCTCGTCGCCCAGTCCCCCGGCCTGCTCGGGATCGGCGTCGACGAGGACACCGCTGCCGTTGTCCGCGGCACCCATCTGGAGGTCGTCGGCCGGGGCGCGGTGACGATCTTCGACGGCACCCGGATCACGTCGAACGCCCACAACGCCAAGCGGTCCGAGCCGATCCTCGCGTCCGGCGTCGTACTGCACGTCCTTCCGGCCACCGCGACGTTCGACCTGCAGAACCGCGTGCTGCTGTCGTACGGCCCGCAGCCGCCGGCGGAGGAGATCGCCGAGATGGCGGCCGCCGAGGCCGACCTGCGCAAGCTCGCGAAGGAGATCGCCGCCGAGGGCGTGTCACCGAGGTACTACGAGGAGCACAAGCGGCGCGCGGGCCGCCGTACGGCGAAATCCGCCAAGACTGCCAACACTGCCAAGTCGTCGATAGGGGCCGGGGAGTCCAGACCGGGGGCGACCGAGCCGATCAGGGCCGGCGCCGACACCGACTCCCCCGACCCGACGCAAGCAGACAGCGGAAACCCATGACCGAAACGCACGGCACTCCGGCTCCGGACCTGAAGATCATCGAGACCCGCGTCTACCGCGGCCCGAACATCTGGAGCTACGACCCCGCGATCCACCTGGTCGTCGACCTCGGCTCGCTCGAGAACTTCCCGTCGAACACCATCCCCGGCTTCACCGAGCGGCTGCTCGCCGACCTCCCCCGGCTCGACCAGCACCACTGCTCGCGCGGCCGCAAGGGCGGGTTCATCGAGCGCCTGTACGAAGGCACCTGGCTCGGCCACATCGCCGAGCACGTCTCGCTGCAGCTCCAGCAGGAGGCCGGCCACGACATGCGCCGCGGCAAGACGCGCCAAGTGAAGGGCTCGCCGGGCATCTACAACATCACCTACGCGTACGCCGACGAAGCGGTCGGGCTCGCGGCGGGTGAACTCGCCGTACGGTTCGTGAACAATCTCGTCCAGCCGGATCCGGCGTTCGACTTCACCACCGAGCTGGAGAAGTTCATCAAGCAGGCCGAGCGGACCGCGTTCGGCCCGTCCACGCAGGCGATCGTGGACGAGGCGGTGTCCCGGGACATCCCGTGGATCCGGCTGAACAAGGCCAGCCTGGTCCAGCTCGGGCAGGGCGTGCACGCGAAGCGGATCCGGGCCACCATGACGTCCGAGACCGGCTCGATCGCGGTCGACGTCGCCAGCGACAAGGACCTGACCACGCGGCTGCTCGCCTCGGCCGGTCTGCCGGTGCCACGGTCGGAGTCGGTCCGCACGGTCGAGGATGCCGTCTCGATCGCCACCAAGATCGGCTACCCGGTCGTGTGCAAGCCGCTCGACGGCAACCACGGCCGCGGGGTCTGCCTGAACCTGCAGGACGCGGACGCGGTCCGAGAGGCGTTCCCGATCGCGGCCGAGCAGTCCCGGCGCGGGTTCGTGATCGTGGAGAACTTCGTCACCGGCAAGGACTACCGGTGCCTGATCATCAACGGCCGGATGGAGGCGATCGCCGAACGCGTGCCCGCGCACGTGGTCGGCGACGGCATCCACACCGTGGCCGAGCTCGTGGACATCACCAACGCCGACCCCCGGCGCGGTGTCGGCCACGAGAAGATCCTGACCCGGATCACGATCAACAACGCGGCTCGCCAGCTGGTGCGCGACCAGGGTTTCGAGCTGGACGACGTACCGCCGGAAGACGTGATGGTGAAGCTGACGCTCACCGGCAACATGTCCACCGGCGGGATCTCGATCGACCGGACCTGGGAGGCGCACCCGGAGAACGTCGAGATCGCCGAGGAGGCGGCCCGGATGATCGGGCTCGACATCGCCGGCATCGACTTCATCTGCCCGGACATCACCCAGCCGGTGCGGGAGACCGGCGGCGCGATCTGCGAGGTGAACGCGGCACCCGGGTTCCGGATGCACACCAACCCGACGATCGGCGAACCGCAGTACATCGCGAAGCCGGTGGTGGACATGCTGTTCCCGCCCGGTGCGGTCAGCCGGATCCCGATCGTCGCGGTCACCGGGACGAACGGGAAGACCACCACCTCGCGGATGATCAGCCACGTCTTCAAGGGCATGGGCCGCAAGGTCGGGATGACGTCGACCGACGGCATCGTGATCGACGAGCGGCTGGTGATCCGGCAGGACGCGTCCGGCCCGAAGTCCGCGCGGATGGTGCTGCAGAACCCGCGCGTCGACTTCGCGGTCTTCGAGGTGGCGCGCGGCGGGATCCTGCGCGAGGGACTCGGGTACGAGCGCAACGACGTGGCCGTCGTCCTGAACGTGCAGCCGGACCACCTCGGCCTGCGCGGGATCGACACGCTCGAGCAGCTGGCCGACGTGAAGGCCGTCCTGGTCGAGGCGGTGCCGCGGACCGGGTACGCCGTACTGAACGCCGACGACCCGTTGGTGCGGAAGATGCGCCGGAAGTGCTCGGGGCAGGTCGTGTGGTTCAGCATGGCCGAGCCGGGCAGCGAGGTCCGCGACTACATCGAGGGCCACTGCCGTCGCGGCGGGCGGGCCGTGGTGCTGGAGCGTTCGGACCTGGGCGACATGATCGTGGTGAAGCACGGGCGGCGGTCGATGCAGCTGGCGTGGACGCATTTGCTGCCGGCAACGTTCGGCGGGCGGGCGATGATGAACGTGCAGAACGCGATGGCGGCGGCCGCGGCGGCGTTCGCGGCGGGTGCGCCGTTGCACGACATCCGGCAGGGGCTGCGGACGTTCAGTACGTCGTACTACCTGTCGCCGGGCCGGCTGAACGAGATCGACGTCGACGGGCGCACCGTCCTCGTCGACTACTGCCACAACGCGCCGGCGATGCGGATGCTCGGCGACTTCGTCGACCGGCTCGGGGAGAGCCTGAACGCGTCGTCCGAGGTCGGGCGGCCGTCGCGGATCGGCGTGATCGCGACCGCGGGCGACCGGCGCGACGACGACATCCGCGAGCTCGGTGAGGTCGCGGCGCAGCACTTCGACGTGGTCATCGTCCGCGAGGACGCCCGGCTGCGCGGGCGCAAGCGCGGCGAGTCGGCGGGCCTTGTGCAAGCCGGCGTCCGGGGCGCGATGGAGAGCGGCGCGCGGTGCCGGCGGGTGGACGTCGTACTCGACGAACTCGAGGCGGTGCGGTTCGCGCTGGAGCGGTCGAACCCGGGCGATCTCGTGGTGTTGTGCGTCGATCAGCATCAGTCGGTTCTCGCGGAGCTCGAATCCGTGTCGCACCTGGCGCAGGCCGGAGCGCGGTCCGGTGACGAGGGCGGTGACCCCGACTTCGTGCAACCCGACGAAGAGATCACCGAGGAGACGCCCAGCGTCAAGTGACCACCAGGCGACAGTTCTTCGGGTACGCCGGAGCGGCAGCTGCCGGCGCTGCGGCAGCCGGTGGTGCTGTCGTTGCTCTCGACAGGAACGGAAGCACCGAGGCACCTGTCTCTCGGACCATTTCGCCGTACGGCGAACATCAGGCCGGGATCGCGCGCTCCGCGCCTGCGGTGGGTGAGTTGGTGGGGTTCCGGGTGCGGACCGATCGGGCCGGGCTCGGGCGGTTGATGCGGCTGTGGACGAGTGATCTCGTCGCGTTGGCCGATGGACGGCCGGCGCCTGGGGATACCGCACCCGAGTTGGCGGTGGCCAACAAGGGCCTGACAGTGACGGTCGGGTTCGGGCCGCGGGTGTTCGAGCTGACCGGGCAACGGCCGCCGGGCCTCGACGACCTGCCGGTGATGAAGCACGACCGGCTCGAGCACGCCTGGTCGGGCGGTGATCTCCTGGTGATGGTCGGCGCGGACGACGCGGTCAGCGTCGTGCACGCCGTACGTCGATTGATCGCGCACGCGAAACCGTTCGCGACCCCGCTCTGGCGCCAGACGGGCTTCTGGGACAGTGCCGGCGCCGACAGCAAACCGGTCACCGGCCGCAACCTGTTCGGCCAGGTCGACGGCACCGGCAACCCCGCCTTCGGTACGCCGGAGTTCGACCAGACCGTGTGGTCCGCCGACGGCCCCGACTGGTTCCGCGGCGGCACGACGCTCGTCGTACGACGGATCCGGCTGAACCTCGACACCTGGGACGAACTCACCCGCTCCGAGCAGGAACGCGCCGTCGGCCGCAAACTCTCCACCGGCGCACCGCTCACCGGCACCGCCGAGCACGACGAACTCGACCTCGAGGCCCGCGACGCCGACGGCCGGCTCGTCATCGCGCAGAACGCACACGCCCGCCTCGCGCACCACAGCGAGAACGACGGCCGCCGCATCTTCCGCAAGGGCCTGAACTACGTCCACGACACCGGCGCGACCCGCGAGTCCGGCCTGATCTTCCTCAGCCACCAGGCCGACGTCGCGGGTCAGTTCCTCCCACTGCTCGCCCGCCTGGACGCGGTCGACGCCCTCAACGAGTGGACCACCACGATCGGCTCCGCCGTCTTCGCCCTCCCACCCGGCTTCCAGCCCGGCGAATGGCTCGGCCAGAAACTTCTCAGCTGAGCTGTCACCCTGCAACGCTGTCCAGGGCGTTCTAAGGGGTGTGCCGATGAGAGCCGAGCATGACTTCGACGAGTTCGTTCGGGCGCGGTGGACCGCGACCGCGCGACTCGCCTACGCGCTCACCCTGGACCATCAGAAGGCGGAGGACCTGGCGCAGGACGCGTTCACCAAACTCTGGTTCCACTGGCGGAAGCTGCAGAACGGGAACCCCGAGGCCTACCTGCGAAAGATCGTCGCCAGCGGTTTCCTGTCCGGTCGCCGCCGCCGCTGGCTCGGCGAACGCCCCACGGACGCACCACCGGAAGCGGTCGTCGACCCCGGCACCGCCCAGGTGGACGAGCGCCTCGCGCTCCGCCAGGCGATGGCGCGCCTCAGCCCACGACAACGCGCTGCCGTCTACCTCCGATACGCCGAGGACCTGTCCGAGCGCACTGTCGCGGAGGTCCTCGGCTGCTCGGTGGGCGCCGTGAAACAGCACACCCGCCGGGGCCTGGAGGCGCTCCGCGCCGACATCACGTTCGCCACTCCGGACGAACTGGCCGACCTGACCGAAAGGGGCATCTCGTGAACCTCGACCGCCTGCCCGACGATCTGGGCGCCAAGCTCGCAGTGCTCACGGACGAACGTCCCGAACCCGCAGACCCCGCGGCCACGGTGCGGCTGCGGATCAAGCGCCGCCAGGTGCGTCGCCGTACGACGGCCGCTGCCGTGTGCGCGACGGCCGCGACGGCCGCGGTCATCGTGGTGAGCTCGGTCCTGGGCTCGACCCGGTCCGCAGAGCCCGGTGTCGCGACTCCCTCGCCGAGCCCCACACGAGTGATGGCAACCCAGAACCTCGGGTTCGGCTACACCCCGCTGCCCGAGCCGTGGTCCGACAAGGAGGCGTTCACGACGCAGCCGGACTCGCTCAAGTACGCACCCGCCTTCTATGTCGCCCGCGGCAGCATCCCCAACGAGAGCTGGGCGGTCGCGTCCTACTACAGCCGCGGCTGCCTCGTCGTCACCGACGAAGGCCCCGCGAAGGCCTTCGGCGGTACCAAGGACTGCTTCTACGAGAACTGGCAGCCGGACCAGCGGGCCCAGTACCGGACCATCCCGGCGGTCGTACCGAACCTGTCGTCCCCGATGCACTTCACGATGGTCATGGGCGCGGTGTCCGCCGAGGCACGCAAGGTCCGGATCAGCGCCGGCGGCAAGACCTACACCACGGACGCGATCGGTACGCCGAACAGCAGCCGGTTCAGGTTCTTCGCACTGGTGATCGACGCCGCCGAATCCGATCTCACCGCAGTGACGCCGCTGACTGCCACCGGGCAGCCCGCGCCCAGCCCAAGCTGACTCTCAGGAGGCGGGCTGGCGGCGTGCCAGAAGGCGGCGGCGGGGTTCTTCCTGGTCGATCCAGTCGAGGTCGTCGGAGAGTACGGCGTCGTTCGACTTGTCGGCGTACGGGTCCGCGGGCGGCGGTGGCGGCGGGAGGGCGCGGAGCTTGAGCGCGACCATCGGGATCGCGAGCAGGACGCCGACCACCATCCACGGCCAGTACTCGCGCAGCAGCGGCTCGAACGACTGGAAGAACGCCTCCGTTGACGCGTCGCCGACCGCGTCCATCGGCTTCCCGGTCGACTGGCTCACCAGCCGGACCGACGCGACGATGCCGAAGCACGCCAGGTAGAACCCGGTCAGCGGGATCCACGACCCCACAGACCGCCAGCCGCGCTTCCAGCACGCGACGTACAGCAGCACCGCGAGGCCGGCGCCGACCAGCAGGCCGTTCAACTGCCACAGCCACCGCCAGTCAGTCAGCTGCTCGGCCGGCCGCAGCGCGGTCCAGGCCACCGGCAGCGCCAGCGCGAACGCCGCGACTACCGTGCTCCGGGTGCCCAGGGCACCGAAGAACCCGCCGAGAGCGCTTGCCATCAGCAACGTGACCAACAGCTGCTCGCCGAACGAGTTCCCGGTCAGCCACCACATGCCCGCGGCAACGATCAGCACGACCGGTACGGCGATCCGGATCCGCCCGATCAACAGCCCGGCCAGCACGCCGCCGGCGATCCCACCGAGCACCACCAGATCGATCCGCGGCGGCACGAAGTACGTCGTACCTTCCGGCAGCCCCTTCAGATACGTTGCGGAGAAGCCGCCCACGAACCAGGCGACCACCGCGGCCGGAACCGACCACAGGTAGCGCATCACACAACCCCGTTCCCACCCCAACCAAGGGCGGAAGGGGCTAGTGCTGGGCTCTCTCGACCTTGCTCTTCAAGGTCTCCGGTGTGTCGACAGTAGCTCCCTCGGACCGCAACCAGCCGTCAAGACTCGCCCGATCCTGAAGAGACATGACCGCCACCACATCCCCCGCCCGCGCCTCGGCAACCAATGCCTGCGCCGCGGCGAGCTCGGTCGGGAACGCCGGTACGTCGTCCACGCCGACCGACGCGGCGCCCTCGCGGAACACCGCCTCGAGCTCCGCCGGCGGCCGTCCGCGCAGGTAGTCGCTCTTGTGGCCGATCGCGATCCGGTCAGTCCCCCGCGCACCCATCGCACCGAGCGCCGCGACCATGTCGTCGGCCCGGTCTCCCGGCGATCCGAGCGCCAGCATCAGCCGCCCGCCGGCCGGCCGGACGCCGTTCATGATCTCGAGCAGCGCCTCCAGCCCGGCCTCGTTGTGCGCGAGGTCGATGACGACGGTGAAGTCGCGCAGCGAGTACATGTTCATCCGGCCGGGGTTGTTCTCGTTCGGCGCGAACGTGCTCAGGCCCTCGATCACCGCCGCCCGCGGCAGCCCGAGGCCGAGCGCCGCCGACGCCGCGGCCAGGGTGTTCTCGACGTTGTAGTGCGACAGGCCGGACAGCGTCATCGGTACGTCGACGACCTTGAGCAACGGCTCCGGATCGCGCGACTGGTCGAGAACGGTCACGTACCCGTCGAGCACCGTCGTCGCCCGGCCGCCCTCGTCGAGCACGGTCCGGATCGACGGCGAGTCGGGGTCACGGGAGAACACCCAGCACTTCGCCGGCGAGCCGAGCCGCATCGCGAACGTCCGCGGATCGTCGCCGTTCACCACGCACCAGCCCCGCGGCCGGGTGATCTGCGTGATCACCGCCTTCACCTCGGCGAGCTGGTCGACGGTGTCGATCCCGCCCAGGCCGAGATGGTCCGCGCTGACATTGGTGACCACCGAGACGTCGTTGTACGCGACGCCGATCCCGCGGCGCAGGATCCCGCCGCGGGCGGTCTCGGTCACCGCGAGCTGGATGCCCGGCTGGGACAGCACCTGCCCGGCGCCGCTCGGCCCGGAGAAGTCGCCGTACTTCACCAGTTCGCCGTCGAAGTACACGCCATCGGTGCTCGACCAGCCGACGTGCAGTCCCGCGGCCCGCCCGATGTGCGCGATCATCCGCGACGTCGTCGTCTTGCCGTTCGTCCCGGTCACCGCGACCACCGGCACCTTCGGCCGCAGCGTCGGCGGCGGGTTGCCCGGCGGCTCGTCCCGGACCCGCTCCCCGACGGTGTGGATCAGCTCGCTCAAATCTTCGGCACCGAACGCGTCCAGCACCTCGACGATCGCCGCCCCGAGCGCCCGCGCGCGTCCTTCGTGCGCCCACGGGAACGCCACCACGAGCCGCCGTACGTCGGACTCCGGGCGGACCCGGACGCCGATCCGTCCGATCCCGGCGTCCCGGGCGATCCGCCGTACGACGTGACCGACGACCCGGATCGCGAACCGCTGCCGGAACCCGGACCCGATCCGGCCGGGCCGGGTGGCGCCGAGACCGATCGCCTGTCCGTACGCTTTCGCCGCCGGAGCAGGCGCGTCCGCGATCGCCGACACGTCCAGCGTCAGCTTGATCGCGGCCCGGCTGAAGTAGAGATTGGCACCGTCGAGAACGCGGAGCTCAACCAGCGATGTAGCCACTATCACGCACCCATCGCGTGGTAGCCGCCGTCGACGTGCACGATCTCGCCGGTGGTCGCGGGGAAGAAGTCACTGAGCAGCGCGACGATGGTGCGCCCGGTCGGCTCCAGGTCGGACGGGTCCCAGCCCAGCGGGGCGCGGTCCAGCCACGGCTCCTCGAACTTCTCGAAGCCCGGAATCGCCTTCGCGGCCAGGGTCTTCAGCGGACCGGCTGACACCAGGTTGCAGCGGATGCCCTGGGCGCCGAGGTCGCGCGCCAGATACCGGCTCGTGGACTCGAGCGCGGCCTTCGCCACCCCCATCCAGTCGTACCCGGGCCAGGCCACGGTCGCGTCGAAGGTCATCCCGACCACGCTGCTGCCGCGGCTCATCAGCGGCGCGCAGGTCACGGCCAGCGCCTTCAGGCTGTACGCCGACACGTGGACGGCCTGCGCCACGTCCTCCCACGGTCCGTCGAGGAACTTGCCGCCGAGGATCGTCTCCGGGTTGCCGTACGCGATCGAGTGCACGACCCCGTCCAGACCGTCGACGTGCTCACGCACGGCCTCGGGCAGCGCGGCCAGGTGCTCCGCGTTCGTGACATCGAGCTCCAGCACCGGAGGCTCGGTCGGCAGGCGTTTCGCGATCCGCTTGGTGATGCTCAGCGCGCGGCCGAAGTTCGAGATCAGCACGGTCGCGCCCTGCTCCTGCGCCACCTTGGCCGTCGCGAAGCCGATCGACGAGTCGAGGGTGACTCCGGCGACCAGGATCCGCTTGCCGTCGAGGATGCCCACCGGCATTACCTTTCTAGATCAGTGATTTTCAGTTGCCCATGCCGATGCCGCCGTCGACCGGGATCACCGCGCCGGTGATGTAGCCGGCCTCCTCCGACGACAGCCAGCGGACCGCGTTCGCGATCTCCTCGGTCAAGCCGAAACGGCCGAGCGGGATCTGGCTCAGGTACTGCTTCTGGGTCTCTTCCGGCAGGACCGCGGTCATGTCGGTCTCGACGAAGCCGGGAGCGACCACGTTCGCGGTGATGCCGCGGCTGCCCAGCTCGCGGGCGATCGAGCGGGCCATGCCGATCAGGCCGGACTTGCTGGCCGCGTAGTTCACCTGGCCGGGTGAGCCGAGCAGGCCGACCACGGAGGAGATGAACACAATCCGGCCCTTGCGCAGCCGCAGCATGCCCTTGGCGGCGCGGCGGGCGACCCGGAACGACCCGGTGAGGTTGGTCTCGATCACCGAGTCCCAGTCGTCGTCGGACATCCGCAGCAGCAGCGTGTCGCGGGTGATGCCGGCGTTCGCCACCAGCACCTCGACCGGCCCGTGCTGCTCGGCGATCGTGTCGAAGGCGGCGTCGACCTGCTCCTGGTCGGTGATGTCGCATTTCACCCCGAGGAAGCCCTCCGGCGGCGGACTCGTGTTGTACGTGACTGCGACCTGGTCGCCCGCCTCCTGGAACGCGGTCGCGATCGCCAGCCCGATCCCCCGGCTACCGCCGGTCACCAACACAGACCTACCCACAAGCCCTCCTCACATCGCCGGACGGAGGAACGCTATCCCACCGGGTGCGGGGATTCCGACTTAGGAGTCTTCGAGGCGGAAGCCGACCTTCATGGTCACCTGGTAGTGGTCGATCTGGTTGTCCTCGATGTGTCCGCGGATCTCGCTGACCTCGAACCAGTCGAGGTGCCGCAGCGTCTCCCCGGCGCGGGCGATCCCGTTGGTGATCGCCTGGTTCAGCCCCTCCTTCGACGTGCCCACGATCTCGGTGACGCGGTAGGTGCGGTCGGTCATTTCACATTCCTCCCTGCCTGGCTGCGCCGGGGCGATCAGCGCGGCGTACCGTTGCTTGTGAGGAGGATAGATGTCGAAACGCCATGAGCGGAGCGACGCGACGGTCATCTCGGTGACGAGTGCGCAGCCCGGCCGGTCCGCGGACCTGGACAGCCGGATCGCGCGCTACGCGTGGATGATGTCGATCCGGATCGTCTGCTTCGTGCTCGCCGTCATCACCCCGTCGCCGTGGCGCTGGGCTTTCGTGGTCGGCGCGATCGCGTTGCCGTACTTCGCGGTGGTGCTGGCGAACGCCCATCGGTCCGTGACGACACCCGCCGCGGACCCGTACGTGGCGCCCGCGAGGCCCTCGATCGGGGAGCGTCCGACGGTCGTCGTACCCGCTGACGATGACACTTCCCGGGACACTCCTCGGGACACTTCTCAGGACCGTCCGGCCGACACCGAAAAGTGATCTTGGCCGGGACTGGAAAACTTGGACTGATCCGTGTCAGAATCTCCCGCGTGCTCTGAAGTTCATGAGTGGAATTCAGGGACTTGATGCGGCGTCGGACGGCTCCCCCCGTGGCTGTCCGACGTCGCTTCATTTTGCCCAGGCTATTGATTATTGAGGCATCAGGAATGCAGAGGAATGACACCCGCGGATGACTGAAGAAGCCGCACCGACTGCACCGACCCTGCCGAGCGCCTGCTCCGCCAGGGGCTGCGGGAACCCTGCCACCTGGGCGCTGCTGTGGAACAACCCGAAGATCCACACGCCCGACCGGCGCAAGACCTGGCTGGCCTGCGACGAACACAAGGACAGCTTGTCCGACTTCCTCGACCGCAGGTCATTCCTGCGGTCGGTCGAGCCATTCAGCGGATGAATGCGACGTAGCGAAAAACTGTATTTCCGGATTGGGCCGGAACAGCATGGGATTGGGAGCTCCGCTCCGGGCACTCAACCGCCGATCGCGGACATCGGCCGGGAGGGTTGCAGGAAGCTCGGGTCGTTGATGCCGTGACCCGGAAGTTTGTTGAGCATCGCGCGACGCCAGCGGTCCGCCAGTTCGGCGTCGTCGGCGCCGTTCCGTAGCGCGGTCCGCAGATCGGACTCGGTGCGCGCGAACAGGCAATCCCGGACCTGTCCGTCGGCCGTCAGCCGGACCCGGTCGCAGTCGCCGCAGAACGGGCGCGTCACGGACGCGATGATGCCGACCGTTTGCGGTCCGCCGTCGACCAGGAACGACTCGGCCGGCGCACTGCCGCGTTTCGACGCGTCGTCCGGCGTCAGGTGGAACCGCTCAGTCAGTTGGGCGAGAATCTCGTCGGCGGTGATCATCGTCGTCCGGTCCCAGCCGTGCTGCGCGTCCAGCGGCATCTGCTCGATGAACCGCAGTTCATAGCCGCGCTCGAGGCAGAACTCCAGCAATTGCGGCGCATCCGCGTCATTCACGCCGCGCATGAGGACCGCATTGACCTTCACCGGCGTCAGGCCGGCGTCGTGCGCGGCCTCCAGCCCCGCGATGACGTCGTGCAAACGGTCCCGCCGGGCCAGTTTCTTGAACGTTTCCTGGTCGACGGTGTCGAGGCTCACATTCACCCGGTCCAGGCCGGCGTCCTTCAGAGCGACGGCCTGCCGGGCGAGGCCGATGCCGTTGGTGGTCAGCGACACCTCGGGGCGGGGCGCGAGTTCCGTCGTACGGGCGACGATGTCGACCAGACCGCGCCGGAGCAGCGGTTCGCCGCCGGTGAAGCGGATCTCGTGCACGCCCAGGTGCGTGACCGCGACCGATACCAGGCGGACGACCTCGTCGTCGGTGAGCAGTTCGGGCTTCGCGAGCCAGTCCAGGCCCTCTTCCGGCATGCAGTAGGTGCAGCGCAGATTGCAACGGTCCGTGAGCGACACCCGCAGGTCGGTCGCGGTCCGGCCGTAGTGGTCCGCCAGACCGGTTCGCGTCCCGTCCTGGATCATCGCCGTCTGGATCGCTGTCACGACCCCAGCGTACGTGCCGCGCGTCGGTCGTTTCAGGGCATGGCTTAAGTTCGAGACGTGCGTCGCCTCATGAACATCCGCTGGATCGTCGCCGCGCTGGCCGTCATCGCACTCGCCGGCGTGTGCGTGGAGCTCGGTCGCTGGCAGCTGCACCGCCTCGACGAGCGCAAGGCGCGCAACACGGTGACCCGGACCAACCTGGCCGCCCCGGCGGCCCCGATCGACCAGATCCTCGGTCCCCCGGGCGTCGTCGGCGACCAGCACGCCTGGCGCACCGTCGTGCTCTCCGGGCGGTACGACGCCTCGAAGCAGGTGATCCTGAAGTACCGCAATGTCCAGGACAAGCCGGGCTTCGAGATCGTGACGCCCCTGGTGCTCGCGGACGGGAAGGCGGTGCTGGTCGACCGCGGGTTCCTCGCCCGGCAGAGCTCGGAGCTGATGCCGCTTCACGTCCCCGCCATACCGCCCGGCGAGGTGACCGTCACCGGCCGCCTGCAGCGCAGCGAACGCGGCGGCCACACGAACGGCGGAACGCCGGACGACGGTACGGCGCGACTCATCAACGGCCCGGACTACGCGAAGGTTCTCGGGCTGAACTTGTACGACGGCTACGTCACCGTGGACAAGCAGGAGCCGGCGAACGACCCGGCGTTCGGCTCGTTCCCGGGCCCGGAGATCGACGACGGGCCGCACTTCTTCTACGCCCTGCAGTGGTTCTTCTTCGCACTGCTTGCCCTCGGCGGACTCGTGTACTTCTCCCGGCAGCAGGCGACCGCCGCCAAGCCCGCAGAACAGGAGCCCGAAGCCGCCGAACGACCCGCGGCACACGCCTGAGCTGCTCGTTGCCTTGCGCAACGACGGTTCTTGCCGTGGGCACGAGATGCGCCACGGGGTGCGGTGGGGCAGGATGGTGTTGTGGACCTCGGACTGCGTGATCGCACCTATATCGTCACCGGCGCGAGTGCCGGACTCGGCTTCGCCACGGCCAAGGCGCTCGCCGCCGAAGGCGCCCGGCTGGTGATCTCCAGCCGCAACGAGGAGTCGATCACGCGGGCCGCTGCGGAGCTGAACGCGCTGCCAGGGCTCGGCGGGAACGTCGTCGGGATTCCGGTCGACAACGCCGACCCGGACAGCGCGGAGCGACTGGCCGCGACCGCGATCGCCAAGTGGGGCGAACTGCACGGCGCCCTGATCAGCGTCGGCGGACCGAAGGCCGGGACCGCGCTGGACACCGACGAGGAGGACTGGCGGTCGGCGTTCGACAGCGTGTTCCTCGGCGGGCTGCGGATCGCTCGCGCGGTCGCGCGGGCCGGCGCCGAGGACACCTCGATCGCGTTCGTGCTCTCGTCGTCGGTGAAGTCCCCGATCGCCGGCCTGGCGATCTCGAACGGTCTGCGGCCCGGCCTCGCGATGGTGGCGAAGACACTCGCCGACGAGCTCGGACCGAACGGGATGCGGGTGAACGGCCTGATGCCGGGCCGGATCGCGACCGACCGCCTGAAGGAGCTCGATGCTCGCGGCGGCGACCCCGACGCGGCCCGGCGGGCCTCGGAGAAGACCATCCCGTTGCGCCGCTACGGGACCCCCGAAGAGTTCGGCCGGGTTGCGGCGTTCGTCCTCTCCCCCGCGGCGTCGTACCTGACCGGCGCCATCATCCCCATCGACGGTGGCGCCCTCCGTACTTTCTGAGGCTCAGCCCCACTGACCGGGGACGTAATCGCCGGCGGGCTGCTGGGTGATGACGTTGATGCGGTTCCAGGTGTTGATCCCGGCCACGGCCGCGATCAGGGCGCCCAGTTGCTCCTCGTCGTAGTGCTTGGCGGCGTTCAGCCACACGTCGTCGGGAACTCCGGCGGAGTCGGCGATCCGGGTGCCGGCTTCCGCAAGCGCGAGCGCGGCCCGTTCCGCCTCGGTGTAGACGGTGGCTTCGCGCCACGTCGCGACGAGGTTGATCCGGACGGAGGTCTCGCCGTGGTGCGCGAGATCCTTCGAGTGCATGTCGACGCAGTACGCGCAGCCGTTGATCTGGCTGACCCGTAGCTCGACCAGCTCGAGCGTGGCCAGCGGTACGCCGGCGTCCAGCGCGACCCGGGCTGCGGTGTTGAGGTGCTTGATGAACTTGCCGAGGACGGGGTTGGTGAACAGATCCAGACGAGCGTCCATAACAGGTATCTCTCCTTGCGAATGAGTACGTTGACACCCATCCGACGAGGCAGCCCCGCAAAGTGTCAGTCGGGCGCGATCCGGTTGCCCTGCTCGTCCCAGTGCTCGGCGACCTTCTTGCTCGGCTGGACCCGCGGCGGCTCGCCCGGCATCTTCGGGTAGTCCGGCGGGAAGTTCAGCTCGCCGCCGGGAAGCTCGTCCCAGAGCCGCAGCAACGGCTCCAGCGGGTATGCCGTGTCGTCCATGTCCGCCCACGGGTCGCCGTCGGCGAGGTACTCCGGAACCGTGTGCAGGTTGAACGCCCGCGGATCGTCGACCTCGGCGAGCCGCTCCCAGGTCATCGGCGTACTCACCGGCGCCCCCGGCCGCGGCCGGAGCGACCAGGCGCCCGCGACGGTGCGGTCGCGGAGGTTCTGGTTGAAGTCCAGGAAGATCGAGGCCTCGCCGCGTTCCTCCTTCCACCAGGCGGTGGTCACGCCGTCGTCGCGGCGTTCGAGCTCGCGGCCGAGGCCGATCGCGGCGTGCCGGACCTCGTCGAAGCTCCACTCCGGACGGATCCGGACGTAGATGTGGATGCCTCGGTTGCCGCTGGTCTTCGGATACCCCCGCAGGCCGAGCTCCTCGAGGAGTTCACGGGCGACGCCGGCCACCCGCCGCGCGTCGGCGAAGGTCGCGCCGGGCTGCGGATCGAGGTCGATACGCAGCTCGTCGGGGCGGTCGAGATCGCTCTTGCGGACAGCCCACGGGTGGAAGGTCAGCGTGCCCATCTGCGCCGCCCACACCGCGGCCGCAGGCTCGCTCAGGCACAGTTCGTCGATCGGGCGTGCGTTCGGAGTCAGCACGCGGCAGGTCTCGAGCCAGTCGGGCGCGCCCTTCGGGAGGCGCTTCGAGTAGAAGCCGTCCCCCGTCTGGCGGCCGGTCGCGTCCACCGACAGCGTCATACCTTCGCGCCACCCGCCGGGCCAGCGTTCCAATGCGACCGGGCGGTCGCCCGACGCCCGCATGAACGCGGGAGCCACCGCGGTGAAGTACTCGCAGACCTGCAGTTTGGTGACCTCCGGAGCCCAGTCGGTCGCCTCGTAGGCCACCCGATCGGGGCTGGACACCCGGACCTCCCGGTCCCCCACGGTGAGCATCACCGCTGTGCTCTTCGCCATGCGGTGACCGTATCGCTCCGGCGGGACAAATCCGCAGGATTTCCGTTGGGCGCACGGGAAAGGCAACTTTTCTCGAGCTCTGGCCACGGTAGGTGACCGGGCGGTAACGTTCCTGCACCTCGTTCCTGGGGCGTGAGGCCCCCGGGACACCTGACAAGGAGCGCGAGGATGAACAGATCCGCCCTGATCGCCGCTGCCACCGCAGTGGTGACCGCTACCGCCCTCGGACTGACCAGTGCCACCACAGCAACCGGTGCGCCAACGGCCTCCCCTGTCCCCACGCCCGCCGCGGCCGTCGCCAAGGCCAAGGAGGCGATCAGCAGCAACCTTCCCGCGTTGCGGGCCACGACGGCCGACGCGTTCGTGGTCAAGGACGTGATCGTCGACAAGGACGGCTCCAGCCACGTCCGGATGGACCGCACGATCGGGGGCCTCCCGGTCCTCGGCGGCGACGTGGTCGTGCACCAGACCAAGGACGGCGCCTTCAAGGGCGCCAGCCTGTCGCTGGGCAGGAGCGCGAACGTCGCCCGTACGCCGAAGGTCAGCAGCGCGACCGCGGCCACGAAGGCGCTCGCCAAGGGTCTGAAGGCCGACGGCAAGCCGAGTCTGGTGATCGAGGCCCGCAAGGGCGCGCCGCGGCTGGCCTACCTGGTCACGGCGGTCGGCACCCAGGCCGACGGTACGCCGAGCCGCATCACGACGACGGTGGACGCCCTGACCGGCGCGAAGCTGGTCAGCGAGCAGCACATCGAGACCGCGACCGGCGACGGCAAGAGCCTGTACAGCGGGACCGTGCCGCTCCAGACCTCGACCGCGACCGGCGGCTTCACGCTGACCGACGCGACCCGTGGCGGCGGCTACACCGCCGACGCGAACAACAAGACCGACTCGCTCCTGTGCCAGCTCTTCGGCTTCGGCTGCACGGCCCCGACCCGTTTCACCGACGCGGACAACCACTGGGGCACCGGCGTCAACACGGACCGCGCCTCGGCCGCCGTCGACGCCCACTACGGCGCCGCGACGACGTACGACTACTACAAGAACGTGCACGGCCGGAACGGGATCTTCGGCGACGGCAAGGGCGTCCCGAGCCGCGTGCACTACGGCTCCAACTACGTCAACGCGTTCTGGGACGGCAAGCAGATGACGTACGGCGACGGCGACAACGTCGTGGCGGGTCCGCTGGTCTCGATCGACGTGGCCGGCCACGAGATGTCCCACGGCGTCACCGAGCACACCGCGAACCTCACCTACTCGGGTGAGTCCGGCGGCCTGAACGAGGCGACCAGCGACATCTTCGGCACGCTCGTCGAGTTCTACTCGAACAACGCCTCCGACCCCGGTGACTACTACATCGGCGAGGAGATCATGAAGGACCGCCCGGCCCTGCGGTTCATGGACAAGCCGAGCAAGGACGGCAACTCCGCCGACTGCTGGTCCTCCGGTGTCGGCAACCTCGACGTGCACTACTCCTCCGGCGTCGCGAACCACTTCGCCTACCTGCTCGCCGAGGGCACCGGGGCCAAGACGATCGGCGGTCTGCCGCACAACGGGTCGACCTGCAACGGCACGACGCTGAACGGCATCGGCCACGACAAGCTCGGCAAGATCTGGTTCCGCGCGCTGTCGACGTACATGACCAGCGGTACGACGTACGCGCAGGCCCGGACCGCGACGCTCAACGCGGCCACCGACCTGTACGGCGCCAGCAGCCCCGAGCGGGCCGCCGTCGCCGCCACCTGGTCCGCTGTCAGCGTGAACTGACAACCTGAGAGTTCACCGGTCCTGTCCCACTGGGGCGGACAGGACCGGTGAACAAACGTTTTGACCATTGCCACCCGGTTTGTGCGCACCTACCGTCACACACATGGGTGGGGTGCCCGGGGATGGGCCGCGGCTACGTTCAGCGCGGCCGGTACTGCTGGTCGTCGACGCTGACCCGGAGCGTCTGGAGCGGTGCGAGACCGAGTTGGATCGCGGCTTCGGCGCGGACTTCCGGGTCCGCGGCGAGCTGACGGCGGCGGCCGCGCTGGACTGTCTACGGCGTGCGCACGAGTGGGAGCAGCGGGTCGCCGTGGTGATGGTCGACCATGCGCTGCCCGACGACGACCGGGCCGAGATTCTCGCGGCGTCGCGGACGTTGCACCCGGACGCTCGGCGGGCGCTGCTGATCGAGTGGGGTGCCTGGGCGGAGCGTACGACGGCGTCGGCGATCCTGACCGCGATGTCGGTCGGCGACATCAACTACTACGTGCTGAAACCGTGGATCGCGCACGACGAGCTGTTCCACCGCACGGTGGCCGAGTTCGTCCAGGAGTGGTCGCGGTACGAGGTCGCCAACCTCCGTGAGGTGGTCGTGATCGCGGCCGGTACGTCGGTGCGCGGCCAGGCCGTGCGCAGTCTGCTGGCCCGCAACGGGATCCCGAGCGCGTTCCGGGAGAGCGGTTCGGCGCTCGCGAACGACGTACTCGAGTTCATCGGGGAGCCGGATCCCGGCGACGGGGTGCTGGTGTGGATGCCGGCGGTGGGCGGTGCGGTCCTGCACGATCCGACCGACGCGGAGATCGCCGAGGCGTGGGGCGTCCCGACCTCGCTGGCCCCTGACGCGGACCGGTCGTTCGACCTGCTGGTCGTCGGGGCCGGACCGGGCGGGCTGGCGGCGGCCGTGTACGGGTCGTCCGAGGGATTGCGGACGCTCGTCGTGGAACGTGAGTCGATCGGTGGGCAGGCCGGGACGAGTTCGCTGATCCGCAACTATCTCGGGTTCTCGCGCGGCATTCGCGGGTCGGAGCTGGCGCAGCGCGGCTACCAGCAGGCGTGGGTGTTCGGGGCGCACTTCGTGCTGATGCGGACGGTGGAGCGGCTGGAGAAACGGGGCGATCGGTTCGTCGCCACCATCGGCGCAGTGGGTGAGGTCACGGCGCGAGCCGTCGTGCTGGCGAGCGGCGTGTCCTACCGGCGGCTCGACGTACCGTCGCTGGAGAAGCTCGTGGGGGCCGGGGTGTACTACGGCGCGAGCGTCTCGGAGGCGCATGGGTTGCAGGATCGGGACGCCTGCGTGGTCGGTGGCGGGAACTCGGCCGGGCAGGCGGTCCTGCACCTGGCGCGGTACTGCCGCCGGGTGCTGCTGGTGATCCGTGGCGAGGACCTGGCGGCGAGCATGTCGCAGTACCTGATCGACGCGATCGATGCCGCCGACAACGTCGTCGTACGGGCGTCGAGCGAGGTGACCGGCGGCGGGGGCGACGGCCGGTTGCAGGAAGTGGTATTGCGGGATCGGCGGACCGGTGACGAGGAGACGGTTCCGATCGACGGGCTGTTCGTGATGATCGGAGCGGTTCCCGGTACGGAGTGGCTGCCGTCCGAGGTGGGGCGGGACGCGCGTGGGTTCGTGCTGACCGGATCGGATGCCGCGGCGGATCCCTTGTGGCCGGAGGATCGGCCGCCGCAGCCGTACGAGACGACCGTGCCGGGGCTGTTCGCGGTCGGAGATGTGCGGTGCGAGTCGGTGAAGCGGGTGGCTTCGGCGGTCGGCGAGGGTTCAGTGGTGGTCTCGCAGATCCACACGCACCTCAAGGTCCGGTCGGATGCCTGAGCGGAAGTTCGTCTACACGCCGGCGATGGTCGGGCTGACCGCGCTGGTGCTGGTGTTGCCGCTCGTGGGACTCGCGCTGGTGTTGCAGCAGCCACGGCTCGACGTGCATTGGGAGCATCATCCCGCGCACTTCTGGCTGGTCTTGCTGACTGCCGCCCTGAGCGCCGTACTCGCCTACACGACGGGCGCCGCTGCACTGCGGCGAGGTGACGCGCGGGTGCTGTTCGTGTCGCTGGCATTCCTGTCTGCGGCAGGCTTTCTGGGGCTGCACGCGCTGGCGACGCCGAAGGTGCTGCTGGACACGCCGAATGTCGGTTTCACGCTCGCGACGCCGGTGGGTGTCGCGCTGGCGTCGGTGTTCGCGTTCCTGTCGAGCCTGACCGTCTCCGGAGTCGCGTGGGGGCGACGGCTGCGGATCGGTTTGCTCGTGCTGATGGCCTTGTGGGCGGCAGCTTCGGTACTGCGGTTGTGGCCGCTGCACGCGACGTCCGTCCCGGAAGTTGCCGACGGCATCCTCACGGCGCTCGCCGTACCCACGGTTCTGCTGTACGGCGTTGCCGCCGCGAGGTACCTGCGGACGTGGTGGGCGCGGCCGTCGCTGATGCTGCTGTCGATGATCGCCGCGTTCGTACTGCTCGGCGAGGCGATGGTCGCACTGGTGTTCGCCCGGAACTGGGCGTTGTCGTGGTGGGAGTGGCATGTGCTGATGCTCGGCGCGTTCGTGCTGGTCGTCGCCGGGGTCCGGATCCAGTGGTACGAGGAGCGGTTCGCGGACCTGTACCAGGAGGACACGGTGTCGGGACGGCGCGAACTGAGCGTGCTGTTCGCGGACCTGCAGGGGTTCACGTCGTTCTCGGAGCAGCACGATCCGTCCGAGGTCACGGCGATGCTCAACACGTACTTCCAGGTCGTCGTACCGGAGGTCGTCCAACGGCACGGCGGCGTCGTGGACCGGATCATCGGCGACGCGTTGATGGTCACGTTCAACAAGCGCGGCGACCAGCCGGACCACGCGCAACGAGCAGCCGAGGCCGGACTGGCGTTGCAGGAGGCGGCGGCCGCCGTACTGAAAGCGCATCCGAGCTGGCCGCGGTTCCGGGTCGGGATCAACAGCGGGATCGCGTCCGTGACGCTGCTCGGGACGGAGGGCGGGAGAACGCATACCGTCATCGGGGACACCGTGAACGTCGCGTCGCGGATCGAGGGGAAGGCTCCGGGCGGGGCGGTCGCAATCGGCCCGGCGACGAAGGCGTTGCTGCCGGACGCCCGCACCGAGTCCCTCGGGCTGATCACTCTGAAGGGAAAGGCCGAACCGGTCGAGGTCTACCAGCTGCTGGCATTGCGCGGCGAATGATCACCCCTGCCTTCGGCCCGTGTTCACGTGTTGGACCTTGGAAGGACCGCATACCGGTGTGAGAATCCGGGAATGTCTGCCCTGTACCGATCACGGCGCCGCCTGGGCGCTCTCGTGGTCACTTCGAGTCTCGTCTTAGCCGGCGCTGCTGCACTCGTCGCCCGGCCTGCCGACGCTGCATCCACTGACGTGGTCATCACCGAGGTGTACGGCGGTGGCGGCAACAGCGGCGCGCCGTACACGAACGATTTCGTGGAGCTGACCAACAACAGCTCGGCCCCGATCGACGTGAGCGGCTGGTCGATCCAGTACGCCTCGTCGGCCGGCTCGACGTGGCAGGTCACGAAGCTGACCGGCAGCATCGCGCCCGGTGCCGCGTACCTCGTCCAGGAGGGCGGCGGCGCCAACGGCGCGCCGATGCCGACGCCGAACGTGACCGGGACGATCCCGATGTCCGCGACCGCCGGCAAGGTCGCCCTGGTCACCAACCAGACCGCGCTCGCCTGCGGCGCCACCTGCCACGCGGATGCGGGCGTCAAGGACTACGTCGGCTACGGCACCGCGGGCGACTCCGAGACCGCGCCCGCGCCGGGCCTGTCGAACACCACCTCGGCCGCGCGGACCGACCCGAAGCAGGATACCGACAACAACAGCGCCGACTTCGTCGCGGGCAACCCGTCGCCGGGCACGCTGACCGGCGGTCCGGCCGAGCCGCCGTTGGACGCGAAGATCCACGACATCCAGGGCGCTGCGCACCGTTCGCCGTTGGACGGCAAGAAGGTCGCGAACGTCACCGGTGTGGTGACGGTGAAGGGCAGCAACGGGTTCTGGTTCCAGGACCCGCAGCCGGACGCCGACCCGGCCACCAGCGAGGGCCTGTTCGTGTTCACCAGCACCGCGCCGACGGTCTCCGTGGGCGACGCCGTGACGGTCGAGGGCTCGGTCGCCGAGTTCCGCCCGGGCGGCTCCGGCGGTACGACGAACCTGACGACCACCGAGCTGACCAACGCGAAGATCACTGTCACCGGGACCGCCGCCGTACCGGCGCCGACGATCGTCGGACCGGGCGGCCGGGTGCCGCCGTCGACCATCATCGACAACGACTCGTCCGGTGACGTCGAGACCACCAGCACGGCGTTCGACCCGGCGCAGGACGGCCTCGACTTCTGGGAGTCGCTGGAGGGCATGTGGCTGGGCATCGACCAGCCGGAGGTCACCGGCCCGACGAGTTCGTTCCGCGAGCTGTCCGTCGTACCGGCCGGTGCGGGCGTACGGACGGTGCGCGGCGGGATCCTGCTGCAGAAGACCGACAGCAACCCGGAGCGGGTGCTGCTGGACGACGTACTGACTACGATCCCGGACGCGAAGACCGGCGACAAACTGGCCGGGGTGGTGACGGGTGTCCTCGACTACTCGTTCGGCAACTTCAAGCTGCTGCCGACCACGACGCCGACCGTGATCGACGGCGGGGTCAAGCGCGAGACGACCAAGGCCTCGTCGCCGGTGCAGCTGTCGGTGGCGACGTTCAACGTGGAGAACCTGGACCCGTCCGACGGCGAGGCCAAGTTCAAGGGGCTGGCCCAGGCGATCGTGCACAACCTCGCGTCGCCGGACATCCTCGGTCTCGAGGAGGTCCAGGACGACGACGGCGCGGTCAACTCCGGCGACACGTCCGCGGACAAGACGCTCGGTCTGCTGACGGCGGCGATCGTGGAGGCGGGCGGACCGCAGTACGCCGCGAAGCAGATCGACCCCGTGAACAACCAGGAGGGCGGTGAGCCGGGCGGCAACATCCGGGTCGCGTTCCTGTACCGGACGGACAAGGCAGTGAAGTTCGTCGACACTCCCGGCGGGACCTCGACGACGCCGACCACGATCGTCACGGACCGCCGCGGCATGCCGCACCTGAGCGCCTCGCCGGGCCGGATCGACCCGGCGAACCCGGCCTGGGCCGCCACCCGGGTGCCGCTCGCGGGCGAGTTCAAGTGGCACGGGCAGACCGTGTTCGTGGTCGTGAACCACTTCAGCTCGAAGGGCGGCGACAACCCGCTGTGGGGCCGCTTCCAACCGCCGGTGCAGGTGACCGCGGCGAAGCGGCACCAGCAGGCCGCCTCGGTGCGCGGGTTCGTGGACCAGATCCTGGCCAAGGACAAGGGCGCGAACGTCGTCGTCCTCGGTGACCTGAACGACTTCGACTGGTCGGAGACCGCGGACATCCTGGTCGGCTCGGGCAAGACCGCATTGATCGACCTGCCGCGGACGCTGCCGCTGCCGGAGCGGTACAGCTACGTGTTCGAGGGCAACAGCCAGATCCTGGACCAGATCCTGATCTCGCAGAACCTGCGGCCGGCGTCGGCGTACGACGTCGTGCACATGAACGCGGAGTTCCCGGACCAGATCTCCGACCACGACCCGCAGGTGGTGAAACTGATCCCGCTACCGTCCTGGGTGCGGTAACCGGAGTCTTACGTACGGCGGCCGGGCGGGGTTTTCCTTGCCCGGTCGCCGATACTTGACTCGTGACAGATGACACCAAGCAGTACGCCGTACAGAAATCCGACGCGGAGTGGAAGGCCGAGCTCTCCCCCGCCGAGTTCCACGTGCTGCGCCAGGCCGGCACCGAGCGGCCGTTCGTCGGTGAGTACACCGACACCAAGACGGTCGGCGTGTACAAGTGCCGGGCCTGTGACGCGGAGCTGTTCCGGAGCGAGACCAAGTTCGACTCGCACTGCGGCTGGCCGTCGTTCTTCGCGCCGCTCGCCGAGGACCGGGTGGAGTACATCGAGGACCACGACCTCGGCATGAAGCGCGTCGAGGTCCGCTGCGCCAACTGCGGCTCCCACCTCGGCCACGTCTTCGAAGGCGAGGGCTACGGCACCCCCACCGACCTCCGCTACTGCATCAACAGCATCAGCCTCACCCTCACCCCGGCCGACCCCGCCTGACCAGCGAGTTGCCCGGTCGGGTTCTAGACTGGGTCGGCTGGTGGATCCTGGGGAAGGAAATTGGTGGCTGACGACGTCCGTAGTCCGCGGGTTCTCGATGTGCTGGCGGCGGAGGAGCCATGGGAGGTGCCGGGCGAGTGGCTGACGCGTGTCCGGGTGCAGCTCAAGGCGTGGGCCGACGATCCCGAGGCGCTGCGGCCGTTGCGCCCCGAGGCGTTCCCGGACTTCGTGAAGGGCACGCCCGCCGCGGTCTGGTACACCCATCAGGTCGCTCCGCTGCTGACCGGCTGGATCCCGGTCCTGCACGGTGAGTACGCCGACCTGTCCACCGAGCTGACCCACGAGTTCTACCGGCCGTCCTCTCGCCTCGGCGGCAGCGGCCACGTGATCTACTCGGCGCCGACCGACTGGCACCTGCAGGCGATCGCCGGCGCCCGTGGTTTCCGCGAGAACGGGCGCAGGCACGCCCTGCAGCTGTCCCGCAACGTCGCGGCGCTGTTCGTCGATGCTCCCCCGATGGCAGCCCGCGCCACGGCACTCACCGCCGCGTTCGACCGCGTCCTGGCCAACCGTGAGATCACCGAACTGCACGTCACCGGCGAGTACGACGACATCGCGAAGTACTGGCGTACCGAGGCGCTCACGGACCCCGAGCGCGCCGTACTCCCCGAGCTCGCCGGCCCCACGGCCGCGCTGCGCTACTCGCTGAACGCGGTCCGGGACACGCACGCCCGGATGCTGATGCTGAGCCCGGACGAGTACGCCGGCGACTTCGCGCAGGTGCTGGCGGAGCTGATCCTGGCCACCGGGCTGCGCGGTATCCCGCAGTCCGTCGCGAGCATCCTCGGCGACTCCGCGATCGACGTACACAAGGCGCTCCAGGAGATCGACCCGACCTTCTCGCTGCAGACCTGGCACGGCCACGTCAACCAGTGGATGTCCCGCGCGATCCGCAACGGCCAGGCGCCGCTCGCCCGGTCCTGGGGCGCCGCCGCCGCGCGGGTCGGCGTACACCTGTCCGGGGTACTCAATCGCGCGCCGTGGCCGGAGCCGGAGGTCCCGGACCTGACCACGCTGTTCCGGATGCTCGACCGGGAGCGCTGGAGCGCCCTCGAGAACAAGGCCGCGGCGAACCAGGAGGCCTCGCTCTCGGCCGCCTGGATGAACGTCAAGCAGGATGAAGACGAGAACGCCGCCGCAGCAGCGGAAGGCGGCACGCTCGACGATCCGCTGCCGAAGCCGCTCGACTTCAGCGACAACCCGCTCGCCGAGCTCGACTCGCTGATCGGCCTGGAGTCGGTGAAGGACGCGGTCCGCCGGATGGTCGCCGAGGTGAAGACGAACCTCCGCCGCACCGAGCTCGGGCTGCCGAGTCACGAGCGCGCGCGGCACATGGTGTTCGTCGGCAAGCCCGGTACGGCGAAGACCACGATCGCCCGTCTGCTCAGCCGGATCTACCACCAGCTCGGCGTCCTGGAGAAGGGTCACGTGGTCGAGGTCGACCGCTCCGACCTGGTCGGCGCCGGCGTCGGTTCGACCGCGCCGATGACCGCGGCCAAGTTCCGCGAGGCGCTCGGCGGTGTGCTGTTCATCGACGAGGCGTACAGCCTGACGCCTGAGAACACGCCGGGCGACTACGGCCTGGAAGCGGTCGCGACGGTCCTGAAGCTGATGGAGGACCACCGCAACGACTGCATCGTGATCGTCGCCGGGTACCACCGCGAGATGCAGCGGTTCATGGAGTCGAACACCGGTCTGCAGTCCCGGTTCCCGAAGCTGCTGTCGTTCAGCGAGTACGACACCGACCAGCTGGTCGCGATCTTCGAGTTGCAGGCCCGGCAGAAGGGCATGATCTACGGCGAGGAAGTCCTGGACAAGGTCCGCGCCGTCATCCCGCCCGCGCCGCGTGGCCACAGCTTCGGTAACGGCCGTTTCATCCGGAACGTGCTCGAGGAGGCCGTCTCCAACCAGGCCACCCGGCTGTCGGCCAGCGACCCGGACAAGCTCACCGAGCGGGACCTGCGCGAGCTGATCCCGTCCGACGTCCGGCCGCCGACGTCGATGCGCGCCGAGGACTACCTGCTGCAGAAGCCGGGAACCTAAACCGGGGTCGCGAGCGCTACCGGGTTGCCCTCGGGATCGGCGAGGTACGCCTGGCGTTCGCCCCACGGCATCGTGGCCGGCTCCTGCAGGATCGGGTGGCCGGCCGCGCGGAAGCGTTCCACCTCCGCGTCGACGTCGTCGACGTACACGAACAGCTCGAAGCGCGGCGCCGTACCGACCGTGATGCCGAGCTGGGCCTCGGGCCAGTTGGCGTCGGACAGGCCGAGGGACGACTCGCCGCGCTCCAGGCCGACGTAGTGCGGGTCGCCCTCCAGCGGGAACTGGTACGTCGGTTCGTAGCCGAGGAGCGTGTAGAACTCGACGGATCGGCGGACGTCGGCGACGTACAGCACCGGGAAGGCCTTGCGATGCATCACACCAGGTTAGCGATCAGTTCGCTGATTTCTGCGCGTTTGCCGGTGTAGAACGGGATCTCCTCGCGGACGTGCCGGCGAGCCGTCGACGCGCGCAGGTCGCGCATCAGGTCGACCATCCGGTGCAGCTCGTCGGCCTCGAACGCGAGGATCCACTCGTAGTCGCCGAGCGCGAACGACGCCACGGTGTTCGCCCGCACGTCCGGGTAGGTGCGCGCCATCTTGCCGTGCTCGGCGAGCATGAACCGGCGCTCCTCGTCCGGCAGCAGGTACCACTCGTAGGACCGGACGAACGGGTACACGCAGATGTACGGCCGCGGCTCCTCGTCGGCCAGGAACGCCGGGATGTGGCTCTTGTTGAACTCGGCCGGCCGGTGCAGCGCGAACTGCGACCAGACCGGCACCAGGTGCCGCCCGAGCCGCGAACGGCGCAACTGGTGGTAGGCCTTCTGCAGTGCGTCCGACGTCGGCGCGTGCCACCAGATCATGAAGTCGGCGTCCGCCCGGAAGCCTTCGACGTCGTAGAACCCGCGGATCACCACGTCGTCGGCGGCGAGCTTCCCGACCAGGTCGTTGAGCTCGGCGGTCAGTTCGTCCCGGTCGACGTCGCCGAGCGGCGTCTCGACCTTGAACACCGACCAGAGGGTGTAGCGGATGACGTCGTTGAGCTCACGGGCTTTCGGCTTACCAGTCACGACTTCATTGTCTCCAATGCGTTCAGGTGTTCCCGCACCCGGGTGGCCGCCTTGCCACCCGAGGCCACACACGCGGCGATCCCGACACCCCGGTACGCCGCCCCGCAGACCGCCAGCCCGGGTACGCCGGCCACCGCGGCCTCCACCCGGGCGACGCGATCCAGGTGCCCGACGGCGTACTGCGGAAGACCGCCGCCCCACCGCGTCACCAACGAACCAACTGGAGGCGCCTGGAGCCCGATTGCTTGCTTCAGGTCGGCCATCGCAAGCTGTACGAGCTCTTCGTCGGACCGCTGCAGCACGTACTCCTCGCCGAGCCGCCCGACCGAGGCACGCAGTACCGCGAGCTCTCCCCCGGCCTCCCCGGACCACGCCCACTTGGCGTGCGAGTACGTCGACGCCTTGATCGTCCGGCCCTCCACGGACGGCACCAGGAACCCGGACCCGGCGGCCTCCGACGGCCAGTCCCGCTTCCGGACGGCGAGCGTGACGATCGCCATGCTCGCGTACTCCACCGCCGCCAGCTCGGCCGATGCCGCGGGCGCCAGCTCTTTGAGCATCCGCCCGGCCGGAGCGGCCGGTACGGCGACCACGACCGCATCCGCCGAGAGGTACGTCGGCGCGGGCACCGGTCCCGCCTCCAGCTCGAACCCGTCGGCGGTCCGCGAGATCCGGCGTACGGCGAGCTTGGTGCGGATCTCGACGCCGCGGGCGGCCAGGTCCTGCTCGAGGGCGCCGATCAGGCGGTTGATGCCGCCGACGATGCCGGCGAACACCTGCTGGCCGGCGCGCTTCTGACCCAGCTCGCGCAGCTCGGCCGTGGCGGCGAGCAGGCTCGGCGCGGTCCGCAGCTTCGCGTACAGGTCGGGCACGGCGGCGGCGAGCGAGATCTCCTCGGCCTTCCCGGCGTACACCCCGCCGAGCAGCGGGTCGATCAGCTTGTCGGTCACCGCGGACCCCATGCGCTCGGCGACGAACCGCCCGATCGCCACGTCCTCCGTCAGCGCGGGCGCGGGCAGCTCGGCCTCGTGCGCGACCTGCTCGGCGGCCGCGTTCCCGAGGACGTCGGCGGTCGCGGCCGGATCGACCGGGACGCCCATCACAGTCGGCGGGATCGCGCGGATCCGGTCGCCGACCCACAGCCCGGCCGAGGTCGTTGCCGGATGCACCAGGTCGTCCCCGAGCCCGACGGCCCGGATCAGCTCGACCGCCTCCGGGCGCCGTGCCAGCACCGACTCGGCGCCCAGGTCGACCGGCACGCCCTCGATCGCGTCCCCGGCCAGCTTCCCGCCGAGCCGCGGCGACCCTTCGAGGACCGTGATCCGCGGCGGATTCGGCCCGGTCGCGAGCGCATACGCCGCCGCCAGTCCACTGATCCCGCCACCGACCACAACGACCCGGTTCACACGTTCTCCAAGGTCAACTCGTACTTCGTGCCCGGCCCGAGGTCGGTGCTGCTGCTGCCCACTGGCCGGAACCCGGTGCGCGTCAGCACCGCCTGCGAGGCGCCGTTGTGGTTCGAGGCCCCGGCCGAGAGCGCGGTCAGCCCGTAGGTCGGCGCAAGCTCGATCAGCGCTCGCACCGCAGCCGTCGCGAGGCCCTTCCCGGCCCACTTCTCGGCGATCCGGTAGCCGAGCTCGGCCGACCCGTTCTCGAGATCCATCAGGTTCACCCGGCCGACCACTGCTCCGGAGCCGTCGACCAGCACGTGGAAACGGCAGACGCCGGCCTCCTGCTCGGCGAGCAGCGCGGCGTACCGAGTCGCGTAGTCCGTGAAGAACTCGTCGCCGCGGTCCCACACCCACGAGGCGAAGTACTCCCGGTTCTCCCGCTCGAAGGCGAGGACTGCGTCCGCGTGATCCGGTCGCAGCGGCTCCAGGGTGACGTCGTGGTCAGGCAGGTACATGGGCCGACTTCGCCTGGACGTACTGCGTGATCCGCTGCAACACCTCGGGATCGGCGTTCGGCGGGACGCCGTGGCCGAGGTTGAAGATATGACCGGGCGCCGCCTTGCCCTCGGCGAGGATCCGGTCGATCTCCGGCTCGATCGTCTCCCACCCGGTGAACAGCAGGGCCGGGTCGAGGTTGCCCTGCACCGGCTTCGGGACGCCCCCGGCGGCAGTAACCCGACGTACCGCCTCGTCGAGCGGGACGCGCCAGTCGACGCCGACGACATCGGCCCCGGCCTCGCTCATCAGACCGAGCAGTTCACCGGTGTTCACGCCGAAGTGCACCCGCGGTACGCCGTACTCCTTGAGCGCCTCGAACACCTTCGCGGAGTGCGGCTGCACGAACCGCTCGTAGTCCCGCGGCGACAACCCGCCGGCCCACGAGTCGAACAACTGGATCGCGGACGCGCCGGCCTCGACCTGCACCGCGAGGTACGCGATCGCGACATCGGCCAGCCGGTCGGCGAGCGAGTGCCACAGCGACGGGTCGCCGTGCATCATCGCCTTGGTCTTGGCGAAGTCCTTGCTGGGCCCGCCCTCGACCAGGTACGACGCGACCGTGAACGGGGCGCCGGCGAACCCGATCAACGGCGTACCGCCGAGCTCGGAGACGAGCTGCTGGATGGCTTCGGTGGTGAAGGGCACGTCGGCCGCGGTGACCGGGCGGACCGCCGCGACCCCGGCGGCGTCCCGGATCGGGTCCGCCGCCACCGGGCCGATGCCGGGCTTGATCTCGATGTCGTAACCGGCGAACTGGAGCGGGGCGACGATGTCGGAGAAGAAGATCGCCGCGTCGACGCCGTAACGGCGGACCGGTTGCAGCGTTATCTCGACGACGAGGTCGGGACGCATACAGGACTCGAGCATCGTGATGCCCTCGCGCACCTTGCGGTACTCGGGCAACGCGCGCCCCGCCTGACGCATGAACCACACCGGAGTATGCGGCACCTGCTCACCCCGGGCGGCGAGCAGGTACGGCGAACGGTCCAGCGGAGCGGGCGTCAGAGGCACACACAGATGATCCCACGCGGGTCCGAAGGGCCGTGCGCCGGTCAGACACCGCCTGTTACCGGCGCGTCTAAACAAGCGTCGGTGAGTAATCAGTCGTAGGCTGCCGACATGGGTGCCCGCAAGCAGGTCGACGCGCCACCCGCGGAGTTCGCCGAGGCAGTCTCGCAGTTACGAGGTGCCCGGTTCCGGCCCGAGGTTTTCGTCGAGGAGATGCCCGCACCGCAGCGGATCGCACCGCATGCGGCGGCGGTCAGCGCCGACGTGACGGTCGACGGTGACGATATCGCCACCGGCCGTCTGGTCGTCCTCTACGACCCGGCCGGGAACGACGCCTGGCAGTCGACCTTCCGCTGTGTCGCATACGTGCGCGCCGCCGTCGAACCGGAGATGGTGACCGACGCGCTGCTCGGCGGCGTGGGCTGGACCTGGCTGATGGAGGCCCTGGCGGACCGCGGTGCCGACTTCCTGGCCCCGAGCGGTACCGTCACCAGGGTGGTATCGGAGAGCTTCGGCGGCATGGCCGACGACGACGCGACGGCGGAGATCGAGATCCGCGCGTCCTGGAGTCCCGTGCCCGGCCCCGGTGGACTGGTGGACGTGACCCGGCACGCCGAGGCGTGGGGCGAGGTGCTGTGTACGGCGGCCGGACTGCCGCCGGTGCCGCCGGGGGTGGTCGCGATGCCGACCCGGCGTGGACAGCGGGGCCGATGAGCCCAGCTGACACCCAGCCGTCCGCCCCGGACGACCCCATCGCGAACCTGCCCCTGCTGGAACTCAGGGACGGGTTGTCGGAGGTGATCGACTCCGACCCCGCGCTCACCGACACCGTCGAGGCGTTCCGGTCTGGCACGGGTCCGGTGGCTGTCGACGCCGAGCGCGCGTCCGGCTACCGCTACTCGCACCGCGCGTACCTCGTCCAGCTGCGCCGTGAGGGCTCCGGCTCCGCGCTCGTCGACCCGATCCCGTTCGGCGACCTGTCCGCGCTCGGCGACGCGATCGTCGACACCGAGTGGATCATCCACGCCGCGAACCAGGACCTGGCCTGCCTGGCCGAGGTCGGGATGGTGCCGCGGCAGGTCTTCGACACCGAGCTGGCCGGCCGCCTGCTCGGGTACCCGAAGGTCGGACTCGCCTCGCTCGTGAGCGAAGTACTCGGCTATCGGATGCGCAAGGAGCACTCCGCGGCCGACTGGTCGACCCGGCCGCTCCCGGCGCCCTGGCTGGTGTACGCCGCCCTGGACGTCGAGATGCTGATCGAGCTGCGGAACGCGATCGAGCAGGAACTGCGCCGCGAAGGCAAGTGGGACTGGGCGCAGCAGGAGTTCGCCGCGATCCTGGACGCTCCCCCGCGGGAGCCGAAGCCGGACCCGTGGCGCCGTACGTCGGGTATGCACCGCGTCCGGAACCGCCGCAGCCTGGCCGTCGTCCGGGCGCTGTGGGAGGCCCGCGACCAGATCGCCGAGTCCGCCGACATCTCCCCCGGCCGCGTGCTGCCGGACGCCGCGATCGTCGAGGCCGCGTCCGCGATGCCGACCGACCGCGACACGCTGCAGAAGCTCACCGCCTTCAAAGGCCGCGGCGCCCACCGCCACATGCGGACCTGGTGGGAAGCGATCGACCACGCCCGCAAACTCCCCGACTCCGAACTCCCCAAGCAGGGCCCGAGGTACGACGGCCCGCCCCCGGCCCGCGCCTGGGCCGACCGCGACCCCGACGCCGCCGCCCGCCTGTCGGCCGCCCGCACCGCCGTCGCCGAAATCGCCGAGGCCCACCGCCTCCCGACCGAGAACCTGCTGGCCCCGGACACGATCCGCCGCCTGGCCTGGTCCCCGCCCCCGGATGTCAGCCTTGAAGTGGTCACAACGTTCCTCCGCGACCACCACGCCCGCGACTGGCAAATCGCCCTCACCTCGGAAGTCCTCGCCGCAGCAATGACCTCCGAGGCGAAGAAACCCCTCGACTAGCGCTTCGGGAGTTGGGCCTCGATGGCGGTGATTACCTCTTCCGACTCCGGTTCGGTGCGGGGGCGGAAGCGGGCGGCGACGGTGCCCTCCGGGGTGATCAGGAACTTTTCGAAGTTCCACTGGATGTCGCCGGATTCGCCTTCGGCGTCGGGGGTCTGGGTGAGCTCGTCGTACAGCGGGTGCCGGCCTTCGCCGTTCACCTCGAGCTTGTCGAGCATCGGGAACGTCACGCCGTACGTCGTGGAGCAGAAGGTGTCGATCTCCTCGGCGGTGCCGGGCTCCTGGCCGCCGAACTGGTTGCACGGGGCGCCCAGCACGGTGAAGCCGCGGGACGCGTACTTCTTCTGCAGGTTCTCCAGGCCTTCGTACTGCGGCGTCAGACCACACTTCGACGCCACGTTCACAACCAGCACAGCCTTGCCCTTGTACTCGCCGAGCGAGGTCGATGCACCGGACAGAGTGGTCAGCGGAATGTCATACAGGCTCATACGGTGAAGCGTACGGCCTCCGTCTGAACACTCTCAGGCACCGGTCTCGGCTGGGGTTGCGGCTGGGGCACCCAGGCCTTGGTCTCGGCGATGGCGTCGAGGAGGAGTTGGTACAGGCGGTCGTCCGGATCCGGTACGCAGGCCTGCGAGATGCCCTCGACCGCGCACGAGACCGCGCGTGGCGCCGTACGGCGGGCGAAGTCGGGGTTCGCGCGGCGTGTGCGGTTGGTGAAAGACCGCGCCCACTTCGTCGCCGACGGGACCGCCTCCAGCACCGCGAGGGACTGCGGCTCGATGTCGTCGGGCGGGCGGCCGTCGAGCAGCGCGAGCTGCTTCTCCCCCACCAGCAAGGCGACGGCCAGGATGTACTGGCGTTCCTGCGAGACGACCGGCAGCGCGTGCTGGATGCAGCGCGCGGTCACCCGCGGTACGACGTGCGGGTCATCCGGGGTCAGGCCGATCACCGACGGGATCAACGGAGCCAGCCGGGACCGGCCGGAGTCGGTCGTGCAGTCGTTGACGTCGCGCGCGACGCCGGCCAGCAGCGCATGCGTGCAGGACGGATGGTCCGACCACGGCTCACCGGCCAGGTAGGACGCGAACTCCATGAAGCAGGCGCCCTTACGCGGGCTGCGATGCTTCCCCCGGCTCAGGACCGGCACGGACAGATCAAGATTGTTCATGGAACAACTCCAGTAACGCGGACCTTGGAGACCAGCATGCGCCCATTCGCGCCGCATTGCCACGGGTAACAGCTTTGTGAGCCGACGCACAGGCGTGGGTACTTTGGCGGTTCTGTTACCGACGGGTAGCATCGGGGTAGCTTTCCCGACCCCCAAGGAGGGCCCTCGTGCCCCGTGAGATCCGCGATGTCGTGTACGTCGACGGCGTTCGCACCCCGTTCGGCAAGGCCAAGGGCCAGTACGCCGAGACCCGCGCCGACGACCTGGTGATCAAGTGCATCCGGGAGCTGCTGCGGCGGAACCCGGGTCTCCCCCCGGAACGTGTGGACGAGGTCGCGATCGCGGCCACCACCCAGATCGGCGACCAGGGCCTGACCATCGGCCGGACCGCCGCGCTGCTGGCCGGCCTGCCGAACACCACGCCCGGCTACGCGATCGACCGGATGTGCGCCGGCGCGATGACCGCCGTCACCACCACCGCCGCCGGGATCGCGTTCGGCGCATACGACGTGGTCGTGGCCGGCGGTGTCGAGCACATGGGCCGGCACCCGATGGGCGAGGGTGTGGACCCGAACCCGCGGATCATCTCCGAGAAGCTGGTCGACACCTCGGCCCTGGTGATGGGGTCGACCGCGGAGAACCTCCACGATCGGTTCCCGTCGATCACCAAGGAGCGCGCCGACGCGTTCGCGGTCGCCTCCCAGGAGCGCGCCGCGAAGGCCTACGCGAACGACCTGATCCAGCCCGACCTGGTGCCGATCGCCACGCGTTCGGCCGAGCTCGGCTGGGGCTACGCCACCACCGACGAGCCGATGCGCCCGGGCACAACGATGGAGGACCTGGCCAAGCTGAAGACCCCGTTCCGTCCGCACGGCCGGGTCACGGCAGGCAACTCCGCGGGGATCAACGACGGCGCGACCGCCGCGCTGATCACGTCGGCCGAGGCCGCCGAGGAGCTCGGCCTGAAGCCGAAGATGAAGCTGGTCTCCTACGGTTTCGTCGGCGTCGAGCCCGAGGTGATGGGCTTCGGGCCGGTACCGGCGACCGAGAAGGCGCTGAAGCTGGCCGGCCTGACCATCGACGACATCCAGGCCTTCGAGGTCAACGAGGCGTTCGCGGTCCAGGTGCTGGCGTTCCTGGAGCACTACGGCATCGCCGACGACGACCCGCGGGTCAACCCGTACGGCGGTGCGATCGCCTACGGTCACCCGCTGGCCTCGTCCGGCATCCGGCTGATGACCCAGCTGGCCAAGCAGTTCGAGCTCAAGCCCGAGGTCCGCTACGGCCTGACGACGATGTGCGTCGGCCTCGGCATGGGTGGAACGGTCATCTGGGAGAACCCGAACTGGGAGGGTCAGAAGTGAGCCTGCAGGAACTGATCGACAGCGCGTCGGCGCTCTCGACCGACGAGGTCGTCACGCTGGCCCACTCGCGGGACGTCGTACTGCCGAACAAGGCCGGCACGATGGCGCTCATCACGCTGGACAACGGGCACGACCACACCAAGCCGAACACCTTCGGGCCGAAAGGCCTGGGCTCGCTGAACGCGGCCATCGACGCCGCGCTGGCGCGGGACGAGATCGTCGCGATCGGTGTCACCGGCAAGCCGTTCATCCTGGCCGCGGGCGCGGACCTGACCGGCGTACCGAAGCTGACCGACCGGGAGCAGGCGCTGGCGCTCGGCAAGATCGGGCACGGCGTGATGCGGAAGCTGGTCGACGGCGGCAAGCCGTCGTTCGCGTTCGTGAACGGCGTCGCGCTCGGCGGCGGGCTCGAGGTCGCGCTGCACGCCACCTACCGGACCGTGTCGGTGGCCGCGGGCATGCTGTCGACGCCCGAGGTCTTCCTCGGCCTGATCCCGGGCTGGGGCGGCAACTTCCTGCTGCCGAACCTGATCGGCGCCGACAACGCGGTGAAGGTCGTCGTCGAGAACGCCCTGAACCAGAACAAGATGCTCAGCGGGCCGGAGGCGGTGAAGCTCGCCATCGGCGACGTACTGCTGGAGTCGGCGGACTTCCTCGAGCAGTCGCTGATCTGGGCCTCGAAGGTCCTGACGGGCTCCGTGGCTGTTGAGCGCGCTTCGATCGACCGTGGAGATGCGTGGGACGCGGCGGTTGCCCGGGGCAAGGCCTTTGCCGATCTCAAGGTCAGTGGCGCGGCGCCGGCGCCGTACCGGGCGCTGGACCTGATCGCGGCCGCTCGCGACAACGACCGGGACCGTGGTTTCGCGGCCGAGGACGAGGCGCTCGCCGACCTGATCATGAGCGAGGAGCTGCGCAGCGGCCTCTACGCATTCGACCTGGTGAACAAGCGGGCCAAGCGGCCGGCCGGCGCGCCGGACAAGTCGCTGGCGCGGCCGGTCTCGAAGGTCGGTGTCGTCGGCGCGGGTCTGATGGCGGGTCAGCTGGCGCTGCTGTTCGCGCGGCGGCTCGAGGTTCCCGTCGTCCTGACGGACCTCGACCAGGAGCGCGTGGACCGCGGCGTCGGGTACGTGCACGGGGAGATCGACAAGCTGCTCGCGAAGGGCCGTCTGCGCCAGGACAAGGCAAACCAGCTGAAGGCACTGGTCACCGGGTCGGTCGACCGCTCAGTGTTCGCGGACGCGGACTTCGTGATCGAGGCCGTGTTCGAGGAGCTGCAGCTGAAGAAGACGATCTTCGCCGACCTGGAGAAGATCATCCGGCCGGACGCGATCCTGGCCACCAACACGTCGTCGTTGTCGGTGACGGAGATGGCGGCGGATCTGGAGCACCCGGAGCGGGTCGTCGGGTTCCACTTCTTCAACCCGGTCGCGGTGCTGCCGCTGCTGGAGATCATCCGCGCGGACCGCACCGACGACGCGACGCTCGCGACGGCGTTCGCGGTCGGCAAGAAGCTGAAGAAGTCCTGCGTGCTCGTCAAGGACGCGCCGGCGTTCGTCGTCAACCGGCTGCTGACCCGCTTCCTCGGTGAGGTCAGCGCGGCGGTGGACGAAGGTACGCCGATCCCGGAAGCTGATCGTGCCCTCTCCGCTCTCGGCCTCCCCATGCCTCCGTTCGTCCTGCTCCAGCTGGTCGGACTGCCGGTCGCCCTGCACGTCGCGGAGACGATGAACCGGGCGTACCCGGAGCGGTTCGCAGTGTCGGAGAACCTGGCGAAGGTCGTCGCCGCGGGCAAGAGCTCGTTCTACATCTGGCCGGAGGGCAAGCCGGTCGTGGACCCGGAGGTCGAGGCCCTGGTGGCGGTCGGCGACAAGCCGTCCACCGCCGACGAACTGCGCACCCGCGTCCTCACCGCCCTCGCCGAAGAAATCAAGATCATGCTCGACGAAGGCGTGGTGGCCGAGGCCCAGGACATCGACCTCTGCCTCCTCCTCGGCGCCGGCTGGCCCTTCCACCTCGGCGGCATCACCCCGTACCTCGACCGCTCCGGAATCGCAGAGAAGGTCAACGGCACCCGCTTCCTCCCCAAGGGCGTCGCCGGCCTCACCTGATCCGCTGGGGGTCGGTCCGGAGCCGGAAGCCCGGTCCGGCCCCCAGCACAAACCCCACCCCGCCCCGACCGAGGCGAGGGGCGGGGGCTTCTATCCCTTGAACTTCTTGGCTCCTGCGACTATCTGGGCTGCCGTCAGGCCGGTGTCCTTTTTCAGGACCGCCTCGCCGTGTTGGGCTAGGTCGACGTAGAGGGTGGCGAGTTTCTTTTCGCCTAGTTTGTCGGCCAGGTATTCGACGATCCACCAGCTGGTTCCGTAGGCCTGGTCGGCGTCGTCGGCGAAGACGGTGTAGCTGGGGAGCGCCTTCAGGTTGGACAGGTACTTCGTCCGGACGCGCTTGCGGTACGGGTCGACCGACCAGTGCGGATCGTCCTCGATCGACCGGCAACGAACATACTCCGCGAGGCCTTCGACCGCCCAGATCGGGGCGTTGAGGCCCAGGGTCGCCGTCGCCACATGCGTCATCTCGTGCACGAGCAGATCCTTGTCGAGCTTCTTGCGAAACGCCGGGTTCACGACGATCCGACTACCGATCGGACGCCCGATCGGCTTGCCCAGCTGCTCCCCCTCGAACAGCGTCACGGCCTTCGCCGCGATCGTCCAGCCGTCGCCGCTGCCGGCGGTCCAGAGCGTCGACATCACCCGCTCCTGCGGCATCGCCACGACCAGCACCGCCCCGTTCCACGGACGCTTCCAGTGCTTGCGGACCGACGTCACGGCCTTCTCCGCGACCTTCGCGACCTTCGTGCCGAGGCTCGCCTCGCGCTTGTCGACGACCACGACGACCGTGCCCCGCCGTACCACCTGGACCTCGTCGAAGTCCCACGGCTGGCGGTGCCCGGCCTCGGTCAGCAACTCGTCGATCCCGGTATCGTCGACGAGCACCCAGGACCCGACCCGCGGCGCGAAGGTGTACCCGAGATCGGTCTGCACGGGCCGCGGATCCAGCCCGGAGATCTGGTACCGCATCATCACCCGCGTCGAGAACGCCGTCGCCCCGAACTTCTCGACCAGGGCCGGCACCGCATCGAACCCGTCGGCGGTGAAGTACTGCAGCGTGCTGAACCCGAACTTCCGCAGGTTCGTGAACAGCATCCGCTGCCGCGCGACAAGCTCGGTCTGCTTCGGGTCGATCGAGGCCAGGAACCCCTTCAGATCGCCCTTGAGCACGGCATCCGACCGTCGGGCCAGGATCACGTCCAGCGCCTTCTTGCGGGCGGCCTTCTGCGAAGCGGTGAGCTGTCCAGGCGTCGTACTGGGCGTCGTCGCCCGCACGGCGAGCACGCTGGTGCCGGATGCAGCGTCGCCGCGCCAGGCCCGGACAGCGACAACCGCGCCGGACGCGGTGAGCGCCAGCGCGGCAACGCCTGCGTACAGGCGTTTCGGGTGATTCATTGGTGTCCCCCTCGGACGGTCGGCTGATCCTAACCGCAGCCGACCGTCCCGGGGACCAGAATCAGGCCTTCTGGACTTCGCCCGTGCTCTGCTCCAGGCCGACGCGGCTCTTCCGGTAGCCGTACAGGCCGTAGATGACGAAGCCGAGCACCATCCAGATCGCGAACCGCAGCCAGGTCTCCAGCGACAGGTTCAGCATCAGGTACAGGCAGATCAGCGCCGCCAGGATCGGGACCACCGGGCTGCCCGGCACCCGGAACGAGCGCTGGATGTCGGGGCGGCTCTTGCGCAGCAGCGGCACCGCGATCGACACCAGGGTGAACGCGGCCAGCGTGCCGATGTTCACCATCTCCTCGAGCTTGCCGATCGGGGTCACCCCGGCCACGATCGCGACGACCACGCCGATGCCGATCGTCAGGCGGTACGGCGTACCCCACTTCGGGTGCGTCTTGCCGAGCTGCCGGGGCATCAGGTGGTCGCGGCTCATCGCGAACACGACGCGCGCGGCGCCGATCATCAGGGTCAGTACGACGGTGGTCAGACCGGCGACCGCACCGGCCGAGATGAGTGTCGCGAAGCCACCGCGGCCGACGGAGCGGAACGCCTCCGCGAGCGCGGCCTCACCGCTGATGTCGGTGTACTTCACCATGCCGGTGATGACGATGCAGACCAGCACGTAGAGGACCGTGCAGATGGCCAGCGAGCCGATGATGCCGCGCGGCAGGTCGCGCTGCGGGTTCTTGGCCTCCTCGGCCGTGGTCGCGACCACGTCGAACCCGATGAACGCGAAGAACACCAGCGAGGCGCCCGACACCAGGCCCATCACGCCGAACGTCGACGGCGTGAACCCGAACAGCGCCTGGAACAGCGGCGTGGTGATGGTGACCCCCGCGTCCGGAGTCTCGACACTCGGCGGGATGAACGGCGTCAGGTTCGAGCCCTTGATGTAGAACAGGCCGGCGATGATCACGAACAGCACCACGAACAGCTTGATCGCGACCAGCACCAGGTTGACGCGCAGCGACTCCTTGATGCCGATGGTCGCGAGTGTCGCCAGCACCAGGACCAGCAGCATCGCCAGCACGTTGACGTTGCTGTCCGGTCCGATCGACGACGGCCAGCCCAACCCGATCTGGTCGAGGAACAAGGCGGCGTACGTCGACCAGCCCTGCGCCACGACGCTTGCCCCGAGCATCAACTCGAGCAGCAGGTCCCAGCCGATGATCCAGGCGAAGATCTCACCGAGCGAGAAGTACGAGAACGTGTACGCCGAACCCGACACCGGCACGGTGGACGAGAACTCGGCGTAGCACAGTGCGGCCAGCGCGCAGCAGACGGCGGCCAGCACGAAGGACAGTGCGATCCCCGGACCGGCGTACAGCTTGGCCGCGCGGCCGGTCAGGGTGAAGATGCCGGCACCGATGATGACGCCGATGCCGAAGACGGTCAGATCGACCGCGGTGAGGCGTTTCTTCAGCTGGTACTCCGGCTCGTCGGTGTCGGCGATCGACTGCTCGATCGTCTTCTTCCGCACAAGACTCATTACGCCTCCTCGACTGTGTCTTATTGAAAGACGCGGACGGAACCCATTCGAGATTGCTCCTCTGACAGCGCGAGGTCAAACCGCCACTCAGCGTTGGGGTCGGTATGTCGTGAGTGACGTCCACAACGTCGCCTCGGTGAGCCCGGTGCGACTCAGCAGGATGCGGTCGCGGGACGCCTGGTCGGTGCCGTTGCGCGCCATGTCCTCGTACAGTTCCTCGACCTGGCCGAGTCCGATCCGCTGCACGAGAAGGCGGACCGCCAGCCAGCTGACGCCGTACACGTCGGCGGAGTTCTGGTAGAAGCCCAGGTCGCTCGGCAACGCGGTCAGCTGCGGTATGGCGTCGTCGATGACCTCCTGCTCCCACTTGCCGACCTCGCCCGGTCCGCTGACGGCCTCGATCCCGCGCCAGGACACGTACTCCGCGGCGCCTTCGGCCAGCCACAGCGGCTCGTACCCGCCGAGGTGCGCGGTCGCGACGTGGGTGATCTCGTGCGACAGCAGGATCTCGTCGACGCGGTCGCGCTCGTTCGGGTTGATCACGACGTACCCGCCGGCGACCGTGCCGTCGGCGGTGTCCTGACCGGGCAGCGAGGAGAACGCCGTACCGGTGCTCGCCGCGGACTCGATGTCCTCGTCGGCGAACTTGGCGTCGCGGACCTCGGTCTCGTCGAGCGCGATCACGAACACCGCGCCGGTCCACTTCAACGGCCAGTACGTCGCGACCTCGTGCAGCCCCTCGGCCGCCTCGGTGGCGATCGCCCGGCCGCGGGTCGTGTCGCCCTTCTCCACGACGACGAGGACGCGCGGACCGCGTTGCACCTCGATCCGGCCGAGGTCCCAGGCCTCGCGATGCGCGCCCGGCCCGAGGTCGTCGTCGAGTTCGTCGTCCGCGGTGAGCAGCCAGCGGCCGCCGCGGGCGATGAACGTGTAGCCGAGCTCGGTCGTCACCGGCGTGAAGTCGACCTTGGGAATCTGGTACCGCATCAGGATCCGGACCAGGTACGTCGTACCGCCGTGCGCCTTGAGGATGTCCGGGTTGAAGCGCTCCTCGGCCTGGCTGTAGCCGAGTTCGGTGAAGCCGATCTCGACCAGGTTCGCGAACAGGATCTTCTGCGCGGCGCGGAGCTTCTTGTTGGCCGGGTCGACGTTGGCCAAGAACTGCGCCTCGTTGCCGGTCTGCACGGCCTGGGCGCGGCGGAGCAGGATGGTGTCGATCGCGACCCGCCGGGCGGCGACCGCGGCGGCGATCCGGGACGGCTTCGTGGCCTTCGGCGGTGCAGGCGTCGGCGAGGCGGTCTGCGTGGCGACGGTCCGCTCACGGGCGTCCTGCTCGCGCTGTTCAACGGTGTAGACGACGCCGCCCGACACCAGGGCAACCGCCAGCACCAGTCCTAACCAGCGGCGGGGACCGGCAGGCAGCCCGTCATTGGGCGTCGTCGCACTCACTTCGGGTCGTTCTCCTCCGAGTACCCGATCGTTGCAGCCGGGCTACCCTACTCGACGCTCGCCGCTTTACGCTGCCGCTGCGGCCTTGAGCGCGCGGAAAAGTCCCGCCTCGGTCATCCCGACGTGCTCGAGCATGATCCGGTCACGTTCCTTCTGGGTCGATCCGAGCGAGGCCAGCTCGCGGTACAGCGTGCCGACCTCGACGCCGCCGAACCGCGTGAACAGGTAGTCGAGCGCGAGCCAGGACAACGGGTACGAGCTGTCGGCCTGGTCGAAGAACGTGGCGTCGGCGGGCAGGCTCTTCGCCTTCGCGAGGTACTTCGTCCGCACGTCCAGCCGGTACTGCGTGATCGCCAGGTCCTTCTGCCCGTCCATCGGCAGGAACTCGACGTACGTCGCGGCGCCCTCGACGAGCCACCGTGGCGCGTACGGGCCGTACGGCGCGGTGGCGACGTGGGTGAACTCGTGGGCCAGCGTGCGGGCGTCGACCTTGTTCCGGTTGTGCGGGTTCACGACGACGTACGAGTCGGCGCGCTGCCCCTCGCCGGTGACCTCGCCGGGCAGCGTGCGGTACACCCAGGTCGCCATCGCGAGCGCGTCCTCGGCGTTCTTCGGCTGCGTGTAGTCGGCGCCGCGGACCATCTTGTCGTCGAGCGCGATCACCACGCCGGAGCCGTTCCAGCCGCCTGGCCAACTCTTCGAGACTGCCTTCACCGCACTGAGCGACATCGTGACGAACTTGTCCGCGAGGGCGTCCTGGCCCTTCTCGACGACCACGAGAACGCGTGCGGCGCGCTTCACGAGGACCGCGCTCATGTCCCACGCCTCCTGGTGGGATCCGCGCGGCAGGCGCTTGTCCAGGTCGGAGTCGGAGACCAGCATCCAGGTGCCGTTCGGCCGCTGCGTGAAGGTGTAGCCGAGCATCGCGCGGACCGGGACCAGGTCGATGCCGCGGATCTGGTACGTCATCGCGACGGCCACGAGGTACGTCGACGGACCGTGCTTCTGGGCGATCGTATCGTCGTACTGCTGGGCCAGCTGCTGGTAGGTCAGCTTCGCGAAACCGAACTGGCGGAGGTTCGTGAACAGGGTGCGCTGGCTCGTGACGAGCCGCTTGTTGCCGGGGTCGACGTCGGCGAGGAACGCCTGCTCGTTGCCGGCCAGGACGGCCTGCGAGCGGCGCTGCAGCACCTGGTCCACGGCCGCGGACCGCGCGGCCTGGTCGACCGTCGGCGTACTGGTGGCGGCGTCGGCAGCGCGACCGTCGGTCTGGCTCGAACGGTGCAGGGCAAGACCACCGGCCACCGCGACCGCTACCAGGACGAGCGACAGCAGGACCGGCCAGACGCGCGATCGCCGGCGCGCGGCCGCGTGGCGGCTGTGTCGCCCTGCCTCAGCCACGGTCCCCTGCTACGTACCCGGGCGGTCGCCGGCGGTGTCCGGCTCGCTGAGAGCTTCCGCGTGCTGTGTGAGCTGCTCGGTGATCTCCCGGGCCACCTCCTGGCCGGTGAGCCCGATCGCCTGCAGTACGGCGGCGCGCTTGGCGTGCTCGAGGAACTCCTGCGGCACGCCGAAGTCGCGGAACGGTGTCTCGACGCCGGCGTCACGGAGGGCCTGGGCGATCATCGTGCCGCAGCCGCCCGCGCGGCCGTTGTCCTCGATCGTGGCGACCAGCTCGAAGTCCTTGGCCAGCTCGACCAGCTGCGGGTTCACCGGCTTCACCCAGCGCGGGTCGACCACGGTGACGCCGAAACCGTGCGCCTCCAGGCGCTGCGCGACATCCATCGCGGTCGCCGCCATCGCTCCGATGCCGACCAGCAGCACGTCCTTGCCGGATCGGTGGAGTACGTCGATCTGCCCGACGTGGTCGATCGCCTCGATGTCCGGGAACACCTCGCCCTTCGCGTACCGCAGTACGGTCGGGGCGTCGTCGACCTCGACGGCCTCGTTCAGGAGCTCCTGGACCCGCTTGCCGTCCCGCGGCGCGGCGAGGCGCAGTCCGGGGACGAGGTTGGCCAGCGACATGTCGTAGATGCCGTTGTGGGTCGGGCCGTCATCACCAGTGACACCCGCACGGTCGAGGACGAACGTCACGCCGCACTTGTGCAGTGCGACGTCCAGCAGCAGCTGGTCGAAGGCACGGTTGAGGAACGTCGAGTAGAGCCCGACGACCGGGTGCAGGCCGCCCATCGCGAGGCCGGCGGCGCTGGTCACCGCGTGCTGCTCGGCGATCCCGACGTCGAAGATCCGGTCCGGGAACTCCTCCGCGAACGGCGCGAGCCCGGTCGGGTGCAGCATCGCCGCGGTGATCGCCACCACGTCCGGCCGCCGGTGGCCGATCTTGATCAGCTCGTCGGAGAACACGTCCGTCCAGCCGCGCGGCTTGTTGACCGGGCGGATCTGGTGGAGGTTGTCCTCCTCGTCCTGCTCGGCGGCGGCGTACCCGAAGCCCTTCTTGGTCACCGCGTGCACGATCACCGGTCCGCCGAACGCCTTCGCGTTGCGGAGCGCGTCCTCGAGCGCCTGCCGGTCGTGACCGTCGACGGGACCGACGTACTTGAGGCCGAGGTCCTCGAACATGCCCTGCGGGGCGAGCATGTCCTTCAGGCCCTTCTTGACGCCGTGCAGCACCTCGTACATCGGCGGGCCGACGTACGGCGTCCGGCCGAGGTTCTTCTTGATCAGGTCGAGGATCTTCTCGTACCGCGGGTTGGTGCGCAGGCTGGTCAGGTGGGTCGCGAGGCCGCCGACGGTCGGGCTGTACGACCGGCCGTTGTCGTTGACGATGATGACGAGGTTGAGGTCCTTGGCGGCGGCGATGTTGTTCAGCGCCTCCCAGGCCATGCCGCCGGTGAGCGCGCCGTCGCCGATCACCGCGACCACGTGCCGGTCCTCGCCGCGCACCCGGTACGCCTTGGCCAGGCCGTCGGCGTACGACAAAGCCGTCGAGGCGTGGCAGTTCTCGATCACGTCGTGCTCGGACTCGGCCTGGCTCGGGTACCCGGACAGGCCGCCCTGCTGACGGAGCGTGCCGAACTCCTGCGCCCGGCCGGTGACGAGCTTGTGCACGTACGCCTGGTGGCCGATGTCGAACAGGAGCCGGTCCCGCGGGGAGTCGAACACCCGGTGCATCGCCAGGGTGATCTCGACCATGCCGAGGTTCGGGCCGAGGTGACCCCCGGTGCGGGTCACCGTCTCGACCAGCACGTCCCGGATCTCGGTCGCCAGATCGGTCAGCTGTTGATCGGTCAGCTTCTTGAGGTCCGCCGGACCCTCCACCGTCTCCAGCACGCGCATCGAGCTCCTCCCGCGGGTCGTCGTCCAATGCTCCCATATTCCAAGACGCCGGCCGGGTGTGCCCTGTTCGGAGGTGTGGTAGGTCTCACTTAGGGTGATCGGTGTGGAGATGGTGAGGACCCTGTTCCGGAAGTACGACGGGCAGCCGCATCGGCTGGTCGAGGCGGTCCGGCTCGGCGAGGACGAGCACGGCCTGTGGGTCGGCTCCGCTCCTGGTACCCGCGGGCAGCGCGCCGACGGCAGCTGGACCACGATCGACCACCACCGGGTCCGGCTGTTCCCGCGCGGCCAGTGGTGGAGCGCGCTGTTCAACGACGAGCCGCATCAGACCGCGATCTACTGCGACATCACGATGCCGGCCGAGTTCGGCGTCGACTCGGTCACCGCCGTCGACCTCGACCTCGACATCCGCCTGCTCCGCGACGGCACCGTGCATGTGATGGACGAGGACGAGTTCCACGAACACCAGGTCCGCTACAACTACCCGCCCCAGGTGATCGCCACCGCTCGAGCGACCTGCGACCACCTCGCCGCCACCATCACCACGGCAGAACCGTTCGTCACGGCGTACAAGCCGTACCTCGAGCAGATCCGCGCGCTGGGTCGCTGAGGGCGGCAACCGGCTCCCGTCGGCTAGGAGCCCCCCTGAACCAACGAGAGCCGGTCACGATGACGACCTCTGGGCCGGCACCCCACCATGCTCCGTCGCATTCCGCGATCGGTCCACTCCTCAGAGCAAAGTTGCAGCAAGTTGCAGGGTCGTCGGGCTCCTCGCTGGGCTTGCGGCTGACTATGCTGCGCCGGTGGGGATCACGGTGAAGATCGTCGAGGTGTCGGGGGCAGGGCAGGTCGGTACGACGACGCTGCTGGAGCTGGTTTCGAGCAGGATCACGCTGCGCGACCTGATCGTGACGCGTGTCCGGGAGGAAGTGGCGAAGCAGCTGCAGCCCGACTGGGAGCGGCAGGCCGATCGGGCGATCGAGGCGTTCGGGCGCAACGGGTTCTTCGTGCTGGTCGACGACCGGCAGGTGACCGAGCTCGACGAGGAGCTCGAGTTGACCGCGGACTCCGATATCCGCTTCGTCCGCCTGGTCCAGCTGGTCGGCGGCTGAGCATGGCAGCCGATGGTGAGGCCGCCACGCTGGTGGCTGCGGCGCTGAAGGCCCTTCGTAGCCGGTCGTGGACCGCTGACGCAGACGCTCGGGCAATGCCTGAGGTCCAGGTGATCCTGCAGGCCGCGGAACCGCTGCGGCTGGAGTGCATCCTGATCGTCTCGGAGCGGGTCGACAGTTATCACTGCGCCCAACTGTTGTCGGTGATCGCGCGGAAGCGCCTCCAGCTGTCGCCGGAGCACATCGAGCGGTTGCTGACCCCGCGCATCGGGCAGTTCGAGCAGTCCCAGGCGTGGTGGAGCAGCGAAGCTCTCCGCGCGGTGAGCCGCCAGATCGAACACGCGTACGCCGCGCTGCCCGACGCGGAGCAGGAACCCTTGAGACCACTGATCGGACGTGCGGCCGAGCACGCTCAGGACGCGGCGACGGCGACCAGGCTGCGGAAGCTCGTAGGCCCTGAGGAGGGGCTGCGCGTCGACCTGATCGACGAGAGCGACGACATCGGCCCTCGCCTGCGCAGTGCGTTCGAGGCTGCGGACGAACCGGCCGAAGCGCGTGCGGCGGCCCTCGATCTCCTCGCGGCGTTTCCTTCCCAGGGCAAGCCCTCGAAGAAGTGGCTCACCGAGGCCGAGCGCGTCACCGGCGTCCTGTCCACGCCTGCGGCCCTGATCGGCGCCCTCCTCGACGCGGCTCTCGACGCCGCCGACACGGAACCGCACCCCAATTACACCATCACGCACTACGTCACCGCGGCCAACGAGTCCTTTCTGTGTGGAGTTGTCGCGATCGCCGGCGTACTGCGGGATTCGACGCTGTTGCCGCAGCTCCGGCGGCTCGCGATCAAGACCGTGACCGTGATCGGGGGCCAGTTCGGCACGCCCCGGAGCCTCCGGCTCGCCAACTCGTCGGCGCAGGCGATGGCCGACATCGGCGGGCCGTCGTCGATCACCGAGTTGCTCGCGCTCGAGCGTTCCGTGCGGCACGGGACGCTGCTGAGGCAGGTGCGCAAGGCCATCGACGCGCTAGCTTCCGCGCAGGGACTGACCCGCGACCAACTGCTGGAACGCGCCGTCGAAACCCATGACCTCGACGCCGACGGCAAGCGCCGAGTACCGCTGTCGCGGGGATCCGCCGAGGTCGTGGTGGACGGAAGGACCGCAGCACTTCTGTACGTCGACGAGAAGCAGACGCCCCGCAAGTCGATGCCGCCGGACGTGAAGCAGGCCGACGCCGAAGCGCTCGCGGCGATCCGCAACGACCTCAAGGCGATCCGGAAGACGATCGCCGGCGAGCGGGTGCGCCTGGACGGCCTGATGGCCGCGGACCGCCGCTGGCCGCTCGACGACTGGCGCGCCTGGTACCTGGACCATCCGATCACCGGCCGGATGACCCGCACGCTGGTCTGGGGCTTCAGCGCCCCGGACGGACCGGACGTCGTCGGGATTCCGCTCGACGCCACGACCGTGGTCACGAGTTCGGGTCAGCAGGCCGAGATTCCGCCGGATGCGGAGGTACGGCTCTGGCACCCGATCCACGCGACCGCAGACGACGTACGCGCCTGGCGACGGCATTTGGTGGAGCAGCAGATCGTTCAGCCGTTCAAGCAGGCGTTCCGGGAGCTCTACGTCCTCACGCCCGCCGAGGAACAGACTCGCGTGTACTCGAACCGCTTCGCAGGTCACGTGTTCGGGCAGGTGCAGGCCCGCGCGTTGATGAAGGGGCGGGGCTGGGCGCCGGTCGCGGTCGCGTGGTGGGACGACGGCATCGACCACGGCGTTGCCCGCCGTACCTTCGACGCGGCCGGCATCCGCGCCGAGTTCTACTTCGACCCGATCCACGACCTGGAGCCGGGTGCGACCGATCTCTATCCGTACTGCACCAGCGATCAGGTGCGGTTCGTCGACGTACGGACCTCTGACTCGATCGAGGTGGCCGACGTACCACCGCTCGTCCTGACCGAGGCGCTGCGCGATGTCGACCTGTTCGTCGGCGTCACGTCGATCGGTGCTGATCCGGAATGGCTCGACCGCGGGACCGAGCGCCGCTTCGAGACGTACTGGCACACGTTCGGCTTCGGCGAGCTGTCCGCGGCCGGCGAGATCCGTCGCGAGGTGCTCGAACAACTCGTGCCGCGGCTGGCCATCGCCGACCGGTGCGAGTTCGACGACCGCTACCTCTCGGTGCGCGGGGATCTCCGGACGTACCGCATCCATCTGGGCAGCGGCAACATCCTGATGTCACCGAACGACCAGTACCTCTGCATCGTCGCCGCCCGCGACGGCCAGGCGCAGAAGCTGTTCCTCCCCTTCGACGACGACCCTGTCCTCAGCCTGGTGCTCAGCAAGGCGTTCCTGCTCGCGAACGACACCGCGATCAAGGACCCCACGATCACCGCCCAGATCAAGCGCCGCTGACCCGTCGGCCGATAGGTTGGGGGTCATGCGTGATGTGCGAGTCGTCTATCGCAAATTCGACGAGAAGCTGCACTGGCATCAGTGGATGCGGTACCTGGGCGAGGACCAGTACGGCGTCTGGCTGGGCGCCCCGGCTGGGTCCGTGTCGCAGCGCGGGGACGAGCCGGTGGTGACCCAGGAGCAGGCGCATGTGCAGCTGTTCCCGCGGGACAAGTGGTTCACCGCGATCTTCAACGACGAGCCGCGGCATACCGAGATCTATGCGGACATCACCACGCCGGTCGAGTTCTCCGAGGACGTGCTGACGATGATCGACCTCGACCTGGACGTGATCAAGCGCCGCGACGGCACCGTCTTCATCGACGACGAGGACGAGTTCGCCGAGCACCAGGTGAAGTACGCGTACCCGCCGGACGTGATCGCGACCGCCCGGGAGACCTGCGACTGGCTCGTGCAGGCCGTGTCCACCGAAGAGCCGTTCCTGACCGTGTACAAAACCCACCTCGACAAGGTCAGATAACTCAAGTGCGCGGACTGGGGGCGGTCGCGGCACTACTCGCACTACTCACACCACCGACACCGGCTGCACTGCCGACAGAGGACTGTCTCGTCCAGGTGCCGTCGGACGCCCGCTGCGGTCGCCTCGAAGTCCCCGAGAACCGTGACGTCCCGACCACGCGCACGATCAAGATCCCGTACGTCGTCGTACCGGCGCGCGACACCGCAGCGAAGAAGCCGCCGCTCGTCTTCATGGGCGGTGGACCCGGCTCGGGCACGATCCAGCTCGCCTACTTCTTCTCCAGCCTGGTCAGCGACCGCGACGTCGTACTGCTGGAGCAACGCGGCGGCGATCGCGCGACCCCCGACCTCGACTGCGAGGAGGCGGACAAGCGGTTCGCGGACATGTTCACCCGCACCGAGGACCCGTACGCCGAGGCGAACCCCGTCGCCGAGGCGATGCGCACCTGCCTCGACGACTTCCGCCGCGCCGGTGGGGATCCCCGCGGCTACACGGCCCGCGCCGCGGCGCTCGACCTTCGGGACCTCCGCGTCGCGCTCGGCTACCAGCACTGGTCGCTCTACGGCCTGTCCTGGTCGACCGGCGTGGTGGCGCAACTGGCCACCCTGGACCCGGCCGGCGTCGACGCGGTCGTGCTCGACTCGTTCAGCCCGCCGTCCGTCGACTTCGCCCAGAACGGGTACGACGGCCTGCGCGCCAGCCTCGGCCACGAGGCGTACGCCGACCTGCAGAAGGCGGCCGCCCAACTCGACGCGCGCCCGCAGGCGGTCCCCGGCCACAACCCGGTGACGAACGAGCCACGCACCTACCGCCTCACCGGGGACGACCTGGTCACCCTCGTGCACTCCGCGGCGTACGAGGTCGACCTGCTCCCGATCCTGCCGCTCCTCCTGCACCAACTCGCGGCCGGCAAGTACGGCGCGCTCAACACGTTGGTTGCCGTCGGCATCGGTGAACTGGTGAGCCACAACCTCGGCCAGTACTGGCTGATGCAGTGCCAGGACGAGGTCCCCTACCGTACGACGGGGGCTCGCCACGCCCGCCCGGTGATCGCCTGGCTCGCGGCGGACGACGTGGTGTGCGGGCGACTCGGACTCCCCCGCTCCCCCACCAATCGGGCGCCGGTCCGCTTCACGCAGCCCACGCTGGTCCTCGCAGGCGCCCAGGACCCGATCACCCCGGCGCAGACCGCTGAGAGCGCGTCGGCAGGTCTGCCGCACCGGCAGTTCGTCGAGTTCGCCGGCATCGGTCACGCGGTCGTGCTGTCGAGTCGGTGCGGTCGTACCGTCGTGACCGCCTGGCTCGACCAGCCCGGTCGATCACTGGAGCAGTGCCAGGGCGAGGCGCCGTACCAAGTCGTGCAGCCGAGCGACCTGCACCTGACCAGTCGGCTCGCGGCGACCGCGGTCGGTGCGACGGACGGTCGTTACCTGCCCATCGTGCCGGCGGCGCTCTTCGTGCTCCTTGTCGTGGGCTGGATCCTCGGCTGGATCGTCCACGCTGTTGCACGCCGCCGGCTACGGCTCTGGAACCTGCTGCCACCAGTGCTCGGGCTGCTGTTCCTCGGCTCGTTCGGTGCGTTGCTCTGGTCCGAGTACGACGTACTCCCGGCGCGCCTGCTCCTCGGCGTACCGCACCTCGCCCCGTGGAGTGGCGTACTACTCCTGGCCGCCCTCCCGTGGTGGATCAAAGCACGCAGCTGGTGGTCGGCCGCCGCCGGACTGATCTGGTTGGGCGGCCTTGCCTGGTTCACAACTGTCGTCGTACTGCCGAGTTAGAGCGAGGTCCGTCCCATCGCGACCGCGATGACGCCGACGACTGTCATCAGCAGTGCCGAGCCGGGGTGCATGCCGATCGAGATCCGGATGTCGCGCTTCTTCCAGGCCAGGTGGACGCCGGGGTAGAGGAAGACGAGCTTGGACACGACCGTCCACGGCGCCCAGAAGTGGTACACCGAGAAGAAGAAGACGTTGAAGAACGGCGCCCATCCGCGCAGCTGCGACAGGCGGGGCAGCAGGAACCCGCGGAAGTAGTACTCCTCGATGAGCGGCAGGAACCAGCCGGTGAACGGGCCACAGATGAGCAGCGTGGTCAGGAGCTTCTCCTGCGAGTAGCCGTTCAGGTACGACGTCGCGCTGTCGCCGGTGCCCGCGTAGTTGATCCAGGTGAAGGCGTGGTTGTAGAGGAAGTTGTCCACGGGCAGTAGCGAGAGCGACACGACGGTCATCCACACGAGGCAGAAGCTGATCAGCGCGATGACCTTCCCGCGCGGGACCGGGCGGTCCATGTACTTGAGGGCACCGCCACGGAGGCAGTAGCGGCCAGTGGCCTGCTTACCCAGCCACGCCAGGCCAAGCAGGAGCGGGAAGAGGACAACCGCCAAGGCGATCGCCCAGGCGAGGAACGGTGGGTAGTCGATCGCTCGGACGAGCGGCGCCGCGACGAAGGCGTAGACGGCGACGATCAGAGCGCCGGGCACCAGGTGCAGTGCGATGGACAGCGGGATCGAGTGCTTGTCGGCAAGGAGGACCTCGACGAACTTCGGACGGGGCTTGGTGTGCGTGAGTTGGCTCATGCCAAGAAGGTTCGCGGCCCGGCCTGACACGGATCCGCCATAGCTCTGACACGGCTGCTACCGAGCCAGGTGAACGCTGAGGGTTCCGTTCTTGAGCATCATCACACCGGGGAGCGGGCCGCGTTGCCCGGCGTACATGTCGGCGATGGGGGCGACCGTGAGGTAGAGGTTCTGGCCGGCCGGGACGTCGACCGCGATCGCGGGCAGCTCGATCGTCCGCCGTACGCCGCGCGCCGTGTACTTCTCGCGCAGCGGCATCGTGTTGTTCTGCACGACCTTCGCCGTCAGCGGGTTCTTGCCGACGCTCAGCGCGAAGTACGCCGCCGACCGCGGGATGACCGTGTAGACGTCGGCCGTCAGCGTGGGTGTGCCGGCGATGGTGATCGGTCCCTTCGCGATCGGCAGGTTGACGGGCAGACCGACACCGGTCGGCGCGACGATCTTGCCGAGCGGGTACCGCTTGTTCGGCGTCAGGTTCCGTTGCGTGAGGCAACGACCGTCGGCGGTCGACAGGTGGTACGTGCCGAAGTCGGTGAGACCCGTCGACTTGTGCAGGAGCTGCAGCTGCATGAAGCGGATCGACAGGCTGGAGAAGTTGGGTGATCCGAGCGCGATCGAGCACGGGTCACCGGCGGTCGCGTAGCCGGGCGGTACGACGCTGGGCAGCGTGTGACCGCCGTTGTACCCGACGAAGATCGACTTGGCCCGGGCCCGCGCGGTAAGCGCCCGGTCGAAGTTCGTGAACCCCTGGTTGAGGTTGAACAGGTTGTCGGAGATGCCCTGCCCGAACAGCACCGGGAGGTCGAGCTTGCGGCCCTGCTGCACGTGCCAGGCCGGCCCGTTGTGCGCGAAGAACGCGTCGAGATCGCGCCCGGCCTTCCCCACCGGCCAGGTACCGGTCGCGATCAGCGCCACGAAGGCGGCCGACACCGCGGGCGGCAGATGCGTGCCGCCGCCCGCGAACAGGATCGACAGCCACATCGTCCGGGCGGCCTCCTGCGGCGCGAGGCTCTGCTTGAGATCCCACCAGGTGATCTCCGGAGCGAGCGCGTCGAACCGGGTCCGCCCGCGGTCGCGAAGCTCGGTGAAGGCGCCGGCGAACTGGTACCCACCGCCGTACGACCCGCCGATAGCTCCGATCAACGGATCGCCGGGCCGTTGCTTCGTGACCCAGTCCAGGCCCGCGACCAGGTCGACGAGCTTCACCACGTCGCGGCCCTCGTAGTCAGGGTTCATCACATGCGCGACGCCGGTGCTCTGGCCGAAGCTGCGCTGGTCGAAGCTCAGTACGCCGAAGCCCGCGTCGAGCCACGCCTTGAATGCGGCCGGGTCCGTGGTCCGGCTGCCGCCCCACCCGTGGCTGTGGAAGATCAGCGGCACGGTGTGCTGCGCCGAGGCGGTCGCCGGTTTGAACAGCGAGTAGCAGATCCGTACGGGCGTCGTTGTACCAGGCTCTGGGACCGATGCGACACATCCGTTCGTCACCGTGCTCGAGGCGGCGGCCGGAACCACCGGAGACACGAGCAGTGCCACCACACCGAGCAGAGCAAGCACACGACGCATCAGTCACTCCAAGTGATCGACGGATCTCGCTTCGCACACGCTAGAGGACAGGTCTCCGGCTGACCAGAGTCCGGGCTCAGCCGTCGGCGAACCGATGGGCGAAACCTGCTCGGTCGCTGCGACACTGTGCGCGTGCATATCGCGATCGAGGTCGTGGCCCTCGTCGCCGTCGTCGCGGCGGTCGCCGCGCTGGCGCGACGGATAGGGATCTCGGCCCCTCTGCTGCTGGTGGTCATCGGGGTCGCCGCGTCGTACCTGCCGTTCATCCCGCGGGTCGAGCTCGAGCCCGAGGTCGTGCTGGTCGGTTTCCTGCCGCCGCTGCTCTACTCGGCGGCCATCAAGACCAGCCTGGTCGACTTCTCCAAGCACCGGCGGTCCATCGGGCTGCTGTCGGTCGGCCTGGTCGCGTTCACCGCGCTGGGCGTCGGCCTCGTCGCGTGGTGGCTGCTCGGTCAGGTGGCCGAGTCGATCGGTCAGGAACCGCTGCCGTTCTGGGCCGCGTTCGCGATCGGCGCCGTCGTCGCGCCGCCGGACGCGGTCGCCGCGACCGCGATCGCCAAACGGGTCGGCCTCCCCCGCCGCATCGTCACGATCCTCGAGGGCGAGAGCCTGATGAACGACGCGACCGCGCTGGTGTGCCTGCGGACGGCGATCGCTGCCGCTGTCGTCGCGCCGACGGTGTGGCACGTCGGCCTCGACTTCCTCCGGGCAGCCGCCGGCGGGGTGCTGGTCGGCATCGTCGTGACGATCGTGCTGGCCAAGATCCGCCGCCGGTTCACCGATCCGGTGCTGGACACCACGCTCAGCCTGACCGCGCCGTTCATCGCCTACATCGCGGCCGAGAACCATTACGTCCACGCGTCCGGCGTACTCGCGGTGGTCGTCACCGGCCTGCTCCTCGGCCACAAGGCTCCGATCATCCAGTCGGCGAAGTCGCGGATGTCGGAGCGGACCAACTGGCGGACGTTCCAGTTCCTGCTGGAGAACACGGTCTTCCTGCTGATCGGGCTGCAGACCCGGTGGATCCTCGACGACCTGAGGGAGAGCCCGCTGCCGGCGTGGCTGATCGCGACGACGACGGTCGCGGTATTCGTCGCGGTGATTCTCCTGCGGCCGATCTGGATCATCCCGACGACCATGCTGTCCCGCCGCGTTCTCGGGCCCTCGCGCCCCGGTCCGGTGTCGCGCCGGGCCTTGATCGTGGTGTCGTGGGCCGGGATGCGCGGCGTGGTCACGCTGGCCGCGGTCTTCACGCTGCCCGAGAACACGCCGCATCGTGAAGTCCTGGTGTTCATCGCCCTCGCCGTCACCGCGGGCACGTTGCTCGTCCAGGGCTCGACGCTGCCCTGGCTGGTACGCCGCCTGCGCCTGCCGGGGCCGGATCCGGCGGAGGATGCGTTGCAGGAGGCCGCCGTACTGCAGGGAGCTCATCGGGCCGCGATCGCGAAGCTCGACGAGATCTCGACGCCGACGGACCCGCCCGCGATTCTCGACGTACTGCGGCAGCGGGGTGAAGCGCGGGCGCAGGCTGCGTGGGAGCGGCTCGGGCGTCCGGAGACCGAGTACGAGACGCCGAGCGAGGCGTACCGGCGGCTGCGGATCGCGATGCTCGAGGCCGAGCGCGCGCACATCCTGAAGATCCGCGACGCCGGGCTGGTCGCCGACGAGGTGCTGCAGCGGGCGCAGAACGCGCTCGATATCGAGGAGTCGATCCTGGATCGCGACGAGGACGACGACGTCGGCGGGCGCTCCGAGGACCTGCGGCCGAAGACGACGGGTGGCGCGTGTGAGCACCTGGAGCAGGCGCCGGTGGTGGTCGCGCCGAACACGCCGGACGGCTGCGAGGAGTGCCTGGCCGACGGGGGTTCGTGGGTTCACCTGCGGTTGTGCCTGGGGTGCGGTCACGTCGGGTGCTGCGACTCGTCGGTGATGAAGCACGCCAGCAAGCACAATGCCGAGACCAAACACCCGGTGATGCGCAGCTTCGAGCCGGGCGAGACGTGGCGCTGGTGCTTCATCGACGAGAAACTGGGCTAATGGCGGATTGCTTGTTCTGCTCCATCATCGCGGGGACGACACCGGCGCAGATCGTGCTGGACACGCCGGACGTCGTCGGGTTCCTGGACGTGCGGCCGGTGTTCAAGGGCCACACGCTGATCGTGCCGCGGGAGCATGTACCGACGCTGGTCGAGCTGTCCGACGAGTTGACGGTGCCGCTGTTCGGAGCGGCCCGCTCGGTCGCGGCGGCGGTCCGTACGGCGTTCGACGCGCAGGGGTCGTTCGTTGCCGTCAACAACGTCGTGTCCCAGTCCGTGCCGCACCTGCACGTCCACGTCGTACCGCGCACCAAGGGCGACGGCCTCCGCGGCTTCTTCTGGCCACGAACCAAGTACGCCGACGACACCGAGGCGGAAGAGTACGCCGGGAAGCTACGCGCTGCTCTTGGTGACTAGCTCGTACTCCACCTGAGGCAGCGGGTTGCCGTCGCCGAAGTCGCGGGTTTGGGTGGCGCCGGTCTCGGTGAAGCCGCATTTGGTGTAGAAGCGGCGGGACTGCGGGGTGTCGCGGAGGGTCCAGAGGTGCACGTTGTCGTAGCCGTCGGCGCTTAGCTGCTGGAGGGTGGCGTCCATCAGGGCGACGGAGACGCCGCTCCCCCAGCCGTCGGGGTGCGTGTAGAAGCTGTGGATCTCGGCGAATCCGGCGCGACCCTCCGACGCCTCAGACCACGACATCGCCAACGGCCGTTCCCCGACAAACCCGAGCATCACCAGCCCTTGACCAGCCGCGAGCCGCGCATGCCACCTGGTCAGCCGACTCGCAATCCCTTCCTCCGCAACGTCCTCGGTAAAGAGCGGCGCATAGGCGGCACCCCACGACGCCGCATGCACCTCTCCAACAGCCGCACCGTCGGCCGACGTCGCAGGCCGCGCGGAGATGTCAGCGGACGGGTCGGTCAAGGCGGGTCTCCAGGGTGCTGAGGGCGCGTTCTACGGCGGCGCGGACGGTGTGCTCGGGGTCGTCTGCGAGAGCGCGGATCGCGGCGGCGTGTTCGTACTCGCCCGCGGCGCCGACTGCGCGAACGGCCGCCGTACGGACTCTTGGCAGTTCGTGGTCGAGCATCGGCAGGAGTGCGTCGACGAGTTGGCCGAGCTCGCGCTGCGCCGTGATCCGGGCGACGTGCTCCCGGACCCGCCAGGCAGGATCCTGCGCCGCGACCAGCAGCGCATCGACCACGTCGTCCCGCCACACGTACAGGAACACGCGAGCGGCCCACACCCGGATCCAGTAGTAGTTACCCGGATCAACAGGCGCCTTCCAGCCACCGGGATTCTCCGACCCGGTGATCGCCACCAGCTTCGGCAACTCGGCGCCGTACGCCGCCTCGCCCGAGATCGCCCCGCTCAGGAAGGCAACGGCCCAGTCGACCACGACATCCTCGCCGTACGTCGCACACGCCGCCCGCACAACCTCACGCGGCGACTCCCGATCGGCCATGAAATCAGTAAACCGCGGGCCACCGACAATTCCGGTGACCCGCGGCTACTGACCGTCAGTTGGCGATCAGTGAGCGCAGGACGTACTGCAGGATGCCGCCGTTGCGGTAGTAGTCGGCCTCGCCGGGGGTGTCGATGCGGACGACCGCGTCGAACTCCTTCACGCCGCCGTCGGGCGCGGTCACCGTGACGTGGACCGTGCGCGGGATCGCGCCGTCGTTCAGCGCGGTGACGCCGGTGATGTCGAAGGTCTCCTCGCCGGTGAGGCCGAGGGACTCCGCGTTCTCACCCTCCGGGTACTGCAGCGGCAGCACGCCCATGCCGATCAGGTTCGACCGGTGGATCCGCTCGAAGGACTCGGTGATGACGGCCTTCGCGCCGAGCAGCGCCGTACCCTTCGCGGCCCAGTCGCGCGACGATCCCGAGCCGTACTCCTTGCCTGCCAAGATCACCAGCGGGGTGCTCTCCGCTGCGTACGACTGCGCCGCGTCGTAAATCGTGGTGACCGGCGCGTCCTCCTTGGTGAAGTCGCGGGTGAAGCCGCCCTCGGTGCCCGGCGCGATCTGGTTGCGCAGCCGGATGTTCGCGAACGTGCCGCGGATCATCACCTCGTGGTTGCCCCGGCGGGAACCGTACGAGTTGAAGTCCTTGCGGTCCACACCGTGCTCCGCGAGGTATGTACCCGCGGGGCTGTCGGCCTTGATCGAACCGGCCGGGGAGATGTGGTCGGTGGTGACCGAGTCGCCCAGCTTGGCCAGCACGCGGGCGCCCGCGATGTCGGTGACCGGCGACGGGTCCTTCGCCATACCGTCGAAGTACGGAGGCTTCCGGACGTACGTCGACTCGCTGTCCCACGCGAACGTCTTGCCCTCGGGCGTCGGCAGCGACTGCCAGCGCTCGTCACCGGCGAACACGTCGGCGTAGTCCTTGGTGAACATCTCCTTGTTGATCGAGCTCGCGATGGTCCGCTCGACCTCGTCGGCGCTCGGCCAGATGTCCTTCAGGAACACGTCGTTCCCGTCGGTGTCCTTGCCCAGGGCATCGGTCTCGAAGTCGAAGTCCATGGTGCCGGCCAGCGCGTACGCGATCACCAGCGGCGGCGACGCGAGGTAGTTCATCTTCACGTCCGGGTTGATCCGGCCCTCGAAGTTCCGGTTGCCGGACAGCACACTCACAACAGCGAGGTCGGCTTCCTGCACTCCGGCCGAGACGGCCTCGGGCAGCGGACCCGAGTTGCCGATGCACGTCGTACAGCCGTAGCCGACCAGGTGGAAGCCGAGCTTCTCCAGGTACGGCGTGACGCCGGCCTTCTCGTAGTAGTCGGTGACGACCTTCGACCCGGGCGCGAGCGACGTCTTCACCCACGGCTTCGACGCCAGGCCCTTGTCGACCGCGTTCTTCGCCAGCAGCGCCGCGGCGAGCATGACAGACGGGTTCGAGGTGTTGGTGCAGGAGGTGATGGAGGCGATCACGACGTGGCCGTGGTCGAGCTCGACCTCCTGGCCGTCCATGCTGATCTTGGTCTTCTTCGACGGGCGGCCGTTGCCGCTGCCGTGCGGCACGTGCGGCTCGTCGTTGACGTTCCCGTGGCCGTTCGGCGCGTCACTGGCCGGGAAGCTCCCGGTCTCCGACGGGTCCACATCCAGCTCTTCGGTGGCGTAGTCGGTCAGCGCACCGCGGAAGCCTTCCTTGGCCTCGCTCAGCGCGACTCGGTCCTGCGGCCGCTTCGGGCCGGCGATCGACGGTACGACGGTCGACAGGTCGAGCTCGAGGTACTCGGAGAACCGCGGTTCGACGGACGGGTTGTGCCAGAGGCCCTGCTCCTTCGCGTACGCCTCGACCAGCGCGACGTCGTCGTCGGACCGGCCGGTCAGCCGCAGGTAGTCCAGCGTCACATCGTCGATCGGGAAGATCGCGCAGGTGGAGCCGAACTCCGGGCTCATGTTGCCGATCGTGGCGCGGTTCGCCAGCGGGACCGCCGCGACGCCGTCGCCGTAGAACTCGACGAACTTGCCGACCACACCGTGCTTGCGCAGCATCTGGGTGATCGTCAGCACCACGTCGGTCGCGGTCGCGCCGGCCGGGACCGACCCGGTCAGCCTGAAGCCGACGACCTTCGGGATCAGCATCGACACCGGCTGGCCGAGCATCGCGGCCTCGGCCTCGATACCGCCGACGCCCCAGCCGAGCACGCCGAGGCCGTTCACCATCGTGGTGTGGCTGTCGGTGCCGACGCAGGTGTCCGGGTACGCCTGGCCGTTGCGGACCATGACCGTACGGGCGAGGTGCTCGATGTTCACCTGGTGCACGATGCCGGTGCCCGGCGGGACGACCTTGAACTCGTCGAACGCGGTCTGGCCCCAGCGGAGGAACTGGTACCGCTCGCGGTTCCGCCCGTACTCGAACTCGACGTTGCGCTCGAACGCGTCCGGCGTACCGAACACGTCGATGATGACCGAGTGGTCGATGACGAGCTCGGCCGGCGCCAGCGGGTTGATCTTGGTCGGGTCACCGCCGAGCTCGCCGACCGCCTCGCGCATCGTGGCCAGGTCGACCACGCACGGGACGCCGGTGAAGTCCTGCATGATCACCCGGGCCGGGGTGAACTGGATCTCGGTGTCCGGGGCCGCGTTCTGGTCCCAGTTGCCGAGCTTGGTGATGTGCTCGGCGGTGATGTTCGCGCCGTCCTCGGTGCGCAGCAGGTTCTCCAGCAGGACCTTCAGCGAGTACGGCAGCGTGTCCGCACCCTCGATGCCCGCCAACCTGAAGATCTCGTACGACTGCCCGTTGACCTCGAGTGCACCCTTGGCACCGAAGCTGTCGACGCTCGCCATCAACCTGCTCCTCTGTCCAGTCCGTGTCCGCACTGCATCTATTCGCTCATGGCCATCCTGCCGAGCACCCGGCCCGGCCGGGAGGTCAGGTTCCCCTAACCTCCCGCCAAAAACTCTCTCGACATCAAGATACACGACATCGAGCCAACTTTTCGGACGATCAGGAAACCTGTGGAAGAACTTCCGCCGCGATCAGGTCGAGGTGGTCGAGGTCCTGCAGATCCATGATCTGGACGTAGTGACGCTGCGATCCCACCGCGGCGAACCGGCCCAGCCGGTCCACGACCTCGGCCGGCGTCCCCGCGACGGCGTTCGCCTTGAGGTCCTCGACGTCGCGCCCGATCGCCTCGGCCCGCTGCTTCACCTCGGCGTCGTCCTTGCCGACCACCACGGTGTGCGCGGTGGACAGCGCGAGCGTCTTCGGGTCGCGGCCGATCGCCGTACAGGCCGCCTGGACGCGCTTGAAGAGTGTCTCGGTCAGCTCGACGCTGCGGAAGCCGGCGTTGAACTCGGCGGCGTACTTCGCGGCGAGCTCCGGCGTACGCTTCTTGCCCGCGCCGCCGACGATGATCGGCGGGTGCGGCTGCTGGACCGGCTTCGGCAGCGCCGGCGAGTCGCTGATCTGGTAGTGCTCGCCCTGGAAGTCGTACTTCTCCCCCACCGGGGTGTCCCAGAGGCCGGTGATCAGTTCGAGCTGTTCGGTGAGGAGGTCGAAGCGGCCTGGGGTGTCGGGGAAGTCGAGGCCGTATGCCTTGTGCTCGGCTTCGTACCAGCCGGCGCCGAGTCCGAGTTCGGCGCGGCCGCCGCTCATCTGGTCGACCTGGGCGACCGAGATCGCCAGTACGCCGGGGTTGCGGAAGGTCGCGGAGCTGACCAGCGTGCCGAGCTTGATCCGCTTGGTCTCACGGGCCAGGCCGGCCAGCGTGATCCACGAATCGGTCGGGCCCGGGAGGCCGTCGTTGTCGCCCATGACGAGGTAGTGGTCGGAGCGGAAGAACGCGTCGAACCCGTTCTCCTCCGTCTTGCGGGCGACCGCGAGAAGGTCGTCGTACGAGGCGCCCTGCTGAGGTTCGGTGAAGATCCTGAGAAGCATGGCGCCAACGCTATCTCGCGTTGGTGTACAGCTTCTCCAGGTACGACGGCTGCCATTCGGCACCGCGGTTGTACAGCCGGCGGACCAGCTCGTTCGGGTCGAAGCGTTCCTCGACCGGGTTGTCCCACCAGTCAGGCACCTGGTCGTACCACCGGTCGATCCGCAGCGTCCGTCCGGCCGCGTCGATCCGCGCGAACAGCCAGCCGCCTTGCTCACCTTGCGCTTCGGTCAGCCAGAGGTCGCCGAGCAGACCACTGAGCTTGTCGGCGGCGAAATCCGGGTCGTCCACGTCCGGCGGCTCCAAGTCGAACCGGTACGACGGCGCACCCGGGTCGAGCACCTGCACCTGGATCGTGAACCCCGACGGCACAATCGCCGTCCGCGCCCGGCACCAGTCGTGCAACGCCCGCACCGCAGCCGACTCCTCCGGCTTCGGTCGAGGCCGCTCGATCTCGGCCCGCATCGCCTCCTCGAGCGACCCAGCCTCCGGCACGAGCCGAGGCCCGCCACCTCCCACCAGGCCCAACCCAGCCACGAGCATCCCGCCAAGAGCCGCCCCGTTCACCGGCTCGTCCACCACGGGCACGAAACCCGTCGGCATGTCGTCGTCCGGGTCGCTCGCTCCACCGGCGCCCGGGACCATCTCCCAACCACCCGCGAGCGCCGCCGCGTGCTCCCCGGGAGCGGTTCCCGGCTGAGGCTCGGGGCTCGGGACCTGGTCGGGCTCGACGTGCGGCGCGGACCAGGGCTCCGGCTCCGGTGCGGGAGCCTGCTCGGGTGCGGGCGCGGGCTCGGGCGTCGGTTCCGGCTGCTGCGGCTCGGGCTCCGGGAAGGCCTGCGGCTCGGGCTCCGGCATCGGTTCCGGCTCGGGCTGCGGGAACGGCTCCGGCTCAGGCTGCGGGAACGGCTCGGGCTGCGGGAACGGCTCGGGCTCGGGCTCGGGCAGCGGCTCCGGAAGGGGCTCGGGGTCCGGGAAGGGCGCAGGGTCGGGCGTCGGGCCGGGGAACGGATCGGGTGCCGGGGTGGGGTGTGGGTCGGGGGCGGGGTGTGGGGTCGGCTCGGGGGCGGGTGGGGTGGGCTCGGGCCAAGGTGCTGGGTGGGGCTCTGGCTGCGGCCACGGTTCCGGCTGGGGTTTGGGTTGCGGCCAGGGCTCTGGTTGAGGGTGAGGCTCTACTTGAGCTTGAACCTCGTACTCCTGCACGCCCTCCTCAGCCGACTGCAGGTCGTCGGTTACCGCGGGGATTTCGGCAGTCTGGTCGTCGTCTGCGTCCGCGAACTCGGCTACCTGGGGCGCCGGTTCGGGAGCGGGGGCGAACGGGGACGGGCCGGTGAAGGACGCCGGTTCCTCTTCCTCGTCGACCGGAGCCGAATCCAGTACTGCTTCGATCTCGGCAGTAGGTGCGTCGTCGTCCTCGACGTCCGCCACCGGGTTCGCTGGAGCCGAACTGGCGGGGTCTTCTACCCACTCGCCGTTGATCCAGGCGGGGCCGGTCCACGCCGGGTCCGGCGCGGGCTCAGGGAAGGGGTTGTACGCGCTGGTGGCTTCCTGGTCGGACCAGGACGACTGCTCAGCGGTCTCCCAGTCCTGATCCGCCGCGGGGGCCGCGCTCGCGGGGGCGTCGGCAAAGAGGCTGTTGTAGAAGTCGTCACCTTCGTACACCCCACCACCAACGCGCGGCGGCTCGGACGACGGCAGCGTCCGTTCGTACGCATGAGACGTCGGGAGGCCAGGCCCGGAGACGTTCTCCGGGATGTACGTGCCAGGCGCAGGCCCGGCCGGCGCGTACGGCGGTGGGTCGGCGATCGGCTGGCCGGTGAAGGGGCTGATGCCGGGTGGGACGACGTACGACTCCTCGTCGTCTCCTGGCGGGTTGTCTCCGATCACGGGATCTTCAACGACCGAGACCTCGGCCGTGTCAGGGTCTGTGGCGAAACTTGCCGGTTCTGCAACGTTTCGGGTGAAGTCCTCCGCCGCGCTGACGCCGGCAGGCAGGTCCGGTTGCACCGGTGACCGCGGGTCGATCCCGAACTGCCCGAAGAACGCCGCGAGCGCCGAACCCGAGATCCCGGGCCCGGCCGCGGCCCGGATCAGCTCCACGCCGTACGGACGGAGTTCGTCCAGGCCGCCGAGGTAGTCGCACCATTCCGCGACCCACTCGACCATCTCGCCGGCGGCCGCCTCGTCCGAGGTGATCCACTCCCCGATCGGCGTGAATCCGTCGTCGACCGGCTGCCACGGGTCCCCTGGGTACGACGCGCGCGCCCAGCTCCCGTTGAACGCGCCGTACACGAACCCCAGCTCGCCCGCCGTCTGGCGCTGCCGCACCTCCGGCTGCCCGATCCACTCCGGCGACCCGGCGAGCAGGTCCTCGCCGGCGGTCTGACTGTGCTGCGTGTGGAAGCCCCACAGCACCGCCCGCCCGTCCTCCAGGCGCGCCATCCGCAGCACGGACGCGCTCTCGTCCTGGTGGTGGTACCCGTCGGCGTCGGCGTACCAGCGCCGGTCGAAGCCCGTGGCGTGCGCGACCGCGGCGAGTGCGCTCCAGCGGGCGCGCAACTCCTCCGGGTCGTCCAGGTCAACGAGCGGCATCAGGTCTCCAAGCGCATTTGGATCCAGGCCCAGACGCTACCCGAGGCCTCCGGGACTGGCCACTTCACTGTCCACAGGCTCGAGGATGGCCACGCATTCGATGTGGTGGGTCATTCCGAAGAGGTCGAAGGCGCGCAGGGACGCGATCCCGTACCCGAGACGTCCGAACGTCTTCAGGTCCCGGGCCAGCGCCGCCGGGTCGCAGGCGACGTACGCCACCCGCCGCGGTCCGAGCGCCGCGATCCGCCGTACGACGTCCTTCCCGGCCCCGGTCCGTGGCGGGTCCAGGACGACGAGGTCCACGTGCTCCAGGCCCTGGCCGGCCGCCGCGTTCAGGACCCGGTCGACGTCGCCGTTCTCCAGTGTCACGCCGTCCAGGTCGTGCAGGTTCCGCCGGGCGTTCCGGACCGCGTCCTTGTCGCCCTCGATCGCCAGCACGGGGCAACCGGCCTCGGCCAGGAACGCCGCGAACAGTCCGACCCCCGAGTACAGGTCGAGCGCGGTCTCACCAGCAGCAGGCTCCAGCCCACTCAGTACGGCGTTCACCAGCGTCTCCGGCGCCGCCGGGTGGACCTGCCAGAACCCACCGGCCTCCACCAGGAACCGCCGGTCACGCACCACCTCGACCAGCCGCTCCCCCGGGTCCTGGTCGGTCAGGACGGCGCTCTTGCCCTCGGAGGACACCACCGCCTGTACCGACGACACGCCCGGCCACCGTGAGCTCAGCACGTCCGGCGTCCCCGGGTGCGCGAGCAGGCACTGGTCGATCGGGATCAGGTCGTGGGAGCGGTGCGCGTACATACCGGGCCGCTCGTCCACGACGGCGTACCGCATCCGCGTCCGCCAGCCCAGCCCGTCGTCACCGGGCGACTCCATCACGATGGTCCGCTCGATCCCGCCGATCCGCCGGAGCGTGTCCGACACGACCGTCGCCTTCAGCCGCCGCTGCTCGACGATGTTGGCGTGCTGGAAGTCACACCCGCCGCAGAGCCCCGGACCGGCATACGGGCACGGCGGCTCGATCCGTTGCGGGGACGGCGTGAGCACCTGGACCGCGTCGGCCCGCAGGTACTTCGCTGTCTGTTCCGTGATCCGGGCGTGCACCAGCTCCCCCGGCAGCGCGTGCCGGACGAACACCACCTGTCCCTCGTGCCGGGCGACACAGTGTCCCCCGTGCGCGACTGGACCTACCTCCAGCTCGACTACCGCCCCAACCAGACTGTTCTCGTCTGTCACCGATCTCCTGACGCCTTGCGGGCACCGCGCCGTACCTGGCCGGCCACCCGTTCCACCCGGTCCTGCCGTTCCTCGGCCCCCTGCGACGAGAGCAGCTGGTAAGGAACCGACGTAACCATGACACCAGGTGTAAACAAGAGGCGCCCCTTGAGCCGCAGGGCACTCTGGTTGTGCAGGATGTGCTCCCACCAGTGCCCGACGACGTACTCGGGGATGTAGACCATCACCACGTCCCGCGGCGACTGCCGCCGGATGTCCCGCACGTACTGCAGGATCGGCCGGGTGATTTCCCGGTACGGCGAGGCGAGCCGCTTCAACGGGATCGGGATGCCCTTGGCGTCCCACTCGGCCTGCAGGGCGTCCGACTCGTCCCGGTCGACGTCGACGGTGACCGCCTCGAGCTGGTAGGGCCGGGCCGCCTTCGCGAAGGCCAGCGCTCGCAGCGTCGGCTTGTGCAGCTTGGAGACCAGCACGATCGAGTGCACCCGGGACGGCAGCATCAGCGGCTCGTCGCCCTCGGCCGCCATCTGCCGGCGGACTGTCTCGTAATGCCGGTGGATGCCCTTCATCAGCAGGAACAGCACGGCCATCGCGATGATCGCGATGTACGCGCCGAGCAGGAACTTGGTGATCAGCACGATCACCAGCACGGTGCCCGTCAGCGTCAGGCCGATCGCGTTGATCACCCGGGACCGGACCATCCGGGCCCGCTTGCCCGGGTCCCGCTCGTCGCGCAGCAGCCGGGTCCAGTGCCGGACCATGCCGATCTGGCTGATCGTGAACGAGACGAACACGCCGACGATGTAGAGCTGGATCAGCCGGGTCACCTCGGCGTTGAACGAGACGATCAGCACGATCGCGAAGCCGGCCAGGATGACGATGCCGTTGCTGAACGCCAGCCGGTCGCCGCGGGTGTGCAGCTGCCGCGGCAGGTACCCGTCGCGGGCCAGGATCGAGCCGAGCACCGGGAACCCGTTGAACGCGGTGTTCGCGGCCAGCACCAGGATCACGCCGGTCGCGGCGGCGACCAGGTAGAAGCCGGGCGAGAAGTGGTCGAAGATGCCCTTGGCGAGCTGGCCGATCACCGGGTCCTGGTGGTATCCGTCGCCGACCGGCACCCCGTCGCGGAGCAGCTGGGTCCCGGGGTCCTCGGCAAAGCGGACCTTCATGACGTTCGCCAGCGTCACGACGCTGACCACCATCGCGATCGAGATGCTGCCGAGCAGCGCCAGCGTGGTCGCGGCGTTCCGGCTCTTCGGCTTCTTGAACGCCGGTACGCCGTTGCTGATCGCCTCGACACCGGTCAGCGCGGCACACCCGGACGAGAACGCTCGCAGGATCAGGAACGCCATCGCGATCCCGCTCGCGCCGTGCGCGAACTGGTCCTCGGCCGCGATGTCGAGGCCGGAGCTCGACGCGTCCGGCAGGTGCCCGAACAGCAACCGGCCGAAGCCCCAGGCCGCCATCCCGAGGATCGTGAACATGAAAATGTACGTCGGGATCGCGAACGCGGCCCCCGACTCGCGCACGCCCCGCAGGTTCATCGTGGTCAGGAAGAGCACCGCGATCACCGCCGCGGTGACCTGATGCCCTTCCAGCGCCGGGATCGCCGAGGCGGCGTACTGCGCGGCCGACGAGATCGACACCGCCACGGTGAGGACGTAGTCGACCATCAGCGCGCTCGCCACCGTCAGGCCCGCGGTCGGGCCGAGGTTGACGTTGGCGACCTCGTAATCGCCGCCGCCGGACGGGTAGGCGTGCACGTTCTGCCGGTACGACAGCACGACGACGACCAGCACCACCGCGACCGCGAGCGAGATCTTCCAGGAGATCGTCAGCGCCGCGAGTCCGGCGATCGACAGGGTCAGGAAGATTTCGTCGGGGGCGTAAGCGACCGACGACAGCGCGTCGCTCGCGAACACCGGGAGGGCGATGCGCTTCGGCAGCAGGGTCTCACCCAGCTGAGTGCTGCGCAGTTTGCGTCCGAGCAGCAGCCGTTTGCCGATATCGCCTAGAGCGGGAGTCACACCGGTGATGTTAGAGGGCCCCCAGTTCCGGTGTAGCGTCTATCCCTGCCGAACCGAGCCAGCCGCCCGCCACGGGGCAGGGAGTGATCAGCGAGTGCACGTCGTCATCATGGGCTGCGGCCGCGTCGGGTCGATGCTCGCCCGCGGTCTGGAGAAACGCGGCCACACGGTCGCGATCATCGACCAGTCGGCCGACGCGTTCCGCCGGCTGAGCCCCGCGTTCACCGGGCGGACCATCGTCGGGATGGGCTTCGACCGTGAGGTGCTGACCGAGGCCGGGATCGAGGATGCCGAGGCGTTCGCCGCGGTGTCGAACGGCGACAACTCGAACATCCTGGCCGCCCGGGTGGCCCGCGAGACGTTCGGGATCAACAACGTGGTGGCCCGGATCTACGACCCGGGCCGCGCCGAGGTGTACCAGCGGCTCGGCATCCCCACGGTCGGCACCGTCCGCTGGACCGTCGACCAGATGATGCGCCGGCTGCTACCCGAGGGCTCCGAGCCGGAGTGGCGCGACCCGTCCGCCACCGTCCGCCTGGCCGAGGTGCATGTCCACGCGGACTGGATCGGCCGGCCCGCGTTCGACATCGAGAAGGCGACCGGCGCCCGAGTCGCGTTCCTGACCCGGCTCGGCGAAGGTGTGCTGCCCCGGGCCGATACGGTTATCCAGGAGGGTGACCTGGTCCACGTGGTGATGCTGGAGCGGGACGTCGCAGCGGTCGAGGCCCAGCTCGGCACCAAACCTGAAGAGGCCTGAGGAGCTGTGATGCGGGTAGCCATCGCGGGAGCCGGCAACGTAGGGCGTTCGATCGCCGGCGAACTGCTGGAGAACGGCCACGAGGTCCTGCTGATCGACAAGGACCCCCGGGCCATCAAGGCCGAGTCAGTGCCGCGCGCCGAGTGGCTGCTGGCCGACGCCTGCGAGCTGTCCTCGCTCGAGGAGGCCGCGCTGCAGCGGTGCCAGGTCGCGATCGCCAGTACCGGCGATGACAAGGTCAACCTGGTCGTCTCGCTGCTCGCCAAGACCGAGTTCGGCGTACCCCGGACCGTTGCCCGGGTCAACCACCCGCGCAACGAGTGGATGTTCAACGAGGCCTGGGGCGTGGACGTGTCGGTGTCCACCCCGCGGATCATGTCCGCGCTGGTCGAGGAGGCGGTGTCGGTCGGCGACCTGGTCCGGCTGTTCACCTTCCGCCAGGGCGACGCGAACCTGGTCGAGCTGACACTGCCCGAGGACTCCCCGATGATCGGTCAGCGGGTCGGCGACGTCGACTGGCCGCTGGACACCGCCCTGGTCGTCATCCTCCGCGAAGGCCGCGTCCTGCGCCCGGACCCGGAGGGCACGCTCGAACTCAACGACGAGCTCCTCTTCGTCGCCGCCGACGAAACCGAGGAACAACTCGAAGACATGCTCTCGCCCCACCACCGCAAGTCGGAGTCTCCCGGGCAGTAGCTGGGAGCGCGTCCTAGGGTTGCGGGATGGTGCAGATCCGGCAGTTCCAGGTCAACCTGTTCTGCGACGACGTGGACAGGTGCCTCGCGTTCTACAACCGCCTCGGCCTGACAGAGGCGTTTCGGGCACCCGCCACTGGGCCCGTCGCGCATGTGGAGGTCGAGGCGGCCGGCGTTCGCATCGGGTTGACCTCGGCGCACGTCGCCAACGAACTCGTCGACCTAGGCGTCGAGCCGACCGACCGCCCCGCCACAGAGATCGTGTTCTGGTGCGACGACGTGGACGCCATGTACACCCTCGCCCTCGTAGCAGGCGCCACCCCCGTCGTAGCACCAACCAACTCCCCGGACGGCCGACTGCGCTACGCCTGGGTACGCGACCCCAACGCCCACCAACTCAAATTCGTCCAGCCCCACTCGTAACCCCGACTCACAGCTCCGGCTCCGGATCGGGAGCCGGCTTGCCAATGCCGCCCGCTCACAACGCGGACCAGCCACCCACCGCGACCCCCGCCAACGACCGCATCTGCCCCGCCGCGCTGAGACCACCTACCGCCGAGCACCACTGCCGAGCACCTACTGCCGAGACCGCCTGCCGCAGAGACCACCTCCGGCGTATCCCATCTACCGCCAAGAGCACCCACTGCCGACCTACTGCACCGCCGCCTCGGCCATGCCGAGCACCTACTGCGCGGCCTTGGCCGTGTTGGGCACCTACTGCGCGGCCTTGGCCGTGTTGGGCACTGGGTGGGTCCCGACGTGGTCGACGACGAAGCGGAATCCGTGGGGGCTGGTCCAGTCGACTGCTCCGGTGGGCAGGCGTCGGCTTCGCCAGCCGCCGAAGGTTTTGGCGCGGTGGTGGAGTCTGCCCAGCGGTATGAGGTTGTCGGTGGTCGTTTGCCCGGTCGGTCTGGGTGGACCGGTGCGGTCGTACGGCGTGATGTGGTCTTGATCCATCCGCACGGTGGCCTCGGCCCCGCTGTACGGGAACATGTCCACCGGATGCTGAAGCCTCACCCGCTCGCGGATCCGATCCGGGATCTCGTAACTGTGCACGCTGACCTGATCCTGAAGATCGATCACAGGCTTCACACTGATCTGGTCGTGCCCGAGCAGCTCGCCCAACTGGCCCGCGAGCAGCGGCCCGAGTTCCTCGACCCGCACCACACCGTTGCCGGTAGCAAGCGTCCGATCGGTCAGGTGCACGTACAGCGTGTGCCGGTTCCGCCGCCCGCTCCCAGCCCCGAGCCCGTTCCGGTGGGCCTCCTGCTTGATCGCCGCAAGCCGAGCCGGCAACGTGCCCGCCAACGCCAGCCGCGTAAACCCGTCCTCATCATCCCCACCGCCGGCCTGATGGTCATCCACGTCCTGAGCTCCACCCTCATCCGTACCGCCGGCCCCGCAGTCAGCCTCGCAGTCGGCCTCGGACAGGGTGGCGATGTCGGCTGCCGCACTGTCCTGCTCGTCCTGCTCGTCCTGCTCGTCCTGCTCGTCCTGCTCGTCCTGCTCGTCCTGCTCGGTCTGCTCGTCCTGCTCGGTCTGGACAGCCCAGTCGTCCGGGGCGGCCCATTGCGGCGCAGGGGCGGCGTCATCGTGTGCGCGCTCGGCGGCCTCGCGGGCCGGGTCCTGATCGGGTTCGCCACCGTTCGGCACAGCCGGGCTGCGGTCGGTGGCATCGCCTGGGGCGCTGTGACTCGACTGGGCGTGGGTCGGCTGGGCGCTGGCAGCGGCTGGCTGCGTGCGGGCCAGGTAACGGGCAACCTCCAAGAGCTGATGAGCTGCTGCGGGGTCGGAGATCCAGCCGATCGCCTTCGCGCGCCGCTGGTCCAGGTCGTCGGGGTCACCCAGGATCTTCAACGCGCGGGCCAGGTCATCGATCGTGGCGTCGAACCGGATCACGTCCCCGGCCGCGGCCCGGACCCAAATCCGCTTCGTGCCCTGGTCATCCGACGGGGCCACGAACACACCCCGCGTCCGCGCCGCCGCCTCCGCCTGAGCCTTCGCCGCCTCGGGGTCGGCCTCCCACAACGCAGCCTTGACGATCTTGGCCAAGGCACCGGGCGTCACGGTGTCGACGATCCCGACCACCCGCCGGTCGACGATCGCGGCCGCCTCCAGCGACAACGACAGGCAGGCGTGGGCGATCTTGCGGGCCCGCCACGCGACCGCGTTCCCGTCCAAGACCGCGGCCCAGATCCTCGGCAGCCGATGCCGCAACGCCAGCGCCTCCCCGATCAGCGCCGCGGCCGCGCCGCTCGACATGCGCATCACCGCACCGAACTCGATCGGCGCAAACTCCGCCACGCCGGGACAACCGTCACCGCCGTACACATGGATCTGTTCGTAGCCCGGCCGCGGCTCACCCAACACCACCGCATGCCGATCGGCATACGCCAGCGCCGCCTCCAGCACCCGCACCCCGGCCCGGTCCTGGACCCGGCCGAACCCCGACGCCGCGGCCAGCAGGTCCGCGGTGTCAAGCTCCTCCAGATCTCCTTCGAACATGTGTTCTATTCTAGATCACGAACGAGTCTCGTTCAAATCGAGTCTGGACCAGAAACCCTTACCAACAAGGGAATATTGGGCAGCTGAACGACGGCGGTCGTCTCTGCGGCAGGGTCGGAGTAACTGAGTCCACAGCATCTGGAGGAGTTGCCGGCCGGTTCGATCCAGACCAACCCGGCCGCCTCAGCTCGGCGGCTCCAGCTGTGGTGGGAGGCACCTGCTTGCCCAGGACCTGCGGACGATCCGAATGGTGCGCCAGATCGATCCGAAGGCACCCAGCAAGCAGCTGCCGCCAGCTCCGGGGTGCGGGACAGTTATTCCGCCTGCTGCAGTCCGGGCGCTCCACAGCCGCATGCCGCGGGGACGGCCGACCAGGCAGCCGCCGCAAAGCGGTGTCCGATCAGCGCAGCCTCTTGTCGCCGCGACGGCGCCGCTCCTGGGTGCGGGCAGTTGCTCCGCCCGCTGCGGTCCCAGCGGTCCACTGGTGCGCGCCGCCGGAGGTGGCCGACAAGCCAGCCGCCGCGGAGCGGTGTCCGAGTTACTCGGTTTGCTACTTCTTGTTGCCGCGGAGGAGGTGGGTGATGCTGTCTCGGGCTTCGTCCCACTTTTCGGGGGGCATTGAGCCGCGGAGTACGGCGTATGCGAGCCAGATCGCCAGCGCATAGAACGGCAAACCGAGGCCGATCTTGGCGATGCCGAGGGCGTTCAGGCTGCCGGTGAAGTAGAGCGGGACCTGGACGATCAGCCGGACCGCGAACAGGCCCACGAACACCAGCGTCGCGCGGGAGAAGCCCTTCAGCAGCACAGGATCGCGGCGCCAGGCGGTGCCGGTCTGCGTGATCACGCCGTACAGGAAGCCGAACAGGGGCCAGCGGATCAGGACGGTGATCAGGTACAGCAGGCCGTAGCCGAGGTTGGTGAGCAGGCCGGGGACATAGAAGTCCTTGGCGTTGCCGGTGCGATTCGCGACCCAGGCCGAGATCAGTACGCCGATGAAGCCGCCGAACACGTTGCGCAACGGCTGCCGGCGGACGAGACGCACCGCGGCGAGCACCGCGGCGATACCGACCGCGATGATCAGCGAGAGCTGCAGTTTGTGGTCGGTGACGGCGTACGCGACCAGGAACGCGATCCAGGGCAGCCCGATGTCGAGCAGCGCACCCCACCCGCCGAGCGCGTGGAAGAAGTCCTTGTCGGTCGTCTTGGCAGGCTTCTGTGGCTCGTCCACAGTCGGCTCTACCGTCGGCTCCGCGTGCGGCTCAGCCATGGGCTGCCTGGGGGCGGAGTTCGTAGCGCGGGTTGAACATCACCCGGTCGCCGTCGACGACGCCGATCCGCCCCGAGGCGATCATTTCTGAGCCGGCGTGGATGCCACCGATCTTGCGGCGGCCGAGCCAGATCAGCTTCACCGTGCCGGTGCCGTCGTACAACTCACCCTCCAGTGCCGGTACGCCGCCGCGCGGGCTGAACGTAATCGTGCGCAGCGTGCCGTAGAGCGTAACGAGCTCCCGGTCGTGGCAGCCGGTGATGGACCGCGCGCCGCAGTCCTGCGCGAAGTCCTTGAGGACTTCCGCATCTTCTTCGTCGCGGTCCCCGGCCAGGCCACGGAAGGCACGCTTCCACAGCCCCGCGGGTTTGTTGCTGCCCATGGCGTCGAGTGTAGTCCGCTCAGGCTTCTTCGGGCTCATTCGGCTGGGCGCCCGGCGGCATCTGCAGCGGCAGGGACTCACGCACCGCCATCGGCTCGTTACCGCGGACCACGACGACGTTGCGTAGGGTCGCTTCCATCGGCTCGGCGGCGTCCGACTCGACGGCGGCGCGGCCGAGGACAGTACCGCGGAGCAGCCAGCGCGGGCCGTCCACACCGATGACGCGGGATGTCTGGCTGAAGACCTGTCCCTCGGGGTCCTCGACCGGGACGACCAGCACGAGCTCGGTGCCGAACGGTCCCTCGGACTCGGTCGCCGTACCACCCATCCGGGCGGCCTCGCCGGCGATCTCCTGGCGGACCTCGTCCCAGATGCCACTGGTCTTCGGGGCCGCGAACGCACGCAGCTCCAGGGCGGAGTCGTCGAGCATCAGCAGCACCGCCTGCACCACACCGCTCTGCTCGTCCACCTGCAAGCCCAGCTCCATGCCGGGCATGCCGGTGACGACCAGCGCGCCCAGATCGATGCGGTCCTCCGCCTCCAGGTCGGCGGCGTCGACCTCGGTCGAGTCGAACGGGCCCTCGGCGCGGACGTCCGCCGTACCGGTCTCGTCGAGGGACTCGCCCGTCTCGGGCTCGTCGTTCTTGCCCTTACGGCGGAAGATCACAGCTGTTGCCTACTTCCTTGATCGTGGTGCCGGCGCTGATACAGCGCCGTAGTCTCGCGCATCCGGCAGGTCAACGGGTGCACCTGGTCAGCGTGTCACATCGCCGAAACCGCCGGTCGACCCGTGCCCCTGGCCACCGCGTGCGGAACCGGGCAGCGAGGTCACTTCGACGAACCGTGCCTTCTCGACCTGCTGGATGACCAGCTGTGCGATTCGGTCGCCGCGCCGCACGGTCACCTCGGCGTACGGGTCGAGGTTGATCAGGCAGACCTTGATCTCGCCGCGGTACCCGGCGTCGACGGTCCCGGGGGCGTTCACGATCGAGACGCCGTGCTTCGCGGCCAGCCCGGAGCGCGGGTGCACGAACGCGGCGTACCCGTTCTGCAGAGCGATCGCGATCCCCGTCCCGACCAGGCCGCGCTCGCCCGGTTTCAGGGTCAGGTCGGCGGCCGCCACGAGGTCCGCGCCGGCATCGCCGGGATGCGCGTACGACGGGAGCGGCAGGTCGGGGTCGAGTCGCTGGATGAGTACCTCGGTCACGAGAAGCGACCCTATCGAGCGGCCCGGACGGACCACATGCCAGGCTGGTCCTGTGGGCCTGGAACAAAGTGGGTATCGGGAGAGTCTGCGGGTGCCGGTGTCGTGGTGGATCGTCGCCGCCGCCCTGGTGGTCACGCTGTTCGGCATCGTCGCCGTACCGGTCGGGACGACGGCCGGTGCCGTGGTCGGCGGGCTCGCCGCGGTCCTGCTGCTGGCGCTGTTCCTCCGGTACGGCGGCGCTCGCGTGGAGGTCGACGACACGCGGCTGCACGCCGGGCGGGCGGAGATCGACCGGACGTATCTGGGCACGGTCGAGGCCCTGACCGGCGACGACGCCCGGCACGCGTTCGGACGCGACTGCGACCCGAAGGCGTTCCTGGTACTGCGGAGCTACATCAACGGGGCCGTGCGGGTGCAGATCACCGATCCGGCCGACCCCGCGCCGTACTGGGTGATCGCCACGCGCCACCCGGACCGGTTGGCTGCCGCCCTGAGCGGGCACAGCGTGGGAAGATCCTGACTGTCAGCAGTCGTACGAGGAGGGTGTTGTGGTCGGAGCGAAGATCGGCTGGAAGCTGGTACAGGCCGCCTTCACGATCGTGGTGGGCCTGGCCGCGAGCAAGGCGGTCAGCACGGCCTGGAAGCTGGGATCGGGCGGGAAACCGCCGAAGAACGGCCAGGGCGGGTACGCCGAGGTCGCCGTCTGGGCCGCTGTCAGCGCCGGCGCCGCAGCCGCCGCCAGGCTCTTCGCGGAGCGTCGCGCGGCCGCGTACTGGCTCAAGTCCACCGGCTACGCACCGCCCGGCTACGAGGCGGACGCCGCCGACGGCAGCTTGCTGAAGAGCATCGACAAGCACGACGAGAAGTAGTCGGAAGACAACTCAGCGGGACCGGCCCACCGAAGTGGATCGGTCCCGCTGTGCGTTAACGACGAAGTAGGGCGGCAGGTCAGGCTGCGCAGTCGCGGCAGATCAGCTGCCCGTTCTTCGTTTCGGCGAGCTGGCTGCGGTGGTGAACCAGGAAGCAGCTCGAACAGGTGAACTCGTCGGCCTGACGCGGGAGGACCCGGACCGCCAGCTCCTCGTGACTCAGGTCCGCGCCGGGCAGCTCGAAGCTCTCCGCGGCCTCGGCCTCGTCCTCGTCGACCTTGCCGGAGTTCTTGTCGTGACGGCGAGTCTTGAGCTCCTCGATCGACTCTTCGGAAGCGTCTTCGTCCGTCTTGCGCGGGGCGTCGTAATCAGTCGCCATGGTGTTTCCCTGCCCTCTTCGTACCCGTGGTGTTGCCTGCTGAGCCCTTGAACGGGTAAAGCGGCCGAGAAATTCCGCGCCGGAGCACCGCGCTGAACTTTCGTCCCCCGAAACCCTTGACAGCCAGGCCGGGATCGGCAAACACCGTTCCCGAGGACGGGATTGTGCCCTATAAAGGCCCGCAATGCACGACTGGGTCCATGGTGTGACCCGCGTGTCGCCACAAATGTCAGGACCGAACAGCAGAATGCTCGTTAGTGCGCAGTACTGCGCAGAAACGAGCACTCACCAGCAGCTACGCGCGCAACGGGTTCGCCGCGGCCAGCAAGGCGTGGAACGGCTCGAACAGCGCCGGAGTGGCCGCGATCGACATCTCCGGCGACACCGGAGCACCGTCGAGCCCGCCGACCCGGGCTCCGGCCTCGGCCGCGATCAGAGCGCCGGCACCGTAGTCCCACGGGTTCAGCCCGCGTTCGTACACCGCGTCCAGCCGGCCGCAGGCGACGTAGCACAGGTCGATCGCGCCGACCCCGATCCGGCGGATGTCGCGGACCTTGGCGATCAGGTGCTGGATCACCTCGGCCTGCACCTGACGGCGCGCCGGGTCGTACCCGAACCCGGTCCCGACCAGCGCCTTGCCCAGCTCGGTCTCACCCGACACCTGGATCGGCTTGCCGTCCGCGAACGCCCCGCCGCCCAGGGTTGCGGTGAACACCTCGCCCTTGGGCGCGTCCACCACCACACCGGCGACCGTCTCCCCGCCGTACTCCACCGCGATCGAGACGGCGTACGTCGGGATGTCGTAGAGGTAGTTGACCGTGCCGTCGATCGGGTCCACGACCCAGCGCACGCCGCTGGTGCCGACCACGTCGTCGCCCTCCTCGCCGAGGAACGAGTCGTCCGGCCGGGCGCGCAGGACCCGGGCCCGGATCAGCTCCTCGGACTCACGGTCGACGGCCGTGACCACGTCGGTGACGGTGCTCTTGGTGTCGGCGACGGTGATCGTGCCGCGGCGGCGCTCGACGATCAGCTGCGCCGCCTCCTCCGCGACGTCGACCGCAAGCTTGAGCAACTCTTCGGGGGAGGTCATACGGCTTCCTTAGCTTGGGTAGGTCGGCGCAGCGGTGGGCAGCAGTCGTGACGGCAGTCGTCCCAGGCCGGGCCGAGTGTGCCGACGCACGGCCGGGCGGGCTGCTCCCCGCGCTCGGCCGCGGCCCGCTCGACCACCAGGTCGCGGAGCATGGTGACGAACTTCTCGTCCGTGCCCGGCGTCGCGGCGCGCGCCATCGGCAGTCCGAGCTTCGCGGCCGTCTTCGCGGCCTCGGTGTCGAGGTCGTAGATGACCTCCATGTGGTCGCTCACGAACCCGATCGGTACGACGGCCACACCGGGCACCCCGTCGGCGGCCAGCACCTCCAGGTGGTCGTTGACGTCCGGCTCGAGCCACGGCACCTGCGGCGGCCCGGACCGCGAGCAGTAGACCAGGTCGGTACGCCGGGTCTGCCCGGTGCGGCGCTCGAGCTCCGCGGTGATCGAAGCGGCGACGTCCAGGTGCCAGTCGACGTACCCGTTGCCGTCCGGGCCGCTGGTCGCGTTCATCGCGGTCGGGATCGAGTGCGTCACGTAGGCGATCGCGGCGCCGTCCGGGAGCTTGCTCAGCGCGTCGGCGGTCGACTCCACGAACGACCCGACGAAGCCGGGGTGGTTCGCGTAGTGCCGGAGCTTGTCGATCCGCGGCGCGTCCGGGATCTCGCGGGCGGCGTCCTCGAGGTTCTCGCGGTACTGCCGGCAGCCGGAGTACGACGGGTACGCGGACGTGACGATCACCACGGCCCGGCGTACCCCGTCGGCGGCCATCTCGCGCATCGTGTCGGTCAGGTACGGCGCCCAGTTGCGGTTGCCCCAGTAGATCGGCAGGTCCAGCCCGATCTCGTCGAACGACGCCCGGAGCGCCTTCAGCAGCGCCCGGTTCTGGTCGTTGATCGGGCTCTTGCCGCCGAACGAGTAGTAGTGCTCGCCGACCTCCTTCAACCGCTCGTCCGGGATCCCGCGGCCGCGGGTCACGTTCTGCAGGAAGGGCAGCACGTCGTCCGGCTTCTCGGGGCCACCGAAGGAGAGCAGTAGGACAGCGTCGTACGGGGGTGCAGCAGGCGACATATTCCAAGCTTCTCAGACGGGCATGACCTAAGCTGCTCCCGGTCTCTCATGCTCAAGCCTTACTTCCATCTCATGCGCCGCCGCGGAGCGGCATCGTTCTTCGCTGCCGGGATTCTCGGGCGGATGCCGATCTCGATGATCGGGCTCGGCATCGTCATCCTGATCGCCCAGGAGAGCGGTTCGTACGGTCTCGCCGGCGCGGTCTCCGGCGTGGCCGTGATCGCCGGTGCGCTCACCGGTCCGATCCAGGGCCGGCTGGTCGACCGGTTCGGCCAGCGGGGGCTGATCCTGATCGGCTCGGTGGCCTGCACAGTCGGTCTGGCCGCACTGCTCGTCGCTGTGCGTGCTGACGCGCCCACGTGGGTCCTGTACCTGCTGTCATTCATTGCCGGTGGCACCCGTCCTCAGGTCGGTTCGTTCGTCCGGGCGCGCTGGACGCACCTGCTGGGCCGCGGACGAGCCCTGCAGACGGCGTTCGCGCTGGAGGCAGTCGGCGACGAGGTGGTCTTCATCATCGGCCCGGTGCTCGTCACCGCGCTGGCGACCCAGGTGAGTCCGTACGTCGCTCTGTCCGCGGCCGGCGTACTGGGACTGGCCGGTGGCATCTGGCTGGCGCTGCTGCGCGCGTCCGACCCGCCTGGACGTGGCAAGTCGGATGGTGCCGAGCAGGCACCGCTCCCCTGGCTTTCGATCCTGCTGCTCAGCCTGATCGGCCTGGGCCTCGGTGCGACGCTCGGCGGCGCCGAGGTGATCACCGTGGCGTTCACCACCGAGAAGGGACAGGCAGGGCTGGCCGGCGTCGTACTGGCCGTCTGGGCGTTCGGCAGCCTGCTGGCCGGGCTCTGGTACGGCTCGGTGCACTGGCGGGCCCCTGTCGAGCGCCGGCTGCTGCTCGGCACGATCGCGCTCGCGATCACGCTGGCACCGCTCCCCTGGGTCAACAGCGTTCCGCTACTCGGCGCGGTGCTGTTCTGCTGCGGTATGACGATCGCCCCGACGATGGTCGCGGTCACCGCCTGTGTCGAGGAGTGGGTGCCGCCGGAGCGGCTCACCGAGGCGATCACCTGGACCGTGACGGGCATCCTGCTCGGCGTCGCACCGGGCAACGCGGCCGCCGGCCACGCGGTCGACGTCTGGGGCCCGTCGGACGCCTACTGGGTCCCGTTCGGCGTCGGCATCGCCTGCGCGCTCGTCGCCGCGGCCTCCATCACCTTCGCCCGCCCGAAGGAACGGTTCGCGCACAATTAGGCTTGTATCTCCTGTTACGGGAGGTGTGAGGGTGGCGGGTATGGACCACTCGATCGGTGCGGTGGCGCGGCTTGCCGGGGTGTCGGTGAAGGCCGTGCGGCACTACTCCGACCTCGGGCTGCTGACGGTACGGCGTACTGCTGCCGGCCATCGACGGTACGACGACAATGCCGTCGTACGGCTGCGGCTGATCCGGACGTTGCGTGCCCTGGACCTCGATCTGCCGACGATCCACGCCGTACTGCGGGACGAACGTTCCCTCGCGGAGGTGGCGGCGACCCACGCCGACGCGCTGGCGATCCAGATCCGCACGCTACGCCGGCAGCACGCCCTGCTGACGGTCCTCGCCAACCATCCCTCACTGGAGGACGTGTACCTGATGACCGAGCAATCCGAGCAAGACCGCCGCGCTTTGATCGCCGACTTCCTGAGTACGACTCTCGGCGACGCCGACCCCGCGGTCCGCCAGAACCTGACGCCGGTGCTGCCCGACGACGCCGACCCGCAGCAGGTCGAGGCCTGGCTGGAGCTGACCGCGCTGGTGTCCGCGCCCGACTTCCGGGATTCGGTACGTCGTCTTGCGGTCGGCTACCGCGCTCTGGCCGGAGACGACCCGCCCTGGGCGGACCCGGCGTACCGCAGCCGCCTGATCGAGCTTCGGCGTACCGAGGCCGGACCGCACTGGCACCGCTACCTGGAATTGGTTGCCGTGGTCAACGGATGGGCGCCGCCGTCACGGATTGCGGGGTAGCGGGGCGTTCCAGCCGCGGCGGATCGCGAGCAGCCGGATCGCGAAGCACACCACCGCGGCGGTGATCGGGACCCAGAGGGCGTGGTACTCCAACGCCGATGCGACCACCACGATGCCGGCCCCGAGTAGCGCCGGGGTGGCGTAGATCTCGGAGCGGAGGACGACCGGGACGCGGCCACTGAGCACGTCCCGCAGTACTCCCCCGCCGATCCCCGAGAGCGTGCCGAGGAGCGCGGCCGAGATCGGCGACAGCCCGAACTCGATCGCCTTCAGGGCACCGGTCACGCAGAACAGCGCGAGGCCGGCCGCGTCGAAGATGTTCACCAGCCGCTCGACGCGGCCGATCCCCGGATGCAGGAAGAACGTCAGCAGACCGGCCGCGATCGGGACCACCAGGTAGCGCCAGTCCCGGAGCGCGGCCGGCGGGGTCTGGCCGATCAGCACGTCTCTGATGAATCCACCGCCGAGCCCGGTGACCAGCGCCAGCACCTGGATCCCGAACACGTCCAGCTTCTTGCGTACGCCGACCAGGGCGCCGGTGATCCCGAACACGAAGATCCCGACCAGATCGAGCACCTGCAGCACCACGGATCCACTCACAGCCAGACGCTATCGTTCGGACATGAGCCGCGCCCCGGACGTCGACTACTTCGCCACCTCGTCGCGACCCGGCTGGGAGTCGCTCCCACCGGCCCTGCACGAAGCCCTCGCCGTTGCCCTCGGCACTCAGCTCACCTCGGTCTCGACCCCGGTCAGCACCGGCTTCACCGGAGGCTTCGCCGCCCGTGCCCAACTGGCGGACGGCCGCCGCGTCTTCATCAAGGCAGCACAGGAAGGCCTGCATGCGTACAAGGCGTACCAGCGAGAAGCCGAGGTGGTGCCGCAACTCCCGAGCTCCATCCATGCACCGGCGATAATCACCACCGCCCAGGTCGACGGCTGGTTTGCGGTTGTGTCTGAATGGGTTGAGGGGCGGATGCCCGGGGCTCCTTGGACCGTCGAGGACTTTGGGGTGGTTACTGCCGCCTGTGAGGAGATGGCTGGGGTGTTGCGGCCGAGTCCGTTGGAGGGGCTGAGCAAGTTCGCGGATCTGGTCGCGGACGACGTCGAGGGGCCGGCGCAGATCCTGGCGGGTGAGCGGGAGATGCCTACCGGCCTGCAGGACTGGCTGCCGCGCGTGCTGCCGGAGCTCGCGGAGCTCGTCACGCTGGCCCCCGAAGCACTAGCCGGCGACTCCGCCGCGCATTCCGACCTGCGCCCGGACAACATGCTGATCGACAACGACGGCACCTGCTGGATGATCGACTGGAACTGGCTGACGCTCGGCCCGCGCTGGGTCGACTGGGTCGGTCTGCTGCCGATCGCCCAGCACCACGGCATCGACACGTTCGCCGCCATCGCGCGCAGCCCGCTCACAGCCGACGTACCGAAGGATCACCTCGACTGTCTCATCGCCGTGATCGCGGCGTACATGATGAAGCACACCGAGGCCCCACCCCCACCCGGCTGCACGCCGGCCCTCCGCGAGCACCAACGGCTCCACGCCTGGACATTCCTCGACTGGCTCGCCGTACGACGCAACTGGCCTACCGTGGAGGTATGACGAAGGCTCCCACCAGCAGGTTCAAGGTCGAGGTGCTCGACGGCGACCGGACGTCGCGGCGCGAGGATGTCGTCAGCACCGAGGAGCCGCTGGAACTGCGGCTCGAATGGCCGGGCCGCCCGCCCGAGCCGCTGGTCGTCACGATGCGCACCCCCGGCTCCGACTTCGAGCTCGCCGCCGGGTTCTGCCTCGGCGAGGGCTTCGCGGTCCGCCCGGACGCGATCCGGACCGTTGCCTACTGCACCGATGCCACACTGACCCGCGAGCAGCAGTTCAACACGGTCACCATCAGCTTCGACGGTCCCCCGGACCGAGAACCGCCCCAGCGGTACGGCGTGACGTCGGCCGCCTGCGGTGTCTGCGGCCAGCAGAGCCTCGACGAACTCGCCGACCGCGAGTACGACCCGGTGGACCCGGTCGAGGCCCCGGTCGACGTCGTACGCCGCCTGCCCGATCTGCTCCGCGATGCACAGCCGATGTTCAGCCGCACCGGCGGTCTGCACGCCGCAGGCCTGTTCACTGCCGACGGCCGGAAGGTCGTGGTGAAGGAGGACATCGGCCGGCACAACGCGGTCGACAAGGTCGTCGGCTGGACCGTCCTCAACCAGCACAGCCGCAAGGGCCTGATCCTCGCCGTCAGCGGCCGCGCCGGCTACGAGATCGTCCAGAAGGCAGTCGCCGCCGGCCTCGGCATGATCGTCGCAGTCGGCGCCCCGTCAAGCCTCGCCGTAGACCTCGCCCGCCAGTTCAACATCACCCTCGCCGGCTTCGCCCGCGGCGACCGCTGCGTCGTCTACTCCGCGCCGGAGCGGATCATCCGTCCAGTTTGATGAAGGTCGCTTTCGGGACGTACTCGTAGCGGTCTGGCATGCAGGTGAGGATGATGACCTGGCCGTGGTCGCCGGCGCGGCCGAGGAGGGCGCCCATGTCGCGGAGGCGGGCCTTGTCGGACCAGCCGAGGGCGTCGTCGAAGATCACCGGCACGCTGCCCTCGCCGGTGCTGACGAGGTGGCTGATCGCCAGCCGCGTGATGATCGCCAGCTGCTCCTGAGCACCCGTCGACAACGCCTCGACCGGCAACCGGACGCCGTCCAGTTCACGCTCCGCGACCGCGAGGTCGTCGTCCAGCCAGACCCGGAACGACGGCCCGTACACGCTGCGGCCGAGCGCCTCGATCCGGCTCTGCAATGGCTCGGAGTACTTCGTCTGCGCCTCGGCCCGATGCCGGCTCAGCGTCTCGTGCACGCGTCGCGCCGCCTCGGCCCGCCGCAGGAGGCTGTCGTGTTCCGTGCGTACGGCGGCCAACTCCAGCTCGGCCACATCCCGCCGCGTCGCGAGTCCGTCCCGGCCGGACTGCTCCAGGCGGCCCTCCGTCGTACGCAATGCGTCACGCAGGTTGTCGCGCTCGCCCTGCAGCCGCGTCGCCACGGCCAACGCGTGCGTCAGCTCGCCCGCGACCTGGTCCGCGCCTGCCTCGTCCGCCTGCTCCTGTACGGCTGTCAGCTCCTCGAGGACCGCCTCGACCTCAGCCGTCGCCTCGGTCTCGGCCACCGCCACGGCCTCGTCGTCGAGCACCGACCGCGCGGACTCCAACGCCTCGACCGCCGCAGCCAGCCGCTCCCCTGCCAACTCCGACCGGGCCCGTGCGTTCTGCGCTTCGGACCGGTCCTCGTCCGCCGCCTTGCGCGCTTGCGCCGCCGCGAACTCCGCATCCGTCAGCAACCGCTCGACGTCGGCCAGCCCGCTCCGAGCCTCTTCGAGCACCCGCTGCGCGCCCGAGAGATCCCCGGGCTTCGGCCCCGGCTCGTCGAAGTCGTCGAACAACGTGTCGTGCGACGACTCGAACTCGGTGAACTCCGCGAACAGCGACATCTGTCCCGGGACACCCTCGACCGCAGGCTGCTTGCCACCGCTGTCCTCGGCCGTCTCACCGACCCTGAGGCGCGCCGTCAGTACGGCGATCCGCTCTCCCGGATCGCCTCCGGCCGTCAGCGACTTCTCAGTCCGCCGCGCCTCGTTCAGCTCGGCGCTCGCAGTGTCCGCCTTCCGCAGCAGCTCCCGCGCCGCCGCGACATCCTTGACGCCTGCCTTCTTCAGCAGGTCCTTCTCCCGCCGTACGGCATCGTCCACGCGCGACCGCAGCGTCGCCGCCTCACCACCAGCGCGGACGGTCACCTCGACCTGCCCTGGCACGCCGACCACGAGCTCACCGGATACGAGCACCTCGGTCGACTCGTCGAAGCCCAGCTCCGACGGCACATTGCCTTCCAGGCCGGTCCCGGACAGTTCCACGGGCTCCGCGCCAAGTCGCCGTACCGACACCTCCGGTACGCCGGCCGCGAGCGCCGCGCGGGCCTCGACCACCGCCGCGCGGGCATCCTCCAACGCGGCCACCAACGCGTCGTCGACCTTGATCCCGTCGAGGATCGTCCCGGCCGCCGCGATCCGCGCCCGGACGTCGACCAGCTCGGTCTGCTGCCCGACCAGCCGGTCCAGCTCGGCGCGATCCATCAGGTCGGAGACGCGACGTTCCGCGGTCTGTACGTCGGTACGCCGCAGGTCCTTGAGCTCCACGACCTCCGCGAGCGCGGCCTCCGCCGCCTGGACGGTCTCGGCTGCCTTCTTCGCCACCAGGTCGGCATCAGCCCGACGGCCCGTGAGCTCAGCCTCGGTCTTGGTGAAGCGCTCGACCTCGTCGAGAAGTCGCTCACGCTCGAGGCGCGTGCGGGTGTGGTTCTCGAGCCGAGCGCGTGCGGTCTCAGCGCGGGATCGGATCGAGTCCCGGCGGAGCAGGATCTCGTCGGTCGCCTGCTTGCGCTCGCGCAACGCCTCGACGCCGGTGAGGTGATCGGTCAGGCGGGTCGAGACGTCGGCCAGATCGAGGTTCAGCCGCTCGGCGCGGCGGATGTCGGACTGGACCTCCTCCATCGCCTGCAACGCCTGCTTGAACGCCAACTCGGCGGCGTCGACGGACTTCGCGGAGCGCGCGAAGTCGCCGGTCGGCTTGCCGCGCGGCGTCCAGTACCGCAGGAACTCGTGCTCGACGGCCGTCACCAGCGGCATCGACGCACCGTCGACCGGCGTACCCGACTCTGCGGTCACCGCGGTGATCAGCGGCTCCGCGTCGGCCGGTGTTGGCAGCACCAACGACTGGCCCTGGCTGACCATCAAAGTCTGCCACAGCACCGGGTCGACGTTCGCGTGGAACAGCCGCTCGGCCTCGTTGTGCGCCTCGCGCCCGGTCCAGGACTGCCGCCGGCCGCCGGGCTCGACGACGGTCAGCTCGGTGGAACGGTTCTTCAGCCAGCGCTTCGCGTACGTCAGCTCGCGGCCGGCCAGGCTGAGCTCGACCGTCACCTCCGGGCCGACGTCCTGGCCGACCGGCTGGATGTCGCGGATCCGCGTCGACTTCGAGTCGTCGGGCAGGTCGAAGATCAGCCGGAACGCCTCGACCAGGCTGGACTTCCCGACCTCGTTGTCGCCGACCACGACTGTGGTGCCGAGCGCGCGGAACCGGACAATGCGGTCCTTGACGCCACGGAAGTCCCGTAGCGCCAGGCTGTGCAATCTCATCCCGCGTCCCGCGCCAATCGGTGCATCAACGACAACGCCGCACCCGCGCCCTCGTCGCCGCCGGCCAGGGCCTGCCGCAGCTCCTCCATCGCGGCCCGCGCCGGACCGCTCAGCTGCAGCGACTCCAGGTCCGCCGCGTCCGGCGCCGGGCGCACGGTCCAGAACTTCACCCAGCGCTCGACAGCGGCGAAGACCTCGCCCTGCGCGTCGATGATCGTGTCCAGCCGGGCCAGCAGCGGCAGCGACAACGACCCGTCACCGGCCAGCCGCACGTACGTCCGCTCCTTGTCCGGCAGGTCGGCGAACCAGTCCTCGAGCGCCGTGATCGACTCCTCGTCGAACAGCTCGACGCGGTGGTCGACCATGTGCCAGGCGCCGACCCTGATCGGCTCGACCTGGATGCCGTCGCCGATGGTCACCTTCAGGACGTTGCCGGGGTTGTCTTCCTCGGGCGACGTGACCTCCTGCGTCCCGGAGAACCAGATCCGGTCGGTGACCCGCGTCGTCGAGTGCCGGTCGCCGAGGCCGACGTACTGCAGCCGGCCGTCCGCGACCGCGGCCTCGAGCGCCGCCTGGTCGATCGTCGGTACGTCGGACATGCCGCCGGACAGACTCGTCAACTGGCCGTGGGCGAGCAGGATCCGCGTCGTCTTCGGGTCTGCTGAAAGGTCGGCGTACCCGGGCGCGGCCGGATCCGAGAGCGGGCGCCGCGAACGCCACGGTGCGCCGACGAGCTCGACCCCCGGCACGATCTGGAAAGGCGTCGTTTCGGTCAGCACCGTCACGTGGTCCGGCGCGTGCGCCAGCCACTGGCTCGACGTCCACAACGACCCCGGCTCCAGTGCGTCGTGGTTGCCCGGGAGCAGCACGACCGGGACCGGGATCCGCTTGAGCGCCTCGCACGCGCGCAGGATGGTCTGCCGCTCGACCTGGTTGTGCTCGAACACGTCGCCGGTGACGACCACGAACGCCGCCCCGGTCCGCTCCGCGACCTCGCCGATCCGCGCGACAGCATCCAGCCGCGCCTGACCCCACCGGGCCTGACCGTCCGGCCCCAGGAACCGGCGCATCATGCCCAGCTGCCAGTCCGAGCTGTGCAGAAACGTGATCGACTCGTCCATAGCGAAGAGAACGCTAACCCCCACCGCCGACAACCACCCAACCCAACACCCCCAAACCCGCACACCGCCCACACTCCGGACGCACTTTGAGCCCGCATGAGAGAGTCCGGATGTGTATCTCACGACGGAGCGGCTGCGGTTGGGGCGGTTCGGGGAAGGCGACGCCGGGTTGCTGCTCGAGCTGGACTCGGATCCTGAGGTGATGCGGTTCCTGAGCGGGCAGGTGACGCCGCGGGACGAGGTCGAGAGCGTCGTACTGCCGGAGATCCTGAAGGTGTGCGCCGAGCATCCGCAGCTCGGGACGTTCAAGGCCGAGGATGCGGAGGGTTTCGTCGGGTGGTTCGGGCTGCAGCCGACCGCGGATCCGCGGACCGTGGACGTCGGGTACCGGCTGAAGCGGACCGTCTGGGGGAAGGGCTACGCGACCGAGGGCACCCGGGCGTTGATCGCGCACGCGTTCACCGCGCTCGGGATGGAGCGTGTGGAGGCGGACACGATGGCGGTCAACCACCGTTCGCGGGCGGTGATGCGGCGGTCGGGGCTGCGGTTCGAGAAGGTGTTCCACGAACACTTCGACGATCCGCTGCCCGGAACCGAGTTCGGCGAGGTCCTGTACGCCGTCGACCGCGCGACCTGGGAAGGTGGGGCGCATGAGTGACGAGCGACCGTACGCCGTACTGGATATCGACGCGACCTTGTCGGACACCAGCGAGCGGCTGCACTTCATCGAGCGGAAGCCGAAGGACTGGGACTCGTTCTTCGAGCGCGCCAAGGACGACGCCGTCCTCGAGGAGGGCCTCGCGGTCGCGACGACACTGGCCGCGGACCACGAGATCGTCTACCTGACCGGCCGCCCGGAACGGATCCGGCGGGACACCGAGCAGTGGCTGAAGGACAACGGCTTCCCGGCCGGCAAGGTCTACATGCGTGGCAACACCGACCGCCGCCCGTCGATGCTGATGAAACTGGGCCGCCTCAAGCGCCTGGCCGAACAACGCCCGGTCGCCGTTCTCGTCGACGACGACGCGTCAGTCATCAAGGCCGCCGAGAAGGCCGGCTACACAGTGATGAGGGCCGACTGGGGACTCGACACCGAGTCCCAGCCGACCCTCTTCGAAGCTCAGGAGTCCGAAGGACGCACCTGAGCCGTTACTTGCTGAGGCCGACGATCAGCGTGTTCGCGTACGGCGGGTACGACGACAGGTAGAAATTCTGCACCTTCGACCCGTGCAGGAACGCGTTCCGCGCGTAGATCAGCGGCACGATCGGGGCGTCGGCCATGATCTGCTTGTCCAGTGCGGCCCACAGGCCTGCTGCCTTCGTGCGGTCCGGCTCGGCCGTCGCCGCGGCGATCGCCGTGTCCACCGCGGGGTTGGAGTAGCGGGAGATGTTGTACCCGCCGTTGCCGATCTCCGACGTCCCGAAGAGCGGCTGGATGTTGCCGATCGCGCTCGGGAAGTCCGGCAGCCAGCTCGACACGGTCAGGTCGAAGTCGGGCTTGTTGCCGGTGATGAGGTCGGTCAGCGGCTCACTGTCCAGCGGCTTGATGGTGACCGTGATCCCGGCCCGCTTCAGGCCCTGCTGAATCGCCTGCGCCACGCCGAGACCGGTCGTGTTGTCGGCCACCAGCACGAGGTTCAGGTTGCTGACGCCCGCCGCGGCGAGCATCTGCTTGGCCTTGTTCGGGTCGCCCGCCGGCGGCGCCTCGTACAGGTCGTACTTGGTGTACCCGTCGATCCCGGGCGTGATCAGGGTGCTCGCGATCTCACCGCCGTACTCCGGACCGCCCTCGGCGACCTGGACGGCCTGCTTGTCGACGGCGTACTCGATCGCCTTGCGGACCGCGGGGTTGGCCAGCGCCGGGCGCTTGGTGTTCATCGACAGGTACTGCAGCGCGCCGGACGGCGAGGTCGCCACCCGGGCCTTGACGGCCGGGTTGCCGGTGATCGTCGGGATCAGCGCCGCCGGGACCGACGTACCGGTGGTGGCGGCGAACTTGTCGTCGCCGGCGTCGGCGATCAGGCGCTGGTTGACGACGTCGGGCTGCAGGCCCATGTCGGTCACGATCGAGTCCGGCAGGCCGGTCCGGGCCGGGTCGGTCGACTTGTCCCAGTTCGGGTTCCGCGTCAGGACCAGCTTCGAGCCCGGTGTGTACGACTGCACCTGGTACGGGCCGCTGGCCATCGGCTTCTCGCCGTAGTGCGCCGGATCGGTGTCGGCCTTCTTCGGTACGGGCGAGAACGCCGGCATGCTGACGATCCACGGCCAGTCGCCGTACGGCTTGTTCAGCTTGAAGACGATCGTGGTGTCGTCCGGCGTCTCGATCGAGGCCAGGTCGCCGCCCTTGTACGGGCCGGTGTACTTGTCCCCGCCGACCAGCAGCGACTTGTGGTAGCCGAGACCGCCGGACAGCTCCGGCGCGAACGACCGCTCGACGCCGTACTTGATGTCAGCGGCAACGATCGGCGAACCGTCGGCGTACTTCAGACCCGCCTTGAGCTTGTAGGTCCAGGTCTTGCCGCCGTCAGAGGCCTGGCCGGTGTCGGTGGCCAGGTCCGGGACCAGCTCGGTCGGCTTGCTCGGGTCGGTCTTCCAGGACGTCAGGCCGCGCAGCACCAGGTGGATCCCGCTGATCCCCAGGTTCTGGCTCTTGGCCGGGTCGTAGCTGATCTCCTTGCTGGTGCTGAGGATGTGGAGGGTGCCACCCTGCTCCGCGGCCGCAGTACTGCCACCGGTCGTGCCGGACTTGTCGTTGGCGTTGCACGCGGCCGCCGCCAGCGCGAGCACGGCCGCTAGCGCGACCGCTCGGGATATGCGTTTCATTGTGTCCTCTCAAGGGGTGGGGGCTCAGGGAAGTAGCAGGCGGCCCGGTGCTCGGTGGAACCTTCGACGGGTTCGAGCACTGGTCGTTTCGTTGCGCAGACGTCCTCGGCCTTGTAACAGCGGGTCCGGAAGGGACATCCGGACGGCGGGTTGATCGGGGTCGGTACGTCGCCCGTCAGCACGATGCGGTCCCGGGAGACGCCCGGTTCCGGCACCGGTACGGCGGACAGCAACGCCTTCGTGTACGGGTGGGCCGGCGACTCGTATACCTGCGCCGCCGGGCCTTCTTCGACGATCGTGCCGAGGTACATCACGGCGATCCGGTCGGCGACCTGCCGGACGACGGCCAGATCGTGGGCGACCAGCACGTACGACAGGCCGAGTTCGTCGCGCAGGTCGGCGAGCAGGTTCAGCACCTGGGCCTGCACCGACACGTCGAGCGCGGACACCGGCTCGTCGCAGACCAGCAGGTCGGGTTTGACCGACAGCGCCCGCGCGATCCCGATCCGCTGGCGCTGACCGCCGGAGAACTCGTGCGGGTACCGGACCAGGTGTTCCTCGGCCAGCCCGACCTGTTCGAGCAGTTCGACGAGCTGGGCCCGGGTCGGGCGGAGTCCTTGGGCGCGGAACGGCGTACTCAGAATCGTGGCTACCGACTGCCGTGGGTTCAGCGAGGCCTGCGGGTCCTGGAAGACCATCTGGATCCGGCGGCGGATCGGACGCAGCCGGCGGCCTGTGACCTTGGTGACGTCCTTGCCGCCGATCTCGACCCGGCCCTGCGTCGGGTCGAGCAGCCGGGTCGCGACCCGTGCCAGCGTGGACTTGCCGGAACCGGATTCGCCCACGAGACCGAGGGTTTCGCCTTTGCGTACGACGAGGTTGACGCCGTCGACCGCGCGGACGGCCTGCGCCTGCCGCCACGGTACGCCGCGCAACCCGAAGTACTTCTTGACGTCCTTGAGGTTCAGCAGCTCGTCAGGCATCCGCCGGCCTCCGTCCCAGGTGGCACGCTGCCTCGTGATCGCCTTCGCCGGGACGCGGCGTGAGCTCGGGACGCTCGGTGACGCACCGCTCCCCCACCAGGTGCGTGTACGCGCACCGCGGCTGGAACGGGCACCCGGTCGTGATCGACCCCGGTGACGGCGGAGTGCCCGGGATCGTGGTCAACCGCGGCTTCGGCGGTACGTCGACCCGCGGCATCGCGCCCAGCAACCCAAGGCTGTAGGGGTGCGCCGCCCGGAAGAAGAGGTCCCGCACGGTGCCACGCTCGGCCGCGCGCCCGGCGTACATCACCAGGACGTCGTCCGCGACCTCCGCGACCACTCCGAGATCGTGCGAGATCAGGATCAGCGCCGTACCGAACTCGTCCTGGACGTCGTCCAGCAGGCGCATGATCTGCGCCTGCACGGTGACGTCGAGTGCGGTCGTCGGCTCGTCCGCGATCAGCACTCTCGGGTCGTTCACCAGAGCCATAGCAATCACGACCCGCTGCCGCATTCCCCCGGAGAACTCGTGCGGGTAACTCTCCGCGCGCCGGGCCGCGTCCGGGATGCCGACCTTGTCGAGCATCTCGACCGCCCGCTGCCGCGCGACCTTCTTCGAGACGTCGTGGTGCAGCCGGTACGCCTCGGCGACCTGCCAACCGACGGAGTAGTACGGGTTCAGCGCGGACAGGGCGTCCTGGAAGACCATCGCGATGTCGTTGCCGCGGATCTTGCGGAGCTCGTCGGCGGGCAGGCCGTTCAGCTCGCGGCCGTCGAGCAGCACCTCGCCGGTGACATCGGCGTTCGACGGCAGCAGGCCCATCACCGCGGACGAGCTGACGCTCTTCCCGGACCCGGACTCGCCGACGATCGCGAGCGTCTGTCCGGGCGCGACGGCGAAGTCGATGCCGTCGACCGCGGGCACCGGACCGTTCTCGGTCCGGAACGTGACCTTCAGGTCGTGGACCTCCAGCACTGGCCTTTTGAGCGGCTCAGCCATGGCTCACCCTCGGGTCGAGCACACCGTGCACTATGTCCACCACCAGGTTCGCCAGGATGATCAGGAACGCCGAGAACAACGTGACGCCGACGACCACGGCCACATCCAGCTGGCCGACCGCGCTGATCAGCAGATCGCCGAGGCCCTGCATGCTGAACACCTTCTCGGTCAGGATCGCGCCGCCGAGCAGACCGCCGAGGTCGAGGCCGAACAACGTGATGACCGGGACCAGCACGCCGCGCAGCCCGTGGACGAGGACCACCCGCCCCTCGCCGGCGCCCTTCGCCCGGGCCGTGGTGATGTAGTCGAGGTTGAGCTCCTCGAGCATCTGCGACCGGGTCAGCCGGATGTACGACGCCGCTTGCAGGATCGCCAGCACGATCCAGGGTGTGACGAGGTGCCACGCCCAGTCGACCGGGCTCTCGGTCAACGGTATGTAGCCGTTGACCGGAACCATGTTCAGCCAGAACCCGAACACCAGGATCGCGAGCAGCCCGAGCAGGAACGACGGGGTCGAGACGCCGATCAGCGCGACGCCGACGGCCAGCCGGTCGAGGATGCGGCCCCGGTTCAGCGCGGCGATCACGCCGAGCGAGACGCCGATCAGCAGCCAGAGGACGGCTGCGCCGAGGGCGATCGACGCGGTGATCGGCAGGCGATCCGTGATCAGCGTGGTGACCGGGCGGGCGAGCGGGAACGAGTACCCGAAGCACGGAGCGTTGCAGTGCACAGCCGCCGCACCGTCGCCGAACGTCCGGCCGGCGACGATGCCCTTCAGGAAGTTCAGGTACTGCTGCAGGGTGCTCTGGTCGAGCTGCATGAAGTGGCGTGCCTGCTCGAGGCGGTCCGGCGTACAGGGCTTGCCGCACGCCAGGTGGGCCGGGTCGGCGGGGATCGCGTAGAAGATCAGGTACACGGCGAGGCTCAGCGCGAGCATCACGAGCAGCGCGGCGAACAGCCGCCGGGTCAGGAACCAGACGAGGTCGGGCATCAGTTCGTCCTCCGCAGCCGGACGTCGAACGCGTCCCGTACGCCGTCACCCAGCAACGTGAAGCCGAGGACGGCGAGGAACAGCATCGCGCCCGGGAACAGCAGGAACCACGGATCCGCACCGGTGTAGACCCAGGCGATCGAGTCCGAGATCGACCGGCCGAGACTGGGGGTCGGCGGCGGAACGCCGACGCCCAGGAAGGACAGGGCGGCCTCGGCGCCGATGTAGCCGGGGATCGCCAGCGTGGCGATGACCAGGACCGGACCGAGCAGGTTCGGCAGCAGTTCGCGGGTGATCACCATCCAGCCGCTCGACCCGACGCTGCGGGCCGCTTCCACGAACTCGCGGGCGACCAGCGAGCGGGCCTGGTTGCGGATCAGGCGGGCCAGCCCGGCCCAGCCGAAGAAGCTGAGCACCAGGATCAGCAGCAGCCAGCGCGGGAACCCGGCCGGCACAACGATGCCCAGGGCAATCATGAAGACGAGCTGCGGGAAGCCGAACAGGAAGTCGAGCAGTCGCGACAGCACCGCGTCGTACCAGCCGCCGAAGTACGCCGCGCTGATGCCGGCGAGGGTGCCGACGACCGTGGTGATGAGCGTGACGACGACCGCGATGAACAGCGACGTACGCAGACCGAGGACGACGATCGAGAACAGGTCCCGGCCGGTCAGCGGCTCCACCCCGAACCAATGGGTTCCACTCGCCCCGCCGACCGCACCGCGTGGCGCGTTGCCGCGCGCCGGATCGAGCAGGTCGATGTGGTACGTCGTCGCGTCCTGGCCGGCCAGGCGCACCAGCAAGGGCGCGGCGGCGGCGATCACGATCAGCAGGGCGACCACGACCAGGCCGACCCGCGCACTGCGGTCACGCCGCACCCGGCGCATCGCTTGCCGGGTGGGCGATACGGTCCCGGCGACCGATGAACTCACAAGCACTCCCGACTGGTTTGATTCTTACAGCCGACAAAACCTAGGCCGCATCCTCCCACCACGGGGTTCGCATCTCGAATCCCGAGAATGTCGGGTTGTTAACTGTGAATTCGGTTAGGTGCTGCCGGGTGGTTACGCTCCGCGTGTGGATGCCATGGTGAAGGTCGGTGACCGGGTGCTGCTGTACGCCATTTACGGGACCGACAGCGGCGTACCGGTGATGTCGTTCGGGGGTACGCCGAGCACGCGGTGGAAGCGGCCTGAGGTGGTCGCGACGATCGAGGCGTCCGGGGTGTGGATGGTGATGCCGGACCGGCCCGGGTACGGCGGATCGACCCGGCAACCTGGCCGGACCGTGGCTTCTGTCGCCGCTGACGCGGTTGCTTTGGCTGATGCATTGGGCTGGGAACGGTTCGCGGTCACTGGTGGCTCTGGCGGTGGTCCGCACGCGTTGGCCTGTGCCGCACTGCTACCGGATCGCGTGACCCGCTGCGCGGTGACTGGGAGCAACGCGCCGCCGCTCGTAGACGGTCCCGAACCGACCGAGGCGGAGGAACAGGCGGACCCGCGACGTAACCGCACGTCTTGGCTGGCGGTGCACGGCGACCTGCGTCCGGGGCTCGAGGAAACAGCTCGCACGATCATGACCGCCGTCGAGGAGGGCGGACCGGAGTTCCCACCGGACCCGGGCTCACCGCCAGGACCCCCGGCCCGGGAGGACCCGGAAGCCGTGGCGCGTCTCACTGCCACCTTTGTCACCAGCCACGACGGCTGGATCGACGACCACCTCGCGTTCGCTCGACCCTGGGGTTTCGACCTCGGCGACATCCGGGTGCCTGTCAGCCTCTGGCACGGATCTGCCGACGAACGCGCCGGCAAGTACGCCGACCACCTGGCAGCCGCAATCCCACACGCCGAACGCAGGTACTACGTGGGCGGCCACATCCCGCCAGCAAATGCGTACCGCGAACTCCTGCGCTGGCTGACACTGTCCTGATGGACCTAGCACGTCAACTCGTCCTGGAGCTGTATCCGGAGGCCCGGGCCGCCTGGCTCGGCGGGAGCGTGGCGCGCGGTGACGCGAGTCCGACGTCCGACCTGGACATCACAGTGCTCCTGGACGGGCCGCCGGCGCCGCGGAGGAGGTCGCTGGAGTACGGCGGCTGGCCCGTCGAGCTGTTCGTGCACACCGAGAAGTCACTGCGGTACTTCGCCGACAAGGACCAGCTGCGACGTCAGCCGACCATGATGCGGCTAGTGGGCGAATCCGTCGTACTGGTGGACACGGACGGGTCCGGTGCTCGGCTGCAGGAGGAGTACCTGGCTGAGGTTGCAGCTGGGCCTAAGCCGCTGACGACGGACGAGCTGGACCTGCTGCGCTACACGGTCACGGACCTGCTGGAGGACCTGGCAGCCGCGGAAGGTGATGTGCGCCTGGCGATCGCGTCAGTGCTGTGGCAGGAGGCGGCCCGGCTGCTGCTGACCGGCGCAGGCCACTGGTCCGGCACCGGCAAGGGCCTGCTGCGCGAGCTCACGGCCTACGACGTTGCCCACGGCACCGACCACGCTGTGAGGTTGCTGGACGGCGTGCGTGCATCGGACGACCGCCTGACTGCTGCCGTGGACCGCATCCTCGCGGCGCACGGAGGTCGCCTGTTCGCCGGATTCGAGCTGGCGGCGAGCATCTAGTGCCGTTCGGGTCCTGACCCGCTTGCCCCGGCCAGGGTCGTCCCCTCCCATGCCCGGCAGGAAGAGGCCGGCAATCCGTCGATTCACTCCGCCGCATGCGCGCCTCTGCGGCGCTTGCCGGCGCCCGTCGGCCACCCTCCCGATCCGGTCCGCGGCACCACCTCCCTTCCCCGCTCTCCGTCGGCCAGCCACGTGGACGTCCTGGTCGATCTCGAACGGCATACACGTTTCCGCCATGCCTCGCATGTGACGTTTCCCCTTGTGGATAAGGAAAAACGACCTGGACCACCGGCATGCGTGTGACATAGAATCGAACGCATGTTCGAGGAAGATCTGGAGTCGCTCCCGACCCGCGACCTGCTAGAGCAGGCCGCGGACTGTCGCACAGTGGCCAGCCGGGCCGACGCGCGGCTGCTGGAATGCGCCCAGATCTACGCCGACCGCTTCCACCCCTCCGTGTGCGGAACCCGCCCGACCCGCCGCGCCTCCGACGGCCGCGAACGCGCCGTCATCCTGGGCGGCGAGGGCTGCCCGGAGATCGCCGAGTTCGCGATCGCCGAGTTCGCCGTCGTGCTCGGTGTCTCACCCGGCGTCGGCCGCGACCTGCTCGCCGACGCCCTCGCCCTGCGCCACCGCTTCCCCCGCACCTGGACCCGCATCCAGGCCGGCCAAGCCACCCCCTGGAAGGCCCGCCAAATCGTGCGAGCCTGCACCAAACTCGACCATGCCGCCGCGGAGTACGTCGACCAGCGCGTCGCGGCGATCATCGACACCATCTCCCCGCACCGGCTGGAAAAGATCGCCAGCGCCGCCCGCAAGCACGCCGACCCCGCCCGCGCCGCAGCAGAGGCCGCCGAAGCCGCCGACGAGCGTGGTGTGCATGTCGGCCGCGGCGACGGGCACGGCAACAAGACGATCTACATCAAAGCCGCGGCCGCAGCCGTCAACCGCTGCAACGCGACCATCACCGACATCACCAACGCCCTTCAGGCCCTCGGCGACACCCGCCCAGTCCAGCACCGCCGCGCCGAAGCCATCGACATCCTCGCCGACCCCCGCTTCACCCAAGAACTCCTCAACCACGCCCGCACCTATATCGAGGCAGCCCTGCCGGGCGACGCGGCGACCAGCCCCACCGACCCCGAGCCAGCCACCTGTCACGAACCCACCACCACTCCCAGAACCCCCGACAACCCGCCGGCGCCGAACGATCTGGCGGTGCAGGACGACCCGGTGGGGTCGGACGATGTGGTGGTGCGGGTTGGTGAGATTGGCGGGAATGAGCCGCAGGCCAACTCCGTCGACCTGCCGGAGTCGCTCGATCTAGTGGAGCCGGCGGGTCCGGCGGACGATCCGTGGCTGGAAGCCGCCGCGCCCTACGACCCCGACCCGCCGACCGACCCGTTCGACCGGCGATCACCAGCTCAGGACGCGGACGCGTGCAACGAACCCGGCAAGGGTTCGGCGATGGATGCTGCCGCGTTGCGGGCACTCCGCGCCCGGCTCGCACAGATCAAGCACGACGCCTACGCCAACCCGAGCTACCCGATCCACCCCGCCGCCCCTGGCCACCCTGCCAACCCAGGCAGTCCGCACGACCCACGCGGTCCAGGCGATCCAAGTGTGATGCGCCCGGGTGCATCAGCGCGACCGGACGGCCTAGCCAAGGGACAAGTGCGTCCAGGACCGGCGCGGGCAGGACAAGTGCGTCCGGGACAGACCGAGGTCGTCGTACACCTCACCGACCACACCCTGGCCTCCGGCACCGGCGTACTGCGTGCCGAAACCATCGGACCACTCCTCGCGGCCCAACTCACCGAACTCGTCGGCTACGGCCCGTACACCGTGAAGCCCGTGATCGATCTCAACGACGCCGTGAGCGTCGACGCCTACGAGATTCCCACCCGGATCCGCGACCGCGTCAAGTTCACCTACCCCGTCGAGTTGTTTCCGTACGGCACCCGGGAAACCACCAACACCATTGACCTCGACCACATCGAGCCGTACGACCCGCACGGGCCGACCGGGCAGACGAGTACGACGAATCTTGCGCCGCTCGGTCGCTTCGGGCACCGGGTGAAGACGCACGCGCGCGGCTGGAGTGTGCGCCGGATCGACTACAAGACACTCGAATGGACGACGCCCCACGGGTTCACGTTCCACGTCGACCCCACCGGCACCCACCGGATCGACCCATGAGGCCGTGCCGAGTCCGGGCCGGAGCGCTGACAGCCCGACATCGCAGGTCGAACAATCGCGCCACCTCGCGACGCCGTCGTCGTCGCGGACCAGTTGGACGGTTGTCACGCGTTGGTCGCGACCACGGGCCTGCCTGTCACGGTCTCCACGACGTACGTCAGGAAGTCCCGGATGTCTCCGAGCAGGTCGGCCTGGTCGGCGTAGCCGAAGTGCCGCTGGCGTCGCGCAGATGCAGCCCCTCGGCGAGCACCCGGTGCCAGCGCTCGTCGTAATGCGTCAGTGCCCAGCGGCCGGCGCGCGACTTCGCGGTCATCTCGCCCGTCACCAGGAGGTGGTGCAGGCGCACGGAGGCGAGGATGCAATGCGAGAGCAGATAGTCGCGCTCGCGCTCGTCTGCCGGGAGGTCGGCAGGGGTCGCCCGGGTCAGGCCCTCGGCGTTGCGGCGCCAGTAGGTGTCGAGGTTGTCCACGGTGTAGTCATGCAGCGCCTGCTTGTCGGTCCAGATCTGAAGAGTGGACAGTTCTGGGCCGGCGACCGTGATCCCGGCCTGGGCCAGCTCGTGCCAGGTGATCATCCGCGACGGCGAGGCGATAATCTCGAGTTTCCTGGTGGAGATCATCTCCGGCACCGGCGGAAGCGTGCGCGGGTCGCACGCCAGGTCGGCAGCGAGCACGTGCGGCCCGTCGAACCGGGTCGAGGAGTACGCCGCCATCTGCGCATGAACGCCCCGCAGCGCCTCCACCTCCGCCGGCTCGGGCCGGTGGGCGAGCGTGGCGAGGAAGTCGACGTCGGACTCCTGTGGCGCCCACTCGCCGAAGACCACGCCACCATGGAGATACAGCCCGGTCAGCAGCCCCGCGGGCAGCTCCCGCTCGGCCAGCACCAGGAAGTGGTCGCACAGGTCCAGGACGGGGGCTGGGAGGGCCACAAGCTTCTCCTAGGGTCAGAAGACCGGAACGGCCCACTGTAGCCAACGACCCGGGCCGCACTAGTCGATCAGCTCCCAGCGGCGCTTCGGGAAGAGGCGTACGGCGACGACAGCGGCTGCTGCGCCTAGGAGTACGCCGGGGATGATCCAGCGCCATCCGGTGAAGGCGTTGGTGGTGGTGGACGCCTGAGCCTCGGCTGGTGGGTCGGGTGCGGGCGCGGGCTTTGGTGTGGGCTCCTGGACCGTGTAGCCGTCGTTCAGGCTTGGGCCGCCGTAGAACTCTCCGTTGAGCAGCTTGAGTTCGTTGAGGAGCTTCAGGAGCTTCACCGGGTCGGTGGCGCGGTGCCACGTGGGCTTCGCGGGTTTGGTGTCGGACATCAGTTCCTCGGTAGCGATCCACGGTCCGCCCGGTGCGTCGGGGTAGATGATGTCGATGCGCCAGACCGACATGTCGTGGATCATCCAGGTAGCGCGGACGAACCGGCCGGACAGGTGCTCGCCGCTGGGCTTGCCTGGCGTCAGTTCGGTCAGCTCGACGAGTTCGTCGTACCGCGGGTCGTTGTAGCCGACCGCGACCACGCGCGGAGGTGCACTGAGCAGGACGCTGGTCGGGCCTCCGGCCTCTGCGGGCGTAGCACCAAAGGCGAGGATCAGGACGACAAGCACGAGGATGCGGCGGACCATGGCAGCTCTCCCTACGGTTTCCTTTGCTGCTGATACACCGCCGGCGCTCAGGAGGTTCCGGTCGCCAGCTCCACGGCCCGCGCCTTGTCAACTCCTTCGAGACGGAACGTGACACCGTCGCGCTCCCAGACCAGGGTCGGTCCGGCGATCCGTACGACGCGTTTGTCGACCAGCACCAACTGGTGCGGCGTACTGAACCAGAAGCCCGGGACCTCGGGGACGTAGTCGAGCCCGCCGTAGTACTGCTTGATGTACCGAGGCTCGAGCCCGGACTGGAACTGCTCCAGCCGTACGCCGTCCCAGCTGATCGCTAGGAAGCCTTTTGACGCCTCTACACCCGTCGGCGCACCCAGTGCCCTGGGGAGCTGCGGCGTGAAGCCAGCGACGCGTTCAGCGGCCTCCAGGGACATCTGACCGCCCACTGTCGGAGGCGGTGGTGCACTACTCGGTCCGGTGCCTACCGGCTCCGCCTGGACTCCCCCGATGTGCAGCCACTCCGCAACGGTCGCGCGTACCGGAGGGGTCAGCGCAGCACCCGCGAGGAGGATGAGGAAGCCCGCCAGGAACGCCCGCCACCTGTCCCGCAGCCGCTTCCGCACCGGGATGTCCGCGACCCGTAACAGCACTGCCGCGGTCAGGCCGTCGTCTACGGGAGGTACGACGGCTGAGCGTCCGACGGACCGCAGTTCGTCTTCAAGGCTCATCGCTGCACCTCCTTGTCGGGTAGAGCGTCACGCAGTCGTCCCAGTGCGCGGTGCAGCCGCGACTTGACGGTTCCTCGCGGCCAGCCGAGTACTACGGCGGTCTCCTGCTCGTCCAGGTCCAACAGGTACCTGCAGGTCACCACCAACCGCATCTGCTCGGGCAACGCGCGTACGGCGGCCAGCAACTCGGTACGGCGCTCCAACGACACAGCCGCATCTGCTGGATCCAGTACGACGTCCAGCGGCGCCGCAAGCTCCTCCCGGCGTGCCCGCCGTCCACGAGCACGTAGAGCGTTCCGGGTCTCGTTCGCCACGATCCGCAACAACCAGGGCCGGAACGCCGCGCCCTCCCGGAACCCACCGAGCGCTCTGAACGCCTTGACGAACGCCTCCTGCACCACGTCGTCCGCATCCGCTCCGGCGCCCAGGAACACCGCCGTCCGCTTCGCCACGGAGGCATGCCGGTCCACCAGCTCGCCGTACGCGGCCGACTCCCCGCCGCGCACCCGAGCCACGATCTCAGCTTCCTCAGCCAGGCTGATCCAGAGCCTCCTATCTACAGCCCTGTCTACTTCCGGACACTGGCACTACACCGCCGATCATCTCCAGGTTCCCGTGTATAGGGTCGGAGTCGTGCCAGATATCGACGCAAGCTTTCTCGCTCTCCCCCGGCAGGAGTTGGCGGCGGCCGCCCTGCAGCGCGCCCGTGACCTCGGGGCCACGTTCGCCGAGTTCCGGCTGGAGCGGATCCGGTCCGAGTCCATCTCCCTGCGCGACAGTGTGCTGGAGAACGCGAAGGACGACGAGGATCTCGGTCTCGCCGTCCGCGTGATCCACGACGGCACCTGGGGTTTCGCCGCCGGTGTCGCGCTGACCACCGACGAAGCGGTCAGCCTGGCCGAGCAGGCCGTGAACATGGCCCAGGTGTCCCGGCCGATCAACGCCGAGACGATCGAGCTCGCCGACGAGCCGACGTACGACGACGTCACCTGGATCTCGTCGTACGAAATCGACCCGTTCAGCGTTCCGCGGGCCGAGAAGGTCGCGCTGCTCACCGACTACAGCGACCGCCTGCTCAAGGCCGAGGGCGTCGCCCACGTGAGCGTCCACGTCGCCACGATCCACGAGTGCAAGTACTACGCGAACACCGCCGGTACGTCGTACACGCAGCAACGCGTCCGCATCGGCCCCGACATCACCGCGCACGCCGTCGCCGAGGACCGGTTCGACTCGATGTCGTCCACCGCCCCGCCGGCCGGGCGCGGCTGGGAGTACATGACCGGCACCGGCTGGAACTGGGACGAGGAGCTCGCCCAGATCCCCGCCTGGCTGGCCGAGAAGATGGCCGCGCCGACGGTCGAGGCCGGCACGTACGACGTCGTCATCGACCCGTCCAACCTCTGGCTCACGATCCACGAGTCGATCGGCCATGCCACCGAGCTCGACCGTGCCCTCGGCTACGAGGCGAACTACGCGGGCACCAGCTTCGCCACACTCGACCAGCTCGGCACGCTCAAGTACGGCTCGCCCGTCATGCACGTCACCGGCGACCGCGTCGCGGAGCACGGCCTGTCCACCGTCGGGTACGACGACGAGGGCGTCGCCGGCCAGCAGTGGGACCTGGTCAAGGACGGCATCCTGGTCGGGTACCAGGTCGACCGCCGGATGGCGAAGAAGAACGAGGACGTGCTCGGCACGCCGCGCTCCAACGGGTGCGCGTACGCCGACTCGTCCGGCCACATCCCGATCCAGCGGATGGCCAACGTCTCGCTGCAGCCCGCCGTGGACGGCCCGTCCACCGAGGACCTGATCAGCCGGGTCAAGAACGGGATCTTCATCGTCGGCGACAAGTCCTGGTCGATCGACATGCAGCGGTACAACTTCCAGTTCACCGGCCAGCGGTTCTACCAGATCACCGACGGCAAGCTCGGGGGTCAGCTCCGCGACGTCGCGTACCAGGCCACGACCACCGATTTCTGGGGCTCGATGGAGGCCGTCGGCGGCCCGCAGACGTACGTCCTCGGCGGCGCGCTGAACTGCGGCAAGGCCGAGCCCGGCCAGTCCGGCGCCGTCAGCCACGGTTGCCCGTCGGCGCTGTTCCGCGGCGTCCGCATTCTCAACACCACTCAGGAGGCCGGCCGGTGACGGGCATTCAACTCACCCCGCAGGACACGATCGAGCGGGGCCTCGCCCTGGCCGCGGCCGAGGGCGCCGACGGTTGCGTCGTACTCGTCGCCGAGACCTCCAGCACCAACCTGCGCTGGGCGAACAACACCCTGACCACGAACGGCGCGATGCGCGGCTCGAGCGTGACCGTGATCGCCACGGTCGGCGCCGGCGAGGGCACGGCGGCCGGCGTCATCGGCCGCTCGTCGGTCACCGACGACTCGTTGCGCGAGATCGTGTCCGCCGCTATCGCGACCGCCCGCGCCGCAGGCCCGGCCGAGGACGCCCGCCCACTCGTCGACGGTACGGCGGGAGCGGACTGGGATCTCGAGCCGGAGGAGACGACCGTCGGTGTGTTCGAGAAGTTCGCGCCGTCGCTCGGTGAATCGCTCAAGCGCGCCGACTTGGAGCGCCGTCGGCTGTACGGCTTCGCCAACCACGAGGTCGTGACGCTGTACGTCGGCTCCTCGACCGGACTGCGGCTGCGCCAGGCGCTCCCCCGTGGGTACGTCTCCTCGACTGGTAAGAACGCCGACCTGAGCCACTCGGCCTGGGTCGGCACCGCCACCCGCGACTTCACCGACGTCGACGCGCTCGCGCTCGCCGCCGAGCTCACCCGCCGCCTCGGCTGGGCGAAGCGGACGGTGTCCGTCGACGCCGGCCGGCACCCGACGATCCTGCCGCCGGCCGCGGTCGCGGATCTGATGACGTACCTGTTCTGGCAGCTCGACGGCCGGGACGCCTTCGAGGGCCGGACCGTGTTCTCCAAGCCTGGCGGCGGCACCCGGCTCGGCGACACGCTGTCGTCACAGCCGGTTTCACTGCACTCTGACCCGGCACTGCCCGGCCTGGAGGCGTTCGCGTTCGCAGTGGCTCGCTCGTCGGGGGGATCGTCGAGCGTGTTCGACAACGGGCTGACGCTCGCAGCCACGGACTGGATCCGCGGCGGCAAGCTCGAGCACCTGATGACGAGCCGGTACACGGCCGGTCTGATCGACGCCCCGACGGCCACCCCGGACATCGAGAACTACGTGGTCACGGTCGACGGTGCGACCGGTTCGACCGACGACCTGGTCGCCGGGCTCGACAACGGGCTGCTGCTGACCTGCCTCTGGTACATCCGGATGGTCGACCCGCAGACGCTGCTGCTCACCGGCCTCACCCGCGACGGCGTCTACCTGGTCGAGAACGGCGAGGTCACCGGGGCCGTCAACAACTTCCGCTTCAACGAGAGCCCGGTCGACCTGCTGGCCCGGTTCACCACGGCCGGTGCGACCGTTCCGTCGTACTCGCGGGAATGGGGCGACTACTTCTCCCGCACCGCGACCCCGCCGCTGCTGATCCCCGACTTCAACATGTCGAGCGTCAGCCAGGCGAACTGATCACTGTTTGGTGAGGGCCACACGCCACATCTGGCGTTGGCCTTCGTGGTACGGCGTGAGCTCGTCGAGCTGCCAGCGCTCGGCGAGCTCACGCACCAGGTCCTCGTCGAAGAAACGGCCGACGAAACCGTCGTGCACCGACAGCCCGTCGTCGAGCTGCTTCCAGTGCTGCGAGCACGGGTCGCCGGTCGACCACACGGCGTACACGAAAACCCCGCCCGGGCTGAGCACCCGGTGGATCTCGGCGACGAGTGATCGCAGCTCGGACGGCGAGAACGCCATGTTCAGCAGGAGATTCGCGAACACCGCGTTCACTCCGCCGTCGGCCGGCGGCAGCGGGTCGCGGACGTCGTGCAACGCGGCGGTGACACGGTCGTCGAGCCCTTCGCGCTGCGCCTCGTGCCGCAGCTGGTCGAGCGCCGTCTCGCTGAAGTCGGTGGCGTGCACGCTGAATCCCTGTCTGGCCAGGAAAAGCGCGTCCCTGCCGTGGCCGGCGCCGAGTTCCAGCACGTCATCGATGCCTGCGGCACCGAACCTCTCCACGGCCTGCTGCGCCGCGGCCGATGGCTCCAGGCCGTGCAGCTGCGGGCGTCTCGCGTACGCCGAATCCCAACGTTCCTGCTGAGCTCTTGCGAGCTCGACATGCCCAGTGTTCCCTCTTTGCATGGTGCTCCCCGTGTTCGTCACGCCGGTCTGGACGATCGGCAGACCGCGCCAGCCTACGTCAGAACTTTGAGTAGACGTACTCAAGCGGCGGGCCGTTCCCTCTCGGGACAGTGGTAGGGACCCGAGGAGGACTCGATGCCGACCGCCGCCATCACCTGCCCCACCTGCCGCTCCCAGCTGCACCTGACGATCGAGCCGGCCCCTTATCCACAGCCTTACCCACAACCCGAACTACGCCTCCCCACCGCCCCACCCCACCTCGGCATCCACCCGCCCCCACCCCCTGCCCCTCCTGCCGTCACGCCTCCCGTCGCGCCGCCGGCACCGTCCGCCGTGCCACCTGTTGTCGCGCCGCCTGCGCCGCCTGCCTCGCCGCCTGTTGCGGCTCGTTCCACGCGGCCGGTGTCCGGGAGCCGTCCGCCGTACCCGACCACGTTCGGCGACCCCCGCCCACGCCCCCAACCACCGGCCCCGCCGGCCAACCAGCCGCCGAGTCCTTCCTGGATCCGCCGCCTCAGCCCCCAGGCCACCCTCCTCACCCTCGGCGTACTCCTCCTCCTGGCAGCCGGCGTCACCTTCCTCGCCGTCAACTGGGACAGCCTCCCCGTCGCCGCCCAGGCCGCCATCATCGGCACCCTCGCCGCCCTCTCCTTCGCCGGGTCGATCCCAGCGAGCCGCCGGAACCTGGCCGGCACCGCCGAAGCCCTCGCCATCCTCGGCACCGGCCTGCTCACCGTCGACCTGTACGGCGCCCGCGCCCTCGGCCTGATCCCACCGACCGCCGTCGACGGCTTCACCTACAGCGCGATCGTCTTCGCGACCATCGCCGTACTCGCCCTCCTGATGACCCGCCTCGCCCCCAAGGTCGTCACGTACGGCGTCACCACCGTCATCGCCGCCCAACTCCCGGTCCCACTCGTCCTGATCGACCGGACAAGCCTCCCGGTCCTCCTCGGCGCGCTCCTGGCCCAGGTCGTCAGCACGCTGTACCTGTCCGCGAAGGGCACTGCGATCGTTCGCCGTACCGGATCCGTCACCGCAGCCATCGTCTTCTGCGGCATCCTCGTAGCCGGCATGGCCCGCACCCTCCTGGGCCTCCTGACCACGACCACCCTGTCCATCACGGTCGCCACCGCCGCGATCGTCTGCCTCGCCGCCGCGACCGGCAGCGCGATCCTCCACAAACGCCCGCTCCCCGCAGCATTTGCATCCGGGCTCGGCGAGTGCGTCTGCGCCGCAGCCGCTGCTTTCGCGGTCGCCACCACACTCCCGCAGCTCCACGGCCCGAGCCGCTGGTTCACCACGGCCCTCGCCACGGCCCTCGCCGTCATCGAGCTCGTCGCAGCCCGCCGTACCGGCAAGCTCGCCGTCATCCTGCACACCGCAACCATCACGGCCGCCGCCGTCGACCTCACGTACTGCGTGGCCACGGACGACATCCGCCAACTCGGCTATCTCGCCGCAATCCTCGCCGTACTGGCCGTCCTTGCCACCGTCCGCAAACTCACCGACCCCGTCCCCACCGCAGCCGTCGCCAGCCTGAGCGCCCAGCTCGCAATCATCCTGTTCGCCTTCGACGGGTACGTCGACACCTGGCCGGCCGCCGTCGCACTGGCCGCCGTCGCCGCGACCGGCATCGCCGTCACCTGCGGGTACGTCGGCAAGCCGCTGGAGCCCGTCCTACTCACCACCGCAGCCTGCGCCGCCGTACTGGCCGAGATCGCCGCCGTGTCGGCATCCCCCTACACCGCAACCGGCGTCGTCCTGACCATCGTCGCCGCCCCGCTGATTGCCTACGGCATGAACCCGCGCCGCCGCCCCACCCTGCTGCAAGCCGCGCTCCTGCTCATCATCGCCAACACCGCCTTCATGCTCGGCGCCGACGCCCACACCCTCGAGTGGTACACCGTCCCGCCCGCCCTGATCCTCCTCGCCGTCGGCATCGTTGCCTGGCGCAACCAACCCAGCTGGGTCTTCCTTGGCCCCGGCCTGATGCTAGGCCTCGCCCCCTCCGCCCTGACCGCCGACACCACCGACAACTGGCTGAGGGCAACCCTGGTAGTAGCCGCCGCAGTCCTCCTCATCCTGCTCGGAGTCCGCCACGCCCTCCAATCCCCCTTCATCATCGGCTCCGCCGCAGTAGCCAAGATCGCCATCGCCCAGTTCCTGGAAGTAGCCCCCCTAATCCCCCGCTGGATCACCCTCGCCACCGCCGGCCTAATCCTCCTAACCACCGGAGCCACCTACGAACGCCGCCTAACCCAAGCCAAACAAGTCACCCGCTGGGTCGCCAACCTCCGCTGAAAATCAAATGCTCGTCCCATCTCCACGACACTCGGCAGTCGGTCACCGCCCCGCCAATTGGCGGATACTGAAATCTCAGACGACCGCATGACCGGGGGCACAATGTCTGGCGACCTTTTCCTGCCGTCCGAGGCCAAGGCGCTGGTCTACGAGTTCGCCGTCCTCCGGAAGAACCAGGGCCTCAAACAGGCCCGGCTCACCGAGGACCGTGCCGGCAACCTGCTCGCATCGCGGGCAGTCCACGAACACATGAACAGACATGGCGTTGACGATCCGGCCGTCGCCGCGATCCAGGTCGTCACCGACGCAGTACGTCGACTGCCTGATCTCTCCGATCGTGTCGTCGCGGACGCGGTATTCGGCCTTGGTCTCTTCCGCACGGAGTATTCCGCCGGAGACGTCGAACCTCGAGTGATCCGGATCCTCGAAACCGCAGATCTCACCGACCGCCGAGTGGCGCTACGTGCCAATTGGCGCGAACTCCACAGGGCCGTCGGGAGCGAGCCGAGAGAGACGCCTGGAGACCGATTCCTTCGCGACACTGTGGAGCTGAGAATCTTCCGGGAGCTCGCTCTGCTGATCATCGGCGGGTCAGGCGACCGTCGGCAAACCGGTCCGATCACCACCGCCCCTCGGAGACTGTCGGAGGGCGCGAGGGCGTCGTCACCCGGCAAGGTCGTGGTCGTCGGCGGTGTCGCGATGGATCACGTCTTCGAAGCCGATGCGGTGCCGCTTCCCGAGACCTCCGTGATGGCCAGCGGATACATCCGCACGCCTGGCGGCAAGGGCCTCAGTCAGGCGGTGGCCGCGGCTCGACTCGGCCTGAACGTGTCGCTGATCGCGGCACGCGGCGACGACGCCGACGGTGGGCAGATCTTGCGTCATCTGGAAAGCGAGAGAGTCGACACCTCGTTGATGGCGATCGCCGCCGGCAAAACGACGCCGCAGACCGGCGTGATCGAATTTCCGGACGGCGAGAGCGCCGCGGTGGTGTGGCACAACGACCGAGCAGTCGCCCTCGAGAGCCGGGACGTCCATCGACATCGCGATGTCCTTGCTGCCTGCGACGCCGTCCTGCTGACTTTCGAGATCCCACAAGACGTGCTGTACGGCACGCTCAGTCTGATCCACGGCTTGGGCCCGGAACGACCGGTCACCGTCGTCACGCCTGGCCAACCCTACGAGAGCGGAGGACTTTTCGGCCACGCGTTCACACAGATCGACTACCTCGTTGCACACAGCTGGGAACTGCGCAAACTGGCCTACTACACGCCCGGCCGACTGACCTCGCACCATCTCGGCGAGAGCTTCCTGCGACTCGGCGTGAAGTCAGTCTGCGTGCTCGGCAACCGAGGCGGCACGATCTACTCCCAGAACGAGCCGGCTCGCTCGCTCACACCTCCGTCCTCGATGCTCAAGGAATCTTCCATCACCCGAGACCTGTTCTGCGCTGCCCTCGTCGCACGCTTGGTCGAGGACCATTCGCTGACCGACGACGTGGTCCGCTGGGCCTCCGCCGCTATGGCCAGCTTCGCCGACGAATACGAGAACGCCCGCTCGCTTCCCGATCGCAACCGAGTAGAACGAAGGCTTAGGACCTTCCCGGGTGACGCTTACCGGTAAACATCTTGATCCCCGTGCCCCAGCCAAAGTGCTTGTCGAACGCCAAAACTGCTGCTTGACACCCAATCGTCATCGGTTCCCATAGAAGTCGAAGCAGAGGTCAAGGCGGAACCGGGGGGTCCGTCAAACCCGGGAGCCAGCGAACGTTTGGTTGTGAAGTTCAGAATCGAGGCACACCATGGCCGCAAGTCAAGCTGTTGCGCTGATACTGATCGTCATCGTCGCCTACAACATCGCCTGCTACTGGAGGAAGTTGGTCTTCCTCCTAGCCGTCCTCGTGATCTCCTTCTGCGGCTTCGGGATTTACGCGCTGGCTCAGACGCTCCGCGGCGAGCCGCCCACGCCCGGCGACGAATTTGTGAAGACCGAGACCGCGTCCTACCAGCGCTGACTACCAGGCACGGATCAACAGTTGGCCGCGGCCGACAACCGACAGGGGACAGAACGTGCGCGACACCATCTCGCCCGACGGACAGGAGAACGTGTTGCTGCACGTTCTGCAGGAACTGCGATCGCTTGATCGACCGGCCTTTTCCCAGTTGCAGTCGGGGCATGATGAGCTGACTGCGCTGCTTGGCCTTGCCACGGTACGGCGCTATGCGACCGTTCACGACGTCGCCCTGGAGGCCAGCGCGCTCGCCGTCGTCAGTCAGTGTGTTCGCGCCCTCGACGGCAGCGAGAGGATCGTCGCGGACGCCGTACTCGGACTTGGAACGTTCGCTGAGGAATACGCGTGGCATCAGATCGATCGGCGCACCATCCGAACGCTGTCGGACGCTCCATTAGACCGCCGCCGCGGCGTGCTCCTGACCAACTGGGCCGCACTGCTGAAGGCGCTCGGGCACGAAAGCGATGCCCGGCCGCCGTCCGCAGCCGACCTGGATGAGCGACTCGAGGCCGCGGCGCTTCGAGCTGTCGCGCGCCAGCTCGTTCGGCGCGAGATGTACTCTGTCGGGTCTACCAACAGCGGCGCACGCCCAGCACCTGGTGTGATTGAGCCGGAGTCACAGCGAGCCCAGGGCAGGATCATCGTCATTGGCGCGGCCGTGATGGATGCTACGTTCCGGATGAGGGAGTTCCCGCGCTGGGAGACATCGAGCGAGTCGCAAGAGTTCTCGATCTCTCCGGGCGGGAAAGGCCTGACCCAGGCGGTGGCCGCGGCCCGTCTCGGGCATCGTGTCTCGCTGGTAGCCGCCGTGGCGGACGACCGGTACGGCACGGAGATCGTCAGTCATCTGCGGTACAACAACGTCGACACCTCACTGCTGAAGGTAGTGCCTGGTACCCGGACGCCGTTCACCGGTGTCTTCCAGATGGATCTCGGCGACAGCGTCGCGACGTACTGGCGCAACGACAAGGAGGTCCGGCTCGACCCGTGGGACTGCGACGAGCTGAGCTCCGAGCTGGCGGCCAGCGATGCCGTGCTGATGACCTTCGAGGTCCCGCGGGAGACCGTCGAGCATGCCCTCACTCTGCTGCCTGGCGGCGGTGACGATCACCCCGTGGCGATCGTCACCGTGGCCCAGCCGTACCAGCACGCAACGCTGACAAGCCGCGCCCTCGAGCGCATCGACTATGTCGTGGCGCATCCTTGGGAGCTCCAACGACTCGTGTCCGGCACCCAAGAGGTGTTCGATCCCGATCCAGCTACTCGCGAACTGCTGGCTCGGGGCGTCGGGTCCGTCTGCCTGCTGTTGCGTGGCGGGTGCACCATCTACTCCCACTCGGCACAGGACGTCATACAGGCTCCCGTTCTGGCCTCGATCTACAAGGAATCCGCAGCTGCCCGGGATGCGTACTGCGCCGCCCTCGCTGACGAGCTGATCCAGAGCGACGGGCAGTTCTCCCGCCAGACCGCCATCTGGGCATCAGCTGCCATGTCCTGTGCGATCGCGGACTACCCCCTCATGAACCCGCTCCCGACGCCAGGTCGAATCGAGGCTCTCCTCTCCCGTTTTCCCTTCCTGCCATAGGCGCCACGTCTTCACCGCCGAACCACGGGCAGCCGGTCCTCGGGAATCCGTTCAGTCCCACCACGCAGTCGGCAACAGTAGATCGACGAGTTGAGAAGCGGTGTGCTACTCACCTGGACAGTGACACCGGGCTGAGCCCGCACCTCGTCAAGGTTGGCAGTCCCGAACCGCGCACGCAGTTGTCGCGGGCTGGTGTACTGCCGGTTGACATAGATGAACGGCCGGGGCCTGACTTGCATCCATCGCTGCCAGTTCGCCGCACGATAACTGACACCCGTGAAGCCCATGTTGGGATCGACAGTGGTCATCAGCAACCCCGCGTCTCGCCGGTTCTCTCGGAACCACCGCCGGACGTGTCCGAGGAGCATCGAGATCGCATTGTGCGGTGCGACGTCGAATGAGTAGACCCTGGAGATATCCCACATCCGCTCGAACGGCACGCCGTACAGTCGCCCGAGCCGATCACCCACCCGCTGCCAGTCGAGCTGCGTGGCACTGCACAAGGCGACGGGCAACCGACTACGGCGATCGACCAGCGCGAAGTTCGTCGAGTCCGGCCGAGCGCTCCGTAGGTAATGCATGTGGGTGAGAACGAGAAACGCCTTGTCGTCGTCGTACACCTGGAACCGCAGGTCGGAAACGTCATCAACAACTCTCGTCGGTACGAGGGCGCGGATGGCAGCTATGTCGGCAGACAGATGGCGCACGCCGCGACTGATCTCCGCCAGGGCCAGCCTCCGACCTACCGTGCCGTCGCGCCGGGCAACTCTCGGCAGGTGCAGAAGCGTCCGCACGGCAAGCTCACGCGCGTCAACATTCCTGGTCTTCGCCACGCCGGCGACAACATCCATGAGCGCCGACTCGCGCCGCCGGCAGGCGCCCAACGTGAGGCGCACAGACAAGTCGTCAGTGGGACCGGTGTTGGCTCCTGACAAGCTGCGCTGTCTCCCGTTCTTGCCGGGCCTTTGCCCGGCAAGCAACATGGTACGCGGAAACGGCCAACTTTACTGCTGCGTCAACGAAGTTGCGGTCGTCTCGAGAGCCTCTGCCGATAACCGGTGGCTTTACGAAGAGCCTGATAACGCTCCCAGACGTCGTCCTCACGTAACATGCCGAAGCGCATTCGGTAATCGGCTTTGTACTCAATCAGTTGATCGACAAGCCTTTCGTGGGGCGCGCACAGCACCTGCTTGCTGCTCAGGTGTTCGAACTGATCGGCGGTCAGGTCGATCACCAAACGCTTCGTCGACGTGGCATCGCCGATCTCGACCCAGCAGTGCAGTTCAGATCGTCCGCGACCGCCGCCGAAGAGGACGTAACCGACGCAGTACTCCGCTTGGCGGCGACGCAGCCAGCTCAACTGGCGAATCAGCCACGCGGAACTGACACCGCACTGACCGAACGAAGCCGGGGTGTTGTCCCGAGGCCGCGATTCCGACCCGGGGTAGATGGTGTCCGGCGACCATGCGCGAGTCAGTGCCGATCGATGTTTTCTCACCCGCTGAGTCAGCCGCCAGGTGAGTGCATAAGAGATCGTTTCCTGAGTGCCTACTTCGCCTAGCAGGTCGCGGAACTTGCGCGCCCGTCGTGCGGCGGCGACCAACCTGCCCTCGCTCTCGCGTGCCGCCTGCGCAGCCGGCACAGTGACACGTCTTGACGGCTCCTTGACCCCAGCACTGTCCGGAGCAGCAAGTTTGACGGTTGTCACCCCGTTGACCTCGCCTTCCGACCAGGTGGTTGCCGAGCTGGGAGTCTAGAGGCAAAGTAACTTAGAGCGCCAATCATGGCACTCTGAGTACTCAACGAGGTGCTTGTGCCGCCGCGGCTTGGCAGCGGCATCGGCGACCGTTGTCGAATGCGCTCGTGCGTCGGCACGGGCATCGTCACACACCTCCTGCACGGAGCAAATGCATGAGTCATTGGACCGCCGACTGCTTGCGCATGGCAAGCAGCAAGGCCGAGACCTTCGCGAATTCTTTTGGCTATTCGTACCGCGGATGCGAGCTGTCCTGGAATCAATCGCTCGATTTGGTGGCGGTGTGGAGAGGATTGGGAACTGTGCCGGTAACCGGGATGGGTGGGCGGGTGTCGAGGTCGGTGTAGCCGAGGGTTAGGCGGTAGCCGTTGAGGGGGTAGCGGAGAAAGGTTTCGCCGGTTAGGGCGGTGGCGGTCAGGCGGTCGGCGTGTTCGGGGTGGTTGGTGATGTAGCGGTCGATCTCGGTGCGGGTGAGGGACCAGAAGGTCTCTTCCGCGATGAGGTGGTGGGCGGCGAGGGGGTTGAGGACGCCTAGGAGGAGGGCGTCTACGACGTACTGGCGGAGGATTGGCCAGGGTTTGCGTGGGAGGACTCGGGAGTGGGCGTCGGGTTCGGGGCCTCGGGCAAGGATGGGGGCGGTGGAGAGGTTGATGTCGTCGACCAGGTCCTTGATGACGAGGCGGGTGGGGAGGCCGGTGGGTGCGCAGATGACGGCGAGGTTTTCACCGTGTGGGTTGACTGTGATGCCGTAGTGGTGGAGTAGGTGGAGCAGTGGGCGTAGGAGGGTGGAAAGGAGGTGCCCTAGCCACGTCTCGGCGTCGGTGCCGGAGCGGGTGATCGCGGCTGATGCGAAGCCGGGATGGAGTACGGCGGCCAGCGGCCACACCGTCTCGCTGTTCTGGAGGCGGGGGTCGATGGGGTCGCGCCAGATGCAGCCGAGGGTTTCGGTCCACTGGTAGGGGATGCCGGTGTGGGTTGAGAGTTCGGGGTGGGGGACGGTGACCGAGGCAACTTCGCCTAGGAGTTCGGTGCCCAACTGCTGGAAGACCTCGTCGCGGGACCACAGGCCGCGCAGCCATTGGGTGATCATCGGGGCGGCCAGGGTGCAGTGCTCAGGGATGCCGCGGTAGACCGAGGTGTTCAGGATCTTCAGGGGGAGCTTGACCTGATAGCGCGAAGGATTCGAGACGTTGACCATCGTGCGGATCGACTGGGTGGGGAGGTACTCGTCGGGGCTCTCCCCCAGCACCACGATTTCCCCGGTGGCGAGTTCGCGGGCCCACTGGGTGCGGACGACGTGATCCAGCTGCCATGGATGGCACGGGAGCCACACGTACGCGTCCGGGTCGTCCAGTTGCGACCGGAATGCTTCCACGGTCGACGGGTCCAGCTCCCTCAAGATGACCGAGTGCTCCGAGAGGTCCGGCGTACCGCGGAACTCGGCGAGACCACGTCGTACGGCGAGCCAGACCAAGTGCAGCGGCGTGCGGGCCTCCGGCGCGTACCGCTCGCTGTCGGAGGCCGAGAAGCCCAGACGGCCCTTGTTGGCGACCAGGAGCGGGTGCCCGGTCAGGTGCCCTTCCAGTCGGGTGTGGTGCAGCTCGAGCAACTCAGCAGCAGGCACTGCCGTAGAAGCCATCCGTACGTCGGCCGCGAGCGTGCTCGTCAGCTCCGCGACGTACCCAGCCACAGTGGACCCGTCGACCCCTAGTACGTCGGCAGCGTCGACGAAGAACCGGATCGGGTCGGTGGCGACCTCGCTCTCGTCGTTGCCGAGGATGCCGGCCGTGGTACGTCGGATCGACGCCGGATCGACCCGCCAGCTACCGAAGCCGCCACGGGTCGCCTCGAACACGTAGGACACTGCCCCGAGGTCCAGCCGGTTGTCGACGGGCTCCAGCAACCCCTCCGTGCAGAACTGCGAGATCAGCTTCGCCAGCAGCTCCGACGAACACTGGGTCCAGACACTCATCCCGGGATCGCAAACGTCGTGTACGCGGTGGACTTAGGCAGCCGGAACACCTCGCGACCCGCCACGCTGTTCAGGATGGTCGCGTTGCGGATCGCTCCGATGCCGAGGTCCGGCGCAGCGACGCCGTGGCTGTGCAGGTCGGCATTCGCGACGAAGATGCGCCCCTCCAGCGCCCCCCGCACGCTGTGGTCGCGGTTGATGACCCACCGACCGGCAGCGTCGTGCTCGATCTGCTCCTGCAGCGACTCCAGGAACGGCAGCGGGCGGTTCCGGTAGCCGGTCGCCGCAACGACAGCGTCCGTCAGGTGCTGGAACGTCTTCCCGCTGTCCGCGTGCAGCATGGTGAGCTCCAGCCCGTCAGCACGCGCCACCGCGGAGACGACAGCCACACCACACTGCAGTTCCGCTGGCAGCTCCCTCGAGTACAGGACGTCGTGGATGTCGTCCAGCGTCTCCGACGAGATGCCCTTGTAGTGCCGCCACTGCTCCTTCACCAGCTTGTCGCGTACCGGCTCGTCCAGTCCGTGGAAGTAGTCGACGTACGACGGTGTCGTCATCTCCAGCACCAGCTTGGAGTAGTCCAGCGGTGCGAACGACGGCGTACGGGTCAACCAGGACACAGCAGGACCGTTCGCTCGCAGCAGGTCCAGAGCGCACTCAGCACCCGACTGCCCCGAGCCGACCACGGTCACGCGACCTGTGCGCAGCAGATCGTCCCTACGGACCAGGTAGTCCGCAGAGTGGGTGAATCGCTCAGCAGGGAGCCCCGCCAGCGCAGCAGGTACGAACGGCTCGGTGCCGACGCCGACCACCAGATGCCGAGCCTCGAACTGCTCAACGCTGTCACCGCGCTCCACAGTCAGCTCGAACGACGAGCCGTTCCACACCGCCTCCCGCACATGGTGGCCGAAGTGCAGTGAGTCCAGCTGTGCCGCACACCACCGCAGGTACGTTTCGTACTCCCGCCGCGTCGGGTGGAACTTCTCCCGCACATAGAACTGGTACAGCCGGTCGTTGTCCTTCAAATACGACAGAAACGACAGGTGATGCGCCGGCTCGACCAACGACACCAGATCCGCCAGGAACGACACCTGCAGCATCGCGTCCTCGAACATCAGCCCGCGGTGCCAGGTGAACTCCGGCCGGCTGTCCAGCACCGCGAGTTCAAGATCCCGCACTTCGGAGGCCAGTGCGGCCAGTCCGAGGTTGAACGGCCCGCAGCCGATCGCAATCACGTCGTACATGTCATGCCTCCCTGGACGGCCCGGGTACGGACCATCAGTAGTGCTGTCTTCTCGGGCAGCTGTAGCTCCCCGTGCTGGACGAATCCGGCCGCGGCGAACGCGCGGACGGAAGGGGTGTTCTCGATATCCGGCTCGGCGACCACCTGCGAACAGGCCGGCTCTGCGCGCAGCACTCCGTCAGCGAGCCACCGCAGTAGCTGCCGCCCGAGCCCCTTGCCGACGCGGGTGATGTCACCGATCGCCACGTGCACGCCCCGGTCCTCCTCGCCGTACGCGTAGTACTCCGCAAGTCGGTCGTGCCGGACCCGGTACAACTCGACGTACGCGAACTCCTCCGCGTCCGCCGCGACCACGTACGGCGTGGAGTGCTCCCCCGCCGCCTGTTGCTCGATCTCCTGCGCCCAGCGCTCCACGGACCAGCCCTGATGCCACCAGCGCCTGATGTGCGGCTGCGACATCCACAGTGCGATGCGAGGCGCGTCGGACGGGCCTGCCGGCCGCAGGTCGAATGAGATCACCGCAGCGGGTTAGGGATGTCGAGGTAGACGGACTGTGCGTCCAGTGGGGCTACTACCTCGTCAATGCCCCGCAGCCGGGTCAGCATGTTCGCCTTGCACGGCAGTGTCTCCGCTTCGAGCCATCGCCGCGCCAGCCGATCGCCAGAAGGTCCAGCAGCCTTCAGCAGCGGCAGAGCGAGTGTCAGCCGCTCCCGCACCACACCGAGCAAGTCACCCTCGTCTGCGACCCCGTCCGCCGCCAGACAGCCCACCACGGCCAGCGCCTGGTTGTGCAGCAGGTAGTAGGTCAGCCGATCGTCGACAATCGCGTCGTCAACAACCGCCAATGTCGAGTCGCGGAGTCCGGTGATTGTCAACAATCCACGCAGGTACGACGCCGCGAGGTAGTACCCCTGGTTGTCGCGATAGGCGCCGCCCTTGATCCGCCCTGCCCCGTCCAGCCGCACCAGCGTGTTCTGCTGATGCGCCTCGAGACCGATGCCCGTCTCGGCGTACAGGTGCAGCATCGGGACCAGCACGTTGTCGATGTACGCCGAGACCCACGCAACCGGGTCCTCCGCCGCGAAGGTGCTCAGCCGACTCACACCACCAGGTCGTGGAGCGACGAGCCCCGCCAGACAGGCGTAGCTGTTGACGTCTGCCGGCACCTCCCGGACCGCAACGTCAAGACCGGTCAACGTCGGTCCGCCCTCGTCGAGCGCGACCCAGGCCGGGTCGCGAACGATGGTGAAGCGCGGGTGCGCGGTCGCCGTACCAGCGTTGTACGCCGCGTCGAGCAACCGATTGATCTCCAGCCCGCGCCGCAACTCGGTCGGCGTCGACTCCCGCCGCGAGTTCGTGATCCGCAGACCGAGCGACAGCTTCAGCATCACTGGCAGATCCGGATGGAACACGGTCCGGAGGCTGGACGTCGGATACCACTGAGCGCCACCAGGGCCCAGATCTTTCACCCGACCGGCAGAGATCAGCGAGGCAACGCGCGGACGCTCCGCCACCGCAGCCGCCTGCCACGGATGGGCCGGGATCAGGACCCGGCCCGACGACGGGGTGATACCGGCCAGCGCGCCCATCAACTGCACAGCGTCCAGTCCCTGCAGCGAGGGCGCGCCGGCCACCTGGTCCGACGACACCAGTTCGGCATCGGCTTCGAACCAGTGCACTGCGAAACGGCCGCCGAGCTCGGGCGAGTACGCCGCCAGCTCGTCACCGCTCAGTCCGTCCCGGCTCTTCGGCGCCGGGTGGTTCAGATGCCCGAACAGCAACGCCTGCTCGAACTCGAGGAAGCGCCCCGGCCCACGCTCCCCGTCAGCCTCCGAGACGAAGCGCGACACGTTGCGCACCGACTCCGCCGTCCGCGCTGCCAGATCGTCGATCTCCTCCGGATCAGCGTCCGCTGACAGCAACCGCACCAGGTCCTCAGGAACAGCAGGTACGCCGTCCACCTGGACGTCGGTGAACTGGTGCAGCCCGGTCCGCGACGCATGCTCCACCCGCGCCGTCACCGTCGAACCGCCGACCTCCAACGTCAGCGCCCCGACCGCGACCGGCACGGACGACTCCCGGGTGTAACACCGCAGGATCGCGTTCAGATGCGCATCAGCCGCAATAGTCACGCCGCTCCTTCGCCGGTCTGGACGTCGAGGCCGGTGGCCACGACCTGGTCGAGCAGGTCCTCGATGTCCGTCGCGGTGGCGTTCGGGTTCAGCAGCGTCAGCTTCAACGCGACCACCGCCGGGCGGCCGCCGCGGGCCGGCAGCTTGGTCCGGCCGATCAGCACCCGCCCGGAGGTCAGCAACCGGCGCCGGACCTCGCCCTGGAGCGCGTCCAGTCCGGACGCGTCCAGGCCCTGCCCGGCGACCCGGAACAGCACCGTGGTCAGGGTCACCGGCGCCAGCAACTCGAGATTGCTGTCGGCAACGACCCGGGCCGCGGCGGCGTGCGCGAGCTCGTGACAGGTGTCGACCATCGTTCCCAGTCCGGCCCGTCCGTATGCCGTCAGCGTGGTGGCAACCTTGACCGCGTCCGGGCGGCGGGTGGTCTGCAGGCTGCGGCCGAGCAGCCCGTCCAGCCCGGAGTCGATGTCGTCGGCCGGGTTCAGGTAGTCCACCGACCGGTCGAACGCCGCGAACCGGCTCCGGTCCGCCACCAGCAGCACGCTGGTCGCGGCCGGCTGCCAGCCGATCTTGTGCAGGTCCAGCGTCACCGAGTCCGCCAGCGGTACGTCGGCGAGCAGCGGCGCCAGCCGGTCCGAGAACAAGGCCCCGAACCCGTACGCCGCGTCGACGTGCAGCCAGGCGCCGTACTGCCGGGCCAGTTCGGCGATCGGCGCGATCGGGTCCACCGATCCGAAGTCCGTCGTACCGGCGGTGGCGATCACGGCCACCGGCGTACGGCCGGGCTTCGCGAGCTCGTCGGCGAGCAGGTCGGGCCGCATCCGGAAGTTCTCGTCGGAGGCGATCGTGATCGCGGCCTGCTCACCGAGCCCGAGGGCGGCGCAGGCTCGCTGGACCGAGAAGTGGGCGAGCTCGGAGCAGAACACGACCGGGCGGTCGAAGCCCTGCAGGCCGTTCCGCCGGACGTCGATGCCCGCGGCGGCGGCCGCGCTGTCGCGGGCGATCAGGATCGCGAGCAGGTTCGAGATCGAGCCGCCGGGCGTCAGTACGCCGTCCGCCTGCGGACCGAAACCGGCCAGCGAAGCCAGCGCCCGCACGACCCACTGCTCGATCGCGAGCGTCGCGGGACCGGAGTCGTAGGTGTCCATCGAGGCGTTCGAGGCCGAGGCCAGCGCGTCCGCGTCGACCGCGACCTGCAGGACCGGTGGCTGCAGGTGCGCCGCGGCGTGCGGGTGGCTCAGGTCGATCCCGTGCTCGTCGAGCAGCCCCGCGATCAGGTCGAGCGCGGCGGACTCTCCCACGCCGGTCGACGGGATCCGCGGCTCACCCAGCACCTCGGCAGCGCGCCGCAGTACCGCTCCCGGCGAACCGTGCGGCAACGGTCCGCGCTCACGATCCGCGACCGTCGAGGCCAGCGGCCAGCGTGCGGCGAACGGATCGCGGACAGGTGCGGGCAGCGCGGTGAGACGCGCGGGCTGCGACATCCAGATCTCCCGGGAAGTTGTCGAGTAAGGCAACCCTTACTAAGGCAGACCTAACTTTTGTCCCGCGCACCCACGGTGTCAACTCGGCCACGTCCGGAGTGGCGATCCTCACTCTCGATGCTCACTGTCAATGCAACGATGCAGAGCACCAGTGCTGGCCGGTGGTCCAGCCGAGGAGGCGGCGGCCGCCGCGGCCGGTGCGGCCCTGTGCGTCGAAGCGCTCGCCTGCGGCCACGTCCAGGAGACCGGTCACGGCCGGTGCGAAGCGTGGGCCGAGGACGGCGGCTCGCTCTTCGAGCTTGGCCAGGACGGCGGCGCTGTCGCTGTAGCTGAGGAAGAAGATCCCCTGACGCCACGCGTACGCCGTGTTCTTGAGGCCCTGCAGTCCGCTGATCCAGGTCGAGACCGGCTGGGTCTGCCGCTGGATCGCCCAGCTGAACGCGCGGTCCGCCAGCTCGGGCCCGACCTCGCGGACCCAGTCGGTCAGGTCGAGCGCCTCGATCAGTACGGCGAGGTTGTGCGACGTCAGGATCTGGCTCTGCTCCAGCACCGTCCCGTTCTGAGCGACGTACCCGGGCGTCTGCGACGTGTGCGCCTCCTCGGCGCGGCGGCGGCACATCTCCGCGAAGTCGTCGGACGTCAGCTTGCGCCAGCGGATCCGCGAACGCTGCTCCGCGGCCGGCCACGCGGCGGGCAGGTCGTAGTACCGCGCATACAGTGTCCCGGAAAGCACCCGGCTCGCGACGGACGCCGCTTCCCGCCACTTCGCCGTGAACGTGCCCATGAAGATGTCGGCAGCGACCTCCTCGACGAGGGGCAGTCCGAGGTCGGCCTGGCTGACGAGCGCGCGGAACTCGCGGACGAGCGGGTTCGGCAGGATCGTCTGCGGGAACGCGCCGAGCGCGACGGCGGTGGTCTCCCGCAACGTCTGCGCGGCGGCTCGCGTGGCCTTTTGGGAGTGGTCACGGTACGGCGCGACGGCGGAGATCCACGGCAGCTCGTCGAACCGCACCTGGTGTTCGAGGTTCAGCAGCAGGAGACTGCGCCGACGGCGGAAGGCCGCATAGGTCTGTGCATAGACCGAGGCCAGCACCGGATCCGCAATATTTGCCGCCAGCAACTGTGACGTGACCTGCGGCAGCACCTCGGCGAGCACCTCACCCGAGCCGATGACGCCGCGATCCACCAACTCACCGATCGGCGCCTCGAGGGCCCGGGTCGCCTTCGCCAGCAGGTGCGGCGGCATCGCCACGCCCGCGGCCGCCGGAAGCTCCGCGCCGTCGACAGCACCCGCGATCGGATCGAGCGCGGGCAGTCCGCCGTCCCGCGGGAAGCGGTCCAGTCGCGTACTCAGCACGTGCGCCAAGGTCGCGTACGTCGGGCGCGCCGCCACCGCGTACTGCGTCGTACGCAACACCGCGCGGGCCTCGGATCCCGGCGCGCCGTGGGCGCTGATCGTGTTCGCCAGAGCACGCCGGATCCACCCGACCTCGCGACCGGTCAGGGCCGAACTGTCGACCGGACAGCGCTCCAGCGCCGACTGCAGCCGCGCGAAGTTGCTCTTCGGGTGCCGCGCCTGATGCAGCTCCGCCGCGATCGCGTAGTCGTCCAGCCACTGGCGACGCCGTTCCACCCAGTCGTCCGGCCAGACCCGGCACGGCCAGCCACCGCTCACCGCGTCCGCCACCAGCTCCGGGAGGTCACCGTCGACCGTGTCGCACCACAGCGCCACCAGCCGGTCGTGGAGCGGGTTCCAGACCTGGAGAGTCTCGCGCATCGCGGCGATCCGCGGAGGAACCGTTGCTTGTCGCAGCTGAGCACGGACCTGGTCCACCGACTGCCGCCGTACCACGGCCCCGGCCGGAGCCGACGACGGACCGAACGTCGGGGTGAACCGCAGCCGGTGCATCAACGGGCGCAGCTCGGCCACCAGATCGAGCGCCGCGGCGAAGTGCCCGTGTTCGAGGAGCCAGGCGACCACGAGCAGCGCCGACTCCTCGGGTACGTCGACACGGCAACGCCCGGTGCGCAACGCCTGCCCCAGCTCCGCGAGCCCTTCGTCACTGAGATACCAGAGATTGAGCCGCTCGCGGTCTGTCTCCCCCGGCGCGTTCTCCGGAAGCCGGGCGAGCTCGTCGGCACTCGGCGGCGACTCCGCGACGTACCGGCCGGTCGCGAACCCTCCGGTCACCACTTCGAGCGTGACCCACGCGGGCGTGTCGGCGACCGGGGTCCGGGACCCGATCGTGAGCTTTCCGGACGCTATCCCCTCGAGAACGTTGCGCCAGGCATCGACCCGGACCGCGGCGCGCCGGCGTACCGCTGGATCGTCCGCAACCAGCGCCCGTTCGAGCGCGTGCTGAAGCCGGCCCGTCGCGTACATCCGGAACCCCCGTTCTCTGGATGGAACAACGCTTCGACATGGAGGCAGGACTCGAACCTGCGCCTTCCCGGTTAGCAGCCGGGCGATCTACCCCTGATCTACTCCATGCAGTTTCTCTACAGGCTAGCTGCACGGCACGCGCTCTCGTGGGAGCTGAGGCGCTCAGGCGATTGCGGGCGGCGGCTATGTCGGACACGGCCGCCACCCGCGAGAGCGATCAGTCTCGGCCGGCGGGTTCGAGTTTTCTCGTGCCCGAGTCGGCGCTGCCCTGTCCGGGGAGCGTCTTCCGGTCCTGGTGGCCCGGCCACCAGGCGGCGTGGCCGATCAATGCGGTCAGGCTCGGGGTGAAGAACATCGCCATCACGAACGCGGCGACGACGATGCCGAAGGAGACGGCGAACCCCATCTCGGTCAGCAGCGAGTTGCCCGCCAGCATCAAGGTGGCGAATGTGGCCGCCAGGATGAACCCGGCCGCCGCGACGGTCGGACCGGCGTGCCGGACCGCCATGCTCGCGGCCGCGCGCGGATCACGGCCTTCGCGGGCCTCTTCCCGGAGCCGGGCGATCATGAGGATGTTGTAGTCGGTGCCGATGGCGACCACGAACAGGTACATGATCACCGGGAGCATGAACATCAGACCCGAATGCCCCAGGCTGTTCTGGAAGATGAGCACCGTGGCGCCGAGCGTGGCTCCGAAGCCCAGCCCGACCGAGGCCATCAGGTACCAGGGCGCCACCACGCTGCGCAGCAGCAGCCCGAGGATGATCATGATCAGCAGGGCGGCCAGCGGGAAGACGGTGCGGTAGTCGTGGTTGACCGCGGCGTCGATGTCCTTGTAGATCGACGACATGCCGCCGACGAGCGCCGTCGTACCGGGTGGGGCGTCGGCATGCGCGACCGCGCGCACGTCACCGACCGTGCTGATGGCCTGATCGGTGGCCGACCCGTACTCGAGTGTGACCGTGATGCTCGCGGTCCGGCCGTCTTTGCTGATCGCCGCCGGCTGTACGTCGGCAACCCCCGGGACCGCACCGAGCTTCTTCTCGTACGCCGGCAGCAGCGCGGTGTCGAGCCGCCCACCGGTTGTGGTGACCAGGACGGATGTCGGTTCGGCGGCACCGGCCGAGTACGCCTTCTGCATCTCGGTCTGCACGACCATCGACTCCTTGGTCGCCGGCATCGAGCCGGCCGCCAGGTCGAAGGTGGCCTTGAATCCGAGCGTGCCAAGCGCCAGCGCGACCATCACCAGCCCGGACACCGCGGCGAACAGGGCGGGACGGCGTTGTACGCCGCGTCCGAGGGCCGCGAAACGTGCGTTCGACGGCTCCGTGCGCCACGCCTTCGACGGCCAGAAGAGGGCGCGCGGCGAGATCAGCGAGCAGATCGCCGGGAACAGCGTCAGCGCGGCGACCAGGGTCACCGCGACCGTGATGGCCAGCGCCGGCCCCATCTGCTTGAGGAAACCGAGCGTCGACAACAGGAGCGCGAGGAACGCGATGATGACCGCACCGGCCGCCGACGCGATCGCCTCGCCGACGCGGCCGACCGCGTTGATCATGGCTTCCTTGGGCTCGTCACCGGCCCGCAGCCGCTCGCGGTAGCGGAACATCAGGAACAAGTAGTAGTCGGTGCCGACCCCGAGCAGTACGACGATCAGCAACGCCGAGATCGAACTGCTGGCCTCGAGCCCGAACAGCTTCGTGGCGTCGGCGATCAGGCCGGTGGCCGTCGAGGACACGACGGCGAGCAGGACCAACAACGGCAGCAGCGCGAGGATCGGCGAACGGAAGATGATCAGCAACGTGATCAGGATGATCGCGAAGGTGCCGGCGAACGTCAGCGTGTTGGCCCGAGCCGATGAGTCCTGCTGGTCCAGGCCCTGGGCGGCCGACCCACCCAGCTCAGCCTTGAGCTGAGTACCTTTCGCCAGGTCCTTCGCGTCCTGGCGCAGGGTCTTCGCGGCGTCCAGTTGACTCGGCTGACCAGCGTTGTTGGTGTCCATCGACACCAGGCCGAGCACGTAGCGGCCGTCCTTCGACGGCGGGCCGGGAACGACCTGCTGAACCTGGTCGATCTTCTTGGCGCCGAGTTCGGTGGTGATCTTCGTGGCATCCGCCAGGTCGGCCGGCGTCAGCCGGCCACCGTCGGAGCGCTGGTAGAGGACGATCGCGGACGGCGTGAACGCGCTCGGGAACGCGCTCTGCTGAAGCTCCGCGGCCTGGATCGACTCGTAACTCTTGGGCAGGAAGCTGCTCTGGTCGCTGCTCGAGGGCAGGCTCGGCGCGGTCGCCGCTACGGCGACCGCGACCACCAGCCAGGCGAGAATCGTCCAGATGGGATGACGGACGGCAACGCGCCCGATGCGGTGGAACATGTCGGTCTGCCTCCGGGCAGGAGATCTTGGAATGGACGGTCAGGCCGCGTCGAGGGCTTCGGTGATCTTGCGGATCATCTCGGTCATCGCCGGACCGGTGCCGCCGCGCTCGGCCCGGGCGCCGGCCTCGACGGCGGTGAGGACGGTGCTGCGGAAGTTGCCGGCCTCGGCCGGGTCCTGCTCCTTGAGCAGGGCATAGGACGCCGTCAGCGCCGGGAACACCTGGTCGGCGAGCTCGGCCGTCGTCTTTCCGTCGAGCTTCAGGCCCTTCTGCTTCTCGTCGAGCGCGTGCCCGACCGGTCCGGTGGCCGAGGCCAGGGCCAGGGATCCCGCGACGGCGATCTTGCCGGCGGATTTCACGCCGGCGGCTGTGATGAGCGCGATTGCGCCATGCGCGGCGATCGCCAGCGTGGTCTTGTCCTGCTCGGTGAGGGTGATTGCGGAACTGCTCTGATTCGTCATGCAACCACCATCACCGGGCGTCCTGACACCGCCCTGACACGCGCCTGACAGCTACTACTGGTCGAGTCCGTACGGGGTCCTGGTCAGGACAAACGTGGCGACATTCAGGTGGGTGATGGTGTCGCCGTTGCGGAGGACGTGGAGTTTTTCGCCGGCCAGGTAGCCGTCGCGGCCCTGGTAGAGGTCGGGGGCGAGGGGTGACAGGCGGGTTGTGAGGCCGCCGGAGAGTTGCAGGATTCCCGCGCAGACGGAGATCGTCAGCGGCGTGTTGCCCCAGTACCAGTGGCCGAGCAGCTCGGCGCCTTGGGCCAGCGGCGGCTCCGGCACCCACTCCTGCGTGATCGGCGGCTCGTACCGGGTCAGGATGCGGACCAGGTCGGGAGCCAGCGACGCCACCCGGCCGTACGTCGCGTTGCCGAGCGTCACCGCGCCGACCCGGCGGACCCGGTCGACGAACAGCCCGGCGAGGAAGCCCGGCATCGAACCGGTGTGACCGATCAGCAGGTGCGGATCGTCCGCGATCAGCCGCAGCCCGAGCCCGTACGACGCGTTCAGGCCCTCCCGCGGATCCGACGCCACCGGCGCCGCCATCTCCTCGACCGAGTCCCGGCTCAGCACCTCGTGCACCGGGTCGATCCAGAACGTCGCGTACCGTGCCAGGTCCTCGATCGTGCTCCACAACTGCCCCGCCGGCGCCATCGCGCCCGAGTCGTACGCCGGCTCCGGGTCCAGCTGCCCGCTGAACGGGTGCACCGAGAATCCGTCGGCGGCCGGGGCCGCCGGGAAGTACGACGTACGCCGCATCTCGAGCGGATCCAGAACCCTGGTCTGGACGAGCTCGACCCACGACTGGCTCCGGAGCCGGGCGACGATTTCACCGAGCAGCCCATACCCGAGGTTCGAGTAGTGATGCCGCCGATCCGCTGGGCCGACCGCCTGCGAGTCGTTCATCGCGGCGGTCAGCTCGTCGAACGAGACGCCCGGATTCCGTTCCCACCAAGGGCCTTCAGGCTCCGCGTTCATCCCGCCGCTGTGCGCGAGCAACTGCCGGATCGTCCGGTCCCCGAACGCGATCCCCGGCAGATGCTTGCCAACAGCATCGTTCAGCGACAGCAGCCCGTCATCGCGGCACTGCATGATCAGCACCGCCGTCATCGTCTTCGTGATCGACCCGATCCGGTACTGCACATCCGTCCCCGGCAAGCCCCCGTCAGCCGTCGCGAACCGCCCCCGCGCCCCGGTCCACACCAACTCCCCGTCCCGCAGCACCCCGGCATTCACCGACGGCAACTTCCACTCCCCCTGCGCTGTCGCAACCTCGGCAAACAGAGCAGCGGCGGTGTCCGGACGTACGTGAGTCAACTGAGGCTCCAGGCAGGTCGTGGACAGACCAGTATGCCCGTTCTACTCGAACGCCTCCGGTGAAGGGCAGGAGCAGATGAGGTTGCGGTCGCCGTACGCGCCGTCGATGCGGCGGACCGGCGGCCAGTACTTCGAGGCTCGGTCGACTGAGCGGGGGAAGGCGGCCTCTTCGCGGGTGTAGGCGTGCTCCCACTTGTCGTTGATGACCGACTCCGCGGTGTGCGGGGCGTTCACCAGCGGGTTGTCGGCGGCCGGCCACTCGCCCGCGGCGACCCGGTCGATCTCGTGGCGGATCGCGATCATCGCGTCGCAGAAACGGTCGAGTTCGCCGAGGTCCTCGGACTCGGTCGGCTCGACCATCAGCGTGCCGGCGACCGGGAACGACATGGTCGGTGCGTGGAAGCCGTAGTCGATCAGCCGCTTCGCGACGTCGTCGACGCTGATCCCGGTCTCCTTGGTCATCGGCCGCAGGTCCAGGATGCACTCGTGCGCGACCAGGCCGTTCTCGCCGGTGTAGAGCACCGGGAACGCGCCCTCGAGCCGCTTCGCCACGTAGTTCGCGGTCAGTACGGCGGCCTTGGTCGCCTCGGTCAAACCGGAAGCGCCCATCATCCGGATGTAGGCCCACGAGATCGCCAGCACACCGGCCGAGCCGAACGGCGCCGCGCTGATCGGGCCGACGCCGGACTCCGGACCGGCCTGATCGAGCAGCGGGTGGTTCGGCAGGTACGGCGCCAGGTGCGCCGCGACCGCGACCGGGCCGACGCCCGGGCCACCGCCGCCGTGCGGGATGCAGAACGTCTTGTGCAGGTTCAGGTGGCTGACGTCGCCGCCGAACTCGCCCGGCTTCGCGAGCCCGAGCAGGGCGTTCAGGTTCGCGCCGTCGACGTACACCTGACCGCCGTGGTCGTGGACGATCTGGCAGACCTCGCGGACGCTCTCCTCGTACACGCCGTGCGTGGACGGGTACGTGATCATGATCGCCGCGAGCTTCGCCGCGTGCTCGGAGGCCTTCGCGCGCAGGTCGTCGAGGTCGATCGTGCCGTCGTCGTTGCCCTTGACAACAACGACCTTCATACCGGCCATCACCGCGGACGCGGCGTTGGTGCCGTGCGCGCTGGCCGGGATCAGGCAGACGTTGCGGTCCTGATCGCCCTGCGCGTGGTGGTAGCCGCGAATCGCGAGCAGACCGGCCAGCTCACCCTGCGAGCCCGCGTTCGGCTGGATCGAGACCTTCGCGTACCCGGTGACCTCGGCCAGCCAGCGCTCCAGCTGACCGATCAGCTTCACGTAGCCGGCCGCGTCCTCGATCGGCGCGAACGGGTGGACGTCGGCGAACTCCGGCCAGGTGACCGGCTCCATCTCGGTGGTCGCGTTCAGCTTCATCGTGCAGGACCCGAGCGGGATCATCCCGCGGTCCAGTGCGTAGTCCTTGTCGGACAGCTTGCGCAGGTACCGCAGCATCGCCGTCTCGGACCGGTGCGTGTTGAACACCGGGTGGGTCAGGTACTCCGTGGTCCGCGGTACGGCGATACCGGGCCCGGCAAGCGTGTCGTCGTACTGGACGCCGAAGGACTGGCAGACCCGGGTGAGCGTCGCGACGTCGGTCTTCTCGTCGCAGGAGATGCCGACGTGGTCCGCGTCGACGAGCCGCAGCCAGATCCCGTTCTGCCGGGCGGCGTCCACCACGTCGGCGGCGCGACCCGGGACCCGGGCGAGGACGGTGTCGAAGAAGTCGTCGTGCACGACCTCGACCCCGCCTGCACGCAGCGAGGCGGCCAGCTTGCCGGCATAGTTGTGCACCCGCTCCGCGATCGCCTGCAGACCATCCGGTCCGTGGTAGACGGCGTACATCGAGGCGACGACGGCGAGCAGGACCTGCGCCGTACAGATGTTCGACGTCGCCTTCTCGCGACGGATGTGCTGCTCACGCGTCTGCAGCGCCAGCCGGTACGCCGGGGCGCCGTCCGCGTCGACCGAGACGCCGACGAGACGACCGGGCAACGACCGCTCGAGGCCGGAGCGGACCGACATGAAGCCGGCGTGCGGGCCGCCGTAGAACAGCGGTACGCCGAAGCGCTGCGAGGAACCGATGACGATGTCGGCGCCCGCCTCTCCCGGCGCTTCAAGGACCGTCAACGCGAGCAGATCGGAGGCCACAGCAACCAATGTGTCGCGGCCGTGCGCCGCCTCGATCAGCGGCTTGAGGTCGCGGACTGCGCCGTTGGACCCCGGGTACTGCACGAGGAGACCGAAGAAGTCGCCCTCGGGCAGACCGTCGGTCGTGTCGGCGACGACGACCTCGATACCGAGCGCCTCGGCGCGGGTCTGCACGACCGCGATCGTCTGGGCGAAGGTGTCGGCGTCGACCAGGAAGCGGTCCGACTTGCTCTTCTTGTTCGACCGGTGCGCCAGGGTCATCGCCTCGGCGGCCGCGGTGCCCTCGTCGAGCAGCGACGCGTTGGCGGTCGGCAGCCCGGTCAGATCGGAGACCGCGGTCTGGAAGTTCAGCAGCGCCTCGAGCCGGCCCTGGGAGATCTCCGGCTGGTACGGCGTGTACGCCGTGTACCAGGCCGGGTTCTCGACCAGGCGGCGGACGATCACGGACGGTGTGAAGGTGCCGTAGTACCCCTGGCCGATCATCGAGGTGGCGACGGTGTTGCGGGCCGCGAGCTGGCGGAGCTCCGTCAGCGCGTCGACCTCGGAGGCCGGCTCGGGCAGCCGCAGCGCCTCGGCGGAGCGGATCGAGGCGGGCACTGCGTCGTCGACCAGCGTGTCGACGTCGTCGTACCCGAGGAGCTGGACCATCCGGGCGATCTCGTCCGGGCGCGGACCGATGTGCCGGTCGGCGAACGTCGCCGAAAGCTGAGGGGTGTCGTTCACTAGAGGCTCCGATGCTGACTGTCGCTGCCGGTGGCCTCCCCCTCTGTCACGCGCGCTGCGCTCCAGAGTCGCCTGCGACACTCGGTCCATGGGCCTGAGAGGTTCCGGGGAGGAATTGCCCCTTCGGCGCCCGATGACACGGGTCTCTCCCGAGTGCTGTGAACGGCTGCCTCGAGGCTACCAGGAATCTCCGAACAGTTCGGGCAGCAGGCTCCGCACGACCGGCCGTGCCGCCGCCACCTGCTCGGCCGTCGCCGACTGCATCGGCCAGCGCACCCGCGTGCCGACGTCCGCCCACCCACCGACCGCGGCCAGGAACTTGTCGAGCCCAGGGTTCGAGAGGCCGGCCTTCTGCAGCGGTACGACGTGAGCCGCGAAGAACTCGTCGATCCGCCGCTCGACGTCCAGGTCATGCGCCGTCCGCACGGCGCCGTTCGGCGAGAGCGCTGCCACGTTCGAGTAGCTGCCGTGTGCACCGAGTAACGACATACTCGCCAGGAAATGCCCCGGCACGAAGATCGCCAGCCCAGACCGCGTGGCCTCGTCGAACCACGTCTTGTCACCGCCCGCGGTCTTCAACCCGATCAGACCCGGCACCGCCGCCGCCAGCTCACCCAGCTGCCGCGGCCCGATGGTGGTCTTGGCGTGCGGTGGGTTGTAGAGCACGAGGGGTACGTCACCAGCCGCGTCGGCGGTCCGCCGTAGAAAGTCGAGTACTTCGTGGGCGTTCAGCGGCAGCCAGTCCGGGACGATGACCTGGATCGCGCCGGGATGCAGGGCCGCCGCGCGGCGGACGCGGGACAGCTGGAGCTGGGCGGACGGGTGACTGGCACCGATCTGGAACGGTTTACCCGCTGCGGCGAGGAGCTCGTTGACCCGGTCGAACTCGTCCTCGGTCAGGGTCTGGAACTCCCCCGCCGTCCCGTGGGCGTACAACCCGTCCAACTGACTGCCGCCGAGCACCTCGGCCTGGGCTTCCAGACGCGGGAAGTCGATCGAGTCGTCGGCGTTCAGCGGTAACAACAAAGTCGCCCACACACCGCGGAGCGAATCAGCGGTGAGTGGGCGCACAGAGTCAGGAACTACGTCAGCCGGTCATCCGGGCGCGGCGGCGGGCGGCGAGTTCGTCGTTGGCGTGGCCGTCGGAGTCGCCCTCGTCGTGACCGTCGGCCCGCTCGGTCGGGAGCTCGGACAGCGAACCCTCGACCTCGCGCCAGACGCCGCCGAGCGCGATCCCGAACACGCCCTGGCCGCCGGCCAGCAGGTCGATGACCTCGTCGGGCGAGGAGCACATGTAGACCGACGCGCCGTCGCTCATCAGCGTGATCTGGGTCAGGTCGTCGAAGCCGCGCTTGCTGAGGTGCGCGATCGCGGTCCGGATCTGCTGCAGCGAGATCCCGGCGTCCAGCAGCCGCTTGATCACTTTCAGCAGCAGAACGTCACGGAAACCGTACAACCGTTGCGTCCCCGAGCCGGTCGCCGGGCGCACGGACGGGGAGACCAGGCCGGTGCGGGCCCAGTAGTCGAGCTGCCGGTACGTGATCCCGGCCGCGGCGCAGGCCGTCGGACCGCGGAACCCGACGTCCTCCGGCATCGGCCGTAGGTCGTCGTCGAACAGCAGACCCTGAACGCCGGCGGTGGCAGTAGCGGCTGCCACAGCCTCTGCGTGCGCGTCGGACGTCGACTGCGCCGTCAGATCCGTGTCCCCGGTGCGTGTCACGCCTGAGCCTCCCTGGATACCGACTGGAACGAGCCATCTCCGTGGAGTGACACCACCCCACGACGTCTTCACGGTAAGCCGCCGCCCGAACAGGGTCAACGACAACCGCATCGAGCCGGGAGCGTGTCGCGACCGCCGTACGAATCGTTACCTAGGTTTCTGAGGGTCCCCAGCGTGCTCTTCAGCTCTTGTCGAAGTCCTCCGGGGTCACCTGGTCGAGGAACTCCCGGAACCGCTCGACCTCCTCTTCCTCCTCCACCTCGTCGGCGCCGTTCGTCTCACTCTCCGGGACCGGGATGCCGGCCTCGGCGAGGATCTCGTCGGCGCAGAACACCGGGGTCCCGGTCCGCAGCGCGATCGCGATCGAGTCCGACGGGCGGGCCGAGATCTCGGTCTTGTCGTCGAACACCAGGATCGCCTCGAAGATGCCGTCGGTCAGGTTCACGATCCGGACCTGGCTGAGGGTGTGCCCGAGGACGCGGATGGTCTCCGCGAACAGGTCGTGGGTCAGCGGCCGGGGCGGCTCCATGCCCTGCTGGGCGAAGGCGATCGCACTCGCCTCGGCAGCACCGATCCAGATCGGCAGGTATCGCTCACCTCCGACCTCTTTCAGCAGCACGATCGGCTGACTCGAGGGCATCTCCACCCGGACTCCGACCACGTCGACTTCGCGCACACGTTCAGCCTACTCCGAGGGGAAGCCCCGGGCAGGCCCACGGGGGTTCGCTGTGGACAGCCTTACGAACGCGGCAGCCGAGAGCGGACCAGGGCAGTGTGCAGACGGACGGTGAGGGCGGCCAGCTCACCGGTCTGTTCGGTACGGCGGGGGCCGGTGACCTGTTCGATGAGGCCGACCTCGCGGTCCGCCGCCGTACGGAACGCCCGCAGGTGCCGTGGTTCGAGACCGTACGCCGCCAACGCGGCCGCGACCTGTGCGATCACGATCGCGTCGCCGCCGTAGTGGTTGCCGCTGGCCACCACCAGGCCGTGACTCTCCAGCTCGTCGAGCAGTTCGGACGGTACGTCGGCGGCGGCCCGCAGCTCGTCCCGGGTCAGCTGCAGCTCGGTGCTCGCGGCACCGAAGTCCTCAGCGACCGGCTGGCCTGGTGTCTGCGGCAACGAATTCGGCGCGACCGGCGGACCGGCGGCGGCCGGCTGCAGGCCGCGGTCGATCGCACCGAGGTGTTCCTTGATCACTTTCAGCGGCAGGTACTGATCACGTTGCGCGGTCAGCACGTACCGCAGCCGGTCGAGGTCGGCGGCACTGAACTTGCGGTAGCCGGACGCCGTCCGGGCAGGCGTCACCAGCCCCTCGGCCTCCAGGAAGCGGATCTTGGAGATCGTGACGTCGGCGAACTCGGCCTGCAGGAGCTGCAGCACCTCTCCGATGCCGAGGCCGCCCGCAGGCGCGTTGCCGGTGGGCTCAGGAGCGCTGGGATCAGGCCTGGCCACTGGCGTAGTACACCAGCCGGTACTTGCCGATCTGGACCTCGTCCCCGTTGGTCAGCAGGACCTCGTCGATCCGGTCACGGTTGACGTACGTGCCGTTCAGGCTGCCGACGTCGCGGACCTTCACGCCGTACGGGTCCCGGCGGAACTCGGCGTGCCGGCGCGACACCGTCACGTCGTCGAGGAAGATGTCGCTGTCCGGGTGCCGGCCGGCGGTGACCACGTCGACGTCGAGCAGGAAGCGGCTGCCCGCGTTCGGCCCGCGCTGGACGATCAGCAGGGCGGACCCGGCCGGCAACGCGCCGACCGCGGCCGCGTCGTCGACGGACAGCGGCTCGCCGGTACCCTCCGGCTCCGGCTCGGCACCGATCGGGGTCAGCATCGCCGTGTCGGTGACACCCGGCGTCGGCTGCGGCGTCGGCTGGGCCGGGGCTGCCGCCGGGCGGTCCGCGCCAGGCAGCATCGCTCCGCACTGCGAGCAGAACCGGCTGCCCTCGGAGTTCTCGTGCCCGCACTGGTTGCAGAACGGCATGCTGTGATCCTCCCGATCGCCGGTGGTCCGGCGACGTTTTCGATAGACCCCGTGGTAACAGTGTGGACATGGACCTCAACCCTCGACCAGCGGTTGAGGTCCGTAACTTATCAGCCCTGGTTCAGCCTTGGTCGAGCTGGCCCTGGTAGGCCTCGGCGTCCATCAGCGCGGCCACCTCGGCGGTGTCCTCGACCTCGATGTCGAGCAGCCAGCCCTCGCCGTACGGGTCGCTGTTCACCAGGTCCGGCTGGTCGGCGAGCGACTCGTTGACCGCGGTCACCGTGCCGTTCACCGGGGCGTACAGGTCGCTCACGCTCTTGGTCGACTCCAACTCGCCACAGGCGTCGCCGGCTCGCACCACGCTGCCGACGTCGGGCAGCTGCACGTACACGATGTCACCGAGCTGGTCCTGCGCGAAGTCGGTGATGCCGACCCGCACGGGTCCTTCCTCGCCGGCCTTCAGCCATTCGTGCTCGGCCGTGTACTTCAGGTCTTCGGGGTACACCTTCGTCCTCGTTTCTACTTCGTGGGGCTGGGCGCCGGGCGAGCGTAACGATGCTCCTCCGGCGCGTGCAAGGCAGTGATCGCGACGTTGTCGAGCTCGGTGACCTCGGCGGTTCCGCCCACCTGCGGGCCGGTCACCTCGCTGACCAGGCCGCCCGGGAAGTTGGCCGCCTCGGACAGGTTGTGGGACTCGCCGATCGCCTCGATGACGTACGGCGAGTTCACCTTCTGGCCGTCGATCTGGATCCCGGGTGCGTCGTCCACGAAGTCGGTGCTGGCCACCACCCGGACCGACCCGTTGATCTGGATCGCCTCGGCGCCGGCGTCCCGCAACTCCTCGATCGCGTCCAGCAGGTTGAGCGAGGCCATCTTGCCCTGCGGGTCGTTCAGCGTGATCCGGACCCCCGGGCCCTGCGCGGGCAGCGTACCGGCCAGGATGCCGAGGGTGCGGACCTGGGCCTCCGCCTGCTCGCGGGCGGTCTGCGCCTTGTCGGCGCTGGAGGACAGCGAGTTCTTCCGCTCCTCCAGGTCCGCGATCTCGCTCTCCAGCCGCCGGGTGTTCTGCCCGAGGCCGTCGAGGATCGCGATCAGGTCCTCGCGGCGGGCGTTCTGGTAGCCGTCGTCGGCCCGGTTCACCCGGACCTGCACGACCGCGACACACGCGACCAGGGCGAGCACGACCGCGACGATCGCCTGACCGCGGGACGGCTTGAACCCGGCCCGCAACCGGCGCAGCGCCAGGTTCGGCGTCCGCGGCTTCGGCATCGGCGTCGGGGTCTGCGGCTGCGGCTGTTCGACCGCGGCCTTCTCCGGCTGTTCCGGCTTGGCCGGCTTCTCGTCGCTCATGATCAGGCCCGGAAGATGTGCCGGCGGATCGCGGCCATGTTGGTGAAGATGCGGATGCCGAGCACGACGACCACACCGGTGGACAGCTGCGAGCCGACGCCGAGCTGGTCGCCCAGGTACACGATCAGGGCCGCGATCAGCACGTTGGACACGAACGACACGACGAACACCTTGTCGTCGAAGATCCCGTCCAGGAACGCGCGCAGCGCGCCGAACACCGCGTCCAGCGCGGCCACGACCGCGATCGGCAGGTACGGCTGCGCCCAGTCCGGTACGTCGGGCGCCACCAGCAGACCGACGACGACACCGATCACCAGCCCGAGTACGGCGATCATCTCGTTCTCACCTTCGCGTAGCGCAACGCGATGGTCGCATCGGCCGGCACCAGCAAGGAGTCCTCCGTCGTGATCGTCATCCGGACATCGAAGTTGCTCACCAGGTACTGCACCCAGCGCCCGCCCGAGCTCTGCGCGAACCGGGCCGGCATGGTCGCGGTGTCCCCGATCGCGAGCACCGTGTACGGCGGGGTCAGCGAACTGTAGTCAACGGTGATGGCACTGCCCGCACCGCGGATCGCGGTCAGCGACGTGATCCGGTGACCGTTCACCGAGATCGCCTCCGCACCGGACGTCCACAGACCGTTGACCAACTGCTGCAGGTCGACGTCGAGCAGCCGGCCTTCCTTCGCGTCGGCGTTCTTGGCGTCGTCGATCACCGCTTTGAGGCCCGGGCCGGTGACCGCGATCGCTCCGGTCTGCAGTTCGAGGTCGTCGAGCTTCTGCTGCAGCGCGGCGCCCGTACTGTCGTTGCTCAGGCCGCTCGCCTGCAACCGGCGTACCTCGTCGGCGAGCCGGGACTGGTTGTTGCGCAGCTCGGTCAACCGGTTGTCGGCCTGGTTGATGCGGGTGATCAGCTCCTTACGCTGCTTCTCCGCCTCCGGTGCGCTGCGGTAGTTCTGCGCTGCGGCGACCGCGAGCAGGAAGCCGAGGACGGCGGCGGCCACCACCAGCATCACCCGGTGCCGGGACCGGGTCTGTTTGCCGGCCGGGCCGGTCCGGGCCGCGACGGCGTACCCCTCGTCGAGGGGATGCGCCATCAGGTTGTTCAGCAGTGACATCGACGCGTCGACGCGCCGTGGCGGTGTCGGCTGCGGTGTCGTCTGCTCGGGGGCTTGCTGGGTCACCCGGCCGAGTCCTTGATCGGTTTGACCGTCTGGATCAGGTGGCGCAGCTGGGCGAAGTACAGCGCGCCGGCCCAGTAGTACAGACCGGTCCCCCAGATCGCGAACGCCCAGCCGAACACGCGGGCGAGCAGATTGAGGGTGCTGTCGCCGTCGCCGAGCAGGAGCAGCGGGAATGCGTACAGCAGGCAGAACGTGGCGGACTTGCCGAGGAAGTGCACCGGTAGCGCGTTGAAACCGCGGCGGTGCAGTGCCGGCAGCGTGAAGGTGAGCAGCAGGTCCCGCAGCGGCAGCGCGATCGCCAGCCACCAGGGGATGATGTCGCGCAGGGCCAGGCCGATGACGGTCGCGAAGATGTACAGCCGGTCGGCCACCGGGTCGAGCATCTGGCCCAGGCGACTGGTCTGATTCATCCGCCGGGCGATCTGGCCGTCGGCCCAGTCGGTGAACCCGGAGATGGCCAGCACCAGCAGCGCCCAGCCGTCTTCCTTGGGTCCGAGGACCAGCCACAGGAACAGCGGCACCCCCAGCAACCTCAGGAAGCTGAGCGCGTTCGGGATCGTCCACACCCGGTCGGACACTTCCAAGTCCGGCACGCGACCCCTCCCTCTCTCCACCCTGGATTCCCGTCGTAACTCTACTGGGGAGCCCCGACAGGTTTACGGCCGCCTGGCCCGGGGCACGCCCCGACTTTCCCCTGATACCAGAACGCGCTGTCGCGGCGGCCGCTATGCCTGCGACGAACCGGTGACCCGATCGATACCCAAGGGTGATGCTTACCCTGAGCAGATGAGGTTCCTGGTACTGATCTACGGCAACCCGGAGTCCCGGACGGTATGGGACTCGATGACGGATGAGCAGAAGAAGGAAGGCATGGCGGGCTACGCCGCTCTGCACGAGGCCCTCGCCGTTCAGAACGAGCTGGTCGCGTCGGAGTCGCTCGACGCTCCGGAGCTGACCAAACAGGTCCTGGTCCGCGACGGCAAGCCGATGACGACGGACGGGCCGTTCGCCGAGGTGAAGGAGCAGCTGGCCGGCTTCTACCTGCTGGAGTGCGACTCGATGGACCGCGCGGTGGAGATCGTCGCGCAGATCCCGGAGGCGCCGTTCAGCGTCGTGGAAGTGCGTCCCGTCCGTGACCTCAGCGCGTTCAGCTGATGCTCGAGGAGCTGCTCCGCGAGCAGGCGCCACAGGTGCTCGGCGCACTGGTCCGGCGGTACGGCGACTTCGACGCGTGCGAGGACGCCGTACAAGAGGCCCTGCTGGCTGCCTCGCTGCAGTGGCCGGGTGAAGGTGTTCCGGCCAATCCGCGCAGCTGGCTGATCACGGTCGCTTCCCGGCGGCGGATCGAGGTACTGCGGAACGAGGCGGCTCGGACGCGTCGGGAAGAGACCGTCGCGTCGTGGACTCCCCCGGAGCCCGCTTCGTCGGAGGACGACTCGCTGACGTTGCTGATGCTGTGCTGTCATCCGGCACTGACGCCGCAGTCGCAGGTGGCACTCACGCTGCGTGCCGTCGGCGGTTTGACGACCGGTGAGATCGCGCGGGCATTTCTGGTGCCGGAGGCAACGATCGGTCAACGGATCAGCCGGGCGAAGGCGAAGCTCCAGGGTGCGCGGTTCGCGATGCCGCCGGCCGCGGAGCAGCCCGAGCGGCTGGCCGCCGTACTGCATGTGCTCTATCTCGTCTTCAACGAGGGCTACACGGCCTCGTCCGGTACGTCGCTGCACCGGGTCGAGCTGAGTGCGGAGGCGATCCGGCTGACGCGGTTGTTGCGTGCGCGGTTGCCGGCTGAGGGTGAGGTGGCCGGGCTGCTCGCGTTGATGCTGCTGACCGACGCGCGCCGGCCCGCCCGGACGACGGCGGACGGGGCGCTGGTGCCGTTGCCGGAGCAGGACCGGTCGTTGTGGGACGCGGCCGCGGTTGCCGAGGGCACCGAGTTGATCGAGTCGACGTTGCGGTCGGCGCCGGTCGGGCCGTACCAGCTGCAGGCGGCGATCGCCGCGGTGCACGACTCGGCGGCGAAGGCCGACGAGACCGACTGGCGCGAGATCCTGATGCTGTACGAACTGCTCGAGGCGACCGCGCCGGGTCCGATGGTGACGCTGAACCGGATCGTCGCGGTCGCGATGGTGCACGGCCCCGCCGCCGGGCTGACGCTGCTCGACGACGTGGATCCGGCGCTCCGCGACCATCACCGGCTGGCCGCCGTACGCGCGCACCTCCTCGAGTTGTCCGGCGACAACGCGGGTGCCCGCGAGGCGTACCACCTCGCCGCCCGGCTGACGCAGAGCACGCCGGAGCAGCGCTACCTGCAGTCCCGCGCCGACGCGCTCTAGCCTCTGTCAGACGGTTCGATCAGGCCGGAACAACCCCCGGCTTGCCGGCCTCCACGGCCCAACGGGCGGTGGTGGACGACGGAGCATCGGGTACGGCGACCGACGACACCGAACGCTCCTCGGTCAACCAGCGGGTCCGGTCGACGTCCATCCGCAGCCAGCCGTGGGTGCGGCCGTTGAAGTAGCGCACCCATGGGTTGAAGGCGGCGTTGGACTGCTCGGCGATCGGTACGAACGCGGCCGGGAAGTCCGAGGTGATCGACGTCGAGACGAACTCGCTGGCCACCACCGGCGCGGACGGGTCGTCCACCGTGAGGCGAAGGTCGTTGATCCAGGTCGAGTGGATGTCGCCGGCGATCACCACCGGGTTCGCGACCTCGCTCGCGGCGATCGCGGCCAGCAGCCGGCGGCGCTGCGGCGTGTATCCGTCCCACTGGTCGAGGTTGACCACGGAGGCCGGCGGCGGAGCGAGGAACCGGGTCGGCGCCATCATCACCTGTTGCCCGAGCACGTTCCACCGGCTGTGCGACGTACGGAGACCGTCCAGCAACCATTTCTCCTGAACCGGCCCGGTCAGCGTGCCCGTCACGTTCGTGTCGCCGAGAGCCTGGGGCCCGAAGTCGGACGGCAGTCCCCCGGTCGGCAGACCGCCGCCGGGCTGATCGGTGCGGTACTGCCGGGTGTCGAGCACGTTCAGCCGCAACAGCGTGCCGAAGTCGAACCGCCGGTAGATCCGCAGGTCGGACCATCCGCTCCGATTGGTCGCCCGTACCGGGGTGTGCTCGTACCAGGCCTGGTACGCCGCGGCCCGCTGGAGCTTGAACTGCTCGGGTGTCTGGTGCCACGGCGGGGCGTCCTGCTCGTCGACGAGACCGGCGTAGTTGTTCTCGGTCTCGTGGTCGTCCCACGTCGAGATGAAGGGCAGTGCGGCATGGGCCGCCTGCAACGCGGGATCGGACTTGTACAGCGCGTGCCGGTTGCGGTAGTCGGCGAGCGTGATCAGCTGATTGGCGCCCGCTGCGGTTCCGGACGACGCGTTGTGTGGCCGTACCGCGTCCTGCTGCGGGTCGTACTCGTAGATGTAGTCGCCGACGTGCAGGACCAGGTCGAGGTCGGACGCGGCGATGTCCCGGTACGCCCCGAAGTACCCGTTCTGCCAGTCCTGGCAGTTGGCCACGGCGAAACGCAGCCGCGCGACGGCACTGCCGGCAGCCGGCGCCGTTCGAGTGCGTCCGACGGGGCTGATGAATCTGCCGGTACGGAACCGGTAGAAGTAGTCACGCCCCGGCCGCAGCCCGGCGGCATCCACATGGATCGAGTGCGCCAGGTTCGGGCGCGCCGTCGCCGATCCGGCCCTGACCACGTGCCGGAAACGCTCATCCGTGGCGACCTGCCATCCGACCTGTACGGCGCGATCGGTGAGAAGAGCGCCGTCCGCCGGGTCGCGCAGCAGGCGGGTCCACAGGATCACCCGGTCCGGCAGCGGGTCGCCACTGGCGACACCGAGGCCGAACGGGTCGCTCCGAATCGGGTTCGCATGCGCCTGCCGTACGTCGACGACTCCGCCGGCCGCGACTGCGGCGCCCGCGGCACCCAACAGCGTCCGCCGCCGGATCGACGGCAGCACCACTCGTTCGCTCATCAGTACCCTCCCACGATGGCTGTCAGGTCATGAACCTTGCCGCACCGTCCGGCTGGGTCAATGGCATACGGGCGTCGAAAAGCTGAACAATCACAACCTCAGGCGACCGGCCGGCCCCAGCTGAGCTCGGCTTCGATCTTCAGCTCCAGTACGCCGTCCTGCGCGTACGGGCGGACCGCTTCCTCGACGATCGCGTCGAAGTCGGCGGCTTCCTCGGCGGTCATCAGGTCGCGGGCCAGGCTCGACGTCGAGTGGAACTGCTCGACGTAGTCCGCGACCTTCTGGCGGTAGGTGACGGGCGCGGTCCGCGCCGTACCTGTTGGTCCGAGCAGCCCGCGGTCGCGGATCGCCTCGACGACGCTGTACTTCGGGTCGTAGTTCTTCTTGCGCGAATGCTTCTGGATCGCCTGTACGACGCCGTCCCACCAGGGCATGTCCACCGGGCCGTGCTCGATGACGACGAGCTGGGCGTTCGGGGTCAGGTGCGGGACGATCCGCGCGAACGTCTCCTCCCACGGCATCCAGTGGATGCTCGCCCCGGCTGTCACCAGTGCGTACGGGCCGTCGAGGTCGGCGGTCTCGATCGGGTTGACCTGCCAGCTGAGGTTCGGGTGGTCGCCGCCCGCGCGCTCCTGGCCCGCCGCCACCATCGGCGCCGAGAAGTCGATCGCGTCGACGTGCTCGACCCGCGGCGCGAGCGGCCGCGCGATCGCGCCTTCGCCGGCGCCGATGTCGAGCACCCGCCGGGGCTCGTCGGCGATCAGCTCCACCAGCCGGTCGAACACCTCGTCCGGGTACGGCGGCCGATGCTGATAGGCCTCCGCCACTGCCTCCTGCTGGAACGTCGCCGCAAGCTCAGTCATGTGTCGGAGCGTAGACGGGGCGTGCCGCCCGATCACCGATTTCTGCTGCGGGCCAACGTGCTCCCGGTCGTAACCTGCGCGTTTCCTTCGGTCATGCAGCGGAAACATCCGCTTCTTACCTTGAGAGCCCACGTCGGCGGCGCGAGGCGGTGATCCCGATGTACAAGTACGTCGACCCGTTCATCGGTACCGGCGCCACCGACCTGCCCACGCCCAAGGGCCTGGCCGCGACCTGGTGGTGGCCCAAGCCGCAGGTCGGCAACACCCACCCGGGCGCCATGCACCCCTTCGGAATGGTGTCGGCCAGCCCGTACTCCGGGGCCTACCCGACCGGATACGGGCTGTACGACTTCAACACCGAGGGCGTGCCCGACCTGTTGTACGACCGCCCGGTCGCCTCCGGCTTCACCCACTTCCAGCAGTCCGGCACCGGCGCGATCCGCAAGTACTACAACTACTTCCGCGTCACGCCGATGCTCGGCCCGCTCGACGACCTGGGTACCACGTGGGACCTGCTGGACGAGGTGGCCGAGCCCGGCTACTACGCGGCGACGCTGAGCTCGGGGGTGCACTGCGAGGTGACGGTCGGCCCCAAGTCGGCCGTCCACCGGTACACCTTCCCGGCGAACGACGCCGCCCGGATCGTCATCGACGCCTCGACCGGCGGCCTGGCCATTCCGCACAGTCGAACTGTGCCGCTGAAGGCGCACCTGGCGATGCTCGAGCCTGGGGTGGCTCAAGGGGAGATCCACGTCGAGGGGGTGCCGCTGGCCGTGCATCTGGAGGTCGACGCCCCCGGCTGGCGGCAGCTGCTGTGGTACGACCGGCGCCTGATGCCGGGCGGCACCCGCCTCGATTTCGACTACATCCGGCCGACCACACTGCGACCGTTCGGGCTGATGTTCATGGGCCCCTCGCGCGCCGAGCAGACCGTCGAGGTGCGGCTGGGGTTCTCGCTGCGCGGGTGTGAGAAAGCCCGCGACAACCTGCACGCGGACGTCGGCCGCTCTCAGGTCACCTTCGCCGGACGGCGCGACGACACGGCAGCCACCTGGCGCGACCACCTCGGCAAGGTTGCGATCAAGGCCGAGTCCGACGACCAGGCGACGACTTTCGGCACCGCGCTCTACCACTCACTGGTCAAGCCGAGCTTTGCCCCGGACGAGAGCCCGTCGTGGACGACCGAGGGCCCCTACGCGTTCGACATCTGCACCATGTGGGACATCTACCGCACCCAGCTGCCGCTGATGACCACGTTGTTCCCGCAGCGTTCGGTCGCACTCGCCGGTGCGATGCTGTCGATCGCCGAGCAGGAGGGCAACCTCCCGATCGGCTATCGGATGGCCAAGGGCGCCGACCGGTTCTCCCGGCAGGGCAGCGCGCTCGCGCACACCTTCTTCGCCGACCTGTGCCACCTGGATCTGCCCGGTATCGACTGGGAGTGGGCCATGGTGCACCTGGAGATGGACCTGCGCCGGACGTACGGCGAGGACTACCTGGTGCACGGTGTGGCGCACCCGATCAGCCACACCCTCGACCTGGCGTACGCCTACCACTGCACCGCGGCGATCGCCCGCAAGGTACGCGACCGGCCGCTGGCCCAGCAGATGCGCGAGCTCGCCCACGGCTGGCGGGCGGCGTACGACCCGGGCACCGGCCTGCTGCGCGACTCGACGTTCTACGAGGGCGGCCGGTGGAACTACTCCTTCCGGTTGCTGCACGACATGCGCGCCCGGATCGCGCTCGCCGGCGGCGACGAGGCGTTCGTCGGTCTGCTCGACCGGTTCTTCGGGTACGGCGCCGTACCGGTCACCCAGCCGGGGGTGGCGCCGAGCGTGGCCGAGATGAACGCCGGGTACGCGCTGTCCCGGTTCGAGGGATTGAACAACGAACCGGACTACGAGGCGCCGTGGTCCTACCACTACGCGGGACGGCCGGACCGAACCGCCGAGGTGGTGCATGCCGCGGTCGCCAACCAGTTCGGCACCGGCCGGGGCGGGCTGCCGGGTAACGACGACTCGGGCGGGCTGTCCGCCTGGTACGTGTGGGCGACGCTCGGGCTGTTCCCGGTGGCCGGACAGAACCTGTTCCTGGTGAGCGCGCCGGCGGTGGCGGAGTCCACGATCCGGCTGCCGGAGAGCGAGCTGTCCATCACCACAACCGGATTCGAGCCGGTCGAGGCAGGCGGACCGGTCTCCTACGTCCAGTCCATCGCGGTGGACGGCAAGACGCTCGAACGCCCCTGGATCTCCGGCCGGGAACTGCGGCGCATCGGCACCCTGCACATCGAGCTCGGCCCTCAGCCCTCCGGCTGGGGCACCAAGATCCGGCCGCCATCCACATCCGACCCGCTACACGCCGCTGGAGGTGAGGCATGAACAACGCCGAGGACACGCTCGTCCCGTCCGCACCCACCCGCCGCCTGGTCATCGTCGTCCGCGCCGACCCGGTGATCTGCGGGCACTCCGGTGAGGCCCGGTGCCTCGCGGAGGTAGCACTCACCCGCGGGTTCGACGACGTACGGATCGTGACCTGGCCGCTGGACGCGCTGGAGGCGGCCGGGTTGCCGTTGAAACCACTCGATCGCGTGACGCCGTACAGCCCTGGCATCACCGTGGAGCGGCCCGATCCCGTTGGCGACTACCGGGTTCCGGACGGGCGCTACCTGTCCGGGCTGATCGGGCGGCTGGTCGAGTTGTTCAGCGACGGGGTGCCGACGGTGGCGATGTCGCTGTACCTGAGCCCGCACGCGATCGCCGTACACGAGGCCGTCCAGGTGGCGCGCCGGATCGGGCCCGCACGGGTCATCACGGTGGCCGAGGCGGTGGGCTCCGACATCACCAACGTGGTGCGCGAGTGCGTGGACACCGGCCGGTTCGGGGCGGCCGCGCACATCCTGTCGGTCTACCTGGCGGCCGACCACTGCGTGGCGGTGTCGGAGTACACCAGGGATCTGATCGTGGCCTCGGCGGCGACCCTCGACGGCATGCACGGTACGACGTTCGCGGAGCAGTGCCGTGAGCGGATCGCCATCTCCTACCCGGCGGTCGACTCCTGGCCCTACCTGTCGCTGACCGATGACCGGATCGCCGAAACTCTTACCCGACGGGGCCTTTCGCGGGACGGGTACGTGCTGTTCCTGTCCCGGATCGCCTCGGCGAAGGGGATCGACGACCTGATCGACGCCTACGCCGGGTCGCGGTCGGCCGAGCGGGTGCAACTGGTCCTGGCCGGGCGCGGGCCGCACGAAGACGCGGTGGTGGCGCGGGTGGCGGCAGCGGGCCTGGGCGAGCGGGTGCGGGTGCTGACCGACGTGGACGACGCGGAGAAGCCGGCGCTGATGGCCGGGAGCGCGGCGTTCGTGCTGCCGACCCGCGAGCAGCCGGAGTTCGTGGAGACGTTCGGGATCGCGCTGGTCGAGAAGGCTCTCGCCGGCGGCGGGCCGATCATCACCTGCGCGACCGGCGGTGTACCCGAGGCGGTCGGTGACACGGCCCTGCTGGTACCGCAGCGGGACCCTGCCACGCTGCGGGCCGTGCTTGACGAGGTCGTGTGCGACTGGACCCGCGAGCAGCGGGCGGAGGCCGAGCGGCGCGCGCGAGCGCACGCGTTGCAGTTCGACCGAGTAGCCGTGTTCGACCGCCTCTTCGCCCTCGCCGAGCCTCCCGCCGTCCCCGTCGTCGCCTGAGCCGGCCTACTCACTGCCCCAGACAGTCGCCTGCTGCTCGAAGTACGCCGGATCGCTATGCACCGGGATGACACACAGCAGATGCCCGCCCGGGGCGCGCAGGGTGTGGCACCCCTGCCAGCTCGAGACCTCGACCGCGCCGAGTCCGGTCAGCCGCGCGACCTCGGCGGGTACGTCGTCGGTCTCGATGTCCAGGTGGTACCGCGGCTCGTCGTCGATCGACTGGATCGCGGTCACGTACCCCGGGACGGCGTTGTGCAGGCTGATGAACTGCGGCTCACCCTCCGGCGAGGACGTCCGTACGCCGAGCGCCGCGGACCAGAACGCCGTGGCGTCCGGCACCTCGTCCCGCTGGACGTCGATCAGGAACGTGGAAATCCGGCTCCGGTGCATGCAAACCAACTTTAGTGTTCCGGACGGTGGTCGTCCGGAACTGGGGTTAGCGTGCTGCCCATGCAGGTGATCGAGGAGTCGCAGGTGACCGCCGTACCGGCGAACGAAGCGCCGTGGGAGGACCTGCAGGCGGTGTTCGGTACGGCGGACGCGGGTCAGTGCCAGTGTCAGCGGTTCAAGATCCGGGGGTGGATCTGGCGGGACTCCACCCTGGACGAGCGGATGACGCGACTACAGGACCAGACCGCGTGCGGTGCACCGGACGCGACCTCGACCACCGGGCTGGTCGCGTACGTCGACGACGAACCGGCCGGCTGGGTCGCCGTCGAGCCGCGAACGGCGTACCCGAAGTTGCGGACGTCGCGCATCCCGTGGGCGGACCGCTCCGAGGACAAGGACGACGAGAGCGTCTGGGCCGTCACGTGCATGACCGTCCGCAAAGGCTTCCGCGGGCGCGGCCTCACCTATCACCTCGCCCGCGCCGCGATCCCGCACGCCCGCAGCCGCGGCGCCCGCGCACTGGAGGCCTACCCGATGCTCACCCAGCCCGGCAAAACCATCACCTGGGGCGAGCTCCACGTGGGCCCTCACCAAGCCTTCGAAGAAGCCGGCTTCCGCCAAATCACTCACCCAACCCTCCGCCGCACCGTCATGCGCATCGACTTCACCTAGTCATAGGTGGCCTGGGCTTGCCAAGTGGTTTGGTGGAGGGTGAAGAGCCAGGCTCGGGTGTCTGCGGTCTCGAACTGGAAGCGGGCCTGGCGGGACTCGGTGCTGGGGTCCCACCAGCGTTCTGCGGTGAGCCAGGGGCCTGCCCAGGCGGTGATCGGGTGGATCTTGTTGCTGTCGGCAACTTGAACGCCGGGGACGCGGGCGGGTAGCAGGGTGAACGCGGTGGGGGCGCCGGACAGCTCGCCGCGGGCGCTGACCGAGACCTGAGTGCCGTCCGCGGCGAACACCTTCGCAGGGATCGGCTCCGGGAAGACCGTGGTCGGCGCCAGCGCGGTGATCGCCCCGGGCCAGGGCTGGTCCGGGGACCGCGCCGGGACGGCCGGGTCGCCCCACGGGATCAGCGTCTGCCGCTCCGCGAACCCGCGACCACCGCCGATCACCACCGACACCACCGCACCGTGACCGAGCATGCTCTGCACCCGCGACAACGCGCGGTGGATCCGCTCGTCCGGACCGCCGCCCCACAACCCGTCGACATGCGCGCCGACCGGATCCGCCTGGTCCGGGATCAGTCGCACCCGGACGACCGGTGACGTCAGCTCGCTGGTCGCCGTACCGCTCCCCTGCAGTTGCCAGCGCACCCGGTCCACCACGTCCGCCGCGGTGAACCAGCGCGGGTGCAGCCATTCCCGCTCATGGATCCGCCCGGACTCGGTGCCGACCTCGACCCGCAGCGTCGTACACACCAGGCCGAGCTCGGTCAGCCGGGCGATCAGCTCGTCGGCGACCGCCCGGACCGCGAACGCGACCTGGTCGACCCGGTCCACGGGCGGCTCGAAGTCGAGCGTCCGGGTGAGCTCCGGCGGGATCGCCCGGCCGGTCACCGGGCGATCGTCGTACCCACGGGCGAGCCGATGGGCGAAGGCGCCGTCCGGACCGAACCGGGTCAGCACCTCGGTCCGTGGCAACTGCGCGAACGCCCCCAGCGACCGCAACCCCAGCCGGCGCAGCAGGTCCGTGAGCGTCGGCTGCTCGAGTACGTCGACCGACAGCGGCGCGAGGAACTCCGGTGAACCGTCCGGCGGCACCACGTGCACCCGGGTCCGCGCGGAACTCACCCGGGCCGCCTGCTCCGCGGCGAACGGCCCATCGGCGATCCCGATCCGGCTGCCATGCACGTCGTACGTCTCGAGCCGGTCGAGCAGCTTCTCCGCGGCCGCCTCCTCGCTGCCGTAGAACCGCGCCGGGCCGCGCGCCTTCAACGCGCACATCCCCGGACGGATCACCTGCACGCCCGGCGTGATCGCCTCCAGGCACGAGATCACCGGGTCGAACGCCCGCGCGTCGATCACCGGGTCGTACTTCAGCACGACCAGCTCCGGGCACCGCGACTGCGCGTCCCGGGCCCGCTGCCCGCGCCGTACCCCTTCGGCGCGGGCGGTGGCGGAGGTGGCGAGCACCTTCCCCTTCTCCAGTACGGCGATCGGCTCGTCCGGTGACCGCCCGGTCGCCACCGCGGCCGCCGCCACCGGCCAGTCCGGCACCCAGATCACCATCGTCCGGGTCAGCCCATTCATCAGCCCACCGCGCCGATCTGTTCCGGCCACTCCTCCGGCCGGGCTTCCGCGGTCCCGGTGGAGCGGATCGTGCCGTCGGGAGCCGGCAGCCAGAGCTCGTGACGTGCCCGGACGGCGGCGCGCCGGCCGGTCACCGCGACGGTCGCGCGGCGGGCGGCGAGCAGACCTTCGCCGTCGCCGAGACCGGTCCAGGTGTTGCTCTCGATCTCGAACCGGGCCTCGCTGCCCGGCCAGGACCCGTACGCGATGAGCATCGCGCCGCGGGTCCGGAGCCGCGCGGCGAGCCGGGACGCCTCCCCCGGTGTCACCTCGCCGGGCGGGCGGACGACCACCACGGTCAGCGCGTCGACCAGCGCGGCGACGACGCTCAGCCACTCCGGCCCCGGATCCGGAACGAGCACGAGACGCTCCAGATCCACCCCGAGCCCGCGCGCCGCCTCGGCCCCGAACGACGGCACGCCGACCACACCGCACCAGGCTCCTTCCGCGGACGGCCCGGCCATCAGGGCCATCACCAGCGCGGCACTCCCCCGCACCGAATACACCGAGCCGCCGCGCAGGCTCGCCCCCGCCAGCAGCTCACCCACCGCCGGATGCGTCGGCAGCTCCCGATCAACTCCCGCCGTATCCAAAGCCTGCTGCACCCGCGCCGCCGAAGGAACCCGGGTCGTCCTCGCCTCATACCCCGGATCGGCTTCGGCGGCGCCCTTCTGTGCCTTGGCTCTGGCGAGGAGCAGGCGCGCGTGATCGAGCGCTGTGACTCGGCCTCCCGCTGCCTCGCTCCCCGTCATGACTCCATGTTCGAACACCTGTTCGAACAAGTCAATCCGGTCGTCCACAGGGCTGCGGCTGGCTAGAGTCCGGGGCATGCGTCGTGTCGATCACCCTCGGTTCACCACCGCATTGCGCCAGGTCGAGGCCAGTATCGACGCCGCCTGGGACAGTTTCTGCGCCCATTTCTGCGCACAGTCCGGAGGTACGGCGGAAGCGCGCCAGCTGGCCGAGGTCGTGCTGCAGGACACCTCCGAGTTCGACTGGCGGATCGTGGACGGCGCACTGAACCAGCTGACCTGCCCGGACTGCGGCTCCACGCTCGGCGCCGGCGACTCCCGGTGCCCGGGCTGCGACAAGGCGAACGGCTTCCGCTTCGCGGCGCAGGAGACCGACCGCCCCGGCGTACCTCCCGGAAACGAGCATGCGATCCGCGTGTCCTCGGCAGTGGCCCGCACCCGCCACCGCTACTCGCCCCGCGCCCGGGCCGGCTACGAGCTCCTCCTTCCTGACCTGCTCGACGGTGCCCTGCCCACGACCGCGCAGGCGCAACGCGCCAAGCACCTCATCAACCAGCTCACCGACGACGAGCTGGAGCACCTCATCACCCCGGCAGACATAGAGCAGACATAGGGTGAGAGGCATGCCAAGGACTATTGCCACCAATACCAAGGTTGAGCTCGACGGGTTGCTGGAGTTCGTGCGACCGCGTCATCACATGCTGCTGATGACCACCCGGGCCGACGGGACGGTGCAGGCTTCGCCAGTGTCGGGTGGTGTGGACACCGAGGGGCGGATCGTCATCTCGTCGTACCCGGAGCGGGCGAAGAGCACGAACGTGAAGCGGGCCGGCAAGGCCAGTGTGATCGTCCTGTCGGACGAGTGGAACGGCGCGTGGGTGCAGGTCGACGGCAGCGGTGAGGTGATCGAGCTGCCGGACGCAGTGGAGGCGCTGGTCGACTACTACCGCTCCATCTCCGGTGAGCACCCGGACTGGGACGAGTACCGCGAGGCGATGGTGAAGCAGGGCAAGTGCCTCATCCGCATCACCCCGGAGCGCTGGAGCCCGATCGCCACCGGCGGCTTCCCAGCACACCTCGCTGATTGATGCGTACGGCGCTTGTAGTCCACGCACACCCCGACGACGAGGTGTTCGCCACAGGCGCCGCCACGTCCGTACTGAACGAGCAGGGCTGGCACGTCGTACTGCGAGTCGCTACCGCCGGCATGCACGGAGCCCTCGATCACCTCAGCGCCTCCTGCTCACTGCTCGGGATCAACGAGTGGGACTGGCTGGGAGCAGTGGACCAGTGGATCGACGACGGCGGCCGCAGCGGACCACGCTCACTGGCCGCTGCGTCGCCGGACGACCTGGCCGAAGCAATCGCGGTCGCAGCCGCCGTGATCGAGCCGGAGCTCATTCTTACGGTGGGCAGTGACGGGCTGACAGGTCACCCGGACCACATCGCCATCTCACAAGGAGTCCAGCGAGCACTCCAGCACGTCGACTGTCGTGCCCTGGGTGCACGCGTGAGAGCTCAGGACGTGCGTGCGGGCGAGCAGCTGATCCAACAGCTCGCACCGGGTCAGCAGGTCGGGTCAGGCCACGTCAAAGGATGCGATGCGCCGCTGGAGGAGATCGGCGGAGCATCCGAGCAGCGACGGCGGCAGGCATTGGACGAGTACTACGACGGCCTGGGCAGCAAGCCGCTCGAAGAACTCCTAGGAGTGCACCGGGCGAGCAGCGACGGACTACTGCTCCGTGCGGTCTTCGACGCGACCGGCTGGCAGCAGGACCGATTCGAAGAACTCACTGCTTCGAGCGGCGCTCCATCGTCTCGGTGATGCGCTGCATGGCGCCTTCGAGGTGCTCGCGCAGCGCTGCCTCCGCACCCTCTTCGTCGTGCGCCAGGCACGCGTCGAGGATCGCCTGGTGCTCGCGACGGGTCTGCTCGATCCGGGCCTTGGTCTGCCGCGAACCGAACCGGTAGCGCTCGCTGTTCTGCCAGACCGGCTCGATCGCCCGCGGCAGCCACCGCGAGCCGCCGGAACGGTAGATCGCGAAGTGGAACTCGGTGTGCGCCTGCCGGGACGCGATGTTGTCGCCCAGCTTCGACAACCGGACATGCTCGGCCAGTGCGGTCCGAGCGGCCGCCGCGTCCGAGTCGGAGAACCGCGTCGCAGCCGCGCGGACTGCCAGCGACTCCAGCGCCAGCCGGGTCTCGTGGGTGTCGCGCAGGTCCTCCATCGACAGCTCACGCACCCAGGCGCCCTTGTGCGGCACGATCTCGACCAGGCCGAGCGCCGCCATCCGCCGGAGCCCCTCCCGGATCGGCATCTGGCTCATGTCCAGTCGCTTGGCGAGCTCCTCCAGCCGGAGCGCCGTACCGCTGGGAAGTTCGCCGGACAGAATGAGCTCGTGCAGCTCGGCGGCAGCTTCCTCGGCGAGCGTACGACGCCCTGTCGGGCCCCCAGGCGTGAGCTCGAGTCGTCGGATCATCAGTAGCGGGCTGCCTCTCTCCTCTTCAGCTCTGGAGGTACCGTAGCCGCCGACCGGGTATCTGACGGCCTTCGACGACAGATTGCTCAGCTAGAAGCCCAGCAAACATGAGTGGTCTAGGCCACCGGCGCTCTCTCAGGGCTCTCTCAAAGACCGGTCAGGTCGAGCAGAACCCGGCCGGCTTGCCGGTCCAGTACGTCACCGATCCGCTCTGCCGGTACGACGTCATAGTCCGCTCGCCAGGACACTCCTGCAATATCGGCCAGCGCCTGACCGACCGCATCCGGTGCCAACGTGGTCCGCTGCAGGTTCACCGGCAGCACCCGCAGGTCCCGGCCGATCAGCTGGTGCAGGTCGATCGTGGTGAACTCACCGGCCTTGTAGCCCAGTACGGCGATCCGTCCGCCCGGAGAGATGTGCCCGATCACCCCACCGGCCACCGGACCGCCCATGGTGTCGATGACCGCGTTGCACCACGGCAGCTCCCGGCCCACCTGTCCCAGACCGTCCACCCGGACCAGCTGGTCCACCACTCCATTCGCACCGTCGGCGTGGTCGTCCAGCGACACCAGACCGATCACCCGGGACGCACCGGCCGACCGTGCGATCGCAGCACACATGTGCCCGACCAGACCGGTGACGCCGGTGACCACGACCGTCTCGCCCTCCTGTACGTCGGCCACCCGTCGTACGGCGGTGTGCGCCGTCAACACCGGCGTCATCAACGCGAGCGCCGTACCGGGCTCCAGTGACGACGGCAGTCGGTGTACGGCGGCATCCGGCACGACGGCGTACCGGCCCCAGACACCGTCCCGGGTCACGCCGACGCCGGCTCCACGGACCACCACCGGCAGACCCGCCTCAAAAGCGTCCGAGCTCACCACCACACCGGCTCCCTCGGAGCCAGGCACGAACGGCATGGTCGGCTGCTTTCCGGCCAGTGTCGACCGGTCCAGCGGCGTCACCGCGGCCAGCCGCACCTCCACCAACGTCTCACCGGGACCGGCGGTCAGCTCGACCTCTTCGGCCTTGGGCTGTTCCCCTGGTCCATGACTGCGCAGGACAGTCCCCCGTGTACTCACGCCTCTACCCCGTTCCCCACGATTTGATATCTGATCACAACCTCGATCAGACAGAACACGTGTCTCACCACTCGGCGACCTCCTTCGCCAGCGGCCGGGTCAGCACCTCGGCCGCGGCGGACCGCGCGGCGGACACCTCGTCGCTGCCCATCGGGAACGGCCAGTCACTTCCGGCCAGCACCCGCTCGGGCCCGAACGTCTTCGTCAGCAGCTCCAGTACGGCGTCGTCGTGGACCAGATCGTCGACGTAGAAGCGGCGCAAGGCCTCGGCCACCGGCAAGGACACCGGCTCGATCCCCGGTCGGTCCTGGTCGATCCCGCGCTGCCACCGTCCGGCGACGGCCGCCGTCACACCACCCCCATGGCACAGACAGAACCGGATTCCCGGGAACCGCCCCGGCACGTCCGCGAAGACGAGCGAAGCCGCCGCCAGTCCGGTCTCGTACGGATTCCCCAACAGGTTCGACAGGTAAAACGAATCAAGCCGCTTGTCGTCACTGTGTCCCGGGTGAATCAGCGTGAACGCCTCCAGCGCGTCCAACACCCGCCACACCGGGTCCAGCCCGGCGTAACTCGGCGTACCAAGGGCAAAACCGCTGAAGACGCCCTCACTGGCCAGTCCGGCGGCTACAGAGGGTGCGACCGGGTCCAGCAGCGGCAGGTGCGCCAGCACACGCAACTGCGGTGTGGCGAGCTCCCGGAGCCCCTGGTTCACCAGCTCGGTCCACTCGAGGCCAGCGTCGTACCGGAAGAGGGCCGGCGGCACTGACACCACAGCACCGTCCAGGTCCTGTGACGAGATCCAGTGCAGCAGTGCGGCCGGGTCGGCGAGCCGGCGCAGCGGTAGCCGCTCCCCGTCGACGACCAGCGAGCCGTTGTCGACGGACAGCCCGAACTCACCCCGATGCGCCGCCGCCAGCACGGTCGGCGGGATCAGGTGCGTGTGGACGTCCCAACCGGCCATGTCAGCGGGCGTCCTCGTCGTTGTCGTAGAAGTCCGGACGCTCCGGGTAGTGCGGACCGTCGTACACCTCCAGCAGGACAGAGGTCTCCTCGGCACGCGTCGGACCGTGCACGACGCCCTTCGGGTTCCAGTAGAAGCTGCCCTTGGTCAGCGTCGTCCCGGTCGGCAGGTACACGTACCGGCCGGACAGGCAGAACATGAACTGGTTCGACGCGTGCTTGTGCTCCGACGGGATGCCCGAGCCCTTCTCGAACCGCACCAGTGCGATCGACGCCTCGGTCACCGGGTCCCGCCACAGCATCTTGTGGGACAGGCCGTCCAGCGACTTCTCCACCCACTCCAGGTCGTCCGTCTGCAGCAAGATCTCCCGCAACGGTTCGTCGAAGCTCATGGCACCTCCCGACCGGTGACCCGCGTGTAGAGCTCCTCGGCCACACCAGTACCCATCGAAGCAACCGCAGCGATGTGACCGTCCGGCCGGATCAGTACGACGCTGTCCGCCGGTACGCCGTACCTCTTCGTGGCGACACTGCCCGGGTCGAACAGGGCCCTGTCCCGCAGACCGGAGTCGTGCGGCGCGTCCCACCGGGACACCGCGTAGTGCTGCAACGCGGGCGACCCGTTCACCGGGATCTCCGGCCGGCGCCGTACGTCGGTGAAGTAGAGCGCCACGAACGAGTCGCGACACAGGTCGTGGATCGACGTACGCCCGGTCGGGCTCTGCAGCACGAGGTCCGGCGCCCGGTCACCCGCCCGTACGGCCGGCGGCGCGGCGGACGTAGCCACCATCGACCAGTCGCCGACACCCTCGACGTCCAGCCGCACACTCAGCAGCGTCCGGTTGTACGCCGTGGCCCACGCTCCCGTGTCCTCGGTGACAGCACCGCGCTGGAAGGACATGTACTTGCGGGCGGCCTCGGCCATCTCCCCCGAGCCCTCGATCGCCACCGGCCGTTGCTCCCGCTCGTAGCCATCCAGCAACGACGGATGAGCCCAGCCACGCAGCACCCAGGCCAGCCGCCACGGCAGGTTGGACGCGTCCAACGCACCCGTGTTCAGCCCCAGTGCCCACATCGGAGTGATCAGGTGTGCCGCGTCGCCCATCAGGAAGACCTTGCGATCGAGCGTCCATTGCTCCGCGACCCGGTGGTGCACGTTGTAGACGACCGAGCCGATCAGCTCGATCCGGTCCACCTCACCGATGAACTGCTTCACCTTCACCAACAGGTCCTCGTCACCCGGCGCGTCCGCACCAGGCGCCAGCGGGAACAGGAACCGCCAGTTGTCCGGCTGCCGGATCAGCACCATCCACTCGGACTTGTCCGCGAAGTACGCGAGGTACGGGTAGTCCCTGGCGTTGTCGACGTCCAGGTCCACCACGACGTCGATCAGCATGTACCGCTCGGGCAGGGTCTCCCCCACCACCTTCACACCGAGCGCATCACGGATCCGCGAACGCCCGCCGTCACAGGCCAGCAGGTACGACGCTTCCAGCTCCTGTGGGCCGTCCGGGGTCTCCAGCTGCAGTACGACGCGATCGTCGCGGACCTCGAACGACGTCATCCGGTGCTGCGTCCGCACCGGCTCCGGAAGGGCTGCCGCCAGCAGCGGCTCCATCTTCTGCTGCGGCAGGTTGATGACGAACGGGAACTGGGTGTCGTTCACCAGCTCGGCCAGCTGCACCGAAGCACGGGGAGTGTTGGTGGCCCGGTCGATGTCGCCGATCTCGTCGATCCGCAGCGCGGCGCCGAGGATGCCGTCGACGGCGCCGTACCGGTTCCAGATCTCCAGCGTCCGGCTGAGCGTCGTACCGGCCTTGGTGTCGGACGACAGGACCGCGTCCTCCTCCAGCAGCACGTACGGGATGCCGTAGTGCGCGAGACCGAGCGCGGTGGTCAGACCGATCGGTCCGGCACCTACGACAGCGACAGGCAGCTGTTCAGTCACTTGCTACTCCACAAAGCTCGTGAGCTTGGCAAAAGCGCGCTCCCGCGTCAGTACGGACCCGGTCATCGCGGCCGCGTCGGACAGCAGGAACAGCAACGGGCCGACCACGTCCTCGGGGTCGCCGATACCTATGGTGTCCTGCCAGTGCTCCCGGTCCGCACCGGCGTTCGCACCTCGGAACTGCTCGGTGTCGATGACCCCTGGCGCGACCACGTTCACCCGCACCCGGTCGGCGGCCACCTCCACCGCCAGCGTCTTGGCGAACGCGACCAGCGCCGCCTTGCTCGCCGCGTACGCCGCAGCGCCCGCAAACCCGGTCGACGCCATCCCGGACGTGAACACCACCACCGAACCGGACTGCCGCGCCACCATGTGCGGTACGACGGCCTGACACGCCCAGACCACCCCGTCCAGGTTCACCTGCAACGTCCGGGTCCACTCGTCCGCGTCCATCTCCAGCACCGTCGACCGCGGCTGCACCGCCGCACCGGCGACCAGACCGTCGATACGCCCGTACCGCTCCACCACACCCGCTACCGCAGCCTCGACCGCGGACCGGTCGGCCACGTCCACCTTGACGTGCTGGACGCCGTCGGCCGGTGCAGTGACGTCGAAGACAACCGCCGTACCACCCGCTGCGTTCACAGCCGCAGCCAGCGCCGCACCGATGCCCTGGGCGCCACCTGTGATCACCACGACCTCACCGGTCGCATCGAAGCTCGCTCTCATGGCGTCTCCTTCTGCTTCGACGACTGCTTCGATGTCATCGTGTCGGTGATCCGCTGGAACGCACCAGCGAGGTGACTGCGCAACGCCTGCTCGGCCGCGTCCGGGTCTCGTGCCACACACGCGTCCAGGATCGCCTGGTGCTCCTGCCGGCTCCGCTCGATCAGGAACGCGGTCGGACGGCTACCGAACCGGTACCGCTCGCTGTTCTGCCAGACCGGCTCAATTGCTCGCGGCAACCACTGCGAGCCACTGGCCCGGTAGATCGCGAAGTGGAAGTCCGCATGCGCCTCACGGGCACCCGCGGAGTCCTCCGCGCGCGACAACCGGAGGTGCTCGGCCAGTGCGGCCGCTGCCTTCGTCAGGTCCTCTTCGGTGAAGTGGGCCGCAGCCGCGCGTACGGCGAGACTCTCCAACGCCAGCCGCGTCTCGTGCGTGTCTCGAAGGTCCGACAGCGAGAGGTCACGTACCCACGCGCCACGGTGCGGAATGATCTCGACCAGGCCCAACGCCTCGAGCCGACGGAGGCCTTCACGCACGGGCATCTGGCTCATCTCGAGCCGGCTGGCCAACTCCACCAAGCGAAGAGGCGTACCACTGGGTAGCTCACCGGACAGGATCAGCTGGTGCAGCTCTGCGGCCGCGTGTTCGGCGAGAGTACGGCGCCCTCCCTTACCGCCACCTGGAAGCAACTCAAGTGGCCCACTCATACCCGCGTCACCCGGTTACGCAACGAGCCGAGCTTGTCGGACCGGGTGACGACCACGTCGCCGTCCTGCAGGAACACCTGTGGCTCGCGGGCATTCCCGATACCGGCCGGCGTACCGGTGAGCAGCAGGTCGCCCGGGCGCAACGTCATACCGAAAGACAGCTCACTGATCAACGTGGCCACGTCGAACGCCATCTGTCGCGTCGACGCGTCCTGCCGTACGTCGTCGTTCACCAGGCACTGCAGGTGAATATCCTGCGGGTCGCCCACCTCGTCGGCGGTCACGATCCACGGACCCAACGGCATGGTGTCGTCGATGCTCTTGCCCTTCAGCCACTGCCCGCCGTGCGCACGCTGCAGGTCCCGCTGCGACACGTCGTTGGCAAGCGTGTAGCCCCACACGTGGTCGAGTGCCTCGTCGACCGGGATGTTCTTACCGGTCTTACCGATCACCAGCGCGACCTCGGCCTCGTAGTCCCACTTGGCGGAAATCGCGGGGTCCCAGGCGATGTCGTCGTACGGACCGATCACCACGTCCGGGCCTTTGGTGAAGAACGTCGGGTGCTCGGGCCGGTCCACGTCCTGGCCCTCGCGCTTGCCCTTGCTCTCCTCGAAGTGATCCCAGTAGTTCCACCCGGTGCACAGGATGTCGCGCCGGAACCGCCGCAGCGGCGCACGCAGGATCTCTTCGCTGTAAGGGATCTTGTCCACCACAGGAGCCGACGCGCCGATCACGCCGGTCAGATCCGTTGCGTCGAGCAACAGAACCGCATCGCCGTCGAGTACGCCGGGCCGCTCGCTCCCGGCGTACTCGACCATCACGTACTTCATCTCAGGTCCACTCAACGCCACGCATCACGGTCACCCCCTGGTTATGCGATCACAGCGATCGCGCTGATCTCGATCAGATAGTCCGGGTGCGCGAGCTTGCTGACCTCGACCATCGTCGACGCCGGCAGCGGCTCGGTGAAGTACTGCGCCCGGATCTCGTGGATCTTGGCGAAGTCCTCCATGTTGCGCACGTACACATCCACCCGGCAGACGTCCGCGAGCAGGCCGCCGGCCGCCTCGACCGCCGACTTCACGTTCTCGCAGACCTGCCGGGTCTGCTCCCGGACGTCCCCGACGCCGGCGATGCTGCCGTCCGGACGGCGGGCGGTCATCCCGGAGACGAACACCAGCCGCCCGGTCGCCTCGATCGTGGTCGCCTGCGAGAACACCCCGTTCGGGCTCCGCAGCGCCTCAGTGGAAACCTGTGTCTTCGGCATCAGTTCAACACCCCTCCCGACGGGATCACGGCGCCGACTGCGCGTGCGGCCGCCAGCAGCCCGTCCAGTCCCGACCTCTCGATCCGTACGCCGTTGCGCCGCTGCTGCGCCGCGCGCTCGGCCTCGATCTCCCCCGGCAGGTACAACCGGTTCACCCCCGGCGCCGTCGCACTCCCCCGCACCCGAGCGGCCAGCCCGGAGGAGCGGCGCTTGAAGTCCTCCACGCCGCCCATCAGCTCCGGGTCGATCGCCAGGAACAGGTGCGCGCAGTCGTTCGGCCGGTCCGGCTCCCGGTACAGCGGGCGGACCTGGTCGCCCCAGCCGCCGCCGCTCAGGACACCGGTGAGCACGTCGATCATCAACGCCAGCCCGAAGCCCTTGTGGCCCGCGGCCGGCAGCAGCATGCCGAGCACCGCCTCGTCCGGGTCCGTGGTCGGCGTCCCCGAGGGGTCGGTGGCCCAGGTGTCCGGGATCGGCCGTCCGGCCGAGGACGCGAGCCGGATCTTGCCCAGGGCAACAGCCGACAACGCCATGTCCAGAACGATCTCGACCCCTGCCGTGGTCGGCACCGCGATGGCGAGGGGGTTGTTGCCGACCAGCCGTTCCGCGCCACCCGGGGCGGGCATCAGCGGTGTGGTGTTCGACATCGCGATACCGATACACCCCGCCTGGCCGGCCTGCATCGCCCAGCGGCTGGCCGCGCCGAAGTGGTGGGCGTTGCGCACCGAGACGATACCGATCCCGTAGCGGCCGGCGCGCTCGATCGCGTGCCGCATCGCCTGCGGGCTGGACAGCTGGCCCATCCCTCCGCGGGCGTCCACCACCATCGCGGCGCCGGCGTCGAACAGGATGTCGAGCTCGCGTTCCCGGGTCACACCGCCGGCGTTCAGGCGTTCGACGTACATCGGGACCAGCATCACGCCGTGCGAGCTGACGCCGCGCAGGTCGGCCTCAACGAGCGCGGTGGCGATCTCGGTCGCGTCCGCGGAGTCGAACCCGAGTGCCGTGAACACCCCCGCCACGGTCGCTTCCAGCCACTCGGGCCGAACCAGCACCTGCCGATCCGCATCGGAAGCCTGTGCGGTCATCGCTTCTCCCGCGCCCACGGGAGGAGCCAGTGCTCGAGCAGGACCAGGGCGTAGAACAAGACGATGCTCATCACGCTCAGCAGGGTGATCGCGGCGAACGCCAGCGTGGTGTCGGCGCTCGCGCCGGACTGCTGGATGACGTACCCGAGTCCCTTGGTGGCGCCAACGAACTCGGAGATCACCGATCCGATCACGGCCAGCGAGATCGCCACCTTGAACCCGGTGAAGATCTGCGGCATCGCGTACCGCAGCCTGAGCTTGAAGAACTCCTGCGCCCGGCTCGCGTTCAGCGACCGCATCAGCTCGACCAGCTCGGCCGGCGTCGACTTCATCCCCTGAGCGGTCGAGATCACGATCGGGAAGAAGCACATCAGCAGCACCATCACGACCTTCGGCCACTGCCCGAAGCCCATCCAGATCACCAGCAGCGGCGCGATCGCCACCTTCGGGATCGAGTTCACCATCAGCAGCAGCGGGTACACCAGCCGCTCGAGGACCACCGAGCGGACGATCACCAGCGCGATCGGTACGCCGATCACGATCGCGAGACCGAAGCCCTCGATCGTCTCGAGCATCGACGTACCGGTCTCCTGCAGCAGGTAACCCGGCTGCTCGAAGAACTTGACCACCACGTCCCACGGACTCGGCAGCAGGTACGGCTCGATCGAGAACGCGACCGTCGCGCCCCACCACAACCCGATCGCGGCCGCCAGGCCGATGATCGGGAGCAGGACGGCGGCCGCCGTCGAATCGGTCAGCCAGGTCCGCTTCGGCATCGTCCGCCGGGTCGTCACTGCCGCACCTCGTCGACCGGGCGCGCCTCGCCGACCGCCTGCAGCTCGTCGGGCGCCTTCTCGGCCAGCAGCGCGTGCAACCGGCCGCTGATCTCGGCGACCTCGGTGAGGTGCGCGTTCTGGCCGAGGCTGCGCGGCCGCGGGATGTCGATCTCTACGACCTCCCGCATCCGGCCCGGCCGCGGCGTCAGCACGACCACCCGGTCGGCCAGTACGACGGCCTCCTCGATCGAGTGCGTGACGAACACGATCGTGGTGGACAGCTCCATCTTGATCCGCTGCAGCTCCTCGGACAGCTCGGTCCGGGTGAGCGCGTCGAGCGCGGAGAACGGCTCGTCCATCAGCATTACCTGCGGGTCGCGGATCAGCGACCGGCACAGCGACACCCGCTGCTGCATACCGCCGGACAGCTCGTGCGGCAGCCGCCGCTCGAACCCCTGCAACCCGACCAGCTCGAGCAGCTGGTGAGCCCGTTCTTTGTACTCCGCTTTATTCCGGTCGCCCTTGTCGATCTCGACCGGCAGCAGCACGTTCGACAGCACCGAGCGCCACGGCAGCAGCGCCGGCCGCTGGAACATGAACGAGACGTCCCGGCGCGGTCCGGTGACGGGCTCCCCCGCCACCTGGACCGCACCGGACGTCGGGGGCAGCAGTCCCGCGATCAGCCGGAGCAGCGTGGACTTGCCACAGCCGGACCGGCCGATCAGCGTGACGAACTCACCGCCTCGAACGTGCAGGTCGATCTTCTCCAGGGCGGTCACCTGGCCCTCGCGTCCGTCGAAGACCTGCCCCACGCCGTCCAGGCGAATCATCCGGTTCCTGTACTCCTGCCCTCAGCTCTTCGGAGCCAGGTTCAGCGTCACGACGTCCTCGGGCTTGATCGCGCCCGAGCCGATCGCCTTCGACTCCTCCAGCAGCGAGATGACCTTCTGCACCCGCTCCTGCGTGACCTCACCCAGCGGACCGTTGAAGCCCTCAGGCTTGATGTACTCCTTCATGATCTTGAGTTCCGCAGTGGCCACCGCGAGATCCGTGTTGGGCACGTACTTCTTCAGGATCGCGGCCGCCGCGTCCGGGTCGTTGTACGTGTCCTGCAGGCCCTTGAGCAGCGCATTGGTGAACTTCTTCACCTGGTCCGGGTGGTCCTTGGCCAGGTCCGACCGGGTGATGATCGCGTTTCCGTACAGGTCCGGCAGCACCTTGCCGTACGGCAGCTTGATGACCTTGCGGTGCTTCTCCTTGTCGGCATTCGCGATCAGCGGCTCACCGACCATGAACTGGCCGATGCCCTGGACCTTGCCGGACGCCAGCAGGGCCGGCAGGCCCGGCGGCGGCGAGGGGAGGAAGGTGACCGTCTTCGGGTCGATACCGACCGCCTTGGCGTAGACCGGGAACATCACCGTGTTGGTGGAGCCCGGCTGGTCACCGATCGTCTTGCCGGGCAGGTCCTTCGGCCCGTTGATGCCCAGGCCCTCCAGGGACATGATCCCGGCCATCGAGCGCTGGTGGATCATGCCGACCGTGGTGACCGGGAGCTTCTGCTTGGCGAGCGTGATCGCGATCGCGGTGAAGTCGCCGATGCCGTAGTCGGCCTGACCGCCGGCCACCAGCTTCATCACGTCGACGGTGCCGCTGCCGGGCGTGATCTTGACGTCGAAACCGGCGTCCTTGAAGTACCCCTTCTCGAGCGCGACGTACGCGTACGCCTCCCGCCCGAAGGTGTTGAACGACGTCAGGTAGCTGACCTTCTGCAACCCGTCGCCGCCGGCTTCCTTGTCCTTGTCGCCGCCGTTGCACGCACTCACCAGGGCGAGCCCCAGGACCGCCATCAGGGCGATGACGGAACGCCTCAACCTCATATCGACCTCTCTCGTCCCGATATTTGATCAAACATCAAATACAGAGGGGTGGTCAATTCACCCGCGGGGTCTTCACGGCGAATTGACGTCCGCCGCGCCGGGTCCTCGCGGTCCTGCTGACCACCCGTCCTGGAGCCGTTCCCCATACCTGTCCGGCAGACACATCCTGTAACCGGACGGGCACCCGCCCCGACCACAGACCGTACCTGCCGGAGCAGCAGATCGCGACGCCCGCAGAGACCGAACTCGGCGACACACCGTCAAATTTGCGTAAACCCTCAACTTCTTCGTGACCCAGCCCACCCGGTCCGGCCGGATTCACGGGTTTCCCTCCGTTCACTCCGGGGAGGGAGGTGACACGGTCCCGGCTTTGACAGGATGTGACGGTGCGAGACGCGACACGACGGGTGTGGCAGGCGATCGGTTGCCTGTGGCGTCCGTCAACGTACCTGCGCTGGGTGTACCTGCTGCTCGGCGCGGCGCTGGTCCTGGCGTTCATCCTGGTCGACAGCGCGCTCGGCGCGGTGGTCGGCGGCCTCGGCCTGCCGAAGGTTGCCACCGGCACCATCTGGGTGCTGCTCGGCCTGGTGCCGCCGATCGTGCTCGGTCTGCTGCCCGCCGTCCGCGAGGTCGAGGGCATCGCGGTCGAGTCGCTGCTCGCGGTGCGGTTCGAGGAACGGCCGCTCGGTCCGGCGCGGACCTGGGCACAACGACGGCGTACGACGCTGTGGTTCTGCCTGCACCTGCTGGCCGGCGGCGTCGTCGGCATCCTCAGCACGATCGTTTTCGGTCTCGGCGCGATCTGGCTGGCCGCGCCGTTCCGCTCCCCCGGTGCTCGCGACGTCGTCCCCGGCTGGTCGTACGACATCCACGGCGACTGGACCGACCTGTGGATGCCGGCCGCGGCGATCGGCGGTCTCGCCGGGCTGTTCCTGCTGTCGGCCGCCGTCGGCGCCCTGCTGGCGTACCTGGCGCCCCGCGTACTCGGCCCGACCGCGGCGGAGCGCATCGAGCTCCTCGAGAAGCAGACCGCGACCCTTGCCGAGCGCAACCGTCTCGCCCGCGAGCTGCACGACAGCGTCGGGCACGCGCTGAGCCTGGTCACGATCCAGGCGGCCGCTGCCCGCCGCGTACTGGCCAGCGATCCGGAGTTCGCCGAGACCGCGCTGGCTGCGATGGAGACCTCGGCCCGGGCTGCGCTGGCCGATCTCGACCACGTACTCGGCCTGCTCCGCGACGACCGGCGGCCGGGTTCCCGGACCACGCCGCAGGCCACGCTCGGAGGTGTGGACCGGCTGGTCGACGCTACCCGGGCCGGCGGGATCACGGTCGAGGTCGAACGATCGGGTGCGCTGGAGCACCTGCCGGCGGCGGTGTCCCGGGAGGCGTACCGAATCGTCCAGGAGGGCCTGACCAACGCGATCCGCCATGCAGGACACCCGGCCGACAAGTTGGCCGTGCACCTCTCGATCTGCCTCGACTCATCCGGCCTGCGGCTCGCCGTGACCAACCCCATCAGCGGCAAGTCCGATCACTCCGGCGGCGGCCGCGGGTTGGCCGGCATCCGTGAAAGAGTCGCCGTACTGCGAGGAACCGTCGACGCCGGCCCGATCACTTGGCACGACGCCCCAGGATGGCAACTGGCAGTGCGGTTACCTGTCAGCGTGACGAAGGGATGAGATGAACCTGTCCGTGGTCGTGGTCGACGACGAGCCGCTGATTCGTAGCGGGTTGCGGGCCATCATCAACGCCGAGGAGGACCTCACGGTCGTCGGTGAGGCCGGCGACGGGGCGGAGGTGCTCCCGCTGGTACGTCGTACCGGCGCGGACGTCGTACTGATGGACGTCCGGATGCCCGCGGTGGACGGCATCCAGGCGACGCGACTGCTGCTGGACAGCCTCGACCCGGCGCCGCGCGTGCTGGTCGTCACGACGTTCGAGAACGACGACTACGTGTACGACGCGCTGCGGGCCGGAGCGTCCGGGTTCCTGCTCAAGCGGACCCCGCCGGACGACATCATCGCGGCGATCCGGACGGTCGCGAAGAGCGAGTCGTTGCTGTTCCCGGAGGCGATCCGCGCCCTTGCGCTCGCCCACGTCGGCGCCCCGGCAGCGAGCGGACTCGACCGGTACCAGCTGACCGAGCGCGAGCAGGAGGTCCTCCGGCTGATGGCGCGCGGACTGTCGAACGCGGAGATCGCCGCGGAGCTGATCCTCGGCCTGCAGACGGTCAAGACGCACGTCGCGAACGTGCTCTCCAAGCTCAACGCCCGGGACCGGACGCAAGCGGTGATCCTGGCCTACGAATCAGGCTTTGTGCCCTTGCACTAGGTGTTAGCCGGGTCGTCGGCCTCGGCCAGGGTGCAGGCGTTGTGCAGCGGGTCGACGGCGTTGGCCTTCATCGCCAGGCGCTGCAGGAGCATCCGGAAGCTCGACCGCTCCGACTCGTCGAGGATGCCCAGCATCTCGTCCTCGGTGGCCCGTAGCCGCCGCTCGAGATCACAGAGAGCCTCGTGGCCTGCCTCGGTCGGCGCGATCAGCCGCGCCCGCCGGTCGGCCGGGTCGGGCCGGCGCTGCACCAGGCCTGCCTTCTCGAGGTCGTCGAGCAGGTAGGTCATCACGGTCCGGTCGACGCCGAGCTGAGCGGCCAGGTCGAGCTGCCGTTTCGGCCCTTCGGCGCTGGTCGTCGCGAGCACCTGGTAGCCCCGTGGTCCGCCGGGCAGCCCTTCGAGCGCCGCCGCGGACGCCTTCGCGTACCGCCGGAAGACGACGCCCAGCGCCCAGCCGAGGTCGGCCTCCACCGGTGCGCCACTGGCGACGGCGGGCTCGACCCCTCGCGGACCGCGGGTCGCGACGTCGGGCGGAGTACTGGACATGTCCCCATCGTACGTGGTGTACGCCACCTGGAATACGATCTGACTTGAATATGTTCTGTCTGACAGATTATCTTCGGAACAGCTCAATACGAGCACGCCCCCTCAACTTGATGGAGAACGAATGAGCACCCTGCTACGCGTCGACGCCAGCATCCGGCTGGACGGCTCGGTGTCCCGCGCCCTCGCGGACAGCGCAGAAGCCGCCTGGAAGGCTGAGCACCCGGACGGTGTCGTGGTACGGCGTGACCTCGGTCAGCACCCGCTGCCCGCCACCGTGTGGCCGACCCTGGCCGCGGCCCAGGTAGGCCAGGAGCCGGTCGCCGAGTCTGACCGGATGCCGCTCGCCGAGGCCCAGGCGATCGCCGACGAACTCAAGGCGGAGATCGTGAGCGCCGACGCGGTCCTGCTCGCCGTACCGATGTACAACTACGGCATCGCGCAGCACGTGAAGACGTGGATCGACCTGCTGGTGATCGACAAGGACCTCGCCTTCGGCTCGCGCCCGCTGGCCGGGCGGCCGGCGATCTTCGCGCTCGCCCGCGGCGGGGGCTACGGGCCGGGCTCGCCGAAGCACGGCTGGGACCACGCCACGCCGTACCTGGAGCGCATCTTCGGCGACGTCTTCGGGATGAACCTCCGGACCGCCGCCGCGGAGCTCACCCTCGCCCCGGTCACCCCGGGCATGGAAGAGCTGATCGGCGCCTCCAAGGTGTCGGAGTCCGAGGCGCACGTGGAGGCCGAGAACCACGGAACCGTCGTCGCCCGCGAACTCATCGGCGGCCAGGCAGCCTGACCGACCGAACCTCCAGCACTACACAATGGCCCATCGGCGAGCAGGCTGAGCGTGGGCGGGCCGTTGTCAGGCCGATTGTGGAGTGCTGGAGGTCCGCGACCACGTCGACAAGTTCACCGACAACGTGACGAGCACCGGCTCTGGCAGTATGCCAATCCGCTGCAGCAGCTCGCGGTAGTCCAGGTGGCGCGCGCTCGGCGTCATCAGTACCAGCTGCTCGACGGCCGACCGGTCGAGGCGCATCGTCTCCTCGACCAGCTCGGTGCCGACGCGCTCGAACTCCCCCGCCAGCGACTCCTCCAGCCGGCGTTCCTTCTGCTCGTCGACCCTGACCATCCCCAGTACGCCGACGAGCTCGCCGAGGTGCTGCTGGTTCGGCGTGACGACGAGCAGCCGGCCGTCGGGCGCGAGTACGCGGGCCATCTCGGCGGCGTTGCGTGGGGCGAACACGTTCAGCAGCAGGTTCGCCGACCCGTCCATCAACGGCAGTTCACGCCACGCGTCGCACACCACGGAGGCGATCCGTGGGTCCGCCCGGGCCGCGCGACGGGCGGCGTACTTCGACACGTCCAACGCGATCCCGCGGCGGTTCGGGGACAGGCCTAGGACACCGGACAGGTAGTAGGCGGTGCCGGCGCCGACCTCGACGACCAGGTCGTCGTCGCCCAGCCCGGCCTGCAGGATCAGCGCGTCGCGGATCGGTCCGTAGTGACCGGCGCCGAGGAAGACAGTGCGCGCGCCGACCATCGCGGCCGAGTCGCCCTCGATGCCGTTCGAGGCCGGGGGCAACAAGTTCAGGTAGCCCTGCTTGGCCAGGTCGTACGCGTGCCCGCGCGGGCAGCGCGCCGTACGGTCGTCCAGCGCCAGCCGGTCAGCACACACCGGACAGCGCAGGACGGCCACTAGGTCTGCTTCCACGGGACCTTAGGTTATGTCGCGGCTGGTGATCCTCGCCCAGGCGGCGGCGTAGAAGACGACCAGGTAGCCGCCTTGGAGGAGCAGGTTGCGGCCTATCTCGTGCCAGTACGGCGGGTCGCGGAGCAGGTCGGCGAACGACTGCCAGCGGTAGATCAGCAGCCACGGGTGGATCGCGTGCAGCTGCGGGATCGCGGTCAGGATGCCGAGCACGATGAACGTTCCGAACGTCGCCGCCATCGCGGCCAGTGGGGTGGAGGTGAGCGACGAGACGAACAGGCCGATGCCGGCGAGCCCGAGCAGCGACAGCGAGATCACGACGGCGATCCCGAGCGCGCGGAGCAGGCCTTCGCCGAGCGAGACGGTCGAGCCGGAGAGCAGCAGGACGTCGCCGACCGGGAACAGGATGAAGCCGACGATCAGGCCGGAGATCCAGATCGTCATCGTCGCGGCCAGGCAGAAGATCGCGAGGGCGACCATCTTGGCGGCGAGCAGCCGGGATCGGCCGGCCGGTGCGGTGAGCAGGTTGCGCAGGGTGCCGAGGCTGGCCTCGCCGGCCAGCGACTCTCCCGAGATCACGGTCACCGCGGTCGGCAGGAAGAACGGCAGCGACAGGCCGAGGCTGGCGACGATCAGGAACAGCCCGTTCCCGGCGATCTGCCCGATGAACCCCTCGGCGCCGCTGTCCGAGCCGGCGATCTTGACCGCAACCCCGATCAGCACCGGCACGGCGGCCAGCACCCCAAGCCCCACCTGAGTCCGGGCCCGCCCGAACACCAACCGCAACTCAGAGATGAAGAGCGCGAGCGTATGCCGCCCCGCACTCGGCCGTTGTGCATCAACCAACACCTCGGTTGATGTTTCACTCTGCGACATCGAAGCCCTCCCCGGTGAGTGCTACGAAGGCGTCTTCCAGGCTGGGGCGTTCGAGGCCGAAGCCGTGGATGCGTACGTCGGCCGCGACCAGAGCCGCGGCGAACTTCTCGATCGGGAGCTCGCCGGGATCTCCCTCGACGGTCTCACCTGTTGTTTTCAGATCTGTCACGCCCAGACCTTGCAGCGTCTCGGCCGCCGTCCCGGCATCCGGCGTACGCACGACCAGCCGTGGCCGGAGTTCGGCGCGCAGGTCCTCGACTGTCGACTGCCGGAGCAGCTTCCCGCGGCTCATCACGGCCGCGTGCGTGCAGACCTGCTCGACCTCGGCGAGCAGATGGGTCGACGTGAACACCGTCGTACCGTCGCTCGCCAGCTCCTGGATCAGGTGCCGGACTTCGCGGGTGCCCTGTGGGTCGAGACCGTTCGTCGGCTCGTCCAGCACGAGCAGTTCGCGCCGCTGCATCAACGCGACCGCGATCGCGAGCCGCTGACGCATACCGAGCGAGTACGCGCGAACCTTCTTACCGGCCGCGTTCGACAACCCGACCCGCTCGAGCGCTTCACCGGCGCGCGCCTTCCGCGTCTTCGGGTCAGCGGTGCGGTCAGCCGCGTCGAATCGCAGCAGGTTCGCCTGGCCGGTCCAGAACGGGTAGAACGCCGGCCCTTCGACCAGTGCGCCGACCCGGGGCAGAACCCGCAGGTGCGCCTTCGGCATCGGCTCGCCGAGCAGCTCGACCTCGCCGGACGTCGGCGCGATCAGGCCGAGCAGCATCCGGATCGTCGTCGTCTTCCCCGACCCGTTCGGGCCGAGGAAGCCGAACACACTGCCGGCCGGCACCTCCAGGTCGACCGCGTCCACCGCGACCTGTCCGCCGTGGAACCGTTTGGTCAGCCCGTGGGTGACGACCGGCGCGCTCGTCATCTGGCTGTTCAGCGGGGGGCCTTCGCTGCGGCGGCCTGCAGGGTGTCCGGGGTGACCAGGCCGACGAAGACCCGTCCGTCGTCGGTGATCAGCGCGCTCACCATCTTGCTGGTCAGCACCTTGCCCGTGCCCCACGTGCCCGACACGGTCGGCGCCTTCGCGAGCAGCTGCGCGAGCGGCCCGTTCCCGGTCAGCTGGCCGGTCTGCGCACCGCGGATCATCGCGACGCTCTCCCAGCCCTCGCCGATCACGGTCGGCTCGTCCGCCTTCGCCGTACCAGGCTTCGTCTGCTTCGGCTCAACCTGCTTGGGCTCGATCTGCTTCGGGGCGACCCGCTTCGGCCGGTCCTGCGACGGCACCTTCTCGTCCGTGACCTTCACACCCTTCGGCGGGGTGAAGGTGAACGTGCTCGCGGCCGGTACGTCGAACGACACCGAGCTGAACCCCACCTCGACGGCCGGGTCGTTGCCGGTTCGCGGCATCACCGTCACGTCCAGCGGGACCCAGGTCTTGGAGTCGATCGCCAGCGTCACGGACCCGACGGTCGTCTTGTCGGTCTTCGGCACCAGGCGCAGCTTGTACGCATCGCGGCCGGCGACCTTCTCGGTACCGCTGACCTCGACCTTGGTGGTCGGGTCGATCGCGTCGAGGAACTGCTTGGCGACGGCCTGCGGGTCGTACGACGGCACCGCCTTCTCCGGCTTTGCGTTCTTGTGCTCGGGCACCGTCAGCTTCACGGCCTCGCGCCTGGACGAGTCGTACGCCCACGCGGACTTGCCGTCGGTGGTCCAGACCCGCTCGGCCTGGTTGTCGAGCACCGAGACCCGTGCCTTGTCCGGGCTCGCGAACGCGACCCGCGCGGTGTGCTGACCGCTCAGCATCTCGGTCAGCTGCTCACTACCGGCCGGCGCGCCAGGGATGGCCGGCAGGCCCAGGTCCGCGTCCGAGCGGACCGTGCCGCTCAGGCCGTCGACCTTCGCCGTCTGCACCTTCGCGAGCAGATCCTGCGCGGAGATGCCGGGCAGCTTCGGCGAGGCATCCGCGACCACTGGTCCGAGTGCCCCCACCCCTGCTACCACCGCGACTGCCGTGACCGGAACCAACCACCGTCGACTGCGCTGTGCTACGCCCATGGATACAGCCTCGCACTGGGCCGGACCGGATCCAAGCCCACTCAGGGTAGGTTCACCCGAAAGAGTGAGCCCGGCGTACGACCGTGGTCGTACGCCGACGACTCAGCGAGACTGCAGTGCGTCCAGGGCGACCGTCATCGCGGCGGCGACCCGGAAGTCGAGGCGCTCGTCCTGGACGGTGATCCGGTAGCGATCCCGGACCGACATCTTCCGCTCCACCGACAGCACCGGCTTGCCGGAGCCGTCCTCGGTGAAGTCGAAATGGAAGATGAACGGCAGCGGGATCTCCCCGATGAACGGGACGAACTCCCAGACCCGGCGGACGACGGCGATGGTCGGGTTCCGCTCGGTCCCGTACGCGTGGACCTCGCCGTTCGCCAACTGCCAGCTCGATCGGAGCAGGCTCTTGGCGAACTCCTTCTTGAAACTGCCGATCGGCTGCCCGTCGGCGTCGAACACGTCGTACCCGGAACCCAGGTCGACCACCGAGCGCGCCTTGAACGAGAACACCGGCTGGGTCTTCGTGTCGTCGGTGTAGAACGTCACCTGCTCCTTGAACGCCATCCGCTTCTGCTGCGCGAACGCGAGCAGCGCCCCGTCGGTACCGTCCGGGTTGGTGGCGATCAGCTCGTACTTGTTCGCCATCAACGTCACACGCTGCTTCATGGAGAACGCGGGCACGTACATAGGTGCGGTCATGCGGAGGAGTGTGTCAGACCACAGGCCGACGCACCGACCTGCAGACCGCGAGCGAGCGCCTTGGCACGTTCCGAGTTCGCAGCCAGCTGTACGGCGAGATGGCCGACGCCCTGGAGCGCGAGGTCACGCGCGATCTCGACGCCGAACTCGACCGCCTCGGCGGGCGTGCGCGCCGGCCGCCACAGCACCCCGAAGTCCGCCGGCGGGCGGTCTGCTCGTAGATCGACGATCAGTGCATCGGCCTGTCCCAGCTGCGTGACGTCGCCGCCGACGATCACGTGGACCCGCTGACCAGTTGCCGGTACGGCGTTCTGCGCAGCCTGCAAGGCGTCGTCGACGATCGAGGTGTCGCGGCGGCCCCATTCCTCGTGGTGGATCGCCCACGAGAGCGGGCGCCGCTTCGCCCATCCGGAACGCACGAGTTCGGGCGCCGCGGCGAACTCGTCGACGTACCCGACGCAGAGGTAGCCGACCAGTTCGATATGCGCGGGCAGGTCGAGGACCGCGGCGACCTCGTGTGGTGCGAAGAACGAGACCCAGCCGACGCCGAGGCCTTCGGCGCGGGCGGCGAGCCAGAGGTTCTGGATCGCGATCGCCGCGGAGAACATGGTCGTCCGCGGATCCGCGTGCCGGCCGAGGACATGCCGGCCGCCGCGGCCGGGGTCGCAGGTCACCGCGAGGTTCAGCGGGGTGTCGAGGATCGCCTCGATCTTGAGTCCGTCGAACGCGGCGCGGCGGTCCTCCGGGAGGGACGCGGCGAACGCGTCCCGTTGCGCGGTCGCGAGATCGTGCACCTTGCGGCGGGTCGCGAGGTCGCGGATCACCAGGAAGTCCCACGGCTGGCTCAGCCCGACACTCGGCGCCCGATGCGCCGCCTCCAGCACCCGCCCGAGCGTCACGTCGTCGACCGGCAGCTCCAGGAACCCCCGCCGTACGTCCCGCCGCTCAGCAATCACCCGCTGCACAACCTCCCGATCCCGCACGCCATACCCAGCCGCCCGCTGCACACCGATTGCGATGGTGGCATTCGGGGTTTGGCGTTTCGGGATGAGGAGTTGGGCGCCGGTGGCGAGGACGGCTGCTTCGGCGACGCTCGGGGTTCCTTTGAGCTGCTCGACCTGCTCGCTCGGGGTCGGCACCGGCTGGTTGGCGAGTTCTTCGTTCGAGAAGGTGCGGAGGTCCGCACCCAGCTGCGCGACCAGCTCTTGCAGCGCGGGCTCGTGCTCCTTGCCGGTGATCGTGACGACCAGCCGGACCTCGCCCGCGAGTTCGTGCAGGGCTGTTGTGACGAGGTCGTGCAGCTCGGCGTACGGCGTACCGGTGCGGAGTCCGACGCCGACGACCAGGTTCACCGGGCACGCTCGCGGGCGGCTGCGACCAGGCGGGCGGGGACGTCCGGGGTGGCGGTCCAGTGCAGGTGCAGGTACGACGCGTGGACGTGCGGGAGCGTGATTCCTTCGACGCCGCCGGGGAGATGCCAGGCCGGTTGTACGTCGGTGTCGAGGTCGACCGTGGTGCGGTGGAACTCGTGGCCGCGCACCCGGCGGCCTTCGTCGAAGAACGCGGTGCTGGTCGCGGCGATCGCCGTACGGTAGCCGAGGGTGAGGCGGCTGGTCATGCGGGCGGTCGCGGGGAGTACGCCGGTCATCGGGTGGCCGTCGAGTTCGCGGCAGAGGTAGAGCAGGCCGGCGCATTCGGCGATCACCGGGAGCCCGTCGGCGACCGCGGCGGCAACTTGTTTGCGCAGCTCGACATTCGCGGAAAGCGCCTCGGCGTGCAACTCCGGGAAGCCGCCCCCGAGGTACAGCGCCGCGGTTGCCTCAGGCAACTGATCGACGAGTGGGTCGAAAGTGACGACATCCGCACCGGCGGCGGTGAGCAGCTCAGTCGTCTCCGTGTAATGGAAGGAAAACACCGGCCCCGCCGCAACGGCAACCACCGGCCGCGCTCCCACATCTGCACTCGACTGTGGTGCTTCAGGAGTCCAGGGGGTGGTTTGGTGGGGCGTGGCGGAGTGGGCTGCTGCTGTTACCGCTTGGAGGTCTACGCCTTGGCGGACCAGTTCTGCCGCGGCGTCTACGGCTTGTTCGGCTTGGGTTTGTTGTTCGTTGGCGGGAATCAGGCCTAGGTGGCGGCTGGGGACTGTCAGGCGGGCGTCGCGACGCAGGACGCCGAGGACCGGTACGCCGGTCGGCGCGACCCCGGCTCGTACTTCGGCTTCGTGGCGATCCGAACCCACCTTGTTCAGGATCACCCCGACGATGCGGATCTCGGTGTCGAAGGCAACGAAACCTTGGACGACGGCGCCGACGCTCCGGCCGGCCGCCGACGCGTCGACGACCAGCACCACAGGTGCCTTCAGCAACTTCGCGACGTGGGCCGTCGAGGAGAAACCTTCCGTTCCGAGCGCACCGTCGTACAGCCCCATCACGCCCTCGACCACCGCCAGGTCCGCACCCTCGCAACCGTGCGCGAACAGCGGTCCGACCAGTTCCTCCCCCGACAGCATCGGATCGAGGTTCCGCCCCGGCCGCCCGGTCGCGACCGCGTGGAACCCGGGATCGATGTAGTCCGGCCCCACCTTGAACCCGGCCACCACCTGCCCGGCCCGCCGCAGCGCCGCCATCAACCCGACGGCGACGGTGGTCTTACCCGCACCGGAGGACGGCGCCGCAACCACCACCCGCGGAATCACCACTCGATGCCCTTCTGGCCCTTCTGTCCCGCGTCCATCGGGTGCTTGAGCTTCGTCATCTGGGTGGCGAGGTCGGCGGCCTCGAGGAGCTTCGGGTGGGCGTCGCGGCCGGTGATCACGACGTACTGGTGGCCGGGACGGTTGACGAGCGTGTCGACGACCTCGTCCACGTCGACCCAGCCCCACTTCATCGGATACGTGAACTCGTCGAGCACATACAGGTCATGGGTCTCGGCGCCCAGGCGGCGCTGGATCTCGCGCCAGCCCTCGACCGCGTCGGCAGCGTGGTCCTCCTCGGTGCCGGCCTTGCGGGACCAGCTCCAGCCCTCGCCCATCTTGTGCCACTCGACCGGCCCGCCCTCACCCGTCGCTTCGTGCAGCCGGCCGAGCGCCTTGAACGCGCTCTCCTCGCCGACCTTCCACTTCGCACTCTTCACGAACTGGAAGACCCCTAGGTTCCAGCCCTGGTTCCAGGCCCGCAGCGCCATCCCGAACGCCGCCGTCGACTTCCCCTTCATCTCACCGGTGTGAACCATCAGCAGCGGACGGTTGCGACGCTGGCGAGTGGTCAGGCCGTCTTCCGGTACGGCGACCGGCTGTCCCTTCGGCATCTCAGGCCGCCTTCCGCTCGGTCACCGTCCGGATGAGGTTGCCCGCGGCAACGTCTCCGAGGTCGAGGTACTCCGCTCCGAGGTCCGCGGCAAGCTCCGCGGAGAGTCCGAGCCGGATGCCGCGACGCGGCTCGCAGTCCACCACGACGGTCGCGATCCCGCGCTGCGCGAGCCATCCGGCGGCCTGGCGGGCGCGGGCGAACGCGTTGTCGCCATGAGTGGCGCGGCCGTCGGTCACGAGGACGAGGAGCGGGCGCCGGCGCGGGTCGCGGATCGCGGCGATCCGCAGTACCTCGGCCGCTTGCAGCAGCCCTTCGGCGAGCGGCGTACGGCCGCCGGTCGGGAGCGATTCGAGGCGTCGTACGGCGGTCTCGACGCTGCCCGTCGGCGGGAGCGCGACCGTCGCGGCGGCGCCGGCGAACGTGACGAGACCGACCGTGTCGCGGCGCTGGTACGCGTCGAGGAGAAGCGAGACGATCGCGGTCTTCACCTCACCCATCCGCCGCTTCGTCCCCATCGAACCGGAGGCGTCGACGCAGAACAGCACGAGGTTCCCCTCCCGCCCTTCCCGCACCGCAAGCCGCACGTCGTCCGGGCGCACCACCAGTCCTGGGCCGGTCCGCCCGCGAACTTTCTGGTACGGCGCCGCGTTGCGCATCGTCCCCAGCAGATGCGGCCGCCCCGCCTCGCGCCCGACCCGACCTCGATCCCCGACAACACGCCCCACCTCGGTGATCGCCCGCGACCGCCGCCCCGCGACACCGGCCCCAGCCACCTGAACGCTCAACAGCCGAGCCTTGTACGGCGCAGAACTCCCAGCAACGTCACCGCTCGGGGCCGAACCGGGCGCCGGCTGACCGACGGACTGCTCTTCGCTTTCGGAAGAACCACCCTCGGAAGAAGCAGAGCTGTCCACTCCCCCACCAGGTCCGCCGCTGGGGTCGTCCGGTCCGTCGTCGTCGGGGTCTTCCGGTGGGGTGCTGTTGTTGATGGCTTCTTCGAGTTGCTGGTCGTCGAGGCCGGGGGCGTCGAAGGGGTTTCGGCGGCGGCGGTGCGGGAGGGCCAGTTTGGCGGCGGCTCGGACGTCGTCGACCTCGACGACGGTGCGGCCGCACCACGCGGCGTGGGCGACCGCCGTACGGGCCGTGACCAGGTCGGCGCGCATCCCGTCGACGTCGAACGACGCGCAGATCTCCGCGATCTGGCGGAGTGCCGAGTCGGTCAGGATCACCTCGGTCAGCAGGTCGCGCGCCTTCACGATGCGTTCGGCGAGTTCCCGTTGCGCGCCGTCGTACCGGGCGACGAAGTTCTCCGGGCCGGCCTCGTACGTGAGCCGCGCGCGCATCACCTCCACGCGGACGGCGGGATCGCGGCTGGCGACCACGTCGACGGTCAGCCCGAACCGGTCGAGGAGCTGCGGCCGGAGCTCGCCCTCCTCGGGGTTCATCGTGCCGACGAGCACGAACCGCGCCGGGTGGGTGACCGAGACACCGTCCCGCTCGACGGTCGCGCGCCCCATCGCGGCGGCGTCGAGAAGCACGTCGACCAGGTGGTCGTGGAGCAGGTTGACCTCGTCGACGTACAGCAACCCGCGATGCGCCGCGGCGAGCAGACCAGGTTCGTACGCCGTGATGCCCTCGGCGAGCGCCTTCTCCAGATGCAACGACCCGAGCACCCGATCCTCAGTCGCCCCCACCGGCAACTCCACCAACCGAGCAGCCCGCACACCCCGCTCGCCCGCGTGCGGGCCGTCCGGGCAGGTCGGGTCCGGGTGGTCGGGGTCGCAGGAAAAGCGGCAGCCCGCGGCTACCTCCACGGGCGGGAGGATCTCGGTGAGGGCGCGGACGGCGGTCGACTTCGCCGTACCCTTCTCGCCGCGGATCAGCACGCCGCCGATGGCCGGCGAGATCGCCGCCAGGATCAGCGCGAGCTGGAGATCGTCCATCCCGACGATCGCGGTGAACGGGAACGAGTTCGACGGTCCGCTGAATGACGGAGCCCGCATCGGCGGTGGTCCCTTTCGTCGAGCGGGTGTCCACGCCCGCTGCGGCCGGTACGCCGACACACGATGATCGCGCGCCTGCGGACGGCCGCAGATGTCCTGGCTTCCGGGCCAGGGTGTTCTCCCTGGCTCCCGGTCACAGTGGCGGGACCGCCCCGGACTCCCAGCACACGAGCAGCGAGCTGGTCACCGGTGTTCCTCCACAACCGTCGGCCCGATCATGGCACATCGGCCGGCCGGCTTCGGTAGGGGCCGGTGCCGAGGCGGGCGCGAACCTCGCCGAAGTGCAGGTGGACAGCCTCTTCGGCCCGGTCGGCGTCACCGGAGTCGATCGCGTCGACGACGCGTTGATGCCGAGCCGCGGTTTCGCCGGGTGACCCGGCGACGGTCTCCAGGTCGGTCTCGACGGCCCGGTAGACGTCCCAGAACAGGCCGACCAGCTCGCGGGCCAGCGGGACGCCGGCCGCGTCGCAGATGTGTTCGTGGAACTCGCGGTCCGCGGCCGCCGCGTCCGGCCCGTCGACCCGCATCCGCTCGACACAGCCGGACAGCTTCTGCTGGAGTTCGCCGCCGCTGGTTCCGGCGGCACGGCGGGTCAGCTCGGTCTCGAGGATCTCGCGGATCTCGAGCAGTTCCCGCAGCCGCTCGGTGCTGCTGCCGGATCGGGTGCGGAACAGCAGCCAGGGGTGCAACGCCGCCGAGCTGGCCGAGCCGACGAAGGTTCCGTAGCCGTGCCGGATCTCGACGATCCCCAATGCCTGCAAGGCTTTCAGCGACTCCCGGACCGAGTTGCGGCTGACGCTGAAGTCGGCCATCAGCACGCTCTCCGGAGGCAGCGCGGCGCCGGGCTCCAGGTTGCGCTCGATGATCAGGTCGGCGATCGCATTAGCCAGCTCGTCACTGCGCTTCGGCCGGGTCACTGCCACGACGCACTCCTGCCCTCGGTTCGATCACGCGGTCCGTCCGGCATCTGCCACATGCTACGTCGCACTTTCCACGAGCCTGCGCCGGACACCGGCGAAGTGTCCGGCCATCGCGGTCGCGATCGCGGCCGGGTCCGCCGCGGCGATCGCCCGGTAGATCGCGCGGTGCTGCTCCAGGATCGCCAGCGGTGACTCCTGCGGTGGGGTCAGCTCTGGTTCGACCTGGTGGTAGGCGTCCCAGAAGGCGCCGAGCAGCCGGCTGACCAGCGTGTTGCCGAGCGGCTGGAACAGCACCTCGTGGAAGAGCCGGTCGACGGCCGGCGAGATCCGGCCGGTCCCGGCTTCGGCCGCCATCGTGTCGAGTACCCGGGCCAGCTCGTGCAGATCGGGTCGCTGTTTCCCGGCGATCATCCGCTGGGCCAGTCCGGACTCCAGGGCTTCACGGACCTCGGTCAGCTCGGCCAGGCCGCCGCGTCCGTCCCGCAGGGTGATCCTGGTGTGGAACGTCAGTTCGTCCACCAGCGCGCCGAGCGACATCGTGCCGACGTACATGCCGAGCCCACGGCGGACCTCGACGATGCCGACGGCCTGCAGGGCCTTGATCGCCTCGCGGACCGGGTTCCGGCCGACATTGAGCTGAGCGGCGAGCTCTGCCTCGGTCGGCAGCGCGTCGCCCGCGGACAGGCCGAGCCGCAGGATCAGGTTCTTGATCCGGTCCTGCACCTGCTGGGTCCCGCGGGGTGGTTGATCGGCCATCGGCGTCTCCTCCGGTCTTGACCGACCGGAGACAGACTCCTAAGGTCGGCACTCATAGGACGTAGGATGTCCCACAACCTACCTCCTGTGAAGCTCGACCACACCCCCTGCCGCTGGAGGCATCGTGAACCAAACAGGGTTCGACCGCCGCTCGTTCCTGAAGTACTCCGGTGCGCTCGGCGCAGCCGCGACGATCACTGGTGGATTGTCGGCCTGCAGCGGTGGCCCGGCCTCGACCGGAGCCGTCGGCGCCGGAGCGGACACCGGCCTGGTCACCGCGGTGATCGGGTACGGGAACAACCAGAGCTGGGACCCGACGATGACGGCGTCCGCCTTCACGATGGCGGCGATGCAGCACGTCTACGAGGGCCTGCTCGACACCGACCCGATCACCCGGCAGCCGTACGCCGCACTCGGCACGGAGGTGCCGTCCGACCTCAACGCCACCTCCTGGAAGTTCACCCTGCGGGACGGGGCGAAGTGGCACGACGGGCAGCCGGTCACCGCCGACGACGTCGTCTTCACCTTCCAGCGGATCCTCGACCCGAAGCTGAAGGTGCTCACCTACAACTTCTTCGCCGCCTGGCTGAAGGAGGTCAAGAAGGTCGACGACAAGTCCGTCGAGCTGGTCCTGAACTTCCCGTTCCCCGACGGCGCGCCCCGGCTGACCATCGCCAAGATCATGCCCAAGCACGTCTTCTCCCAGGCCGGCGCCTGGGATCTGGCCAAGAACGGCAAGGCGGTCGGGTCCGGACCGTACAAGCAGGTCTCGCACCAGCCGAAGTCGAACACCACCTTCGAGGCCTTCGCGGACTACAACGGCCCGCGCCCGGCTGCGTTCAAGAAGATGAACTGGCTGAGCATCGTCGACTCCTCCGCCCGGGTCGCGAAGATCTCCGGCGGCAGTGCCGAGGCCCAGATCTCCGACAACATCCCGTACGCCAACATCGAGCAACTGAAGAGCTCGGGCCTCACGGTCGAGGGCGGCAAGGGGATGAACCACCTGTTCCTGATGTTCAACACCGCGACCAAGCCGTTCGACGACGTCCGGGTCCGGCAGGCGCTGTTCACCGCGATCGACACCCAGAAGATGATCGAGGTCGCGCTCAAGGGCCGCGGCAAGGCGAGTACGTCGTTCCTGAACGAGGAGAACCCGGCCTACGCGAAGGCGAAGACCGTCTACAGCTACGACCCGGCGAAGGCCAAGGCGCTGCTGGCCGAGGCCGGCGTGACGAACCTGTCGATCAACCTGCTCGCGGTGAACGTGAGCTGGATCGTCGACTGCCTGCCGACCATCGCCGCCTCCTGGAACGCCATCGGCGTGAAGACCACGCTGGAGCCGCAGGACACCGCCGCGGTGTTCACCAAGATGGACCAGCACGCCGACTACCAGGTGGTCGCGGCCGCGTCGAACCCGAACCAGTTCGGCGCCGACGCGGACCTGATCCTGCGCTACAACTACACGCAGGGCGGGTCCTGGATGAAGTACACGCGCTGGGAGAACAGTGCCGGCGCCAAGGTGATCTTCGCCAAGATGGACGAGGCCGTCCGGGCCACCGATGCGGACACCAGGCTCAAGCTGACCCACGAGTACCTCGACCTGGTCGCCGAGCAGGCGGTGCTGTATCCGGTCGTCCACACCGAACTGATGACGGCCTGGGACGGGAAGAAGCTCAGCGGGATCAAGGCGCTGCCCTATCCGGGGATCAACGTGCTGCAGGCGAAGCGGGCCTGAGGTAGCCGACTGTGGCCGTCATCGTCCGAATGCTGGTTCGCCGGCTATTGCTGCTGGTCCCGTTGCTGCTCGGCATCATCGCGTTCGTCTTCCTGGTGATGCGGTTCTCCAACAACGATCCCGCGGTGGCGTACTTCCAGGGTGCCAACCCGACCGAGGAGCAGTTGCACATGTTCCGGCAGGAGAACGGCCTGCTGGACCCGCTGCCGGTGCGCTACCTGCACTTCGTCGGTGACCTCCTGCACGGCGACCTGGGCACCAGTGTGCTGACAAAGGCGCCGGTGCTGCAGTCGGTCACCACCGCGATGCCGCTGACGTTCCAGCTCACTCTGCTGGGACTGCTGATCGCCATGGTGCTGGCCTTGCTGCTCGGTGTCACCGCCGCGATCTTCCGGGACCGCTGGCCGGACCAGGCGATCCGGCTGGTCTCGTTGATCGGCGTGGCCGCGCCGTCGTTCTGGCTCGCGCTGCTGATGATCCAGTACGCCGCGGTCGGCCGCGGCTGGTTTCCGCCGAGCGGCTATGTGAATCCGGCCGACGGGATCGCCCCGTGGCTGCGGACCATGACGCTGCCGGCGTTGGCGCTGTCGTTGCCGGTGGCGGCTCAACTGACCCGGATCATTCGTACGTCGGTCGTCGAGGAACTGGACAAGGACTACGTCCGGACCGCCATCGGCAGCGGCCTGCCACCCGTGGTGGTCGTGGGACGGAATGTCCTGCGGAACGCGCTCATCAACCCGCTCACCGTGCTCGGCCTGCGGATCGGGTACCTGCTCGGCGGAGCTGTTGTGATCGAACAGATCTTCACTCTGCCGGGGATGGGCACGCTGATGATCAACGCCGTCCGCGACGGTGATCCGGCCGTGGTGCAAGGCGTCGTACTGACGATCGCGATCGGCTTCGTGGTGGTCAACCTCGTTGTCGACGTGCTGTACCTGCTGGTCAACCCGCGACTGAGGAGCGCCGCGTGATGCGTGCACGACTGGCCCGGCAGCTCTCCCGTCCGGGGATCAACTTCAAGCGGCTGCCACCGACTGCCTGGATCGCGGTCGCGGTCCTGGCGGTGGTGATCCTGGCCGCGATCCTGGCTCCGCTGCTGACGCCGTACGACATCCTCACGCAGGAGGACGCCGGCGGCGGGCCGTCGGGCGCGCACTGGTTCGGGCTGGACAGCGCGAACCGGGACATCTTCACCCGGCTCGTGTACGGCGCCCGGTGGTCGCTGATGATCGGCCTCGGCGCGACCGCGCTCGCACTGACCGCGGGCGCGATCATCGGAGCTGTCGCGGCCACGTCCCGGAAGGCGGTCGACGAGACCGTGATGCGGCTCCTCGACGTCGTGATGGCGTTCCCAGGAATCGCGCTCGCCGCCGTACTGGTCGCGGTGTTCGGCGGATCCATCCCGGTGCTCGTGATCGCGATCGCCTTCCTCTACACGCCGCCCGTGGCCAGGGTGGTCCGCGCCAACGTGCTCGCGCAGTACGGCGAGGACTATGTGGTCGCAGAGAAGATCATCGGCGCCCGGACCCCGCACATCCTGCTCCGGCACGTCGCGATCAACTGCGCCGCTCCGGTGCTGGTGTTCTGCACGGTGATGGTCGCCGACGCCATCGTCTTCGAGGCGTCGCTGTCCTTTATCGGGGCCGGGGTCCGTCCACCGGAGCCGTCCTGGGGCTCGGTGATTGCCGACGGCAAGAACATGGTGTTGCTGGGCGGCTGGTGGGCGACGGTGTTCCCGGGACTGCTGATCCTGATCACCGTGCTGTCGCTGAACATCCTGTCCGAGGCCGTCTCCGACGCCTGGGCGGCGCCGGGTGGACGCCGTACGACCCCCAAGAAGCAGGACAAGGACGCACTGGAGACCGCCCAGCCCGGTTCCGGGGAACTGGTCGAGCTTCCCGGTCTGGACCTGGCGGCGACGCGGCTGCGGGAACGAGCGCGGCCGTTGCCGGACGGCGAACCCGTGCTGTCCGTGCAGCAGTTGGCGATCGGCTTCGAGGGCCGGCACGACGGAGTCGACGTCGTCGACGGGATCAGCTTCGAGGTACGGCCGGGCGAGGTGCTCGGACTGGTCGGCGAGTCCGGCTGCGGCAAGTCGCTGACCGCGCTCACCGTGATGGGGCTGGAGCCGCGCGGCGCCCGGATCGGCGGCCGGATCCGGTTCGACGGCAAGGACCTGCTGAGTCTGCGGCGCTCCGAGCGGCGCCGGCTGCTCGGGCACGACATGGCCATGATCTACCAGGATGCGCTGTCCTCACTGAACCCGGCGATGACCATCAAGGCGCAGTTGAAGCAGGTGGTTCGCCGCGGCGGACGGCGTACTCCGGCAGAACTGCTGGAACTGGTCGGACTGGATCCCGAGCGGACCCTGACCAGCTACCCGCACGAACTGTCCGGTGGTCAGCGCCAGCGGGTCCTGATCGCGATGGCGCTGTCCCGGGAGCCGAAGCTGATCGTCGCCGACGAGCCGACCACGGCACTCGACGTCACCGTGCAGGCGCAGGTGATCCAGCTGCTGCTGCGGCTGCGCGCCGAACTCGGCTTCGCGCTGATCCTGGTATCGCACGACCTGGCACTGGTCGCCGACGTGACCGATCGGGTGGTGGTGATGTACGGCGGCCAGATCGTCGAGACCGGTGTCACGGCCGACCTGGTCGGCGAGCCCGCGCACCACTACGCCCGTGGCCTGCTCGGTTCGGTCCTGTCGCTGGAGTCCGGCGCGGCCCGGCTGACCCAGATCCGTGGCGTCGTACCCTCGCCGGCCGACTTCCCCGCCGGTTGCCGGTTCGCCGACCGATGCCCGATGGTCACCGACCTGTGCCGCGGCACCGCACCCGAGCTGACCGGCCGATCTTCGCAGCATCTGGTCGCTTGTCATCATCCGGCCGTTGTCCTCGAGCCGCTGGAGAAGGAGGCGCTGCGATGACAGAGACGGTGGTCGAGCTGTCGGACGTGCACGTCGTACACCGGGCCAGATCCGGTGGTGTCTTCAGCCGGGATCGGGTCTATGCGCTGACCGGGGCCGACCTGACCGTCGCCGCCGGTGAGACCGTCGGCGTGGTCGGCGAGTCCGGCTGTGGGAAGTCCACGCTGGCCAAGGTCCTGGTCGGCGTGCAGCGACCGACGGAGGGCACGGCCGCGTTCCGGGGCCGGGACATCTGGTCGATGAAACCGGCCGAACGCCGCGAGGCCATCGGCGCCGGGACCGGGATGATCTTCCAGGACCCGTCGACGGCACTGAATCGCCGGCTGCCCGTGCATCGGGTCCTGCGTGATCCGCTCGACGTGCACCATCGCGGCACCGTTGCCCAGCGCAACGAACGGGTCCGGGACCTGATGGCGTTGGTGGGTCTGCCCCGGAGCGTCGCCGATGCCCTGCCTGGCCAGTTGTCCGGCGGCCAGCGGCAACGCGTCGCGATCGCCCGGGCGCTGGCCCTCGAGCCGTCGCTGCTGGTCGCGGACGAGCCGACCAGTGCTCTGGACGTCTCCGTCCGGGCGCAGATCCTGAACCTGCTGCTGGACCTCAAGGAACGCCTCGGCCTGGCCATGGTGTTCGTCTCGCACGACATCCAGACAGTCCGCCGGATGAGTGACCGGGTGGTCACCATGTACCTCGGCCGGATCGTCGAGCAGGCACCGGCCGCCGGCATCGCCCGGCAGGCGCGGCATCCGTACACCCGCGCGCTGTTCTCGGCGACCCCCGGCCTGATCTCGCCGATCGACCCGATCCCGCTGGTCGGGCCGGTGCCGTCGGCCACCCGGCCGCCGAGCGGCTGCCCGTTCCGGACCCGCTGCTGGAAGGCCGACGACACCTGCTCCGGTGCGATGCCCGAGTTCGAGTCCGATACCGCCGACCCGGCGCACCTGTTCCGCTGCTATCACCCCGTGGTCGCGCGCGAGTCCACCGATGACCTGATCACCCAAGCATTGGAGCGTTCATGACCTTGCCCGCCCGCCTGACCGGTGTCATCCCACCCGTCTGTACGCCGTTCACGCCGGATCACCAGGTGGACACCGCATCTCTGGTCCGGCTGGTCGACCACCTGATCGACGGCGGCGTGAGCGGACTGTTCGTCCTCGGCTCCACCTCCGAGGTGGCGTACCTGCCGGACGGACACCGGCGGGTGGTGCTCGACACGGTGGTGGGCCATGCGGCAGGCCGGGTCCCGGTGCTGGCAGGTGTCATCGACATGGCGACCTTGCGGGTGATCGACCACGTCCGGACGGCGGTCGCGGCCGGTGTGGACGGCATTGTCGTCACCGCACCCTTCTACACCCGCACCCATCCGGCGGAGATCGACCAACACTTCCGGATGGTCGCGGCGGCCGCGGGACTCCCGGTGTTCGCCTACGACCTGCCGGTAGCGGTGCACTCCAAGCTCGGCGCCGACCTGCTGCTGCAGCTCGCGGCCGACGGCGTACTGGCAGGTCTGAAGGATTCCAGCGGCGACGAGGGCGGTCTGCGCAACGTCATCCTGCGAGCGCGCGACCGGGGTGACATCACCGACTTCAGTGTGCTCACGGGCTCCGAACTGACCGTCGACAACGCGCTGTGGATGGGAGCCGACGGAGTGGTCCCAGGGCTCGGCAACGTGGACCCTCACGGCTACGTCAAGCTCTTCGACCATGCGGCCGCGGGCGAGTGGGAGGACGCACGCGCCGAGCAGGAACGGCTGGTGCGTCTCTTCGAACTGATCGGGGTCGGCGACCCGGCCCGGATGGGCATGAGCTCCTCCGCCCTCGGAGCCTTCAAGGCAGCGCTGCAGCTGCGGGGCGTGATCGAGTACGGCGTGATGGCACCACCCCAGATCCCCTTGGACGCCGACGAGATCGCCCGGGTCGGGAAGTACCTGGTAGCAGCCGGCCTGCTCTGACCAGGCCGCCGACTACCGGACGAGGCGCTTCGCGAGGGCTGTGGCGGCCGCGTCGTCGCGGACTTCGCGGATGCCGACGATCGGGGTGACCGTGACGAAGCCTTCGGCGAGGAGGGCCTCGTCGGTGCCCGGAACCGCGGCGGCCTGCGGAGTGCGCTCCACGACGATCATCGGTTCGCCCGACGGTGCTGTCGTGGCGACGAGACGGGTGCGCCTGTTCACGGCCAGCGACGCGTGCCGTACGCCGGCCAGCTGGTCCAGCGGGCGATCCGGCACGTTGATCGTCAGCACCGTCCCGGCCGGCTCGCCCGTGATCCACCCGAGCGCGTCGCCCGCAATCGTCGCCGCGGTCGGCCAGTGCGCAGGGTTCTCCGAGTCGAGGCTGACGGCAACCGCCGACGTACCCGTCTCGGCCGCCGTCAGGGCCGCCGCAACGGTGCCCGAGTGGAAGATCGACACGCCGATGTTCAGGCCGCGGTTGATCCCCGACAGCACCAGGTCCGGCGGCGGGCCGAACGCGCCCGCCTGGGCCAGCGTCACCGCGCCCGCGGGCGTCCCCTCGATCCCGGTGTACGTCACGCCGTTCTCGACCTCGGACGCGGTCCGGACCGGCCGGTTGACCAAGCCGGCCCGCGCGGAGCCGACACCGCTCTCGTCGAGCAGCGGCGCGACCACGAGTACGTCGTACCCGAGGGCGGCGATCGCCGGCGCGAGCGCCCGAATGCCTGGTGCTCGGTAACCGTCGTCGTTGGTGATCAGCACTCGAGGCATGCCTCTACCCAATCAGCCGCGGTCCTCGATGTCACCCTCCGTCTCAAGGACTGCGTTCCGCAGCGTCTCCAGGGCCTCGGCCGACGGCTCCGCCCACAGCCCGCGTTGCGCCGCCTCCAGGAGCCGTTCCGCGATCCCGTGCCGTGCCCACGGGTTCGACTTGCGGAAGAACTCGGCCATCTCCGGGTCGGCGACGTACTCCGTGGTCAGCGACTCGTACATCCAGTCGTCGACCACGCCCGCGGTCGCGTCGTACCCGAACAGGTAGTCCACGGTCGCGGCCATCTCGAACGCGCCCTTGTACCCGTGCCGCCGCATCGCCGCCATCCACCGCGGGTTCACCACGCGGGCCCGGAAGACCCGCTTCGCCTCCTCCTCCAGCGTCCGCGTCTTGACCTGCGCGGGTACGGCGGAGTCGCCGACGTACGCCTTCGGGTTGGCGCCGGTGAGGTGCCGCACCATCGCGATCATGCCGCCGTGGTACTGGAAGTAGTCGTCGGAGTCCATGATGTCGTGCTCGCGGGTGTCCGCGTTCTTCGCCGCGACCTGGATCCGGGCGTACGCGCGTTCCATCGAGCCGCGGGCCTCCGCGCCGTCGAGGTCCTTGCCGTACGCGTACCCGCCCCACACGGCGTACACCTCCGCCAGCTCGGCGTCGGTCCGCCAGTTCCGCGCGTCGACGAGCGGCAGCAGGCCGGCGCCGTACGAACCGGGCTTGGAGCCGAAGACCCTCGCCGTCGACTGCCGTACGTCGTTGCCCGCAGCAACGTCTACCTCCACGTGCGCGCGCAAGTAGTTGCTCGCCGGATCCTCGTCCAGCGCGGCCACGGTCCGGACGGCCTCGTCCAGCAGCGCGACGACGTGCGGGAACGCGTCCCGGAAGAAGCCGGAGATCCGGATCGTCACGTCGATCCGCGGCCGGCCGAGCTCCTCGAGTCCGACCACTTCGAAGCTGGTGACGCGGCGCGAGGCCTCGTCCCAAACGGGGCGGCAACCGAGCAGCCAGAGCACCTCGGCGAGGTCGTCGCCCTGCGTGCGCATAGCCGACGTACCCCAGATGGTGAGGCCGACGGACCGCGGCCACTCCCCGGTCTCCGCCTGGTGCCGCGCCAGCAGCGAGTCGGCGAGCGCGACGCCGACGTCCCAGGCGTTCCGGCTCGGGATCGCCTTCGGGTCGACCGCGTAGAAGTTGCGGCCGGTCGGCAGCACGTTCACAAGCCCACGAGTAGGCGACCCCGACGGTCCCGCCTCCACAAACCGCCCGTCCAGCGCCCGCACCACGTTCGTCAACTCGTCCGAGGTCCGCCCCAACCGAGGCACAACCTCCTCAGCCGCAAACGTCAGCGACTGCACCACTTCTTCACAGTCCCGGGCCAACACCTCAGCAACCACAACCGGAACCTTCGCCGCGTCCCAGCTCATCGTCTCCATCCCGACAACAAGCTTCCGCGCGACCGCCTCCAGCAGGTCGACGCCGTCGGCCCCGCTCACCGCGGGCAGGTCCGCGAGTGTCGCCAGGTCCGCAAGCTCCGGCACGGCGCGCCCGGGATCCGCGAGGAGCGCAGCTTCGTCCACCCCGAACGCCGTCCCCAGCGCGGCCCGCAGCCCTGGGATCGAGTACGACCCGCCCCACAGCTGCTTCGCGCGCAGTACGGCGAGCACCAGGTTGATCCGCGCCTCACCTTCCGGCGCCCCGCCCAGCACATGCAGTCCGTCGCGGATCTGCACGTCCTTGATCTCGCACAGGTACCCGTCGAGATGCAGCACGAACTCGTCGAAGTCGTCGTCCTCCGGCTTCTCCGACGTGTGCAGATCGTGGTGCAGCTGCGCCGCCTGGATCAGCGTCCAGATCTGCGCGCGCAGCGTCGGCACCTTCTCCGGGTCGAGCGCCGACACGGTCGCGTACTCGTCGAGCAGGTACTCCAGCTTCGCCATGTCGCCGTACGTCTCGGCCCGCGCCATCGGCGGCACCAGGTGGTCGACGACCGTCGCGTGCGCCCGCCGCTTCGCCTGCGTCCCCTCGCCGGGGTCGTTGACGATGAACGGGTACACCATCGGCAGATTCCCGAGGACGGCGTCGGGCGCGCAGTCCGCCGCCATACCGATGCTCTTGCCCGGCAGCCATTCGAGCGTGCCGTGCTTCCCGAGGTGTACGACGGCCTGCGCTCCGAAACCGCCCTCGGCGGGCGGGGCCTCGAGCCAGCGGTACGCCGCCAGGTAGTGGTGCGACGGCGCCATGTCCGGGTCGTGGTAGATCGCGACCGGGTTCTCGCCGAAGCCACGCGGCGGCTGGATCATCAGCACGACGTTCCCGAACCGCAGCGCGGCGAGCGCGATCGCCGGCTCGTCACCGGACGTGTCGACGTACAACTCCCCCGGCGCCTCGTCCCACGCCCCGGTCATTGCCTCCTGCAACGATTCCGGCACCCGACCGAACCAGGTGGCGTACGTGGACAGGGGGACCTTCGCGACCGCGTTGGCCAACTGCTCGTCCGTCAGCCAGTCGACGTCGTGCCCGCCCGCCGCGATCAAGCGGTGAATCAGGCCGTCAGCTCCGTCCGCGCCCTGCAACTCGCTCAGATCGAGGTCGCCCAGGTCGTACCCGGCGTCCTTCAGCTGCCCGAGCAGCACGACCGCCGACGCAGGTGTGTCCAGGCCGACCGCGTTCCCGATCCGCGCGTGCTTGGTCGGGTACGAGGACAGCACCAGCGCGATCCGCTTCTCGGCCGGCGGAACATGCCGCAACCGGGCGTGCGCGACCGCGATCCCGGCCAGCCGCGCGCACCGCTCCGCGTCCGGCGCGTACCGTGCCAGACCGTCGGCGTCGTACGACTTGAACGAGAACGGGATCGTGATCAGCCGCCCGTCGAACTCCGGGATCGCCACCTGCGTCGCCGCGTCCAGCGGGCTGACGGCCGCGTCGCTCTCCACCCACTGCTCGCGGGTCGAGGTCAGCGCGAGGCCCTGGATCAACGGGATGTCGAGCGACGCCAGCGCGCCCGCGTCCCACGCGTCATCCGCACCGCCCGCGCTCGCGTTCGCCGCCACCGCGCCGCCGGCGGCGAGAAGCGTGGTGACCAGTACGTCGCACTTCCGCAGTAGATCGAAGAGCCCGACGTTCTCGGCCGGGTCGAGCCCGCGAAGAGTCCCGCAGTACACCGGAAGTGGTTGCGCGCCGGCCTCGGTGACCGCCGCCGCGAGCGCGTCGACGAAGGCGGTGTTCCCGGAGATCTCGTGCGCCCGGTAGTACACGATCCCCACCACAGGCCGGTCGTCGTCGACGAAGGACCCGCGGACGCCGTACGCCGGGAGCGCGTGCGGCGGCTCGAACTCGTCGCCGGTCAGCAGCAGCGTGTCGCGCAGGAAGCCGGCCAGGTTGCGCAGGTTGTCCGCGCCGCCTTCACGCAGGTAGGCGAGCGCCTCGGTGACCGCACCGGCGGGCACGGTCGACAGCGACATCAGCTCGGCGTCCGGGGCGGCCTCGCCGCTCACGACCACCGCGGGCTTCCCCGAGGCGAGGACCGCGTCGAGCCCGTCCTCCCACGCGCGGCGCCCGCCGAGCAGCCGGACGACGACGATCTCCGCGTCGTCGAGCAGCGGTCCGAGCCCGGCGAGATCGAGCCGGGCCGGGTTCGCCACGTTCCACCCGGCGTCGGCCGCGGCGGCCGCCAGCAGGTCGGTGTCGGCAGTGGACAGCAACAGCAGCTTCGCAGGCATGCGCACGCGTTCCTTTCCGAGGTATCCACGCCCCGATTCCAGGTACGACGGCGGCAGTTCCTGACTCCCCTTCACGGGTCACAGTGGCGGGACCGCCCCGGACTCACACCGGGTTCCTGCTGATGCCGTCGATGACGGCATGACTGTAGCCGACGGAGCTGCCGGCGTCGCCGGAGCAGGTGTGGAAGTCGTCCCACGTTGTCGCGTTGACCCGTGCACTGGCTTTGGTATAGGGCGGAAAGACAGGGTTTGTACTGCGGACGCCCTCCGGCGTCGCACGGCAACGTCTTCTTCAGCACAGGCCGATCCGGTTCCACCTGAGCTGAAGGAGACCATCATGCGCTTGAAGGCCTGGAGACTTCTGGTCGTCGTACTGGCCATCGGCCTCGTCGGTCCTGCCCTCGTCGCGGTGCCGAGCCAGGCCGGCGGCGTCCGGGCGGGTCCGGCGGTGATCACCCAGTGGAACACCATCGCCGGCCGGACGATCTACACGGAGAACGCCACCCCGGTCCCGGTGGGGAGCCTGTACTTCGGCTTCGTGTCGCTGGCCGTGTACGACGCGGTGGTGGCGATCGAAGGCCGGTACCAGCCGTACCTGAAGCAACCCAAGGTCCGCGGGAAGGCATCGTCGGAGGCAGCGGCCGCGACGGCGGCGTACGAGGTGCTGCGGTACTACTTCCCGGCCTCGGCCGCGCAGCTCGCGACCGACTACGCCGCCTCGCTCGGCGGCATTCCCGACGGCCGGTCCAAGGTCCGCGGAACCGAGGTCGGCCGGCACGCGGCCGCGACGCTGATCCAGGCCCGGCTCAACGACGGCAGAGGCGCGAACATCCAACTCACCGTGACACCCGCTCCCGGAGTCTGGCGCCCGACACCCGATGCCAACGCCGCGATGCTCGCCCCGTGGCTCGGATTCGTCGTACCGCTGGCGCTCCGGTCGCCGACGCAGTTCCGGCTGCCCGGTCCCGACCCGATCACGTCGAAGGCCTACGCCCGGGACTTCGCCGAGGTGAAGACGATGGGTGCGCTGGTCGGCTCCGCCCGGACCCCGGCACAGACCGAGACCGCGGTCTTCTGGAACGCCAACGCCCTGCTGCAGTACGAGGCGGCGCTTCGCAGCCAGGTCACTGCGCGAGGGATGGACATCGTCGACAGCGCCCGGGCGTTCGCCCTGCTCAGTACGAGCGTGGCCGATGCGTTGATCGCCTGCTGGCGAGCCAAGTACGACTACGCCTACTGGCGCCCGATCACCGCCGTCCGGTTGGCCGGCACCGACGGGAACCCAGCCACCGAAGCCGACGCGACCTGGTCGTCGCTGCTCCAGACGCCGCCCTACCCGGACTACGTCAGCGGGCACGCATCCGCCACCGGAGCGGCCACCGGAACCTTCAGTTACCTGTTCGGCGCCCGGTCTCTCGATCTCGACGTACCGGCCCTGGTGTCCACGGCGTCCCGGCACTTCGACAGCGCCGCGGCGCTCGATGCGGAGACCATGAACGCCAGGATCTGGCTCGGTTTCCACTTCCGGAAGGCGATGACCGACGCCAACCGGCTCGGCCACCGCACCGCCGCGTGGACGATCGGCCACGAATTCAGGCCGCGCCACTGAGTGGGTCCGGCTTCCTCGCCGTGCGCTGCGTCAGCGGTGCCCTTCAGCGGTGCATCGCGTAGTGCGCGGCGAGGAGGTCGGTGGCCCAGTCGTTGCGGAGGTCTCGCCAGACCGAGTGGATGTGGTTGGCGTCGTCCTGGGTGTTGTCGTACTCGGCGAGGAAGGTGGGGCCGGCGATCGAGTAGTAGTGGCGGTGGCCGACGCCCGGCTGGGTCTCGCCGGCCCAGGCGAACGTCAGGCGCTCGATCCCCTGCTCGGTGATGTCCTGCCACGTCTGCAACCCGATCGGCCCGGCGGCGCGGCCGACGTACTGACCGATGAGGAGGCTGAGGAGCTGGCGCTGGTCCTCGGTCATGTCGCCGTACGCCAGACCGCGGTGCAGCAGCGACGCGTCGGCGACCGGGTCGTGGCGGGTGAGGATGTCGTCGGGCGCCTCGTCCGAGACCCGAGCGATGTCGAGCTGGGCCGGCTCGAGGGCGTGCAGGAGCTGGAAGCCGAGATCCTGCTCGGCGACCAGGAACCGCCGCCCGGCGTGCGGCCCGGACAGGACCTCCGCCGGATTCGACCCGAAGAACTGCGGGGTGAACGAGATCGCCCCGTCCACCAGCGTCACGTGCAAGGCCAGATGGTGACCGTTGAGCCGCCAGGCCCACGGCTCCGTCCCGGCGGGATCGCCGAGCACGCGAAGGTAGTAGCGGTCGCCGACCGTCGAACCCTCCCATCCCCCGGTCTCCGCGACCTCCATCGGATCGCCGAGGCCGCGGACGATGATCTCGGCCGCCATCACGGCGCGGAAATCGGCCAGACCGCGCTTGCTGTAGACGAGCTCGAGCAGCCGGACGACGAGGGCCTCCTGCTCCGCCGACAACTCGGTCAGCGCCAGGCCCGGAACAGCACCAGGCAGGTAGGTCCAGCTCTGGTGATCGGGTGTGTCGAACGGCGCCGAGATCTTCTTCAACTGCTCCGGCGTCAACGCGGCCAGCAGGTCCTGGGTTGCCGCGCGGATCTGGTCCACCACCATGCGATCACTCCCGTCGAGTAGCCCTCTCCCCAGGACCCTACCCGCCCCTCCCGACCCTCGCTCGGCCTCTCACGTCGCGGTCACGAGCCTCCGAGCGGCTACAGCCAGGCCGAGCGTTCGGGTTCTGTTGGTTCGTAGTGGGTCCACTGTTCGAAGGGGCGGTCCAGCTTGTAGCGGAAGTCGGGTTGCCGGAGGAGGACGCGGGTTTCTGCGTTGGCCGGGTTGCGCAGTGACTCGAAGAAGCGGACCGACCAGTGGAACCAGCGCATGCAGAACAGCCGCATTGTGAGCCCGTGCGATACCAGCAGGACATTGCGCGGCGCATCCGGCTTCTCGAAGTCGCGGTGCATGGTCTCGAGGAACGTCGACACCCGGTCGTACACGTCCGAACCCGACTCACCGTGCGTGAACCGGTAGAAGAAGTGCCCGAACGAGTCGCGCAGCTCCTCCTGCCGCTCGATGTCCGCGGTGTCCTGGAGGTTGGCCCAGTCCTGCTCCCGCAGCCGCGGCTCCTCCCGCGGTACGCCGATCAGGTCGTCCAGCCCGAGCGAGTCCAGCGTCTGCCGGGCCCGCAGGTACGGCGACACGTACACGCGGACCGGCTCGTTCTCGAACAGCTCCCGCAGCTCCCGCCCCGCCTTGGCCGACTGCTCGTGTCCGACCGCCGTCAGCGGGACCGCGTGGTCGGGGATGCGCTCGTAGACCGTCTTGTCCAGGTTCGCCTCGGACTCGCCGTGCCGGATCAACGCGATCCGCATCGGCCGATGACTCAACCCCATCGCTTCCCCTTCGCTAGCACTGCGACCACCGCCGCGACAGCGGCCGCCGCGATCCCGACCCGCCGCGCGAGCTTCGCCGTACGACGGACGTCGGCGACCGTCGGCGCCGGACCGTCCCCCAGCGTGCCGCGATCCTCTGTGTAGGTTCCGTAGCTGTTCGTCCCGCCCAGCGTCAGGCCGAGCGCTCCCGCGAACGCGGCCTCGACCGGCCCGGCGTTCGGACTCGGATGCTTCGGCGCATCCCGCCGCCAGACGCGCGTTGTCTCCTGCACCCGACCCGCCGCGAGGCCGGTCAGCAACGCGCACACCCGCGCCGGCAACAAGTTCAGTACGTCGTCCAATCGCGCCGACGCCCACCCGAAGTTCAGGTACTTCGGCGACTTGTAGCCGACCATCGCGTCCAGCGTGTTCGCCGCGCGGTACCCGAGCAGCCCCGGGATGCCGAGGACCCCGCCCCAGAGCAGCGGCGCGACGCACGCGTCCGATGTGTTCTCGGCGAGCGACTCGACTGTCGCGCGGGCCAGCTCGTCGGCCTCGAGGTCGGTCGCGTCGCGAGCACACAGATGGCTCAGCCGGTCACGTGCCGCCGGGATGTCCTTCTCCTCCAGCAAGGCGGCCATCGTTTCGGCTTCACGGTCGAGGCTGCGGGCGCCGAGAACGGTCCAGGTCGCAGCAGCGGTGACTGCGGTGTGCAGGATCGGATGCCGGCGAGTGAGCCGCTCCGCTGCGAGGCCGAGAGCCGTCGTGCTTCCGACGAGAACCGCGGCGTGGACAGTGCCGTTGACGCGCGAGTCGGCGTACAGGCGCTTCTCGAGGCGGGCGGCAGTCTGACCGAAGCCGGCGACCGGGTGGAAACGGCGGGGATCGCCGACAAACCGATCGGCCGCGAAGCCGATGAGAAGACCGATTGCCCGTGACACCCTCGGCAGTCTGCCAGGTCCGCGGCTGTGATTGGGTGAGCGGTATGGGAATCGCGGAGCTACTGCGGCAGGTCGACGGGGCCGGGGAGTTCGGGGTCTGGCTGGGCCGGTTGGACGGTACGCCGGTGTTCGTGCACGAGGCGGAGCGCGCGCACTACTCCGCGAGCACGATGAAGCTGCCGGTGGCGATGGCGATGATGCGCAAGGTCGACGCCGGTGACCTGTCGATCTTCCAGCCGGTTGCTGTGCACAACGACTTCGAGTCCGCGGCCGGCGGCCGGTTCGGCGTGAACCCGGACGAGGACGAGGCGCCGAAGACCTGGAAGCAGCTGGGCAAGAAGGTGCCGCTGAACTGGCTGGCGACGGAGATGATCACCCGCTCCAGCAACCTGGCGACCGACCTCGTGCTCGAGCAGGTCGGGATCCTGGCGGCCCACGCAGCCCTGGCTGAGGCGACGCTGCCCAGCTCACCGGCACCCGAGTCCAAGATCCAGCGCGGCATCGACGACGTCCCCGCCGCGCGTGCGGGAATCAGCAACCTGATGAGCCCGGCCGGCCTGGCCGGTGTGCTCGTTGCGGTCGGCAACCAGGAAGGCGAGTCCGGCGAGTACCTGCGCGAACTGCTGGCCGGCAACCAGTGGAACGGCGAGATCCCCGCACTGCTGCCGAAGCGGACCCGGGTCGAGCACAAGAACGGCTGGGACACCCGGATCCGGCACGACGGCGGCATCGTTCGCCCGAAGGACGCCGACCCGTTCGTGCTCGTCGTGTGTACGACGTCCGACCTCGGACGCCGAGGCGCAGCAGCTGATCGCGTCGATCGCGCTCGAAGCCTGGAACCACCGGCACAACCTGGAGGCAGTGCGGTGAAACTCACCACCCACCTGGTCTCGGCGCCGCTGCACACCCCGTTCGTCACCGCGCTGCGGACGGCGACCCACGTCGAGTCGCTCCTGGTCGAGGTGAGCGACGGCGAGCACAGCGGCTGGGGCGAGGCCCCGCAGGTCTGGAAGGTGACCGGCGACTCGCTCGCCGGCTCGCAGGCCTGTATCGAAGGCCCGATCACCACTGCGCTCGACGGCCTCGGCCCGGACGATCTCACCGAGGCGCTGCGTCGCGTGCAGGGCGCGGCGGTCGGCAACCTCGGGGCGAAGGACGCCGTCGACGTAGCCCTGCACGACCTCGCGGCGCGGCGGCGAGGGCAGACGCTGCACGGCTTCCTCGGGTCGACTGTGGGCGAGGTCCGGACCGACGTGACGCTGTCGGTCGGCGATGCGGACGCGTTGGCCGAGGCCGGGACGGCACGGGTCGCGGACGGGTTCGACGTACTCAAGATCAAGGTCGGCACCGACGCGGCCGGCGACATCGAGCGCGTCCGCCGGGTCCGGGACGCGATCGGGCCCGAGCCGCGGCTGCGCCTGGACGCGAACCAGGGCTGGACGCGGCGCGAAGCGGTCACGGTGATCCGCGCGCTCGAGGACGCCGGCTGCGCGATCGAGCTCGTCGAGCAGCCGGTCGCCGCGGCCGACCTCGACGGCATGGCCTGGGTGACCGACCGGGTCGGTACGCCGATCCTCGCGGACGAGTCCGTGTACGGCGTTCGCGACCTGGTGGCGGTGATCCGGCGCGGCGCGGCCGACCTGGTGAACGTGAAACTCGCGAAGTGCGGCGGGCTGGCGCCGGCGCGGACGCTGCTTGAGCTCGCCCGCGAGCACGGCCTCGGCGCGATCGTCGGCTGCATGATGGAGAGCCACGTCGGCGTCGGCGCGGCGGCCGCGCTGGTCTCGGCGTACCCGACGACCACGGTCAACGACCTGGACGCCGCTTGGTGGCTCCGCGACGCACCGGTGACCGGCGGGATCCGGTACGACGGCTCGCTGATCCACCTGCCTTCTGCTCCGGGACTGGGCGTGACAGGCTTGACCGTATGAAGTTAGCCGCTGCCAAGGTTCCGATCAGTACGGTCTGGACCTCACCGGACGCGCCGCGTGACATCGACGCGCCGGCCACCTCCGCCCAACCCGACGTGGCCGCGTGGGCCAAGGCGATGGACACCGAGACCCGGCTCGGCCTGCACGGCCGGACGCTCACCCAACTGCTGTTCGCCGAGCCCGTCCTGGTGCGCTCGGAGCGGGACGGCTGGTCCGAGGTCCTCGCGCCGTGGCAGCCGTCGTCCCAGGACGAGCTCGGGTACCCGGGCTGGGTCCCGTCGAGTCACCTGGGCGAGCTGCCGCAGAGCGCGTCCGACCCGGTCGCCATCGCGGTACCGACGGCCTCGTTGCTCGCTGAGCCTGATGGTCGGCCGGTGTCGGAGCTGTCGTTCGGGACCGTGCTGGCGTCCGACGAGCACGCCGACGGGTACACGCGGGTGGCGACACCCGACGGCGGCTCGGGCTGGCTTGCGGACGCCGCTCTGCGGTCCGTGTCCGAGCCGTCCGATGCCGACGAGCGGCTGCGCCTCGGCGAACAGTTCCTCGGGCTCGAGTACTTGTGGGGCGGTACGGCGGCGTACGGGCTGGACTGCTCCGGGCTGATCCACGCCGTGAGCCGGGTGCTCGGGCTGCGGACTCCGCGGGACGCCCACGACCAGGCGGACACGCTGCCGAACATCCCGATCGACGACGCGCGGCCGGGTGACCTGTACTTCTTCGCACGGCCCGGGAAGCCTGTGCACCACGTCGGGTTCGTGTCGCCGGCGGGGATGCTGCACGCCTCCGAGACCGGCAAGCGCCTGGAGAACGAGCCCCTCACCAACGACCGCCGCGCAACGCTGGTCACCGCCGCCCGCTTCTGAACATACAAAATCGCCCCGGACCGCTGGGCGGTCCGGGGCGATCTGTTGTGGTCAGGATTCCTTGTGGTGCAGCTCCGGCTCCGCGGGCTCGACCTCGTCGACCGGCGTCTCGGTCTTCATCGTGCGGGACTTGCGCAGGCTGAGGATCGTCGTGATGCCCAGCGTGACGATGATGAAGCCGAGCGAGAACCAGATCGGGATCTCCGGCGCCCACTCGATGTGGTGACCGCCGTTGATGAACGGCAGCTCGTTCACGTGCATCGCGTGCAGGACCAGCTTCACGCCGATGAACGCGAGCACCACCGACAGGCCGAGCGACAGGTACACCAGGCGGCGGAGCAGGTCACCGAGCAGGAAGTACAGCTGGCGCAGACCCATCAGCGCGAACACGTTCGCGGTGAAGACCAGGAACGGCTCCTGCGTCAGGCCGTAGATCGCCGGGATCGAGTCGAGCGCGAACAGCAGGTCGGTGGTGCCGAGCGCGATGATCACGATCGCCATCGGAGTGACGAACCGGCGGCCGTTCTTCTTCAGCGTCAGCTTGACGCCGTTGTACTCGTCGGTGGCGTTCAGCCGGCGCTTCGCGAACCGGATGACCGCGTTCTCCTTGAAGTCCTCGTCGTCGTTCTCGCCCTGCCTGGCGAGGTGGATCGCCGTGTAGACCAGGAACGCGCCGAAGATGTAGAAGATCCACGAGAACTGGTTGATGGCGGCCGCGCCGACCGCGATGAAGATGCCGCGGAACACCAGCGCCAGGATGATGCCGACCAGCAGCGCGGTCTGCTGGTACTTCCTCGGTACGCCGAACCTGGACATGATGATCAGGAAGATGAACAGGTTGTCGACGCTCAGGCTGTACTCGGTGAGCCAGCCGGCGAAGAACTCCCCGGCGTACTGCCCGCCGGAGAACCACCAGACCCCGAGGCCGAAGACGACCGCGAGACCGACGTAGAACGCGATCGCGGTGGCCGATTCGCGGGTGCTCGGCTCATGCGGGCGGCGGCCGATGACGAAGACGTCGAAGGCCAGCAGCGCCAGCAGCAGGCCGACGGTGATGTACCAGACATAGTCAGCTACGTGCACAGAATCCTCCGGAGCTCAGACGAAAAATCGACTCCGAAGGTCTCTTCCGCGTCACACTGTGTGATCTGTGTGACGCCGAGGGCACCGGGTTCGGGACGAGCCCTGACCGTGATGACGATGCCGCCGCAAAAGGAATACTCCCCTTCTCAAGGACCATTCTGACGGCTGGGTGTCCAAGACTCCAAATCCAGGACGCCGTGTCCGCCTGTCGAAATCGTCACAGCCCCGTCAGGGAATAGTTGCAGCCCGTAACCTATTGACCGCCGATCAATCACCGACCGTGGGCCGCTGCCGCTTCGGCAGCTTCGCCACCACGGTCTCGTACGACGCGTCGATCAGCTCCAGCACCTCGTCGTCCGGCACCGCTCCCCCGACCCGCACCGTGTTCCACCCGGCACGCCCGATGTACGCCATCTTGCTGACGTCGTCCGGGTAGGTGTCCACCAGTTCGTCGGCCTCCTCGCGATTTGACCCGCATTTCAGTCCCACCGCGCCGCCTCCGAGGAACGCGAAGATCTTCGGCCCGACCTTCGCGACCACATCCCCGTCCCACGGCTCGTCCTGCCACGCTCCCGCCTTGCCCAAGCAGTAGTCGAGCACGTCCGCGTCACTCAGCCGCCCCATCTCATCCCTCCTGCCCAGTCGGCCCTGACAGGCAGACTAGACCGCGGGCGGACAGAACTACGCTGCTCGGCATGGGTTCTGTGGTGGTGGCGGCTGTGCAGGCGGGGTCCGAGCTGTTCGATACGCCTGCGACGGTGGTGAAGGCGGAGCGGTGGATTCGTGAGGCGGCGGCGGGTGGGTCGCGGGTGGTGGTGCTGCCGGAGGCGTTGCTCGGTGGGTATCCGAAGGGGTTCGACTTCGGGATCACCGTGGGGTCGCGGTCCCCGGAAGGGCGTGAGCTGTTCCGGCGGTACCGGGAGGCCGCCGTCGAGCTGGACGGTCCGGAGATCGCGCGGCTGGCCGAGCTCGCGGCGGAGCTCGACGTACACCTCGTCGCCGGCGTGATCGAACGGGACGGCGGGACGCTGTACTGCACGGCGGTGTTCATCGACCCGCGCGACGGGCTGGTCGCTCACCACCGCAAACTGATGCCGACCGCGGCCGAGCGGTACCTGTGGGGCCAGGGCGACGGGTCGACGATGCCCGCGGTCCGGACGGACGTCGGGGTGCTGGGCGCCGCGATCTGCTGGGAGAACTACATGCCGCTCTTCCGGCAGTCCATGTACGCGAAGGGCGTGCAGCTCTGGTGCGCGCCGACGGTCGACGACCGTGAGCAGTGGCAGGCGACCATGCGGCACATCGCGCTCGAAGGCCGCTGCTTCGTGATCAGCGCGAACCAGTACCTGACCCAGGACGGCACTGTGCTGATCAACGGCGGCAGCACGATCATCTCGCCGCTGGGCGAGATCCTCGCCGGACCGCTACGGGCCGGCGAGGGCATCCTGCTCGCGGAGCTCGACCTCGCCGAGCTCGATCGCGGGTACTTCGACTTCGACTCGGTCGGTCACTACGCCCGGCCGGACATCTTCACCCTGACCGTCGACGAGTCGCCGCGACAGACCGTCGTACGCCGGAGCTGAGCGGCCCCGGCGTACCACGAGCTACTTCGCGCCGGCGTTCGTCATCTGGCGGAGCTCCTTCTTCAGTTCGGAGATCTCGTCGCGGTAGCGGGCGGCGACCTCGAACTGGAGCTCGGCGGCGGCATTGTGCATCTGGTCGGTCAGCTGCTGGATCAGGTCGGCCAGGTCGGACGACGGGAGCCCGCCGGCCAGCTCCTTCGCCTTCTCGCCGGCCTTCTTCCCGCCACCAGGCACCGGCGCCTTACCGCGCGACTGGTTGCGGCCGGAGCCGAGCAGCTCGGCGGTGTCCGCGTCCTCGCGGGCCAGCATGTCGGTGATATCGGCGATCTTCTTCCGCAGCGGCTGCGGGTCGACCCCCTGCTCCTCGTTGTACGCGATCTGTTTCGCGCGCCGGCGGTTGGTCTCGTCGATCGCCTGCTCCATCGACGGAGTGATCTTGTCGGCGTACATGAACACCTGGCCGGACACATTTCGCGCCGCACGGCCGATGGTCTGGATCAGCGAACGACCCGACCGCAGGAAGCCTTCCTTGTCGGCGTCCAGGATCGCGACCAGCGACACCTCGGGCAGGTCCAGACCTTCACGGAGCAGGTTGATACCGACGAGAACGTCGTACTCCCCCATCCGCAGCTCGCGCAGCAGCTCGACGCGGCGGAGCGTGTCGACCTCGCTGTGCAGATACCTGGTCCGGATCCCCATCTCGAGCAGGTAGTCGGTCAGATCCTCGGACATCTTCTTGGTCAGCGTCGTGACCAGGACCCGCTCGTCGCGCTCGACCCGGAGCCGGATCTCGTGGATCAGGTCGTCGATCTGGCCCTTCGTCGGCTTCACGATCACCTCGGGGTCGACCAGACCGGTCGGCCGGATGAGCTGCTCGACGTACCCGTCGGACTTGTCCTGCTCGTACTGCCCCGGGGTCGCGGACAGGTACACGGTCTGACCGATCCGCTCCAGGAACTCCTCCCAGCGCAGCGGCCGGTTGTCCATCGCCGACGGCAGCCGGAAGCCGTGCTCGACCAGGGTCCGCTTCCGGGACATGTCGCCTTCGTACATCCCGCCGATCTGCGGGACGGTCACGTGCGACTCGTCGATGACCAGCACGAAGTCCTCGGGGAAGTAGTCCAGCAGACAGTGCGGCGCCGTACCGGCCTCGCGCCCGTCGGTGTGCCGGGAGTAGTTCTCGATCCCGGAACAGGTCCCGATCTGCCGCATCATCTCGATGTCGTACGTCGTACGCATCCGGAGCCGCTGCGCCTCCAGCAGCTGCCCGCCGCGCTCGAGCTCGGCCAGCCGCTCCTCCAGCTCGGCCTCGATCGAGGTGATCGCGCGCTCCATCCGCTCCGGCGCGGTCACGTAGTGCGTGGCGGCGCCGATGTAGACCTCGTCCTCCTCGCTGATCACCTCACCGGTCAGCGGGTGCAGCGTCATCACGCGCTCGATCTCGTCACCGAAGAACTCCACCCGGACGGCGAGCTCCTGGTACACCGGGAAGACCTCGAGCGTGTCGCCGCGGACCCGGAACGTGCCGCGGGTCCCGGCCAGGTCGTTGCGCGCATACTGCACGCCGACCAGCTTGCGGAGCAGACCGTCGCGGTCCATCTCGGTGCCGACCTTCACATGGATCATGCGGTTCAGGTACTCGTCGGCGGAGCCCAGGCCGTAGATGCAGGAGACGGTCGCGACCACGATCACGTCGCGGCGGGTGAGCAGCGACCAGGTCGCGGAGTGCCGCAGCCGCTCGACCTCCTCGTTGATCGAGGAGTCCTTCTCGATGTAGGTGTCCGTCTGCGGGACATACGCCTCGGGCTGGTAGTAGTCGTAGTACGACACGAAGTACTCGACGGCGTTGGCGGGGAAGAACTGGCGCAGCTCGTTCGCGAACTGGGCGGCGAGCGTCTTGTTCGGCTGCAGGATCAGCATCGGGCGCTGCACCTTCTCGGCCAGCCAGGCGACGGTCGCGGTCTTACCCGTACCGGTCGCGCCCAGCAGTACGACGTCCTGCTCGCCGGCGTTGATGCGCCGCTCCAGGTCCGCGATCGCGGCCGGCTGGTCACCCGCCGGCTCGAAGTCGGACACCACCTTCAGCGGGGCGACCATACGCTGGAGATCCGAGACCTGTCTCATGCCCTCCACCGTACGGCCGCCCGCCGACAGTTTCTAAAAACCGCAGGTCAGAAGCTTTTGACCACGCTGTTGTTCATGTAGATGAGCTCGTTCACGCGGCGCGCGTAGACGCGGGTCTCGAGGGCCGCGTCGGTTGCGGTGGTGCGGTCGAACCGGTCCTGGTAGGCGGTGACGAAGCCCTGCATCGCGACCTTCTTGCCGTTCTTGGCGACCCAGGCGCCGGTGTAGGACACCGCGTAGCAGGCCTTGATGTTCGGGTTCGCCGGCTTGCACGCGGTGCCCTTGCCGATCCGGACGCCCTCCATGCCGTTCGACTCGACGTCGACCAGGTGCTCGGCGAAGCCCTTCGCGTCGTACAGCTCGGTCTGACGGACCCAGTAGTACCCGTCGATCAGTCCGCGCGCGTTGAACTGCTGCAGGATGTAGTTCTTGCCGCTCCGGGACTTGTCCCAGTCCGGCAGCCAGCCCTTGGACGGCGTGAACCAGATGCCCCAGCCGACCTCGACCCCGACGTCGTTCGGGCCCTTGGAGTCGTTCGGGGTCGGCGTCGGCGACGGCGTGTACATGGTGCGGCCGATTCCCGGCGTCTGCTCAGAGGTGGGCTGCTCGCCCTTGTCCTTGCCGTTCACCAGCAGCACGACGCCGACCGCGACCAGCAGCACCGCGACGACCGCGCCGGCCATGATGATCCACGGCGTCCGGTTCGACCTCGGCGGACGACTCGGCCGGCCGGGACCCGGGCCCCAGGCGCCGACACCACCGCCACCGACACCACCCCGCTGCGCGGGCGGTCCCTGGTGTCCCTGCGGACCCTGCTGCCCGGTGCCCCAACCGCCGGGTGCGGGTGCCGGCGGCGGGCCCGGCGGTGGACCGTACTGCTGACTCATTGTTGTTCCTCGCGGTAGTTCTGGGGATCCGTCACAGACTGTCGATCACGGACTTCTTCATGATCGCGGCGTCCGCCTCGGCCTTCGGGGCGAAGTCGGCCATGGTCCGGAAGTCCAGCGCGGTGACCACGTTGTCCTTGCGCCGGTACACCTCGACGCTGCCCTTGATCTTCGACTCCGTGCCGTCGGCGAGCTTGAAGCTGGAGGTGTAGTCGATCGCGACGCACTCCACCAGGACGTCCTTGGGGCACGGCAGGTTCCGTACGTTGCCGAGCTGCGCGATCTCCTTGTCGACCTCGCCCTCGACGATGCCCAGCAGGTAGGCGTTCGCGGTCACGTTCTGCTTCTGCCGGACCCAGAAGAACGCCCTCGCCTGGGCGTTCGGGGCCGGCGTCGTGCCCGGCGGGAAGACCGCGACCTGCTTGCCGACCTTCTCCCAGGTGACCAGGGACCAGCCCTGGACCGGGACGAGGGTGACGCCGAACCCGACGGCGATCGCGTTCGGCGGCGGCTGGTACGACGACGCCGGCGCGGTCGGCGTACTGGCAGAGGGACTCGGCGACTGGCCCGGGTCGGCCTTCTTGTCACCGCCGGACAGCGCCACCAGCACGACAGCGACCAGCGCGACCACGAGCAGGCCGGCGCCGATCGGGATCAGCAGCGGCGGGACGGAGAAGCCCTTCTTCTCCGGCGGCGGGCGGCGCAACGAGGGCGCGCCGACCTTGTCGCCCCACGCCGACGAGGTCTGCGTCGCCGGACCGGAACCAGACCCAGCACCGGAACCAGGACCAGGCCCGGGTCCTGGACCCGGTCCGGGCGCACCGCTGTCGCCCCACGGCGACGGCGGTGGCGCCACCTCGAGGTCCCACGGCGACGGCGGGAGCTGCTGCTCCGGCTCGTCGGCCTCGTCCGGGTCCGGTCCGGTCTGGTTGACCCAGGGATTACCGCCGGTCCCCTTGTCTCGCTTTCCGCTCACTGACTCTGCAGCACCGACTTCAGCATGGCCGTGGTGTCCGGGTCGAGCGTCGAGAGCTTGTCCTTGCGCCCGTACGCCCTGGCGACGGTGAACACGCCGTCCTCGCGCTCGATCACGGCGACGAAGCCGACGACCGAGAGGCTGCCGCTCTGGCTGCTCTGCATGCCGGAGTACGACTGGGTGAGCAGGAGCTTGACCGGGGTCTTGTCGTCCGGCCCCGGCGTCGTCGTCTTGACCTGGCCGGTCTTGACCGAGGACAGGATCTTCGTGTCGGTCTTGAGGACCTGCGGCAGCAGCGCCGCTGCGGTGGTACCCGACACCTTCGCGGTCTGGACCATGAAGACGCCTTCGCCCTGCTTGACCAGGACGACGCCCTTGAACCCGTCGACGCTCTTGCGGATGTACCCCGTCTGCGGCTTCACGTAGACGCCCTCGGCGACCTCGATGCCCTCGTCGCCGCCGTTCGGCTCCGTCGTCGGCTCCGTGGTCGGCGAACCGGTGGGCTCCGCAGTCGGCTCCGTGGTCGGCGAGTCGGTGGGCTCGCCCGTGGGTTCTTCGGTCGGCTGCGAGGTCGGCGCGGACGTCGGAGCCGGAGTCGGGTCGGCCTGGTCGTCGTCGCCGCCCTTGAAGACCAGGGCGAGTACGACGCCGATGATCGCCACGACCGCGAACGCGCCGCCGGCGATCAGCAGGGTCTTGCCACTGCCGCCACCGCCACTACGTGGCGGCTGGTTCCACTGCTGCTGGCCGCCGTACTGCGGCTGCTGACCGGGGAACCCTTGCTGCTGGCCGGGATACCCCTGCTGCTGCCCCGGGTAGCCCTGCTGCGGCTGCTGGTACTGCTGTGGCTGCTGCGGGTACGGCGCCTGCTGGCCGTACCCCGGCTGCTGCGGCTGCCCGTAACCAGGCTGCTGCCCTGGCTGACCCGGCTGCTGGCCATACCCGGGCTGCTGACCCGGCTGTCCGCCGTACGGCGGCTGTCCGCCCTGTCCGCCCTGACCACCGTACGGCGGCTGCTGGTTGCTCATGCCTGCGTCTCCCCAGTCGTCGCTTCGTACCCACTGGCACCCGTGGCTGCTGTCACCCCGCGGGCGGACTTCGGTACGGATCGCACCGAGTTGCCGCAGGCCGAGCAGAAGTCAGAGTGCGGGAGCAGCGGCATCTCACAGCGCGAGCAGAACGCCAGATCGCCGGACGCGTGGTTGGAACCGCCCCGGGCGGCCGACTCCAGCGCGGCCTCCAGGAGGCCCTTGTGGAGCACGGTCCGGACCCGGATGATCAGCGCGCCGAGCAGCAACAGGCCCCAGACGACACCGAGGACCGCGCCGATCGTCGAGCCGCGACCGCCGACGAAGCCGAGCAGGTAGATCCCGCCCTGGAACAGCGCGTTCACCACCATCGCCTGCAGCAGGCCGCCGACCCAGCGCGGTGTGAAACCGTCGTACTTCTCGCCGAGGCCGGAGAACTCCGCGCCCGCGAGACCGGTCGCCGAGCCGTAGATCAGCGGCTTGATGAAGCCGTGCAGCACGACGATCGAGATCCAGGTCCCGGCACTGCTGCCCGGACCGGCGAAGCCGCCGCTGATCCAGCCCCAGTGCAGCACCAGTGTCTCGAAGCACGCGTAGCCGACACCGGCGACGACACCGAACGTGAAGCCGTCCATCAGGTCGTCGTACCGCGGTCGCGACGCGAGGTAGAGCGGGCCGATCTGCCGGATCAGCTCCGACACGACCGGCACCAGGAGGAGCACGATCAGCAGGTCCCGCAAGGACGGTCCGGAGCGGTCCTCGCCGATGGCGGCGATCGACAGCCCGACCTTGTCGGACCAGATCCAGGTGAACAGCGCCGCGAGTACGCCGGTCAGCACGAAGGCCGCGGCGACCACCGGGATCGGCTCGTCCTCCCAGAGGTTCACGTCGTACAAGTAGATGATGTAGACGATCGGGATCGCGAAGGCCGCGATCATGATCGCCACCGGCAGCGCGCCGAGCGCGGCCGTCACCACGGTCAGCAGCAGGGCGATGCCGAGCGCGACCTTGTAGGTGTACGGCTGTTTGCCGGATCCCTGCGGCATGATCGTCGAGACCAGTTTGAACGAGGCCACGGCCTCGTCGGGCCTGGCGGCGTACGCGTTCTTCCGCTCGGAGTCCCCGGTACGCATGTCGTTGCCACAGTGATGGCAGAAATGCGACACCTCGGGAACGTCAGAGCTGCAGCGCGGGCAAACCACGCCAACCTCCCAACGTCGGACGTTTGGACCGGCACGGGGTGCGCCGACCGTGTCCGGCCCTGGAACACACCTCGGGCCGAACCGGGACAGATTCTCGTACAGGCGGTCCCGGATGCATCATTTCCCGCGCAAGGGTCACCTTTTCGTGTCCGGACCGTGCCCTTGGCGGTCTACGAGTGTGGCCCACACCTCGTTCAGGCGGCGATCCAGGTCGGCCAGGCTGCCGGAGTTGCCGACCACAACGTCCGCGGCCGCGAGCCGGTCGTCGCGGGACGCCTGGCTGGCGATCCGCTGTTTCGCTTCCTCGTCAGTCATTCCGCGCTGTGCGGTCAGCCGCTGGACCTGGACCTCCACCGGTACGTCGACCACCAGGACCACGTCGAACCGGTCTGCCTGACCGGTCTCGACCAGCAGCGGGATGTCGTGCACCACGATCGCGTCCGCCGCCGCAGCGGCCTCGATCTCGGCCGACCGTGCCCGGACCCGGGGGTGGATGATCGCCTCCAGCTTCCGCCGGGCGGTCTCGTCGCCGAACACGATCTTCCCGAGCGCCGGCCGGTCCAGCTCACCGTCGGCCGTCAGTACGCCGGGACCGAACGCCGCGACCACCTCAGCGAGACCGTCAGTCCCCCGCGCGACCACCTCCCGCGCGAGCACATCGGAGTCGATCACCACGGCGCCCCGCGCGGCCAGCCGCGACGACACCGCGCTCTTGCCGGCACCGATGCCACCAGTCAGTCCCACTCTCAGCACCGTCGCAGCCTACCGACCCGGTTCGGGCAGCGGTTGAGCCGTCCGGACCGGACAATCGAAGGGGCAGGCTACCGAGGGGGCACGGCGTGGAGATCCGGTTACTGGGACCGGTTGAGGTGATTCGTGACGGCGAGCCCGTCGCGCGCCTGACCGGGCGCCCCCGGGCTCTACTCGCGGTGCTCGCGCTCGCTGCGCCGGAGCCGGTCACCGTCGAAGCCATCGGCCGTCGTGTCTGGGGTGCCGACCCACCGGAGAACCTGCGGCCGAGCGTGCAGTCGCTGGTGTTCCGGCTGCGGCGGCTGCTCGGGCCGGAGGCAGCCATCGAGTGCATCGGCAGCAGCTACGCGCTGCGAATCGCCCGGGGACAGGTGGACGCGTCGCGGTTCGGGCAGCTGACCGAGGCAGCCGGCCGCCTGGACGACCCCGCCGAGCAACGGGAGCGGCTCACGGCAGCGCTCGCGCTGTGGCGCGGCGAGCCGTTCGGCGGGGTCGACTCGGAGTGGCTCGACCAGCTCCAGGCGCCCCGGCTGACCGAGACGTACCTGTCCGCTGTCGAGCGACGGCTCGACCTCGATCTCGCCGCGGGGAAGCACGAGCAGGCGTTGCCGGAGCTGCGGGAGCTCGCCGCGGCCTATCCGCTCCGGGAATCCCTCTGGCTGCGGCTGCTGACGGTGCTCGCCAGGTGCGGCCGTCCGGCGGACGCGTTGACGCAGTACGAAGAACTGCGCCGTCGGCTCGCCGACGAGCTCGGGACCGATCCTGATGAGCAGCTGCGCGCCTTGCATGCTCAGCTGCTGGCGGCGACACAGTCCCGGCCGACGGCACCCAAGCGAAGCGCTATGACTCCTCGCCAGCTCCCGCCAGCTCCTGGGGGTTTCACCGGCCGGGCAACGACGCTCGCCGAGCTCGACCGTCTGAGTGCGGCGCCGCGGGAGTCGAGTGCCCCCACGATCGTCGCCGTGCACGGGCCGGGCGGAGTGGGCAAGACCGCGCTGGCTTTGCACTGGGCCCACCGGGCAGCGGACCAGTTCCCAGACGGTCAGCTGTACCTGAACCTGCAGGGCTACGGACCTGACCGGCCGCTGGATCCGGACACTGCACTGGACCTGCTGCTGCGCGGTCTCGGCCTGTCCGGTGCTCAGATCCCGGATGGCCGGCAGGCCCGGGCTGCCTTGCTACGAAGCGTTCTGGCCGGACGCGAGGTGCTCGTCGTACTGGACAACGCCCGGAACGCCGACCAGGTGCGGCCGCTGATACCTGGCTCGGCCGGTCTGGTGCTGGTCACCAGCCGCAGTCAGCTCAGGTCACTTGCTGCCCGGGAAGGTGCGCACCGCGTGCCGCTGGAGCCATTCAGTGCAGACGACGCGGCGGCGTACCTCACACGGATCCTCACTGCCCATGACGTCCGGCATGACACGGCCGAGCTGGCTGAGCTGACGCGGCTGTGCGGCCACCTGCCGCTGGCGCTGGCCATTGCCGCGGAACGCCTCACCCGGGACCCGGCAGGGAGCGTACGGGCGCTGTCCGCCGAGCTGGAGCAGCACCCGGACCGGCTGGCGCTACTGGACGTCGGTGAGGACGCCGACGGCGCTCTACGGGCAGTCTTCGGCTGGTCGTACGACGTACTCGAGGCACAGCCGGCCCGTGCCTTTCGCCTGCTCGGACTGCATCCGGGTCCCGACACGAGTCTGGAGGCTGTTAGCGCGCTGCTCGCCGTACCGCCCGAGGAGACGCGACGGTCCCTCGGCCAGCTCGTCGGCGCGCATCTGCTCGAGCAGCCCGGAGACAGGTACCAACTGCACGATCTGCTGGCTGAGTACTCCGTCCGGCTCGTGCAGGAGTTCGAGGACACGACGGAGAGCACCGCAGCGCAGACGCGGCTGCTGGACTGGTACGCGCATTCGGCGCTGAACGGCAAGGTCGCGCTGGAGAAGTCGGAACCGCTCCTCGATTTCGGTCGGCCTGCGGCAGGTGTCGAGCCGATGGTCTTCGACACCGCGCGGCAGGCCGTCGACTGGTTCACCGACGAGCGGCAGGGCCTGGTCGCGGCGGTGCGCACTGCTGTCGCGCAGGGGCACGACAGAGCGGCGTACCGGCTCGCGCATGCGCTCTGGCCGTACCTCATGTACCTGCGCGCCCTCGACGACCTGTTCGAGATCCAGTGCCTGGCGCTCGACGCAGCCCGTCGTACGGGCGACGGTGACGCCGAGGCGGTGACGGCGCACGCCGTCGGTCGCGCGTACCTGTTCCGCTCCGACCTGGACCGTGCCTGCAAGCACCTGGACGAGGCGCTGCGGCTGTTCGAGCTGCTCGGCAACGACCACGGCCGAGGCTCGGCCCTGACCGACCTGGGCCGGCTGTACCGCCGCTGGGGCGACACCGACGCGTCCGTCCGCCACCACCGCGCCGCGATCGACGTCCTCGAGCCACTGAACGACACGGCCGGGGTCGCGCGAAACCAAGCGAACGTCGCCGAGACCTACCTACTCGCCAACCGCCACCAAGAAGCGGTCGAGGCCGCACGCGAGGCCGTCACTCTGAACCGAGTCGCCGACGAACGCCGCGCCGAGGCTTTCGCCCTCAACACCCTAGCCACCGCACTACTCGGCCACGGCGACCACAACGACGCGGAGCGCACCGCCGCAGAGGCGCTGGACCTCAGCCGCGACCTGGAAGACCGCTGGTCAGAGGTCTGCGCCCTGACCAACCTGGGCCACGCCGTCCACTCCCGCGGCAACACCCCAGAAGCCCACCACCACTGGCAACTCGCCCTCAACATCCTCGACGAGACCGGAATGCCCGGCTCGGACAACCTCAACCGCACAACTCTGGCCCAACTACTCACCACCGACCGGCCTCCCGCACCCAGTCAGGGTGCGGGAGGCCAGTCCGGCTAGTGGCGCGGTTGCAGGTAGTTGCGGACGACAAGCTGGCCGATCTTCGTTCCGTGCTTCTCGCCTTCGGTCGTGGCGTGCTTGAAATGGAACCCGACCAGGACTCGTGAGCGGGCGTTCTCGGCAGAAGCCTGCGAGAACCCGCTGAAGTGACGCACCACCTGGTTGGCGTCGGTGCAGGTGCTACCGGGCAACACGGTGAAGCTGCACAGCGAGAAGTCCATCCGGTCGGTCTTGAAGAACCCTCGGAGTACGGCGGCCGCCGCGCCGCCCTCGACGCTGTGGCCGGAGTCGTGCTCGGGGATCGGCGGTGTGGTCACCAGCGGGGTCCAGGTCGGGTCCGGCGCGGTGGCGTCGTTGCCGTCCGTTGCGCCCAGCGGGATCGCGGTCACCGGCCGCCAGAACAGCAGCTTGTACTTCACGGCGAAGGTCGCGATGTAGCCGTCGGTCAGGGCCAGATCGAGCAGGCCGAACAGGCGCGCGCTCTGCCAGAGATCCAGATGCCGGCCGGTCGCCAACTGGCGGGCAAGCCGGTTCCACATCAGCGGCGAGCTCTCCACCCAGAACCGGGCCAGCTCGGTCTCGTCGGCGGTCCGGGCACTGGGCGTGGTCACGCCGTCACCGCCTAGACGTTTCACCTCGTTGTAGTCGGCGGCGTACTCGGCCGAGTCGAGCGCGAACGGCGGTTCCACTGGGAACTGCTTGACCGACCGGAGCGCGAAGGGTTTCACCTCTCCCCAGGTGGGGGCGAAGGCGAACGGCGTACCAGGAGTGAATCGGTACTCGCCGGGGTCCACGCCTTGCGGGAAGTCGGAGACGATCAGCGGCACCTCGGACGCCCCGTCGTCCGCACGCTTGGCAAGGATCGTGTACGCCGACTTCTTGCCGAGTGCGACACCGGCCAGCTTCGCTGCGCTGTCCGGAATCGTCGCCAGTTCCGCCGCGTACGCCGTCTCGACGCCGGCGATGGCGGCGCTCGTGTCGGTGAACGGTGGGGTGAGGTCCGTCAGCGCACCGACCAGCGCGGTCCTCGCGGCAGCAGCAACCGCAGCCTGCGGGGACGCACCTCGCGCGCGGCCGTGGAATGCATAGGCCTGTGAGCGCGGTTGGATGGCATTCAGCGCGTCGTGGATGGCGATGTGCATCATCGCGTACATGCGCGACTCGTGCAGCGGATTGTCGGTCGGCGCGAGATGCGTCGCGAGTGCGGCGGTCGCTGCGGTGGCGTTCCACCTGACCACTGCGTTGTCACTGGTCGCGGCTGGGCCGCTCGGTGCAGCGTCCGCGGCGCCGTTGGCCGGTGTGAGCAGCGCGAGCATCAGAATCGCTCCGACCGCAATTCTGGCGCGGGACAGGACAATGCGCTTTCTGGCCACGATAGGCCCCCCTTGAGACAGACCCGGAGCATCGGATCACGGGCCTCGTCCCGACGCTATGAGTCGCCACCGCGACGGTCAATGCGTCGTAGACGTGCGAGACCCCCGCATCCAGTACGGGGATGCGGGGGTCTCGAGTGCTGCTGCTACCGGTTCAGGATGAATCAGCCCTGGCCGGTCAGCTTCTCGCGGAGCGCCTGCAGTGCCTCGTCGGAAGCGAGCGCGCCCTCGACGGGAGCGTCGTCCTTCGGGGCAGAGCCGCCGGAGGCCGAGGAGTACGTCGATGCCTCGCCGGCCTCGACGTCCGCCGTCTTGGCGTCCTCGATCTGCTTCTTGTGGGCCTCCCAGCGCGTGTGGGCCTCGGCGTACTGCCGCTCCCACTCCTCGCGCTGCGCGTCGAAGCCCTCGAGCCACTCGCCCGTCTCCGGGTCGAAGCCCTCCGGGTAGATGTAGTTGCCCTGGTCGTCGTACGTCGCCGTCATGCCGTAGAGCGTCGGGTCGAAGTCGTCCGAGACCGGGTCCACACCCTCGTTGGCCTGCTTGAGCGACAGCGAGATCCGGCGCCGCTCCAGGTCGATGTCGATGATCTTGACCATGACGTCGTCGTTGACCTGGACGACCTGCTCCGGGATCTCGACGTGCCGCTCGGCCAGCTCGGAGATGTGCACCAGACCCTCGATGCCCTCCTCCACGCGGACGAACGCACCGAACGGAACCAGCTTGGTGACCTTGCCGGGCACGATCTGGCCCATCTGGTGGGTCCGGGCGAACTGCTGCCACGGGTCTTCCTGGGTCGCCTTCAGCGACAGCGAGACGCGCTCGCGGTCCATGTCGACGTCCAGCACCTCGACCGTGACCTCCTGGCCGACCTCGACGACCTCGGTCGGGTGGTCGATGTGCTTCCAGGACAGCTCGGAGACGTGCACCAGACCGTCGACGCCGCCGAGGTCCACGAACGCACCGAAGTTGACGATCGAGGACACGACGCCCTTGCGGATCTGGCCCTTCTGCAGCTGGGTGAGGAAGTTCATCCGCACCTCGGACTGCGTCTGCTCCAGCCACGCCCGGCGGGACAGGACCACGTTGTTGCGGTTCTTGTCCAGCTCGATGATCTTGGCCTCGATCTCCTGGCCGACGTACGGCTGGAGGTCGCGGACCCGGCGCATCTCGACGAGCGAGGCCGGCAGGAAGCCACGGAGGCCGATGTCCAGGATGAGACCACCCTTGACGACCTCGATGACGGTGCCGGTGACGACGCCGTCCTCTTCCTTGATCTTCTCGATCGTGCCCCAGGCCTTCTCGTACTGGGCGCGCTTCTTCGAGAGGATCAGACGGCCTTCCTTGTCCTCCTTCTGGAGAACCAGGGCCTCGACGTGGTCGCCGACGTTGACGACCTCGTTCGGGTCGACGTCGTGCTTGATCGACAGCTCGCGGGAGGGAATCACGCCTTCGGTCTTGTAACCGATGTCGAGCAGGACCTCGTCCCGGTCGACCTTGACGATGGTGCCCTCGACGATGTCGCCGTCGTTGAAGTACTTGATGGTCTGATCGATCGCCGCGAGGAAGTCTTCCTCCGACCCGATGTCATTGACCGCTACCTGCGGGGTGGTGCGCACTGCGGGGTCGAGAGGTGCCTCGATGCTGGCCGTCATGTGGTGGGTTGCTCCGTGGACTGGTGGTGTTGTGCGGTCGCGTCATGAACCGTTGGATCGCATCAAACCGCTGGATTGCCTGAAGAGCACAGATTCACCACCGACTGCTGCGAGCACGAGCCTGCTCCGTCTGAGGTCGCGCGGGCCCATAGCGCATCTCACAGAATACCGGTCTTGACGAAGACAGCACAACCTGGGGCACCCGGCCCGCGTCCACACACGGCCGGCCGCCCGCCGAGGTCTCCCGACGTGCCGCTGATCTCAATGTACGACGTCCAGGGCCGGACGGCCTCCGGCGAGCGTGCCCGTGTCCGCCATTCGAGAGACCAGACGGTGCGCGGCCGCCGCGATCTCGTGCTCGGCGGCCCGCTCCGCGAGGTCGAGCAGCGCCCACAGATCGGCCGCCCGGCCCAGGTCCACCAGCCGCTCCCCCAGCCCCATATCCCGCAACACCGCCAGCACCGCCCCGGCCAATACCTGGTCCTCGGAGAAGCGGAGCAGGTTGCCCAGATCGGCGTACGGCGAACCTGTGTGCGCGAACTCCCAGTCGATCAGCCCGGTGATCCGCGCCGTCTCCGGGTCGACCAGCAGGTTCTTCGGGTTGAAGTCGCTGTGCACGAGGCAGACCCGGTGCACGCCGTCGGCCAGCACGTCCTCCGCCTCGTCGATCACCGCGGCGAAACCCTCCCGCTGCCGGTCGTCGAACCCGAGCCGAAGCCCCGCGACGTACTCCGCCAGGTCGCCGAACCCGAACGGCTCGACCGTCAGCTCACCGCCCCGGAACATCCCGGCCTTCAGGTACGGCATCCCGCTCAGCCGCGCCAGCAACTCCCCCAGCTGCGTCCCGACCCGCTGCCTCTGCTCGTCCGTCGCCGACTCGAGGAAGACCTGCAGGTTGATCCCCGGCAGCCGCTCGGTCAGCAGGTACGGCGGGTCCTCGAAGGACCCGTCGCGCTTGAGATCAAGCACTCGCGGCACCGGCAGCAGTCCGTGCACCAGCTCGAGCAGCGACGCGTCGACGGCGGCCCGCTCGGGGTCCCGCGCGTAGAACTTGATGACCGCGTCCTCGTCGCCGGCGCTCACCGCGAACGTCTGCCCGCCGTACCCACCGCTCAGCGGAACGGCACTGGCCGCGAAATCAGTCATGCTTCCGCATCCTGCCGCATTCCCTCGACAATTCGGCTTGAAGTTGACGTAGCGGCAACATCTACCGTCGGGGACGTCGACGGAAAGGAGCAGTTCGATGGCGTGGTCGATCGCGCAGGTGGCCCGGTCCTCCGGTGTCACCTCACGCACGCTCCGGCACTACCACTCCATCGGCCTGCTGGTGCCGGCCAGGGTCGCGCCCAACGGCCGGCGGTACTACGAGCAGGAGCAGCTGCTGCGGTTGCAGCAGATCCTCCTGCTCCGGGACCTCGGGCTGAGTCTGGACGTGGTCGGCGAGGTGATCGCGCACCGGGACGAGCAGGACGCGATCGAGGTACTCGCCAAGCACAAGGAGTGGCTGGTCAAGGAGCAGCTGCGCCTGGGCCGGCTGGTGCAGACCGTCGACGCCACCATCGACAACCTGAAGAGAGGAGGAGAGATGTCACCGGAGAAGGTCTTCGAAGGATTCGAACGCAACCCGTACGAGGCCGAGGCGCGCGAGCGCTGGGGCGACGAGGCAGTGGATGCCAGCTACCAGCGGATGCGCGGCTGGACCGAGGCGGACGCAGAGAAGGCTCGGACCGGCTACCCACGGGTCCACGAGGGGCTGGCCGCGCTGAAGGCGGAAGGGGTCGCAGTGACCGACCTGAGTGTGCAGGAGCTGATCCAGCTGCACTACGAGGTCACCTGTCTGTTCTGGACGCCCACACGTGAGGCGTACAAGGGACTCGGGCAGATGTACGTCGACGACGAGCGGTTCCGGCAGAACATCGGCAGCGGCGACGACGCACTGGTCGAGTACCTGCGCGACGCCATGACCGTGTACGCCGACAGCAAGCTGGACAGCTGATCCAGGACCTCGGAGGCTGCAGACTCCGGGGTCCTCTAGGGTAGGCCGGTGGTCGAGCCGCGGAGGGTTGAGCTGACGGAAGCTCAGACGTCACGTGCCAGCCGGACGTATTGGGACGGGGCCGCTGCGGAGTACCTGGCCGAGCACGGTGACTTCCTCGGTGACGACCGGTTCGTCTGGTGTCCGGAGGGCGTCGACGAGGAAGCGGCCCAGCTGCTCGGGCCGGTGCGCGGCAAGCGGATCCTCGAGGTCGGCTGCGGTGCGGCCCAGTGCTCGCGCTGGCTCGTCGGGCAGGGCGCGGATGTGGTTGCCTTCGACATCTCGATCGAGCAGCTCCGGATCGCTCACGAACTCGACGTACGCACCGGCACAGCGGTCCGCACCGTCGCCGCTGACGCCGTCGCACTCCCCTACCGCGACAGCACCTTCGACATCGTCTGCTCTGCCTTTGGCGCGCTCCCGTTCGTGGCCGACGTCGGTACGGCGTTCCGCGAGATCGCGCGCGTCCTGAAGCCCGGGGGCCTTCTGGTCTTCTCGGTGACGCACCCGTTCCGCTGGACGATGCCCGACGACCCGTCGGCCGCCGGTCTGCGCATCACCCACTCCTACTTCGACCGGACGCCGTACGTCGAGGTCGACGCGTCCGGTACGCCGGTGTACGCCGAGCACCACCGCACCACCGGGGACTGGATCCGGGAGCTGACCGGCGCCGGATTCGTCGTCGACGACCTGCTCGAACCGGAATGGCCGGCCGGGCACCAGCTCGTCTGGGGCGGCTGGGGACCCGAGCGTGGACCCCTCGTCCCCGGCACAGCCATCTGGACCGCCCGCAAAGGACAGCCCGCATGACCCGATTCCCCGCAGTGGACGGACTGCGAGTGATTGCCGCACTCGCAGTGGTGGTGTCACAGGTCGGTCTGCACACGCAGGCGCCGTTCGCCGGGGTCGTGTCCCGGCTGGACGTCGGCTGGGCGATCTTCTGTGCGATCTCCGGGTTCCTCCTCTACCGGCCGCACGTACTGGCGTGGTTCTCCGGCACGCTGCCGCCGCTCACCCTCCCGTACCTGCGCAGCCGCGCACTACGCATCCTCCCGGCACTACTGGTCGCCGTCGTACTGTCGATCGTCCTCGTCCCGCACCCGGCGACCACGTACCTCCGCTGGGCGGTCCTGACGCCTCTCCCGTTCTACCTGCTCCTGCCCGGTCTAGGACGGCTGCTGACCGGGTACGAGCGTCCCACCCGCCGCAGTGTCCGGTGGCGGCTCCTCGTCTTGGTCGCGCTGACCGCACTCGGACCGGTGTGGATGGCCGCCGTCATGGCAACCGGTCATCCGGCGGCAGGGCTCTGGCTGCCCGGGTACCTCGGCTGGTTCGCCGTCGGTATGGGTATGGCGCTCTGGCAGGTCGCCCGCGCCACAGGTCGGCTTGGCCCGTCAACACTCGACACGCTGACCAGAGTCCCCGGCACACTCTGGGGAATCGCCGCAGCACTCCTGCTGATCACGGCAACCCCAATCGCCGGACCGTACGACCACTCCACCCCCACTGCGGCACAGGCCCTCACCAAGAGCCTGCTCTACACAGTCGTCGTCGCCTGTGTGCTCTTCCCGGTCCTCACGCCCACAGCCGGAACAGTCCGCGTGCTAGGCAGTCGCCCGGCGCAACTCGCCGCACAGCTCTCGTACGGCGTTGTCGCTTACCAGTTCGTCGTACTGGGCCTGCTCGACGGCCCGTTCGCCGTACAGCTGCCCGTGACGCTGCTGGCCTCTGTTGTTCTGGCCGCAGTCAGCTACCGCCTGATCGAACGGCCTGTGGTGAAGAACGCGGCGGTGGCCAAGACCGAGAGCAACGCGATCAGCCCGAGCAGCAGCCCGGCGCGGTAGGTCCTGTCCGGCAGGAAGCTTGCCGTGACCACCTGCTCCGGCCCGGCCGGCAGTACCCAGCCCTGCTGCCAGCCGCCGATCCGGATCGGCGTGAGCTTCTGGCCGCTGCCGTCGTACGCTTCCCAGCCCTCGTTGTAGTTCTGCGCGACTGCCAGCACGGACTGCTCGTCCGCACCAGGCACCTCGACCGTCAGCTCGGTCGGGTTCGGACGCCACACGTCCACACCCTGCACCGGTGTCACGGACACGTCCCCGAACCCTGCCTTCGCCAGCGTGGTCTCGATCGGCACCAGCCCACCGTTCGCGTGCACCTCCACCTGGTGGAGCCCGGACCGCAGCGGGATGGTCGACATCTGGCCGCACAGGCTGAACGTCACCTGCCGTCGCTGCAGCAGGTCCCGCATGGTCGCCGCGACCTGTGTCCGTGCCGGTACGCCGTCGACGCGGACCGTCGGCCCGTTGCCGCAGTACGCCGGAATCCGGCGCTGCGGAGCGACCGCCTTGCGCAGCTCGTCCGCACCGAGCACCTCGACCTCGGTCACGCCGACCGGACTGGTCCGCGCGTCCTGCAGCGGCTTCGTCGCGGTGAAGTCGATCCTGACGGTCCGCGTGTGTCTCGTCGCGAACCGGACGTACCCGCCGGCGTCGACCGTGGCAGGGAGCGGCGCGCCGCCGTCGAAGTACAGCACGACCTCTGCCGGCCGGGAGCCGTTCAGGTACGCCTGGAACCGCAGCCCGTGCACGTCACTTGCTACAGGCAACTTCAGCGTCAGGCTCGGCGCCGGGTCGTCCGGCGCGGCCAGCCAACCGGTGCCGAGATCGCGGTCGACCGCGGCATCCGGCCGTCCCTCCGGCGCGGCGACCGCCCGCGACGACGCCGTCGCGGTGATCGCTCCCGGCACCGACAGCAGCCGTTCGAGCGCCTCGCCGTCCCGCGGCAGGGCCGTCCCGCGCAGCTGGTACGTCGCGGCCTGCGGGAGCTGCACGCTGCGGGACAGGCCGTTCGGCTCGGCGGAGTCCTTCGCCTGGTCCTGACTGCACAGGGCCCGCGCGCCGACGTGCAGACAGGCGGACCGGCCGATCTGGGCGTTGCGCAGTACTACTGCACTCGGCTGTCCATCAGTCTGCTGGCTGTCGGTCGCGATCAGTGGCAGGTCGTCCAGCTTGCCGTTGGCGTCTGCCCGCAGTACGGCCGCGCCCTGGCCACCGAGCGCGGTCACCACCGTCGGTACGTCGTCAGCGGTGCCGCCGACCGCTACGAGCCGCGACCGCGGGATCAGCCGACCCGGTGTGGTCGCTCCGACGTCGTAGATCTCCACGCTCGGGTACGGCGGGCTGGACTGTCCAGGCGGTCCGAAGTACGCCACCCTCCCGATGCCGGAGTCGGCCAGGCTCTCGTGGATCGCCAACGACGGCGTGTCATCCGGTACGTCGTTGCGCACGACGACGTACCGGATGCCGTCGCGGGTCAGCTCCTGACGCAGCGCGGGGTCACCGACGCCAGAGTCGATACGGCTGCGCATGTCATTGGTGAGCGCGGCCAGTGGGCGGTTCACCAGGGCGGCGAGCGGTTCGCTGGAGCTGGACAGCACCAGCACGCTGCCGGGCGTGGTCTGCTCGTCCAACCAGCTGGCCGCGTCCTCCCAGTGCTGTGGGATCGCTGCGAACGCCCCGTCCGGTCGGGCGAGCATCACGGGCAGGGCGGCGGCCACAGCCAGACAGGTGACCAGAACAGGTACGACGCGGCGGTGGACGCCTCGCGAGACGGACAGGTTCGTCAGACGACGCAGGTAATGCGCCGCGGCCAGTGCGAGCGGCACGCCGACCACCGCAGCAGCGACCGGTACCCAGCGCGGGCTCTGCGGCGCAGCGCCGTACCGGAACTGCATCAGCAGTGGGACCAGCCACCAGATCGACGCTGCGACGACGAAGCCCAGCCACGCGACAGTCAGCTTCCACCTCCCGCGCGACACGAGCCAGACGGCCGGTACGACGAGGGTCGCGACGCCGGCCACCGGGTTGGCGCCGCCGATCAGCGCGAACGCGACGGCCGACCAGCTGACCCGCCACCAGCCGGAGCGGGTGCCTGGTGCGACGAGTGGCAGTAGTACCCACGGGGCCATAGCCAGCGGCCACACCTCGATGGGGAGCCCGCCGAACGCCAGTGGCACGACGGCGTACAGCAGGGCGACGGCGAGCCGTGTCCAAGGCACGCCGTACTGCAGGACGTTGCACAACTTCCAGATGCCGAGGAACGCGACGCACAGGACCAGCGACCACCACAGGCGCTGCGTGATCCAGTCCGGCACCGACAGCGTGTCCAGCAACCAGTGGAACGGCCCCATCGGAAACAGGTAGCCGTAGGCGTCGCTCTGCAGCTGACCGAACGCCGTGTGCGGATCCCACAGGTGGAGTGCACGCGACAGGAACCCGCCCGGCCCGGCCGTCAGCTCGAGCCGGCGATCCGGAACGATCTGACCGGGAGCACGCTGAAAGCACAGAGCGATCAGAGCAAGGCATCCCAGGACGAGCCGTGCCCGCCAGACGACCTGCTCCGAACTCCCAGCCTTCAGCCTCCTCACCGGCCGGACATTAACGGATCCGGCGGCTCCTGACCGACTTCGTTACCGCTTGGTGATGGATCCCCTTCCCGCCACTGTCAGCCGGTCCCGGCGGCAAAGACATGGATGCGCCCGAATCCGCCACTCGGCGGTGGTAGCTCGATCGCCTGGGGAGTCTTGCCAGGCGTCAGCGGCAGCGTCGTCGCGTAGACATACGTGGTGATCTGCTCCGTCCCGACCGGAGCCCAGTGACGGTACGGCATCTGGGCGACGACTGTGTTGCCGTGCCCGATCGGCTGTCCGCCACCGCCGCGGGTCCAGTCGGTGAAGCCGATCGTGACAGCCTGCCGGGTTCCGTCGGTGTAGACGACCGTCCCCGACCCCGAAACGCCGGTCGGCCAGCCTTCGGCCGCACCCATGAGACCGAGCTTCGTCGCACCTGCGACCGGAGCGAGGGGGATCGACTGTCCCTGGGCGACGTAGTTGTCCCGGTCCCCCGCTGCCGTGGCCGGCCACACGTACTGGACGCCGTTATGGACGATCTGCCGGCCCGCGGTGAGCCCTGCCGCAGCGAGCGCCTGCCGCGAGTAGCCGGCCGCTCCGTTGTCGAAGTCGGCAGTGCCGAGCTTCGTGTCGTCACTGACTCCCGCGTTGGCCCGGTGGCCGGAGAACCCGATGTCGAAGATGTGCAACCGGCCGGTCGCCGGCGTGGCCGGCAGTGTGACACTGATGACAGTCTTCGCCGGGTCGACAGCGAAGGAGGTCGAGTACAGATACGTCCTGACCTGTTCCGGTCCGCCGGCCCAGTAGTTGTTCCGGTACGGCATGTCGGCGGCGACCACGTTGTCGCTCCGCTTGGCAACGGCGCCGCCCGCCAGCGTCCAGTCGCTGAATCCGACGTCGACCTGCTGGCTGGTCCCGTCGGCGTACGTGATGGTTGCCGCACCGGCGGCACCGTCGAGGCTGCCCTCGCTGCTGCCGAGGAAACCGATCCGGTTCGCCCCGGGCGGACCCGAGACGGTCACGGTCTGTCCGGCCGCAAGGACGTTGTCGGGCCGGCCCGACCGGACGTTCGGCCAGACATAGTCGATGCCCTCAGCAACCAGCTTGCTGCCGGCGACCACTCCCGTCGCCTGCAGAGCCTGGACCGAGTACCCCGACCCGAACTGGTCGTAGTTGGCTTCACCCGGCGCGGCGTCGTTACTCGTTCCGTTGCTGTTGGCGAGGGCGACGGCGTCGGACGAGTACGACGGAGGCGCGGCATCCGGGGTCGAGGCCCAGCCGGTGTTGGGCGTGCTGCCCAGAGCCACCGTCACCGCCCCACCCGTCGACAGCATCCCCGGCGGGAGGAAGGACTTGTTCCAGTCCGCACCGTTGACGGACATGCTCTGAACGTACGGCGACCCCGCCGCCGCGGCCGGAGCGCTGATCGTGAGCGTCTTGCCACCCTGCAGACGAATCGCTGCCTCGGGGAACACCGGGCTTCCGAGCACCAGGTCCGCCGTCCCGGGAACCGCTGGATACAAGCCCAGAGCCGACCAGACGTACCAGGACGACAGCGAGCCGAGGTCGTCGTTGCCGGCCAGGCCGTCGGGCTTGTTGCCGAACAGTTCGGTCTGGATCCGGCGTACGACCTGCTGGGTCTTGTAGGGCTGCCCCGTGTAGTTGTACAGCCACGGCGTGCCGAAACTCGGCTCGTTGCCCATCCAGGCGTACGGGCCGGCGATCTCGTTCAGCTTCTGGAAATGTGTGTCCAGGTACTGACTCATCGCCGCCGCTCCGCCCTTCGCGGAGATCAGTCCGGCGGCGTTGAACGGAACCATCGGCGTGTACTTCCAGGAGTTGCCCTCGGCCCAGTCGTCGAAGGAGAAGTCGGTCGGATCGAAGTTCTCCTTCCAGACTCCGCTCGAGCGGCGCGGCTGGATGAAGCCGCTCTGCGGATTGAGCAGGTACTGCCATCCCTGCGCCCGGTCGAGGAACTTCGCTTGTACGGCGCGGTCGCCGCGCGCCGCCGCGAAGGCCGAGAGCGCGAAGTCCGCGACGCCGTACTCGAGTGAGGTCGACACCGTGCCGGTGTGCTCACAGCAGTCGTACGCACCGTCGGTCGGCAGGTAGCCGTGCGTATCGAGGTACCCGGTCCCCGGCCGGATGTCCGAGCGACCGGTGGCCTGGTCGACCATCGCGGTCAGCGCCTTCGCGGTGTCGAAGTTCCTGGCGCCGAAAGCGTAGGCCGACGCGATCAGCGGCAGCGCCGGGTCGCCGACCATCATGAAGGTCTCGCCGTTGGCCACCGGCCACTTCGGCAGGCGTCCCGACTGGTCGTACGCGAGCAGCAGGGACCGGACCATGTCCGAGGTCTGCGCGGGCGCCACCAGCGCGCTCAACTGCAGCTGTGATCGGTAGGTGTCCCAGCCGGAGAAGTTGGCATACACCGCCGACTGCCCGGCCGGCACCGTCCGTACGGTCTTGTCGAAGCCGATGTACTGGCCGTTCGAGTCGCTGAACACGTTGGGATGCAGCAGCGAGTGGTAGAGCGCGGTGTAGAACGTCTTCTGCGCGTCGAGGGTGCCGCCGCCGATCTGCACACCGGTCAGCAGCCCGTTCCACGCGGTTCTGGCAGCCTGCTCGACCACGGCCAGATCCCAGCTGGACAAACTGTCGCGGTTGGCCTGCGCATTGGCGACGCTGACGAACGAGATCCCCACCTTCGCCTTCACCACCGTACCGGCCGGAAAGGTGAGGGCGATGCCACCGTCCCCGGTGACCCATGGCCACTGCCCGGTCCACTTCGACGACGCCGTGAACGCCTTGTCGAACTTCACCGCGTAGTAGAGCCGGTAATGGTTGCCCCGGGCACAGAACGCCCCGGCGCCGGTCCAGCCCGTCACCTCGGTCGTGCTGACCGCGGAGATCCCGGCTTCGGACGCCGCAGCACCTCCAGCTGCCTTGATCAGCAGCGTGGCCGCCGTTGCAGCCGGGAACGTGAACCTGCCGAGGCCCGACCGGAGGCCGGTGGTCAGCTCGACCCGGACGTTGTTGGCCAGAGTCAACCCGTAGTAGCCGGTGCGCGCGGTCTCTTGTGCATGCGTGAACCCGACCGTCGCATTGTTCTTGTCCGCAGGCACCGTACCGGTGACGGGTAGGAAGGGCAGATCGCCGTACGCCCCGCAGCCGGCGCCGCTCATCCGTGTCATCCCGAAGCCGGCCAGGGCCGTCGCACCGTAGTCGTAATCACCGCCCGGCCAGCGCGGCGAGGTGTCCGGTCCCCACTGCACCATGCCGAACGGCATGGCCGGCCCCGGGAACGTGTTGCCGGCGTTGCCCTCCTGCCCCACCGTCTGCTTGGTCCCGATCATCGGATTGACCAGCGCCGCCGGATCCGTCACCAACGTGGTTGCCTGGCCGGCCGTCGACTCGCCCGCAACCGCCTCCGACGTGGAGCCGACGCCGGCCAGGACGACAACCACCGCAACGAGCAACCTCAGCCACAGACGCTTCCTGTTCATCGGCGCCGGTCGCAGGTGTCGGGAAGTCCGGGCCAGACCTCGTAGCCGCCCCACCAGATGTTCGCGTCCACCTCGAACTTGTTCGGCCCGCCGTACGCGTTCGCGATCCCCTGTGCGGCCGCGTACATGGCCGCGAACTTCCAGCCCCACCGTGCCCACTGGTCGGAATGCACCGCCTCGTGCCACGGCAGATGCGGGCCGTACTTGATACCGGCCGCCGAACCACTCTGCTGTGCGAGCCCCGCAGCGTCCTGGGCATCACACTTCAACTGGTAGTCCCACGTACTCTCGCCCCACGGATAGCCAAGGTAGTCGCCAAGCGTCATCGGCCGCTGCTGGTGGTTGGTCAGATCGGTGTAGAAGCAGACGATCTGCCGCGAGGACATCTTGCACTCCCGGCCGCCGATGAGGTCCAGGGCGATCCTGTTCACGTCGTTGTTCCCTGGCCGGTCGTACCAGAAACTCGGGAACCAGCGAGTCTCCGAGACCGCGTACTTCGGCGCCGACCACGGTCCCCAGCCGCGTGAGTTCCGGCTCCGCACCAGGATCTCGTACTGCTCGACCGGTGTGCTGAGCTTCGCTCGTTTCTCCATCAGGGACCACCCGCTGGTGATCTCTCCGGTCAGGCGATTCTTGTAGCGGATCTCCCACAGGTTCGGCTCGACCGTCGCGTCGCTCCAGTAGAACTCGAAGTAGCCGTTGTACTCCGTGACCCAGGAGATCGTCGGCGCCACCGGAACCGGCGGGATCGGGGTCGCCGCCGCGACGGGCGACGGGGCCGAGACCCCGGACTCGTTCGCCGCTCTGATCCGGAACTCGTACCGCTTGTTGTTGATCAGCGGCCCGAAATTGATCCAGGTCTGGCCGACGACGGGCCACCCGGCCCGGGTCCATTGCTGTCCGGACTGCCGGAACTCGAGCCAGTAGTACACGCCGGACACGCTGCTCGCCGACCAGTCGAGCTTGACCGTCCGGTCGCCTGCCGTTGCGACCAGGGACGCCGGAGCGGTCGGGAACGGCGGCATCGGACGCGCACTGGCCACCGGTGACATCGCCGAGTTTCCGGTCATGTTGTTGGCGTAGACGCGGAACTCGTACCTGACCGTGTTGCGCAGCCAGTTGACCCGCAACGACGTACCGCTGACCGGGTACGGCATCCGTCGCCAGGTGCCGCCGGCGGGACGCATCTCGACGAAGTAGAAGACGTCCGACGGAGTACTCGCGGACCAGTCGAGGAAGACCGTTCCGTCGCCTGCGTCCGCGGTCAGGCTCGCCGGAGCTGTCGGCAGCGGCGGCATCGGCCGGGCCTGCACCGTGTTCGTACCACCGCTCTCACCGATCCCGTTCTGCGCGGTGACCCGGAACGCGTACGTGTGGCCGTTCATCAGATACCCCGCGGTCATCGTGGTCGCGGTGATCGGCAACGGCAAGCGGTCCCACGGATCACCCGACGTCACGTCGCGCTGGTAGACGATGTACTGCACACCCGCCGTCGTACTCGCGCTCCACGACAGCTTCACCTTGCCGTCCTGCGCCACCGCCGACAGGTTCGTCGGGGCCGCCGGCAGACCGCCGTACGACGTCGCGGAGGCCACGTTGGAGAAGGGGCTGGTGCCGCCTTGGTTCTGGGCCGCGATCTTGAACTCGTACTTGTGCCCGGACTTCATCAGCCCGAGCTCCGCGGTCTTGTCCAGACTCGGCAGACCGAGCTTGACGAACGTCGTCTCACCGGCCGTGACGTCGCGCTGGTAGACCCAGAAGGTGACTCCGGCCGCCCCGTTCCAGTCCAGCCGGATGGTGGCGTTCCCCATCGCCCGGGCGACCAGGCCGGTCGGCGCCGGCGGCGGTGCGTACGTCGACTTCGCCGCAACGGCCGAGCTGATCGGGCCGTCCTGGCCGTACGCGTTCGGCTGCACCTTGAACTCGTAGACGTGCCCGTTCGTCAACCCGGTCGCACTGAAGCTGGAACCTTGCGTCGGGTACTGCAGTCTGACGAACGATCCGCCGGCGGTCACGTCGCGCTGGTAGATCCAGAAGTAGGTGTCCACGCGATCGGTCCAGCTGACCCTGATACTGCCGTCGGTCTGAGCGGCCGCGGTCAGGCCGGTCACCGCGGCGGGCGGCGGGTAGACCGGCGTCGCCGAAACCGCCGCCGACAACGGGCCTTCACCACCTGGCCCGAGAGCCGACACCTTGAACTGGTAGACGTGGCCGTTGGTCAGGTACCCGGCGGTCATGGCCGAACCGGACGAGATCGGCAACGGGAGCTTCGTGAACTCCGCTTCTCCGTCGGTGACGTCGCGCTGGTAGACCCAGTACCAGATGTCCGCGCCGAGCGACGTCCACTTGAGCGCCACTTCACCGTTGCCGGCGGTCGCCACCAGGCCCGTGGGCGGTGCCAGCGCCGGATAGGTCGAGGTGGCGGCCACCGCCGCGGTGCGCGGCGACTCGCCACCGTTGTCATAGGCAGTGACGGCGAACTCGTAGACGTGGCCATTGGCAAGGAACCCGGCCTCCATCGTCGTGCCCTGCGAGATCGGCAGTGGCAGCTTGACGAATTCCGGCTCCTCGGCGGTGACATCGCGCTGGTAGACCCAGTACCAGACACCAGGTGTCGTCGACGCGGTCCAATTGAGTGTGATCGTTCCGTCGGTCCCTGCGGTCGCGGTCAGGGTCGCGGGTGCCTGTGGCGGTACGCCGACCGGGGTCGCCGTGATCACCGTCGACCGGGCGGACTCGCCACCGCCGCTCCTCGCCGTCACGTAGAACTCGTGCGGATGGTCGACGTTCAGCCCGGTCACGGAGAACTCGCGGACGTCCGCGCCGACCATCGTCGCGGATTTGAAGCTGCCGTCGCCCTCGGTCGTGTCGCGGTAGAAGATCTCGTAGTTCCAGGCGCCTGGTACGGCCTGCCAGGACACCCGGATCCCTCCGGTCGCCCCGCTCGGCACCGCCGTCACACCGGTAGGCGCCGCGGGCGGAACGAGATGGACCGTGATACTCGCGGTTGCCGACGCCGTTCCCTCACCGGCACCGTTCGCGGCCGTGACCTTGAACTCGTACGTCTTCCCGTCCCGGACCAGGGATGCCGCCGCCGACGGCGCGGTCACGGCCACCGCGTCCCGGGCGAAGTGGGTCTGCCCGTCGGTCACGTTGCGCTGATAGACCCAGTACTTCGTCGCGCCGGCCACCGGCTGCCACGTCAGGGACACCTTGCCGTCCTCGGACTGCGAGGTGGTCAGTCCGGTCACCTGCCCCGGTACCGTCGCCGGGTCCGGAGCCGGCATCGGCCAGGTGGTCTCCACGAAACGCGGCCGATAGATGTGGGCATCGGCAGTGTTCGCGGTGCCGTCGAGGCTGTTGACGTTGTACGACCACAGCAACTTCCCGCCGGCGGCCGACTGCGGATGGACATGGGCGTCGTACACGATCTTGCCGGTGCCGTCAGCGCCTTCCGGCGCCTGGTACAGGACCACCGGATCGGAGAACGGCCCGGTCGGCGACGGGGCGCTGTAGGCAACCATGTCCGGGTGGAAGATGCCGTTGCCCTGCTGCGTGACCAGCACCCAGCCGGAGCCGATGCGCTGGACGCCGAAGGTCGTTCCGACGCCGCTCACGATCCGCGCGGAGGACGCCTCGTCGGAGACCCACGCCGATCCGTTCCAGTACTCCAGCGGAGCCGACAGGTCCGCGTTGGTTCGGGCCAGGTGGGCGAACCGCAGGCCCGTCTCGTCGACGTACTCCGATCCGTAGACGTACGTCACCGGACCGTCCTCGACGAGTTCGACACCCCACGCGATCTTGTCGCCGACGGGAAGGTCCACGACCGACTGCCGGCTGAATCCGACCGTTTCGAAGGTCGCCACGCTGGTACCTACGAGCTTGACGTCCAGCGCGCCCTGTCCGGACCGGGCATACCGGCTGTAGACGACCCGCAGCTTGCCGTCCGACGCGGTCCCGTCACCGACCCAGTAGAAGTCCCCCGTCGCGGACTGCGGCATCAGTGCGACGGGAGCGCTCGCCGTACCTCCGAAGATCGTGTCCTGCAGGCCGACCCCGGTCTGCAGGACGATCGAGTTGTTGATCATCGGGGTGTTCGCGGGACGGCTGCCGTCGGCGTTCACCGTCCCGATGTAGGTGTCGGAGAACAACCAGGCCACGCGTCCGTCGGACAGCGGAACGGACGCGGTCCCGTCCCCACCGCTCCACTCGCCGGACGTGTCGCCGTACGTCGTGAACGCGTCGTTCAGCTGCGTGGCTGTCAGAACCCCGACCGGGGTCGCGGCGCTGGCGCCGGACGGTGGAACGACTGCCGACCCGAGTACCAGAGCGAACAGTACGGCGAGTGCGATCGGCGCTCGGCGTACCGCCGGCCGGCGATTTTTCCCATGAGAGACCAGCAGACGCACAACCATGCCCCCACCCCTCCAACGCACAGTCAGGCCCCCGCCCCTTTGAGTTTCCTGAAGCGTGACGGATCGCGGATCTGCGCCACAAGCGTCACTTGCTGCAATCGCGAGCGCTTGACAAGGGCCCTCGTAGATGCCGATGTGGGGCCCTGGTGACGCAAGCCGTACGGTGAGGTCGAGCACCATCACACGACCGATCCGAGGCAGCGAATGACGTCAGGCACCACTCCGGCCGATGCACCGAATGCCAAGCGCCTGGCGTTCCTGCGGCGTGCCACCGTGGTCGCCGTCGCCATGGCGATCATGAACGTGGCCGCCTACGGCTTCACGCTCATCGGCACGCACCGGCTCGTCCCGGAACAGTTCGGCGCCCTCACGGCCTTGCTGGGTCTGCTGCTGATCGGCAACGTCGCCTCACTCGGCTTGCAGGCAGCCGGCGCCCGTCAACTCGCGACACACTCCGGTGCCGGCGCCGGAGCACTGGCCGACGCGATGCTGAAGGCGGGCAATCGCGCGGCACTCGGACTGACCGCGGTCTGCCTGGTGCTCACGCCGGTGTTCATGTGGCTGCTGCACATCGACTCGGTGGTCTCGATCCTGCTGCTCGCCCCGACACTCGGCTGCCTGACCGTGATGGGGTCCCAGCTCGGCGTCCTCCAGGGCAGCAAACGCTGGACCGAGCTCGCCGCGATCTACCTGTCCACCGGTGTCGGCCGCCTCCTCCTGGGCGGCGGCGCACTGCTCGTGCGTCCGTCGCTCGACTCGGCGATGATCGGCCTCGCGCTCGGTGCCGCCGTACCGGTCCTGATCGGACGCATCGCGCTCCGCGGATCGACCGGCGCGACCAAGGACCAGACCAAAGAGGTACTGCGGGAGACCGTGCACGGCACGCACACGTTGCTGGCGTTCTTCGCGCTCGCGAACGCCGACGTGTTGTTCGCCCGCGCCTTGCTCGACGGCACGGACAGCGGGTACTACGCGGCCGGGGTGATCATCGCGAAAGCCTGCCTGTTCCTCCCGCAGTTCGTCATCGTCCTGGTGTTCCCGACACTCGCACAGTCGCCGGGTGACACCCTGCGGCTGCGCAAGGCGATCGCGGCTGTCGCAGGTCTCGGTGTGTGCACGGTCATCGGCACCCTGATCCTTCCCGATCTCGTCGTCGCGATCATCGGCGGCGAGGAGAAGTACGCGCCGCTCGGTCCGTACACCTGGCTGTTCGCGGTCTCCGGTTCCGCGTACGCCGTACTGCAGCTGGTCGTGTACGCCGCGATCGCGCAGCAGGAGAAGCGCGCCGCACTGGGGATCTGGCTCGGGCTGGTGGTGCTCGCGGTGGCCGCCGGGATCATCCTCGGCACCGGCACCGCGACCGGCCTGAACGGCGTGAAGGTGCTGGCCGCGATGACCAGCACCTGCGCGCTCCTGCTGTCGGCAGGCCTGGCGGCAGGACTGCACCGCCAGGCCGCCGACTCACCACAAGCTTGATTTCGCGAACCGCCGGGCGAACGTGTTGGCCAGCACCAGCAGCACCAGCCCGATCACCGATCGGAACAACCCGATCGCGGTCGCATAACTGAACTGCGGCACCGACGACGCCAGACCGATCTTGTACACGTAGGTGTCGATCACCTCCGCGACATCGAGGTTCAGGCTGTTCTGCATCAGCAGTACCTTCTCGAAGCCGACGGACAGGATTCGGCCGATGTCCAGGATCAGCAGGATCACCGCGACCGGCACGATCGCCGGCAGGTCGATGTGCCACATCCGCCGCAGCCGGGACGCCCCGTCCACGATCGCCGCCTCGTGCAGCTCCGGCGGAACACTGGTCAGGGCCGCCAGATAGATGATCGCGGCGAACCCCATCGTCTGCCAGGCGCCCGACCAGACATAGAGATGCCGGAACATGCCCGAATCGCCCATCACATCGGTCGGACCGAACCCGAACAACCCGATCAGCTTGTTCGTCACACCCGTGTTCGGGCTGGTCAGGACCACGAGCAGACCGACCACGACCACGGTCGAGATGAAGTGCGGCGCGTAGGTGATCAGCTGGGCCGACCGGCTGAACCACTTCTTCCGGACCGTGTTCAGGCACAGCGCGAGGATGATCGGCAACGGGAATGTCGCAACCAGTTCGTAGACGTGCAGGTACACGGTGTTCTTGATCAGCCGCCAGAACTGGTACGACTCCACGAACCGGTCGAAGTACTTCATCCCGGCCCACGGGCTGCCCCAGATCCCGGACACCACGTTGTAGTCCTTGAACGCGATGATCACGCCGTACATCGGCCAGTACGCGAAGATCGCCAGCCAGATCAGCGGCAGCGCGAGCATCGCGTACAGCTGCCAGTTGCGGCGCATCCGCAGCCCGAGACCGACCCTGGACTTCGCCACCCGGGTGCGCTTGTGGCCCGCCGAACGGACCGACGACCTCGTCTCAGTTTCTGTTGTGGCCATCGGGCCTCATCCCTTCAGGGAGCCGATCATGGCTCCCTTGACGAAGTGCTTCTGGACGAAGGGGTACACCAGCAGCGGCGGAATCATGCCGATCACGATCAGCGAGTACTTCAGCTGCTGCTGCAACTCCTGCATCTGCGCCAGCTTGCTGGTGTCGGGCATCTGGGACGGGTCGACCTTGGTCTGGAGCAGGATCTGCCGCAGGATCACCTGCAGCGGGAACAGGTGCTCGTTGGTCAGGTAGATCAGCGCGTTGAAGAACGAGTTCCACGAACCGACCGCGTAGAACAGCAGATTCACGGCGATGATCGGCTTGCTCAACGGCAGGACGACGCGCCAGAAGAACCCGAAGTCGCTGCAGCCGTCCACCTTCCCGGCCTCCACCAGCTCTTCCGGGATCGTCACCATGAAGTAGGTCCGGGTGATGATCACGTTCCAGACCGCCAGCGCGGTCGGCAGGATCATCGCCCACCGGGTGTTCAGCAACCCCAGCTCGTGCACCACCAGGTACGTCGGGATCAGGCCGCCGCTGAACATCATCGTGAACACGAACGCCGCCATGATGATCCCCTTGCCCGGCAGCCCCTTCCGCGACAAGGGGTACGCCGCGAGCAGCGTGAGGATCGTGGCCACCAGAGCGCCGGCGACCGCGTAGAACACCGAGTTGCCGAAGCCGCTGACGATGGACTTGTAGTCGAAGATCGCCTTGTACGCGTCGAGTGTGAACCCGACCGGCCACAGCCACACCTCGCCGGCGGACACCCGCTTGGTGTTGCTGACGGAGGCACTGAGGACGTAGACGATCGGGTACAGCACCGCCAGGCAGAAGAGCCCGAGGGCGGTGTAGATACAGGCCAGAGCGATCTTGTCGCTCTTGGTGTCCTGGATCGGCGCACCGGCCCCGAGCCGCTCCTCGTCCGGCGCCAAGGTCGTTCCGGCGCTCATCCACGTCCTCGCTTCGCTCCGGGCGCGGATGAGCATTTGCTGCTGAGTTTGATGATGAACTCGCTTCGCTCGCTCATGAGTTGTACGTCTCGTACGCGGCCTGCTGGAGGTCCAGATACGGCTTCACGCCGATCTTCGCGACGCGGTCCTTGTAGTCGTTCCAGGCGCCGTCGTCGTTCGGGTCGAGTTGCCCGGTCATGAACTTGGCGAAGGACCCGTTCACCTCCCCCTTGAGGTTGGTCCGGATCTCCGCCTCCTGCGCGGCTTGGTCCTGGTCCAGCGTGACCGGCGGGAACTGCAGGTCCTGCGGCTGCTTGTAGGGGAAGAGCTTGTCCTTGGTCTGCCCGTAGAGCGGCTGCTCGAACGTGAGGTCCTTCGGGTTCACCCGCTCGCCCAGCCGGAAGTCCTGGGAGCGGTACATCGGGTTGTCCTGGCTCCAGTTGATGTTCTTCTGCGAGTTCCAGGTGGCGTCGAACCCGTAGATCGCCTGCTTGCCGTTGATCCCGAGCTCGCCCTTCTTCGCCCACGAGTACGCCGGACCGCCGTACCCGCGCAGGATCGCCTCCAGCTCGTACTGGGCGTCGGCCCACTGGACCAGCTGCTCCGGCTTGGCGCACTTCTTGGTGATGACCAGGTGCGCCACCTCGACGCCGACCGTGAGGTAGTCCCAGGCGGTGTACCGGACCTTGTTCGGGCCTTCGAGTGCCGGAATCACGTCGTACTGGCGCCAGCGGGCGTTCGGATCCTTCTGGTCGATGTCGACGAAGTTGCCCCAGTAGTTCACCCGCGCACCCCCGATCAGCGGGCCGCCGGGCGCGTTGCCGTAGCGCTTCAACTGGTCCTCGTCGGCGGTGAACAGGTCCCGGCTGATCAGGCCCTCGCGGTACATGCCGTTCAGGTACTTCAGTCCCTCACGCCACTCGTCCTTGTCGAACGTGACGTCGACCTTGCCGTCCTTGAGCACCAGCCACGGCTCGACCGGCGTGTAGAGGAACGAGTTCATGATGAACGCCTCGAACGGCGCGTCCTTGTAGCCGGCGAACGGAATGGTCCGGCCCTTGCCGGCCGGGTCCGCCTTCTTGAACGCCCGCAACACCTCGCGGAACTCGTCGGTGGTCTGCGGCATGGCCAGACCGACCTGCTTGAGCCAGGCGGTGTTCAGGAACGCCCGCTGCCTGCCGGCCCGGCAGTGGTAGCAGTCGTTGATGCCGGGGAACGAGTAGATCTTCTTGTCCGGCGCCTGGATGAGCTTGCGGGTGTCGGGGTAGTCCTTCATCGCCTGCTGCAGGTTCAGCGCGTACCCGTCGATGTACTGGCCGACGTCGGTGAACAGTCCCTGCTGGCCGTACAGGAACAACTGCGACCGGGTGAACGCGATCCCGAGGAACGCGTCCGGGATGTCCCCGGCCGCGATCATCGCGTTCACCTTCGTCATCACGTCGTCGTCGGTGCCGCCGACCTGCATCCATTCGATGTGGATCCCGGTCTTCTGCTCCAGCCACTTGGTGAACGCGTTGGTCTTCCAGTCGCCGATCGTCACGTCCTGCTTGACGACGATCTTGAACGTCGTCTTCTCGGTGGTGATCGGCTTCAACGTGCGGGCGACCGGGCCGACGTACCCGTCCGGGTACTGCACTGTCGCCAGCTTCGGGCCGAGCGTGACGCTGGGCGCCGCGGCGCCCGACCCCGGGGCTGCGGTGCCGGCGTTGCTCGAGCCGCTGCACCCGCTGAGTAGGCCGCCACCGGCGGTTGCGGCCGTCAGCCCGAGCGCGCCCGCGATGAGTGATCGACGGCTGACTCCAGGGCGCACGTGATCGTTCGGCATGGTTCCTCCTGGCGGCTGGTCGGAACAAAAGACGAAATATCCGAGAGCAATATCCGATAGGATCTCGGATCTTTTGCCCGGGAGAATGACATAGAAAGCAACCCGGCGGAAGGGATCGATCGATACCGATCGGGATCGATCAGTCACTGTTCGTATCTTGCGCGGCAAACGCTTACCGCTTGCGCTGCGCCACCCAAATTTCTTGCAGCGAAGAAAGTTCCGGACGCCGGTCTCGGTAGGGTTCCGGTCATGCCGACGCCGAAGTTCATCCTCGACCTGCGTGAGAAGATCGGGCACGACCTGCTGTGGCTGAGCGGGCTGACCGCGGTCGTGCTCAACGACCGCGACGAGGTGCTCCTCGTCCAACGCGCCGACAACGGCCGCTGGAGCCTGGTCGCCGGCATCCTCGAACCAGGTGAACAGCCGGCCGTCGGGCTGGTACGCGAGATCCAGGAGGAGACCGCGGTCGAGGCAGTCGTCGAGCGCCTCGTCAGCGTCGAGTCACTCCCACCCGCCAGCTACCCGAACGGCGACCAGGTCCAGTTCCTCGACCTGACCTTCCGATGCCGTCCGACCGGCGGTGAGCCGCGAGTCAACGACGACGAGTCCCTGGACGTCCGCTGGTGGCCCCTGAACGACCTTCCAGACCTGACGGACCGGGAGACAGCCTGCATCGAGCGAGCGCTCTCCCCCGGCCTGCCACCGGTGTTCGCGACCTCTTAGTGGGCGGCTTCGTGCCAGGTGCGGCCGACGCCGACCGAGACGTCGAGCGGAACGGCCATGTCGACGGCCTTGCCCATGTCGCGGCGGACCAGCTCCTCGAGCGCGTCCCGCTCTCCCGGGGCGATCTCGAAGACGAGTTCGTCGTGGACCTGGAGGAGCATCCGGGACTTCAGGTCGGACTCGCGCAGCGAGCGCTCGACCTTCAGCATCGCCATCTTGATGACGTCCGCGGCCGAGCCCTGGATCGGGGCGTTCAGCGCCATCCGCTCGGCCATCTCGCGGCGCTGCCGGTTGTCGCTGGTCAGGTCCGGCAGGTACCGGCGGCGGCCCAGGATGGTCTCGGTGTACCCGGTCTTGCCGGCGTCGATCACGATCGACCGCAGGTAGTCCCGGACCCCGCCGAAGCCCTCGAAGTACTCGTCCATCAGGCCCTTGGCCTCGTCGACGCCGATCTTCAGCTGCTGGCTCAGCCCGTACGCCGACAGGCCGTACGCGAGCCCGTAGTTCATCGCCTTGATCTTCGCGCGCTGTTCCTGGGTCACCGCGGACGGCTCGACCGAGAACACCCGGGACGCCGTCACCGAGTGGAAGTCCATCCCGGAGTTGAACGCGTCGATCAGGCCCTGATCCTGCGACACGTGCGCCATGATCCGCATCTCGATCTGGCTGTAGTCCGCCGACATCAGCGACTCGTTGCCCTCGCCGACGATGAAGGCCTGCCGGATCCGGCGGCCCTCCTCGGTGCGGATCGGGATGTTCTGCAGGTTCGGGTCGGTGGAGCTGAGTCGCCCGGTCGCCGCGATGGTCTGGTTGAACGTCGTGTGGATCCGGCCGTCGCGCGGGCTGATCGTCTTCAGCAGCCCCTCGACCGTCTGCCGCAGCCGGGTCGCGTCCCGGTGCGCCAGCAGGTACGCCAGGAACGGGTGCTCGGTCTTCTCGAACAGCGCCTGCAGCGAGTCGGCGTCCGTGGTGTACCCGGTCTTGGTCCGCTTCGTCTTCGGCATCTGCAGCTCGTCGAACAGCACCACCTGCAGCTGCTTCGGCGACCCGAGGTTGATCTCCTTACCGATCACGTCGTACGCCGCCGTGGCTGCTTCCCGTACGCCGGTGGCGAACCGCTCCTCGAGCTCCTCCAGATACGCCCGGTCGACCGCGATCCCGTCCCGCTCCATCGCGGCGATCACCTGGATCAGCGGCAGCTCGACGTCCGCGAGCAGCGCCGTACCGGCCTGTTTCTCGAGCTCGACGTCGAGCGTGTCGGCGAGATCGGCAATCGCGCGGGCGCGCAGCATCGTGTGGTCCGCGGCAGGCCCGCCCTCGACGTCGTCGAAGCTGAGCTGGCCGTTCTCGGCCTCCTCGTTGCGCAGCTCGCGCTTGAGGTAGCGAACGGTCAGGTCGGCGAGGTCGTACGCCCGCTGGTCCGGGCGGACCAGGTACGCACTGAGCTGGGTGTCCGAGCTCAGGCCCGCGAGGGTCCAGCCGCGCTCCAGGAAGCCGAGCAGCGGGCCGTTCACGTCGTGCAGCGCCTTCGGCTGCTTCTCGTCGGCGAGCCAGGCCTGCCAGGCTGACTCGTCGTCCGGCGTCATCGTGGTCGGATCGAACCAGGCCGCCGCACCCGACGTGTTCGCCAGCGCCAGTCCGGTGATCTGACCGGTGCCGCCGCCCCAGCTGCCCTGCACCGCGACACCGACGCGGTCACCGCCGCTCACATGCTCCTTGAGCCAGGCCCCGACCTCGCCCGGCTTCAGCTGCACGCCGTCCAGCTCGAAGCCGTGGTCGACGGTCGCGTCGACCTCCTCGTGCTCGGCGACCAGCCGCTCGCGCAGCACCCGGAACTCCAGGCTGTCGAACAGCGTGTGCACCTTCTCCCGGTCCCACGGCGTCCGGACCAGGTCGTCGACCGTCACGTCCAGCGTCAGGTCGCGGACCAGCTCGTTGATCTGCCGGTTCCGGATCACGTCGGCGAGGTGCTCGCGCAGCGACTCACCGGCCTTGCCCTTGATCTCGTTCACCCGGTCGACCACGTCGTTCAGCGAGCCGAACTGGTTCAGCCACTTCGCCGCGGTCTTCGGGCCGACCCCGGGCACGCCCGGCAGGTTGTCGCTCTGCTCCCCCACCAGCGCGGCGAGATCCGGATACAGCCGCGGGCCGACGCCGTACTTCTCCTCGATCGCGGCCGGGTCCATCCGGGCGATCTCGGACACGCCGCGCTTCGGGTACAGCACCGTGACGTCCTCGCTGACCAGCTGGAACGAGTCCCGGTCACCGCTGCTGATCAGCACCTCGAAACCCTGCTCGGACGCCTGTGTCGCGAGCGTCGCGATGATGTCGTCGGCCTCCCAGCCGTCGATCTCCGTGGTCGGGATCCGGAGCGCCTCCAGCACCTCCTTGACCAGCGAGATCTGCCCCTTGAACTCGTCCGGCGACTTCGACCGGCCGGCCTTGTACTCCGTGTACTGCTCGGAGCGGAAGGTCTTGCGGGACACGTCGAACGCGACGCAGATGTGCGTCGGCTGCTCGTCGCGCAGCATGTTGATCAGCATCGAGGTGAACCCGTACACCGCGTTGGTGTGCTGCCCGGTGGTGGTGGAGAAGTTCTCCACCGGGAGCGCGTAGAACGCCCGGTAGGCCAGCGAGTGCCCGTCCAGCAGCAGGATCCGCGGTCGCCCCGTGCCGGGGGTCGCGGTGTCCTTGGTCATCGTCGAGGTGTTGGTATCTGGAGCCACACACCGACTCTAGTGGGTCCCACGGACAGTTCTGTCACACTGCTTCCGTGACAGATGAAATGAACCTTGGCCCGGGTATGGGCATGGAGGGCACGCTCCTGCAGCTGATGGGAATCGTTGTCACCGAGGCCACGCCGGACCGGGTCGTCGCGACGATGCCGGTCAAGGGCAACACCCAGCCGTACGGTCTGCTGCACGGCGGCGCGTCCTGCGTGCTGGCCGAGAGCCTCGGCTCGATCGGGTCGGCGCTGCACGCGGCGGCGTACGGGAAGGTCGCGGTCGGCGTCGACATCAACGCCACCCACCACCGCGCGGTCCGCGACGGGATCGTCACTGGCGTCGCGACACCGATCTACCTCGGCCGCACCACCACGTCGTACGAGATCGTCGTCACCGACGACCGGGACAAGCGGGTGTGCACCGCCCGGATCACTTGCCAGCTGATTCAGGCTCCGCCCGGGAGCTGACCGCGCGGCGGGCGACCGCCGAGCGGCGTGACGACAGCAGGGCGAGCAGGTTCGGCGCGTGCTCGGCGGTGAGCCGGCGACGGACGGTGTGCGTGTTCGCGAACCGCAGTACGCCGGCCTGCCCGAGGCCGAGGCGGGCGAGGAAGCGGTTCGCCTCGCGGGCGATCGCGGGCGCGACCACGGCCAGGTGGAGGCAGCTCTCGTGCTCGGCCCAGGTGACCGCTTCAGCGATCAGGGCCTTGCCGAGGCCGTGCCGGCGGGACGTGTCGCTGACGTGCAGGTACTCGACCGTGACGGTCGAGTCGTCGTGCAGCGGACTGATCATGGTCCGGCGCAGGTACGCCATACCGTGCACCTGACCGTCCAGCTCGACCACCAGCAGCCGGCCGAACGGGTCGTCCAGATGTTTGCCGACGGCAACCTCGGCGGCGGCGGGCGACGGCGGCGCCGGGAGCCGGGACGGCAGACCGGCAGCGGTGCTGAGCTCACGCCAGAGCGCCACCAGCGCGTCGGCGTCGCTCGGCCGGGCGTCCCTCACCTCGACGGCTGCCACCACAGCGACCTCCCGGTCCGGTCCACCCCCGAGGTGAACAGACGGGCCGATACGCTCGTCCTCGCGCAACAGTAGGCCCTCGGGGGTCACATGCAAAGCTGACCACAGCTGTCCGGAGGGACCAGTTTGTTCATCGGAATCGGGACCGTCGTGAACGTCGCGACAGTGCTCGTAGGTTCGGTACTCGGCGTACTCGTCGGGCACCGGCTCAGTCACCGCACCAGGGATCTCGTCACCGACGCGATCGGCCTGGTCACCCTGCTGATCGCCATTTCTTCCGCACTCACCGTCGGCGACCAGGCACTCGGCGACGCGGTCGGCGACAGCGCCCCGATCCTGATCGTGCTGGGCGCGATGCTGATCGGCGGGATCGCCGGGTCGCTGCTCCGGATCGAGCAGCGGCTGGAAGGTTTCGGCGCGTGGATGCAGCGCCGGTTCGACCGCGGCGAAGGGCAGAACACGTTCGTCGAAGGATTCGTCTCCGCGTCGATGGTGTTCTGCGTCGGGCCGCTGACGTTTCTCGGCGCACTGTCCGACGGACTCGGCCGGGGCGCGGATCAGTTGTTCCTGAAGGCGGTTCTGGACGGTTTCACGTCGATCGCGTTCGCCGCGTCGTTCGGCTGGGGCGTCGCCGCGTCAGCCTTGGTCGTCCTCGTCGTACAGGGCCTGATGACGGCCGTCGGCGCCGTGCTCGGCGACGTACTGCCGGAGGCTCATGTGACGGCGCTCGGCGCGACAGGCGGTGTGATGCTCATCGGTGTCGCGCTGCGGCTGCTCAAGCTGAAGCAGGTGGCCGTCGCCGACCTGCTCCCGGCACTGATCGTCGCGCCGCTGCTGGTGCAACTGCTGGTCGTGATTCGGGACTGACGGGATGACCCTCGCTGCGTCAGAATCACTTCATGACTTTCCGTCGCGGTGTACTACTCCCCCTCGTGGGGCTGGCTGTGATGACCGCCGCGGGTTGCGACTCGACCGAACCGCAGAGCACACCGACCCCGACCTACCGGCTCGAGCCACGTCCGGTCCGGCCGGGTGAAGTCGCGCTGGACGGGCACGCGGTGTCCGACGGCGACACGACGTTCTTCCCGATCGGCTTGACCACGGGCCTGGACATGCTCGTCGGCAGCCACGCCGAGTTCGCGCCGAAGGGCGAGTTCGTCAGAGTTCGCGTCGTCGTCACGAACAAGGGCAGGAGCAGCGTGCTCTTCAATACCAGGCGCCAACTGCTCGTGCTGGCCGACGGAAAGCAGCTCAAGCCGGACGACCCGGCGATGCTGGTCAAACGGCAACCCGGTCAGTTCGAGCTCGGACCTGCGGACCGGCTGGAGTTCGATCTGTACTACGACATGCCGAAAGGCGCGCAGGTGGTTGCGCTGATGGGTTTCGGCGGACCTACCCTGACCGACATGAAGGACGCCACCGGCACCCGGATCCCCTTGACCTGATCCGGATGCCGGCAGCGTCCGCGATCAGGCGCTGTCGACCCCGAGGTCGCCACCAAGGTACGCGGCCCGCACCGACGGATCGTCCAGCAGCTCGTGCGCCGGTGCGCTCTTGACCACCCGGCCCGTCTCCAGCACGTACGCACGATCGGCGACCTGTAGAGCCTGGCGGGCATTCTGCTCGACGAGCAGGACCGTCGTGCCCCGGTCGTTGATCTCCTTGATGATCGAGAAGATCTGCGCCACCAGAAGCGGCGCCAGACCCATCGAGGGTTCGTCCAGCAGCAGCACCTTCGGTTTGGTCATCAGCGCCCGCCCGATGGCCAGCATCTGCTGCTCGCCCCCGGACATCGTGCCGCCGACCTGGTCCTTGCGCTCCGACAGCCGCGGGAACAGCTCGTAGACCTCGGCCAACTCCTTCGCAGGGTTGTCCTTGCGCGCGTACGAACCCATGAAGAGATTCTCTTGCACGGTCATGCCCGGGAAGATGCCACGGCCCTCCGGCGACTGGCCGATCCCGCGCCGGACGCGCTCATGGCCGGCAACCTTCGAGATGTCCTGGCCGCCGAAGCTGATCTTCCCGCTGCTCAGCGGCCGCAGGCCCGAGATCGTCTTGAGCGTCGTGGTCTTGCCGGCGCCGTTCGCGCCGATGAGGGTGACGATCTCGCCCTCGTCGACCTGAATCGAAACACCTTTCAGCGCAGCGATCTTTCCGTAGTGGACGTGGATGTCCTCGATCTCAAGAAGCATCGGACGCCCCCAGGTAGGCCTCGATCACGGCAGGGTTGCTCTGCACGACGGCAGGGGTGCCTTCGGCGATCAGCTGACCGAAGTCCAGCACCGCGACCCGGTCGCTGATGTGCATCACCAGTCCCATGTCGTGTTCGATCAGCAATACGGTCCGCCCGCTGTCCCTGATCTTGCGGATCAGCTGCTGCAGGGACTCCTTCTCCGCGGGGTTCATCCCGGCGGCCGGCTCGTCGAGCAGCAGGATCTTGGGGTCGGTCGCCAGCGCCCGGGCGATTTCGAGTCGCCGCTGGTCGCCGTACGGCAGATTCTTGGCGGTGTCGCCCGCCCGTTTGCCGACGCCGACGAAGTCCAGGAGTTCCCTGGCCAGCTCGCGGCCGCCACGCTCCTCGCGCCGATGCCACGGCAGACCGAGCACCGCACCTACGGCCCCGGTCCTGTGGTGGGCGTCGGCGCCGACCATCACGTTCTCCAACGCCGACATGTTGTGGAACAGCCGGATGTTCTGGAACGTCCGGGCAATCCCGCCCTTGGTCACCCGGAACCGCTTCATGCCGTCGATCCGGTTGCCCGCGAAGCGCACCTGGCCGAGGGTCGGCCGGTAGACACCGGTGACCACGTTGAAGACCGTGGTCTTGCCGGCGCCGTTCGGGCCGATCAGCGCGAAGATCTCTCCGGTGTTGACCGTGATCGCAGCTTCCTTGAGCGCGACGACACCGCCGAACTGCATCGTGACGTTGTCGATCTCCAGCAGCGGCTCGCCGATCGGCGCGGCCGTCACATCGTCCGTCGGAGTCACTCGGCCACCTCCGGTGCAGCGGTCGGTGCGGCGACCTCGGCGCCCATCGTGCCCATACCACCGGACCCTTCGGCCAGTTCGGCGCGCCGACGGGTGGAAGGCAGGATGCCCTCCGGCCGGTACGCCATCATCACCACCAGAACCGCTCCGAAGATCAGGATCCGGTAGTCGGCCAGGAACCGCAGCCGCTCCGGAATCCAGGCAATCAGGAACGCGCCCAGCATGACGCCAGGAATGTTCCCCGCGCCGCCGAGTACGACAGCACTGAGGATCGTCGCGGACAGGATGAACGGGAAGTTGTTCGGCTCGATGAAGATCACCTTGCCGGCCCACACCGTGCCTGCCAGGCCGCCGATCATCGCCCCGATCATGAACGCGAGCAGTTTGAACTTGAACGTCGGGACGCCCATCAGCTCGGCCGCGTCCTCGTCCTCGCGGATGGCTGCCCAGGCCCGGCCGACGCGGCTCTTCTCGAGCCGCTTGGCGAAGACGATCACAACGATGATGACCGCGAGGATCAAGTAGTAGTACGGCGCCGGGTCGAGCGCGAACTCCATCCCGAACAGCGGCGGCGGGTGCGGGATGTTGGTGATGCCCCGCGCTCCGCCGATCGCGTCGGTGTTGTTGGCGGTGATCCGGACGATCTCACCGAATCCCAACGTGACGATCGCCAGGTAGTCGCCGCGCAACCGCAGCGTCGGCGCTCCGAGGACCACACCCGCGACCCCGGTGATCAGGGTGCCCATCACCAGCGTGGCCCAGAAGTCCCACCCGTACTCGGTACCGAAGTACGCCAGCGAGTAGCCGCCGATCGCGAAGAAGGCGACATACCCCAGGTCCAGCAGGCCGGCTTGGCCGACCACGACGTTCAGGCCGATCGCCAGCAGCATGTACGTGCCGATCGGGTGGATCAGGATCGTGGTCCAGTCGCTCTCCGGCGACATGAACGAACCGATCCAGGGCGCCGGCAGAATCAGCGCGAAGACGACCAGCGCGATGTAGACGACGTACCGCTGCCAGATCTTGGCGCGGTCCCAGCGGCCGCGCAGCATGTCGGCGAAATCTCCGGCCCGATGCCGGATGGAGACGAGTGCACTTCGGTTCTCTGTCATCTCAGCCCTCACGCCCGTGCCCGCTGGAGAGATTCGCCGAGGATTCCGGTTGGCCGGAACATCAGGATCAGGACGAGCATCACGAAGGCGATGACGTCCTTCCACTGCGAGCCGAGGAAGATCGCGCCCCAGTTCTCGATCAGGCCGAGCACGATCCCGCCGAGGAGGGCGCCTCGAAGGTTACCGATGCCACCGAGCACCGCGGCGGTGAAGGCCTTGATACCGAGGATGAAGCCGACGTTGTAGTAGATGTTCTCGAACTCCATCGCGTACAGCACCCCGGCGACGCCGGCCATCGCACCACCGAGAATGAAGGTGACGCGGACGATCGTGTCGATGTTGACACCCATCAGAACGGCCGCCTCCGGATCCTGGGCGGTGGCCCGGATCCCGCGTCCGATCCGCGTTCGGCGGACCAGTTGGTCCAGGCCGACCATCATGATGAACGCGGCGACCACGATGATCACGTGGTCGGTACGGATATTCGCGTTACCGATGGTGAACACGGTGTCACGGTCGACGATCCGCGGAACGGAGGTCTGGTTGCGACCGGGCTTGTCGAACACGTTCGGAATGACCCACAGCGCGAACAGTTCCTGCAGGAACAGCGACGCGCCGATGGCCGAGATCAGGGCCGCCAATCTCGAGGCGCCCTTCTTCCGCAGTGGCCGGTAGGCCACCCGTTCGAGCACGATCGCGGCGCCTCCCGACGCGGCCATCGCGACCAGCATCGTCAAGGCCAGGAGCCCGACCAGCGCGATCCCGGTCAAGGGACCGGAGATGCCGAGGGTGGTGAAGACCAGCAGTGAGGCGAAGGTGCCGATCATGAAGATCTCGGAGTGCGCGAAGTTGATCAGTCGCAGCACGCCGTAGACCATCGTGTAGCCGAGGGCAACAAGTGCGTAGATCGCCCCGACAGCCAGCCCACCTACGGTACTGGGACCGAACTGCTGGATGAAGTCATGAAGCATGTTGAGCCTTACGGGCGGAGCGGCCGGCAGCCGCTGTCGTGGTGGGAGCGGGAGCACATGTACTGACCGTGTGCTCCCGCTCCGCGGGCATCCTCGTGTTGCCTGGTGTCCGAGACCTAGCTGAGCTTGGCCTCGTCCGCGCTGCCGAGCAGCGCGATGGCACCGTTCTTGACCTCGTACACGAAGATCTCGTTCGCCTCAGGCTCGCCGTTGGCCTTGAACTTGATCGGCTTGGAGATGCCGTCGAAGCTGACCGTCTTCAGGAACTCGTTGATCTTCTCGCCGGTCGTGTTACCCGCCTCGACCGCCTTGATGAACGCGGTGGCGGCGTCGTACCCCTCGGTCGCGTAGATCGCCGGGTCGTTGCCGGTCGCCGTCTTGAAGTTGTCCTTGAAGGTCTTCAGCGCACCCTCGGCTTCACCGAACGGAATCTTGCAGGGGCAGCCGATGACTGCGCCCTCGGCAGCCTTGGCGCCTGCGCCCGACACCAGCTGCGCGTCCAGCGAACCATCGCCGGTGGCGAACGTTGCCGTCACACCGCCGTCACGGAGCTGCTTCAGCAGACGGCCGCCCTGCGCGTAGTAGCCGCCGAAGGCGATGACGTCAGGGTTGGCGGCCTTCACCTTGGAAACGGTGGACGAGTAGTCCGAAGCGTCCTTGGAGAACTTGTCCCGCTGGACGGTGACGCCCTTGGCCTTGAACTCCTTCTCCATCGCGTCCGCCAGCCCGACGCTGTACTCCTGGTCGTCGCTCAGGACGAACGCCTTCTTGGGGCTCTTCGCCTTGACCAGGAAGTCCGCGATGCCCGGGCCCTGGTCGTCGTCGTTCGCAACCACCCGGTGCCAGTACGTCCAGCCGTTCTTGGCCAGACCGGGGTTCGTCGCCGACGCCGAGATGCTCGGAATCTTGCCCTGCTCGAGGATGGCGCCGACGGCCTTCGACTCACCGGAGAAGGCCGGCCCGATCAGCGCGGCGATCTTGTCGGTGCTGATCGCCTTCTGGACCAGCGGCGTCGCCTGGTCCGGCTTGCCCTGGCTGTCGTACTCCACCAGGGTGATCTTCACCTTGGGGTTCTTGTCGTTGTACTCCTTGATCGCCATCTTCGCGCCGTCGCGGGGCGGGATCACGATCGCCGAGTTCTCGCCGGTCAGGTCGCCCATGAAACCGATCTTGATCTCGGTGACGTCGCCCCCGGCGCTGTTGTCCTTACTCGAGCCTGCACAGCCGGCAAGAGTCAGAGTTACTGCCAGTCCCGCGGCAACTACGCCGCCGAAGCGTGCAATCTTGGGGCTCAACTTACGCCTTCCCTTCCATACCCGTGGTCCGGGCTCCCGGATGTGGGCCATGCAGGAGTGGTCGTCCCCCCGGCCCGGAGTGGTGACAGGTCTACAGTCCACCTGCGGCCGTGTCGACAGATCCGGCCGCCGCGTTACTGCTTCGTTATTCCCTTAAAGGCAGAGGACTTTGCTGACAGTCGATTGACATCGTCATTGATGCCTTGAGCCCTTACAGCACAGGCTGCCGATCGATCGACGGCCGCAGGCCGGCCTTGGATAACGGTTTCACCCGGCGGCTGCCGCCACTTGCCACCCGACGGATCGAGCGGCCCGGTCAGTATGTTGCGGATCTCCCTCCGCGGGCGCCGTTGCAGGTTCTACATGCAGATGTGATCCGGCGGCGGAGGACACAGAGTTAGCCTGTCGGGACACGGACGGGGGTCGGATGGAGTCGGTGCTGCGGTTCGGGCTGTTGGGTCCACTCCGGGTCGACGGCCCGGAGGGTGAGATCGCCGTCCAGGCCGGCAAACACCGGATCGTCCTGGCGACTTTGTTGCTCCAGGCCAACAAAACGGTCAGCATCGAGCAGCTGACCGACAGGCTCTGGTCGGAGACGCCGGTCAAGACCGCCCGCGCCACCGTGCACCAGTACGTCATGCGTCTGCGGCAGCGTCTGGGCGAGCCCGACCTGATCCGGACCGTGCCGGGTGCCTACCTGATCGAACTCCCGGACGAGCGGATCGACCTGCACGAGTTCGACGGTCTGGTACGCCGGGCGCACGCCGCGGGCGATCCGGCCGCCGAGTCCCGGTTGTTGCATCAGGCCACCAAGTTGTGGCGCGGGACGCCGTTGGCCGACGTACCGTCGGACTCGCTCCAGCAGACCGAGGCGCCACGACTGTCCGAGCGGTACCTGCAGGCCGTCGAACGGCGGATCGACGTCGACCTGCTGCTGGCTCGCGAGCATGACCTGATCGCGGAGCTGCGCACGCTGACCGTGGAGAACCCGCTGCGCGAACGCTTCTGGTTCCAGCTGATCGCGGCCCTGTACCGCACCGGTCGCCAGGCCGAGGCCCTGGACGCGTATCAGGCCGTGCACCGGCTGATGGACGAAGAGCTGGGCATCGCTCCGGGGCAGCAACTTCGCGACCTGCACGAGGCGATCATCAAGGGCGGTGCGGTCGAGCTCGGTGTCGGCGTCAGCCGGCCGGCCGTGACAGTCGTGGAAGGTCCGGTCCCGCAGCAGCTGCCGCCGATCGACAACCGGTTCGTCGGTCGCTCCGCCGAGATCGACGGCCTGGTCGCAGCGCTCGGGCGGCGCCCGTCGGTGCCGAGTCCGGTCGTGGTGGCGGTCCACGGCCCGGGCGGGCTGGGGAAGTCGACGCTGGCGATCCGCGCGGCGCACGCTGTGGGCGAACGCTTTCCAGATGGCCACCTCTACATCGACCTGCAGGGCACGAGCCCCGGCCTGGAGCCGCTGGCCGCGGGCGACGCGCTGAACCGATTCCTCCGCGCGATCGTCGGGCCGGACGCCGCGTTGCCTACCACCGAGGACGAGCTGGCCGCGAGGTTCCGCACCGAGGTCAGCAACCGGCGGATGCTGCTCCTGCTCGACAACGCGGCCAACGAGCGGCAGCTCGCTCCCCTGCTTCCCGCAGGCCCTGGCTGCGCCGTACTGATCACCAGCCGGCAACCGGTCGCCGGCATCCCCGCGACTGCGGTCCGGGCGACCCCGTTGTCCACCCCGGAGGCAGTCGACCTGCTCAGCCACATCATGGGCGCGGACCGCGTCGTCGGCGAGTACGACGCCGTACTCGAACTGATCCACGACTGCGGGCACAACCCACTCGCGCTGCGGATCATCGGCGCGCGCCTGGCCGGGATTCCGGAGCTGACGATCCGGCACACGGTACGGCGGCTCCAGGCCGGCCACTGGCGAGATCTCGGCGTGGAGGAGAACTCGGTGCGCTCGTCGCTCGAGGTCAGCTACGTCGACCTGATCGAGCGGACGACGCAGCAGGACGCGGATCGGAACCTGACGGCCGAGGGGTTCCGGATGATCGGCCTGCTGCAGACGCCTGAGGTCACCGCGTCTGTCCTGGGCGCGCTGCTCGACGTACCGGCTCCGGACAGTGCGTCCACGCTCGAGCAGCTGGCCGAGTTGCATCTGATCGAGGCCGCCGGGAATCCGGACCGGTACCGGATGCACGACCTGCTGCGAATGTACAGCCGGGATCTCGCGCGGCAGCACGACTCGCACGAGGACCGGGAGCTCGCGCTGAAGCGCGCGTACGAGTGGTATGTCAGCGCCGTGGCCGAGGTGAGCCGGGCCATCAACGGCAACCGCTGGGACGGTCCGGGTACGGCGGACTCCGTGCTCGGGTTGTCGTCCCGGCTCGATGCGACCGCGTGGCTCGATCTGGAGCTGCCGAATCTCACGGCGCTGGCCCGACAGCCCGCGGACGCGTTCCGGGATCCGTTGTGCCGGCTGGTGCCGATGATCGCGCACACCCTGCAGAAACGCGGCCGATGGCGCGAGATCGAGAGCCTGATCCGGCTCGCGCTCCCCGCAGCGGCGCAAATCGGCGATCAGAAGGCCGAGGCGACGATGCTGGCGAACCTGTCCGCCTGTGACTGGCGAGCGGGCCGTTTCGACGAAGCCGAGGACGACCTGCAGCGTTCGTACGAACTCCGCAAGGCGCTGGGCGATCCGATCTCGGTCGGTCGCGCCCTGCACAACCTCGGATGGTTCTACCAGCGGACCGGATCGTTGCCGAAGGCCATCGAGTACTACGAACGCAGCCTGGAGCTCGTCGACAGCTCGGCGGAGCCGGTATGGACGGGTACGGTCCTGCACAACCTGGGCGAGGCGTTGTACGAGGCCGGTGACTACGCCGAGGCCGAGGCCTGTCTCGAGCGCTGCCTGGAGATCCGCCGCCAGTGCAACGACGCGAGTGGCGCCGGGATGACGCTCGCCGCCGTCGGGCGCGTTTACGCGCATCGCGGCAAGTACGGCCCGGCGTTGACCGCGCTGGGCGCGGGGATCGAGATCTGCCGGGACATCGGCAACCGCGAGGACGAATGGGGCGCGTTGCTGGTCCGCGCCGAGATCCTGCTCCGCACCGGCGAGCCCGCCGCGGCAGAGTCGTCGGTCACCCAGGCGCTGGCCATCACGCGCGTTCTCGGCAACGAGTACGGCGACGCCGCCGGCACGCGTCTCCTCGCCCGGATTCTGGCGGGCCTGGACCGCCCGACGGAGAGTGCGGCGGCCCAGGCCCGATCTCTGGAACTCTTCGAGCAGTTGTCCGCACCGACCGACGCCATGCTCGAGGAGTTCCTCACTGCTACCCCTACTGCTACCGCCTAGCTCTCCACGCGATCCCAGAACGCCCCGGCGCAGCCCCGGTCGACGATCTCGCTCAGCCGGACCCCGGCGTACAGGCTGTCCAGCGACAGCTCGAACTTCGGGTTGGTCAGGGAGTAGTTGGGGAGCAGCCGCAGCGCGGCGGTCTCGGAGAGCGTAGGGCGGCCGGTCAGAACGCAGTGGCTCTCTTGAGCCTTCCACCGACCGATCAGGTCGTTTCCCAGCGACCGTTCGGCGACGGCGAGGCGCTTCAGCACCGACGCTGTCCAGGCTGTGCTGTTTCCACCACACCGCTCGAGTGCCTTCGCCACCAGGGCTTCGCGGAACAGTGCATCCGTATCCGGCGCCGCGCCGACCCTGGCGGCAGTGAAGTCTCTCGGCACGGTCCGCGGACATTGCGCGCCGCCGAGGACGCTGGCCGCCGACAGCATCACCGCAGACGCGTTGGCTCCCGCCGGCAACTCCGCAGCAGGCACCTGGCCCTGGGCGAACGCCCGCAGCAACCTCGCCTCGACATCATCGCCGCCGCCACTGGTGCGGTCTGCCCGCACGGTGGCCAGCACATCGGAAGGGAATCCGAGGAGGTGGAGGGACTGCGTCTCGTAGAGCTTGCCCATCGGGTCGAGGGTTTGCTGCTCGGCCAGTCGGCCGCGCGTGCGGACCACGAGATCCAGCCAGCTCGCTACGTCGTCCGACAGGTCCGGTCGGTCGCCTTTGGCGATCGACGCGTCGGCACACGCCAGGTACGTCATCGTGTCGCGGCTGATGCGCAGTGATCGCTTCTCGGTGAGCAGCGCCGGACACAGTGCCGGTACGACGGGGGCGCGGCCGGCGGCGGCCAACACGCGCTGGCCCGCCCAGAGCTCCGCTGCGGTGTAGGGACCGACGACTCCGTCCTTGGCCGCGAGTCGGGTCTGTGCGAGGCCGATCAGATCTTTGGTCGCTTCCGTTGAACAGGGCCGTCCGGCCGCTGCCGCCAGCTCGGACCACGTCGATGCGTTGATCAGGTCCTGCTGAGCCAGTGCGGACGTCAGTTGCTGACAGGCCGAGGGGGTCGGCGCCGGGGCCGGTGGAGTCGCGCCCAGCAGTCGCAGCAGGTCGCTGCCGGTCAGGTAGGCTCCTGCAGCTTCCGGGGTGCCCTTGGCCAGGTTGGCCATTCGCTGACGGGCCGCGGCCGTCACCTTGTCGCGGTCAAGAGTTTTCGTCGAGAAGCGGGCCGCCAACCAAGTGACGAAGAGCGGATCGGTCCCTTCGGCCTGGAGGAGGCCGCGGTTCGCCCGCAGTTCGTCAACGGACGGGGTGGGCCGCTGGGCCAGTTGCAGGGTGATACCGGCGGCCAGGGTGTCCGTCGGTCGCGGCACGCCTGTCGGCAGCCCGATGGTGGCGCCATCGCCCTGTTCGACCAGCAGCCGGCCGACCGTCTCGGCGGTGGTGGCGCGCCAGGTCGCGAGTGGCGAGGAGCGTTCACTGGCTGCGGGCGGTGCCGCACAACCGGCTGAGGTCGCCAGCAGCGCGAGACCGATACCCGCCACCAGCAGATGCTGTCGTCGCACGAGAATCTCCTCCAGGACAGCGAGGGGTGCGGCGGAACGCCGCACCCCTGCTCGGATCAGAAGCCGATATAGGCGTTGTTGGTGGCCTTGGCGATCGTCACCTTGCTGCTGGCCGCGAACGTGGCCGTGGCGGAGTGCGTGTAGTTGTTGATCCGGCCGGCGGCGGTACCGTCCGCCGTGACGCTGCCGCCGCCGGAGCCCACGTTCCACTCGCCGTCGGTGTTCGGCTTGGTGCCGGTGTCGTACCCGTCGGTCACCTGCTTCTCGGTCAGGCTGCAGTTGCCGCCGATGCCGATGTTGCAGGACGAGATCCCCTGGCCTTGTACGGTCCAGGTGATCACCAGGCGCTTGGTGCCGCCGTTGTACGGGTAGCCGTTCGAGCAGCCGGTATTCACCGCGTCGGTGTCGCTGGACGAGACCCGGATGTTCTTGCGGTTCGGCCAGGTGACCTTGTCCGTGATTGTCAGCACGGCCAGTGCGCCACCGACACCCCACGTACTGCCGGGCTTCTGGCAGGCGCCGTACCCGTTGTCGCGCAGGTTGATCACCTGGCCGGGTTTGGTCGCCTTGCCCTGCTCGGCATTGGCCGGCAGCGCGGTGCCGACACCGGCTGCCAGGCCCGCGGCAACCGCGACGCCTGCTACAACTTTCCTGATCATGACAGACCCTCCCAGTAACTGTGACTACGTTGCGTTCACGTACTGGTCACAGTCTGGAATGGCGTCCTGCCGTCCTCCTGCCGTCTCGCTGCCGGGGCGACGATCCTGCTGCGGCAGCTAGCTGCCGGCTTCGTTGACGACCAGCTCGGCTACCTGGCGCATCGACACCCGCTTGTCCATCGCGGTCTTCTGGATCCACCGGAACGAGTCCGGTTCGGACAGCCCGAACTTGGTCTGCAGGATCGACTTCGCCCGGTCGACCAGCTTGCGCGTCTCCAGCCGCTCGGCCAGGTCCGCGACCTCCCGCTCCAGCTCGGCGAGTTCGACGTACCGGGATGCGGCGATCTCGATCGCGGGCAGCAGGTCGGCCTTGGAGAACGGCTTCACCAGGTACGCCATCGCGCCGGCGTCCCGCGCCCGCTCGACCAGCTCCCGCTGCGAGAACGCGGTCAGCATCAGCACCGGAGCGATCCGGTCCCCCGCGATCTTCTCGGCCGCGCTCAGCCCGTCCAGCTTCGGCATCTTCACGTCGAGAATCACCAGATCCGGCCGCTGCTCGATCGCCAGCCGGATAGCCTCCTCGCCGTCCCCCGCCTGCCCGACGACGTCATACCCCTCTTCCGCGAGCATCTCGGCCAGATCCATCCGAATCAGGGCCTCATCCTCAGCAATCACCACACGCTTAGCAGTCACACCGCACACCCTAGCGACCCCACGTCACGACTTCGGCCCCACAAACCCGTCAAGCACGGCCACGGCCTCCTTCCGGCTCACCGCGATCGCATTCCGCCGCGGCTGCCGCCAAGCAATCCCTAACTGGTCCAGCGCATCCGTGAGAATCTTCCGGATGTCCTCCGACTCGTTCGAGAACATGTACCGCGGGTAGTAGTACCGCTTACCGTCCGGCTTACTCGCCCAGTTCACGAACCGGCACCCATCAGAGTGAAACAACCCCCGCAGCAACTGATCGGGGTACTCGGCAACAATCTCCCGCTGCCAATCGGCAAGCTCGATCTTCCGCAGATGCTTCCGTCCAGGACCGTGCTGCGGGAACACACACGGCCAGTGCTTCCACCGTGCCTCGACCCGGATCGCACCGCCGCCGCCCCGCAGGCAGGAACTCGCATTCGGCTTCACCCGCCTGATCGTCTCCGCGATCTCCTGGTTCAGCTCGCGGTACCGCTCGTCGTTGACGATCTGCAGAGTGAACACACCCCGCCTGGCTCGCGCGATCGAGCCGTCCCCCAGATACCACCCCAACAGCAACGCGTACGCCGCCTCGTCCAACTCCGCCCCATCACACCGCGGACACGGCGTCGCCGGGTATCCACTACCCCAGCGCGTCCGGCCTTCCTTCTGGTACCGACGCCGCCAGGTCCGAATCGTCTGCAGCGCAACTCCGTGGATCTCCGCGTTGACACGATCAGGCACACCGTCGTCCGACATCCGCAACGCGGAGGCCACCGTCTCCTGTGACCTGAAGTACCCCATGCCTCATGCTCTGATGGAGCACCGACAGTTTCGCTTGCGCCGGATTCACGCCGCATCGCCTGTGTGCGCTAGGCTTCTGGCAAGCCAGCCCTGGTACCCCAATTTGGCAGAGGGAGCGGATTCAAAACCCGCACAGTGTGGGTTCGAGTCCCACCCAGGGCACCGAAATCTGTCGGTGGTCTCCGCGACGCTCGGTTTGTGTACGACGAGCAGACTCGGGAGATCGCGCTCGCGGCGATGGCCGCCGGCGAGAGTCTGAATGCGATCAGCAAGCGGCTCGGGATCAGTCGGGCGGCGCTTCGGGACTGGCGGGATGGGAAGGTACGCCGGACTCCTCCGAGTAGCTGTCCGCGGTGCGGAAGCGGGAGGCTCGATCGGCCGTCGTACGCGCATCTTCTTGGGCCGTATCTAGGGGACGGGTGTCTGTCGAGGCATCGGCGTGATGTCTATGCGCTGCGGATCGCCTGTGATGATCTCTATCCGCGGCTCATCGACGAAGCCGTGACCGCGATCGCCGCGGTCCACCCGAGTCGGCCGGTGCACCGAGTTCGGGCGGTTGGCTACACGTCCGTGGTTTCGTACTGGAAGCACTGGCCGTGCCTGTTCCCGCAGCACGGTCCGGGCCCGAAGCACCGCCGTACGATCGCGCTCGCCGACTGGCAGCACGAGATCGTTGCCGAGCACCCCCAACTGTTCCTCCGCGGCCTCTTCAACTCCGACGGCTGCCGCGTCACCAACTGGACAACCCGCCCCGTCGCCGGCCAACCGAAGCGCTACGAATACCCGCGCTACCTCTTCTCCAACGAATCCCCCGACATCATGCACCTCTGCCAACGGGCCCTCGATGTGCTCGACATCCCCTGACGCATGCCCCGACCCAACGCCCTCTCCGTAGCCAGGAAGACGGCCGTCGCACAACTCGACACCTTCATCGGACCCAAGTCCTAGCAGGTCTCAAGTTCTCTGTTCTTGTCTGAACGTGGTTGAGGCGGCAGTCGCTCGACTGTCCGCCTCAACCACATCTACCGCGCAGGTTACGGGTTGGGGCTTCGGTAGGCGGGGGCGTTGCCTTCTATGGCGTCGCCCATTCGGTGGACCCGTAGGGCGTTGGTGGAGCCGGGGATGCTGGGTGGGGAGCCGGCGACGATGACTACCAGGTCGCCCTTGTTGAGGATGCCCAGTTCGAGGAGGCGCTGGTCTACCTGGCGGACCATTTCGTCGGTGTGGTCGACGGTGGGGACGATGTGGGTGGTGATGCCCCACACCACGCTCAGCCAGGAGCTGACCGACGGGACCGGTGTGAACGCCAGCAGCGGGACCTCGGTGCGATAGCGGGCCAGGCGCAGCGCGGTGTCACCGGACTGGGTGAACGCGATCAGGTACTTCGCCTCCAGCCGCTCCGCCACGTCCGCGGCCGCGCGGGCGATCACGCCGCCCTTGGTCTTCGGCTCCCACTCGATCTCCTGGATCCGGCCGAGGCCGTGCTCCTCGGTCGACTCCACGATCCGGGCCATCGTCTTGACGGTCTCGATCGGGAACCGGCCGACGCTGGTCTCACCGGACAGCATGACCGCGTCGGCGCCGTCGAGTACGGCGTTCGCGACGTCGGAGGCCTCGGCCCGGGTCGGCCGCGGCGCGGAGATCATCGACTCCAGCATCTGGGTGGCGACGATCACCGGCTTCGCGTTCAGCCGGGCCTGGTCGATGATCAGCTTCTGGACCAGCGGGACCTCCTCGAGCGGGAGCTCCACGCCGAGGTCGCCGCGGGCCACCATGAACCCGTCGAACGCCTCGATGATCTCGTCCAGGTTGGCGACCGCCTGCGGCTTCTCGATCTTCGCGACGACCGGGAGCCGCAGCCCCTCCTCGTCCATGATCTTGTGCACCAACTGGATGTCGGAGGCGTCCCGGACGAACGACAGCGCGATCATGTCGGCCGGCAGGTGCAACGCCCACCGCAGGTCCTCGGCGTCCTTCTCGGACATCGCCGGCACGCTGACCGCGACCCCCGGCAGGTTGATGCCCTTGTGGTTCGACACCGGGCCGCCGACGGTGACCCGGCAGATCACGTCGGTCTCGGTCACCTCCTCGGCGACGAGCGCGATCCGGCCGTCGTCGATCAGCAGCTGGTCGCCCGGCTGCACATCGCCCGCCAGGCCGTCGTACGTCGTACCGCAGATGGTCTGGTCACCCGGCACCTCCCGGGTGGTGATGGTGAAGCGCTCGCCGTAGGTCAGCGTGGCCTTGCCCTCGGCGAACTCGGCCAGCCGGATCTTCGGGCCCTGCAGGTCCACCAGGATGCCGACGTTCTTGCCGGTCTCCGCGGCAGCGGTCCGAATCCGCTGGTAGATGCGCTCATGCTCGGCGTGGGCGCCGTGGCTCAGATTGAGCCTTGCGACGTCCATACCTGCTTGGACGAGTTCTGTGATGCGCTCCGGGGCGGCCGTAGCCGGGCCGAGCGTACAAACGATCTTTGCGCGACGCACGTCACAAAACCCTACTCCTGCAAACCACTGGGTCCGCTGGTCCGCCCCCGTTACTGGACAGTTAACAGTAGAAGACGAGCGGCGGCATCGCCTGAATCGTCAAGAACCCAAGGGGCTGTAGGGCCCGACGGTCACGTCACCACTCGGCTGGGCGGTGACCGTCTGCAGCCCGACCGGCAGCCCTTTCTGGTACGTGATCAGGGTGACCTCACCCGGTTTGCGCAACGTGTAGCCCAGCGCGAAGGCGTACGCCGCTCCCCCGGTCGTCCCGTTCGTGTACGTCGTGACCGCCCGGTTGTCGACCACCCGGTGTTCGGGCCCGACCTGGCGATGCAAATGACCGGACAGCAGCAGCCTCGCGCACCCCCGGGCGGCGGTGTCGGCGTACGACGACGGATCGTGCACCACCATCGTCGAGATCCGCTTGTCGTCCGGCTGGTCGCAGGCGATGTCCGCGAGCCGCTGCGACTGGTGCTCGATGGTCTCGTCCCCCGGGCTGTCCGCGCTGCCGAGCCCGGTGCGTGTCGGGTCGCTGTCGCCGAGGAACCGGATCCCCTCGACCTCGACCGGCTTGCTGTCGAGCACGGTGAAACCGGACTTCCGCATGAACTCCTCGATGTGCCCGCCGGCGTCGTGGTTGCCGGCCACCGCGACCACCTTGAAGTCCTTGAAGTGCTGCCGCAGCGAGTTGATGCTGAACGCTTCCCAGGTCTGCCCGGACGAGGTGTCGTCGCCGGCGTCGATGAGCAGCTTGGCGCCGCCGCGCTTGGCCACCTCGGCCGCGAACCCGTCGATGCCGATGTTGTCGTGCCGGTCCGAGACCAGCAGCGCGACCGTCTCGTTCTCGTTCGGCTGGTGCAGCTGCGGGGCGACGTCGGCGACCCGGTTCTTGAGTTCGCCGTACAGCTCGGTGGACTTGCGGTAGGTCTCAACCAGCGTTCGGATCACCCCGACCCCGCCGGTGGTGGAGAACCCGGACGCGACCTCGACCGACTTCAGCCGGTCGTCGAACGACATCTCCGGCAGCAGCTTGAACAACGGCTGCCACTGCGTCGGCGGTACCTCGGCGGTCCGCATCCGTCCGGGCCCGTAGATCGAGGCGATGGTGATCAGCATCGCGACCAGGATGACGATCATCCGGTGTTCGGTACGGCGTTCGTGCCGGTGCACCAGGTGCCACAGTTCGCTGCGGCGCCGTACGCCGAGGGCTGTCCACAGCGTCGCGACCACCACGACCACGAGCAGGCCGGACCCGGCCCCAGCGACCGCGTTGTCGACCGCCATCTCCTGGATGACCTGCTGGATCCGCCCGATCTCACCGTCGGGCTGGGAGGCGATCAGGGTGTCGCGGGTGAGCAGCTCGGTGAGGTTGTCGGCGTCGGTCTCCTGGACGTCGACGTTGACGCCGATGCCGCCGGGCGTGTTCGTCGGGATCCGCAGCCGCGGCAGCACGGCGCCGAGGTCGAGCGTCGCGTGCCCGTCGAACGTCGGTGACACCGTGGCCGCGTGCGCGCCGATCGTGACCCGCTCGGAGTCGTTCACGAACCCGAACAGTCCCACCACGACCGAGGTCAGCACGAAGAGCAGGCTCAGCCCGGCCCACGGCGCAACCACCCGGAGCCGCTCTTTCGTCACCAGCCGTACCACCACACTCACCAACCTACCGAGAAGCCCCACCTTGAGCACCGACCAACCGTTTCCCGTGCCGGGTTTTGGTTGCCTGGGGCCCAAAGTGGGGCTGCTGTCACACCGCGAGGGGGCGGGCCGTGGGCGGGATGGGTGTGGGGAGTGTCGACGATCCGGTGAGGTGGGCGTCGACGCCGCCGGCGCAGGAGCGGCCTTCGGCGATGGCCCAGACGATCAGCGACTGGCCGCGGCCGGCGTCACCGCAGGCGAAGACTCCCTCGACCGACGTCTGGTAGTGGTTGTCCCGGCGAACGTTGCCGCGCTCGTCGAGCTCGACGCCGAGCTGCTCGAGGAAGCCCTCGCGCTCCGGGCCGACGAAGCCCATCGCGAGCAGCACAAGCTGCGCCGGGATGCTGCGCTCGGAGCCCTCGACCGGGTTGAACTTCCCGTCCTTGAACTCGACCTCGACCAGGTTCAGCCCCGAAACGTTGCCGTCGGCATCGGCCTCGAAGTTCACCGTGGAGACGGCGTACACCCGGTCGCCGCCCTCCTCGTGGGCGGAGGCGACCCGGTAGATCATCGGGTACGTCGGCCACGGCTGGTGGCCCGGGCGGTCGTCGCCGGGTCGCGGCATGATCTCGAGCTGCGTCACAGTGCGGGCGCCCTGCCGGTGCGCCGTACCGAGGCAGTCGGCGCCGGTGTCGCCGCCGCCGATGATCACCACGTCCTTGCCGGTCGCAACGATCTGGCCGTCGACGGTCTGCCCGAGGGCGACCCGGTTGGCCTGCGGCAGGTACTCCATCGCCTGGTGGATGCCGCCGTACTCACGGCCCGGCACCGGCAGGTCGCGGGCCGCCGTGGATCCGGTCGCGATGACCACCGCGTCGTACCGCTGCTTGAGCTGGGTGCCCGTGACGTCCACGCCGACGTTGACGCCGGAGCGGAAGACCGTGCCCTCTTCCTTCATCTGCTGGATGCGGCGGTCGACCTGTTCCTTCTCCATCTTGAACTCGGGGATGCCGTACCGCAGCAGGCCGCCCGGGGCGTCGGCGCGCTCGTACACCGCGACCGTGTGCCCCGCGCGGGTCAGCTGCTGCGCCGCGGCCAGGCCGGCCGGACCCGACCCGACGACCGCGATCGTCTTACCGGTCAGCCACTCCGGCGGCTGCGGCTTGACGTCACCGGTCTCCCAGGCCTTGTCGATGATCGCGACCTCGACGTTCTTGATCGTCACCGGGTCCTGGTTGATGCCGAGCACGCACGAGGTCTCGCACGGCGCCGGGCAGAGCCGGCCGGTGAACTCCGGGAAGTTGTTGGTCGCGTGCAGCCGCTCGATCGCGCTCGACCAGTCGTCCCGCCAGACCAGGTCGTTCCACTCCGGGATCAGGTTGCCCAGCGGGCAGCCGTTGTGGCAGAACGGGATGCCGCAGTCCATGCAGCGGCCGGCCTGCTTGGTGATGATCGGCAGCAGCGCCTTGCCGGGCCCGCCGGGGTAGACCTCTTTCCAGTCCTGCACCCGCTCGTCGACCGGCCGCCGGTCGGCGACCTCCCGTCCGGTGGTCAGGAATCCCTTGGGGTCAGCCATCAGATGGCCTCCATCATCGCTCGCGTGGTGGCGTCCTCGTCCAGGCCGTCGCGCTCGGCGGCCGCCTTGGCCGCCAGCACCCGGGCGTAGTCGCGGGGCATCACCGTGGTGAACCTGGCAGCCGCGGCGGGCCAGTCGGCGAGCAGCTTGGCCGCCCGTTCCGAACCGGTCTCCTCGAAGTGCCTGCGGACCAGGTCGTGCAGCAGTTCGGACTCGTCCGTGGTGACCGGGTGCAGATCCACCAGCTCCGGGTTCACCAGGGTGTGGTCCAGGTCGAGCACGTGGGCCACGCCGCCCGACATGCCCGCCGCGAAGTTCCGGCCGACGGCGCCGAGTACGACGACGCGCCCGCCGGTCATGTACTCGCACGCGTGGTCGCCGACCGCCTCGACGATCGCGGTCGCGCCGGAGTTCCGGACGCAGAACCGCTGCCCGGCGCCGCCGCTGATGAACAGTTCGCCGGACGTCGCGCCGTACGCGATCACGTTGCCGGCGATGATCTGGTCGGCAGCGTCGAACCGCGCGTGCCGGTCCGGGCGAATGACAACCCGGCCGCCGGACAGGCCCTTGCCGACGTAGTCGTTCGCGTCGCCCTCGAGTCGCAGGGTGACGCCGCGCGGTACGAAGGCGGCGAACGAGTTGCCGGCCGACCCGGTGAAGGTCAGGTCGATGGTGCCGTCGGCCAGCCCGGCCGCGCGGTAACGCTTGGTGATCTCGTGGCCGAGCATCGTGCCGACGGTCCGGTTGACGTTGCGGATCGCGAGCTGCGCCCGGACCGGTTCGCCGCTCTCGAGAGCCGGCCGGCAGATCCGGATCAGCTCGTTGTCGAGCGCCTTGTCCAGGCCGTGGTTCTGCTCGATGGTCTGGTGCAGCGACGCGCCCTCGGGCAGCGCCGGCACGTGCAGGATCGGCGACAGGTCGAGCCCGTCGGCCTTCCAGTGGTCAACCGCGCGCTGGATGTCGAGGACTTCGGCGTGCCCGATCGCCTCGTCCAACGTCCGGAACCCGAGCTCCGCCAGGTACTCGCGGACCTCCTCGGCGATGAACTCGAAGAAGTTCACGACGAACTCGGGCTTGCCGGAGAACCGCTCCCGCAGTACCGGGTTCTGCGTCGCGACGCCGACCGGGCAGGTGTCCAGGTGGCAGACCCGCATCATGATGCAGCCCGACACGACCAGCGGCGCGGTCGCGAAACCGTACTCCTCCGCGCCGAGCAGCGCCGCGATGATCACGTCCCGCCCGGTCTTCAACTGGCCGTCGGTCTGTACGACGATGCGGTCGCGCAAACCGTTCAGCAGCAGGGTTTGCTGCGTCTCCGCGAGACCCAGCTCCCACGGACCGCCCGCGTGCTTCAGCGAGGTCAGCGGCGCCGCGCCCGTACCGCCGTCGTGGCCGGAGATCAGTACGACGTCCGCGTGCGCCTTCGAGACACCCGCCGCGATCGTGCCGACGCCGACCTCCGACACCAGCTTCACGTGAATGCGAGCGGCAGGGTTCGCGTTCTTCAGGTCGTGGATCAGCTGCGCCAGGTCCTCGATCGAGTAGATGTCGTGGTGCGGCGGCGGCGAGATCAGGCCGACGCCCGGCGTCGAGTGCCGGGTGTTGGCCACCCACGGGTACACCTTCGGGCCGGGCAGCTGCCCGCCCTCACCGGGCTTCGCGCCCTGCGCCATCTTGATCTGGATGTCGTCGGAGTTCGTCAGGTACTCCGCGGTGACGCCGAAGCGACCGGACGCGACCTGCTTGATCGAGCTCCGCCGGGCCGGGTCGTACAGCCGCTCGGCGTCCTCGCCGCCCTCGCCGGTGTTCGACTTGCCGCCGAGTTGGTTCATCGCGATCGCCAGCGTGGTGTGCGCCTCGGCGCTGATCGAGCCGTAGCTCATCGCACCGGTGGAGAACCGCTTGACGATCGCGCTCACCGACTCGACCTCGTCGATCGGGATCGGACCGCGATCACTCTTGAAGCCGAAGAGCCCGCGCAGCGTCATCAGCCGCTCGGACTGCTCGTCGACCTTCGACGTGTACTGCTTGAAGATGTCGTACCGCCCGGTCCGGGTGCTGTGCTGCAGCCGGAAGACCGTGTCCGGGTCGAACAGGTGCGGCTCGCCCTCGCGGCGCCACTGGTACTCGCCGCCGATCTCGAGCTTGCGGTGCGCCGGCAGGATGCCGTCGGCCGGGTACGCGCGCAGGTGGCGGCGCCGTACCTCCTCGGCGATCGCGTCCAGGCCGACGCCGCCGATCCTGGACGACGTACCGGTGAAGTAGATGTCGACCAGGAACGGGGACAGCCCGTTCGCCTCGAAGATCTGGGCGCCGGTGTACGACGCGACCGTCGAGACACCCATCTTCGACATCACCTTGAGGACGCCCTTGCCGAGCGACTTCACCACGTTGCGGATCGCCTGCTCGGGCTCGATGCCGGGCAGGTACGTCCCGCGCCGACACAGGTCCTCGACGGACTCCAGCGCCAGGTACGGGTTGATCGCGGCCGCGCCGTACCCCATCAGGAGCGCGACGTGATGGACCTCGCGGACGTCACCGGCCTCGACGACCAGGCCGACCTGGGTGCGGGTCTTCTCCCGGACCAGGTGGTGGTGGATCGCGGAGGTGAGCAGCAGCGACGGGATCGGCGCGCTGTCGGCGTTCGAGTGCCGGTCGGACAGCACCAGGATGCGGGCGCCCTCGTCGATCGCGGCGCTCGCCTCGGCGCACAGCTCGTCGAGCCGGGTCCGGAGCGCCTCGCCGCCGCCTTCGACGTCGTACACGCCGCGCAGGACCGTGGTGGCCAGGCCGGGCATGTCGCCGTCGAGGTTGATGTGCCGGAGCTTGGCCAGCTCGTCGTTGGTGATCACCGGGAACGGGATCACCACCTGGCGGCAGGACGCCGGGCTCGGGTTGAGCAGGTTCGACTCCGGGCCGAGGCTGGACGACAGCGAGGTCACCAGCTCCTCGCGGATCGCGTCCAGCGGCGGGTTCGTGACCTGCGCGAACAGCTGCGCGAAGTAGTCGAACAGCAGCCGCGGGCGGTCACTCAATACGGCGATCGGCGTGTCGGTGCCCATCGAGCCGATCGGCTCCGCGCCGGACTTCGCCATCGGGGTGAGGATGACGCGCAGCTCCTCCTCGGTGTACCCGAAGACCTGCTGGCGCCGGGTCACCGACGCGTGGCTGTGGACGACGTGCTCCCGCTCGTGCAGGTCCTCGAACCGGATCAGGCCGGCGTGCAGCCACTCGTCGTACGGGTGCTCGGCGGCGAGCGCGTTCTTCACCTCGGCGTCGGTGATGATCCGGTGCGCGTCGACGTCGACCAGGAAGATCCGGCCCGGCTCGAGCCGGCCCTTCTCGGTCACGGTGGCCGGGTCGATGTCCAGGACGCCGGCCTCGGAGGCGAGTACGACGAGACCGTCGTCGGTCACCCAGTACCGCGAAGGCCTGAGGCCGTTGCGGTCCAGGACCGCGCCGACCTTGGTGCCGTCGGAGAAGACCACCGACGCCGGGCCGTCCCACGGCTCCATCAGCGTCGAGTGGAACTCGTAGAACGCGCGCCGCTGCGGATCCATCGTGGCGGCGTTCTCCCATGCCTCCGGGATCATCATCAGCATCGCGTGCGGCAGCGAGCGGCCGCCGAGGTGCAGGAGCTCGAGGACCTCGTCGAAGGAGGCGGAGTCGGAGGCGCTCGGCGTACAGATCGGGTAAAGCTGCTCCAGGTCGCCCGGGATCAGGTCGCTGGAGAGCAGGGCCTCGCGGGCGCGCATCCAGTTCCGGTTGCCCTGGACGGTGTTGATCTCACCGTTGTGGGCGATGTACCGGTACGGGTGGGCCAGCGGCCAGGACGGGAAGGTGTTCGTGGAGAACCGCGAGTGCACGATCCCGATCGCGGACGCGAGGTCGGGGTCGGTCAGCTCGGGGAAGAACTTGTCCAGCTGGTCCGTGGTCAGCATCCCCTTGTAGGTGATGGTCCGGCCGGACAGCGACGGGAAGTAGGTCTCGGTTTCCTTCTCGGCCCGCTTCCGCAGCCGGAACGCCATCCGCTCCAGCGCCAGACCGAGCACGCGGCCCGTCTTCGCGGTCACGAACAGCTGCTTGAAGGTCGGCATCACCGAACGCGCGGTCGCGCCGAGCAGGCCGGGCGTGGTCGGGATGTCCCGCCAGCCGACCACCGTCAGCTGCTCCTCGTCCGCCAGCTCCTCGATCCGGTCGATCGCCTTCGCGGCGTCGTCGGCGTCGGCCGGCAGGAACGCGATACCGGTCGCATAGCTGTGCGGCGCCGGCAGCTCGAACTCGCACACCTTGCGGTAGAAGGCATCCGGTACCTGGATCAGGATGCCGGCGCCGTCGCCGGAATCGGGCTCGGCACCGGACGCGCCACGGTGCTCGAGGTTCCGCAGGGCGGTCAAGGCCTTGGCCACGATGTCGTGGCTCGGAACACCGGTCAGGGTCGCGACGAAAGCAACACCACAAGCGTCGTGCTCGTGCTGTCCGTCATACAGACCCTCGCTCGGGCGGTGCCGCTTTTGGGCAGGGGGGACACCAAACATTCAGGAGCTCCCGTCGTCCTACGGTCAACACAACTGGCCGCGGGACAACACTGGCCCAAGCCGGGAGTCCCGAGACTACCTCATGACGCCCGCCAGTTGGACTTCCTGTCCACCGCGCAACGCCTTGATGACCCTCCGTAAGCAAGCGCTCACTACTTGCCTCCCATCATCCCAGCCCCGCCCTCATCCCAACCACCCGCAGCCCCTGAAATTCACCTGCTGAGACCGTCGGTCTCTGATAGGCCAGCCTTATGCCCTGGCACCCGTCCCACGACTGGCAACCGCTCACCTCCGGCACCGGTCAAGCCACCGGCGGCGTCTGGCGAACCCCCGACGGCGAAGTGGTGAAGCGCCTGGTCCCCGGCGTACAGGACCCACGTCACCACGCCTACTGGGAACGGCAGGCGCTGGTGGCCGAATCCGGTGTGGTCGCGGGTACGGCGGGACTTCGCGCGCCCGCCTGTCTGGGCGTGGAGCGGGATGCGGACGGCATCACGCTGCGGTTGGCGTACACGCCTGCTGTTGAGTGGGCTCCGGAGGCGTTGGCGGGGGCGCTGGGGCGGTTTGCGGGCTCTTCGGTGGCAGAGCCTGGCTGGGGTGCTCACGACGTACTGCGGGACCGTCTGGGGACTGTGGAGCGGCGTGGTGGGTGGGGGTCGCTGGACCCGTCGCCCGCGATCGACGAGCTGTGGAGGCGGCGGGACCGCGCGCTAGCAGTGCTAGATCGTTTGCCTCGGGTGCCGACGCATGGCGACGCGCATCCGATGAACCTGCTCGGCCGCGCCGGTGACGACGTGGTCGCGATCGACTGGGAGCAGTTCGGTCTAGGCCCGACCGGGTTCGATCTCGGCTACTTGCTCCTGGCCGTCGACGTGCCTCTGGACGAACTGGTGGCGGCGCATGGCGGTGACGTGGCTGCTGTGCGGTGTGGAGCTGTTCTCGTCGCGGCGTACACCGTTGTGTCGCGCGCTGCATGGTCGCTCACGCAACCACATCCCGGCGATCACGTGAGACGCATGCTCGACCTGTCCGCAGTTGTCGAAGAGGCGGCTAGTCAGGTCTGAGGGTGGAGTGAACCAATCGTTTGATAAATCTGCTCGATGGTTTGGCAACCGGGGCGTGACTGGACCCTGCTCAGCGTGGGCAACGGACGGGCGGACGGCGGCGTGTGGAGCACGCCCGAAGGGTTCGTCGCCAAGCGCCTGGTGCCCGGCGAGGGGCGTCCGAGCCACTACGCGTACTGGCGCCGCCAGGCCGATGTCGCCGCCAGTGGTCTGCTCGAGCTGACCGCCGGGCTGCGCGCGCCCCGGTGCGTGAAGGTCGACAGCGATCCGGACGGCATCACGCTCTGGACCGATGCCGTCCAGCCGGATCCGCTCACCTCCTCCGACGCGGCCGCCGCGCTCGGGCGGTTCGCCCTGAATCGGCTCGAGCCTGCCGACTGGTTCGCGCGGCGGATCCTGCGCGACCGGCTGGCCGATGATCAGCAGCACGGTGGCTGGGCCGCGCTCGAAACGGCCGACGTTCTGCCCGCCGACGTACGGCGTTCCGGCCATCAACTGTGGACGCACCGGGCCGCAGTGATGGCCGAGCTCGATCGACTGCCACAGCAGCTCATCCACGGCGACGCGCATCCGCCCAATCTGCTCCGAACGGATGGCGACGACGTCATCGCGGTGGACTGGGATCAATTCGGCATCGGCCCGTTGGGCTTCGACCTCGGGTACCTGTTGCAGTTCACCCCGACACCAATCGCGGATCTGGTGGCCGCCTTCCAGGCCGGCAGCGCAGCTACCTGGCCTGCCGGTTCGGTACGGCGAGGCGCCGTACTGATCGCTGCCGTCACCCTGGTCGCGCGCGCGGCCTGGGCGCTCGATCAACCCGACCCCGGGGTGCACCTGGATCGGTTGGTGACGCTGTCGGCGGTCGTCGACGAAGCGGTCAGCCACGCCTCGTGGAACGCCTGATAGCTCGGGAACCGCGCGGTCGTCGCCTCGATGAGAACGTCTCCGAGCGCCGGCGGCGGGTCGGGGAGGAGAATCAAGCCTGCGCGCGCGAGGGCGTAGGCCGTGGTTCGGGTGTCGACAGGGGCGCCCAGGGCGAGCTCCTCGGGCGCCATGAAGCGCTTGGATCCGAACATGCGGCCCATGGTGTTGCGGTGGGCGCCGCGGTGGTACGAGTCGAGGTCCATGACGGTCAGGCGTTGGGTTGTGAAGTCGTAGAGCAATGACCCGTCGTAGAAGTCGCCCTGGACCCAGCCGGCTGCGTCCAGGGCGGCATGTAGGTCGTAGAGGGTGTCCAGGGCGGCGAGGATCTCCTCGGTCGGGAGGGCCTGGAAGCGCTCGCGGACGGCGGGGTCATGGAGAAGTTCGCCGTCGCGCCAGTCGTAGACCAGGAGCGGGCCGGCCGGGGACTCGATCACGGCATGCAGGGTCGGCAGCGCCGGGTGGTCGACCGAGCGGGCGAGCTCGATCGCGTTGCGGAGGAGGGCGACTCGGTCGGCGAAGTCGAGGTACGGCTCGGTGTTCGCCGGGTCGCCGGCGGTCTTGACGAAGTACCGGGCGCCGGCGGTTTGGACGCCGTACGCGATGTTGCCGGAGTCCTGGGTGTCGAAGCGGGTGAAGATGGTGCCTAGCTGATCGAGGTACGTGGCCGGAGGGACATCGATCTCACCGGGGAACATTCCGCCGATCGTAGTAGGAGGAACTCATGGGGCTCAGTGATTTTCCGCGGTACCCGTTGCTGTTCGGGCCTAGTCCGGTGCATCCGCTGGAGCGGCTCTCGGCGTACCTGGGCGGGGCGAAGGTGTGGGCGAAGCGGGAGGACTGCAACTCGGGGCTCGCGTACGGCGGGAACAAGACCCGGAAGCTGGAGTACCTGATCCCGGACGCGCTGGCGCAGGGCGCCGACACGCTGGTGTCGATCGGCGGGTACCAGTCGAACCACACCCGCCAGGTGGCCGCGGTCGCGGCGAAGGTCGGGCTGAAGGCCGTGCTGGTCCAGGAGAACTGGGTGAACTGGCCGGACTCCCTCAACGACCGGGTCGGGAACATCCTGCTCAGCCGGATCATGGGCGCCGAGGTGCGGCTCGACCCGGCCGGGTTCGGGATCGGGTTCAAGGACAGCTGGAAGCAGGCGCTCGCGGACGTCGAGGCTCGCGGAGGTACGCCGTACGCGATCCCGGCCGGTGCCTCGGACCATCGGCTCGGCGGGCTCGGGTTCGCGCAGTGGGCGTACGAGGTGGAGCAGCAGGAGCGGGAGCTCGGGGTCTTCTTCGACACGATCGTGGTCTGCTCGGTGACCGGATCGACGCACGCAGGGATGATCGCCGGGTTCGCGGGGCAGGACCGTCCGCGGCGGGTGATCGGGATCGACGCGAGCGCCAAGCTCCAGGAGACCCGCGACCAGGTCGAGCGGATCGCCCGCGCCACGGCGGAGCTGATCGACCTCGGCCGGGACCTCCGCGCCGACGAGATCACCGTCATGGAGGGCTGGGCCGGCGACGAGTACGGCGTACCTGTGCAGTCGACCCTCGACGCGATCCGGCTGACCGGTCAGCTGGAGGGGATGATCATCGACCCGGTCTACGAAGGAAAGTCCATGGCCGGCCTGATCGACCTGATCCGCACCGGCGACATCCCGCGCGACTCCACCGTCCTGTACGCGCACCTAGGCGGGCAGCCTGCCCTCAACGCCTACAGCAGCTTGTTCACCCACACTCAGCCGATGCCGGGGCCGACGAGCGTGCCGACGAAGTAGGTGAGGGCGGCGGCCGCTCCGCCGAGGAAGAGTTGGCGGAGGCCTGAGTACCACCAGGAACGGCTGGTGACGCGGGAGACGACGGCGCCGCAGACGAAGAGGGCTGTCAGGGCGAGGATCAGGGACGGTACGACGCTGCCGGCTCCGAACAGGTACGGCGCCAGCGGGACGAACGCGCCGATCGCGAAGCAGATGAACGACGACGCGGCCGCGATCACCGGGTTCGGGAGGTCGGTGGGGTCGATGCCGAGCTCTTCGCGGACGTGCTCCTCGAGAGCCTGGTCCGGGTCGGCGTGGAACTGTTTCGCGACCTTGCTGGCCAGGTCCGGGTCGAGGCCCTTCGCCCGGTAGGTCTCGGCGAGCTCGATCTCCTCGTCGAGCGGGTGCTTCTTGATCTCGGCGCGCTCGACCTCGATCTCCGCGCGGGCGAGCTCGCGCTGGGAGGCGACCGAGGTGTACTCCCCCGCCGCCATCGAGAACGCGCCGGCGGCGAGACCCGCGAGGCCGGCCAGCACGATGAACTTCGAGCCGGAACTGGTGCCGCCGTCCATGCCGGCGATCAGCGCGAAGTTCGACACCAGGCCGTCCATCGCGCCGAACACGGCCGGACGCAGCCAGCCGCCGTTCACATCACGGTGCGTGTGATCCCCGTGATGCTCAGCCGAAACCTCAGGCGTCTCAGTCACTTGACCCGTCGTTGGCTTTCGCTGTGGTCGCGGCATCTGCCTCCGGCGCCGCATCTGCGTCCGGCTTCGCTTCGGTCGGCTCGGGTTCGCTCGCGGCTGCGTCGGTCGGCTTGCCGGCGGCGGGGCCGGTGGAGATGTCTTCCTGGCCCGGGTAACGCTTGGCGCTGATGACGAAGGCGACCACGCCCAGGACGAACAGGATGATTGCGGTCCAGACGTTCAGGCGGAGGCCGAGGAAGTGGTTCACGGTGTCGATGCGCATGTGCTCGATCCACGCGCGGCCGGCGGTGTACGCCGCGACGTACAGGAAGAACGCCCGTCCGTGACCGAGTTTGAACCGGCGCTCGACGAGGAGGATCAGGGCGACCACGCCGAGGTTCCAGACCGCTTCGTAGAGGAACGTCGGGTGGAACGTCGCGAAGTCGGCGTACCCGGCCGGCCGGTGGTCTGTCGCGATCTCCAGACCCCACGGCTTGGTCGTCGGGCCGCCGAACAGTTCCTGGTTGAAGTAGTTCCCGAACCGGCCGAAGATCTGCGCCAGCGCGATCCCCGGCGCCATCGCGTCCGCGACCGCCAGGAAAGGCACCTTGGCCCGCCGGCAGGCGATCCAGGCGCCGAGCGCGCCGAAGCCGACCGCACCCCAGACACCGAGTCCGCCGTGCCAGATCTTCAGCGCGTCGATCGGGTGCTTGCCCTCGCCGAAGTACAGCTCGGCGTCGGTGATCACGTGGTAGATCCGCGCACCGATCAGCCCGAACGGGATCGCCCAGAACATGATGTCGGCGAGCACCGGCGCCGAGCCGCCGCGCGCCACCCAGCGCCGGCGGCCGAGCCAGTAGCCGGCAAAGATGCCGGCCAGGATGCACAGCGCGTACGCGCGGATCGGCAGGGGGCCGAGGTGCCAAACACCCTGGCTCGGACTCGGGATGAACGCCGGAACCATCACGGCGGGAAGCAGACTAGACATGGCAAGGGGGAACGCTACTCGACCCACCAGAGCACGGCCAGAAACGCACGGTCACGATGGGGCCTCAGAGTGCGGCCGCGTCGACGGCCTTTTGCAGGCCTTCGGCGGTGAGCTGGTCGGCCTCGAGTTGCTTGCCGTTGACGTAGACGGTCGGCGTACCCGTTACGCCGCGGTCGTCAGCCGCCTTGCCCACGGACTCCAGCCAGGTCCCGTACGTGTTGTCCTGCACGGCCTGCTGGAACTTCGCGTCGCCGACACCGAGCTGCTTGCCGAGCTCCAGCAGCTGGTCTGTGGTCCAGGACTTCGAGAAGTCGCCGTACAGCTCGTCCACGAAGCTCAACGCCTTGCCGTTCGCGGCCGCCGCGGCGAACGCGTTCGCGAGCCGCGGTGAGGCGTCCGGGTTCACGAACTGCAGCGGCCAGTACGTCAACGTCGCCGTACCGTCCTGGACGAGCTTGTCGACTACTCCGCCGCTGGCCTCTTCGAACTCCGCGCAGTGCGGGCAGCGGAAGTCGAGGTACAGGTCGATGTTCACCTTCGCGCCGGACTTGCCGACAGTGACGCCCTTCCCGGACGTGCCCGGACCGGTGACGACCGCAGGCTCCGCACGCCCGTTGGAGCTCACCTCTACCTTGGAGTGGCCGCGGTAGTACTGCACGCCGACACCGGCGCCGAGGGCCAGCACCAGGACGATCACCACGATGATCCCGGGTGCGATCCGGCGCTTCGGCTGCTGCAGCAGCGGGTTCGCCGGGGAGTTGGTCTTGCTCACGACGCGGTGGCTCCTTGCGGTCCTGTGTTCGGGTCGGTGTTCGGTTCCGTGTTCGGTTCTGGTGCGACAGCGAACTTACTGGCGGGCTTCAACCAGAGCCAGCCGGCGAGCACCAGCAGCCCGGCGTCCCGGAGGATCTCCTGCAGGTACTTCGTTTGTCCCGGGGCGACCTGACCGCCGCCGCCGAAGCAGCCGCAGTCGATCGACAGGCCGCGGGCCCAGGCGGACGCCACCGCGGCGATGAAGACGACCATGAAAACACCCGCGGCCGCCGCGGACGCGCGGACACCGAAGCCGATGATCAACAGCAACCCGATCGCGATCTCCAGGAACGGCAGCCCCCAGCCGACCGGTTCCACCAGGGCCGACGGGAGCAGCTCGTACGCGCGGACCGCCTGGGCGGCGGTCTCCGGATCGGTCACCTTCAGCGCGCCGGCGACCAGCATCACGCCGCCGAGCACCAGCCGCGCCACCAGGGAGACCCAGGGAATCCACGGCTTCACCGGTTGTCCTCCACCAGCTTCCCGAAGTCGTGCGCGAGGTCGCCGATCGCGGCGTTCGACAACCAGAGCACGTTCGCCTTGTCGTTCTTCCCGAAGCCGATCACCTGCGCTCCGTGACCGACCTCGTACCCACCGGAAGGAAGCTTCTGCATCCCTTCCACCGGTACGCCGACGGCCTTCGCGATGTCCTTGATCGACGTCAGCGATCCGGTCAGCCCGACGAACGCCGGGTCGAACCGGTCCAGGTACTTGCGGATCACCGGCCCGGTGTCCCGCGCCGGGTCGGTGGTGATGAACAGCATCTGGATCTGGTCCTGCACCTGGTCGTCGAGCTTCGTGAGCGCTGACGCCACGTCGGCCATCACCGTCGGGCACACGTCCGGACAGTTGGTGTACCCGAAGAACACCAACGTGACCGGCTTCTTGGTGGACGTGACCAGGTTGAACGGGTTCCCGTCGGTGTCGGTCAAGGTGGCCGCAGGCATCGAGTACGGCCGGTCGAGGGTGGCGCCGCGCAACCCGTTCGGGTCCTGGCTGCTGCGGATGATGGCGCCGCCGGGGTTGTCCGGCTTCTCTTCCTTGCCGCTGCAGCCCGCGAGGGCGAGCAGAGCCACCGCCGCCAAGAAGAGGACGGCGTTCCTGGATCGACTCACGGCTGTTCTAACGTTCGACGGTCGCGCGGGGTTCCCGGCGGACGCCTTCGGCCAGGCCCTCTGTGAGTTTGCGAACACCCGCCGGGCCGCCGTCCTGGAGCGCCTTGACGAGCGCCGCGCCGACGATCGCCGCGTCCGCGAACGCCGCCACACCGGCCGCCTGGTCGCCGTTCGAGATGCCGAGGCCGACGCCGACCGGCAGACCGGTCGCCGCCTTCACCCGGGCCACCAGCGGCGCCGCGAGATCCGACGGCTTGTCCCGCGCACCGGTGACACCCATCACAGCGGTCGCGTACACGAAGCCGCGGCAGTTGGCCGTGGTCATCGCGATCCGCTCGTCGGTCGACGACGGCGAGACCAGGAACACCTTGTCGAGCTCGTGCTTGTCGGCGGCCGCGATCCACTCCGCGCCCTCGTCCGGGATCAGGTCGGGCGTGATCAGCCCCGCTCCCCCGGCGGCGGCGAAATCGGCCGCGAACCGGTCCACGCCGTACCGCTCGATCGGGTTCCAGTACGTCATCACGAGCAGCGGTACGTCGGAGTACGCCGCGACCTTCTCGACCGTGCTGAGCACGTCGCGGGTCCGCAGCCCACCGGCCAGCGCGATCTCGGTCGCGCGCTGGATCGTGACGCCGTCCATCACCGGATCGCTGTACGGCAGACCGATCTCGACGACGTCGACACCGCCGTCGATCAGCGCCTTGATCCCGTCCACGCCGCCGTCGTACGACGGGAACCCGGCCGGCAGGTACCCGATCAGGGCGCCGCGGCCCGCGTCGTTCGCCTTCCGGATCGCGACCCCGGCCTTGCCCAGGGCAACCACATCACTCACCGGTGGCCTCTTTCTCGCCGAGGCCGAACCAGCTGGCGGCCGTGTCCATGTCCTTGTCGCCGCGACCGGACAGGTTGATCAAAATGGTTGCCTCCGGCCCCAGTTCCTTGGCGATGTCGAGGGCGCCCGCGACCGCGTGCGCTGACTCGATCGCCGGGATGATGCCCTCGGTCTTCGACAGCAACCGGAACGCCTCCATCGCCTCGGCGTCGGTGATCGGCCGGTACGTCGCGCGCCCGGTCTCGGCCAGCCACGCGTGCTCCGGGCCGACTCCCGGGTAGTCCAGTCCGGCGGAGATCGAGTGCGACTCGATCGTCTGCCCGTCCTCGTCCTGCAGCAGGAACGACCGCGCACCGTGCAGTACGCCGACCTGCCCGGCGGTGATCGTCGCGGCGTGCCGCCCGGTCTCGAACCCGTCGCCGCCCGGCTCGACGCCGTACAGCTTCACGTCGTCGTCGATGAACGCGGTGAACAGGCCGATCGCGTTCGACCCGCCGCCGACCGACGCGACCGCGGCGTCCGGCAGTTTGCCCAGCAGGGCGAGCGACTGCTCCCGCGCCTCGTCGCCGATGCCGCGCACGAAGTCGCGGACCATCGCCGGGAACGGGTGCGAACCGGCCGCCGTACCGAGGATGTAGTGCGTCTTGTCGACGCTGGCGACCCAGTCGCGCAGTGCCTCGTTGATCGCGTCTTTCAGCGTCCGGCTGCCGGTCTTCACCGAGATCACCTCGGCGCCGAGCAGCTGCATCCGGGCCACGTTCAGCGCCTGGCGCTGGGTGTCGACCTCGCCCATGTAGACCACGCACTCCAGGCCGAGGTACGCGCACGCCGTCGCGGTCGCGACGCCGTGCTGCCCGGCGCCGGTCTCCGCGATCACCCGCGGCTTGCCCATCCGCTTGGTCAGCAGCGCCTGGCCGATCGCGTTCCGAATCTTGTGCGCGCCGGTGTGGTTCAGGTCCTCGCGCTTCAGCAGGATCCGCGCACCGGCCACGTCCGACAGCCGGGTCGCGTCGTACAGCAGGCTCGGGGCGCCGATGTACTCGCGCAGCATCCGCTCGAACTCCCCGGTGAACTCCGGGTCGGCCATGGCTTCCCGCCAGGCCTGGGTGAGCTCGTCGAGCGGCGCGATCAGCGCCTCCGGCATGAACCTGCCGCCGAAACGGCCGAAGTGCCCGAACTGGTCGGGCAGCACAGTAGACATCCGACAAAACCTTCCAACCCGGCCCGTACGGCGCGGGAGAGTTACTGTCCCGAGCCGTTTGGACCGGCCGGGAAGGTCTAGTGCCGCTGCTGGATGGCGGGGTGCGATCCGGCGGCGACGAGATCGGCGACCGAGGCGCGAGGATCGCGGCCGGTCACCAAAGTTTCACCGACGAGGACGACATCGGCCCCGGCGCGCGCGAACTCGATTACATCATGCGGACCGCGGACCCCGGACTCGGCCACGCGCACGAGCTCGGTCGGGATCGTCGGCGCGACCCGCGCGAAGGTGTCCCGGTCGATCTCGAGGGTCTTCAGGTTCCGGTTGTTCACGCCGATGAGCTGGGCACCGGCGTCCACCGCACGCCGGGTCTCCTCCTCGTCGTGCACCTCGACCAGCGGGCACAGGCCGATCGACTGGGCCCGCTCGATCAGCGAGACCAGCGCCTCCTGCTCGAGCGCGGCCACGATCAGCAGCACCATGTCGGCACCGGCCGCCCGCGCCTCCCAGAGCTGGTACGACGAGACGATGAAGTCCTTGCGCAGCACGGGTACGTCGACCCGGCCGCGGACCGCACGCAGGTCGTCGAGGCTGCCGTTGAACCGGCGCTCCTCGGTCAGCACCGAGATCGCCGCGGCGCCGCCCTGCTCGTACTCACCGGCCAGCGCGGCCGGGTCGGTGATCTCGGCCAGCTCGCCCTTGGACGGGCTGGAGCGCTTCACCTCGGCGATCACCGCGATCCCGTCGCCGCGGAACACCGGCATCGGGTCCTTGGCGTCGGGCTTGCGCTGGGCCTCGAGCTTCAGGTCGTCCAGGCCGACAAGCGCCTGGCGCTCCGCGAGGTCGGCCTTGACCCCGGCGAGAATGTCGTCAAGCACAGTCATGTCCGTCCGCCCTTCAGTGGTCGCCGTCGGTCGGGACCCCGAAGCCCAGCAGCTGCAGCACCTTGCCGGCCAGCGCCCCCAGCACCGCGATCCCGACGGAGATCCAGAACAGCACCCAGTTCGGTCCCAGCACCATGGCGATGGCACCGACCGTGAACGCGACCAGCACGATCGCCACCGCGGTCCACGCCGCCGGGCTGTTGCCGTGCAGATCGTGCGGAGCTTCCTCGTCGATCCGACTAGCCCCTTGATCCGCCACCGTATTGTCCATAGTTGGCGCCACTCCTCCTCGTCGTCCCGTCCTATTGTGGCGGTAGCCCGCCGCGATCAGAGAGTCGGGTCCTCCCCGGCGTCGATCGCCTTCCACTGATCCGCCGGTGCGGCGGCCGGATCACGCTCGTAACGTTGCGTCGCGCTGCGCCAGCGGTGCGCCGTCAGCACGGTGAGCAGACCGGCCGCGACGAGCGCGATTCCGCCGCCCAGGGCGAACCACGGCGCCGGGCCGCCGGTCTCGACGACCTGGTCGGCCAGTACGGCGCTGAGCACCGGCCGGATCCGGCTCAGCTCGGGGCCGTCGGGCCGCACCAGCAGCGCGACGGCGACCGCGATCGCGCCCAGCACGACGACAAGCGCACCCAGCAGGCGGCGCAGCGCCGTACCGGCGAGTTTGGTGATGACCACTGCCACCAGCGCCGCGAGTGCCAGCGCGACCGGGGCCTTGGTGATCGAGTAGCCGTTGAAGACCTCATCCACGCGGCCGTTGCCCGGGTTGACCGACACCCAGGTCAGGTACGCCGAGAGGCCGAGCAGGACGACCGCCACCAGGGCGAGCAGATCTACCAGGCGTTGCGGCTTCATCCGTGCCCCAGCCCGTCGCTGAACGTTCCCGCGACCGCGATCGCGTTCAGTACGGCGGCCGCCTTCGTCCGGCACTCGGCGTCCTCCGCGGCCGGATCCGAGTCCGCGACGATCCCGGCCCCGGCCTGGACGTACGCCGTACCGCCGCGCAGCACCGCGGTGCGGATCGCGATCGCGGTGTCGGCGTCGCCGGCGAAGTCCAGGTAGCCGACCACGCCGCCGTACACCCCGCGCCGGGTGACCTCGAGCTTGTCGATGATCTCCATCGCGCGCGGTTTCGGTGCCCCCGACAACGTGCCCGCGGGGAACGCGGCGGTGAGCGCGTCGAAGGCGGTCATGCCGGCCTTGAGCCGCCCGGTGACCGTCGATTCCAGGTGCATCACGTGGCTGTAGCGGCGGACGTCCATGAAGTCGACGACCTCGACCGTGCCGGGGGCGCAGACCTTCCCGACGTCGTTCCGCCCGAGGTCGACGAGCATCAGGTGCTCGGCGCGTTCCTTCACGTCCGCGCGCAGCTCCTCCTCCAGCGCGTGGTCCTCCTCCGGCGTCGCGCCGCGGCGGCGGGTGCCGGCGATCGGGTGCAGGATCACCTTGTTCTCGGTGACCTTGACCAGTGCCTCCGGGCTGGAGCCGACGATGTCGAAGCCGTCCAGGCGGACCAGGTACATGTACGGGCTGGGGTTCGAGCGCCGCAGCACCCGGTAGATGTCGAGCGCGGAGGCGCTGCTCTGCAGCTCGAACCGCTGCGAGACGACGATCTGGAACGCCTCGCCCGCGCGGATCTCCTCCTTCGCGTCCTCGACCGCTTGGCGGTACTCGGCGCTGGAGCGCTGCCGGTGCGGGTCCGGCTGGGCCTGCCGGTCCGCGTGGACGACGTACGACGGAGTGGGCCGGGCGAGGTCGCGCTCCATGGCGTCCAGGCGGCGTACGGCGTCGGCGTAGGCCTCGTCGACGCGCTCGTCGGAGTCGTCCCAGTTGACCGCGTTCGCGATCAGCCAGATCTCACCGGTCTCGTGGTCGAGCGCGGCCAAGTCGGTGGCGAACAGGAACGTCAGCTCGGGCAGGCCGAGGTCGTCGGTGGTCGTGTCCGGCAGGCGCTCCAGACGGCGTACGGCGTCGTACCCGAGGAAGCCGACCATGCCTCCGGTCAGCGGCGGCAGGTCCGGCAGGCGCGGCGTGTGCAGGATCTCGAGCGTCTCGCGGAGCGCCTTCAACGGGTCGCCGGTCTGCGGCAGGCCGACCGGCGGGTTGCCGGTCCAGACGGCCTCGCCGTTGCGTTCGGTGAGTGTCGCGGAGGAGCGGACGCCGATGAACGAGTACCTGGACCAGACGCCGCCGTTCTCCGCGGACTCCAGCAGGAACGTGCCTTCCCGTTCGGCCGCGAGCTTGCCGTAGACACCGATCGGCGTCTCCGCGTCGGCCAGCAGCCGCCGCGTGACCGGGATGACCCGGCGGTCCTTCGCGTACTCGCGGAACGTCTCGAGCGCCGGCGCCGTCACGCTGCCTTCACCTCGATCTCGCCGTGCTCGAAGCAGCTGCGGGTCCCGGTGTGACAGGCCGGGCCTTCCTGGTCGACGAGGACGAGCAGGGTGTCGGCGTCGCAGTCGACGAGCATCTGCTTCACGTGTTGACGGTGGCCGCTGGTTTCGCCCTTCACCCAGTACTGCTGCCGGCTGCGCGACCAGAACGTGCTCCGGCCGCTCTCCGCGGTACGGCGCACCGCCTCGGCGTTCATCCAGCCCACCATCAGGACCTCGCGCGTGTCGTACTGCTGCACCACTGCCGGGATCAGACCGGCCGCGTCGAAGGTCAACTCGTCGATAATCACCCACCCATTGTCCCCGATCCGGGGTTGCCATCTGACCACGGTCCCGAACTTGCGAGGATGGCTCCATGACGAGTGAGGCGCGGATCGAGGCGTTGCTGGCGGAGCATCCGGTGATCGACGGGCACAACGACCTGCCGATCGCGTTCTACGAGCTGTGCGGGTACGACCTGGACGCGTACGACCTGGCCGGCCCGGTGCCGGAGCTCCACACGGACCTGCCGCGGCTGCGCGCGGGTCACGTGGGTGCACAGTTCTGGTCGCTCTGGGTGCCGCAGGACGAGCACGCGGTACGGCGTACCTTCGAGCAGCTCGACTTCGTCCGGCGGCTCGTCGAGCGGTTCCCGTCGGACCTCCAACTGGCGGATACGGCCGACGACGTGGACGCGGCGATCAAGGCGGGCCGGGTCGCGTCGCTGATGGGGATGGAGGGCGGCCACTCGATCGGTGAGTCGCTCGGCGTCCTGCGGGTGATGCGGGCGCTCGGCGTGCGGTACATGACGCTGACCCACAACCACAACGTGTCCTGGGCGGACTCGGCCACCGACAAGGCGGTGCTCTGCGGGCTGAACGAGTTCGGCGAGGACGTCGTCCGGGAGATGAACCGGATCGGCATGCTGGTCGACCTCTCGCACGTCTCCGCGGACACCATGCGGCACGCGCTCCGGGTGACGAGCGCGCCGGTGATCTTCAGCCACTCGTCCGCGCGCGCGGTCTGCGACGTACCGCGGAACGCGCCGGACGACGTCCTCGAGACGCTGACCGGCAACGGCGGCGTCTGCATGGTCACGTTCGTGCCGTACTTCACCTCGCAGGCGTACGTCGACTGGCTCGACGGGATGCACGCGCTCGCGAAGGAGCACGGCCTCGAGGACAGCAAGCATCGCGAGAAGGTCGAGGCGATGTACGACGTACCGCGGCCGGAGATCACGCTCGCGGACGTGGTCGAGCACGTCGAGCACGTCCGCGAGGTGGCGGGCGTCGACCACATCGGTCTGGGCGGCGACTACGACGGCTGCCCGGAGTTCCCGGTCGAGCTGCCCGACGTGGCGTCGTACCCGGTGCTGTTCAACGCGCTGGCCGACCGCGGCTGGAGCGACGAGGAGCTCGGCAAACTTGCCGGAGGCAACATCCTGCGCGTGCTCCGGGCCGCGGACGACGTCGCTCTTTAAGCCTCTCGGTACTGGGAGCGGATCTCGTCCAGGGGTTCGAGCCCGGCGGCCTGGTACGTCGCGACGGCGCCGACGTTCGTTGCCGGGGTGACCGTGTAGATGCTGGACGAGCCCATCTCCCGGAGCGCGCGGGCGCAGCCGAGGACCATCGCGGTGCCGTACCCGCGGCCGCGGTGCAGGCGGTGGACGCCCATCGGCTCGATGTAGCCGGGGCGTCCCTTGCCAGCCGACCAGACGGTGGCGGCGGCAACGGATTCGCCGATGTCGTTGCGGAGCACGAGATCGCGCGCGTCGGCGTACGGCAGGCCGTCGGCCATCGCGAACCAGCGGTCGTCGGTGAACGTCGACCCGTCGAACGACGCCCGCTGTACGCCGGTCCGCTCGTGGGCCTCCTCCGGGCCGACCACGTCGATCCGGACCCCCGGATCCGGCACCGGATCGGTCAGGTCGCGCCACACCGGGACCCACGGCACGTCCGCGTTCCACCCGTCCTTGAACAGCAGGTCCTGCACAAGCGCGCCCATCGGCGTCTCGACGTACACCTTGCCCTCGATCAGCACACCCTTCGCGGGCGCGGACACGTCCTCGGCGATCCGCTGCGCCAGCTCCTCGTCACGCTGCAGATCCGGCGCGATCGACATCCGCAACCAGTCCGGCTCGTCGAGCATCCCGATCGCAACGATCTCCCCGCCCCGCCGCCAGACCCGCGTCGCCGCCGCCGTCCGCTCCACCCCGAACCGCCAGAACCACCCCAGATCCCCCGGATGCAACTGCAACGCCACCCCCTCCCGCTGCCACTCCCGCAACACCCCCACAACATCCGCGAGTTCCCCAACCCCCACCACACCCATCTCAATACCCATCCCCCGATCACACACCATCCCCCCGACACTCCGCACCCCACTTCCCGCCCCGCACCCACTTTGAGCCCCCACCAACCACTCCACCTCCTCTTTGAGCCCTCACCAACCAAAATCCGCGGCGCGATTTGGTTGGCCCGTGCCCAAAGACGTTTTCCACAGGTTGGCGAAGGGGGATGCGGGGGTGGTGGGAGGGGAGGGAGGGTATGCGGATGGATCGGCTTGGGTACGACGTGCGGGAGCGGCTGGCTGTGGTTGTGCGGACTCCGCAACGGCGCGCGGCCCTTCGTGAGCTCGGGCTCGGTGACGCTGACCTCCGGCGGCTGGTACGGCGTGGCGCTCTACGGCACCACCATGGCCGTTACGTCGACGGCCGTCTCGACGAGCAACTCGCGACGATCGCCTGTGCGCAGGCGGCGTACCCGGGCTCGGTCGTGAGTCATTTCAGCGCGGCCCGGCTGGCTGGCATCCCGGTGTGGACCGACCGCGGCCGCCCGAGTGGCGCACCGATCGATGCCGCATGGCTGACCCGTCCGCCGGAGGCCCCGCGCAACCAGCGACGCGCGGACATCGTCGTACGGCGTGCCGGCCTGACGGCTGCTGATCTCGCAGGTCACGGGTGGTTGCCCGTCACCCGCCTCGCCAGGACTGTGGTCGACCTGGCCCGAGAGCTGCCGCTGCGCGAGTCGATCGTCACTGTCGACGGTGCATTGCGGACCGGCACGACGTTGGCGGAGCTGCACGCGGTGGCCGGGCGCCAGCAGCACTGGCCGGGGATCCGGCGAGCTCAATACGCCATTACCTTTGGCGACCCCTCGGCGGAGTCCGTCCTGGAGTCGATCGCCAGGGCCGTGTTCGCGGCGGCCGGCCTACCCGCCCCGCTGCTCCAGGTGCAGTTCTTCGACGGATCCGGCTGGATGCCCGAGCGAGTCGACTTCTGGTGGCCGTGGTTCCGAACGGTCGGGGAGGCGGACGGCCTCGCGAAGTACGAAGCGAACAGCCCGGCGGAGCGGCGGTTGCTGCTCCGCAAGAGCCATCGCCGTGACCAGCGCCTCAGCGACCGCGGCGTCGAGCTGGTTCATTTCGGGTGGGAGGACGTGGTCGATCCACGCTCGGACCTGATCGCGCGCCTGCGGGCGGCGTTCGCGCGCGGCGAGTCCCGCACCACGGAGCCGCCCCGCTGGCGCGCCGTACCGCCGCCGCAGGCCGACGCCGCGTGACCTTGAGCACGGGTCGACCATTTTCGGGGCGCGTTTGTGGTTGGTGGGTGCTCAAGGAGGGTTTGTGATTTCGGTGGTCGGGCACGGGGCGGGGGCTAGTGACAATCGACGGATGGAGTGGCTGTGCTGACCCTGACTGAGAACGCGACGCTGGTGATCAAGAGCATCACCGGGGTCGAGGGCGCGCCGGACGGGGCCGGGGTGCGGATCTCGCAGGAGAACCCGGCGGATCCGGCGCTCGCGGTGACCACGACCGAGGCTCCGCAACCGGGTGACCAGGTCGTCGAGGAGGCGGGTGCACGGGTCTTCCTCGAGCAGAACGCCGCGAACGCTCTCGACGACAAGATCCTGGACGCGGCGGTCGACGACAAGGGCGGTGTCGAGTTCCTGCTGGTACCGCAGCCGGGCCCGAGCAACGGCACGGCCCCGACCCCCTGAGCAAGAACGTTTGGTGCGTACCGAGGAACGGGTAGTGACTTCCCGTTCCTCGGTACGTTTTCAGAGGGCGCTGCGTTGGGCGATCCAGCTGTTGTGGAGGCGGGTGTAGGCGCCGCCTGCGCCGACGAGTTCGGCGTGAGGGCCGCGTTCCACGATTTCGCCTTCGTCGAAGACCAGGACCTCGTCGGCTGCCTCGGCCGTCGAGAGGCGGTGCGCGATAGTGACCGACGTACGGCCGGACATCAAACGCTCCAGCGCCGCGTTCACCCGCACCTCGGTGCCGGGGTCGACGGCTGACGTCGCCTCGTCGAGCACGAGCAGATCCGGGTCAGCGATGTTCGCGCGGACCAACGCCACCAGCTGCCGCTCCCCCGCCGACAGAGACTCGCCGCGCTGACCGACCGGCGACTGCAGCCCGTCCGGCAACGACTCCAGCCACTCCGTCAGTCCGAGCGACTCGAACGCCGTGACCAGCTCCGCGTCCGTCACCTCGGGCCGCCCGAACCGCACGTTCTCCGCCAGCGACGCGTCGAACAGGTACCCGTCCTGCGGCACCATCACGACCCGCTCCCGCAGCGACTCGAAGGAGATCTCGCGGGCGTCCACTCCGTCCAGCCGCACCGCCCCGGACGTCGGATCCATCAACCGCGTCAGCAACTTCGCGAACGTCGTCTTACCGGACCCGGTCTCCCCGACCACCGCGACCCGCCGGTGCGGTTCGAGCCGTACGTCGACGTCGCGCAGCACCAATTCGCCTTCCGGATAAGCGAAATCCACGTCGTCGAACTCGACCGTGATCGGCCCGCGCGCCTGCTTCACGCCGTCCTCGCCCGGGTCCGCGACATCCGCCGGCGTCGCGATCACACCGAGCACCCGCCGCCAGCCGGCGAACGCACTCTGCGCGTCCGTCAGCACCTGCGTGGCGATCTGCACCGGGTCCGAGAACAAGGCCACCAGGAACATGAACGCGAGCAGCTCGCCGAGCGTCGCCTGCTTGTCGATGCCGAGGAGTACGCCGACCGTCAGCACGCCGGCGTTCGCGAGACCGGCGGCCAGACCACCGATCGAGAACGTCAGACCGGTCAGCGCCTGCGCCTTCGTCGCCGTCTTCCGGTAGTCCTCGATCGACGCGTCGATCCGGTGCTGCGTGCGCTGCTCGATCGCGTACGAGCGGACCACCTGCGCGCCGACCACGGGCTCCGCGATCGCCGACAGCATCTCGCCGACCTTGGCCCGCACCACGCCGTACGCCTTCGACATCGCGCGCTGCAGGTACTTCAGGCTGGCGAACAACGGGATGAAGCAGCACAGCACGACCAGCGCGAGCTGCCACGAGTAGAAGAACATCACCACGGTCGCGAGCACCATCTGCCCGATGCTGACCAGGAAGATGAACCCGCCGAACTGCAGGAACTGCGACACCGTGTCCACGTCCGACGTGACCCGGCTGACCAACGCCCCGCGCCGCTCCGTGCTCTGGGTCAGCACCGGCAGGTCGTGCACGTGCCGGAACGCCTTGATCCGCATCGTCGCGAGCCCGTGCTCCGAGTTGACCGCGAGCCGCACGGTCGTCAGGTACGACGCTCCCGCGGTGAGGATCACGCCCAGCGCGCAGATCAGGCACATCCAGGCGACGTACGACGTGTTCGGACCGCCCGGGCCGGACAGGCCCTTGTCGATCGTCTGCTGCACGGCGATCGGTACGACGATCCGCCCGGCGGTCATCGTCAGCGCGAGGAGCCCGGTCAGCCACCATCCACGCGCCAGCTCGGGCGAGACCTTCAGACCGTCCTTGAGGGTCTGAAGACCACCAGCGTTGTCGCCGTGGTCCAACCGAGATGCGGTGCTCACGCCGAAACCCCATCCTCATCAAATGCAGCCTCATCAAGCTCGGCTTCTTCCAAGCGGCGTTCGGCGTCTTTCTCGTACGCGTCGACCAGGTCCCGATAGGCCGGCGTCGACGCCTGCAGCTCGGTGTGCGTACCGTGCGCCTGGATCCGGCCGTCGTCGAGGAACAGCACCTCGTCGGCGAGCGAGATCGTCGCCTTCCGGTACGCGATCACGAGCACCGTTGTCGCGGCCCCGGAGTCGTCGACGACGGCGGTCCGCAGCCCGGCCAGGATCCGCGCCTCCACCTGCGGGTCCACCGCGCTCGTCGCGTCGTCCAGGATCAGCAACCGCGGCCGCCGGACCAGCGCCCGCGCCAGCGCGATCCGCTGCCGCTGACCGCCGGACAGCGTCGTACCGCGCTCGCCGACCTTGGTGTCCAGCCCGTCGCCCAAAGCCTTCACGAAGCCGTCGCCCTGCGCGATCCGCAGCGCGTCCCACACGTCGTCGTCGCTGTAGTCCCCGCCGAGCGTGATGTTGCCGCGGATCGTGTCGTCGAACAGGAACGCGGTCTGCGCGACCAGCGCGACCGATCCGGCCAGCTCGTCGCGCGCGAGGTCCCGCAGGTCGATCCCGTCGACCTTCACGGCACCGCTCTCCGGGTCGACAAGCCTCGTCAGGAGCGTGGTGAGGGTCGACTTCCCGGCCCCCGTCGGCCCGACGACCGCAACAGTCCGGCCGGGCTCGATCGCGAAGTCCACACCGGCGAGTACGTCGCGCTCGGGCAGGTACCCGAACCGGACGCCGGCGACCTGCAGCCGGGCCGCCTTCGTGGACGTCAACCGCGCCTCGCCGTACTCCGTCCCGCCCTCGGCCGTCAGCACGCGTTGCACGCGGTCCCACCCGACGACGGACCGCGGAAGCTCACCGAGCACCCAGCCGAGCGCCCGGATCGGGAAGCCGATCAGCGTGAACAGGAACGCCACCTGGACCACGTCACCCGCGTCCGCTCCGCCGGACCGCACCCGCCCGACGCCGACCAGCAGCACCGCGAGCACACCCAGCCTGGGCAGGCCGTCGATCACCGGGTCGAACATGCCGCGGGCCTTGTTTACCGCGATGTTCGCGTCCCGGAGCGCGTACGTCGGCGCGCGGAACCGCTCCGTCTCGGCGGCCTCCCGGCCGAGCGTCTTCACCACCAGCGCGCCGTCGAACGACTCGTGCGCGACCTCGGACACGTCCGCACGCAGTTGCTGCGCGCGGGTCGCGAGCGGCTGCAGGTAGCGCTGGAAGATCACATTCGCGACGAACACCAGCGGGAACACCAGGCACCCCACCAGCGCGAGCCAGACGTCGGCCGCGAACATCGCGATCGTCGCGAACACCAGCATCGCGATCACGCCGATCGCCATCGGCAGCGGCGCGATCACGAACCAGGTCGACTCCACGTCGGCGTTCGCGTTCGACAGCAGCATGCCGGTCGAGTGCTGGTGGTGCCACTCCAGCGGCAGCTTCAGGTACTGCCGGGTCACCCGGCGGCGGTACGTCGCCTGCAGGCGGAACTGCATCACGCCGGCCCCGAGCCGCCGCCCGACGACACCGATCGCGTTCAGGATCGCGATCCCCATGAACAGCGAGATCAGCGTCGCGATCGTGCCGCCGGTGGTGTCACCGCGCTCGAACGACGGGCGAATCAGGTGGTCGGTGGACCATCCGAGCGCCCAGCCGCCGGCCACGGTCATCGCGCCGTACAGCATGGCGGCGAGCACGGACAGCGCGAAGACGCCCGGCTCCTCCCAGATCGCGACTCGTAACACCCCGAAACCTCTCCGGGTGACGCCGCCCTTGTCTGGGACCCGGGGGCCTGGGGGTCGGCCCCCAGATGATGCTTTCGGGACAGGCAAGACACACTCCAGGACAGTCAGGTGCATACGCGGGACACAGACATGACAACGATTGACATTCTGCCATTCCCTCCCGACAACTACGATCGAGTTGTGACCGACTACAGCCGGGTAGAACGACTCGCTCTGTGTGACCTGTTCGAGGAAGTCGGCCCCGCCGCTCCGACGCTGTGTGACGGCTGGGACGCCTACGACCTCGCAGTCCATCTGTACGTCCGGGAGGCGGACCCGATGGCAGGGCCTGGGATCATGATCCCGGCGCTCGCGGACACCACCGAGAGACGGATGCAGCGGGTCAAGGAGCGCTACAGCTTCGCGGAGGTCGTCGGCAAGGTCCGCAACGGTCCGCCGCCGGTCTCGATCTACGCGCTGCCGAAGCTCGGTCACCAGCTCAACACGACCGAGTACTTCGTGCATCACGAGGACGTCCGCCGCGCGCAAGCGTCGTACGACGTCCGCGATCTTCCCGCCGAGCAGCAGGACGCCCTGTGGAAGGCCGTCCGGCTGGCGGCGAAGACGATGCTGCGGAAGGCGCCGAGCGGTCTCGTGCTCAAGCGGCCCGACGGTACGACGTCCGTCGCGAAGCGGCCGACCGCGCTCGGCTCGGTCACCGTGACTGGTGAGCCGGCCGAGCTGGTGCTGTTCTGCTTCGGGCGCCAGCAGGTGGCCGACGTAGAACTGGACGGAGAGGCGGAAGCTGTGGATCAGCTCCGCAACGCGTCATTCGGAGTGTGATTTCCGCCGGGCGCGCTGGATCAGGCTGCTCGCCACAGTCGTGAGAATGACCAGCACGATCGCCGCCACCACGCCCTGCCAGGGCTCGTCGAAGAGCGCGTAGCCGAGCAGTCCGATCGCCATGTAGACCGCCGCCCACATCGACGACGCGAACAGGTCGACGAGCGCGAATCGCTCCCACTTGTAGCCGGCCAGCCCGGCCGCGAGCAGCACCGGGACCCGCCCGCCCGGGATCAACCGGGATGTGAGCAGCACGCTGATCTCGTGTTCGGCCAACCGCTCCCGGAGCGCGTCCAGCGACGCATTGTCGCGCAACCAGCCGATCCGCTTGGCCAGCCGTTCACCACCGAAGCGGCAGCCGGCGTACACGATCAGGTCCCCGACGTACGCCCCGGCCGCACCCGCGATCAGTACGCCGACCAGCCCGACCGGGTTGCTGTGCGACGCCAGTACGGCGCCCGCCGACACCGCAGCGCCGGTCGGCAACACGGGCAGCACCGCACCGATCAAGACCGCTCCGGCCAACGCGAACAGGTACCAGAGATCGAACTTGGTATCGCCACTCATCGACGTCCTCGCTTCGCTGCGGGCGCCGCTGCGCGGCGAGGATCGCCGTGTTTGATGGTGACCTCGCTTCGCTCGCTCACAACGCCGGCACCTCGATCGACTCGCCCGGCACCAGAACCTCCACCTTCACCGCGGGATCCACCTCGGTCATCGCGGCCTTGAACCTGTCCCCCGGTGGCAGGAACAGGTCCGGTTTGACCCAGTCGAGGCCGATCGGCCAGAACGTCCCGAAATGTACCGGGATCGCCGTCGACGCACCGACCCGCCGCACCGCCTCGGCGGCGCGGAGCGGGTCCAGATGCCCCGGCCCGAGCGACGGTCCCCATCCGCCCACGGGCACCAGCGCGAGATCGATCGCACCGGTCTCGGCCGCGAGGTCGTCGTACAGGTCGGTGTCCCCCGCGAACCAGACACTCGGCGAGCCGTCGACCCGGTACCCGAGCGGCTGCGCGGCGTACGACGACCACGGCAGCCGCCGCTCGTCGTGATGGGCCGTGACGGCGGTGATCTCGAGCGACCCGATCCGGACCTGATTGCCGGGAGCAACCTCGATGCAGCGGTCCGAGTACGCCGGCCCGCGGTCGGCGTGGATGAGCTTGGCCGCACCGCGTGGCACGATCAGCGCGGCGTCCGGCGCGACGAACGGCAGCGATGTGAGATGCAGGTGGTCGGCATGTAGATGCGAGATCAGGACCGCGTCGCACTGCCCCGCTTCGACGGCCGGCGTCGGGCCGCGGCGGCGCCGCAGGTGCGCGATCCGCGACGTCAGCACCGGGTCGGTCAGGAGCCGCGTGCCGTTCGCCTCGATCGTGGTGGTGGCGTGCCCCCACCATGTCACTCGCACGTCACTCGCACGCTTTCAGGCCTCCACCTTCGACTCGACCGGAAGGTCCTTGCGCTGCCCCAGCTTCTCCAGCCAGTCGATCAGCACTTCGTGGACCGCGTCGGAGCCTACGGGAGGCTCGTGCAGCACCCAGCGACTCGGGTGCACCAGGACCGCCTCGGTCTGCCAGCCGCCGATCCCGCCGTGGCATCCGACCAGCTCCTCGAACGCGGCCACCTCGTGCGTGTACTCGTCCATCCGGCTCACCACGACCAGGTCACCGTTGTGCGGCATCTCCGCCTGGCGCAGCAACGACGGCGCCGCAAGTTCGCCGTACGCCGCGAGCGGGTCCTCGCCCTCCACCCGGCCGGAACGCAGTACGTGGACCCCGGACCGCCCGATCGCGACCGGTCCCTCGGCGAGCGAGTCGACCACGACGAACCCGATCCCGGGATGGGTCGCGAGGCCCGGGATCAGCTTCGGGTGCAGCAGCTCGATCTCCTCCAGCGGGACCCGGCCGGGCGTCGTCGCGAGGTAGATCAGCGCCAGGTTGCCGGACGCGGTGACGACCATCTGCTCGTCCGCGGCGACCGGCGGCTCGCAGTCCTTCGGGCCCAGCTCGACCTCGCCGCTGCGGGCCTTGGCGTGTAATGCCTTCCGGGTGACGGTCCCGGCCACGCTGCGGCGCATGCTCAGCTCGGTGAGGAACGCGTTCACCGGGCCCCAGCCCTCGGACTTGCCGACCGCCGCGACCGGCTCCTTGGTGGTGTCGACGAGGTCGTCGACCACCTCGGCGAGCGTCCGGCCGTAGCGCTGCAGGAACGTCGAGCCCTGACTCTGGCCGTGGTCGGACAGCACGACGATCTCGTACGAATGCGGGAGGATCTCGATGATCCGTTGCAGCGCGCCGAGCACCCGGTCGAGACCCTCGAGGGTCTGCAGCGACTCCGGGCGGGTCGGGCCGGCGTGGTGCGCGACCTCGTCGTAGTCGACGAAGTCGCAGTAGATGACCGGCGTACCCTTCACCAGCTCGTCGGTGATCAGCGAGACGTTCAGGTCGCGGAGCAGGACGTTGCTGATCGCCCGCAGGAAGATGTACGACCCACCGCGCTTGACCCGCGGAACCAGGTGCCGGACCCGCTGTCGCCTGGCCTGGTGCAACTCCTTCACCATCTCGGCCACACACAGCACCAGGCCGCGCGCGGCGCCCTGCGGGCTGGTGAAGAACCGGACGTACCCGCGGCTGCGGCTGTCCGGCAGGGCGGCCCGGCTGAACACCAGCTCGCACCTGTCCGCGTCGCCGGACCAGTTGTTGCTGATGCTGACGCCGCCGTCCGCGAGCAGGCCGCGACCGGTGGACATCCGCGCCTCGATCTCCGCAGCGTCCCGGCCGCGGTTGGTGACCATCACCCGGCCGGTCTCCTTCTCGTACCACCGGAACGCCGGGATGTGCCGCGAGCCTCCGTGCAGGATCCCGGCCTGGCTGGCCGGGGTGGTGGCCGGTACGCCGGTGTGCCAGGCGAGCATCGAGTGCTTGCCGTCCCGGATCCAGCCGCCGAGGTTCGGCAGGTTGCCGGCCAGGACCATCCAGTTCAGCAGCGGCGCGGACAGGCCGTCGATCTGGACGATCAGCATCCCGGTCTTCGGCGCGGGCTGGATCCGCCGGGCGCGCCGGTGCACGACCCGCATCACCTCCGCGACGTACGCGTCGTCACTGCCCGCGTACGCGACCCAGCCGACGAAGGCGCTCACCGACGACATCACGATCGAGACCAGCAGCGGCGCCTCGACGCCGCCGTGCAGGTTCACGCCGGGATCGACGGTGATCGCGAGGTAGACGACTCCGAACTGCGACAGCAGGCCGCCGACCAGGACGCCGAGCGAGCCGATCAGCACCGCGATCCCGGCCAGGAACCAGCGCATCAGCACCGAGAACACCGCCAGCAGGACGACCAGCCGGAGGATCGGCAGCCGGCCGTCGCTACTGATCTGCGGCAGCGTCCAGAACGTGATCACCAGCGAGCTCAGTGACAGCAGGCCGCCGACGAACATCGCCTGCAGGCCGCGTCCGGTGCGGCGCAGGTCGAGCCACACCGGACGTCCTCGCCGGTTCTTCGACACCTGTTCTGGTGGTTTCGCCATCGCCTGCTTCTTGCTCCCCGTTCCATCTCGCCATGCCAGTACGAGAGTACGGGGTCGTGCAGACGGATTTACTGCACCTCGAGGTAGTCAACCTCTGTGTACAGGTCGCCCTTCGTCAGCCGGATCGTGTTCCAGCCGGCGTTCAGCGTGACGGAGACCGAACTCTGCTGCCAGTTGTCCCAGCCGGTGACCGGATAACTGACCGACCCGGCGTTGTTGCCGTTGACAACGAGACCGTGGCTCGCGGTGGACGCCGAACCGTTGGCGTACCCGACATGCAGCGTGTAGCCGCCCGCAACCGGCGCGAACACCGTGTTCTCCACCCACGAGTCGGCGTAGTCGATGTACGCCACCACCTTCCCGTCGGACGCGCCGGCCGCATTGGACCGTACGACGCAGTGGTTCAGCGTGCCGCGCTCCGCCTCGTACCGGACCCGGCTCCCGCGCACCACCGGGTAGTCGTTGGCATACCCGATGTCAGCGACGTACAGGTGCCGTCCGCCGTTCACCCAGCCGTGGACGAACACCTTGTCCCCGACGACGTCCGCGCCACCCGGCCCGCAGACGTGGCTGTCGAACGTCGCCGTCGTCATCAACGGCCGGTACGCCGTGGTCCACGGCCCGCTCAGACTCGTCGAGGTCGCGTACGACGTCAGGTAGTTGCAGTCGTTGTAGCCGCCGCCCGAGAAGAACAGGACGTACTGACTGCCGCGCTGAACGAGATCCGGCGCCTCGATCACGCCGCTCGACGTGAGCATCGCGGTGTTGCCGCCGACGAGGGTCTGACCGTTGTTCGCCGTCCGGATCAGCCAGAGCGTCGACGGCTGGCTGATCGCGTTGCCGTCGTTCTTCCAGACCAGGTACCGGGTGCCGTCGTTCGCCACGAACGTGTTCGCGTCGATCGCGCCGCCCAGGTCGAGCGGGCAGATCAACGGCGCCGTACCGACCGGCTGGAACGGGCCGAGCGGATTCGTGGCGGTGGCCACGCCGATGCACTGGCGACCCGAGGCTTTGTGCCAGGCGGTGTAGGTCAGGGTGTAGGTGCCGCCGGAGTTCGGGTAGACGTCCGGCGCCCAGGTACGGCCGGGCTGGGCCCAGGCATTGGAGGGGCCGCCGGGCATCGCGTCGCCGCGGACCGTCCACGGGCCGTTCGCGCTCGGCGCGGTCGCGACCGGGAGGGTGCCGCGGCTGCCGTTGGTCGCGTACGCGTACCAGGTGCCGTTCTGCTCGAAGACGTCCGGATCGGGGAAGTTCTCGCCGATCATCTCGCTCGGGAAGACCGCCGCCGTGGTCGCGGCGTGGACCGCGGGCGACAGGAAGGCGGAGAGGCTGAAGACGGCCAGCACGGCCGCCAGAAGTCGTCTCATGGGTGACTCCTCAGGTGGGGGCGGATACCTGTGAATCTCACTTTTACATCGATTCACCTGAAACGCGAGACCTCAATCCCTGGACCTGAGGGAATGCGAGGTGGAGACTCCCGCTAGTTGGTTTCCGCCTGGGTTGAGGGAGGGTCTCGTGAGTCGTTTACCGAGAGGGATGATCGCTGCGGTTGCCGCAGTGGCAGCCGCAGTGGGTGGAGTCGTGACACAGTCCGTCGCCGCGCCCACCGCCGTACAGACAACGGCTTTGCAGCAGCGGCTGGACGGTCTGCTGAACGACAGCCGGTACGACGGATCGCAGGTCGCGCTCGTGGTCCGCGACGCGACGACCGGCGAGACGCTGTACGACCGGAACGGCGCCCAGCGGATGCTGCCCGCGTCGAACACCAAGCTGTTCAGCTCGACCGCCGCGATGCACGTCCTCGGCCCGTCGTACCGCTTCCACACCGACGTACTCGCCGGCGCACCCGTCCGCGGTGGGCAACTGCTCGGCAACCTCTATCTCAAGGGGTACGGCGACCCGACCGCACTCGAGTCGGACTACGCGGCGCTGGCGAAGCAGCTCAAGACAGCCGGCGTACGGCGGGTGTACGGCGACCTGATCGCGGACGACACGTACTTCGACCACGTCCGCCTCGGCGACAGCTGGGCCTGGGACGACGAGCCGTTCTACTACAACGCCCAGATCTCCGCGCTCACGCTCGCCCCGGACACCGACTACGACTCCGGTACGGCGATCGTCGAGAGCCGCCCCGGTGCGGCCGCCGGCGCGCCGGTCAAGCTCGATCTGGTCCCGGCGAACGGTGTGATCAAGCTGGTCAACACGGCGACGACCGGCGCCGCGGGCTCGTCGAACACGCTGACCATCGAGCGTGACCACGGCACCAATATCGTCCGCGTGACAGGCTCGGTACCGCTCGGTGCTTCGACAGGTGAGGAGTGGGTGACCGTCTGGGAGCCCGAGCTGTACGCGGCCGACGTGTTCCGGCGCGCGCTGTCCGCCCAGGGAATCTCGGTCAGCGGCCGGATCAAGAACGCGGCCACCCCGGCGAGCGCGACGCGCCTGGCGCGGGACGAGTCGATGACGGTCGGCGAGCTGATGACGCCGTTCCTCAAACTCTCGAACAACATGCACGCCGAGACGCTGGTCAAGGCGATGGGCGCGGTCGTCGACGCGGACGGCAGCTGGCCGGCCGGGCTGGGCGTGGTCACCGACTACGCGAAGAGCATCGGCGTCGACACCAGCCGGATCCGCCTGTCCGACGGCTCCGGCCTGTCGCGCAAGGTGAACGTGACGGCCAACTCGATCACCGACATACTGATCGGTGCGCAGAAGGAGTCGTGGTGGAAGCAGTGGTACGACGCGCTGCCGATCGCGGGCAACCCGGAACGGTTCGTTGGCGGCACGCTGCGCAGCCGGATGCAGAACACACCGGCCGCCAACAACCTGCACGGCAAGACCGGCTCGCTCACCGGCGTCACCTCGCTGTCCGGGTACGTGACGAACAAGGACGGCCGCAAGCTGGTGTTCTCGATGATCAGCAACAACTACCTGGTCAGCCCGCGCTCGATCGAGGACGCGGTCGGCGTGACGCTCGCCTCCTGGTCCGACACGGCACCGCCTGCCGCTGCTTCGACTCTGCGGACCGCCCAGACCACGTGTGAGCTGGAGTGGGACAAGGCCTGTTAAAACCTTGGACAGTACGGCGGTCGTTCATCACCATGTGGGAATGACCGCCGTACTGCCTTCGTCGTACACCGTCCGCCCGCCACGGCTGGAGGACGCGCAGGCGGTCCTCGAGCTGGTCTCCGACTACAACACCTCGGTGGTCGGTTTCGCCGACTACACCCTGGACGACGCACAGGACGAGCTCTCCGAGCCCGGGTTCGACCCGGCGACCGACGGCTGGTTGGTGTTCGACGACGGCCGGCTGGTCGGGTACGGCTCGATCTTCGGCAAGGGCGATCATCACCAGCTCGACCTCGATGTCGTCACCACCGACCCCGTCGTGGAGCGTTTCCTGCTCGACCGGGTCGAGGCTCGCGCGGCCGAGCTCGCCGCGCAGCACGGGCACCCGGCGGTGCAGGTCGACATCGTCAACTACCAGGCCGACAAGGCCCGGGAGGAACGGCTGGCCGGGTACGGGTTCGAGCGCGGCACGATCTTCCACCGGATGCGGATCGACCACGACGGGACGGTGCCGGCGCCCGCGGTTCCGGCCGGTGTCACGGTACGGCGGGGCGCGCCGGACGAGGCGAGCCGCCGGGCGGCGCACGACGTACTGAATGCCAGCTTCGCGGGGCAGTTCGGGTTCTCGCCGCGCTCGTACGAGGAATGGCACGCTTCGCTGGAGAACTTCTCGGGGTTCGACTGGTCCCAGCAGACGGTGCTCGAACTGGACGGCGCGGTGGTCGCGATGCGGCTGTCCAACGACCAGTTCGTCGAGGACGAGAACTGCGGCTACATCGGCCGGCTCGGCGTCCTCGAGAAGGCTCGCGGGAAGGGCCTCGCGAAGTTCCTGCTCCGCGACCAGTTCGCGCTCGACGCGGCCGCCGGGCGGACCGGCACCATCCTGCACGTCGACACCAACAACCCGACACCCGCGCTCGGCGTGTACCTGTCGGTCGGCATGCAGCCGGTGCTCGTGATGGAGGTCTGGCGCCGCCCGGTCACCGCCGCGTGAACCTGCCAGCGGGTCACACCGTTCGTCCAATGGCCCTGACGGACGCCGAGCTAATCGCGAAGCGGTCTGCGAGCTATGCCTCGGCGCTACTCGGTTTCCCGAAACACAGCCCGGAGGACGTCGCCAACTACCTGCGAGATCCCGGGATCAACCTCGCAAGCGACGCCTGGGTGGTGCTCGACCCAGACGGCGCCTTCGCCGGCTCGGCCACAGCGGTCCCCATCACCGGCGGCACCCACCTGAACGTCGACATCCTCAGCACGAATCCGATCGTCCTCGACTGGCTACTAACGCAAGCGGAACACCGCGCCCGCGCCGTCGCGGCGGAGCGATCGCAGGCCCGCGCCGTCGGCCCAGAGGCGGGGCGATCTCAGACGCGCGAGGTCGACCAAGAGGCGAGGGCTGTGGGCGACGAGGTTGTGGTGAGGGTTGGGGTGATTCGACAGGATCGGGTGCTGCCGGGTGTTCTCGCGGCACACGGGTTCACGGTTGGTACGTCGACGCATCGGATGCGGATCACCTTCGACGGCCCGGTGCCGGCACCCGCCGTACCGGAGGGCGTCGTCGTACGGCGCGGCGCCCCGGACGAAGCGATCCGCCGGGCGGCGCACAGCGTACTGATGAAGGCTTTCGCGGACCAGCCCGGAACGCTGCCGCGGCCATTCGAGGACTGGGCCGCGTCGCGGGAGAGCCGGTCGACGTTCGACTGGTCGCAGGTAACGGTCGTCGAGGTCGACGGCCGGGCAGTCGGGATGACCGAGTGCAACCACAACTTCGTCACCACCGACAACTGCGGCTACGTCGGACGACTCGCCGTCATACCGTCCGCCCGCGGCCGCGGCCTGGCCAAGTTCCTGCTCCGGAACGCATTCGCAACCGACGCCGCCGCCGGCCGCACCGGCACCATCCTGCACGTAGACGCAGCCAACCCAACCCCAGCCGTAGCCCTCTACACACGTGCCGGCATGCACCCAGACCTAACCAGCGACATCTGGACCAAGACCATCCACCCCTGACCCGCGCAATCCCCTCACACACGGGGCGAGATATCCCTCGGCGTTAGGGCTTCTCCCCTCGCATGCCAACGGAGAACTCCCAACACGAGGGGATATCCGCCTCCCCGATCCGCTGACCCGGCATCCCGCCGCCGGAACGAGTGGTGGGTGGTGCCGTACCGCCTTACGCGCCGAGCCGGCGGCGACCGGGCGCCGCCGATGTGCACTCTCGACAGGTAGAGCACCCCGAGACACCGTACACATCCGAGGCCGACACGCTCAGGTGCACTACCCCGCCGCCCGATACCACCTGTCCAAATGCACACAGATCCGGGAGAGCCAGATATCCCGTCTCGTACTCGGGGGCGCGGCTGATCAATCCCTTCTGCCCCGACGTTGGGATTGCCTTCGGGAGATCTGAGAGATTACTCTCGAAACATGTCTCTCAGGAATCCGTACGGCGATTTCGAGATCACCGACCCGCAGGCGATGCGGGCGCTGGCTCACCCGGTCCGGCTTGCCGCCCTCAGCTATCTGCAGAAGAACGGGCCGGCGACGGCGACGCAGTTGTCCGAGCACGTCGGGGCCTCCCCCTCGGTGACCAGTTGGCACCTGAGGCACCTCGCGGGCTTCGGTCTGGTCGTCGACGGCCCGCCGCCGAGCGGGTCGGACCGGCGGCAGCGTTGGTGGAACGCGGTCGCCCGTGGGTTCCGGTACGAGATGCCGGACACCCCAGAAGGCGCCGAGGCCGGCCGGCTGCTCCGGACCGAACTGATGAACCAGGCGCTCGAGGCTGCTCAGCAATGGCTGGTCGAGACCGAGCCGCACCTCGACCCCGAGTGGAGCCGGCTGGCGGGTTCGGCGAACACCCTGCTCGCGCTCACGCCCGCCGAGGCCGAAGCACTCGAGTCCGCGATCGAGCAACTGATGGCGCCGTACATCCAGCGTCGCGACGCGGGCGAGACCCCCGCCGACGCCCACCCGGTGCGGTACCTGCGCATCTCCTTGCCTGAAGCAACGGAGTGACCATGAAGACGCTGCCCGCCACCAGCCTTTGGCGCGACCAACGGTTCCGGACGTTCTGGTCCGCGCAGACCGTCTCCGAGTTCGGCGATCGGATCACCGAGCTCGCGCTGCCGTTGATCGCCGTCACGATGCTCAACGCCTCCCCCAGCCAGGTCGGTTTCCTGACGGCAGCGGTCTGGCTGCCGAACCTCGCGTCGCTGTTCATCGGCACCTGGGTCGACCATCGCCGCGACAAACGCCCGCTGATGATCGCCGCCGACCTGGCCCGGACGATCCTGCTGCTGACCTTGCCGGTGGCCTACTGGTTCGACCTGCTGGCCCTCAGCCACCTGTACGTGATCGCGATCCTCGCCGGCACGGCACATGTCGTGTTCGGTACGGCGTACGCCTCGTTCTTCGTGCGGATCGTGGATCGGGAGCAGTTCCTCGAGGCGAACAGCAAACTGTCCGCGACCCGGTCGATCTCGTTCATGGGCGGACCGGCCGTTGGCGGTCTGCTGGTGCAGTGGCTGACCGCGCCGGTTGCGATCGTCGTCGACGCGCTGACGTTCGTGTTCTCGGCCATTCAGATCAGCCGATTGAAGGTCGAGCCGGGCGCATCTGAGGAGTCGAGCGAGCCGTTGCTCCGGCGGGCGGCCGCGGGGATGCGGTACGTGCTCAAGCATCCGTACCTCAGCCGCAGCCTGGGCTGCGCGACCACGGTGAACTTCTTCAACCTGATGAGCATGGCGCTGCTCGTGCTGTTCGCGAGCCGCATTCTCGGGTTGTCCGCGGGGGTCATCGGCGTGGCGTTCGGCATCGGCGCGTCCGGCGGCCTGCTCGGCGCGGTCACCGCGTCACCGCTCAGCCGCCGGTTCGGCGCCGGTCCGGTGATCGCGGCCGGCGCGATCATCTTCCCGGGCTCGATCGCGATCGCCGCGCTCGCAGACGGGCCGACGTGGCTCAAGGCGGTCGCGCTCGCGGGGGCCGAGTTCATCGGGGCGTTCGCGGTGATGTGCTTCGACGTACCGCTCAACTCGCTGCAGGCAGCGGTCGTCCACGACCACATGCGGAGCCGCGTCGCGGGCGCGTTCAGCAGTATCAACTACGGCATCAGGCCGCTCGGCGCGGTCGTCGGAGGATTCCTCGGCACCTGGATCGGTGTCCGAGAAACCCTCCTCGTCTCCGCCGCCGGCGGCCTACTCGCCGTCCTGTGGCTGATCGGCTCCCCGATCATCCGCACCCGCGAACTGACTGGCCTCGAGCCACCGGACCTCTAGTCCTCGACGAGCTCCTCGACCGGGTCGACCTTGTTGACGGTCGTGCGGAGGGGGACCTCCTTGATGAAGATGACCGCGAGCAGGCTGACCACCGCGCAGGCGGCGGCGATCAGGAAGATCCTCCCGGTGGCGTCGCCGTACGCGTGCCGGACCAGCTCCGCCAGCTGCGGCGGCAGGTGGTTGACGTCCAGAAGACTCGTGCCGGAACCACCCTCCTGCAGCTTGCGCGCCGCTTCGGCGCCGTTCGGGCCGGAGAGCACGCCGGCGATGATCAGGTCCTTCACGCGGGCCGCGAGTACCGCACCGAGAGCCGAGACGCCGACCGCGCCACCCAGGCTGCGGAAGAAGGCGACGGTCGCGGAGGACGCGCCGATCTGCGTGACGTCGACGGTGTTCTGTACGGCGAGCACCAGGTTCTGCATCGTCATCCCCATGCCGAGGCCCATCGCGAGCATGCCGAGCCCGACGAACCAGTACGGCGAGGTGTGGTCGATCGTGCCGAGGATCAGCAGACCACCGAGCAGCAGTACGCCGCCGGACACCAGGTACCGCTTCCACTTGCCGTAGCGGGTGATCAGCTGACCGGAGCCCGCCGAGCCGACGAACGAACCGAGCATCATCGGGATCGTCAGCAGGCCGGCCTCGGTCGGGCTGTAACCGCGGGCGATCTGGAAGTACTGACCGAGGAACAGCGCGCTGCCGAACATCGCGACACCGACCGCGAGGCTGGCGACGATCGCCAGCGCCGTGGTCCGCTCCCGGACGACCTTCAGCGGGACCAGCGGCTCGGCCACCCGGTTCTCCACCACGACGGCGAGGAAACCGAACAGCAAGGTGCCGCCGACGAACAGCGCGGACTGCCAGGACATCCAGGCGAAGTCCGAGCCGGCGAAGGTGACCCAGAGCAGCGGCAGGCTCGCCGTGATGCTGATCAGCACCGCGCCGAGGTAGTCGATGCGGACCTCACGCTTCAGCACCGGAAGGTGCAGGTACTTCTGCAGGATCACCAGGCTGACCACGGCCAGCGGGACGCAGACGTAGAAACACCAGCGCCAGCCGAGCCACGAGGTGTCGACGATGACGCCGCCGATGAGCGGGCCGCTGACGGTCGCGACCGCCATCACGGCGCCCATGTACCCGGAGTACCGGCCCCGCGACCGGGGTGGGATCGCGGCGCCGATGATGGCCTGGGCGAGCGCCATCAGACCGCCCATCGCGAGGCCCTGCAGCACCCGGGCGCCGATCAGGAATGTCACGTTGTGGGACAGACCGGCCAGCGCCGACCCGATCACGAAGATCGAGATCGCGAGCTGGACCAGCAGTTTCTTGCTCATCAGGTCCGAGAGCTTGCCCCAGATCGGGGTGGACACCGTGGTGGCCAGCAGGCTCGCGGTGAGGACCCAGGTGTACTGCGTCTGGGAGCCCTCGAGGTCGGCGATGATCGTCGGCAATGCGTTGCTGACGATCGTCGAGCTCAGCATTGCCGTGAACAGCGCGGCGAGCAGGCCGATCAGGATCTCGAGGATCTCGCGGTGGGTGAGTTCCGGCGCACTGGGCAGTTGGCGCCGGGTCTCGGTGACAGTCATCAGTCTCCAGTCTTGGGTGATCGCCTCACGACCCTGTTGGCCTCGGTGATCGCGTGGGCGACGCGCTGCATGGTGGCAGCGGCCGCGACCATCGCGTCGTCGTCGAGGTCCGCAAGGGCGGTTCTCAGTTGCCGGGTGTAGGACGAATAGAGCGCCTCGAGCTGGGCCTTGCCCTGGGACGAGAGGCTGACCAGCCCCACGCGGGCATCGGCCGGGTCAGGCCGACGGCTCACCAGTCCGTCGGCCTCCAGCGCGGTCAGCTGCCGGCTCACCACCGACGCGTCGACGCCGAGCTTGCCGGCGATCTCGCCGCCGCGCTGCTCGCCGTCCTTCATCAGCACCTTGAGCACACTCGCGTCGGAACGGCGCAGCCCGCCGTCGCCGGCCAGGTGCCGGTGCTCGATACACCGCACGGCGCGCACCAGTGAACTGACTCCTTCGAGCAGCTCCTGCGCGGCCGCATCCCGCTCTACCCCCGGGACGAGGGGTTGCTGAGCTAGTTGCATAACCCAACTATATACTAAAATGGTTGGTTTCCACAACCATATGCCGATCGTGTGGACCCGAGCTCACGCACAGCGAGACCGATGTGCCCCCGCCGGAACGGGGATACCATCTCGGAAGGGGGCGCACTCCGCTGCGGCGGTGCACCAAGGTCCAGTGGGCGACTGAGGTGAGGCCATGACGGCCACCACAAGTGAACAGGCGCGATTCGAGCCGACTGTCTTCGGGGCGGTGCGCCGGTACCCGGTCATGGTGCTGACGATCACGGTCCTCTGCATCGCGGCAGCGGTCGGATACATGCAGGCCTCCCCCGCGGTCTACGGAGCCGAGGCGACCGTCACGGTACCGCAGAGCTTGCTGACCCAGGATGATGCCGGCGAGCAGTACTTCGACAGCCAGGTCCTGCTCCTTCGGTCGCCACAGGTCGCCGAGCTCGCCGCCCGGATCGCCAACGCGACCCTGAACCAGAACCTGCTGTCCCTCCACGACTTCGCGGGCGAGAACAAGTCGCTGGAGATCACTCCGCCGCAGCAGGTCGCGCCGGGCGGTTTCGGTTCCAGCATCGTCACTGTGGCGTTCCGGTCGACGGACCCCAAGGTGGCTCAGGTCGGCGTCAACGCGGCCCTCCAGGCCTTCGACGAGGTGCGCGCGGCCGGCATCGTGGCTCAGGGCGAGGACGAGGTCGCCGCGATCGAACGAGCCATCCTCGACGCCCGGACGAGAGGCCAGCAGACCGACCTGCTGAAGCAGCGCACCCAGACCCTGGTCAACCTCCAGCTCGACCTCGCCACGCATCCTGCCATCGCCTGGGCGGCTGAACCGCTCGTCCCGCTCAACAACAGCTGGAAGAAATCCGCCGCCCTCGGACTGATCGCCGGATTCCTCCTGGGGGCCGGCCTGGCGTACGCGCGAGCCGCCCGGCACCGGTGCATCTACGACCGCCTGGACCCGGTGGCGATCTACGACGCTCCGCTGATCGGTGAGATCCCACCGACCCCGACGAACCGCGTCCTGCCCGGCCGAACGCTGCCGATGGCAGCCGATCCGCTCTCCCAGGTGGCCGAGGCCTTCCGGTTCACTGCGGGTTCGGTCGAGCGGATCCGCGCCGACCGCGCCGACCGGCTGGCCGTCGCGTTCGTCTCGGCGGGTACCGCCGCAGACCGCAGCTCGGTCGTGGCCAATGTCGCGCTCGCGATCGCTGAGAGTGGTACGCCGGTGCTGGCTGTCGATGCCGACACCCGCCGGGCCGTCCTGACCGGCCTCCTACTCCCCGGCAGTCCACCCGCCGAGGGCTTCGAGCAGGTGGTGGCCGGCCAGCGCAACATGGCCGACTGCATCGAGTCCAGCCCTTTCAACTCGGACGTCACGGTACTCCCGGCCGGCCCCGCCCGGGCGCAACGGACGACGGGTGCGGCGTACTCGGAGGCGGTGGAGAAGCTGATCACCGAGGCCAAGGCATCGTTCGACGTGGTACTGATCGACAGTCCGGCCGTGCTGACGGTGGCGAACGCGGTCGAGCTGGTGCGCGACTCGGATGCGGCCGTCGTCGTACTCGGTGCGGGTGACTCGGTGCAGGACCATGTCAGCGTGGTGCAACGACTGGACCAGGTCGATTCCGGCGTCGTCGGCTACGTCTATCGGCGACCGCCCCGCGGGCCGAGGTTCCTCCGCGAGATGTGGAAGCTGGCCGCCGGCCCGGCCCGTCCGCCGTCCGGCTCGCCGTCGCCCGCCTTCGGGTTCGCGTCCGTCAAGGAGCAACGGTCATCGGCCCGACTGCCACGGGGTTGATGCGGAATGTCGTCGTACCTGTTCGTGATGTACGGCCGTCTGCTCGCGTTCCTGCTGGCCGGCTACCTGTTCTTCGACCGGGCCTTCGCCTACCTTCACCTGCCAGGAAGCCCGGTGTTCATCGCGGAGATGGTGCTCGGGGTCGGCGTTCTGGCCGCGGTCATGTCGACCCGGTACCTCAAGGTGCCGATCCGGGACGAGCCCATCTTCGCGCTGCTGCTCGCGTTCGCTGTCTGGGGTCTGATCCGGACGCTGCCCGGCGTCGGCACCTACGGGCTGGACGCCGTACGGGATGCCGCGCTCTGGTACTACTGCCTCTTCACCTTCTTCGCCGCGGCCGCGCTCGCCCGGTCTCCGGAACTCCTCGACCGGATGATCGACGGGCTGAACCGGCTGACTCCCTGGCTGCTGCTGTGGCTGCCGCTCGCCATCGTGCTGATACCACTGGCTCCGAGTGTGCCCAAGGTGCCTTTCTCCGACGTGTCGGTCCTGTCGCACAAAGTCGGGAGCGCGACCATTGCGGCATTGCTGGCGCTCGGAGGTCTGTGGTTGCTCCCCTGGACCCGCAGCCATCGCAGCCGCGCTTGGTGGAGTGTGCTGGCCCTCGTGGCCATCGCGCTCGCCGCCACCCAGAACCGCGGCGGGCTGCTCGGTGCGCTGGCCGGCGGGGCGGTGGGACTGGCTTTCCTGCACAACCGGCTGGCCCTCGCCGCCCGGTTCGTCCTCATCATCGCGATCGGCCTCGGCCTGGCGTCGCTGCTGTCGCTGAGCGTGCCGGTCGCCGGGCTCCAGGGCCGGGACTATTCGGCGTCCCAGCTGATCGCCAACATCGCAAGCCTCGGCGGCCAGGACTCACCCGGCAACCTGGGCGGCACCGTCGAAGGCCGTGAACAGCTGTGGACACGGATCCTCGCCAAACAACGGGCGGACCACCATCTCGTCGACGGCTCCGGCTTCGGTCAGAACCTGGCGGCCGAGGTCGGCGTCCTGGACGAGGGCAAGGACACCTTGCGGAGCCCGCACAACTCACACCTGCACATCATGGCCAGGTTGGGACTCGTGGGCATCGGGCTGTGGATCGCGCTGTGGGCGGGCTGGTACTGGCGGCTGGTCGCCGGCTGCAGGCGTCTGGCACGGGAAGGTTCACACGTCCGCCGCCAGGTGGCGGTGCTCTCGATGATGGTCACCACGACGGTGCTGGTGTCGTGCTTCTTCGATCCCCAGCTGGAAGGCGCCCAGGTCGCGGCGCTGCTGTGGACCGCGTTCGGCATCGGCGTTGCGGTCACCACGGTCCGCCCCTGGTTCCCTGGTACGACGGACGCGCCCGCGCAGTCGGAGCAGCGACGGTGACGAGGTGGCGTCTGCTCGGGACCGGCAGCCTGCTGGTCCTGGCGTTGCTGCTGATCTCGTTGTCCTGGCACGGCGCCGGTGAGTCGACCGACCCGCCTCCCGCGAGCGGCATCGGCCCGACCGGTCCCGTCGGGCCGGTCGACAGGTCCTGTGAAGGAGTCTCGATCGCACCGGGCAACGACATCCAGTCCGTCATCGATGGGCACCCGCCCGGTACGACGTACTGCCTCTCCCCCGGCACCTACCGCATCGAGCAACCGCTGCGACCGAAGGAAGGCGATGCGCTGATCGGTCACCGGGGCGCCGTCATCAGTGGATCGAAGGTGCTGACCGACTGGCGGAAGAACGCCCATGGGTGGTCGGCGATCGGATTCCTGCCCACCGCACCGGGCGAGCACGGTGAGTGTCAGCCGGACGTTCCGACCTGCGCGTACGCCGAGGACGTCTTCGCCGACAAGCGGCGGCTGTCCCGGGTGGCGTCCTTGGACGCAGTGACTGCCGGAACAGTCCACGCCGACTACAGCTCGAACACGATCACGATCGGAGACGATCCTCAGCGCCACCTCGTCGAGCAGGCGCTCGCTCCCAGCCTGGTCAGCTCGACGGCGGACAACGTCACCGTGGCGAACCTCGTCCTCGAGGAGGCCGCCAACGAGGCCCAGACCGCCGCAGTCGAGAGCCGTCAGCCGCACGACGCCGGAACCAGCTGGCGAATCACCGCCAACGAAGTGCGCTTGCATCACGGCGTCGGCCTGGGGATCTCCGACGGAGCCGTTGTCACCGGCAACTATCTTCATCATCAGGGTCAGCTCGGGTACGGCGCGTGGGGCGCCGGATCGGTGATCCGCGACAACGAGATCGCGTTCAACGGTGTGGCCGGCTACTCGTGGGCCTGGGAGGCCGGTGGCGGCAAGAGCTGGCAGACCGAGCGACAGACGATCACGCACAACTACGTCCACGACAACCATGGCCCGGGGCTGTGGGACGACGGTGGCACCATCGACACCGAGTACTCCGCCAACCGAATCACCGGCAACTGGGGTGCCGGCATCCAGCACGAGCTCAGCTACGACGCCACGATCAAGGACAACGAGATCTCGGGCAACGGCGTACGCCACAAGGGGTGGGCCTGGGATGCCGGCATCCAGATCCAGTCGTCGGGCGGGACGCGGCTGATCGAGATCGCCGGGAACGCCGTGAGCGACAACGCCAACGGCATCGTGCTGATCGACAGCGGTCACCGGGTCGACGAGTCGCCGGCGCCGCACGGGCCGCATCTTGTGCGCAATGTGTGGGTCCATGACAATCGCGTCCGCATGGCCGCTGGGCAGACCACCGGGGCGGTGCAGGACATCGGGGACACTGCGGTGTTCAGCCGTAACCACAACCGGTTCGAGGGCAATACCTACTCGGTGCCGTCGCTCACCGAGCCGCAGTTCGCGTGGAACGACGGCGAGCTCGACTGGGGTGAGTGGCGCGGCCTGGGCAACGACGCCGACGGCCGGGCCGACCGCCGCTGACGCTAGCTCAGATCGTCGTTGAGGCGGGCCAGGAGGCGGCCGAGATCGGCGAGGTCGGTGGGGTTCCAGCGGTCGAGGATCGCGCGGAACTCGGTCTGGCGTTGGGTGCGCATGGCCTCGTAGCGCTCGGCGCCGGTGGTGGTCAGGCGGAGCAGGCGGGCGCGGCCGTCGTCGGGGTCGCCGACACGTTCGATCAGGCCGAGGGTCTCGAGCTGGGTGATGCCGCGGCTGACGGTGGACTTGTCGAGGCCGAGTACCTGGGCGACGTCGGAGGCGCGGACGCCGGCATTGCCACCGGTGCCCATCTCGATCTGGGAGATCAGCGCGTAGCCGGCCGCGTCCATTTCCGGGTGCACACGACGGGCCAGCCGCAGGGAGGCCGACCGTGACCGTCGGAACAGCGCCGACAACTCCTGCTCGATCGCCGCAACCATCTGCTCCGACCGCTCAGCTTGCTGGTTCGGTTGGTCGATCTCGGCGGGGGTGCTCACCGGACCACGATCCCGGCGTCGCGGAGGGCCTGCTTCACGTCGGCGATCCGGAAGTCGCCGAAGTGGAACACGCTCGCGGCGAGTACGGCGTCCGCGCCGGCCTGGACCGCGGGCGGGAAGTGTTCCGGCGCTCCCGCTCCCCCGCTGGCGATCAGGGGTACGTCGACCACCGCGCGGACCGCCTTGATCAGCTCGAGGTCGAACCCCTGCTTGGTCCCGTCGGCGTCCATCGAGTTCAGCAGGATCTCCCCCGCGCCCAGCTCACAGCCGCGCTGCGCCCACTCGATCGCGTCCAGCCCGGCCGATTTCCGGCCGCCGTGCGTGGTGACCTCGAACCCACTCGGCTGCTCCGCGGCCCGTCGTACGTCGAGGGACAGCACCAGCACCTGGTTGCCGAACCGGTGCGCGATCTCGTGGATCACGTCCGGCCGTGCGATCGCGCCGGTGTTGATCCCGACCTTGTCCGCACCGGCCCGCAGCAGCCGGTCCACGTCACCCACCTCGCGCACCCCGCCGCCGACGGTCAGCGGGATGAACACCTGCTCGGCAGTACGCCGGACCACGTCGTACGTCGTCTCGCGCGATCCCGACGACGCCGTGATGTCGAGGAAGGTCAGCTCGTCCGCACCCTCCGCGTCGTACACCTGCGCCATCTCGACCGGATCCCCGGCGTCCCGCAGATCCGCGAAGTTGACGCCCTTCACCACCCGCCCGGCATCAACGTCCAGACAGGGAATCACCCGCACAGCAAGACTCACGCGGCAAGCCTAGCGTTCACCCCGAACCGGCCCCGGCTACTTCCAGGCGCGGCGGCGGTTGTCGGTGGATTTCATGGGGCGGGTGGACTCCCAGACGCGGCGCCAGCGGGCTGCTTCGGGGCCGGTTTGGGAGGGGGAGGCGCCGATGGCGGCGCGGCGGCGGGACTCGTACCAGGTGGTGGACTCCTCGTCGAGGAGGGCCGAGACGGCGGCCGCGATCCGAGGTGCGAAGTCCCGGGCGCTCTCACCCTCAGCGGGCTTCAGCGGGTCGCCGTACCGGACGTGCACCGCAGGGCGGCCGGGGATCGGCCAGCCGCGGCCGCGCGGCATCGCGGCGAAGGAGCCCTTGATGCCGACCGGGATCACCGGTACGTCGTGCTCGACGGCCAGGTACGCCGCGCCCATCCGGAACCGCTGGATCCAGCCGTCCGGCGAGCGTGTGCCTTCCGGGAAGACGACGACGTTCCAGCCGTCGGCGAGCAGGTCGCCCGGCGTGGAGCTCATCTTGCCGCCGCGGCGCTCGATCGGGAACGTGTTGAACACGATCGCCGAACCGGCCGCCCGCCACCAGGTGTCGAAGAAGTAGTCCGCCGCGGCCGCGAAGGCCGTCTTGCGGCGCATCGCGTCCGGCAGCGACAGCAGCAGCAACGGGGTGTCGAGGTGCGACGAGTGGTTCGCCACGATGATCGCCGGGCCGTCGAGCTTGAGCAGCGAGTCCAGGCCGCTGACCCGCGGGCTGACCTCGAAGTTCAGGACGGCGTTCAGCGGACCCTTCTGGAGCAGGTCGCGGATCGCGATCGCGGCCGGCGTCCGGGCCCACTTGGTCGGGAAGACCGTGGACTCCTTCGGGATCACGTACGGCTCGGCGGACCGCGGCACCTGCGGCCGCCGGCCCCACCGCCACCCACGGGCGACCTGACGAACGTCGCGCGCGGTGTCCTTGCCGAACTTCACCAGACTGGTGCCCATCAGCGCACGTCCGCGAGCAGGTGCGGCGGGTTGTGCAGGTACGTGATCGACGGCGACCGGCCGACCGAGTGGCTGACCATCTCGAGCGCGTCCTGCAGCGTCGACGCGGACCGGAAGCCCATCCGCTCGACGGTCTTGCGGTTCGCGCCGACCCAGACGATGTCACCGCAGTGGTCCAGGGCGTGGGAGATCCAGTACCACATGTAGAACGGGTGTACGCCGTGGTACGCGTACGACGTCCGGTACAGGTGGATGTACCACGGGTCCTCGGCGTACTGCTTCTCGAACTTCGCCTCGATCGTCGCCGGGTCGGTCGACTCCGACAGCACTTCCTCGAAGAAGTCGACGTACGACGGGTGGTGCAGCTGGCTGAACTCGTAGTCCACCGGGTGGTACAGGATCACCGCGCCGTCCTTGCGGACGACCGGGTTGCCCCGGTACGAGTTGAAGTAGTAGCCCAGGCCCATGCAGGCGGCCAGGATCGGGTTCATCACCGAGTTCACGTTGTAGGGGCCGATGAACGGCACGCCCATGATCGCAACGTCGGACTGGCCCTGCACCTCGACCATGTGCTGGCGGTGCACGTTCTCCAGCGTCTTGTCGTGCACCGGCTCGATCTTGCCGGCGTGCACCCCGGTCAGCCCGTAGTTGGAGCGGGTGTCGGTGAAGATCTTGTGCCGCAGCTTGGCCGGCGCGGCGGCGAGCCCGCGCTTGGCAGCCAGGAAGGATCCCTGGTCCTTGATCGACCACTCCCACTCGCGCTTCTGCAGGAACTCCAGCGGACCGCCGAAGATGTCGTTGTTCAGCGTGGTCTCGATCTGGAAGACCTTGACGTGCTGGGTCAGGATCTCGCCCATCCGCCAGGCCGAGTGGTGCATCTTCGAGGCCTTGTGGTCCATGAAGGACCGGGAGTGGATCATCGTGTGGCTGTTGTGGTGGTGCTTCAGCGACTTGTACGACGCCAGTCCGATCGACGTCGACTTGTGGCCGCCGTCCATCGCCACCAGGTTCACGTTCACGTAGACCAGCAGGTCGGACTCGGCCGCCCGCTTGGAGATCTCGACGTCCTCGCCGTGCTTGGTCTGGCCCAGGTGGGTCAGGTTCGCGGTGTCCTCGGCGTCGAAGTTGTAGAGCTTGCCGTCCGGGAAGAACGACCGGAAGACCCGCTCGCCGACGATGTCGCGCAGTTCGTTCGGGGTGAGCCGGCGGTGCAGCGCGTTCGCCGAGATCAGCTCGACGTCGTCGACCCCCGCGTCGGCGGCCATCGTCAGGACGGCCTCGATGATCCGCTGCCGGATGTCCGGCTTCTTCATCGGCGGCAGCGGGATCGAGATGTCGTCGAACGCGATCGTCAGCCGCATCCCGGCGTGCAGCAGCTCCGGCAGCGGCTCGGACTCGAGCGGGTGCAGCAGCGCATTCTGGATCGCCTCCTCGACGTCCCGCACCGGCGGCAGCGCCTCCGGCGGGTACACCACCCGGGTACCGAGCGGGAACCGCTCCAGCAGGAAGCCCTCACCGTTGTGCACGAGCAGCGGCGGGGTCCGGTCGTCCACCTCAAGCACAAAACCTGGCCGAGACATGTTCAGAACCTCTCTCGTCGTACGTTCAGCGCCCTCATGAGGCCCTCACATCGAATGCGACCTTGACCGTGCCGAGTCGGCCGGCCGAATGCGCGTGGTCCAACGCCTCGCGCCAGCGGTAGAGCGGGTAGCGGGCGCCGACAATCCCGTCCAGCGGGGCCCGGCCGGCGAGTTCCAGCGCGGTCTCGAACGCCGGGCGGCCGTTCGGCTCCTCCCGCGCGGACGCGTACGTGCCGGTGACCTCGAGCTCGCGGAACCACACCGGCGACAGGTCGGCACCGCTGGCCGGCATCCCGGACAGCACCACCCGACCGCCGGCCTTGGTGACCCGAAGCACGGTGTCGATCGAGTCCTTGCTGCCGACCGCGTCGACGGCGACGTCGACACCGCCGAGCAGGAACTCGCCGCCGCTGAAGTCCTGCTTCAGCCGGAACGCACCGGTCGACCGCCGTACGCCGCGGAACACCTCGTCCGGCGCCACCACATCGCTGGCCCCGAACGCGCGCGCCAGCTCCCGCTGCTTCGCGTGCTTGGCGACCACCGTGATCCGTCCGGCCTGCGTCAGCTCGCGCAGAGCGAGCGTCGCGAACAGCCCGACCGCGCCGGCGCCGCTGACCAGCACCGACTGTCCCGGCTCGACCTTGGCCCGCAGCGCGGCGTGTACCGCACCCGCCAGCGGCTCGACCAGTACGGCGCGCTCGTCGGACATTCCGTCCGGTACGGCGTACAGCTGGCTGCGATGCGCGACCATCAGGTTGCCCCAGCCGCCGCCCGTGTCCCGGCAGAACCCGGTCTGCAGGCCCGGCGCGACATGGCCGACGGTGATCCGGTCGCACCTGTTGGTGTTTCCGGACGCGCAGCCCTCGCATGGCTCGACGCCGCGCGCCGCGCAGGTCAGGACGCTGTCCATGACCACGCGGGTGCCCTTCGGCAGGTCCTCGCAGTCGTCGAGCAGCTCGCCGACGATCTCGTGACCGGGGACGAACGGCATCGACACGACCGCGGAGAAGTACAGCTTCGTGGAGCCGGTCACCATGCCGAGGTCCGAGCCGCAGATGCCGGACAGGATCGGCCGGATCCGCGCCCAGCCCTCCCGCTCGGCCTTCGGCTCGTTGATGGTGACGAGGCGCAGCGGCGCGGCCGGTCCGGTCAGGATGCCGGGGATGCGGCCGCCGACCGCCTTGGCCGCCAGGTACTTGGCCGGCGACCGGTACATCTCGAGAGCGAGCATCATCGTGCATTCACCCCAGGAAGCTCGAGACGGGACGACGTGGACGGGGTCTTCCAGTCGACGATCTGCCAGCGCGCTGCCCGGGCAGCCCGGAACAGCGACACGTCCGGCGAGACCGCGACCGGGTTGCCGACCACCGACAGCATCGGCAGGTCCGAGTGGCTGTCGGCGTAGGCGTACGACTTGGACAGGTCGATGTTCGTCTGCCGCGCGTGGTGCTTGAGCCACGCGGCCCGCGACTCACCGACCAGCGGCGGACCGGACAGGAAGCCGGTGCAGCGGCCGCGGTCGTCGACGGCCAGCTCGGCGGCGACGATCTCGTCGAACAACGGCTCCAGCGGACGGGTCAGCGGCCGGACGGCGCCGGTGATCAGGATCGTCTTGTGCCCCGCGGCGCGGTGCTCGCGAATCCGTCGTACGGCGGCGCCGCTCAACCGTTCGAGCACGTGCTCGGCGAGGATCTCGTCGACGATCTGGTTCAGCTCCTCCAGATCCGCACCGGCGTACCGGCGGTAGATCGTCCGGAGGAACGTGCCGCGGTCCTTGCGCTCGGCGGCGATCAGCTTCGGGAGCTTGCGGAGCATCGCGCCGATCTCGCCGGCCCGCTGCGGGCCGTCCAGCTCGGGCAGCCGCATCCACAGGTAGGTCTCGATCACGTTCGACGACAGCAGCGTGCCGTCCATGTCGAACGCCGCGACCACCTTCGCCTCGGACGGCTCGACCTTCTTCAGTACGCCGGCGGACTCGGCGAGCGCCTTGTTCCGCTTCTTCCGGACGACGTCCAGTCGGCGCATCGACTCGGTGACGCTCGGGCAGTGCAGCTCCTGCAGGTAGTACTGCCAGTCGACGACCGCGGTGTCGCAGGCGAACTTCTCCTTGTCGTCGCCTTCGAGCGCATTGTGCAGCGCGAGCACGTTGTCGTCGATGAACTGCAGCTCCGCCTGCGCGTACTCGGAGTACAGGTCCATGTAGCGGCGCAGGAAGTCGAGGCGGCGCTTCTGGACGTCGAGCTCGCGGGCGTACTTCCGGGTCCGCTCGCCCCGCGGGATGGTGGTGATGATCTTGTCGGCGATCTTGTGCGCGCGCTCGCCGTACCGGAGCATCGTCTCGACCGAGTCGCCGCCTGGGAACTTCCACACCGGCAGCCGGACCGCGCCGCGCTCACCGAGGTCGAACGGGTGCTTGGAGAAGTACGCGCGGACGCCGGCGTACAGCTGCTCGAACGTCAGCGGGTTCCGGGAGCCGGAGCCGATGTGGTAGTACTCCGGCTTGCTCAGCTCGGGTTCGGTCGCCATCACCGCGCAGATCGCGCCGACGACGTGGTCGACCGGGATGATCTCGATCACCGAGTCCGGCGACGCCGGGAACTCGGGCAGCTCGCCGCGGCCGTACGCCAGGATCAGCGGCTCGGCCATCTTGAAGCCCTCGATCCAGCCCGGGTGCGGGCTCTGGAGCGCGGACTCGATGATGGCCGGCCGGACGATCGACGTCGGCAGCTTGCCGGAGAACTCCTCCACCACGCGCTCGCCGAGCGCCTTGGTGAACGTGTAGCAGTCGGTCCAGCCGAGGCTGCGGGCGCGCTCGGTGCCGGTCTCGACCAGCCGCTTCGCGACCCATTCGGTACGCCGTCGCTCGGTGTCGGCCGCGGCCGTCAGGTGACCGGCGCGCCGGTGCAGCTTCTCGGCCTCCTTGCGGAACTTGGCCAGCATCGGCGCGGACCGGGACTGCTCCTCGATCCGGGCCTTCATCGCCATCCCGGCCTCGGCCTCGGTCCGCCAGTCGACGAAGTGGTCGACCGAGGCCTCCGGGATCGCGCCGCGACGGCGGCCGGCCGTGTAGGCGGTGGAGATGTGCACGTAGTGGACCGGCTTACCGGTCTCCACGATCCGCTCCAGCAGGCTCTTGGTGCCGAGCACGTTGGTCGTGAACGCCTCGTGGATCGGCGGGTCGAAGCTCACGTCGCCGGCGCAGTGCACGACGATGTCGAGATCCTTCGGCAGCTCCGGTACGTCGGCCAGGTCGCCGTCGATCACCTGGATCCGGGCGGCCGACAGCGCCTCGGCGTCGGCGTACTCCGTGCCCTCGCCGTAGAACGGCTTGAAGATGTCCTTCTTCAGCAGCTGCGCCATCCGGTCGGTGCCGGTCAGCGAGCCCTTCGGGCGGATGATCGCGGCCACGGTGGTGCCGGGGAGCTCGCCGATGATCCGGTGCAGCAGCGCCTCACCGACGAATCCGGTGACGCCGGTGACCAGGACCTTCTTGTCCTTGAGCTTGTCGGCCAGACTCACTTGTCGCCTCCACGCGTGAGCTCGAGTGCCTCGGTCAGGGTGAACGCACCGGCGTACAGCGCCTTGCCGACGATCACGCCTTCCACGCCGTCCGGGACGAGCGTGCTCAGAGCCTTGAGATCGTCGAGGCTCGAGACGCCGCCGGAGGCGATGATCGGCTTGTCGGTGCGTGCGCACAGGTCGCGGTACAGGTCCAGGTTCGGCCCCTGGAGCATGCCGTCCTTGGTGACGTCGGTGACCACGTAGCGCTCGCAGCCGGCCGTCTCCAGCCGGGCGAGCACCTCGTACAGGTCGCCGCCTTCCTTGGTCCAGCCGCGGGCGGCCAGCGTGCGGCCGCGGACGTCCAGTCCGATCGCGACGCGGTCGCCGTACTGCTGGATGATCCGGTCGCACCACTCCGGGTCCTCGAGCGCGGCGGTGCCGATGTTGACCCGTCGGGCGCCGGTCTGCAGCGCGGCTTCGAGGGAGTCGTCGTCGCGGATGCCGCCGGACAGTTCGACCTGTACGTCGAGCTTGCCGGTCACCTCGGCGAGCAGCTCACGGTTGCTGCCGCGACCGAACGCCGCGTCCAGGTCGACCAGGTGGATCCACTCCGCACCCGCGTCCTGCCACGCCATCGCCGCCGCCAGCGGGTCGCCGTACGACGTCTCACTGCCGGCCTCGCCCTGCACCAGCCGAACCGCCTGACCGTCCGCCACATCGACGGCAGGCAGCAGCACCAGGTTCTCAGACATGGCCACACCCTAGAGGGCCTTGCTGAAGGATTCGTAACCCGGACGCCTCCTGAGTCGTTTGAATCCGATCTGTTTCAGCAATACCAGTATAGTCAGTGGTCTTATCACTAGGCTGGTCGGGTGGCGACCGTCGAAGAGCTCGAGACCGATCCGCATCCGACCCTCGCGCAGATCCGGCCGATCGGGTGGATCGAGGCGTTGAACAGTTGGGTCGTCACCTCCCGCGCGCTCGCGCTGACCGTCCTACGCGATCCGGACACGTTCACGGTCGACGATCCGCGGTTCTCCACAGCCCAGGTTGTCGGCCCGTCGATGCTGTCCCTGGACGGCAACCCGCACAAAGCACACCGCGACCCCTTCGAGTCCCCGTTCGGCCTGGCGGAAACCCGCCGCCGCTTCACCGGCCCGGTCCAGCAGACCGTCGACGAACTGATGGCCGCCGCGTCGCACTCCCCCGGCGCCACGCGCCCTTCTGCGGACCTTCGCACGGCGCTTGCCGGTCCGTTGTCTGTTGCGGTGGTTGCGTTGTCGCTTGGGTTGCCACCGGCGTCGGCCTCGACGGTGCTCGAGTGGTACACGGCGATCTCCGAATCCGTGACCGGTGTCTCGGCCGGACATCCGGTGACCGGCGAGGGTGCGGCGGCCTTCGCCGAGCTGCACAAACATGTTGCCGCGGGCATCGACTCGGCGGACTCGCTGATCGCGGCGGCCGCGCACGCCGGGCTCGGCGTGGACGAGGTGGTCGCCAACGCCGCCGTACTCATGTTCGGCGGGATCGAGACCACCGAGGGCATGATCACCAACGCGCTCTGGCATCTTCTGACGCATCGCGACCAGCTGGACCTGGTGCTGGCCGACCCGTCGCTGCTGCCGAACGCGATGGAGGAGTCACTCCGCCTCGAACCGGCCGCGGCAGTCGTCGACCGCTACGCCACCCGCGACATCGAACTCGCAGGCCGGGAGATCCGGCGCGGCGACATGGTCACCGTGTCATTGGCGGGTGCCGGTCGTGATCCCGAGGTGTTCGAGTCGCCGGACGATTTCGACGTACGCCGGGCCAACGCCCGTCGCCACCTCGCCTTCGCGAGCGGACCGCACATCTGTCTCGGCATGCACCTGACCCGCCTGGAAACGCTCGTCGCACTCGAAGCCGTTCTGAAACTGCCCGGTCTTCAACTGGCCGAGGACTCGCCTCCGCCGCGCGGGCTGGTCTTCCGCAAACCGTCGGCGCTCCGGGTCAGCTGGGCCGCGTGAGCACCAGCATCGTCGCGGAGTAGACCGGCATCGCCCGATCCGGATCCCGTTCCGCGTCCTCGGCGAACCTGGCGAACCCGGACTCGATCTCGTCCGCCGGCAGATGCTCGAACGTCGACAGCGCGCGATGACTGAGCCGCTCGTACCGCTCCCGCAGCGTGCGTGGCTCCTCGGCGGTGAGCTGTACGACGTCGCCGCCCGGCGTCAGCCCGGCCTCGACCGCGAGCGCCTGCGCCGCGGACAGCGAGATGTACATGCGCGCGTCGACCTCCCGCGCGGACGGGAAGTACTCGTACCAGAACAGGTCCGGCATCAGGTCCGCGAACTGCGTGCGCAGCAGCGCCACTCCCCCGGGCCGCAGCACCCGGCGTACCTCACGAAGTCCCTGCAGCGGATCCGGGAAGTGATGGAACGACAGGAACATCAACACCGCGTCGACCGATGCCTCAGGCAACGGAATGTCCTCGGCGGCGCCCTTCAGGTACGTCACACCCGGATGCGGCGCCTGCTCGGCCGCCGCACGCATCCGGTCCGACGGCTCCACGCCGTACACCTGGCCCTGGAACTGCGCGGCCAGACCCGGGGTGAGCCGACCGGTCCCGCTGCCCAGGTCGAGGACGTCCAACGGGCGCCGCTCCGGGAGGTACGTCGCGAACGCGCTGGTCCAACGCTCTACCTCAGCGGGCGACATCCCCCGACCCGCGACGTACACACTGCCCATCCGACCGTTGTAGTCGACCATGCTCAGAGGTTATCCGCCTTGGCCGAGCATCACCGCGAAGGACAAGAGTGCCGCTAGCAGTGCTAGGACTGCGGCGGCGTACGCCAGGATGGTCGTGGACCGCGCCAGCGTCGGGCTGCTGGTCTGGCGCCGTGCCTCCTCGCGGACCGCGTGGGCACAGCGCACCGCTGCGATGCCGACCAGCAGGCCCGGTATGGGTTGAAGAAGGAAACTGGGGGCCTCGAACGACGGATCCGAGGACAACAGGTCGTACATCGTCGTGAAGCCGCCCCAGATGGCCAGCGGCGTCGACAATGCGAGCAGAACGGCAGCCGGGGCAGCCGGCACCCAAAGCGGTCCGTCGGGCGTCGACGCACCCACCGACGGGCGGCGACGGCGGGTCGCGGCGAGCACCGCCGCGAGGCCGAGTGCGACCAACCCGATGAACGTCCACAGCGCGACGTTGTCCCGTTGCACGGTCCCCACCTCCCCCGCCATCTACGGTACAGACGCAGGCTCAGGCGAAGAAGACGTCGTACGCGAGGCGCAGGATCAGCGCCGAGACCACGACCAGGAAGATCACCCGGACGAACTTGCTGCCGCGCGCGACCGCCGTCCGGGCGCCGAGCAGGCCGCCGAGCATGTTGGCGGCCCCCATGATCAGGCCGAGCCTCCACAGCGGCGCGCCGTTCAGCGCGAACACCGCGATCGCGCCCAGGTTCGTGGCCACGTTGGCGATCTTGGCCTTCGCGCTCGCCTGCAGGAAGTTGTACCCGAGCAGACCGACCAGCGCGAAGATCAGGAACGACCCGGTTCCCGGTCCGACCGCACCGTCGTAGAAGCCGATCAGTACGCCGACGCCGCTCGCCGCGAGGTAGTGGTCGCGGCCGTCGAAGCGCAGCGCGGTGCGGGCGCCGAGGGACGGCTTCATCGCGGTGTAGATCGCGACCGCGACGAGCAGCACCAGGACGATCGGCTTGAACCACGACATCGGGATCCTGGTCGCCACCAGGGCACCGGCCGCGGCGCCGAGGCCGGCCAGGATCGCCATCGGGAGCACGGTTTTACGGTCCGGACGCACCTTCACACCGAACGTGACCGCACTGGTCGCCGTACCGAACAACGACGAGATCTTGTTGGTGGACAGGATCTGCGCCGGCGACGCGTTCGGCAGGCCGAGCAGCATCGCGGGCAGTTGCAGCAACCCGCCACCGCCGACCACGGCATCGATCCAGCCGGCCGCGAAGGCGGCGATCACCAGGAACAGCAACGTCAGCAACGAGACATCAGGCACAGCGGCAATTCCTCACGCCCCGATGATCCGGTAAGGGCGTAGTACGGCTCAACCCTTACACCGTCGAGTGAGAGACAAACCACGTCCGCGATGCGACAGTGAGCCATGGCGTCCTCGATCCTGCCGCCGGAGGGTGAGACCCTCGCCACCGGTTGGGAGCCGGACCTCGCGCCGGCCGATTCGCTGATTCGCCAGGCAGTGCTCGTGCACGCGTCCTGGGCGGTCGATGCCGCTCGCCGGGCGGGCAAGCCTTGGTACGAGAGCGACACGTGGGCCGGCGGGTTCGTCGGTGAGCGCGGTGCGTTGACGAACTGGGTCGTGCCGAAGCAGCCCGTCGATCCGGCCGGGATCGTCGCCGAGGTCACGCGGGAGCTGCCCGGCGACGCGCCGTACCTGTTCGTCAGCGCCTGGCCGACCGGCGACCTGCGCGGGTCCGGGCTCGCGCTGGCCGGGCATCCGCCGCTGATGCTGCGGCTCCCGCAGACCACGACGACTCCCCCGGCGACCGATCTCGACATCCGCCCGGTGACGGACGCCGACGGTCTGGCCGACGCCGAGCGGGTGCTCGTCGAGGGCTATCCGCTGCCGGAGCTGCAGCCGTTCCGCGCCGGCGCCCTCTACGTGCCGTCCTTCCTCGACGGGTCGGCTGTCTGGGTCGGGTACGACGGCGACGTGCCGCTGGCGACTGCGACGGCACACAGCGCGGCCGGGCTCACCGTCGTCGAGAACGTCGCCGTGATGCCCGCGGCCCGGGGTCGCGGCGCCGGTGCGGCCGTCACGTGGGCGGCGACCACGGCTTATCCCGACCAGCCGGCGGTCCTGATCGCGTCCGACGACGGGCAGCCCGTCTACCAACGTCTGGGGTATCTGCGGGTGGAGCGATGGACCGTGTGGGTGCGGCCCTGACACCTCGTCCGGGAGAATGGCGGGGTGAAGTTCCTACTGCTGATCCACAACAACCTCGAGGCGCTCAAAGGATTCACCGAGGACCAGCTGGTCGAGATGTCGGGCGGACGCGAGCACATCGCGACCCTCGCGCGCGACCTGCTGAAGACCGGTGAGCTGGTGTCGGTCCTCGGGCTGAACGAGCCCGGCGAAGAGAAGGACGTCCAGCTGGTCGCCGGTACGCCGGTGATCTCGGACCGGCCGTTCCTGGAGACGAAGGAGTACCTGGCGGGCGCGATGGTGCTGCACTGCGCGTCGGTGGAGCGGGCGCTGGAGCTCGCGGCGCTCATCCCACTGGCGCAGTTCCGTCGCGTCCAGCTGCGGGAGATCCGGCTCGACCAGGACGACTTCCTGGCGGACCTCGGCGAGTGAGTGAGCTCGAGGCGGCGATCCGGGCGGCGGCGCCGCGGGCGCTGGCCGTGCTCGTCCGGCGGTACGGCGTGTTCGACCAGTGCGAGGACGCGGTACAGGAGGCGCTGCTCGAAGCGTTCGTGCAGTGGCGTGCGAACGGCGTACCAGAGCAGCCGATCGGCTGGCTGATCAGCGTCGCGGCGCGGCGGATGATGGACGGCTGGCGGCGGGACAACGCGCGCCGGCAACGCGAGCTGAACGACTTCCTCCGTGCGCCGGATCCAGCTCCCGAGGATTACCACGAGGACTCCGACGACACCGTGCGGTTGCTCGTGCTCTGTTGTCATCCGGCGCTGACTCCGGCATCGCAGATCGCGCTCACGCTGCGCTCGGTCGGCGGTCTCACGACGGCCGAGGTGGCAGCCGCGTTACTGGTCAGCGAGACGACAGTGGCGCAGCGGATCAGCCGGGCGAAGCGGCAGATCGCGGGCGCCCGCTTCGAGCTGCCGACGGCCGATGAGTACGACGCGCGGCTGCGCGCCGTACTGCAGGTGCTCTACCTGATCTTCAACGAGGGGCACACGGCCAGCGCCGGCGAGTCGTTGCAGCGCGTTGACCTGGCGCAGGAGGCGTTGCGGATCACGCGGTTGCTGCAGCAGGCCGTCAGCGGCCCAGGTGAGGTGACCGGGCTGCTGGCGTTGATGATCCTCACGCACGCCCGCCGGGACGCGCGCACCGGGCCTGGCGGCAACCTCGTCCCCGCCGACCGTCAGGACCGCTCCCGCTGGTACGCCGAGGAGATCGCCGAAGGCACGCGCCTCGTCGAGGAGACGTTGCGCTCCGGCGCCGTCGGCCCGTACCAGCTGGAGGCGGCAATCGCGGCCGTGCACAGCGAGGCCGATTCGGTCGAGACCACCGACTGGGAACAGATCGCCGGGCTCTACCGGATCCTCGAGAAGATCGACCCGAGCCCGATGGTGACACTCGGGTCCGCCGTCGCCGTCGCGATGACCGACGGCCCGGACGCCGGCATCGCGATCGTCGAAAGCCTCGCCGACGACCGGTACCTCGGCGACCACCACCGCCGGCTGTCCGTCCTCGCCCATCTCCACGAGCTCGCCGGCCGCCCGGACCAGGCCCGCTCCAACTACCTCGCGGCACTGGAGCGGACCCGGAACACGGCCGAACAGAACTATCTCCGCGACCGCATCGCCCACCTCATCAGGTGACGGCGGCCGCCGGTCCACTCCGGGCGCGGCGGCACGCTCAGTGGACCGCGGAACACGTGCCCCGGGTCGACCGTCTGTTTGAGCGCGGCCAGCCGGGTGCGGTGCTGCTCCGGGAAGCAGCTGTCCAGGTCGGCGTCGGTCGGGTCGGAGATGAAGTTCAGGTACGCGCCGTTCGGTTTCATCGACCGCCACAGGGCGTCGAAGTCCTTGGGCTGCTGGGCGCCCTGCTGTTCGGGCGATCCCATCAGCACCGAGTTGACCATGAACCGCGCGTCACGGTGCGCGAACGCGGTCGCGTCCGCGGGCATCGCGCCGTACGCACCGCCGAGGGACCGGATCTCGATCGCGAGTCCGGGGATCCGCGGGCGGGCCTCCAGCAGGCGTTGGCTCAACTTCGGCGACCAGGTGTTGTAGAAGCCGTTGCGGATCCGCGGGCGCCAGTCCGCCGGCATCGACATGTCGGAGAACACCTCGGCGTACGGGACCTCGGCCACCTTCTCGGTGATCAGCGAGCCGAGGTGCCGCAACGGGTCGAGGGTCGCGAGGTCGGTCGCGCACACCTGGATGGCGACCGGGACCTGCCGGTCGGCCATCATCGTCGGCGCCAGCTGCAGCGACGACGTGAGCCCCTCGGGAGCGTCGTACGCCGCCCAGCCGTTGAGCACCTGCTTCGCCTGCGTCCACGGGTACAGCAGGGTGCCGAAGTGCACCGTCGGCTGATGGACAGCGGTGATGTCGTACGACGTGACAATGCCGAGGCTGCCCGCGGCGCCGCGTAGTCCCCAGAACAACTCGGGCTCCGTGGCCGCGTCGACCCGGCGTACCGAACCGTCCGCGGTGACCACCTCGGCCGAGACCACGTTGTCGATCGCCAGCCCGTGCTTGCGGACCATCCAGCCGATGCCGCCGCCCGCCATCAATCCGCCGACTCCGACGCTCGCCGTGTCGCCGGAGGAGATCGCCAGACCGACCTTGCCCAGCCGCTCGGCGACCCGCCCCCAGGTGGCGCCGGTGCCGATTCGCACCACGTCGTCCGGCAGCAACCTGACCTCGTCCATCGGCCGTACGTCGATCACGACCCCACCGTCGTTCGTGCCGAACCCGGCCGCGTGGTGCCCGCCGCTGCGGACCGCGATCGGTAGGTCGTGCGTCTCGGCGTACTTCAATGCCGCCACCACGTTGTTCGCGCCCGCACACCGCACGATCACCTGCGGCCGACCCTCGGCCGTCATCACCCGCCCGGCGTCCGGGTACCCCGCGTCCCCGTCCACGAGTACCTCCCCGAGCACGTCCGCCCTCAGCCCGTCGATCCCCCGTGCCGCCACCACAGATTCCGTCATCCCAACTCCCTCGATCCCGGCGCCCCCTCAGGCGCCACACCCCGGGATCGAAGCCAAACCACGTCTCTCGACATCCCTCGACAAGAAAGTTCGAGCGGAACAAGGCGGCCCCGCTCCTTCGGGGAGCGGGGCCGGACGGGAGTGCTGGGTCAGTTGCGGACGGTGGCGACCAGGTGGTCGACGACGTCTGCGACCGGGACGTCGGCGCGGTCGCCGGTGCGGCGGTTCTTGACCTCGATGGTGCCGTCGGCGAGGCCCTTGCCGACCACGGCGATGGTCGGTACGCCAATCAGCTCGGCGTCCTTGAACTTCACGCCGGGCGACACCTTCTCGCGGTCGTCGTAGATCACCGTCAGGCCGCGCGACTCCAGCTCGGCGGCGATCTCGGCCGCCTTCGCGAAGAGTTCCTTGTCCTTGCCGGTGGCAACCAGGTGCACGTCGGCCGGCGCGATCTCCCGCGGCCAGACCAGGCCGAGCTCGTCGTGGTTGCCCTCGGCGATCGCCGCCACCGCGCGGGTGACCCCGACGCCGTACGAACCCATGGTGACCGTGACGAGCTTGCCGTTCTGGTCGAGGACCTTCAGGTCGAGCGCGTCGGCGTACTTGCGGCCGAGCTGGAAGATGTGACCCATCTCGATACCGCGCGCCGCCTCCAGCGCACCCGAACCGTCCGGCGCCTGGTCGCCGTCGCGAACCTCGGCGGCCTGGATCGTCCCGTCCGCGGTGAAGTCCCGGCCGTGCACCAGGTTGACGACGTGGAACCCGGACTTGTCCGCACCGGTCACCCACGCCGACCCCTCGGCCACCCGCGGGTCGAGCAGGTACCGGATGCCGGAGGTGTTGTCCTTGCCGAGCACGCCCGGACCGATGTAGCCCTTCGCCAGCGACGGGTACTTCTCGAAGTCCGCCTCCTCGAACGCGACCACCTCGGCCGGCTCCACCTGCGCGCCGAGCCGCTTCTCGTCGATCGCGCGGTCCCCGGGGACGCCGATCGCAAGCGGCTCGCGGGCGCCGTCCGGGTGCACCAGCATCACGAGCACGTTCTTCAACGTGTCCGCGGCGGTCCACTCGCGGCCGTCGGTCCGCGCGTGCTTCGCGTTCATCGCGTCCACCAGCGTGTCGATGGTCGGCGTGTCCGGCGTGTCCACGACCTCGGCGGCCGGTACGCCGGACGCGTCGACGGGCGCCGACTGCGGCACCACGACCGCCTCGACGTTGGCGGCGTACCCGCCCGGCGAGCGGACGAAGGTGTCCTCGCCGTTCTCCGCGATCGCCAGGAACTCCTCGGACCGCGAGCCGCCCATCGCGCCGGACATCGCCTGCACGATGACGTAGTCGAACCCGAGCCGGTCGAAGATCTTGATGTACGCCTCGCGATGCTTCTCGTACGACGCGGCGAGGCCGTCGTCGTCGACGTCGAAGGAGTACGAGTCCTTCATCACGAACTCGCGCCCGCGCAGCACGCCGGCCCGCGGCCGCGCCTCGTCGCGGTACTTGTTCTGGATCTGGTAGATCGACAGCGGAAGGTCCTTGTACGACGAGTACAGGTCCTTCACGACCAGCGTGAACATCTCCTCGTGCGTCGGGCCGAGCAGCATGTCCGCGCCCTTGCGGTCCTTCAGCCGGAAGATGTTCGGCCCGTACTCCGTCCAGCGGCCGGTCGCTTCGTAGGGCTCGCGGGGCAGCAGCGCCGGGAACACCAGCTCCTGCGCGCCGATCGCGTCCATCTCCTCACGGACGATCCGCTCGACGTTCCGCAGTACCCGCAGGCCGAGCGGCAGCCAGGTGTAGATACCGGGCGCGGCCCGCCGGATGTACCCGGCGCGGACGAGCAGCTTGTGGCTCGGGACCTCCGCGTCCGCCGGGTCCTCGCGAAGGGTGCGGAGGAACAACGACGACATACGCAAAATCACGGGAGTCTCCAAGCGTGCAAAGTAGATAACCGGACGTCACAGAGAATATCGGTCCGGCGGACATGCTCTCACCACGTTATCCACAGGCCCACACCGGGAGACCACTGGTAGTCCGGGAAATCATGCGCGGAGCTTACCCGACGGTAATCACGGCAGTTGGCCGTACGGCGCCGCGGCGGCCCGAGCGGCGTACACCAACGCTGGTTTCAGCAACGGCCAGAACGTCGAGGAAACACAGGAGTACGCCGGGAGGAAGCCGGCACACCACCCGGTCCTCGGCCCGATCTCGAAGGTGTACGCCGGCACGCCGCGCGTCCCGTACAACCAGTCGCTGGTCGAACCCGGCGTGAAGTACCCGATCCCGCCGTCCCCGGTCGCCACCGGATAACCCGTGAACGCACTCATCTTGTTGCCTAGGGCCACCAACGCGGCCCGGTCCGGCGCGGCCTCCCGGGTGTAGCCCCACGGAGCCAGGATGTCGTTGCCGTAGCTGTGCAGCGTCAGGAACAGACCGGTCGTGCTCGCGGCAGCCGGGTCGTCCAGACCACCCTTGGTGTCGGGAAAGATCGTGTCCAGCAAGCCCTGGACCGCTGCGGTCTCCGGCTCGGACAACGCCTTCGCCCCCGGATAGGTCTCGGCGCACGGACCGCCCTGGGCCACATCCCAGTGGAACGACGAGTTCCGATTCAGGTCGACTCCAGCCGATGGCGCCGGGCAGGCATGGCCGTCGTCGTCGACGTTCTTCCGTTGCAGGACCGGTCGCGTCGGGTTCGAAGCGACCACATCCACTCCGTCCGGGTTCGCGATCGGCACCACCCACAGCTCGCGGGTGTTCAGCAGGGCGGTGATCTCGGGGTCGACGCCGTACGACGAGACGAGCAGGTCGATCCACCGGTACGCGATCTCGCCGGTCGCGATCTCGCGCGCGTGGATCTGCGCGTGCAGGACGAACTTGGGCTTCTTCCCGGTGCTGTTCAACGCGCAGTCGCCGGGCGCGAGCTTGGTGATGCAGAGGGCCTGGATGTCGTGCCCGCCCTGTCCCTGCGTCTTCTTCCACGAGTCGCCGATGTCGTAGAGCTTCACCAGGTCGGGGTGCGCCGCGGCGACGGCCGCGTTGTGCTCCTCGTGGCTCTTGGTCGTGTGATAGCCGCCGTAGTACGTCGCCTCGCTGGGCTCGGTCCGCGGCACCGGCTGATACACCTCACCGGTCTTCTCCAGTACGACGCCTCGCGCGCGCAACCGCCGCACCTCTGTCGGAGTCGCGACGACCGTTGCGGCGTGGTCGATGTCGTACCCGTCCCGGATCAAGTCCTGAATCGTCAGTCCGGCGGGCACGTGCAGCGAGTAGTAGGAGACATCCGGTGGATCGGCCGACGGGATCAGCGTCAGCGCGAAGCTGCACAGAAGAACGGCGAGCCTACGCACGCCGACCAGCCAACCATCGACGGATCACGGAGAGTACGCAGAATCAGAACAGAATCGTCGCGAACGTCTCGATCGTGCGGAACCCGACGCGCTCGTACGCCGCCCGCGCCGGCAAGTTGAACGCATTCACGTAAAGGGTCACCACCGGGCTGATCTGGCGGGCCAGTTCGACCACGGCCGCCATCCCGGGCGCGGCCAGTCCGCGGCCGCGGTACTCCGGATCCACCCAGACGCCCTGGATCTGGCACACACCCGATCCGACCGAACCGACCTCGGCCTTGAACACGACCCGCCCGTCCTCGATCCGCGCGAACGCGCGCCCGGCCCGGATCAGCTCGGCGACCCGCGACCGGTAGAACGTGCCGTCCGGCCCGGTCTGCGGCGGTACGCCGACCTCCTCGGTGTACATCGCCACGCACGCCGGGTACAGGATCGGCAGCTCGACTGGCTCGACCGCGCGGACCAGCGGATCCGGTGCGATCGACGGCGGCCCTTCGATCACCATGAACGGCTGGTCGTCGCGCACCTCACGGGCCGGTCCCCAGTGCGGCTCGAGAATGTTCCACAGCTGCTCGACCGCGCGGGCCTGCCCGAGGATCTGGAAGCAGTTCCGCCCCCGGCGCATCGCGTACGCCGCGAACGCCCGGAGCGCCGCGTCGTCGGCGGCGACCGGAACCATGTTCCCGCCCGCGTGGCACAGGGCCTCGAGCGCGCCCTTCTCGACGTACCCCCAGACCTCCGCACCGCGCCGCGGGTCGAGTCCGGACGCCTGCACGAGACTGTCGACGAACACGTTGATGACCGGATCGCGGGCGATGACCGCGCGCGCCGCCGCGAGGTCACGAGGACCGAGAACCCGTACGCCCACGCGCAGAACCTAGCGGATGATCGACACCTCCGTGTGCAATGGGCCGCGATTCCGGACCTGCGCCACTCACCAACCCGGCTCTACCGGCACCGGCTGAGCGTGCCGCCTAGGGGACGTCGGCGGTTGGTGAGTACTCCAGGTCCGCGGCGATCCGCCGCAGCGGCGAGGTCCAGGCGACGACCACTCCCGCGAAGCCGCACAGGCCCATCACGACCATCCCGGTCCGCGACCCGAAGGCGTTGCCGAGCAGTCCGCCGACGACCGATCCGAACGTCCACCCGACACCCCAGGACAGCATCCGGCCCGCTGTGTTGACCCGGCCGAGCAGGTTCTCCGGCGTCACCTGCTGCCGGTACGACACCGCGTTCACGATCACCAGCACGTACGCCGAACCCCACACCAGCAGTGCCAGCGAGGCCACGATCCAGTTCGGCGACAACGGCGAGAGCACCCCGAGCAGCGCTGACACCGGCAGCGCGTAGAGCGTGATCGCCGCGGGCGGCATCCGCTTCAACAGCCGCGGGAGGCTGAGCGCGGCGATCAGCCCGCCGATCCCCCACACGCCCCAGACCAGTCCGAAGCGGACTCCCGACGTACCGATGTCCAGGACGCGGTCGCACCACACCACGATCAGCGCCATGAACCCGCCGCCGGCGAACGACTGCACGCTGCCGATGATCGTCATCGTGCGAACCCCCGCGTGCCGGATCAGGAACCGCAGGCCGTCACCGATGTCGTTCAGGACCACCTTCGGCCGCAACGGCGGCTGCCCGTCGCGGGACTCGGACATCGCCCGCACGATCCCGCGGACGGCGAACGCGGACGCCGCGAAGCTGAGCGCGTCGAGCGTAAGCAGACTGGCGGGATCGAGTACGGCGAGGAGCAGACCGGTCGCCGGCGGGACGAGCAACTCGATCAGGCTCGACGCCGTCCAGACCGCGGAATTCGCCTGGGCCACCCGTGCGCGGCCGACGAGGACGGGCAGCGCGCCGAAGTTCGCGCCGTCGAAGAACGTATAGACGGCCTGCACGGTGAACGCGACGATCAGCACCTGTACGACGGTCAGCACACCGAGCAGATGCGCGACCGGCACCGACCCCACCAGGACCGCATTGATCGCGTCCGCGGTCACCATCGTGCGCCGCCGGTTCCAGCGATCCGCGAGCGCGCCGGCGAACAGACCGGCCAGCAGGTACGGCGCGGACTCGAGCGCGGTCACCACTGCGGTCAGCACCGTCGATCCGCTCAGCCGGTAGACGAGCACCGGCAACGCGATCGCCGTCACCATCGACCCGGTGATCGACAGGCTGCGCGCCAACCAGTACCGCCGGAAATCCGGATCGTCCCGCAGCCGCACAGAGGGCATCGTCGTCATGCGGGGAAGCCTGCAACTTCAGGTCCGGTCGAGGTCAAGACTCATCCACATCAATTCGACACCGAGATCCCGGTCTGGCGTGCGCTTGGACTCTGTGAATCCTTGCGAGCGGTAGAAGCCGATCGCCTGCTCGTTCGCCACGAGCACGTCCAGCAAGAGTTCCGGCGTACCTGCCGGCAGCGCCGCGACCGCCGCGTCGAGGAGCGCCTTGCCGACGCCCTTGCCCTGATGATCAGGCAGCACGTAGAGCTTCCACATCACCCAGAAGTCGGCCTCGCGGCCGAGCCCGGTCATGCCGACGAGTTCATCGCCGTCGACCGCGACCAGCGTGATGCCCTTGCTGATCCCGCGTTCGACCGCCTCCGTCGACCACCATTGGGCGAGGCCGTCGGTGATGAACTCGTCGGACACCAGCCCGCCGTACGCGACCGGCCACGTGGTGAGGCCGATGTGCCTGATCGCGTCCACATCGCCTTGCGTGGCACGGCGTACGGCGATCATCCGTGGACCACTACGAGTTGGCCGTCCGGGTCCTGGATCTCCAGGCCGGACTCGGTCCGCGATCCGCCGACGCGGGCCTGCACGTCGTCGAGGTCCTCGGTGGTCGTGAGGTCGAGCCGTACGGCGAAGTCGCCGTCCGCCGGCCCGAAGTGGACCGGCGTCTGCACACCGAGCGCGCCCAGGAACCGCTGCCACGGTGCCTCATCCGCTCCGGTCAGGTACGGCGTGACAGACCAACGATCGTCCGGGCTGGCGTCGTGCAGCTTGTACCCGTACAGATCGTCGCTGCGCTCGTCGACCCAGATCACCACGCCTTCGGGCCCGCTGACCGACAGCACTCGCCCGTACGCCTCGTCGAAGACCGTCGCGTCGACGAACCCCACCTGCTCCAGCCGTTCCTTCAGCTCGTCGAGCTTGTCCGCCTCGAACGACAAGTTCGTCTGCCCCGGCTGACCGCCCGTCGAGCTCGACGCCGCGTCGTGCAGCGCGACCATCCCGCGACCGGTCAGCATGTCGACCCATCCCCCGCGCTCGGACTCGATCCGCGACCGCAGCCCCAGCGTCTCCAGGAACGCCCGCATCGCCGCCACGTCCGCCGTGAACCGCAGCGGCCTCATCACCACGTCACTCATCCCCGGGCCTCCCCATGGTTGTCGAGGTACTCCCCCAGCGCCTGCTCGACGAGCGCGGACAGACTCGCCCCGTCGTCGATCGCCTTGTGCTTCACCCGCCGGACCAGCTCCGGCGGCAGATACACGTTGAACTGCACCTTCTTGCCGCCTGCTTCCGCCATGGCTATATTGCTAGCATCCTAGAACACCAACCGTCAATCTTCAGGGAGTCCGACGATGAACCTCCGCTTCGACCACCTCGGCCTGCTGACGGACAGTCGCGAGAAGAACCAGGACATCGCCGACTTCTTCACCGGCGTACTCGGCCTGGAAGTCTCCGGCAACGCCGGCGAGGGGTACGCCGAGGTGAAGGCCGGCGCGATGACGATCGCCCTGCACACCGGCGCGATGATCGACAACTTCGGCGCCCATGGCGGGACGCTCCTCCAGTTCAGCAGCGACGACGTCCGCGCCGACATCGAGGAGATCCGCACCCGCGGCGGCAAGATCGCCCTCGAACCCACCGAAGCCGACTGGGGCACGATCGCCTACGTCGCCGGCCCGCACGGCGTACTACTCGAGCTCTGCACCTCGCGCTAGCAGATCGCCAGGCCATCACAATTCGCGTCCCGCGGGACGCGTCACGCTCAGGCGCGTCGGCCAGGGGTAATTGTGATGGCCTGGGGATCGGTCACACCGCGGTGAGGAGCGCGTCGTCCAGTTCCTTCAGGAGTTTGGCCTTCGGTCGGGCGCCGACGACGGACCAGATCGTTTCGCCGCGGTGGAAGAGGATCAGGGTGGGCAGCGCCATCACCCGGTAGCGGGCGGAGATCGCCGGGTTCTCGTCGGAGTTCAGCTTCACCACGGTCAGCTGTTCGTTGCGTTCGGCACCGATCTGGGCGAGGACCGGGGCGATCTGGTGGCATGGCGGGCACCACTGCGCCCAGAAGTCCACCAGCACCGGCTTCTCGGATCGCAGCACCACCTCGGTGAAGGTGTTCTCATCCACACTCAGCAGGTCGGTCATCGTTCGTCCTCCAACTCTCGGCATCGGTCAGGAGGTCGGTCAGCCGCGCCCGCAGATCGGTCAGTTCGGCGATCCGCCGGTCCACTTCCTCGATCCGGGTCCGGTACGCCGTCAGCGACGCGGGGCACACGTCCGCACGCGCGTTCCCGGCCCGCAGGCACTCGATGAACGGGTACGTCTGCTCCGCGGTCAGCCCGAGGCTCAGCAATGCCTTCACCTCACGCACCACGACCACGTCGTCCGGCTCGTACGACCGGTACCCGTTGGCCTCCCGCCGCGGCTTGAGCAGTCCCTGCGCCTCGTAGTACCGCACCGCCTTGACCGTCACACCGGCCTCGGCCGCCAGATCACTGATCCGCATCCCGCCTCCTTCACCCCGACGCTAAACCTTGCCCCCAGGGTCAAGGTCAAGCCAGGATATGCCGGGCCCCTTTCAGTGCCCGCGGAACGCCTCCTCCAGCCACCACGACGGATGCTCCGCGACGACCTTCGCGTCCACCAGCATCGGCGCCGCACGTGCTCCGTTCACCCAGTCCTTGACTGCGGTGAGATCTTTGGCGGTCCGCACGGTCACTGCCTCGAAGCCGTACCCCCGCCCGATCGCGGCAATGTCGGTCGGCGGGAACGTCACCGTCTCCAGCGCATGCCCGCCCGGACCGAAGTGGTGCACCTCGGCGCCGTACGCGTCGTCGTTGTACACGACCACGAGCATCGGCAGGCCCAGCCGGCGTACGGTATCGAGCTCGACGGCGCTCATCAGCGCACCGCCGTCACCCAGTACGGCGACCGGTAGGCGGTCCGGCTGCGCCAGCGCGGCACCGATCGCGGTGGCAAGCCCCAGCCCGATCGACTGGAACGCCTGGGTGAAGCAGAAGCCGTTCTCGTCCGGCACCGACAAGCAGACGCTCGGGTAGCCCATGAAGTTTCCGGAGTCGACGGCGATCACGCGTTCGGCCGGGAGCAGGTCGTCGAGCGCGATGCTCAACGTCCGTGGGTCGATCCGCTCCTCGGTGCTCTCGTCCTCGAACGCGACGTCCCTCCACCGCACGCTCCCGAGCTCGGCGGTGCGATAGCCCACGTGCTGCTCGCCGTACGCCTCGACCGCGAGCGTGGCAGTGAGCTCGACGTCGCCGGTGACACCCAGCTGGATCTCACGATGCACGCCGAGCGCGGACGCGTCGTCGTCGACCTGCACCACGGTCGCGTCGGGTCCGATCAGTTGACCGTGCCGCATCGTCCACATGTTCAGCGCGCATCCCCAGCCCACGATGAGGTCGGCGTCGCGGATCAGTTCGGCGGTACGGGGCGACGCGAAGCCGCCGGAGATGCCGAGATCCCAGGGGTTGCCGTGGAACAAGCCGTGCGCGACGGCCGAGGTCGCGAGCAGTGCGCCACAGCGTTCCGCCAACGCTTCGAGCGGCTGTCGAAGACCGCGACCTCCGCGCCCGGCGACGAAGACCGGCCGCTCGGCCCGCCGCAACAGATCGACCAAGGCCGCGACGTCGGCGTCGTCCGGCACGACCGCGTCCCGCGACGCCCGCTCCGCGGTGCCTGGTGCAGGCCGCTCCGCGGCGGCGGCCGACGGAACCTCCAGCGCCTGCACGGGAAGCGGAGCATTCAGCAGCACTGTCCGCCGTTCGCCTACGGCGGTTGCCACCGCTTCCTGCGCCTCCGCCACCGCGGTCTCCGCCGAGGTGATCCGCATCGGCACCGCGCCCACCGCACGAGCCAGCGCCTCCTGGTCGACGTAGAAGTTCGATTGCGGCTCAAGCACCTCCGCCGCGACGACGACCATCGGCGTACGGCTCTTCGCCGCCTCGGCGATGCCCGTCATCGCGTTCGTCAGACCGCAGCCCTGGTGGACCGACAGCGCGGCGACCGTACCGCTCATCCGTGAGTACGCGTCCGCCATCGTGGCCGCACCGCCCTCGTGCCGCGCGGCGACGAACCGCGCGCCGGCGGCCACCATCGCGTTCGTCAGGTGGAAGTTGCCGGACCCGACCACGCCGAACACCTGGCGGACGCCCGCAGCCGTCAAGGCCCGACCGACGGCGACCGCGACCTTCATCCGCGTTCGACCAAGGCGAGCACCCGGGCGGGCGAGCCGGAGCCGCCGACGATCGGCAGTGGACCGGCGATGACGACGGCGCCGGTCGGCGGCAGTTCGGCGAGGTTCTGCAGCTGCGTCAGCCCGTACTTGTCACTGCCCATCAGGTAGGAGTGGCACGGGAACGGCGGGTCGAACGAGTGCGCCTTGCCGGCGTCGGTCCCGACGGTCTCGACACCCAGACCGAGTACGGGCGACTCCTGCGCGACCCATCGCGCGCACTCGGGCGACAGGCCCGGCGTGTGCGGTCCGTTCTCGTCAGCGTTGAGGAAGGCCTCCTGCGAGTGCGATCGCGCGTCCCATCCCGTGCGTACGAACAACCAGCCACCGGCGGGCAGCGGGACGTTCTCCGCCTCCCACGCCTTGAGGTGGTCGACCTCGACGAGGAAGTCGGGGTTCTTCTCGACCTCGGCGGTGAAGTCGAGGACGACGGCCGGCGCGATCAGCCGACCTGCCGGCACCGACGCCACGTCCGCGAGGTCCTTGCCGGTGACCCAGTGGTTCGGTGCGTCGAAGTGGGTGCCGGTGTGCTCGCCGCTGGTGAAGTTGTTCCAGTACCACGCCGGCCCGCGGTCGTCGTACCTGCTGATCTCCGCCAACGCGAACGGCGCCGTCTGCCCGAACTCCGGCGGCAACTGAATCACCGGCGTCGACGCCGACAGCGGCGACGTCAGATCCACCACCTCGACCGATCCATCGGCGAGCGCCGCGACAAGTGCCGACAGAAGCGACGAACCGCTCATACGAACCTCCAGGCAAGTGGCAGACAGATCCCTGACGCTAGGACCCCAACCCTGCCCTCGTCCAGGAATGGCTCAGCGGGCGTTCTCGCTGACCCACTCCCCCAGGACCTTCGCGCTCGCGTCGACCAGCGCCGGCCAGTCGAGTGCTGCCTCATCGGCTGAGTCCGACACATGCTTGACGACCCGCACAGGTACGCCGTACGCCTGGCACGCGTACACCACGCCGTACGCCTCCATGTCCACCAAGTGCGCCCGTTCCGCCAACCGCGCCCGTACGACGGGATCCGTCACGAACACGTCCCCCGACGCCAGCACCGTCCCGTCCCCACCCGCGACCTGCAACTCGTCCTGCGGATCCAGCCCGATCGCTCGGACCGCCTCCGCGTTCACATCGTGATTGATCACAACACTCGGCAGAAACAACCCAGCCAACCCATCCCGCAACGCCCCAGTGGTCCCGACGTTGAGCACGACAAGCTCGCTGACATCCCGCCCCGCCAGAGCTCGACTGACGGCAACGGCGGCAGCAGTCTTACCAACCCCCGTCACGACGACCGGAACCCCGTCCGGCACATACCGAGCCTCACCAGCAACCGCACTGACAACCAAATACTCAGTCACCCACGAAGGCTATCCGTTCCACCTTCGATGTCACTCGTTGCAGCTCCGTCGCGCGCGTTCTCTGCCAACCGACTCAGGTCCCGGCCACCGCCGTACCGCCATGCATCCGCTGACCCGGTGAAATCCATCTCCACCGCGTTGAGCGTCTCAATTAGTCGCTGCGCGCGGCGCCAACGCACGAACTGGCTCAGAGCCGCGTTAATCGTTTCCTCGTCGCCGCTCGTGCCGAGTTCGGCCCGAGCCGCCGCCAGCCACTCGTCATTGACGTCCAGATCGATACGCGCCACCAGGCTGTTCTACATCGTGCAGCCGTGATCGCACGTCCTCCGCGCCGGAAGCTTCAGCTGACGCTGACGGTGGGTTCGCCGGGTTGGGTGGTTTCCATGGTTTCGGCGATGCGCATGGCTTCTTCGATGAGGGTTTCGACGATGGCGGATTCCGGGACGGTCTTGATGACCTCGCCCTTGACGAAGATCTGGCCTTTGCCGTTGCCGGAGGCGACGCCGAGGTCGGCTTCGCGGGCTTCGCCGGGGCCGTTCACGACGCAGCCCATGACGGCGACGCGGAGCGGAACCTCCATGCCCTCGAGGCCGGCGGTGACCTGCTCGGCGAGGGTGTAGACGTCTACCTGGGCGCGGCCGCAGGACGGGCAGGAGACGATCTCGAGCTTGCGCTCCCGCAGGTTCAGCGACTGCAGGATCTGCAGGCCGACCTTGACCTCCTCGACCGGCGGCGCGGACAACGAGACCCGGATCGTGTCGCCGATGCCCTTCGACAGCAGCGCGCCGAACGCGACCGACGACTTGATCGTGCCCTGGAACGCCGGCCCGGCCTCGGTGACCCCGAGGTGCAGCGGCCAGTCGCCGCGCTCGGCAAGCATCTCGTACGCCTGCACCATCACGACCGGGTCGTTGTGCTTGACCGAGATCTTGAAGTCGTGGAAGTCGTGCTCCTCGAACAGCGACGCCTCCCAGACGGCCGACTCTACGAGCGCCTCGGGCGTCGCCTTGCCGTACTTCTCCAGCAGCCGCTTGTCCAGCGAGCCCGCGTTCACGCCGATCCGCAGCGACGTACCGTGGTCCCTCGCGGCCTGCGCGATCTGCTTGACCTGGTCGTCGAACTTGCGGATGTTGCCCGGGTTCACCCGTACGGCGGCGCAACCGGCCTCGATCGCCGCGAACACGTAGCCCGGCTGGAAGTGGATGTCGGCGATCACCGGGATCTGCGAGTGCTGCGCGATCTCCGCGAGCGCGTCGGCGTCCTCCTGCCGCGGGCACGCGACCCGGACGATGTCGCAGCCCGCCGCGGTCAGCTCGGCGATCTGCTGCAGCGTCGTGTTCACGTCGTGCGTCTTCGTCGTCGTCATCGACTGCACCGAGACGGGCGCGTCGCCGCCGACGAGCACCTTGCCGACCTTGATCTGGCGGGTCTTGCGGCGCGGAGCGAGGGTAGGAGGCGGCAGCGCGGGCATGCCGAGGTTGATGCTCATGTGTCCTTATCCGTTGAACAGCTTGATGGGGTTCACGATGTCGGCGATGACGAGCAGCACGCCCATCACCACGATCACACTGGCCGCGACGTACGCGATCGGGAGCAGCTTGGCCACGTCGACGTACCCGGGGTCCGGCCGGCCGAACAGCTTGGCGAGGCCGCGCCGGATGCCTTCCCAGATCGCGCCGATCATGTGACCGCCGTCCAGCGGCAGCAGCGGGATGAAGTTGAACAGGGCGAGGAACAGGTTCAGCGAGGCGAGCAGCATGATCAGGCTCGCGAACTTCGCGCCGACGTCCAGGTCGCTGGAGGCGATCTCACCCGCGACCCTGCTCGCGCCGACGACGCTCATCGGGCTGTCCTGGTCGCGCTCGCCGCCGACGATCGACTTCGCGACGCCGACCAGCTTCTCCGGGAACCGGCCGAGCGCCTGCACCGTGGCGACCGTGTAGGTGCCCATCTGATCGAACGCGTAGCCGACGCTCTGCCGCTCGAGCTTGTTGTCCGGCGAGACGCCGAGGAACCCGACCGAGACGTACTTGTCCGATCCCGGCTTGTCCAGGACCTGGTTGACGATCGTGCTGGTGTGCAGGGTGAGCTGCTGGCCGTTGCGCTCGACAACGATCGTGGCGGCCTTGTCGGTGTTCGCCCGGATCAGCGGCGTCAACTGGTCCCAACTGTCGATTGTGGTGCCGTTGAACGCGACGATCTTGTCACCGACCTGGAACCCGGCCTGCTTGGCCGGCGACTCCTTGTCGCTGTCCAGGCACTTGCGGTCCGCGGATGCCTGGTCGGCCGGGATCACACAGTCGGTGACGGTGGAGATCGTGGTCTGCGGAACCCTGGCGCCGTACAGCGTGAAGAGACCGGTGAAGAGCACGGCGGCGATCAGCACGTTGACCAGTGGCCCGGACGCCATCACGATCAGCTTCTTCCACCACACCTTCTGGTAGAAGAGCCGGCCGTTGTCCTCGGGCGAGATCGTCTCGTATTCCGCCGTACGGGCGTTCTCGACCATCGACTGGATCGGGCCGGTGTTGGCCTTGCGCACCTTCGTCGGGTCCTGGCCCTTGGCGGGCGGCATCATGCCGATGATCCGGACGAAACCGCCGGCCGGGATCGCCTTGATGCCGTACTCCGTCTCGCCGCGCTTCACCGACCAGATGGTCCGCCCGAAGCCGACGAAGAACTGCGTGACCTTCATCCCGAACGCCTTGGCCGGGAGCATATGGCCCAGCTCGTGCAGCGCCACGGAGATCAGCACCCCGACAACGAACAGCACGATGCCGAGGGTGGTCAGAAGCACACTCATGCCTGCCGGTTCTCCTGTACGCCGGTGATCTCACGGGCTCGGGTTCGGGCCCACGCGTCCGCCGCGAGCACGTCGTCGACGGACAGTTCCTCATACGAGGGTACGTCGTGATCGGTCACCACCCGGGCCACCGTGTCGACGATCCCCGTGAACGGCAGCCGGCCGTCCCGGAAGGCCTGGACGCAGACCTCGTTCGCCGCGTTGAAGACGGCCGGAGCGGTCCCGCCCCGGGTCCCCGCCTCGCGGGCCAGCTGGACCGCCGGGAACGCCGCGTGGTCGACCGGCTGGAACGTCCAGGTGCTCGCTTCGGCCCAGTTCCACGGCGGCGACGCGTCCGGTATCCGGTCGGGCCAGCCCAGCGCGAGCGCGATCGGCACCGTCATCGTCGGTACGCCGACCTGCGCGATCGTGGAGCCGTCGAAGAACTCGACCATCGAGTGGATCGCCTGCTGCCGGTGGATGACCACGTCGATCCGGTCCATCGGGATCCCGAACAGCAGGTGCGCCTCGATCAGTTCGAGGCCCTTGTTGACCAGTGTGGCCGAGTTGATCGTGACGACCGGCCCCATCGCGAAGTTCGGGTGATCCAGGGCCTGCTCGACGGTCACGTTCTGCAGTTCGCTCCGCGGCCGGCCGAGGAACGGGCCGCCGCTTGCGGTCAGCAGGAGCTTGCGGACCTCGTCCGGCGTACCGCCACGCAGGCACTGGGCGATCGCGCTGTGCTCGGAGTCGACCGCGACGATCTGCCCCGGTTTCGCGCGCCGGGTGACGATCGGCCCGCCGATCACCAGCGACTCCTTGTTGGCGAGCGCCAGCGTGTTCCCGGCGTCCAGCGCGGCCAGCGTCGCGTGCAGACCGACCGACCCGTTGATGCCGTTGAGTACTACGTCACACGGCAGCGCAGCGAGCTCGCTGGAGGCGTCCGGGCCGGTGATGATCTTCGGGATCCGGAACTCGCCCTGCGCGTACCCCTTCCGCTGCGCCTCGGCGTAGAACGCCAGCTGCAGGTCCTGCGCGACCGTCGCCTTGGCCACCGCCACGACCTCGACCGCGAACTCGAGCGCCTGCTCCGCGAGCAGCGCGACGTTGTCGCCGCCGGCGGACAGGGCCAGGACGTGGAAGCGGCCCCGGTTCCGTCCGATCAGCTCGAGCGCCTGAGTACCGATCGAGCCGGTCGAGCCGAGGATGACGACGCTACGCGGGTTCACGGCCGCCATTGTTCCAGGTCAGCCCAGTAGTAGCCGGAACGGGAGCGCTCCGAGCCTGATCTCGTCGCCGTGGCTGACCAGCGCGGTCTCGATCGGCACACCGTTCACCAGTGTCCCGTTGGTCGACCCAAGGTCCCGCAGCTCGTAGCTGGTCGCGTCGATGCGCAGCAGCTCCGCGTGATGCCGGCTGACCTCTGGGCGGTCGATGATCAGGTCACAGTCCGGTGCGCGGCCGATCCGGGCCAGGTCGAGCAGCGGTACGACGTCCCCGCCCGTCCCGACCAGTGCGGGCTGCGGTCCGGTTTCCAGGGCGTCTGCGATCTCCGTCACACCAGCGGTCCGGATCGACAACGAGACGATCAGATCGTCGCCCTTGTCCACATGCAGGTTGTGCTGAGCGCCGTACCCCTGCAGCAGGTCGCCGTACTCGTCGATGACGACAGCGGACACGTGGTAGTACCCCGGCGGCAGCTGTGCGTACGCCGCTGCGCCGAGGGACGTGGTCAGTACTACGGCGTCGTACTCGCGGTGAGTGACGTCGGTGATCGTGATGAGGACAGGGCTGTTAGCGGTGAGATGTGCCTCGGCGCCGGTGTCACCCGGGGTGAACTCGACTGTGATCAGCGGCGCCGGCCGGAACTCGTCCAGCCCGACCAGGCGGCCCACCGCGGGCACCGTGCCGGTCGGAATGGACAGCGGGACGTACTGACCGTGTGACCGCACCAATACGTCGAGCTGCGGTCGCGGCCACCCGTTGCGGCGGGCGAGCAGGTACGCGCTGACCATGCCCTTGCTGAAGATGAAGGCCACATCTCCGACAACAGCCCGCACGAATCCGCTGACAGGTTCCATCGACACCCCCAGTGCATCAGTATCCCGGAATCCCTACTCCGGTACGCCGCAGCTCGGTGTGCCGCCGTAGCGTTGCCCGGGTGACTTCTGTGCTCATCATCGAGAACGACCGGGACAGCGGACCTGGCCGGCTGGTCGACTGGCTGGACGAGCGCGGGCTCGCTCCGGTCGTCGTACGGGCCTGGGACGGCGAACCCGTACCCGGGAGCGTGGACGGTCATGCGGCGCTCATCATGCTCGGCGGCGGCATGCTGCCGGACGAGGACGAGCGGTCGCCGTGGCTGCCGGCGGAGCGTTCGCTGCTGCGCGACGCGCATGGGCGGGTGCCGGTGCTCGGGATCTGCCTCGGTGCGCAGTTGCTGGCGCACACGTTGGGCGGTGAGGTGCAGGGGAAGTACGGGCAGCCGGAGAAGGGTGTGACCTCGTTGACGGTGCTGCCGGCCGGTGCGGACGACGTACTGCTGGCTGGGCTGCCGTCGACGGTGCGGGCCGTGGAGAGTCACCAGGACCAGATCACGCGGCTGCCGGAGGATGCGGTGCTGCTGATGTCCAGTGAGCGGTGCACGAACCAGATGCTGCGCATCGGGCAGAGCTGGGGTGTGCAGTTCCATCCGGAGGTCGAGGCAGAGCGGGTACGGCGGTGGAAGCCGGAGCGACTGCGGTCGCTCGGGTTCGACCCGGACGCCGTAGTGGCGGATGCGGAACGGTACGCCGTCGAACTGGAGAAGACCTGGTCGACGGTGGTGGGCCGGTTCCTGTCACTCGTCGGCTGATGCGGCGCTACCTTATGGGGCATGAGCCTGGAGCAGCCGCCGCCCAACCGCCGGGCATCCGACAACGACCGTGAGCGTGCCGCCGCCGTGGTCCAGGAGGCGCACACCGACGGGCGGCTGGACTTCGAGGAGCTCGACGAGCGACTCACCCAGATCTACTCGGCCAAGACCCAGTTGGAGCTCCGCAACGCGACCGCAGACCTGATGCCCGTCTCCCACGGCAGCTCCCAGGACCTGACGCTCCGGGCCCGGCACAGCGCGCAGAAGCGCGAGGGCGCGTGGGTTGTCCCCGAGCGGCTGACCGCGATCGCGGAGCACTCCTCGGTCAAACTCGACTTCACCGAAGCTGTCGTGCACTGGTCCGACATCCACGTCGACGCACAAGCCATCCACAGCTCCGTGGTGATGGTGATCCCCGAAGGCTGGAGCGTCGATATCGACCAGGTCGAGGCGAACCACAGCAGCGCCAAGAACAAGGCCGTAGCCCCCCGCCCCGGCGGCGTCCGCCTCCACGTCACCGGTAAGGCCCACCACGCCAGGCGTCATAGTCCGCCACCCCCGCAAACGCCGCTGGTGGTGGCCCTGGTACCGCAAGTGACCAGCTAGCGTGAGCGCATGACCGTTTCGCTGGATCTTGTGGATGTCGACTCGCTGCTGACCGCGGAGGAGGTCGACGTACGGGGGGCTGCGCGGCGGTTTGCGGATGAGCGGTTGCGGCCGTCCTTGCCGGAGTGGTTCGAGGCGGGGGCGATTCCGGCGCGGGAGCTGGCGAAGGAGCTCGGGGCGCTCGGGTTCCTGGGGATGCACCTGACCGGGTACGGGTGCGCCGGACTCGGACCGGTCGCGTACGGGCTGGCTTGTCTCGAGATCGAGGCGGCCGACTCGGGTATGCGATCGCTGGTGTCCGTGCAGGGCTCACTGGCGATGTACGCGATCTGGAAGTACGGCAGCGAGGAGCAGAAGTCGGAGTGGCTTCCCCGGATGTCCGCGGGTGAGGCGATCGGCTGCTTCGGGCTGACCGAACCGGACTTCGGCTCGAACCCGGGCGGTATGCGTACCAGCGCCCGCCGCGACGGTTCCAGCGACGGTGACGACTGGATCCTGAACGGCTCGAAGATGTGGATCACCAACGGCTCCGTCGCCGACGTCGCGGTGGTCTGGGCCCGGACGGACGACGGCGTCCGCGGCTTCGTCGTACCGACGTCGACGCCCGGTTTCTCGGCGCCTGAGATCAAGCAGAAGATGTCGCTGCGCGCATCCGTCACGTCGGAGCTGGTGCTGGACGACGTACGGCTGCCGGCGTCCGCGATGCTGCCCGAGGCCCGTGGTCTGTCCGGTCCGCTCGGCTGCCTGAACGAGGCCAGGTTCGGCATCATCTTCGGCGCGATGGGCGCGGCGCGGGACTGCCTGGAGACCGCGATCGCGTACGCCGGCGAGCGGATCGTGTTCGACAAGCCGCTGACGGCGTACCAGCTGACACAGGCGAAACTCGCCGACATGGCGGTCGAGCTGAACAAGGGCATCCTGCTCGCGGTCCACCTCGGCCGGCTGAAGGAGAAGGGCACGCTGCGGCCCGAGCAGGTGTCGGTCGGCAAGCTGAACAACGTGCGTGAGGCGATCGCGATCGCCCGCGAGTGCCGCACGATCCTGGCGGCGAACGGCATCAGCGGCGAGTACCCGATCATGCGGCACGCCAACAATCTCGAGTCCGTCCTCACGTACGAGGGGACGTCCGAGGTCCACCAGCTTGTGATCGGTCAGGCGCTGACCGGGCAGTCCGCGTTCCGCTGACGTCTGTATCCGCTCTGCCTGGGCGCGGCTAGGCTGCCGCGGGTGAATGCGCGGGCTTCACCGCCTCAGCCGCCAGCGTCAGCTAGAAGGTCTTGCTATTTCGCGACCTCAGTCGCGCGCGACTCCCGTACGACGGTCACGCGGATCTGACCCGGATAGGTGAGCTCCTCCTCGACCTGCTTCGCGATGTCGCGGGCCATCACCTGCGCCGCGATGTCGTCGACCGCGTCCGGCAGCACCATCACGCGGATCTCCCGGCCGGCCTGCATCGCGAACACCTTCTCCACGCCCTCGTGGTGCATCGCGATCTCCTCGAGCCGTTCGAGCCGCTGCACGTACGCCTCCAGCGACTCCCGCCGCGCACCCGGCCGGCCACCGCTCACCGCGTCCGCCGCCTGCGTCAGCACGGCCTCGACGGTACGGACCTCGACCTCGTTGTGGTGCGCCTCGATGCAGTGCACGACGTCGTCGTTCTCGCCGTACTTCCGCGCCAGCTCCGCACCGACGATCGCGTGACTGCCCTCGGACTCGTGCGTGAGCGCCTTCCCGATGTCGTGCAGGAACGCGCCGCGCTTGCACAGCTTCGGATCCAGCCCGAGCTCGGCCGCCATCATCCCGGCGATGTGCGCCGACTCGACCAGATGCTTCAGCACGTTCTGCCCGTACGACGTCCGGTAGCGCAGCAGCCCCATCGTCCGGACCAGCTCCGGATGGAGATCGGTGATCCCGACGTCAGCCATCGCGTCCTCGGCCGCCCGCTCGCACAGCTCGGCGACCTCGCCCTTGCTGCGCTCGTAGATCTCCTCGATCCGGCTCGGGTGGATCCGGCCGTCGAGCACCAGCGAGTCCAGGGTCAGCCGCGCGGTCTCCCGCCGTACCGGATCGAAGCACGACAGAAGCACGGCTTCCGGGGTGTCGTCGATGATCAGGTTCACGCCGGTCGTCTGCTCGAACGACCGGATGTTGCGACCCTCGCGCCCGATGATCCGGCCCTTCATGTCGTCACTCGGCAGGTGGACGACGGACACGACCGACTCACTCGTCTGCTCGGACGCCAGCCGCTGCACCGCGCCGGTGATGATCTTGCGGGCCTTCGTCTCGCCCTCGTCGAGCGCCTGCCGCTCGATGTCGCGGACGATAGTGTGCGCGTGCCGCTTCGCCTCGTCCTCGATCGCCGCGACCAGCTCGGCCTTGGCCTGCTCGGTGGTCAGGTTCGCGACGCCTTCGAGGATCCGGCGGCGCTCGTCCTCGAGATCCTTGATCTCCTGCTTGCGCTGATCCAGCTCCGCCAGCTGGGCGGTCAGCTCGTTGTGCCGTTCCTCGATCCCGCGGTGCTGCTCGTCGAGCCGCTCCTCGCGTTCGGTCAGCCGGTGGTCGCGGCGCTCCATCTCGAGCCGCTGCTCACGCAGATCGTCCCGGATCGACTGCGCCTCCGCCTCGGCCTCCCGGCGTACGTCGGACGCCCGCTGCTCGGCGTCCCGCCGTACCTCGGACGCCCGGTCCTCCGCGGCGCGGCGGATCTCCTCGGCGCGCTGCTCAGCGGCCTCGGCACGCGTCCGCAGTACGGCGGCGTCCTCCTCGGCCTGCCGACGTACCAGCTCCGCCGCGGACTTCGCGCCCGCGGCGAGCTGCGCGGCCTCGAGTTGAGCGGCCTCGAGCTGTGCGGACTCGAGCTGGGTGGCCTGCTGTTGGGAGGTTGCGGCGTCCACAGCCTTCCGGCGGGAGAGAGTGAGGCCGATCCAAGCCAGTAATCCGGCGATCAGCAATCCGATCAGGGCCAGGCCAACGGACATCCCGGTCATCGGCGTCTCCCCTCTCCTTCGAGTCCCACGCGGGAACTGTGGCCATCGGTCGAAGGGATGAGCCAGCCGGCCGTTCGGTAAGGCGTCTCCGGGGTACGGCGGTGCCGGCGCCACCTCTGCTGAGGCGGTACCGGTGCTGCCACTTCCGGCTGTGCCGACGGTGCTGCTGCGCACTCGCTGCTGATGTGCTGCCCAGCCTGCTCGCGGTCCGCGAACCCCCGTCCGCCGACTGCAGGGACGCCGCATCCGCGGCCGCCCAGCGTTGCTTGCTCACCGTGCGTCGCCGGTCGAACCCTCGGAGACCACGATGGCCCCGCTCGTGTCCTGTCAGGTCGCTGCCGTTCAGGTATTACGTGCGGTGCCGTCTATCCGACAGCGTTTGCACGACGCCGTCGTCCTTCCTTCAGCTCGGTCGAGCGTGGTTGCGTTTTCCCGGCCGGCCGACAGCTTCGCCAACCCGCCGTTCCACATATCCGCCACCGTTCCGGTGGATTCATCCCTTCCTGATGCCGAGGCTAGGCGCGCCCCACCACCCGGTCAAGACGGACACTCACCGACGCCACCGTCGATCTCCACAAGACCACCCACCAACGTGGTCTACTCCAGATCTCGCCGCCGCACATGAGCCGTGCGGGACCAACCGTGCCGCACGGCCGAGCGCGGTGACCGTTCAGGGTCGTAGCGGGGCTAGCTGCGTGTGCTGCTGCCCTGGGACCCGGCTGCCCCTTCCGACGCACCGGACGTGTCAGCCGCCGACTCGCCAGGGGCTGGTTCGGTCGTGCCTGCCGGGGCCCCACCGGGGGATTCGGAACCCGTCTCGGTGGACTCGGACGCGGCCGCGGTGGGTTCGGATGTGGCGGCTTCTGTGGGCTCAGGCGGCGCTGCGGGCGCGGATTCTGCTCCCGGCTGGCTCGGGGTCTCGTCGGAGGTCTGCTTGTCGACGAAGCCGCCGACCTTCTGCTGGACTGCGTCGACCTTCTCCGCGTACTTCCCGCCGGTTTGCTTGTCGATCAGGTCGCCGGCCTTCTCGACGCCGGCCTTGATCTTGTCCGGGTTCTGCTTGACGACATTCCGGAGCCAGTTCTTCGCCTGTTCCTGGAAATCGTTCATTGCACCCTCCGCGGTGTCTGGGGCGGATCGACGGAAAATCCCAGCCTACGGACCGGAACAAATACCGGCCCTACCTCGGATAACACACCGTCACGGCGCACCCGTCAACGCCCCTCGCCGCAGCCCACCCCCCGAACCCACGTCACCCTCCGTAACCCCACCCCCACAAGCCCCCAATCAGCACCCGGCTTCGGGGTGGTGACTCGGATTGCGGGCTATCTGTTTCCGAGGTGTGCCTTGGCGACGTCGGCCGGTGCGTGCACCAACCAAGCGTCGAGTAGTGCTTCCTCCAGGACGGCCTCCGACACCTCGTCGAGCTGAACAAGCACCGCGGCGTACCCGTTGAAATGCGGAATCGTGAAGAACCCGTCCCCCGCCCGCGCCTGCAGCACGGCCTCCTTCTCCGCAAGATCCTCAACGACCAGCGCGACGATCGGCCCACCCGGCGGCGTCTCGTCCCCGAACCGCTTCACATCCGCCTTACTGAACGGCCGCTCCCACGCATACCCCTTGCCACCAACCGCCCACGTCCGCATACCGTGCCGGGTCGTCTCCACGGTCTCCGGCAACTGGCCAACCAACCGCTCAACGTCCTCGAAGCTCGCCATGCAGCAGACGCTACTCCCGCAGCCGCGGGACGGCCGGGCAATCAGTTGGGCACCAGTCTCAGGTAGCGCCGGCGGCTTGCTGATGTGGTCGTGGCGGAACACCGAGGTCAGGTCACCGAACGTCTTGCGACGCCACTGGCTGATGTTCGGCTCCCGGACACCGGTGAGCTTCTCGAGGAACTGAACCACCGACGTGTGATCGAACTTCTGGCTGCTCACCCGCCCACCGGCGGTCCACGGCGACACCACGATGCACGGCACCCGAAACCCGCCACCTATCGGCAGGCCGAGCGTGTGGGGCGCTACTCGGGTCCGAGACCGGACTCGTCGACTAGTGGGAACTCATCGTGCGACGCGTCCAGTTCCTGTTTCACGATGCTCATCGCCATGCCTCCGGGGTAGCCCTTGCGGGCGAGCATGCCCAGGAGCCGCCGCATCGCGACCTGCCGCTCCAGCGAACGCATCGACCGCAGCTTCCGCCGTACCAGCTCGCGCGCCTTCTCCTCTTCCTGCTCAGGCTGCAGCTCCTCGAGCGCATCCCGTGCCAACTGGTCGTCCACCCCGCGCCGTCGGAGCTCCTGCGCCAGCGCCCGCTTCCCCAGCCCGCGCCCGCGATGCCGCGACTCCACCCACGCATTCGCGAACGCCGCATCATCGATCAACCCGACGTCGGTAAACCGATCCAGCACCGCATCGGCCACCTCATCCGGAATGTCCCGCTCAGCCAACAGATCAGCCAACTCGGCCCGGGTCCGCGGCTGCCCTGTCAACTTGTCCAACAAGATCGTCCGAGCCACCGAGTACGGGTCCGCGTCCGCCCCATCGAACCCCGGATCCCCCGTCCCCTGCGGCTCATCCCCAACCGGCCGCTTCCCTCGCCGCCCAAACCCCCCACCAACCCGCCGCCGAGCACTCCCCCGCCCAGCCCCACCCCGCCCCGAGCCACTCCCACCACCTGCGGAACCCGCCCCACCACTCCCAGACCCCGCCCCGCCCCGCGCAGCACCCACCCCGGCACTCCCGGAGCCCGCTCCGGTCCCCGCAGAGCCCACCCGGGCACTCGCGGAACCCGCACCGCCCGGCCAGCTGTCCTCGCCGGCGCTCGCAGAATCCACGGCGTCGAGTCGGACGCCGTCACCCGCCGAGCCACCTGCGCCCGCCGAGGCCGGCGGCGTGTTGTCTGCGGAGACTGGTTCCGAGCCGCTCGTCGACACGGGTCCAACGACCGGGTCCGACCACGGATCGACGCTCGGACTCAGCGTGCCTTCGACTCGCCCGGTGGGCGCTTCAAGAGGTACGCCGTTGCCGGATACGTCGGCGGGTTCGTCCGTCGGTCCGCCAGTGCGAGCGTCGGCTGGTACGTCGCTGGACGCGGAGGCAGCTGTCTCGTCGGATGCTGCCGTTGGCGTGCTGGGGACAGGTTGGTCCGTATGGCGGATGGAAGCGCGTGATGTGGTGACGCTCGTGGCGGCAGGCGATGGGTCGTCGACAGAGGTATCGACTGGATCTGACCACGGGTCGAAGACGTCGGCTGGGCCGAGGTCGTCGCGCGAGGCTGACGTCGTGGGGTCAGCTATCGGCGCGGGCGTCGAGTCGCTGGCCTCGGTGGTGTGGGGACCGCTCGAGGTGCTGCGATTCGCGCTGTCACCCAGCGGGGCAGGGGCATCGTCGGCGAAGGCTTGGGCCTCGGCTCGGCGCGCGGTGGCCTGGGTCTCGAACGTCTGAGCGGTTCGTTTGTCCTCGTCGCCCCAGGGGTCAATCGGATTCGCGATTGAGTCACGTCGCGACGTGGTCCGACGAGCTGTCGACGGAGTCTGTTCCGCAGCTGACTCCGGGCGAGCGCGTGTCTTGCGAGGACGTGACTCCCGCTCACCCGAGTCATGAGCCTCAGGTGAAGGCTCGTCCCAGGGGTCCACGGTGCCAGCGGTTCGCCTGATGGAGCTGGTGCGTCGTCCCGTTGTGCTCCGCTCCGACTCGCCGCTGTCCAGGAAGTCGTCGGGGTCTTCCCACGGGTCGGCAGCGCTCGCTCCACGACCCCGAGTACGACGACTTCCTCGCCTCGAACCAGCGGACGAACCGTCGCCGTCACCAGACCCACCACCTGCGCCGCCTGCACTACCCGGACCACCGTCGCCCGACGAGCCCGACGTAGGCGCGGATCGCGCCGAATCGCGCTCCGCGGACACCTGCTGAGCCGACGTACGCCGGTACGACGTGCGCTCGGCGGCCGTCGGCTCTATGGCAGCTGGCCCTGTGACAACCGACTCTGTGGCAGTTGGCTCTGTGGTGAGCGGCTCTGCCGTGTTCGCGGACGCGGTCGTCCCTTCGGCCAGGAGTTTGCGGGCCAGGGCGAGGCGTTCGTCGTGAGGTAGAGACAGCGCCGCGGGGGCAGCGTCGTCGGCGGCCGATGGCTGCCGGGAGACGCTGCCGCCCGCGGAGGGTCGGTCAGAAGTCGACATCGACCTCGGCCGCGGCCTCGCCGGCCGGCTGGTCAAGGGTCGGGCCGATGCCCATCTTCTCCTTGATCTTCTTCTCCAGCTCGTTGGCCAGATCGGGGTTGTCGCGCAGGAAGTTCCGCGCGTTCTCCCGGCCCTGGCCGAGCTGGTCGCTCTCGTACGTGAACCAGGCGCCGGCCTTGCGGACGAAGCCCTGATCCACACCGAGGTCGAGCAGGCTGCCCTCGCGGCTGATGCCCTGGCCGTAGATGATGTCGAACTCGGCCTGCTTGAACGGCGGGGCCACCTTGTTCTTCACGACCTTGACGCGGGTCCGGTTACCGACGACGTCGGTACCGTCCTTCAGCGACTCGATCCGGCGCACGTCCAGCCGCACCGATGCGTAGAACTTCAGCGCCTTACCACCGGTCGTCGTCTCCGGGGAGCCGAACATGACGCCGATCTTCTCGCGCAGCTGGTTGATGAAGATCGCGGTCGTGTTCGTCCCGCTGACCGCGCCGGTCATCTTCCGCAGCGCCTGGCTCATCAGCCGGGCCTGCAGACCGACGTGGCTGTCACCCATCTCACCCTCGATCTCGGCCCGGGGCACCAGCGCGGCCACCGAGTCGATCACGACGATGTCGATCGCGCCGGAGCGCACCAGCATGTCGGCGATCTCCAGCGCCTGCTCACCGGAGTCGGGCTGCGAGACCAGCAGCGCGTCGGTGTCGACGCCCAGCTTCCGCGCGTACTCCGGGTCGAGGGCGTGCTCGGCGTCGATGAAGGCTGCGATCCCGCCGGCCCGCTGAGCGTTGGCGACCGCATGCAGCGCGACCGTCGTCTTACCGGAGGACTCCGGACCGTAGATCTCCACCACCCGGCCGCGCGGCAGTCCACCGATCCCGAGCGCGATGTCGAGCGCGATCGAACCGGTCGGGATGACCTCGATCGGCGGCCTGTTCTGCTCGCCCAGGCGCATCACCGAGCCCTTGCCACACTGCCGCTCGATCTGTGTCAGCGCAGTCGCAAGCGCCTTCTCACGATCCGCTTCCTTGCGCTCCGCGCTCACCGCTGCACCAGCCATCTGACTGCCACCTGACCCATCTCATAATCGGGGCCGCTTCCTAGCCGCCCGGAGGACTTCTCGTATCGCCAAAGAAGGTATCCATCACGTCGGACAGTTTTCGCCGCGACTTCGAATCTGTGGACAACTCGGCCGTCCAACCACCTTCCGAGCACCAAAGTATCCCGAACACGTGTTCGAATCACAACTGACACGCCGAAGCCTGTTCCCGCAACCATCCTGACCCAGCCGGTCCCTACTCTTGCGGACGTGACAGACCGTCCCGACGTACCCGATTCCGCCGTGGTCCTCGCGATCAGCAGGGTCGAATTCGGTATCGACATCGTGCTCGACGCGCTCCGCTCGCAGGACCCGTTCGGCATCCGCACCGTCCTCGCCGAATACTCCGCTCAGGAGAAGCCCAACCTCGCCGAGAAGGGTCTGATCCTCGCGATCGACCGGCTGCTGCAGATGAAGGTGCCCGGCCACGAGGAATGGCCGACTCTCCCGCTCGCCAAGCGCTGCGACTGGTGGGTCGAGCGCCTCGGCGGGTTCGCCGCGGTCGTCGCCGGTCTCCCCCGGCTCAGCGGCGCGGCAGCGGACCGGTTGCCGATGAAGGACACCCTCGGCGCCGCCGTGCAGGCGATGGTGATCGGCGCGGTCTGCCGCGAGTACGGCGTGGAGGCGCACGCCGACCGTACGTCGATCATCATCCGCGTACTCACCGACCGCCCGATCACGCCGGACGAGGTCCTCAAGTACGACGACCCGGAGATCGCCGGCAAGGACGTCTCCGAGCAGTTGGGGCTCGACGAGGTCGCAACGGACATGGGGTTGCGCAAGGGCGTCCGGCTGGTTTGGCGACTGAGCAAGCTGTTCGGCGGACTCAGCGAGGTGTTCGAGGACCGTCCGCGCGGCAGCCTGGGCGCCCGGTTCGTCGGGAAGCTCCCCGGCGTCGGCGTGGTCGGCGGCTTCTTCGACGAGCGCAAGGGCATCAAGAAGGCGGCGTACGAGGCCGCGGATCTGCTCACCACCAGCGCGTTCCGGGTCAAACCGGTGTAAAAGGCTGGGACCCGCCACCGCAGTACTGGGATGATCTCCGCATGACTGGGATCGTCATCGCGCGGCCGGACGACACCTGGCCCGCGCAGTACCAGAAGACCGCTCAGGTGATCGGCGGACTGCTCGGCGAGCTGGCCCAGCGGATCGACCACATCGGCTCCACCTCGGTGCCGGGTCTCCCGGCCAAGGACATCCTCGATATCCAAGTGACGGTCGGCACCGAACCGGACCTGGACGACGTCGCCGAGCAGATGGCCGCCGCGGACTGGGGGCTCCGCCCGCCGCGGCGTGACCACCCGGTGCCGGGTCTGCCCGCCGACGACATCCAATGGGTGAAGCGGATGCTGGTCGAGCCGATGTACCGGCGCCGGGTGAACCTGCACATCCGTGTCGCAGGGCGGGCCAACCAGCGGTACGCGCTGCTGTTCCGCGACTATCTGCGCAGTCATCCGGAAACGGCGCGGGCGTACGCCGTCTTCAAGCAGCACGCGGCCGCGCTCCGGCTCGAGATCGGCGACTACAGCGACCTGAAGGACCCGGTCTGCGATCTCATCTATCTACCGGCCGAGGAATGGGCCGCCCGCACCGGCTGGACACTCTGAGAACTGAACCAGTGCCCGTGCAGGCAGGACGACGCACGGTGAGCGCAGTACTACCGAGTGGTCGTTGACCCTGTCTGACGCAGCCACCAGGCTGGTTCGGGGGCGTCGTGATCGGTCCGGCGTGCGGACGGATGTCTCTCCAGGGGGCGTGGTTCGGGTGCGCGGAGTGGGACGGCTCGCGGCGTTGCCGTGCGGCAAGGTGTCGAAGTGGATCGTGCTGGCGCTGTGGATCGTCGCGATAGGGGTGTCCTTCAGTCCGGCGGGCAAGCTGACCGGTGCGCAGGAGAACGACGCTGTCTCGTGGCTGCCCGGTAAGGCGGAGTCCACCGAGGTCTTGAAGGCGACCCAGCAGTTCTCGTCCCCGGACGAGATTCCGGCTGTGCTGGTGTACGAACGCTCGTCCGGTATCACTCCCGCTGACCAGCAAGCGGTCGCTCGACAGGTCGCTCAGTACGGCGATCTGCAGGACGTCGACCGTGACGTCATCGGGCCGATCCCGTCGGAGGATCGCAAGGCACTCCAGGTGCTCGTACCGATCAACGCCGGCTCTGGCGGCTGGGAGACCATCGGTGCGCGTGCCGACGACATCAGGCGGATCGCGGCGGACCGGCCAGACGGACTGTCCTTCCACGTGACCGGACCGGGCGGATTCGCCGCCGACTCGCAAGAGGCCTTCGCAGGTATCGACGGCAAGCTCCTGTACTCCGCTGCAGCCGTGGTGATCGTCATCCTCCTGCTCACCTACCGGAGCCCCGTGTTGTGGCTGCTGCCGATCCTCTCCGCAGGTGTCGCACTCTTTGCGGCACAGGCCGTCATCTACGTCTTGGCGACCCGAGCGGACCTGACCGTCAACGCCCAGAGCGCAGGCATCCTGACAGTCCTTGTCTTCGGCGCGGGGACGGACTATGCCCTGCTACTGATAGCCCGCTACCGCGAGGAACTCAGGAAGCATCAGGACAGGCATGAGGCGATGGCATTCGCTTTGCACCGGTCCGGTCCGGCGATCATCGCATCAGGATCCACAGTGGTAGCAGGCATGCTCTGTCTGCTGTTCGCCTCGATGAACTCCACCCGCGGGCTCGGTCCGGTCGCAGCAGTCGGCATCGTGATCGCCCTGCTCGCCATGCTGACCTTGCTGCCCGCACTGCTCGTCATCTGTGGTCGTTGGGTGTTCTGGCCGCTCCGTCCGACGTACGGATCGGATGACCACACCGAGACGAGTGTGTGGGGTCGCATCGGCCGACGGATCGCCGTACGGCCGCGGCTGACCTGGATCACCACGTCCGTACTCCTGGGCATCGCCGCCCTCGGCATGCTGACACTCAATGCCAACGGCCTGTCCAACGAGGAGTCCTTCGTCGGTACGCCGGACTCCGTCGTCGGAGAGAAGATCGTGGCCGCCCACTTCCCGGCCGGCGCGGGCAACCCACTGGTGGTGGTGAGCAAGGCTGACAAGGCCGCGGAGGTCCGTACGGCGATGTCCTCGACGCAAGGCATTGCGGCGGTGGCGGAGCCGCGGGTTGCCGGCGGACTGGCGTACCTCGAGGGGACCATGACCGACGCGGTGGACACGCAGGCCGCGAAGGACACCGTCGATCGCGTACGCACGTCCGTCCACGCGGTGCCGGACGCCGACGCACTCGCCGGCGGTGGTGCCGCGATCCTGCTGGACACGCAGCGGGCGTCCGCTCACGACAACAAGCTGATCATCCCGGTGGTGCTCGCGGTGGTGCTGGCGATCCTCGCACTGTTGCTGCGGGCACTGGTCGCACCGGTGATGCTGGTAGCAACCGTCGTACTGTCGTTCGGCGCGGCGCTCGGGATCAGCTCACTGGGATTCAAGGCACTCGGCTTCGAGGGTGCGGACACGTCGTTGCCGCTGTTCGTCTTCGTCTTCCTGGTTGCCTTGGGCATCGACTACAACATCTTCCTGATGACACGTGTGCACGAGGAGGCGAAGACCCACGGCACCCGGCGCGGTGCGCTGATCGGGGTGGCCGCGACCGGTGGGGTGATCACGTCGGCCGGACTGGTGCTGGCGGGGACCTTCGCGGTGCTGGCGACGCTGCCGGTGGTGGCTTTCGCGGAGATCGGCATCGCGGTCGCGCTCGGCGTACTGCTCGACACCATCGTCGTCCGTTCCGTGCTGGTCACGGCGCTGAACCTGGACATCGGCCGGCACCTGTGGTGGCCGAGCCGGCTGGCCCGTCAGCGCGATCCTGGTCCGGCCGACAGCCTGCCTGAGGGCGAGTCGACGCTCACCAGGACCTGATCGAGTGGCGTGGGCTGGCCAGCGTGGGCTGGTCAGCGTTCGCTGGGCGGAAGGTTGAGGTGCGCCCACACCGCCCGCCAGACGAACTTGGCGGCCTCACCGTCGGCCAGGGCCTCGACGACCGTGCGGCCGCCGAGCTCCTGGACCACCTGGGTCTCTGCCCAGGTCCGTGCATACGCGGGCCCGAGATGGTGATCCATCCGTGCCCAGAATTCCGTCAGTCTCATGCCTGCCCGTCGTTGTCCTTCGGCGGCGGTCCCCAACCGCCCTGCTGCCCCTGCTGAGGCGCCGACGGACCACCCTGCGGGCCCCAACCACCCTGCTGCTGCGGCGGCTGCTGACCGTAACCCTGCTGCGGAGGCTGCTGACCAGGCTGCTGACCCTGACCAGGCTGCTGTCCCCAACCACCAGGGCCCTGCTGAGGCGGCTGCTGCGAGCCCCACTCCCCCTGACCTTGCTGAGGCTGCCCAGGGTACTGCTGCTGACCAGGCTGACCATGCTGACCGGGCCCCTGCGGCGGCTGACCCGGGTACTGCCCCGGCTGTCCGCCGTACTGACCAGGCTGTCCGGGCTGTCCCTGCTGACCGCCGTACTGACCGGGCTGGCCCGGGTACTGCCCACCGGGCCCCTGCTGGCCGTACTGCTGCTGGCCGAACCCAGGCTGCCCCGGGTACTGCCCCGGGGCGCCGTACTGACCCGGCTGGCCCGGGTACTGCCCCGGGAACTGCTGGCCGTAGCCCTGCGGCCCCTGCTGCGCCTTGCGGCTACGCAGGATGAAGACCACCGCCGCGCCGATCGCCAGCAGCACGAGCACGATGATCAGGATCAGCGCCCACATCGGGAACCCGCCACCGGCCTCGGAGGTCAGCGAGATCTTCCCGAGCTTGTCGATGCTGTCGTACGTCGCGGTCCGGCCGCTGACCTTCGCGCCGCTGTCGTGTTCGAGGATCTTTCCCGGCATGGTGATCTTGAAGTTCACCTCCGGCTGGCTGCCGGACGGCAGGTTGCTGCCGAGGTCGCCGGCCTCGACCGTCACCTTGACCTTGTCGCCGTCCTTGGTGAAGCCGACGCCTTCGCCGCTCGAGCTGCCCATCTTGTCGAACGGCACGTTCTTGAAGGTGCAGTCGGAGCCGACGTACTTGTCGTCCTCGTACGACTTGCACTCGACGCCCTGCGTGGCAGTCGATTTGACGCCGCTCTCGACCTGCTGGCGGATCTTGTCGAGGGACTGGCCGCTGGACTGCAGCAGCTGCTTGTCCACCCCGAGCTTCATGGTCCCCGAGACCGTCTCGTTCGACCCGACCTTCAGGTCGGCGTCGAGCTTGACGCACCCGGTCAGCCCGACCAGGCAGGCCACGACGACGAGGGCTCCACGTACGCGGTTCATCATGCGACCGATCATTCCAGACGAAGGGGACAACCGGCGCACCGGACGGAAAGCGCCTGCTCACGGTGGGCGATCGGGCGGCTCGTGAAAACTGTCGGCGGGACCCGGCAAGATGGTCGGCGTGAAGAAGACCAGCGCGTTGAGCCGGTTCTCGCCCGCGACCCGGGCGTGGTTCGGCGACGTCTTCGAGGCGGCCACCCCGGCCCAGCTCGAGGCGTGGGACGCCATCACCGCGGGCCGGGACGCGCTGGTGGTCGCCCCGACCGGCTCCGGGAAGACGCTGGCGGCCTTCCTGTGGGCACTGGACCGGCTGGCCACGACACCGCCGCCGGACGATCCGAAATTGCGCTGCCGGGTGCTGTACGTGTCACCGCTGAAGGCGCTCGCCGTCGACGTCGAGCGGAACCTTCGCGCGCCGTTGATCGGCATCCGGGAGACCGCCCGCCGGCTCGGTGAGGCGCCGATCGACGTCGAGGTCGCGGTGCGCTCGGGCGACACCCCGGCCAACGAGCGGCGACGGTTCGCCACGCGGCCGTCCGACGTACTGATCACAACTCCTGAGTCCTTGTTCCTGTTGATGACCTCGCAAGGCCGGGAGTCGCTGCGCGGGGTCGAGACCGTCATCGTCGACGAGGTGCACGCGGTCGCCGGTACCAAGCGGGGCGCGCATCTCGCGCTGACCCTCGAGCGGCTCGACACACTGCTGCCGCAGCCGGCGCAGCGCATCGGCCTGTCGGCGACGGTGCGACCGGTGGAGGAGGTCGCGCGGTTCCTCGGCGGCGAGCGGCCGGTGACGGTCGTGCAGCCCAAGTTCACGAAGCAGTGGGATCTGAGCGTCGTCGTACCGGTCGAGGACATGGCTGAGCTGGCCGCGACCGAGGTCGAGACCTCTGGGTCCGCGGCCGGTCCGCAGCAGCATGCGTCGATCTGGCCGCATGTCGAGGAACATGTCTTCGACCTGATCAGTCAGCACAGTTCGACGATCGTCTTCTCGAACTCGCGCCGCCTGGCCGAGCGACTCACTGCCCGGCTGAACGAGATCGCTGCCGAGCGCGCCGAGCTGGAGCTGCCGGAGCTCGGCTCACCTGCGCAGCTGATGGCGCAGTCGGGCGGATCGCTCGCGGCTCCGCCGTTGATCGCGCGGGCCCATCACGGCTCGGTCAGCAAGGAGCAGCGGGCGCTGATCGAAGCGGATCTGAAATCCGGGCGGCTGCCGTGCGTCGTGGCGACGAGCAGCCTCGAGCTCGGCATCGACATGGGCGCCGTGGATCTCGTGATCCAGGTCGAGGCGCCACCGTCGGTTGCCAGCGGACTGCAGCGCGTCGGTCGTGCGGGCCACCAGGTGGGAGCGGTGTCGCGCGGTGTGCTGTTCCCCAAGTTCCGCGGCGATCTGATCGACACCGCCGTCGTCGTGCAGCGGATGCGCGACGGCCTGATCGAGAGCCTGCACATCCCGGCGAACCCGCTGGACGTTCTCGCGCAGCAGATCGTGTCGATCGTGTCGCTGGACTCCATCGACGTCGACGAGCTCTTTTCTCTGGTACGACGCTGCGCGCCGTTCGCGACGCTGCCGAGATCGGCGTACGACGGGGTGCTCGACATGCTCTCCGGTCGGTACCCGTCCGACGAGTTCGCGGAGCTGCGGCCGCGGATCGTCTTCGACCGGGTGAGCGGGGAGATCTCCGGCCGGCCGGGCGCGCAGCGGCTCGCGGTGACGAGCGGCGGGACGATTCCGGACCGCGGGCTGTTCGGCGTGTTCTTGGTCGGCGAGTCGACGAACCATCGCGTGGGCGAGCTCGACGAGGAGATGGTGTACGAGTCGCGCGTGGGCGATGTCTTCACCCTCGGCGCGTCGAGCTGGCGGATCGAGGACATCACGCACGACCGGGTGCTCGTCTCCCCCGCGCCCGGTCAGCCGGGCAGGTTGCCGTTCTGGAAGGGCGATGCGGTCGGGCGGCCGGCGGAGCTCGGCGCGGCGACCGGCGCGTTCGTTCGCAAGATGGCGTCGTTGCCCGCGGGTAAGGCGATCGAGCGCGCGCGGACCGCGGGCCTGGACGAGTACGCCGCGAACAACCTCGTCGCGTATCTCGCCGAGCAGCGCGACGCGACCAGCCGAGTGCCTGACGACGTGACGATCGTGGTCGAGCGGTTCCGCGACGAGCTCGGCGACTGGCGGGTGTGCGTGCACTCGCCGTACGGCGGACAGGTGCACGGCCCGTGGGCGCTGGCGATCGCTGCGCGGCTCCGGGATCGCTACGGGATGGACGCGCAGTCGGTGTCCGGCGACGACGGGATCGTGCTGCGCCTGCCGGAGACGGACGAGCCGCCGCCGGGCGCGGATCTGGTGTTGTTCGATCCCGCGGACATCGAGGATCTGGTGACCACCGAAGTTGGTGGGTCGGCGTTGTTCGCGGCGCGGTTCCGGGAGTGCGCGGCGCGGGCGTTGCTGCTGCCACGACGCAATCCGGGACGACGGTCACCGCTGTGGCAGCAGCGGCAACGCGCCTCGCAGTTGCTGAGTGTCGCGAGCAAGTTCGGGTCGTTCCCGATCGTGCTCGAGACCCTGCGCGAAGTCCTGCAGGACGTCTACGACCTGCCTGCGTTGAAGGAGCTGCTGACCGGGATCAGCGAGCGCCGGATCTCGGTCGTCGAGGTTGAGACATCCGAGGCGTCGCCGTTCGCGAAGTCGTTGCTGTTCGGCTATGTGGGCGCCTTCATGTACGAAGGTGACAGCCCGCTCGCCGAGAAGCGCGCAGCCGCGCTGTCGCTGGATCAGAGTCTGCTGGCCGAGTTGCTCGGGCGGACCGAGCTCCGTGAGTTGCTCGACGCCGAGGTCGTACTGCGGACCGAGGCCGAGCTGCAACGCCTTGCCGAGGATCGCCGAGCGCGTGATGCCGAAGGGTTGTTCGACGTACTGCGGATCATCGGTCCGCTGTCGTTGCCGGAGGCAATCCAGCGGTGCGTCGACGGTTCGGATGCGGAGTCCTGGCTGACGTCGCTCGCGGCCGCGCGTCGCGTCGTCCGGGTGCGGATCGCGGGCGAGCATCGCTGGGCGGTCGTCGAGGACGTGGCTCGGTTGCGCGACGCCCTCGGCGTGCCGCTGCCACCTGGCGTTGCGGAGGCGCATGCCGAGCCGGTCGCCGATCCGCTCGGCGACCTCGTGTCTCGGTACGCGCGGACGCACGGACCGTTCCGCGCGATCGATCTCGCGACCCATCTCGGCATCGGAGTCGCAGTCGTCACCGACGCGCTGCGGCGGCTGAGCGCGGCCGGTCGAGTCGTCGAAGGCGAGTTCCTGCCGGGCGGGATCGCGCTCGAATGGTGTGACAGCGAGGTCCTCCGGCTGCTGCGACGCCGCTCCCTCGCCGCGCTGCGCAAGGAGGTCGAGCCGGTCGATCCCTCCGCGCTGGCGCGATTCCTGCCCGCCTGGCAGGGCATCACGAGCAGCCGCGGCCGCGGGTACGACGTACTTCTCGGAGCGGTCGAGCAACTCGCGGGATGCGCGGTGCCGGCGTCGGCTCTGGAGTCGATCGTGCTGCCGTCGCGGGTCCCCGGGTATCAGCCGTCGATGTTGGACGAGCTGACCGCGACCGGTGAAGTGGTGTGGGCCGGCTCGGGTTCACTGCCCGGAACCGACGGATGGGTGTCGCTGCATCTGGCCGACAACTGCGACTTGACGCTGCCTGACCCGGATCCGGCTTTCGAGCTCGGCGACACGCACCAAGCTGTGCTGGACGCGTTGGCCGGGGGCGGTGCGTTCTTCTTCCGGCAGTTGAGCGACGTCGTCGGTTCCAGTTCTGGTGCGATCGAGGACGAGACGCTGGTCGGCGTTCTCTGGGACCTCGTCTGGGCCGGGTTCCTGACGAACGACACGTTGACGCCGGTCCGATCGCTCGTCGGTGGTGGTCGCGGCAGTCATCGAACTCGTCGTGCGACTCCACGTGCGCGTCCGGGTCGGCCGATCCGGCCAGGACGACCCGCGATGCCGTCCCGGAGTGGTCCGCCGACGGCCGGCGGGCGGTGGTCGTTGCTTCCGGCCCGAAGCTCGGATGCGACCCGGCGGGCGCATGCCGCCGCCGAGACCCTTCTCGATCGCTACGGCATCGTGACGCGGGGTTCGGTGATCACCGAGCGGACGCCTGGTGGGTTCGCGGCCGTCTACAAGGTGCTGAGTGCCTTCGAGGAGTCCGGGCGGTGCAGGCGCGGGTACTTCGTCGCGGGCCTCGGAGCTGCCCAGTTCGCACTGCCCGGCGCAGTCGATCGGCTGCGGGCGCTCGCCGAGCTACCGACCTCGAGGCCTGACGGACCATTCGGCTCCCCGGGACGGTTCGGGCCCGGTGGCGCACGGGCAGGCGGTGCCGCTCGCGGCCGGAAGGACGAGGAGCTGACCGCGCGCGCCGTCGTACTGGCTGCGTCCGATCCAGCCAACCCGTACGGTGCCGCGTTGCCCTGGCCTGAGCGGGAAAGCGCCGGCGGGCATCGCCCCGGCCGGAAGGCAGGCGCGTTGGTGGTGATGGTCGACGGGCAGCTGATCGTGTATGTCGAGCGTGGCGGGCGGACCGTGCTGAGTTTCACGGAGGATCCCGATCTGCTGCAGCCGGCCGTTGACGCGTTGGCGCTGTCGATCCGGGACGGTCAGCTCGGCAAGCTCAGCGTGGAGACCGCGGACGGTGAGCAGGTTCGCCATACCGCGTTCGGGGACGCGTTGGCCAAGGCCGGATTCCACGCCACGCCACGCGGTCTGCGGCTCCGGGCGTGAAGTAGTCGGTCATGCCCGAAGGAGACACCGTCTGGCGAGCCTGCAAGCGGCTGAATCAGGCCCTTGCAGGGCAGGAACTCGTTCGCACGGACTTCCGGGTGCCTTCGTTGGCGACGACCGATCTGACCGGACGGACAGTGCTGGAAGTCGTTGCGCGCGGCAAGCACACTCTGATGCGGATCTCCGGTGGGCTCACGCTGCACAGCCACTTCCGGATGGACGGCAGCTGGCACCTGTACCGTCCCGGCGAGCGTTGGCGCGGCGGCCCCGACCACGAGATCCGTGTGGTCCTCGAAACCGCACCGTGGACGGCCGTCGGATACCGGCTCCCGGTGCTTGACCTCGTCGCCTCCGACAAGGAGGACACCGTTGTCGGGCATCTCGGCCCGGATCTCCTGTCGCCGTCGTTCAATCGCACACTTGCGATCTCGAACGTCGAGTCCGATCCCGGACGCACCATCAGCGAGGCGCTGCTCGACCAGCGCAACCTCGCCGGGATCGGCAACTTCTACCGCACCGAGGTCTGCTTCTTGCTCGGCTTGCACCCATGGCGCCCGGTCGAGGCTGTCGACGTCCCCGGCGCGGTCGACCTGAGCCGCAAGCTGATGAAAGCCAACGTCCGCAACGGCACCCAGGTCAGCACCGGCATCGACCGGCCGGGGCAACGCTCCTGGGTGTTCGAACGCGCCGGCAAGCCGTGCCGCCGATGCGGTACGACGATCCTCACGTCCTCCCTCGGCGAGCCGACCCGCGAGCGGGTCACGTACTGGTGCCCGGCCTGCCAGCCCGAAGCCTGATTCCTGTCGACATCGCCCTACCGAAATTGCCCTGTGGACAACGGCTCCGGAGGGAGTGAACACGGATACCTTCTCTGACGCATCGAACAACTGTTCGAGCGAAAGGAGATGGTGATGTGCGACAAGTGCGGTGGCCTGGACGACGAGCGGTACTCGCGACAGCTCGAGCGAAACATCCAGACGTACGGCTGGACGATGCAGTTCATCGAGGGCGACGGCGGGCGGAACCCTGCCTTCGGGTACACACTCGGCCTCAGCCTCTACCGGCATCCGGAGATCATCGTCTTCGATCCGGAGCCCTGCTACGCCTTTCTGGGGCTCAAGCCGCTCGCCTGGGCGGTGCTGGAAGGCGCGGTCTTCGACGAGGGCGACGACCTGTCCGGCTTCTTCCCGCCGCCGCACACCGCCGAGCTCCTGCGATTTCCCGACTCGGCGCACCATCTGTACACCGCCAACACGATGTTCCGGCGGCCCGGTCAGCCGCCGCTGCCCGCGCTGCAGCTCGTCTGGCCGACCCGGATCGCACTGATCCAGCCGTCCAGCAGTGGTTCGACCCCCAACGGAGGCGTCCGATGATCCGCGGCTCAGGCCGCGGCCACGACCTCGGGCTCGATGGTCGGATGCGCCAGCACCAGGGCCTCTTCGCGCGCCAGATCTTCGCTCACCTCGGCGAACACCGTCGACAACGGCACTTCCAGCGCCATGCAGATGGCCGCCAGCAACTCGCTCGAAGCTTCCTTCTGACCGCGCTCGACCTCGGACAGATAGCCGAGGCTGACGCGTGCGTCGGCGGATACCTCGCGCAGAGTGCGCCCCTGGCGCAGCCGCTTACGCCGCAGCACGTCGCCCAGCAGGCCACGAACCAGCACCATGAGGTTTCTCCCTTCCGCCTGTCCGGTCGCGTCTACTCGCACGGTAGCTCGACCGTAGGAACCAACGGTACCTGTTGCTGGGTCACTACCTCTCGCAATGTCCACCTTCGGTGCGCCGTGCCAGTCTGCCTTACCTGTCCCCATGCTGGTCCCAACACCCCGATCAGTCGAGTTCTTCCGCCACAAGTTCTGCTCCGAGTTCCAGGACGGCCTGCACACTCCCCCGGCGCACAGCTGCCCGATCACCGCTCAGCTGCAACTTCCGCACCTGCACCGAGCCTGGTCCGGCCGCGGCGACGTACACCGTGCCGGCCTCGACACCCGCCTGCGGGTCCGGTCCGGCCACACCTGTCGTCGCGAGCCCGTAGTCCGCCTCCAGACGCTCCCGCACACCGCTGGCCAATGCAGCAGCCGTATCCGGGTGCACCGGGCCCACAGCAGCCAGCAGCTCCTCCGGCACGCCCGCAAGCTTGGCCTTCAGGTCAGTCGCGTACACCACCACGCCACCCCGATACACAGCCGACACCCCCGGCACATCCGTCAGAACCGCCCCGACCATCCCACCAGTCAACGACTCAGCAGTCGCCAGCGTCACGCGACGTTCCAGCAACAACCCGACCAGTCGCTCAACCGCCACCTCGACCCCACCGCCCACGGCCACCTCCCGCTCCCAACACGCGCCAACTCGACACCCACCACCCAACACCACCCCCGCTGCCAACCCATGACACACCACCCACAACGCGCCACCCACCGCCGTCCCCCTCGACCATCCCGGAGGCCCATACAACTAACAACACAATCCGCAGAGGCACCCACGCGAACGGAGGCGTGGCGAGGTTCGGTCGAAAGTACGAAGCCGCTGACCCACATCCGACAAGAAGCTCGAGAATTCCTGAAGCTGGGCGAGGGTGCGTGGCTAGACTCGTTCGAATGCCGGAGGCGACTGGTGGGAGCGTGAAGGGCGGGGTGCGCGGGCGTACTCTCGCGCAGGTCTATCGGCGGTTCGGTGAAGGCGATGCGCTGAAGATTTCGCCGCTGTACGCGCGCATGGCGATCGCGCTGAGTGAGTCACCTGAAGCGCTCCGAGTGATCGAGAACGCGCCGCCACGCCGTCGGCATCCGACGGTCATCCTCGCCGCGCTCCACGACCTCGCCCTCTCCGGACAGGCCTCAGACCTAGCCGCCGCCTTCGCCACCGCAAACGCCACCGCCGCCACATCAGGCGCGGATGGGGTGGATGTGGTTGGGGCGGTGGGGGTTGGGGTGGTCGAGCGGGTTGGGGAGTTGGTCTTGGGGGTTGGGGCGGGGCGGAAGGTTCGGGGGGATGAGGGTGGGCGGCATGCGGTGTTGTATCCGGCTGTTGCTGAGGTGGCGCGGCGGGTTGGGGCGGCGTCGGTTGGGCTGATTGATGTGGGGCGGCCGGCTGGGCTGAATCTGACGGTTGATCGGGTGGGGATCTCGTATTCCAGCGGGCAGTCGTTGGGTGACTCGGGCTCCGCGGTGCAGGTGTCGGCTTCGGTTGTGGGTGATGGGCTCGTGCCGCTACTAGCGGTGCCGGAGGTTGCGGCTCGGATCGTGGTTGATGTTGATCCGGTTGATGTGACTGAGGTGGACGAGGCGCGTTGGTTGCGGGCCTGTGTGCCGCCGGATCAGGTGGAGCGGTTGGCGAGGCTCGAGGCGGAGTTGGCGTTGGCGGCGGCGGCTCCGCCGGTGCTGGTGCGGGGTGGTGTCGTTGACGTTCTGCCGGAGGCGCTCGCGTTGGTGCCTGACGACGTACTCCCGGTGGTGATCACGACCTGGGCGTTGTCGGGGCTGGATCTCGAGGGGCGGTTGCGGTTCCTGCAGCGGCTCGACGAAGCGGCGACCCGGCGGCCGGTGGCGTGGGTGTCGGTCGAGGGGGTTGGAGTCGCGCCGGGGATGCCGACGTTCGGCGATCGGCGGGCTTCGGGGCACAGCATCATCGGTTTGGGCGTGTTCGATCACACGTCGCTGCATGCCACGGCGGTCGGGCGCTGCTGGCTCCGCGGCGAGATGCTCGCCTGGCTGGCCGACGCGTAGACCCACCCGCCAGTCCACTGCTCGCCGGACCATCGCTCGCCGATCAAGCAGTGACCAGGGTTATGGGAGGGGGCGTTTGGCCGCGGCTCTTAGGCGGAGGGCTCGGGAGAGGTAGTCGAGGCCGGTGACGAGGGTTACCAGGACGGCGGCGGCCATGATGGCTACCGCGGGCCAGTGGACCAGCGCCAGGTGTTGCCATGGGAGGAGGTAGAGGCCCAGGGCTACGGCTTGGAGAACCGTCTTCAGTTTGCCGCCTCGGCTGGCGGGCATGACGCCGTGGCGGATGACCCAGAAGCGGAGGGCGGTGACGCCCCATTCGCGGACCATGACCACGATGGTGACCCACCAGGGAAGTTCGCCGAGGTACGAGAGGCCGAGGAAGGCGGCGCCGGTGAGGGCCTTGTCGGCGATCGGGTCGGCGATCTTGCCGAAGTTCGTGACCAGGTTCCAGCGGCGGGCGATGTCGCCGTCGAAGCGGTCGGTGACGATGGCGACGACGAACGCGGCGGTCGCGAGGAGGCGGTCCCCGGTCGTGTGGCCGCCGTCGCGGAGCAGGAGCCAGACGAACAGCGGTACCAGGACCAGGCGGAGGACCGTGAGCGCGTTCGGCACGTTCCAGGCGCTGGGCGCGTGGAGATGGCCGCCGGCTGCGTGCGGCGCCGGGTTCGTCTCCGGGTTGGTCACGCGGTCAGGTTAGCTGCCGGGCGGGCGTCTGGGGCGTTCACGAGTGCCGCGAACTCGGCGATCAGGTCGACGCCGTCGTTCGACACCACCTTCGCGGAGACCAGATCCCCGACCCGGATCCCGTCCGGGAGGCCGGTCACCGTCGTCATCCCGTCCACCTCGGGCCCCTGGTGCGCCGCACGACCCTCAGCCGTGCGACCGGCCACGACCCACCCGGTGGACCCGAGGTCGGCGTCGGACTGCGACGCGGCCTCAGCCGCGTCAGAGTCGCCGGAGTCCGTCGAGTCGAGGGACTCGATGAGGACCTCCAGGAGTTCGCCGATGCGGGATTCAGCGCGGGAGGAGGTCAGGTCCTCGGCGAGGCGGGTGACGCGGTCGAGGCGGTCAGCGATGGTGTCCTCGTCGAGTTTGCCGTCGTACGTCTCGGCCTCGGTGCCGTCCTCGTCGGAGTAGCCGAAGACGCCGATCGCGTCCAGGCCGGCGCGGGAGAGGAAGTCGCAGAGGATGTCGACGTCCTCTTCGGTCTCGCCGGGGAAGCCGACGATGACGTTGCTGCGGATGCCGGCGGTCGGGGCGGCGGCGCGGACCTGGGAGATGAGTTCGAGGAAACGCTCGGAGTCGCCGAAGCGGCGCATCCGGCGCAGGAGCGGGCCGGAGGCGTGCTGGAAGGACAGGTCGAAGTACGGGACCACGCCGGGGGTGGCGGTCATCGCGGTGATCAGGGTGGGGCGCATCTCGGCGGGCTGCAGGTACGAGACGCGGACGCGGGTGATGCCGGGGACCTGGGCGATCTCGCCGACCAGGGTCTCGAGGAGGCGGAGGTCACCGAGGTCCTTGCCGTAGGAGGTGGAGTTCTCGGAGACCAGGAAGAGTTCCCGTACGCCGTTCTCTGCCAGCCACTCGGCTTCGCGGAGCACCTCGGCCGGACGGCGGGACATGAAGGCGCCGCGGAACATCGGGATCGCGCAGAACGCGCAGCGGCGGTCGCAGCCGGAGGCGAGTTTCAGCGGCGCCATCGGGCCGCCGTCGAGGCGACGGCGCATGACGCGAGGGCCGCTCGCAGGCGCGGTCGCGAGATCGGGGGCGTCGATCTTCAACTCTTCCGGTGCACCGGTGACGAAGCGACCTTTGAGTTCGCTAGGAGCGTCTGAGGTGGTGCCTACCGGCCGGAGCGCCTCTGGGATGTGGTCGCCGTGGCCGGGGATTGCTACGCCGGAGGTGGTGTGGCGGTCGGCAGGGGCGAGTGGGAGGAGTTTGCGGCGGTCGCGTGGTACGTGGGCCTGGTGCTTGGTGCCGGCGAGGATTGCGCGGAGGCGCTCCGAGATGTCGGTGTAGTCGTCGAAGCTGAGGACGGCGTCCGTCTCCGGGAGAGCGTCCGCGAGCTGCTCGCCGTACCGCTCGGCAAGGCAGCCGACCGCGACGACGGCCTGCGTGCGGCCGGAATCCTTGTAGTCGGCCGCCGCGAGCAGCGTGTCGACGGAGTCCTTCTTCGCGGCCTCGACGAAGCCGCAGGTGTTCACCACCACCGTGTCCGCCTCGGCGGCGTCGTCGACCAGCTGGAATCCGCCGGCTTCGAGCCGGCCGGCCAGTTCCTCGGAGTCGACATCGTTACGGGCACAGCCCAGCGTGACCAGGGCGACGGTGGTGGGTGGCGTAGTCATCCCCACGAGTATGACGCGCTGTGCACGTCCGTACCTAACTCAGAAGCTCGATTACTGGTTGCCGGTGGTCTTGCTGAGGGTGCCGTTCGGGTGCGCGGTGAACTTGTAGAGCTTGGTGGGGATCCGTTTGCCGTTGAGCACGACGACGAGGTTGCCGGGGTTGCCTACCGTCACGCGGATGTCGCCGGCGCTGGTGACGGACTGCGCGATGCCCGGGCTGAGGCGGCCCTGGAAGAGGCGACGATTCTTCCTGTCCCGGATCGTCAGGTACGTGCCGTCGCCCGTCGCCGTCAGTCGCAGCGCGGTCATCAGAGCGGGCGGTTTGGCGGACGTCGGCTTCTTGGTGGGCCGCACCGTCGGCTGCGGCGATGCCTTCGGGGTCGGCGTCGTGACCGTTGCCGTCGTGGTCGCGGTCTTGGACGCGTTGGCCTCGATGTCGCTGGGTAACGTGAACAGCCGCACCATTCCCCAGCCCATCAGGATGACCAGGATCGCGCCGACCACGAGAGCCCAGCGCGGGCGGGCCGGGCGGAGGGTCGGGGCCTTGGCCGCGGCGCGTTCCTCGCGCCGGGATTTCTCCTCCTCGACGGCGTGTTCGGCGTCGAAGGCGGCGAGCAACGGAGCGGGGTCGGCCTTGACCACGCGAGCGATCGACCGGATGTGCCCACGGGCGTAGAAGTTCCCGCCGCAGCGGGAGAAATCGTCGGCCTCCATGGCGATCAGCAGCCCGGATCTGATCCGGGTGGCGGCGCTCAGTTGCTCGATCGTCATGTCGGCCCGTTCGCGGGCCGCCGTGAGCTCGCTGCCGATGCTCACGTCCCCACCATCCTCTCCTCGTCCGACCTGTTCGCGCGGACCATCGACAGCCGGTGCATCGATATCAACACAACGACATCAACTCAACGGCTTGGGTTCGACGGGGTCACGGACGAGTCAGAGCTGTTCTCTGACTGGGCACCTGGTATCGGCCAGCATGTGCAGTGCCTGCACCACTTCCCCGTTGGACGGCCGAGCCGTCAACCCGAACGGTATCGCGAGTGAGGATCCGGTCAGGCGGCGGTTGGCATCGGTTGTCTTGCGGGTCGAGCTCGGCATCGCACCGAGCACCGGCCCAGGATCCTGCAGGTGTACGGCGATCCGCCCGTCGTCGAGCGGATGCCGGCGCTGCAGCACCGTCACCTCTTCGATGTCCTCCCACCGGGTACCCACCCATTCGCTGCCGATGCGCAGCCGGATGCCGACGTCGTCGGCGACCAGCATGTCCCCCACGGTCAGCGCGCGGGCGCACACCACGGCGAGTACGGCGAACGCGGCCGCCACGATCCAGCGCAGGATGCCGGCCGGACTCGAGGACGCGGACGCCGCGAAGCCGATCGCGACCAGCGCCGCACCGACGGCGAGTCCGCCGTGCACCCGCTGCGAGGCGCGAACGGTGAACGGCACGGGCTCGGGGTCGACGTCGAATCGGTCCTGCCTGGGCAGTGCGCTCGCGGCGGTCACGGTCTCACTCTCCTCGGAGGGTGGTGATGAAGTCCTCTAGGTCGTCGGGCTTGACCAGGACGTCCCGGGCCTTCGAACCCTCGCTGGGACCGACGACGCCGCGGCTCTCCAGGATGTCCATCAGCCGGCCGGCCTTGGCGAAGCCGACGCGGAGCTTACGCTGCAGCATCGACGTCGAGCCGAACTGGGTGGAAACAATCAGTTCCGCCGCCTGCACCACCAGGTCCAGGTCGTCGCCGATCTCGTCGTCGAGGTCCTTGCTCGGCCCCGGTGCCGCGGTGACGTCCTCGCGGTACGTCGGCTCCAGTTGCGTCTTGCAGTGTTCGACGACGCCGTGGATCTCGGACTCCGTCACCCACGCACCCTGGATACGCATCGGCTTGCTCGCGCCCATCGGCAGGAACAGACCGTCACCCTGACCGACCAGCTTCTCCGCACCGGGCTGGTCGAGGATGACCCGGCTGTCAGCCAGCGACGAGGTCGCGAACGCGAGCCGCGACGGCACGTTCGCCTTGATCAGACCGGTGACGACGTCCACCGACGGCCGCTGGGTGGCGAGCACCAGGTGGATACCGGCGGCCCGGGCCAGCTGGGTGATGCGGACGATCGAGTCCTCGACGTCGCGCGGGGCGACCATCATCAGATCGGCGAGCTCGTCGACGATCACCAGCAGATACGGGTACGGCGTCAGCACGCGCTCGGATCCCGGTAGCGGCTTCACCTTCCCGCCACGGACCGCCTTGTTGAAGTCGTCGACGTGCCGGAACCCGAACGCCGCGAGGTCGTCGTACCGCATGTCCATCTCGCGGACGACCCACTGCAGCGCCTCGGCGGCCTTCTTGGCGTTGGTGATGATCGGCGTGATCAGGTGCGGGATGCCCTCGTAGTGGTTCAGCTCGACCCGCTTGGGGTCGACCAGGATCATCCGCACCTCGTCCGGCGTGGCCCGCATCAGGACCGAAGTGATCAGCGAGTTGACGAACACCGACTTACCCGAACCGGTCGCGCCCGCGACCAGCAGGTGCGGCATCTTCGCCATGTTCGCGACCACGAACCCGCCCTCGACGTCCTTGCCGAGGCCGGCCACCATCGGGTGATGGTCGTTGCGGGCCGTTGCGCTCCGAATGACGTCGCCGAGGCTGACGATCTCCTTGTCGGTGTTCGGGATCTCGATACCGATCGCGGACTTGCCCGGGATCGGCGACAGGATCCGGACGTCGGCCGACGCGACGGCGTACGCGATGTTCTTGGACAGCGCGGTGACCTTCTCGACCTTCACCGCGGAGCCGAGCTCGACCTCGTACCGGGTGACTGTCGGGCCGCGGGTGTAGCCGGTGATCTGGGCGTCGATGCCGAACTGCTCGAACACCTCGGTCAGCCGGTCGACCACCGCGTCGGACGCCTTGGTCCGGGCCTTGTGCACCGAGCCGGGCTTGAGCATCTGCCCGTCGGGCAGGGTGTACGTGATGTCGCCGGACAGGCTGAGCTGCTCGACCCGCTGCGGCAGCGGCGTGTGCGGCGGCGGCTCGGGGGCCGGTGCCGGCGGCTTGCTCGGGGCGGGCGCCTCGAAGGCAGGCTCGACCGCGGCCGCGGAGGGTGCGTCATCAGAGACGTCGTACGCCTCCTCGACGACCGGCTGGGCCTTCGCCTTGCGGCCGCGCTTCGGGGTCTCCTCGAGTACGGGTGAGTCGTACGGCTTGATCGTCGGCTCGCCGTCCTCCTCGAGCTCGGCCTTGGCGCGTCGCTGCTTGCGGGTCAGCCGGACCGTGTCGTCGGTCGGAGCCGCGATCACGGACGGAGCGTCCTCGGGCAGCTCGGTCCGTCCCATCAGTACGTCGAACGCCGCCCGGAACCTCAGTGGGATCGCGTAGACCGGCGTACCGGTGATCACCAGGGCGCCGAAGATCGACAGGAGCACGAGCAGCGGCGCGGCGACGTACTGCGTGAGCAGGTCCGAGAGGAACGACGAGACGAAGTACCCGATCGCGCCGCCGGCGTCACGCAGCGGTCCGTCGGCCGGGTTGCTCGGCCGCGGGAGGCCGTTGGCGATGTGGATCAGGCCCAGTACGCCGAGGCACACCGCGGTCCACCCGATGACCTGACGGCCGGCAGGGCCGTTGCGGTCGGGGTGACGCAGTGTGCGGATCGCGATGACCACCAGCATCAGCGGCAGGGCCCAGCCGAGCATGCCGATGCTGCCGCCGACCACGGTCCGTACGCCGTCGCCGACCGAGCCCGGGAGGTCCCACCAGATCGCGGCGGCCACGACGACCGCCAGGCCGATCAGGAACAGGCCGGCGCCGTCACGGCGATGCTCCGGCTCGAGCTCACGGGCACTGTGGCCGATCCCCCGCACCATGCTGCCGAGCAGGTGCGCGATACCGATCCAGACCTTCACCACCCCGCGGCAGAGCGCGAGCATGGCGGCCGCGAACGGGCCCGGTCCGCTGTTTTTGGGCGTGCTGGTCCGCGCGGCGGTGGATCCACCGCGCTTCGAGCTTTGCCCTCGCTTCTGGGCGCCTGACGGACGGGAGCGTCCACCGGCAGCCGAACGGGCCGTGCTCGGCCGTTTAGCTGCCGACTTCTGCGCCCGCGCCGGGGAAGACGTGCGGGTCGCCATATTGATCAGGCTACCCCGATTACCCCTTGAGTCCCACGTGTCACACGCCGATCACGCTGCCCCATCCGTGGCGTCACGAAACGTGTGTTCGCCGTCGCAGCCGCCCCAGGTGCCACAACACGACGTACCACGCGAGCGCGGCCAGGCCGCCGGAGACGAGGCCGGACAGCACCAGTCGTACGGCGGTCTCCCCGGCGAACTCACCGTCCACCCGGCCGAGTTCTACGACCGCACCGACAACCCCGAAGAGCACCAGGGCGCCGAGCACGAGGTATCTCACCCAAGCGGGCACACCAGCTGTGACTGCCGCTGGCGCCGTACGGCGGTACCAGCGGTAGAGCCAGATCGCGAGGACGAGGCAGCCGCCGACTGTACTGACGTACTGGAGGATGCGGTTCACCTCCCACGCTCCCGTGACCTGTGCCCGAAAGAAGCCTGGAAACTGGCGGACGAAGTACCCGTCCCAGTGAGTGAAGGAGTCCCAGAGCACATGGGTCAGCGCGCCCACGACGGCCGAGACGACTGTCCACAGCAGGAAGGTGGCACTGAGTCGGTCCGGTGCAGGTAGGCGCGCGGCAAGCGCAGGTGGCGCGAGAGCCGTCAGGGGTCGCCTCAGGACCAAGTTGAAGACTGCGAGGAGCACGAGCGCCAGCAACGGGTCCAGCCAGAACGCCGAAGTGAACTGGTGGGTGAGCGTCAGCGTGAAGTTGCCGTTGATCCGCTGGGTCGCGATCCGGTAGATCGGGTCGACGTACAGCAGGTCAGGCGCTACCGCACCGGCCACCAGGGCTGACGCCACGAAGGGCCGGCGGACTAGCGGGAGCACAGCCGCAGGGTGGGCGAGGGTGAACGGCACCCCCGCACCTTAGAAGCCCTGAAGGTCGTCGTTACGCGCCTGTGGTGCCGTCGAGTTGCTCCCGCAAGAGGTCGGCGTGGCCGCAGTGGCGGCCGTATTCGCCGATGAGGTGGATGTAGATCATCCGCAGCGTCGACTCGGTGCCCTTGAACGTGAAGCGCTCGTCCAGCGAGTGACCGGCGGCAACGTCGTCAGACAGCTTCCACTCGGCGATCAGACCGTCGTACGCCGCCTGCGCGTCAGCAGGGTCGATCAACTCGAAGTCCGCGTCCTTGCCTAGCTCCGGCGCGAACAGCGGCTCTGCGGGCTCGTCGGCGAAGTGGATGCGGAACCAGATCCGTTCGACCTTGGTGAGATGCCGGATCAGGCCGAGCAGCGACAGGTTGGACGGCGGCGACGGCCGTTCCGCCAGCTGCTCAGCGGTCAGCCCTGCGCACTTGAAGAGCAGCGTGGTGCGGTAGAACTGCAGATAGCCGTGCAGCAGTTCCGCCTCAGGTGCGGTCAGCGAGCCGTCCGGTCGTTCGACGGCAGGTGCTCTCCAGGTCACTCGACTTCCTCACCCTGTTCGATACTGTCCCACGATGTGTGCAGTCATCTCATCACATGAGATAGCCACTGGCGGTGCCCGTAGCCCGTTCGTTACCGTTCTCGGCAGGTCATGAGTGTCAGCGACAAGCCCCGGCTAGCTGGCCGGCAACCCTCCTCCGCGGTGGGGTGCCCCGGGTGAAGACCAGGCCGTGCGGATACCCCGTTCGGCAAGTGCGGACTTCCCTGGGAGCAGCATCATGTCGATCCTGTCCATTCTCGAGCCGGCCAGTACGACGACTCCGCGGCCGGCGATCGCCCGGCTCGCGACCGGCAGCATCCCCGCCACGGTCGGGTCGGACCTCCTGGTCCCGCTCGCCGACGGCCGGGTCACCGACTACGCGAACTTCGACCACGGTGCGAGTGCGCCGTGTCTGGAGTCCGTCCGGGCCAGTGTCGAGGCCGCGCTGCCGTCGTACGCGTCGGTGCACCGCGGCAACGGGTACGCCTCGCGGATCACCACCCAGTGGTACGAGCGGGCGCGCGCCGAGGTGCACGCCTTCGTCGGGGCGCGTGCGGACGACCAGGTGATCTTCACCCGGCAGACCACCGACGCCCTGAACCTGCTGGCCCGTGCGGTGCCGGCGGACGCGACCGTGATCGTGTTCGAGTCCGAGCACCACGCTGCCCTCCTCCCCTGGCCCGGCGACCGGACCGTGCGGCTCAATGCGCCGTCGAGCGCGGCCGAGGCCGTGACCCGTGTCGCCGACGCACTCCGTCAGGCGCCCGAGGGCCCGCGGCTCGTCGTCATCACCGGTGCGTCCAATGTCACCGGCGAGATCTTCCCGATCGCCGACATCGCCAAGGTGGCCAAGGCGCACGGCGCGCGCGTTTGCCTGGACGCCGCGCAGCTCGCCCCGCACCGCCCGGTCGACATCGCCACCCTGGACGTCGACTGGGTCGCCTTGTCCGGTCACAAGCTCTACGCGCCGTACGGCGCGGGTGCGCTGATCGGCCGCTCCGACTGGCTCGACGCCGCCGACCCGTACCTGCACGGCGGCGGCGCGACCCATGCCGTCACCAGCGACACCGTGGTGTGGACGACCGGTCCGGCCCGCCACGAGGGCGGCTCCCCGAACGTCATCGGGGCCATTGCGCTGGCGAGCGCCTGTGCCGCGATCAGCAAGCACCGGGACGCGATCGAGCAGCACGAGCGCAGCCTGCTGGCCCGTCTGCGCACCGGCCTCACCCAGATCCCAGGCGTCACGACGTACTCGATCTTCGGTGAGGACGCGGACCGTGTCGGCACCGTCTGTTTCACGGTCGCCGGTCTGACGTCGACGCTGGTGTCGGCAGCGCTGAGCGCGGAGTACGGCATCGGTGTCCGGGACGGCAAGTTCTGCGCGCACCCGCTGGTCGGTCACCTGCTGGCGAACTCCCCCGAGCACGGTACGGCGGTCCGCGCCAGCCTCGGCCTCGGGACGACCCGTGAGCACGTGGACCGGCTCGTCGACGCCGTACGCACGCTGGCCACCAGCGGCCCGCGCACGGAGTACACGGAGAGCGCGAACGGCTGTCAGCCGGCCGACGATCCCCGCGATCTCCAAGCGCCCCGCATCTGGTGAAGCAGCCCTCCTACTGCTCAGGAGGTACGAGACCTACATGGTGAGCAGCGAACGCCAGTAGGTCCGCCCACTCCGCCGCGATCATCGCGGCGGGCTTTCCGAAGCCATGGCCGGTGTTGACCTCGACCCGAGTCAACACAGGCCGCGGACCGGACTGGGCATGCTGCAGCGCCGCGATGAACTTGTGGCTGTGCAACGGAACCACCCGGTCGTCGTGGTCACCTGTGGTCACGAGAGTCGCCGGGTACGCCGTACCGTCGCTGACGCGATGCAGTGGCGAGTACGCCAACAGGTCCTCGAACTGCTCCGGATCGTCGGGCAGACCGAAGTCGGACGCCCACGCCGCTCCCACGGTGAACAGGTGGAACCTCAGCATGTCCAGGACACCCACACCGGGCAGGGCGACGGCGAACAGGTCCGGCCGCTGCGTCATGACCGCGCCGACGAGCAGTCCGCCGTTGCTGCGGCCGTGGACTGCCAGCTGCTCCGGAGTGGTCACGCCGGTGTCCCGCAGGTGTTCAGCGACCGCGATGAAGTCGTCGAACACGTTCTGCTTGTTCTTGAGCCGTCCCGCGTCGTGCCACTCGGACCCGTACTCACCGCCGCCACGCAGGTTCGTGATGACGAGTACGCCGCCTGCAGCAAGCCAAGCCGGCCAGCCGGGGCGGTAGTCGGCCTCGACTGGGATGCGGAACCCGCCGTACCCCCACATGAGGGTCGGACGCGGCGCATCGAAGTCCAGGTCGGATCGGGTGATCAGGAAGTACGGCACGTCGCGGCCAGGAGCGATCCGGCGTGTGACGGTGACCTGCGGCGGTGCGAACCCAGCAGAACTGTCAGCGCCGCGGACCAGCTGAGGCAGTGCGCGTACGTCGCCTGACCCGGTCGAAACGGCGTACGACAGCGTGGGGTCGGTTGTCGTCGACAGCCCGATGAACAGCTCGTCGTACTCCGCTCCAGCGTTGAGGCCGACCACTCCCCCGCCAGGTACGTCGACAACACGCTGGCCGGACCCGTCCAACGCGTAGAGCGTCAGCACCGGCTGCGCGTCCACGAGCGTCAGCGTGGCCAGGCCGTCCGCAGTACCGCGGACTGCCTGCAGCGTCGATTCCCCCTCCGGGATGAGGTCGGTGAACTCGCCCTCCAGCGTCGAGAGCACCACACGGCCGCGCGACGCGTCCCGGTCGGTCCGCAGTACCAGCTGGTCGCCAGACATCCGTACGAACGCGATCTCGTCCACGAACTCGTCGACGACCTTCACCGGCTCGCCCAGCCCGTCCGAGCTGACCGGGTACACCCAGAGCCGGGTGGCCGGGTCCGTGCCTTCGAAGATGTGGACAACCAGGTACCGGTCGTCGTCGGATACCTCGGGCGTGACGAAGTACTGGTCATGGCCCGGGAAACTCAGCACCAGCTCGTCCTCGGACTGGGACGTGCCGACCCGGTGCAGCATCAGCCGCCCACCACCCAGCGACGCCGTCTCGGTCCCCTCGCTGCGCCCACTCGCCGGGTAGTGCAGATAGAGGTACGCCGAACTGTCCGGAAGCCACGTCGCCTCGCTGAACTTGGCCTCCGACACCACATCGTCGACCGGCGTACCAGTGGCGATGTCGAGCAGCCGGAACGTCGTCCAGTCGCTGCCGCTCTCGTTGATGCCGTACGCGAAGTACTTCCCGTCAGGGCTGACGGTGAACGACCCGAGCGAGTCGGTGCCGTCCTCGGAGAGGGTGTTCGGGTCGATCAGCACGCGGCCGCGGGACAGCAGCTCGTCGAGCGAATCGGCAACGTAGATCACGTCCTGTGCCTGCGTGCCGTCGTTGCGGCCGACGAAGTACCAGCCCGCCTTCTTGACCGGTACGCCGGCGCGTGGGCGCGCGAGGATCGCGGCCATGGTGGTCTGGAACCAGCCACGCTCGGAGTAGCCGGCCAGCTCGGCCTGCGTGTACTCGTTCTGCCGGCTGACCCAGTCCTGGGTGTCGGCCGAGTCAGGGTCCTCCAGCCAGCGGTACGGATCGGCGATCTGGTGCCCGTGCAACGTCTCGACCACCTCGTCGCGACGGCTCTCCGGATAGGTCATGCTGACAAACCTAGCTGGTGACGGTCACACTGCGAGCGTGAATAACGACCTGCTCCTGGGTGCCGCTGCGGTGGCCGGTGAGCGGGTGCGCCTCGACGTACTGCAGCAGGTCGTTGGCCTACCGCCCAACGACTTTCTGGACGCCCTGGACGCGCTGGTCCGTGCTGGCGCTTTGGTCGTCACGGCGGGCGAGGCCTGGTTTGCCGACGAGTCCGTACGCCGGGACGCCGAGGGACGGCTGCCCCTGACCGACCGCGCCGACCTGCACCGCCGTACAGCCGAGGCCGTCGACGCACCGGCCGAGGTCCAGCGGCACTACTCCGCAGCCGTCGCAGTGACACCGGATCCCCGAGAACGAGCGCGGCTGCAACTCAACCTCGCAAAGGCAGCCGTCCGCGCCGGGGACCTCCCGGCAGCACACGTGGCCGCCCAGGCGGCGGTCGCGACCGCACGCACCTTGCAGGACCTCGATCTGCTCGCAGACGCAGCAGTGACGTTGGAGCCGATCGGCCAGTCCGCGTGGGACGGCGACATCCACCAGTGGTGCACCGAAGCGCTGGCCGCCCCCAGCCACTCAGCAAGGACCCAGGTCCATCTGCTTGCCCGGCAGGCACAGGCAGCCATCTACCTCGGCCGCTGGTCAGAGGCCTCGGCTGCGAGCAGCGAAGCGCTCTGCCAAGCCGAGAGCATTCAAGGCGACGACCTGCTCGTCGAGGCACTCACTGCACGCCAACTCGCCACCAGCGGACCGGACGACGTCGACGAACTGACCACCGCAGCCCGCCGCATGATTGAGCTCGGTACGTCGACTGGACGCGCCGAGATCGAGCTACGCGGACGCCTGTGGCAGGTGGACGCGCTGTGGTACGCCGGCGACCTGGCAGCGATCGCAGCCGAGACAGGGCGACTCGCGAGCTGTGCTGGTCGTGTCAGCGGTCCGCACGGCCGCTGGCACGTGCTGCTCACGCGGGCCTCGCTTGCACTGGCCAGGGCCGAGTTCGAGGACGCCGAGTCCCTGCACGACGACGCACTCTCTGGCTTCCGGGAGATCGACCACCCCGCGGCGCATGGTGCTCAGGTCGCGTTCCAGATGGTGCTCGGCCATCACCGCGGTCACACCGAGGCCCTGCTGAGCCCCGCGGTCTGGCAGTTCGGGACGGATGTCCGTTGGGACCTGTCCGCCCGCCTGGCTCGTGCGTTCGTCCTCGTGGATGCAGGTCGGTTCGACGAAGCAGCTGCCGCCTACGAACGCTGCGGACGCCCGGAGTCCTGGCAACCGATGCGGGCCGCCGAGCTACTGATGGACGCCATCGCAGCACGAGTAGCGGCCGCACTCGGCCGCACAGACGACGTACGGCTCCTCCGTGCCCGGTTGGAAGCCCGCCGCGGCCGGTACGTCGTCGGCGGCGCCGGCGCGACCAACTTCCTCGGTCCGGTCGAACTGGTGCTCGGTGCATGCGCTGCCGCGCTGAGCGACTGGGATGCGGCCGCTGCAGACCTCCAGATGGCCGGTGCGCTCAGCCGGTCGATCGGTGCGCCCGGCTTCGCGGTCGAGGCCGCCTGTCTGCTGGCCGAGGTGTACGAGCGGTCCGGTGATTCAGCGCAGGCCCGTGCCCTGGCCGCCGAGACGCTGCCGCTGGCCAAAACGCTAGGAATGACGCCCTGGATCCGCAGATTGACGCCGACAGACCCGTTGAGTCAGCGCGAGCGAGAAGTCGCCGATCTGGTCGCCAAGGGCCTCAGCAACCGCGAGATCGCCGCTGCACTGGTCATCTCCGAACGAACCGCGCAGAACCACGTCCAGCACATCCTGACCAAGCTGGGCTTCGCCAATCGCACCCAGGTGGCCGCCTGGGTGAGTAAGGGATGAGCAATTCGGACGATGCGCCGCGCCCTCGCGCGGCGGACGCTGAGGACCATGACGCGACACGACCAGACCGGCGCCGACCTCGACCTGTGGGACCAGGTCACCAGGACCTACTTCACTGAGCGCCTGGGCACCGTCCCAGACCACCGCACCGAGGCAGCAAGCACAGCACCAGGCGTGCACCTGTATGTCGACCCCGTCTGCCCGTACACGTGGGTGGTGGCCTGCTGGCTGCGCGAGGTCGCCCAGCACCGCGACCTCGATCTCCGCTACCACGTGATGAGCCTGCTCATGCTCAACGAAGGCCGCGACGACACCTACAGCCGGCAACTCGACGCGTCGACAGGCCCGTCCCGGGTGGCGACCGCAATCGTCGTACACCACGGCCCCACAGCCTTCCAGACCTGGCACAGTGCCTTCGGCAACCTGATCTTCGACCACTGGCGCTACCCGACGCCGACGGAGTACCGCGACGCCTCAGCAGCAGCCCTCACCGAGGCCGGACTGCCCGCGAAGCTCGCGGACACGGCCGGCACCACGGAGTACGACGAGGCACTGCGCCGCAGCCACGACGAAGGAACTCGTGCGGTCGGGATCGACGGCGGTACGCCGGTTGTCCACATCGACGGGACCGCCTACTTCGGACCGGTCCTGAACGCGGTCCCCCGTGGCGACGACGCGCTGCGCCTGTTCGACGGCGTACGGCTGCTCGCGGGGTGTCCTGACTTCTACGAACTGAAGCGCACGCGAACCACACCGCCCGATGTGAGCTACCGTCCGATCGAGGGGAAGGCACCGTGATGAACGACGATGACCTGTGGGCCGCGATCGATGCTCAGCGCCTGCGCACCGCCGACCTGCTGGCAACGCTGGCGCCGGCCGATTGGTCGCACCGCTCGCTGTGCGACGGCTGGACTGTGCGCGACGTCGCCGGCCACCTCACCCTCCAGCAGATGACGATCGGCAACGTCCTCCGCCTCGCGATCAAGCATCCGGGAATCCACAGCCTCAACTGGATGATCCAGACCTCCGCCCGCGACCAGGCGGCCCTGCCGACCGAACAGCTCATCGCCGAGATCCGCGGCATGATCGGCTCCCGGCGGCACAACCTCGGCGTCACCCCGCGAGAGACGCTGATCGACATCGTCGTCCACGGACAGGACATCGCGATCCCGATCGGCCGGTCGCTCGCCGTACCGCCGGAGATAGCGGCGACGGCGGCCTCGCGTGTCTGGGAGTGCCGGGGCACGCGACTGTCCAAGGTCTTCAAACCAGTGCCGTACGACGGTCTGAGACTGGTCGCAGACGACATCGACTGGGCTGTCGGCGACGGGCCGGAGCTCCGCGGTCCCGTGCTGTCGTTGCTCCTGCTACTCACCGGCCGTCGCGTCGTACTGCCACAGCTCGTCGGCCCCGGCGCGGAAGTCCTACAGCGGGTATGACGTCGTACTCACCGGGTCCGGCGGGCGGCATCCCGCACAGGCGCCGGAGCCCGGTGAGCACGACTGGCCCTCACGGATGGGCCGGGGTGATGTCCTTGCTCCAGAGCACCGCGCCGAACAGGTTCCGCAGCGAGACCGTGAACACGCCGGTCCGCGGGTCGATCCGGGTGTGCCCGAAGAACTGGTTGCCGGCAGCGGGTGACTGGCTCGGGAAGTCGGCCGCCTTCGAGAACACGACCTCCGGGCCGAACGTGTTGTCCAGCGCGTTCGGCCCGAACGTCCCGGCGTTGATCGGCCCCGCGACGATCTCCCAGAACGGATCGAAGTCGGTGAACGCAGCACGCGCCGGGTCGTAGTGGTGCGCGGCACAGTAGTGCACGTCGGCGGTCAGCCAGATCGCGTTGCGGACCTTGCGCTTCTTGAACTGGCTGAGCACCCAGGCGATCTCGTGCTCACGACCACCGGGCGCCCCCGGCAGACCGTTCGCGACCGCCTCGATCAGGTCGCCGTCCGGGACGAGCAGGCCGAGCGGCATGTCGCTGGCGATCACCTTCCAGGTTGCCCGCGACGCCGCGACCTCACGGACCAGCCAGGCGGCCTGCTCGGCGCCGAGCATCGCCACCGGCCCGACCGTCGACGGCACCGGGTTCGCGCCGCGGAACGTGCGCATGTCCAGGCAGAACACGTCCAGCTGCGGACCGTAGCTCACCTTGCGGTAGATCCGGTCCCGCCCGCCGACGTGCTCCATCGGCAGGTACTCGAGGAACGCCTTCTTCGCCCGCGCCGCGAGGACGTCGACCCGCTTCTCGGTGTACCGGGCGTCGGTGATGATCTCGCCCGGGTACCAGTTGTTCAGCGTCTCGTGGTCGTCCCACTGCGCGACCAGCGGTACGTCGGCGTACAGCGAGCGCACGTTCTCGTCGAGCAGGTTGTACTTGTACCGGCCGCGGTACTCGGCCAGCGTCTCGGCGACCTTCGACACCTCCTCGGTCACCACGTTCTTCCACACGGTGCCGTCGGCAACTTTCAGCTCGGCCTGGATCGGGCCGTCCGCATAGATGTTGTCGCCGGAGTGCAGGAAGAAGTCCGGCCGGGTGTCGTGCATGGCCTTGTAGGCGATCATCCCGCCGAGCTCGGGGTTGATGCCGTACCCCTGGCCCGCGGTGTCGCCGGTGAACACGAAGGACACCGGTTGGTTGCGCCCCGGCGTACTGAACGAGCCGTCGAGCGTCTGACCGATCCGGCCGTTCTCGTCCTCGAAGCCGAGCCGGTAGTCGTACCGCTGCCCCGGCCGCAGACCGCGCAACGGGAGCCGCGCCGTGAAGTCGTCCGCGGCGTCCGTCTTCGGGCCGCGCAGGCAGATCGCCTTGTCGAACCGGCCGTGGCTGGTCAGCTGGACGACCAGCCGGCCGGGCCGGTCGGCGCGCGACCAGACGACGGCCGAGTTCGGCGTCACGTCGGCGCTCGCGATGCCGGACGGCAGCACGGCCCGGTCGCGACGGATGAGGTTCGGCCCCGCAGCGGCGACGCCCGGTACGGCGAGGGACGCACCAGCGACGGTTGACGCGGCAAGGAGTTGGCGGCGACTCAGTTTCATGACCCGAAGGTGCTCCCCGCTGATGACTGGCAGGTGAAAGCCGGGCGAACTGAGCCTCAAATCACCTCCGCATCCCGGACAGCGCCTTGCGTGCGACTACCCGGCGTGGTTCCGTTGAAGACCTCAGCACCTTCTCGTGACGCTGCCCCGGACCTGGTAGCGCATCAACCGATGCACTATTGGAACGGGGCGCTCCCATGTCATCGCTTCTCGCCGAAGACCGCGACCCCCTGCGGGCACAGAACAAGTACACGAACCTCTACACCGACCTGCTCCGGACCGTCCGCGAACTCGGACTGCTCCGGCGGCGTCGCGGGTACTACTTCACCCGGATCGGCTTGGTGCTGACGGCCTTCGCGGCCGTCTGGGTCGGCGTCGGCCTGCTCGGCAACTCCTGGTTCCAGCTCCTGATGGCAGGCGCGCTCGCGCTGGTACTCACGCAGGTCGCCTTCCTCAGCCACGACAGCGCGCATCGCCAGGTCTTCGACTCGGCCGCGTGGAACGACTGGACCGCGCGCCTGCTGGCCGGTGGTCTCGTCGGGATGAGCGCCGCGTGGTGGAAATCGAAGCACAGCCGCCACCACGGTGCGCCGAACCAGTTGGGGAAGGACCCGGACATCGCTATCGGGGTCATCGCGTTCACGCCTGAGCACGTCGGCAGACGTAAGGGCTTCCAGGCCTGGCTGACCCGCCGCCAAGGCTGGCTCTTCTTCCCCTTGCTGACGCTGGAAGGCCTGAGCCTGTACGTCTCGAGCATCCAGCACCTGTTCCGCCGGGGAGCGAGCACGGTCGACCGCATCGAGGCCGCGATCGTGGTCAGCCGGCTCGCCGGCTATCTGACCGTGCTGTTCCTCGTGCTGCCGATCGGCAAGGCCGGAGCGTTCCTCGGGCTGCAGCTCGCCGTCTTCGGCGTCTGCCTCGGCGGTTCGTTCGCCCCGAACCACAAAGGCATGCCGCTGGTACCGAAGACGATGAAGCTCGACTTCCTGCGCCGCCAGGTGCTGATGTCGCGCAACATCCGCGGCGGCGTGTTCACCGACTTCGCGATGGGCAGCCTCAACTACCAGATCGAGCACCACCTGTTCCCGAGCATGCCGAGCCCGACGCTGCGCAAGGTCCAGCCGATCGTCCGCGAGTACTGCGAACTGCACGGAGTGAAGTACACCGAGGTCAGCCTGTTCACGTCGTACAAGATCGTGGTCGGGTACCTGAACAACGTCGGTCTGCGCGCCCGGGACCCGTTCGACTGCCCGCTGGCCTCGCAGTACGGCCGATAGCACTTTGCCAACCCGACCTCGTCGAGTCACGTGTCCGCACGCCCGACGTTGCATGAGGTCACTAGGCTGACCGGCGTGACAGCCCAGCAGCAGTACGTCAGCCTCTACACCGATCTCCTGCAGACCGTCCGCGACCTCGGTCTGCTGAGGCGGCGGCAGGGCTACTACGTCACCCGGATGAGTATCGTCCTCGGTGCCCTGCTCGCGGTCGTCGCGTGCATGATCCTGCTCGGCAACTCCTGGCACCAGCTCTGGCTCGCCGGTGCCCTGGCGCTCGTGCTGGTGCAGGTGGCGTTCCTCAGCCACGACAGCGCCCACCGGCAGATCTTCCACTCGAACGCCCGCAACGACTGGACCGCGCGGATCCTCGCCGGCTGCGTCCTCGGAATGAGCGTCAGCTGGTGGCGCAGCAAGCACAACAAACATCACGCCGCCCCGAACCAGGCGGACCGCGACCCCGACGTACAGCTCAAGGTGCTCGCCTTCACGCCTGACGCTGTCGTCGAACGCGGGCCGGTGGGCCGCTGGTTCGCCGCGCGCCAGGGCTGGCTGTTCTTCCCGCTCCTCACGCTCGAAGGCATCGGCCTGCACGCCTCCAGCCTGACGCACCTCCTCCGCCGCGGCGCGACCCGCGCGGACCGCGTCGACGCCGCTGTCGTCGCGTCGCGGATCAGTGTGTACGTCGCCGCGCTCTACTTCCTGCTGCCGCCCGGGAAGGCCACCGCGTTCCTCGGTCTGCAGCTCGCCGTGTTCGGGGTCTTCCTCGGCGCCGCGTTCGCCCCGAACCACAAGGGGATGCCGATCGTGCCGGCCGGGATGAAACTCGACTTCCTCCGCCGCCAGGTGCTGACGTCGCGCAACATCCGCGGCGGCGTCCTCACCGACTTCGCGATGGGCGGCCTGAACTACCAGATCGAGCACCACCTGTTCCCGAGCATGCCGCGACCGACGCTGCGGCGGGTCCGGCCGATCGTCCGCGAGTACTGCGAACTCCACGGCATCGCGTACGCCGAGGTCGGCCTGTTCGCGTCGTACCGCGTCGTCGTCGACTACCTCAACAACGTCGGCCTCCGCGCCCGCGACCCCTTCGACTGCCCCCTAGCCGCCGAACTGCGCTCTGCGGGCGGGCCCTCAGCTGGGCGGCGGGATCTCGCCTGAGCCGCGGATTGTGAGTTTTACCGGGACGCGGACCGTGCGGCCGGGGCGGTGGGGCTCCGGGAGGCGTTCGGTCATCAGTTGGATCGCCGTGCGGGCCATCACGTCGGCGGACTGTGCGACCGCGGTCAGGCCGGGGCTGAGGAGGTCGCCGAGTGCCAGGTCGTCGAAGGACACCAGGGCTACCTGGTCCCGCCGGCCGGCGAGGCCACGCAGTACCTCCGCGGTGGTCATGTTGTTCGCCGACAGCAACGCTGTGGCCGGCTCGGAGCGGTCGAGGACGGCCGAGAGCGTGATGCCGATGCCCTCGGTGGTCGGCTCCGACAGGTGCACCAGGTCCTCGTCGACGGTGATCCCGTGCCGGGCCATCGCCGCCCGGTAGGCCACCACCCGCTCGCGGGCGGTGAAGATCCGCTCGTCGTCACCGAGATAGGCGATCCGGCGGTGACCCTGGCGGACCAGGTGGTCGATCGCCTGGTCGATGCCGCCGGCGTTGTCCGCGAGTACGGCGTCGGCCTCGATCCCGTGCGCGGGACGGTCGATCGTGACGACCGCCATCCCGGCGTCGACATGCGGCGCGAGGTACTCCTGGGTCTCCCCGATCGGCGCCATGATCAGCGCGTCCGGGCGCCGGGCGACGAACTCCAGGCAGACCTCCCGCTCCCGCTCCGGGTCCTCGTCGGTCAGGCCGATCATCACGACCGAACCCGACGAGCGGGCCCAGAGCTCGACCGCGCGCCCGAGCGACGCGAAGAACGGGTCGCCGATGTCGCGGATCACCACCGCGATCGTTCCGGTCTTGCCGCGGCGCAGCATCCGGGCGGACTCGTTCGGGGTGTAGTTGAGCTCCTTGATCGCGGCCTGGACCTTGGCGGTCAACTCCGGGCTGACGTTCGGTTCCTCGTTCACCACCCGGGACACGGTCTTCAACGCGACCCCGGCCCGGGCGGCGACCTCCTTCATCGTGGGCCGGCGCTGGCCCGTCCCGTTCACCCCGCTGACACTCATCGCCGGCCCACCCTTTCGTCGTCGCGCAGAGGTTACACCGGGTGACTAGCTTTCGACCACGACCGGAATGATCATCGGGCGGCGGCGGTGGGTGTCGCTGACCCACTTGCCGACCACCCGGCGGATCACTTGCTGCAACTGGTACATGTCGTCGACACCAGTACCCATCGCCTTCGCGATCTCCGCCTCGATCTTCGGTTTCAGGTCGTCGAAGACCGAGTCGTCCTCGGCGAACCCGCGCGCGTGGATCTCCGGGCCGGCGGTCAGCTTGCCGGTCACCGAGTCCATCACCGCGATCACCGAGATGAAGCCCTCGTCACCGAGGATCCGGCGATCCTTCAGCGAGGTCTCGGTGATGTCGCCGACGGTCGAGCCGTCCACGAACACGTACCCGCAGTCCACCTTGCCGGCCACGACGGCCTTGCGGTCGATCAGGTCGACCACCACGCCGTCCTCGACGACGACCACGTTCTCCCGCGGTACGCCGGTCTGCACCGCCAGGTCCGCGTTCGCGTGCAGGTGCCGGACCTCGCCGTGCACCGGCATCACGTTGCGCGGCTTCACGATGTTGTAGCAGTACAGCAATTCGCCCGCGCTCGCGTGACCGGACACGTGCACCAGCGCGTTGCCCTTGTGGATCACGTTCGCACCGTGCCGGATCAGGCCGTTGATCACCCGGTACACCGAGTTCTCGTTGCCCGGGATCAGCGAGGACGCCAGTACGACGGTGTCGCCCGGCTGCAGGTGTACGACGTTGTGGTCGTTGGCGGCGATCCGGGACAGCGCCGACATCGGCTCGCCCTGCGAACCGGTCGACACCAGCACCACCTGCTCCGGCGGGTAGTTCTCCAGTTCGCGCATGTCGATCAGCGTGTCGCCGGGCACGTTCAGGAAGCCCAGGTCCCGGGCCACGCCCATGTTGCGGACCATCGAGCGGCCGACGTACGCGACCTTGCGGTGGTGCTTCACCGCGGCGTCCATGACCTGCTGGACGCGGTGCACGTGCGAGGCGAAACAGGCGACGATGATGCGCTGGTTCTTCGCCTTGGTGAACACCCGGTCCAGCACGGGCGCGATGTCGCGCTCGTGGGTGGTGAAGCCGGGCACCTCGGAGTTGGTGGAGTCGACCATGAACAGGTCGACGCCCTCCTCGCCGAGCCGCGCGAACGCGCGCAGGTCGGTGATCCGGTTGTCCAGCGGCAGCTGGTCCATCTTGAAGTCACCGGTGTGCAGCACCACGCCGGCCGGCGTCTTGATCGCGACCGCAAGCGCGTCCGGGATCGAGTGGTTGACCGCGACGAACTCGCAGACGAACGGCCCGATCTGGAGCTTCTCGCCCTCGACCACGGTCTGCTGCGGCACGTTGCGGTGCCGGTGCTCCTTCAGCTTGCCCTCGAGCAGCGCGAGCGTGAGCTGCGACCCCACCACCGGGATGTCGCCCCGCTCACGCAGCAGGTAGGGCAACCCGCCGATGTGGTCCTCGTGGCCGTGCGTCAGAACCACCGCGACGACGTCGTCGAGACGGTCCCGGATCGGCTCGAAGTCCGGCAGGATCAGGTCCACGCCAGGCTGGTTCTCGTCCGGGAAGAGTACGCCGCAGTCCACGATCAGCAGCTTGCCGTCGTACTCGAACACCGTCATGTTCCGGCCGACCTCACCGAGGCCGCCGAGCGGGATGACCCGCAAAGCGCCCGGAGCGAGTGGTCCGGGCGCGGAGAGATCTGGATGGGGATGGCTCATGCAATCAGTCCTGCCGTCTTGAGGTCGGTGGTGAGCCAGTCCACTTGCTCGGCGGTCGCCTCAACCAGCGGCAACCGAAGTGTCGCGTGCTCGATGACGCCGGCCAGCTTGAGCGCGGCCTTCACCATGATGGCGCCCTGGGTCCTGGTCATGATCGTCTCGACGGCGGGCACCAGCCGTCGATCAATTTCCTGTGCGGTGGCGAGGTCGCCGGCCACCACGGCGTCGATCAACTGCCGGTACTCCCGGCTCGCGACGTGGGCTACCACGCTCGCGATGCCGACCGCGCCGATCGCCAAGGAGGCGAGATTCAGCTCGTCGGCACCGCAGTAGTAGAACAGATCGGTGTTCGCCAGCACCTTGGTGGTCCCGGCGATGTCGCCCTTGGCGTCCTTCACCGCGACGATCCGCGGGTGCTCGGCGAGCGTGATCAAGGTCTCGGACCTGATCGCGACACCGGCCCGGGCGGGGATGTCGTAGAGCATGTTCGGTAGGCCGGTGGCGTCCGCGACCGCGGTGAAGTGCGCGCGCAGCCCGTCCTGCGGGGGCTTGTTGTAGTACGGCGTGACGACGAGCAGCCCGTCCGCGCCGGCGGCCTCGGCCTGCTTGGCGCACTCGATCGTGTGCGCGGTGTCGTTCGTCCCGACGCCGGCGACGAGCTTGGCGCGGTCACCGACGGCCTCACGGACCGCCTGGATGATCCGGACCTTCTCCTGGTCGGACGTCGTCGGCGCCTCGCCGGTGGTCCCGTTCAGCACCAGGGCGTCGTTACCGCCGTCGACGAGGTACGTCGCGACCTTCTGGGCGGCGTCCAGATCGAGGGAGCCGTCAGGCCGGAACGGGGTGATCATCGCGGTCGTCAACCGGCCGAACGGCGGTGTTGACGAGGGCGTGGATGCTGGCGAGGACATGGGCCTCAGATTACCGCTCCCGAACCCTGAAGAAATGGGTAGGCCTGGTGGCTGTCCGCTCGGGGGTCCGGGCAGCCACCAGGCTCACTCGTCCTATCGGGGCCCGCCCGGTAGTCGTTACAGCTTCCGGCAAAAAAGTCCGGAAAAACTTCTGCAAATACTCTCTGTAAGCAAATGGCTGCATTGCGTGGAGATTCCGATGCTTTAGTCTCATCGGCGTGTCGACACCACCCGGCAACCCTGCCAACTCTGCCAACCCAGCCACGCCGGCCGCCCGCCAGAGCCTGACCACGGTCTGCGCCGCGATGGCCGGGGCGATCCCTCTCATGACCCTTGTCCTGTGGTTCGTCCTTGCCACCGAAGGCATCGGCGAGTTCCCGAAGGGCTGGCCGACGCTGGCCGTCCTCGCCGCTGCGGTCGGCGCATACTCGATCTGCGAGCTGATCGGCTTCCGCACACCCCCGCTCGAGTACTCGAATCGCCCGGCCGCCGAGGTCCAGACGGACTCGTGGCTTCGCTTCACGTCGTCGACGTTCACGCGCTTCGGGCTCTGCGAGGGCGTCTTCATGATCTCCGTTGCCCTGTCCTTCGTCGCCGCCAGCTTCTGGGTCGTCCTGCTCGGCGCCATCCTGTCCCTCCCGCTGATCCTCTGGGAAGCGTGGCCGGGCGAGCGCAACCAGCGCCGCTTCGCTGCGGCACTTGAGTCCGGCGGCGTTCCGTCGTATCTGACCGGCCGGCTTCAGGACTGACCTGCGAGCCAGATCGAGGTCGCGTCGAACAGTCGCTGCAGCACCTGGAGCGCGCCGGGGAGAAGGAGTACGCCGCCGATGGTCAGCACCGGGACGATCACCATGTGCTCGAACCACTTGCCTGTGCTGAAGCGCAGCGGTTTCGGGAGGCGGAGTTCGTACCAGGTCTCGCCCCGGATCGGGAGCGGCCAGAGCCAGGGGCAGCCGGAACGGGTCAGGCTGTCCCCTAGGCAGTGAACGAACATGCCGACGGCCACCGCCGCGCCGATCCAGCCGCCGATCTGGCTGAGGCCGGCCTGTAGCGCGTCGGCGGCCGCTGTTCCGGGGAGCGCGTCGCCGGTGCCGACGATCGACCAGCCGGCTGCGGCGACGACGGCGAGGACGATCCAGTCGCCGAGCGCGTCGGCGGCCAGGACCAGGCCGGTCACGGCGACGGCCAGCACTGCCCATTTGCCGCGGTCGCCGAGGCTTGCGGCGAGCATGCCCAGCAGGATCGCGGCGACGAGCGTATGAGTCGCGTGCCGGTGTTTGCCGGTGCTGTCCTCGTCGCGCGGGCCTTTCGTCACGTTGTAGAGGACGCCGGAGAACGCCCGTACCGCCGCCGACACCAGCCGGGTCACCGGCCCGAGCAGGCGTGATGCGCTCGCCCCCGGGTGATCCAGGTCCGGCACCAGCGCGTACCCGGCGGTGGCCGCCGCGAACGGCACCACTTCCGCCACCGAGGTCAGCCCGACCAGCGGCGCCACCGCCAGCCCGGCACACCACCCCGACAAAGCATGCGACCGCCCCATCATCCGAAGCCTCACTCCCCTCACAGTCCCGCACATCCTCCCCCACCCGCCCCATGAGCCACACCCACCACACCGGAAAGGCGACGGCTTTGCATAATCATGCAGGAGGGTGCATACTTTTCCTGTGTCCAAGGTGCTTACTTCTTTGCCGGTCGGTGAACGGGTCGGGATTGCCTTCTCGGGTGGTCTCGACACGTCGGTTGCGGTTGCGTGGATGCGGGACAAAGGTGCGATCCCGTGCACGTACACCGCTGATCTCGGGCAGTACGACGAGCCCGACATCGGGTCGGTCCCCGGCCGCGCGGCGGCGTACGGGGCCGAGATCACCCGGCTCGTGGACTGCCGCGCCGCGCTCGTCGAGGAAGGGCTCGCGGCGCTGGCCTGCGGCGCGTTCCACATCCGGTCCGGCGGGCGGACGTACTTCAACACCACCCCGATCGGGCGGGCGGTGACCGGCACCCTGCTGGTCAAGGCGATGCTCGACGACGACGTCCAGATCTGGGGCGACGGCTCGACCTTCAAGGGCAACGACATCGAGCGGTTCTACCGCTACGGCCTGCTCGCGAACCCGCAGCTGCGGATCTACAAGCCGTGGCTGGACGCGCAGTTCGTGCACGAGCTCGGCGGCCGGAAGGAAATGTCCGAGTGGCTGGTCGCGCACGACCTGCCGTACCGGGACAGCACCGAGAAGGCGTACTCCACCGACGCGAACATCTGGGGCGCCACCCACGAGGCGAAGACCCTCGAGCACCTCGACACCGGGGTGGAGACGGTCGACCCGATCATGGGCGTCGCGCACTGGGACCCGGCGGTCGAGATCGCCGCCGAGGACGTCACCATCGGCTTCGTGCAGGGCCGCCCGGTGACGATCAACGGCAAGGAGTTCGGAAGCGCGGTCGACCTCGTCCTGGAAGCGAACACGATCGGCGGCCGGCACGGGCTCGGCATGTCCGACCAGATCGAGAACCGGGTCATCGAGGCGAAGAGCCGAGGCATCTACGAGGCGCCCGGGATGGCGCTGCTGCACGCGGCGTACGAGCGGCTGGTGAACGCGATCCACAACGAGGACACGCTGGCCAGCTACCACACCGAGGGCCGCAAGCTCGGACGGCTGATGTACGAAGGCCGCTGGCTCGACCCGCAAGCGCTGATGGTCCGGGAAGGGCTGCAGCGGTGGGTCGGTACGGCGGTGACCGGCGAGGTCACGCTCCGGCTCCGGCGCGGCGAGGACTACTCGATCATCGACACCCAGGGTCCCGCGCTCAGCTACCACCCGGACAAGCTGTCGATGGAGCGGATCGAGGACTCGGCGTTCGGCCCGGTCGACCGGATCGGCCAGCTGACCATGCGGAACCTGGACATCGCGGACTCGCGCGCGAAGCTGGAGCAGTACGCCGGACTCGGCATGTTCGGCTCGTCCAACCCCGCGCTCGCATCGTCCACCGAGCTCATCGGCGAACTCCCGAAGGGCGGCGCCGAAGCCATCGCCTCCCGCGGCGAGGCCACCGAGGAAGACGAGCTCCTCGACCGCGCCGCCATGGAGTCCGGCACCGACTGAGTCTCCACGCGCAGGCAGAACCCTCGATCAGCCACTCAAACCAGCGGAAATCAGGGGTTCTGCCTGCGTGGCGGTGCGTCAGTCGTCGATGTCCGGCGTGGCCGGTTGCCCGTCAGCCGCGCACGTGCGGTTGGTGGCGGTCGCTGGTCCGGTCGGCCGGCTTCGCGGCGACGGCGTCGGCGGTGCCGGACGTGCTCCGAGACCCGGCGGCGGGTGGCGTCACGCCCGCGGCGGCGTGGCGTTGCGTCTCTTCCATCTGGCGGAAGTGGGCGCGGTTGATCGCGCCGCCCAGGATCAGGCCGACCTGGCCGCCCGCCTCGTGAGCGACTTTCTCGTACTGCCCCCGAAGCAGGCGGTCCGCGCCCTTGCCGACCAGCTCGCCGAGCCGCCCGTCGGCGGCCTCTACGGTCAGCCTCGCGTCGATCGTGCTGGCGGACGCCAGTGCAGCCTGCTGGGCGACCGCGGATCGCTCCTCCGCCGGCAGCGTGGCGAAGTGCCGGCTCGCGTTCATGTGCGCCTCGACGGCCGTCTGCAGCCGCTCTCCGGGAGCCGCGGCGGACATCCGTTCCGCGATCTCAGCCGCGGGCCGGTCGTACGGCTCGAACTCGCGCGCCACCGCCTCGAGAAACGCGGGACGCATCGACTTCTCGACGTTCTCGACGAACTCCCGTTCCTCGGACGTGATCGGACGCGGCGCCGGAAACAGTTCAGTCATGCGCCGGAGTGAACCAGTTCGCGGGGTCAGGCGTCGAAGTCGAGTGTCACCGTCGGCGTGGTGGGATGGGACTGGCAGGTGAGGACGTAGCCGGCGCGGATCTCGTCGGGTTCCAGGGCCCAGTTCGTGTCCATGCGGACGGTGCCGTCGAGGACCTTGGCGCGGCACGTGCCGCACACGCCGCCCTTGCAGGCGAAGGGGGCGTCGGGGCGTACGGCGAGGGTCGCGTCCAGGACCGCCTTCGAGTGCTCCCCCAGGGCGAACGTCGAACGACGACCGTCGAGGATCACCGTCACCTGCGCCGCGTCCTCATCGACAGGGGCCTCCTCGACCGGTGCCTTCGGGGCCTCGTCGCCGACGTGGAAGAGCTCGGCGTGGACGTGTTCGCGCGCGACGCCCTCGGACAGCAGGAGCTCCTGGGCGCCGACGACCATCGCGTACGGGCCGCAGAGGAACCACTCGTCGACGGAGTCCAGTGGGAGGATCGTCGCGAACATCCGCTGCAGCCGGTCCGCGTCGATACGGCCGCTGAAGAGCTCCACCTCGGTCGTCTCGCGCGACAACACGTGCACGAGGTGCAGGCGCTCGGCGTACCGGTCCTTCAGGTCGGCGAGCTCGTCGGCGAACATGACCGAGCCCGCGGTCCGGTTGCCGTACAGCAACGTCACTCGGCTGGACGGTTCGATCGAGAGGATCGTCGCGACCAGCGACAGGACGGGTGTGATTCCGCTGCCCGCGGCAACGAATGCGTAGTGCTTCGCGTTCGCGGCGTCGAACGTCGTACCGAAACGGCCGAGCGGGGTCATCACCTCGAGTTCGTCGCCGACCTTCAGGACCTTGGCGGCGTACGACGAGAAGTCGCCGCCGGGGAGGCGCTTCACGCCGATCCGTAGCACGCCTGATCCCGCGGGCGAGCAGATCGAGTAGCTGCGGCGTACCTCTTCTCCGGTACGGCGGATCGTCAGGTGCTGGCCTGCGGTGAACTCGTAGTCGTCCGCGAGCTCCGGCGGTACGGCGAAGGTGATCGCGACCGCGTCGTCGGTGACGGGCTCGATCGCGGCGACCTTCAGCGAGTGGAAGGTGGCGCGCCGGCGGGGGGCGATTGTCGTCATCTAGATCGCCTTGAAGTGGTCGAAGGGTTCGCGGCAGGAGTTGCAGCGCCACAGTGATTTGCAGGAGGTGGAGCCGAAGCGGCTGAGTTCGGTGGTGTTCGGCGAGCCGCACAGGGTGCAGCGAACGCTCAACTGCAGCAGTACCTGCCTGGTACTAGCGGGTGGTGCGATGCCGTAGTCGGTGAGCTTCGCCTTTCCTGCTTCTGTCATCCAGTCGGTAGTCCAGGCTGGGGACAGGACCGTCTCGACTCGGCCGTGGACGTGTAGCGACTGGAGGGTCAGTTCGACCTCGTGGCGGATCAGGTCCATGGCGGGGCAGCCGGAGTACGTGGGGGTGATCGTGACGACGACCTCGTCGCCTTCGTGCCTCACACCACGCAGTACGCCTAGGTCGGCGATTGTCAGGACCGGGACCTCGGGGTCGGCCACCTCGCCGACGGCCTCGAGGATGGCGGCGTCGGTCACCATGTCGCACCCGGATGCGATCGCGCCACATGCTGCAGCTCAGCCAGCAGAAAGCCCATGTGCTCGGTATGACGACCCGACCGACCGCCGGAGTGCTGGTACGACGACGAAGGCCGCTCGCAGGTGGACTCGTCTATGACGCCCATTACTCGGCCAAGCCAAGCGTCGTGGAGTGTTGAGGGATCTACGGCGACTGGCAAGCGCTGCACGAGGGCGTCGGACTCGAAGAGTTCTGCGGTGTAAGGCCAGAGGGCGTCCAGGCCGGCCTCCATGCGGCGGTGGCTCTCCTCGGTCCCGTCGCCCAGCCGCAGCACCCACTGCGTCGCGTGGTCGACGTGGTACGCGACCTCCTTGACCGCCTTCCCCGCCACACCGGCCAGCGTCTCGTCGGCGCCCGACCGCAACTCGTCGTACAGCAGATGCTGGTACGTCGCGAAGTACAGCAACCGTGCCATCGCGAACGCGAAGTCGCCGTTCGGCAGCTCGCACAACTGCAGGTTCAGGAACTCGCGCTCGTCCCGGAAGTACGCGAGCTCGTCCTCGGTGCGGCCGTCCAGCGAGCCGGCGTACTGCAGCAGCGACCGCGCCTGCCCCAGCTGGTCGAGCGCGATGTTGCCGAGCGCAACGTCCTCCTCGAGCTGCGGCGCGGCCGCGATCCACTCGCCGGTCCGCTGCGCCGCGATCAGCGCGTCGTCACCGAGCCGGAGCGTGTAGACGAACAGCTCGTTCACAGGTGCTCGACGCCTTCCGGGACCTCGTAGAACGTCGGATGCCGGTACACCTTGTCGCCGGCCGGGTCGAAGAACTCGTCCTTCTCGTCCGGCGACGACGCGGTGATGTCCGACGCCCGCACCACCCAGATCGACACGCCTTCCTGGCGACGCGTGTAGACGTCCCGCGCATTCCGCAACGCCATCGTCGCGTCGGGCGCATGCAAGCTGCCGACATGCGTGTGCGACAGCCCACGGCGCGAGCGAATGAACACCTCCCAGAGCGGCTCAATCATGCGGCACGCTCCGCTTGCTTGGACGCGTAGGCAGCCGCGGCCTCGCGCACCCACGCGCCGTCCTCGTGCGCCTTCACGCGATGGGACAACCGCTCCTGGTTGCACGGGCCGTTGCCCTTCACCACGTCGTACAGCTCGGTGTAGTCCGGCTCCGTGAAGCGGTAATGGCCCGACGTCTCGTCGTACGACAGACCGTCATCAGGGACACGCAATCCGAGTACGTCGGCCTGCGGCACGGTCATGTCGACGAACCGCTGCCGCAGCTCGTCGTTGCTGTGCCGCTTGATCCCCCACGCCATCGACTGCTCCGAATGCGTCGACGCCGCGTCCGGCGGGCCGAACATCATCAGCGACGGCCACCACCAGCGGTCCAGCGCATCTTGAGCCATCGCCTTCTGCTCGAGAGTGCCGTTGGACAACGTGTAAAGGATCTCGAACCCCTGCCGCTGGTGGAACGACTCCTCCTTGCAGACCCGCACCATCGCCCGCGCATACGGCCCGTAGGAGCAGCGGCAGAGCGGGACCTGGTTGACGATCGCGGCGCCGTCGACCAGCCAGCCGATCGCGCCGATGTCGGCCCAGGTCAGCGTCGGGTAGTTGAAGATGCTGGAGTACTTCTGCTTCCCGCTGTGCAGCAGGTCGAGCAGGTCCGCGCGGTCCACGCCGAGCGTCTCCGCGGCGGCGTACAGGTAGAGACCGTGGCCGGCCTCGTCCTGCACCTTCGCCATCAGGATCGCCTTGCGCCTCAGCGACGGCGCGCGGCTGATCCAGTTCCCCTCCGGCTGCATGCCGATGATCTCGGAGTGCGCGTGCTGCGCGATCTGCCGGATCAGGGTCTTGCGGTACCCGTCCGGCATCGCGTCCCGCGGCTCGATCCGGCCGTCGGCGTCGATGGTCGCCTGGAAGTCCATACCCACAGCATATGTGACACTTTTTCTCAGAATCAACAACAAGTGTCACAAAGGTGGTGCTGGACCCACCCAGGGAGTGGGTTTGGCGCTCTGGGGACGGCCGGCCGGGGTCGCGAGGATTGAGTCAACAGCTCAACCCTTCCACAGTTTCTCCGGAGGATCCCGTGACCACCACAAGCACCCTCCCGGCCGTCGATCATCGCGGACCGGTCACCGGCAGAGAACGTGCCCTCACCCCCGACCTGATCCGCGGCGCGATGCTGCTGCTGATCGGCCTCGCGAACAGCGCCAACTTCGCGTTCGCCGGCCAGCCCGGCGTGGAGAGCGCGCCGCACGGCTTCGAGCGGATCCTGAACTTCCTCAAACTCACCTTCGTCGACGCCCGGGCGTACCCGGTGTTCGCGGTGATGTTCGGCTACGGCCTCGTGCAACTGGCCCGGCGGCAGCGGTCCTCGGGCGCCACCACCGGCGCCGTCCGGCGGATCCTGCTCAAGCGCAACGCCTGGCTGATCGGATTCGGCCTCGTCCACGCGACGCTGCTGTACTTCGGCGACTTCCTCGGCGCGTACGGCGTCGTCGGCATCGTCTGCACGCTGTTCCTGATCAACCGCGGTGACAAGTTCCACCGGATCGTCGTCGCCCTCTGGGCCTTCATGGCCGTCGAGATCCTGTTCGTCGGGGCCAAGGCCGCGCTCGCGATCGTCAACAGCACCGGCCCGGCGCACGCGCTGACGAACTCCCCCAACCCGTCGCTGGCCGCTTCGTCGTACCTGGGCAGCCTGGTCGACCGGCTGCACGAGTACCCGCTGCACGCGGCGAGTGTGATGCCGTTCATCGTGATCGTCTGGCTCGGTATCTGGGCCGCTCGCAAGCAGATCCTGGAGAACCCGGGCGCCCACAAGACCCTGCTCACCCGGGTGGCCGTCGGCAGTCTCGGCATCACCGTTCTGGGCGGCCTGCCGCTCGCGCTCGTCGGAGCCGGCTGGATGCACGTCGACGAGGGCGCGGTGGACGCGCTGAGCCTCCTGTCCCACGTGTCCGGCATGTTCGGCGGTCCTGGGTACGTCGCTCTGTTCGGCCTGCTCGTCCTGCGCATCCGCACGCTGTCGCTGCCGGTCCGCGCGATCTCCGCGCTCGGTCAGCGGTCGCTGTCCGGGTACCTGTTCCAGTCGGTCTCGTGGATGATCCTGCTGGCCCCGTTCACGCTGGACCTACGGTTCGGAAGTACGGCGTACACCGCGGCGCTGGTCGCGATCGGTGTCTGGGTCGTCTCGGTCGCCGGCGCCTACGCGATGAGCCGGCGTTCGTACCGCGGCCCGGCCGAGACCCTGCTGCGCAAGCTCGTCTACTGACTTGCGAGGATGGCGGCTATGAGTGACTTCGGCGTACCGGAACCGGCCAACCTCTCGGATCTGTCCGGTGACACCCCGGTAGCTGAAACAAGCGTGCGGCTCGCGCTGCCCGCGGAGGCCGACGCGATCGGCGAGATTCAGGTCGCAGCCTGGCGTACGTCGTACGCCGGGCTGCTGCCGGCGGATGTCCTCGCCGATCTCAACCCGGCGCAGTTCGCAGCCCAGTGGCGGGCCGCGCTGGTCGCTCCGGGCGAGGCGCGGAACCGGGTGATGGTCGCGCTGGCCGGCCGCACCCTGGTCGGCTTCGCGGCGATCACGCCGTCCGACGACCCGGACGCCGACCAGCAGCACGACGCGCTGATCGCCGAGCTCGCGGTCAGCCCGGAGGCGACCCGTGCCGGCCACGGCTCCCGCCTCCTGAACGCCGTCGTCGACACGGTCCGCGCCGACGGCTTCCGCCGCGTCACCGTCTGGGTCAACTCCACCGACGACGTACTCCGCGCCTTCTACACCGATGCCGGCTGGGCCCCCGACGGCGCCCACCGCGAACTCGACCTCTACGGCGACGAGTCCGTCCGCATCAAACAGATCCGCCTGCACACGGACCCCGGCCCGATCGGCGACTAGGGCGTGTCTTGTAATCCAGGGCCGTAGCGAGGAGGTGCTCGGTGCGGTGGCTCGGCGTGCGGGGGCGAAGGTCTCGATGCGGAGCATCGTGGCCTTTGCACCCGTGCGGCGAGGTGCCGTGCCGAGTGGCCCGCAGTAGGCGCTGGATTACAAGACACGCCCTGACCGGGGGGTGGTGCTCGACCCCGTTCAGCGGGCATGACAGATTGTCACGGACCGATTACGCGTGGCGTCCGCTGGAGTCTGCATGAAATTCCTTCCCCTGGCCATCGGCCTTGGGCTGTCCGTATCCGCTGTTCTCGTCGTACCGGGCTCGGGGGCGACCGCGTCGATGCAATCGGCGACCGTCGTCGACAGACCCCATCAGGTGGCGACCAAGTACCTCAAGCAGAAACCGCACTGGTTCGAGTGCGGGGATGCCGAGCTCCACACGTACTGCGCGAAGATCACCGTCCCGCGCGACTGGGCCAACCAGTACGCCGGGCACGACCTGCAGATCGCGGTCAGCAAGGTCGCACCGGCCAAAGGCAAGCCGAGCCGCGTCGTGTTCGGCAACCCGGGCGGACCCGGTGGCGCAGGCCTCGGAATGGCGCCGTACCTCGCGAGCCAGCCAGCGCTCGCCAAGGATCACCTCGCCGTCGGCTTCGACCCGCGCGGCACCGGCGGCAGCTCGAACGTGAGCTGCGACGGCGCCCCCGGCTACACGATGGACGCGCGCGACCGCGATCCCGCGACCCGCGACCTGATCTCCGAGGCCTCGGAGATGGCGCAGACGTACTGCGACCAGCAGTCCCGCGGCCTGCTCCCCTACATCACCACCGCGCAGACGGTGCAGGACATGGACCTGATCCGGCGGCTGCTCGGCTTCGACAAGATGGACTACGTCGGGTACTCCGGCGGCACCTGGCTCGGGGCGTACTACCAGACCTACTTCCCCGAGCACGTCGGCCGCTTCGTGCTGGACTCGAACACGGACTTCACCGGGACCTGGCTGGACACGTTCGTCAGCCAGCCGCAGGCGTTCGAGCGCCGGTTCCGCGAGGACTTCGCGCCGTGGGCGGCGAAGTACGACGACCAGCTGCACCTCGGCGGGACACCGGGTGCGGTCATCCGCCTCTACGAACGGTTACGACGGGCCCTCAAGGAGCAGCCCGCGACCGAGGAGTTCCTGGACGGCGCGGTCAACGTCAGGTACGACGAGAACACCCTCGACCTGATGGTCACCGGGGATATGTACTCGAAGCTCGATTTCCATTCCCTCGCGGCCGACCTGCTCTTTCTTCATGACCTTTCCGAATTGCAGGCAAAGGGCGGCCCGCGGGCCGCGCAACGCCAGGTCGACGCGCTCTCCAAGGCCCGGCAGCAGCAGCTCGTCGCGCGCGCCGGCCGATCGCCCGTCGGGCTCCGGACGCTTGGTGAGGACGACGCCGAGGACGCGACGTTCACCGCGATCACCTGCAACGACACGGCCTGGCCGCAAGGCCGCGAGTACGGCGAACAGCTCGCCGCGCGCCTCGGTCCGCACTTCCCGCTGGTCGGCTGGACGATGTCCGAGAGCCCCTGCTTCTACTGGGACCGTCCGAACCTGACGATGCCCACGCCGACCGGCAAAGGCTTGCCCACAACGCTCATGGTGCAGTCCGTGCACGACCCGGCGACCAACTACGGCCTCGCCGCGGCAGCCCACCGCCGGTACGCCGGTTCGCGGCTGCTGACCGTCACGGGCGAGGGCGACCACGGCATCTACGGCGGCGTGAACCGCTGCGCCGACCGGATCGTCAACACGTTCCTCACCACCGGGGTCGCACCGGCCAAGGACGTGAGCTGCGCCGGCGAAGGCATCCCCGCACCCGACGCCGAGGAGCCGGGCCTCGACGAGGGCACCGGTGGTGCTCCTTTACGGAAGATCGCCCGATTCACCAAAGCTGTTTCCGGATATCTGCCGTAACGACCGTTTGAGAAGCCGGCCGAATTCCCCTACGGACCGGCAGATCGCGGTCACGGTCGGCGAAATCCGGCCGGGGATTTCGTTGTCAGGACAAATTTGTCAGGGCGATGTCAGGGTTCCGTCCCTGTGCGACAGAGCGTGATCGCGGCAACCTTGAGGAAGCGCGGAGGACCCGGACGTCGACTGGGAGGGCTCGACGACGGTGACCATCGCCGACGTGGCTTCGGCCGGCTGTGAGGTGGGGGGACTGCCTGGGGGGTCAGACAGAGGACACAGCCGGCCGGGCCACGAATCTGGATCCGCGCCCTTAGATCCCTCGCGGGGCATCGTCGATCCCCCAGGTCGTGGTGCCTCGCGAGGCCATGCCAGGCGGCGGGTAACCGTCCGCGACCGCGGCCAGTGGCGCCGCGCGGCCGGCCGACCAGGCGGCCCGGAAGGCCCGGCGCTCGAGCGACGCTTCGACCGCGGCTCGGGTGGCCTCGCAGCCGGCCTTCTCGATCTCCGGCACCGGCGCCCGGATGACTTCGCGGACCCCGTCGGCGGCACCGAGCAGGAAAGCGGCGTACTCGCTGCGTTCGCGTTGCTGTGCGACGGCAGCGAGCTCCTCGAGCACACTGGCCGACCGCCACCGATCCCCGAGATCGCGATGCTCGGCGAGGCTTTCGTCGAGCAGGTGTACGGCGCGGTCGGTCAGGCCACGTCGGCGTTCGACGATGCCGAGCTGGTTCAGCGACCAGGCGACACCCTCGCGGTACCCGAGCCGTTGCGACAGCGCGAGGCTCTCCTGCAACAGGTCCTCGGCCTCGACCAGCTCCCCGCCGTACTGTGCGATCGCGCCGAGGCTGATCAGCGACCAGGCGAGTCCTTCGCCGTCACCGACGACCCGGAAGCTGTCGCGAGCCCGTCGGCAGCGGCGCGCGCCGATCTCGAGATCGCCGCGGAGCCAGGCCACGAAGCCGAGGTGGTTGTGGGCCCAGGCCATCCCGGCCCGGTCGCCGAGGCTCTCGTACAGGTCGTAGCTCTCGCAGTGCAGATCTTCCGCTGCCCCGTAGTCGCCGCGCTCGCGTGCGACGCCGCCAAGGCGTTGCAGGACCAACGCGGTACCGGACGTGTCGCCGAGTTCCTTGTACTGCCGGAGCGCGATCTGGAGTCGCTCGGTCGCGGCGTCGTACTCGCACTGGAGGAACGCCAGCGTCCCGGCGCCCAGATTCGCTTTCGCGCACACGGGCGCAAGCTCCGCGATCCGTTCGGGCGGCACCGAGTCGCCGAGTTGCAGGGCCCGCTCGAGCCACTGGCTGCCCTCGGCGTAGTGCCCGCGAAGGTAGCAGAACAGCCACAGCCCACCGGCCAGCCGGAGTGCCTCGTCGACCGCGCTGGTCCGCAACGCCCATGCCATCGCGGATCGCAGGTTCGAGAGCTCACGGTCCAACCGGTCGAGCCACTCCCCCTGCCCCGGACCACGCAGGTGGTTCTCAGATTCCTCGGCCAGGCCGACGTAGTACCGCGCGTGCTGCTCGGCAGCCTCGTCCGTCTGCCCCACGGCCCGCAGACGGTCGGCCGCGAACTCCCGGATCACGCCGAGCATGTAGTACCGCGCGATGCCGCCGCGCCTGACCACCCGGATCAGCGACTTGTCGGCCAGCCGCCCGATGAGGTCCAAAGCCTCGACCCGGGTGGCGCCACCGGGCATGACCGCTGCGGCCGCGCCCAGCGTCCAGCCGCCCGCGAACACCGACAGCCGGGCGAACACCTGCCGCTCGGCCTCGCTGAGCAGTGCGTGGCTCCACTCGATCGCGCCGTACATCGACTGCTGGCGAGGGGACGCGGTGCGTGGGCCGCCGGCCAGGATGCCGAACGACGTCTCGAGCTCGCCCGCCAGTTCCTCGATCGTCATCACGTTCGTCCGCGCCGCGGCCAGCTCGATCGCGAGCGGCATGCCTTCCAGGCGGCGTACGACGCGCGCGACCTGGTCGAGCTCGCCGGTCGGGTCGTAGCCGCGGGCGCTGGCGCGCTCGACGAACAGCCGCACCGCTTCCGACGACTCCAACCGGTCTTCGTCGTGCGGCAGGGCCAGCGCGGGTACGACGTACACGCTCTCGCCCGGCAGTCGTAGCAGCTCGCGGCTGGACGCGAGGATCGCCAGGTTCGGGCAGTACTCGAGCAAGGTCGAGCAGACCTGCCCGACCGTCGCGACCAGGTGCGAGCAGTTGTCGAGCACGAGCAGCATCGTGCTCCGGCCGATCTGCGCAGCGATCTCTTCGACCAGCCGCGTGCTTTCCAGCAGATGCATGCCGACCGACGCGGCGACGGCGGGAGCGACGGCCGCGGCGTCGGTGACCGACGCGAGCGGCACCCAGCAGACGCCGTCCGGGAAGCTGTCCGCCACGTCGCCCGCGAGGGCCAAGGTGAGCCGGGTCTTGCCGACACCACCCGGTCCGGTCAAGGTCAGCAAACGAGTCACATGCTGCCCCAGCAGGCGCGTCGTTGCGGTGAGCTCGGTCGTCCGTCCGATCAGCTCGTTGATCGGCACGGGTGGTTGCCGCATCGGCGGCCGTACGGTGCCGGCCTCCTTGCGCGCCTCCGCCGTCAGGAGGGACCGCTCCGGCTCACCGAGCCGCAGGGCGTCCGCGAGCAGACGCAGTGTCTGCGCCCGCGGCGCACGCCGGCGTCCTCGCTCCAACGCCGCGATCGCGTCGACGCTGAGACCGGCGCGTTCGGCCAGCGCTTCCTGCGACAGCCCCGCCTCCCGTCGGTGCCGGCGCAGTAGTCCGCCGAACCCAGCTCCTTGTCCGTCGCCCGTGCCGCGGCGAGATCCGTCTGATGGCACAGGACGGCCCCACCCAGTCTCCGACCTTTACGTGGCGGCTGCCACGTACCAGCGAAAATATCGCGTTCCACACCCGGTTGTCAGTTATCCCGGGGAACTCCCCCAGAACTCATGCGGTCCGATCGTGGTGTGCGATCGCCATTCGCATGGCTTCCCGGGCTCGTTTCCGGTCACCCGCGGCGTCGTACGCCGTCGACAGCCGGAACCAGACCCGCCAGTCTTCGGGGGCCGCTTCCGCCTCCGCCTTGTACCGCCCGAAGGCCTCGTCCGCGGCGGCCCGGTCCACTCGGCCGGACGGCCGGCGCGGCAGATCGTCGACTGGCAGACCGCCTACCGCCTCCAGTTCGCGGGCCAGGAGCTCGGTCTGTCGCCCGAACTGGATTTCGCGCCAAACCAGGTACGCGCCGATCAGCGGGATCACCAGGACCGCGAGCCCGAGTACGACCGACACCGGCGTACCGACCTTGATCAGCAGCACACCGCGCCAGCCGATCAGCACCGCGTACGCGACCAACACGACCGCCAGCAGGATCGCGGTCTGCTTGGCCCTCATGTCAGGAGAGGTCCATGAAGTGCTCGAGCCCGACTGTCAGACCGGGCGCGCCGCCGATCCGCCGTACGCCGAGCAGGACGCCGGCCATGAACGAGACCCGGGCCATCGAGTCGTGCCGGATCGTCAGCGTCTCGCCCTCGTCGCCGAACAGGACCTCCTGGTGCGCGATCAGGCCGCGCAGCCGGACGCCGTGCACCCGGATCCCCTCGACGTCCGCGCCGCGGGCGCCGTCGAGTGCCGTCGTGGTGGCGTCCGGGATCGGGCCCGAGCCGGCCTCGCGGCGGGCGTCCGCGATCAGTTCCGCCGTACGCCGGGCCGTGCCGGACGGAGCATCCACCTTGTCCGGGTGGTGCAGCTCGACGATCTCGACGGACTCGTAGTACGGCGCGGCCTTCGCGGCGAACTGCATCATCAGCACGGCGCCGATCGAGAAGTTCGGCGCGATCAGTACGCCGGTCTCCGGGGACTCCTCCAGGAATCCGCGCAGCGTCGCGAGCCGCTCGTCGTCGAAGCCGGTGGTGCCGACGACCGTGTGGATACCGTGCTCGATGCACCAGGCCAGGTTGTCCATCACGACCTCGGGCCGGGTGAAGTCGACGACGACCTCGGCGCCGGCCTCGGTCAGCGCGTCGAGCGCGTCGCCCTGGTCGAGCTGCGCGACGAGCTCACAGTCGGCAGCCTCCTCGACCGCGAGGCACGTCTGAGCGCCCATCCTGCCCTTGGCCCCCAGGACACCGACCTTGATCATGCGACACCCTTTCTTCCCCGATCGAGGGAACAGTCTGTCCGAACTCCGGGGTTCAGGATCTCATCCGGCCGGTGGGACCGGCCGCTCGGCCTTCGGGATCCAGACAGCCAGGCCGATCGTCTGCCGCGCGGGCGCCAGCTGTTCGTAGTCGGCGCGGAAGTCCAGCCCGCAGCTGCGCAGAGCGTTGATCTCCAGGTCGGAGATCTCCCGGTTCAGGATCACGAGCGGCGGCCGGGACGGGCGCTCCTTCCGGCAGACCTCCTCGATACCGGCCGCGGTCCGCCCGCGCTCCTTGGGCGCGATCCAGGCCTCGCCGAGCGGGCGGCCGCCGAGCATCAGCACCAGGCCGGCCATCTTGTCGAAGGCGAGCATCGGCCGTCCGGGCGGCTCGGTGTACGGGCGGAGATCGGCGGCCAGGCGACTGAAGTTCTCCTCGGCCGGCGGCGACAGGTACATGCCGTCCAACGCGGGGATCGTCGCGGCCGCGGTCAGCTGCGAGTGGCCGACGGAGCGGTACGGGTACCGGAACAGGCCGGTGTACGCGATCGTCGCGGTCGCGGCCAGGGACCCGACCAGCACCAGTCCGACCGTCACCCGCGCCACGATCGGGGTCGCCCAGATGCCGGTCAGTACGGCGATCATGACCGCTGCCCAGGCGGCGAACGCGTTGAAGCCGATCGTGAAGAGCGGCGTGTTCGTGCCGAACGCCTGCACGAGCGGCAGCAGCACGAGCAGGGACAGAATCACCCAGGTCCGCGTGTTCTCGCGGCTCAACCGGGAGCGGGGAGTGACGCCGGCACGGCCCGCGATCACGGCACCGGCAGCGGCCACGACGGCGACCAGTACGGCGGCCAGCAGCGTCTCGGCGTACATCGGGATGTGTTGAGAGCCGCCCACTGCGCCGTCGTCGACGACAACCCGTCGGACGGACAGGATCAGCGCCACCAGGGCGAAGACCGCGGCGGCGATCCGGAGCCGGCGCCAGCGGGCGACGACCGCCACGGCAGTCGCGAGGAGTAGGAGGCCGTGCGCGCTCAGTGTCTGACCGATCAGTTTCATGGTGCTCGACCAGTAGAGCTGCAGCAGCTCGGCCGGCGAGTACGACGTACCGGCGATGAACCTGTTGACGTCGAGAATCCCCGGCACCGCCACGTTCAGCCGGACCACGAAAAGCTGCACGACGAGCGCGACGAGGGCCAGACCGCCGAGCGCGAAAAGGATGCCGCGGGCAACGGCTCGCCCGCCCTGACCGGCCAGTACGACCACCGCGGTGATCACGATCAGCCCGATCACCACGACCGAGGTCCACTTGGCCAGGACCATCACGCCGATCACCAGGCCGGCGACGATGAAGATCCAGTACGGGACCGGCGTACCGCGATCGACCGCGGTCGCCATCCACAGCACGCAGGACACCAAGCTCAGCGCCCCGAGCAGCACCACATCGTTGTAGCCGGGCGACTGCGGCAGCCAGCTATAACACATCCCGCCCGCGGCGAGAACGACCGCCGTACCCGCGGCCTCCCACAGCCGGGTCGGCGGCAGCCCTGGCCGTCGTCCGCGCAACCAGCGCATGAAGCTGTACCCGAAGACGAGGTGTACGACGACCACGGTGAACAGCCGGAAGAACCGGAGTTTCACGATGTCGTACCCGAACCACTCGAACACTGGGCCGTACAGATACTGCACGCCGGTCAACGCCAGCGGGTTCCTGTCCCACCACCGGTACGAGAGCAGGTAGTAGCCCTCGTCGGTGATGTCGAATCCCTCGTTGGCGGCCCGTCCCGCGGTGAGAATCCACCACGCCGCCAGCCCGCCGGCCACCACGATCACCCCGGTGAGCAGGACGAACCGTCTGCCTGCCGAGGAAACCGTACTCACGGCCGCAACCCTAGGCCATCACCCGACTGCTATCCCTCAGGCGGTTGAGTAGGCGGTTTGCGCGGCCTCCGCGAAGTGGCACGAGACGGTCTGGCCGGACTTGATCTCCCGGAGCTCCGGTACGTCGGTACTGCACTTGGCCTCCGCCCGCAGGCATCGGGTGTGGAACCTGCATCCGGACGGCGGCATCACCGGCGACGGCGGGTCACCGGCCAGCACGATCCGTTGCCGCCCCTGCCGCGCCAGACCGGGCTCGGCGGACAGCAGCGCCTGCGTATACGGATGCGCGGGTACGTCGTACACGTGCTGGTGCTCGCCCAGCTCGGCGACCTTGCCGAGGTACATGACCGCGACCCGGTCGGAGACGTGCCGGACGACGGACAGGTCGTGGGCGACGAAGATGATGCTGAGACCAAGCTCGCGCTGCAGCCGCATCAACAGGTTCACCACCTGCGCCTGCACCGACAGGTCGAGCGCCGAGACAGGCTCGTCGCACAGCAGTACGTCGGGATTCAGCGCGATCGCCCGCGCGATCCCGATCCGCTGCCGCTGCCCGCCGGAGAACTGGTGCGGGAACTTGGTCTCGTCCTCGGGGCGCAGACCGACCAGCTCGAGCAGCTCACGAACCCGGGTCCGGATCTCGACGCCCTTGCCGACGTCCGAGTGCACCTCGAACGGCTCGGCGACGATCTCGCCGACCCGCATCCGCGGGTTCAGGCTCGAGTACGGGTCCTGGAACACCACCTGGACGTTGCGTCGCCAGCGCCGCAGCTCGCGGCCCCGGAGCTTGCTGACGTCCACGCCGTTGTACTCAATCTGCCCCGCCGTCGGCTTCTCCAGGGCGGCGAGCAGCCGGACCAGCGTCGACTTCCCGCAGCCGGACTCGCCGACGATGCCGAGCGACTCGCCCTTGCGCAGCGTCACGTCGACGCCGTCGACCGCGCGGACGACGGTCTTGGCGCCGAAGTTCAGCGCCGGGCTGATGTCGTAGTGCTTCACGACGTTCGTTGCCACCAGCAACTCGTCGGCCATCAGACCGCCTCCCTCTGAGCGAGCGACGTACGCCGGATACACGCGGCCTCACGTCCGGGCGCGATCGTCAGCAACGGCGGCACCTCGGCCGCGCAGTCGTCGACCGCGATCGGGCACCGGGTCCGGAACGCGCAGCCGGACGGGATCGCCCGCAGCGACGGCGGCGTCCCGGGGATCGTCGGCAGCTCCTGGCCCTTGAGCTCGGCCGACGGCATCGAGCCCAGAAGCCCTTCGGTATAAGGGTGTACGGGGTGCTCGAGGGCTTCCGCCGTCGCGGCCCGCTCGACCACGTGGCCGGCGTACATCACGACGACGTTGTCGGCGACGTCCGAGACCACGCCGAGGTCGTGCGTGATCAGCACCACGCCCATGTCCCGCTCGGCCTGCAGTTCGGCGATCAGTTCCAGGATCTGCGCCTGCACGGTCACGTCGAGCGCCGTGGTCGGCTCGTCGGCGATCAGTACGTCGGGATCCAGCGCGAGCGCCATCGCCAGCATCACGCGCTGCCGCATCCCGCCGGAGAACTCGTGCGGATAGTCCTTCACCCGCTGCGCGGCGGCCGGGATCCGCACCTGGTCGAGCATCTCCGCTGCCTTTTTGAGAGCGTCCCGCTTCGACATCCCGCGGTGTACCCGGTAACACTCGGCGATCTGGGTCCCGACCGACTGCACCGGGTTCAGCGCCGACAGCGAGTCCTGGAACACCATCGTGATCCGGTCGCCGACGATCCGGCGCCGTTCGCGGGTGGTCATCTGGATCAGGTCCGCGCCGCGGTACTCCGCCGTACCGGACACGATCCGGCCCGGCGGCATCTCCAGGATCCCTGTCAGCGCCTGCGTCGAGACGCTTTTACCGGATCCAGACTCCCCCAGGATCGCAAGCATCTCGCCGGCCCGCACCTGCCAGGACACCCCGTCGACGGCCCGCACCGGACCCCGGGGAGTGTCGAACTCGACGGTGAGATCGTCGACCTTCAGCAGTACTTCGCCAGTGGCAGTCATCGCATCAGCTTCGGGTCGAGGGCGTCCCGGATCGAGTCGCCGATGATCATGAACGAGATCGTCATCGTGGAGATGAACAACGCCGGCCAGATGAACAGGTGCGGCGTGTCCCGGTACGACGCCGCGACGCCGAACTGCGAACCCCAGGAGATCGACGGCGGTTGCAGCCCGACCCCGAGGAACGTCAGCGCGGCCTCGAGCCCGACCATGCCGCCGATGCCGAGCGTGGTCATCGCCAGCAGCGGCGCCATCGCGTTCGGGAACACGTGTTTGCGCAGGATCCGCACCGGCGGTACGCCGATCGACCGGGCCGCGAGGACGTACTCGCGGTTGCGGACCGAGAAGACCGTGGCCCGCATCAGCCGCATCCCGCCCGGCCAGCCGATCAGCAGGATGACGCCGACGATGATCCAGATGCTCCGGTTGGCGACCGAGTTCAGGATCACGATCAGCACCACGATGCCGGGGATCGAGAACAGCACGTCGGCGGTCCGCGAGATCAGGGCGTCGACGAAACCCGGGAAGTACCCGGCCAGCAGACCGAGCGAGCCGGCCAGCACGAACACGCCGAAACTCGCACAGATACTGACCAGCACCGACGGCCGCGCGCCGTAGATGACGTTCGCGAAGTAGTCGCAGCCCTGGATGTCGAACCCGAACGGATGCCCCGAGCTGCGGCCCTGACGGCTCTTGGCCAGCTCGCAGAACCTCGGATCGGCGGACGTGAAAAGCTTCGGCACCGCCGCCATCGTGAAGAACGCGAGCAGCAGCAGGCTGCACACGATGAACTGCGGCTTGCGCAGCAGGGCCCGGAGCAGCTCGCGGTTGGACAGGGTGCGGCCGTCGCCGATTTCCTGCGCCTCGGCGCCGACCGCCGCGGTGATCTGTTCAGACATTGCGCACCCTCGGATCCAGGACGCCGTACAGGAGGTCGATCAGCAGGTTGATCAGGATGAAGGAGATGAACGCGAGCGTCGACAGCAGCACCACGACGCCGCCCTCCTTCAGCTTGATCGCCTGGAACATGAACTGGCCGAGCCCCGGCAGGTTGAAGATGCTCTCGGTGATGATCGCGCCGCCGAACATGCCGGCCAGATCGAGCCCGATGAACGTGACCACCGGCAGCAGCGCGTTCGGCAGGATGTGCCGCCACAGCACCCGCTGCTCGCCGAGGCCCTTGGCCCGCGCGGTCTTCACGAAGTCGGCGTTCACCGTCTCCACGATCGACGTCCGCAGCAGCCGGGCCAGGCCGGCGAACCCGAGGACGCCGATCACCAGCGCGGGCAGCAGGTACGAGCGCGGGAACCCTTCCAGCACACCGGACACCGGGAACCACTTCAGCTCGACCCCGAACAGGTACTGCGCGGCGAAGTACGCCACCAGTCCGGGCACCGCGAGCAGCACGAGTGTTGCCAGCAGCAACGACCGGTCGACCCAGCCGTTGCGCTTGAAGCCGGCGTAGATCCCGAAGAACAGCCCCAGCGTCCACTGCACGACGTTCGCCAGCAGCGTCAGCTTCAGCGTCACCGGGATCCGCAGCCGGAGCTGGTCGGCGATGTCCGCGCCCGCGAACGTCGTACCGAAGTGGCCGGTGAGGATGTCCTTCATGCTCAGCAGGTACTGGACGATGAAGGGGTCGTCCAGGTGGTACTGCGCGCGCTTGGCCGCCAGCACCGCGGCGGGGATCGGCTTGTCGCCGGCCAGCTCCCGCAGGGGGTCCCCGGGCATCGCGAAGACGAGCGCGAAGACCCCCAGCGTCACCAGCACACCGATCGGTACCGCCGCCACTGCACGGCGCAGGATGAAACGGATCACTTGAAAGTTGCCCAGAGTGCCGATACTCCGACGAACTTCGACACCCGCGGCTCGATCTTGGCCGAGTGCAGGTACGCGTTCGACTTCGTGTAGAGCGGGATCAGCGGCATGTCCTCGAGCGCGATGTCCTCGGCCTGCTGGTACAGCTTGATCGCCTTCTCCGGGTCCGGCTCGGCGTCGCCCTTGGCCAGTACGGCGTCCAGCGCCGGGTTGGCGTAACCGGCGAAGTTCGCGTCACCGTTGGACTTGAACATCGGCGTCAGGTAGTCCTCGATCGACGGGTAGTCGTGACCCCAGCCGCTGAAGCGCAGCCCGTCCAGCTTGCGGCTGTCGGCGAGCTCGCCGATCTCCGAGCTCTGCTTGCCGGTGTACTTGACGGTCAGGCCGAGGTTCTGCCGGAGCATGTTGCCGATCGCCTCGGCGAAGATCTGGCCGGTCGCCGACGAGGTGTTGTAGTTGATGTTCAGCGGGCCGGAGAAACCGCCGGCCTCCTGCAACAGCTGCTTGGCCTTGGCAGCGTCGAAATCGCAGTACTTGCAGGCGTTGTCGCGGTAGCCGGCCATGTCCGGCGCGACCAGGCCCTTGGCCGGCTCGGACAGACCGACGAGGTCGGCGAACGCCTTCCGGTCGATCGCCTCCGAGAACGCGTGCCGTAGCTTCGGGTTCTTGAAGCGCGGGTCCCAGGCCGGGATCACCAGATAGTTGGCGCCGGAGCTGATGCTGGTCACCCATTGGTCCGGGGCGTCGGTCTTGAAGCTCTTCACCTTGGTCGACGGCACGTCCACGAAGTCCACGTTGCCGGCCAGGAACTCGTTGTACGCCGTGTCCGCGTTCGGGATGAACCGATAGGTGATCGAGTCGGCCTGCGGGGCGGTGCCCTTGTAGCCGTCCCACTTGGCCAGCTTGATGTCGTCACCGGCGTTCCAGTCGGCGGCGAGCTTGAACGGGCCGTTGCCGATCGGCTTGCGCTTGTACGCGTCCGGGTTCTTCCGCACCTCTTCGGGCAGCGGCGCGAGGCCGAGGTACTGCAGCGTCAGGCCGAACTGCGAGAACGGCACCTTCAGCTTGACCGAGAAGGTCAGGTCGTCGATCTGCTTCAGGCCGCTCAGCGTCTTCACCGCGGTCGGCTTCGGCGTGGCGCCGTCCGCGGTCGGCGGGTTCAGGGCGTCGTACCCCTCGACCTTGGAGAAGAAGCCGTTGTTCTTCCAGGCGTTCGAGCCCATCGCGGTCATGTTCCAGCTGTCCACGTAGTCCTTCGCGGTCAGCGGCTGGCCGTTCTGGAACGTGTTGCCGGCCTTCAGCTTGATCGTCCAGGTCTGGCTGGTCTTGTCCGGCGTGACCGAGTCGGCCATCACGTTCTGCAGCTTGCCGGTCTCCGGGTCCGTGGTCACCAGCGGGGCGAACATCGCCATCGCGACCTGGATGCCCGGACTGCCGTTCTCGTTCAGCGGGTTGATGTACTCCAGCGGATCGGCAGCGATCGCGATGACCTCGCTCTTGCTGCCGGAGCCGCTGCCGGAGCCGCTGCTCTTCCCGTCTCCACACGAGGCGAGCACCAGAGCCAATCCCAGTGCCACCCCCACTACCCCAGTCAGACGTCGCACGGTCAAACCAACTTCCTCGGCGGGAGGGCCGCTAGGCGGGCGGATCAAGCGTCATGGTGGCTGGTCGAAACTGCACATGTCAACGTTGTCAGGGACAAAGCAGCGGCGCGTAACTCAGGCGTTACTTTGCCAAGACCTCAGATGACCAGCCCTCACTTGCGGAGCGAGGCCCCACTTAATCAGATCAGTACGCCAGAGTCATCAGATGACAGGTCAGATTTGATCTAAACTCGCTTCTGCGCACAGTTGCGCACTTATCGGTAGCCAGCCGCTTGCAGACGGTAAAGCTCGGCATACGTGCCGCCCGTTGCCATCAGCTCGTCGTGGGTACCGCGCTCGCTCACGCGGCCGTTTTCCAGTACCACGATGAGGTCCGCCGAGCGCACGGTGGAGAAGCGATGTGAGATGAGCAACGTGATCCGCCCGTCGGCACGTCCGGCGCGCGCTTCGGCGGCCAACCGGTCGAAGACGGCCGCCTCGGTCTGGGGGTCCAGCGATGCGCTCGGCTCGTCCATGATCATCAGCAGCGGCGCCGGGCGGACGAGTGCGCGGGCGATCGCCAGCTTCTGCCATTGCCCGCCGGAGAGTTCGACGCCGTCGACCCACGACGTACCGAGTTGGGTGTCGAGCCCTTGCGGCAATGTGTCCACGAAGCTCGCATCCGCCTTGCTGAGGGCGGTGCGCACCTGGTCCGGCGGCTCGGACAGTCCGCCGACCGCAACGGCCTCGCCGACCGTCAGCTGGTACCGGACGAAGTCCTGGAAACCGGCGCTGACCTTCTGCCGGTACGCCTCGAGGTCCATCGTGGCGAGATCGACGCCGTCGACCAGCACCGCACCCGAGGCCGGCCGGTACATGCCGGTGAGGAGCTTGACCAAGGTCGACTTGCCCGCGCCGTTCTCGCCGACGATCGCGACCGTGCGGCCGGCGGGCAGGAACAGGTCGGTCCCGGGGAGCGCGAGGCGATCGCCTGCGCCGTACCCGAAGGTGACCTGCTTCAGTTCGATGCCGTGCGTCAGCCGATCCGGCGTCGGCGCGGTGCCTGGTTCCTTGTCGGCCTGCTGCGCAAGCCAGAAGTAGTGCTCGGCCGTCGTACGAACCCGCAGTACGGTGCCCGCCAGGTCGAGGACCCTGTTCGCCGCACTCACCACGGCGCCGGCGAGCGCGAGCGCCAAGGCCACGTCACCTGGGGTGACACTCGCCTCTTGCAGGATCAGCACCATTGCGCCGACGTACGCGAGCGGGAACACGGACCAGCCGACGGACCCGATCAGGACCGATCGGAAGAGCGCCCGGTGAGCGATTGTGTTGGCCTTGTCCGCGGCTTCTCGGTGGCTATGGAGCAGCTCATCGCCCATCGAGGCGACGTGCAGCTCCTGTGCCGAGGTCGGAGCGACCGACAGCATGAACAGTTGCTGCGCGAGCCGCCGTTGCGGAGCCGCTTCCAGCTCCGACTTTCTGCGAATCCGTTCGGCCCGGCGGCTCAACCACAGCGAGGGAATCGCCACCAGCGGGAGCACCACCAGCACGGGCTTCAGGTCAGCCAGGAGGACAGTGCTGATCACCAACTGGGCCACGACGAACAGGCCGATGAACGGCATCGTGACGCTGTCCGCGAGGTCCGGCGCCTCTCGCCGCAGTGTCTGCAATCGGTCCAGGAACTCGGGTCGCTCGAAGTGCTGGATCTGCGGCGCACCCGCGGCCAGCCTCAGTACTCTGCGCTCGGCGACAAAACTGGAGCGTTCGCGCATCCGGATCGTTGCCCAGCGATAGCCGATCGGGGCCACCAGCACGAAGGTCAGTGCGACGGCGACCGCGATGCCTCCGGCAACTATCTGCCGTGGTTCGCCGGACACTACGCCGTCGACCAGTGGCCGTACGCCGAGTGCGACGAGCAGCGGGCTGACGAAACTCGACATCGTGACGACGGTGTAGAGCGTGAACAGGCCCGGACCGATCTCCCAGCCGAGTCCGATCAGCAGACGGGCGGTGGCGACCCATGACTTCACTCCGGGCCTCCCTCGAAACGAGCCGCTTGAAGGCGGAACAAGTGGGCGTAGGTGCCGTCCCGTTGGAGCAGCTCGTCGTGCGATCCCTGCTCGATCACCCTGCCTTCGTCGAGTACGACGATGGACGAGGCCTGGCGCACCGTGGAGAAACGGTGCGAGATCAGGATCGTCGTCAGCCCGGCGGTCAGGTCGAGGAAACGCCGGTACAGCTCTGCTTCGGAGCGGGCGTCCAGGTGCGCGGCCGGCTCGTCCAGTACCAGTACGGACGCGCCCTGTTGGACGGCGTACAGCGCTCTCGCGAGGCCTAGCCGTTGCCACTCGCCGCCGGACAGCTCGACACCGCCGTCGAACTCGGCCGAGAGCACCGTGTCCCAGCCGTTCGGCAACGCCTCGACAATGGTCTTCGCTCCTGCCCGTTCGGCCGCGACCTCAATGTCTGCAGCACCGCGGCCGAATCGGACATTGCTGTACGCCGACATCGGCAACCGCACCGGTTGCTGGAAGACCACCGCCAGCCTGCGACGCCAGTCGTCCGTGTCGAGGTCTCGCAGCTCGACACCGTCGATCTGGATGGAGCCTTCGTTCGGTTCGTACAGACCGCACAGCAGCTTGACGAGGCTGGTCTTGCCGGCACCGTTGGCGCCGACGACCGCGAGGGACTGCCCGGCTGGAATCGCCAGATCGAGGTCCTTCAGTACCCGACGGCTCGCGCCTGGATAGCTGAAAGACACGTTGCGGAAGGCGATCTCCCGTTGCGGCATCCCGGTGGCCGGCTGCGATCCGTTGGCGGGCCCGGCCATCGGTGCGATCGCGCGCATCGCCTCGTCGTACCGGTCGAGGGTCGCGAGGGCGAGCTCTGTCTGCAGGCCGGACCAGGACGACTGCTGGATGCCGCCCAGCGCGACCAGGAAGGTCTGGACGTACGTCGCGGTCGGGCCGGCGGCGAGGCGACCGGCCATCGCCTCGCGAACCACGAGCACGATGCCGCCGAGCACGACAACGCCGAGGAACGCGGTCGCAACCAGCGGACGACGGCCGGCCGGGGTCAGGACCCGCTGCATCGTCGCGGCCCAAGTCTCCCCGTGCCTGTTGACGACGAACTCCGGCAACCCGAACAGGCGGATCTCCTTGGCGGCCGGCGGGGTGGTTCCCAGATCGCTGAAGTACCGCATCCGGCGCGCCGACTCTGTTGCGCCGTAGTGGTGCCCGGCCTCGGTGCGGGATGCGACCCGGTCCTCGTACGCCGCCCACACACCGGCCACGAGCAAACCTGCGCCGAGCCACCAATGGAAACCGGCGAGAATGATGCCCGAGGCCAGCAGAATGATCCGCCCGGTGGCCAAACCACCGATCGTGCTCGCGAGCCGACCCGGTCGCGCCCAGTCCGCCCGCAAGGTGTCACGCCCGACCTCCACCAGCGCCGCCGTCGCAGGATCCTCCAAATGCCGCACGCCACTAGGCGCAGCCACAGCCTTCATCAACTCGTGCTGCAGCACCCCATCAACCCGCTCCCCCAACGCAGTAGCTGCCGCCCGCTGCTGCGCACCCCCAACCCACTGCAGCAACAAACATGCACCGGCCACAACAGCCCACCCCACCACCCGAGGCGCGTCCGCTCTGGCAACCCCAGCAACAACCTGCCCAATCGCCACGGCCATCCAGATCGGCGCAGCAGCCGACACCACGATGCCCGCAACTGTGAGCACCGAAAGCCCTCGCGCCTCCCGCCAGGCCACGAGGGCAAACCGCCAGAGTCCGGACATCCGGCCAAGTTACCAACGCCAAGCGGTCCACGCGGCCGAGCGCAGTACTTGCTGGGGTCGAACCGCCGGCGCCGCGGCGAGCCTGCCTATCCGTTTCCGGCGATCGAGCAGTGTGATGTTTGTGTCTGTGGATAAGCGGAATCCCTTGCACATAAGGGATCTACGGGTCGAAAACCGTCCTTTGGTGTGTCTAAGGTCGTGGGTATGGCGATCTTGGACGAGCGACCCGTTTGGTCGATGAGCGGTGGCGAGAAGCTGTCGGCTCTCGACGCGGCACGCGCCGAGATCGCGCGCCTCCAGGTGCGCTGCCTCCACCTGTCAGCCGGGCTCGACGCCGACGGCTACGCCCAGGAGGTCGGCGCTCGCGACACCGTGCAACTGCTCTCGGTCCGCTACCGCCTGGATCCCGCCGACGTACGCCGAGACCTCCGCCTGGCTCGTGCCCTGCACAAGTACCCGGCCGTGAACGCGGCCCTCGGCACCGAACGCCCGGCCGACCCCGCCAGCTCCGTCGACAGGACACAGCTGAACCTGGGACAAGCCGACGCGATCGTCTCCGCGCTCGAGAAAGTGCCGACCGCGGCCGGCGTGCCGGTCGAGGACCTGCGTGTCGCCGAAGAAGCGATGGTCGAGGCAGCCGGTCTGCTCCCGCCGGCCGACCTGCGCAAGCTCGGCAAGGAGATGCGCGAACGGCTCGACACCGACGGCCCCGAGCCCCACGGCGACGAGGACGAAGCGTCGTCTCGCGAGGCCCTGTGGATCAAAGCGGCCGATCGCGGCGTCACCTTCGGCGGCTACCTCGCCGACGAGAACGCCGAACTCTTCCAGACCCTGATCTTCGCCGGCGCCAAACCACACAAGACCCCCGACGGCGAACGTGATCCGCGGCCGCGCAGCAAGCGACAGGCCGACGCCCTCACCGCCATTCTCGCCACGGCAGCCGGCACAGGCGCGGCCGTACCAGGCCACGGCGACATCAAACCGCACATCACCGTGACCATCGACCTGGAAGACCTCAAGGTAGGCACCGGCTCTGGCGACCTCGTCCATGGCGATTTCCTCTCCGCCGCCGCCGTCCGACGACTCGCCTGCGACGCCGGGGTGATCCCGCTGGTGCTCGGCTCGGACTCCGAACCGCTCGACGTCGGTGCCGAACACCGCTTCGTCACCCGGGCCATCCGCCACGCCCTCAACGCCCGCGACAAAGGCTGCATCGCGTGCGGCGCGCCGCCCTCGATCTGTGAAGCCCACCATGTGGTCCACTGGGCCGACGGCGGCTCGACAGCTCTCGACAACCTCGTCCTCGTCTGCAAACGCGACCACATCAACATCCACCAAGGCCGCATCACAGTCACGTTCGCCAACGGCCAACCTGCCGTGACTCGCCCCGCCTGGTCCGACCCCGACCCGCCACCCGTGCGCCAGACGGCCTGATTCACCCGCTCCGCGCTCATGCTTCACGCGAAGTGGGCCGTTACCGCGCGCCCAGACCTTCGGAGATCAGCACGCCCGCCAAATCGTCCAGACCGAGCTACCCGTTTGGTCAGCGACTTGTCGCCTGCTGCGCGAAGAGTCGAGCGAAGCGGCCTGCCGCTTGGGACATCAACTCCGGGTACGTTCCTTGCTGTACCACCGAACCGCCGTCGATGACGTAGATGCGGTCCATCTCGCGGAGGGTCCAGGCTCGGTGCGAGACCACGATCGTGATGCGGTCGGCGCTGGTACGGCGGAGGTCGGTGAAGATCTCCTGCTCTGCCTCGGCGTCGATCGCGGAGGTCGGCTCGTCGAGGATCCAGACGCCGGCGTTGCGCAGGCGGATCCGCGCGAGCGCCAAGCGCTGCCACTGGCCACCGGAGATGCCGGTGCCGCCCCACTGCTGCCCGAGCTGGGTGTCCGGGGGAAGGTCGGCGGCGAAGGTGTCCGCCAGCGCTTCGCGGATGTCCTGGTCCGTGACGGAGCCCGGCGCGCCGAGGGTGACGGCGTCGCGGAGGGTGAACTCGAAGCGTCCGAACTCCTGCACCAGCAGGCCGAAGTGCGCGAGCCGCTCGTCCTCGGCCAGCGCGTCGGCGTCTGCTCCGTCGATCAGCACCCGCCCGCTGTCGGGGCGCAACGAACCGACCAGCAAGTTGATCGCTGTCGACTTGCCCGCCCCGTTCACGCCGACCAGGGCAACCATTTCGCCTCGGCGGGCTTCGATGCTCACGTCGCGAAGAGTCGGCTCGGCGGCGCCCGGGTACCCGAACGTTACGTTGTCCAAGGCAACAGAACCGACGTGCCGAACCACCGCACGACGAGGCCGGTCCGGCACGCTGCGCACGAACCGCCGGTAGATCGCCGCCTGCGGAGCCGCGGTGACGATACTGCCGAACGCGTACCCACACTGCCGAATCGCATTGAGCCCCGTGATCGTCCCGGCCACCGCCGCAGCCGCCGCTCCCCCGGTCGCACCACCCAGCACCAGCGCTATCAGGGCTCCGCCGAACAGCAGCACCGTGGCCAGCGCCGCGCCCAGCTCGTACAACATCGCCGTACGGACCATCCGGTCAAGGATCCAGGTCGCCTGCGCGCGGCTGCCGGCGATCAGGTCGGCGACCTTCCATCCCGATCCGAGCACGGCCAACTCGGTCCCGGGACGTTGCTGGATGAGCTGCTCGGTCGCGTACGCCGCCTTCCGCTCGTGCTCACCCACCCGCGGCCAGCCTTTCGCCTCCATCCGCGAGATCAGCGTGAACGCGAGGACAGTCGGCACCAGCGCGGCCAGCACCAGCAGCCCGGACAGCAGGTTGATCGACGAGATCGCCATGCACAGGACGACGGACGTGGCCGCGGCACTCAGCACCTGAACGGGCTTCCCGGCGACATCACTCATCGGATGTGTCGCGGTCTGGCTCGCCTCGAGGTCCCTGACCGCCTCGGGCTCAGCCAGCCGGCTCGGGCTCAGCCGGGCTGCGACCCGGGCCAGCTCGACCCGCAGGGCGAGGCGGAGTCGCAGCATCATCCGCTGCCCGGCGATGTTCGACACCTGGGTCAGCGGATACATCGACCCGACTACGACCGTCAGGCCGAGCAACGGTCCCCACGGGTTCTCCGCGTCGACCAAGTCCTGAATCAGCACCACCTGCGCTCCAGGCAAGATCGCCAGCAGCAGTTGGAGAACCGAGTACGTCGCGAGCCACCCCGGAGTGATCCGGACGGCATCGAGCAGTGATTCACGGGCAGTACGAAACGCATCCAGCACGGGTGATCCTCTTTCGCATGACGGCAGGCCAAACCGCACTGGGTGCATCCAGTGCGGCACATCGACCGTCAAATGCGTGCGATCCCGTTCAGAGTGGAATCCAGAGGCAGATCACGTCGTGACGCGACACAACTCCCCGCAGGTTAGTGCGGTGGGATGTTCTGGTTCAAGTGGAAGAGGTTGCCCGGGTCGTACTTCCGCTTGAGAGCCTGCAGACGGTCGTACGTCGTACCGCCGTACGCGGACCGGATCCGGTCGGTGCCCTCGTTGCTCAGGAAGTTGAGGTAGACGCCGGACAGGTGCGGCTCGAGGGCGCGCCAGGAATCGCGGACCCACTCGCGTTGGGCCTCGAACCCTTCCGGGCCGTCGGTCGCGCCGACGAAGTTGAAGGTGTGCCCGCTCGTCCGGCCGCCGAACGCCGTACTGTCGGCCGGCACCCGGGAGATCGCGCCGCCGAGGTGGAAGATCGGGTACGCGGTGTACGGCGAATCGATGGCGTGACCGCGGTCCACGGCCACGTCGATCACCTCGTCGGACAGCTCGGCCACGTCGCCGGCGCGGATGTAATACCAGCGGCCGTGCGGGAAACCGGGGTCGAGCATCGCCTGCAGGTCCAGGTAGGGCTGCGGCTTCACCAGATCCAGCAGCGACGGCGCGAACGCCTTCAGCGGGGCCACCACCTTCTCGCCGTCCTCGACCGGCCCGGCGTAGCAGGCGACGATCGCCACCACCGGCCGGCCGTGCAGCTCGGCCGGGATCGCTGCCGTGGACGGCAACCAGCGATGGATCACCGCAGTGGTGAGCTCGTCGGGGATACCGGTGATCCAGTCCCGGTAGAAGCGCATCAGCTCCGGCGACCGGTCCATGGGCCACGCGACCAGGCCGCCGTACACGATCGGCCCGACCGGGTGCAGCTGGAACTCGAACTCGGTCACGATGCCGAAGTTCCCGCCGCCACCGCGGATCCCCCAGAACAGGTCGCCGTTCTCGTCGGGGCTGGCAGTCACCAGGTCGCCGCCGGCAGTGACCACGTCGGCCGAGAGCAGGTTGTCGATGCTCAGCCCGTACTTGCGCATCAGCCAGCCGATCCCGCCGCCCAGCGTGAGCCCGGCCAGACCGGTGTGCGTGACGATCCCGGACGGCGTGGCCAGGCCGAACGCCTGGGTCTCCCGGTCGAGCTCTCCGAGCAGCACACCCGCCTGCGCCCGCGCGGTACGGCGTACCGGGTCGACCCGGATGCCCTTCATCGGGGCCAGGTCCACCACCACGCCGCCGTCACACGTCGAGTGCCCAGGGAAGCTGTGGCCGCCGCCCCGTACCGCGACCGGACCACCGGTACGACGGGCGAACTTGAGCGCCGACCGGATGTCGGCGACTCCCGTGCAGCGCGCGATCAGCCCGGGCCGACGGTCGATCGACCCGTTCCAGACCCTCCGGTGCTCGTCGTACGCCGGGTCGCCCGGCTGGATCAGGTCGCCACGAAAGTCCGTGGCCAAGTCCTCGAGTGCATGGATATCCGCCGCGATAGTGCTCATGACCGCCCCCTCGGCGCCAGTATGCGCCTCGGACGTCAGAGGGTGAAGGCGGTGCTGTCTTCCTTGAAGGGGCCCATGACGGTGAGAGCGGGGGTGCCGGCGTAGAGGTCCGCGGCCAGGGCTGTCACGTCATCGAGGGTGACGGAGTCGATGCGGTGCAGGATCTCGTCGACGGTGGGGAGCTCGCCGTACACGAGTTCGGCCTTCGCGATCCGGGTCATCTTGGCGCCGGTGTCCTCGAGGCCCATCACGACCGAGCCGCGCATCTGGCCCTTGCCGCGGAGCAGTTCGTCGGGGGTGATGTTGCCGCGGGCAATCGACGCGAGCTCGCCGCGGATCACGTCCAGGACCTCAGGGGCCTTCTTCGGCAGGCAGCCCGCGTACACGCCGACCATGCCCGAGTCGGCGTACGCCGAACCGAACGTGAACACCGAGTACGCCAGTCCGCGCTTCTCCCGCACCTCCTGGAACAGCCGCGACGACATCCCGCCGCCGACGATCCCGTGCAGTACGCCGGCGATGTAGCGGCGCTGGTCGCTCCGGACCAGCCCGGGCATCCCGAGCACCAGGTGCGCCTGCTCGACGTCCCGGTGATGCACCTGCACCCCGCCGTACGTCGGAACGGTCTTGCCGGAACCACGTCGTACAGCGGCCGGCTCGGCCTCGGCCGTCACCCAATGACGCTCGAACGCCTTGCGGACCAGGCGAACCACCTCGGCGTGGTCGACGTTGCCCGCCACCGAGACGACGATGTTGGACGGCTTGTAGCGGCGCCGGTACCAGCCCACGACCTGCTGGCGGGACAGCCCGGCGACCGAGTCCGGCGTACCGGTGATCGAACGCCCGAGCGGGGACCTGCCCCACAGCTGCTCGGCGAACAGGTCGTGGATGTGGTCCGACGTCTCGTCGGCGTGCATCGCGATCTCTTCGTCGATGACGTCGCGTTCACTCTCCACGTCCGCGTTCGTCAGCGTGGCGGAGGTGATCATGTCGCAGATGACGTCGACCGCGAGCGGCAGGTCGGAGTCCAGCACCCGCGAGTAGTAGCAGGTGTACTCCTTGCCGGTGAACGCGTTCATCTCGCCGCCGACCGCGTCGATCGCGGCGGAGATCTCCAGTGCGTCGCGGCGCTCGGTGCCCTTGAACAGCAGGTGTTCGAGGAAGTGCGTCGCACCGGCCAGCTGCTCCGGCTCGTCGCGGGAGCCGACGCCGACCCAGAGGCCGAACGTGACCGAGCGGAAGCCCGGCACCGACTGGGACAGCACGCGAAGCCCGGAGGGCAGGACGGTCCGTTTCACCGGACCGCCCGCCTCCGGGCTCAGCAGTGTGCTGGTGGTTGCTCGAATCACTCGGCGGACTCGGCAGCCTTCTCTTCAGCCTTCTCTTCACCCTCGATGACCGGGATCAGCGAGAGCTTGCCGCGGTCGTCGATCTCGGCGATCTCGACCTGCAGCTTCTGACCGACCGAGAGCACGTCCTCGACGGCCTCGACGCGCTTGCCGCCGGCCAGCGGACGCAGCTTGCTGATGTGCAGCAGGCCGTCCTTGCCCGGCAGCAGGCTGATGAACGCACCGAAGTTGGTCGTCTTCACGACCGTACCCAGGTAGCGCTCGCCCTTCTCCGGCATGGTCGGGTTCGCGATCGCGTTGATCGCGGCCCGGGCCGCCTCGGCCGACGGGCCGTCGGTCGCGCCGATGTACACGGTGCCGTCGTCCTCGATCGAGATGTCGGCGCCGGTGTCCTCGGTGATCTGGTTGATCATCTTGCCCTTCGGGCCGATGACCTCGCCGATCTTGTCGACCGGGACCTTCACCGAGATGACCCGCGGCGCGAACTCGCTCATCTCACCCGGCGCGTCGATGGCCTTGGCCATCACGTCCAGGATCGTCAGGCGGGCGTCCTTGGCCTGGGTCAGCGCGCCGGCCAGCACGCTGGCCGGGATACCGTCCAGCTTGGTGTCCAGCTGCAGGGCGGTGACGAAGTCCTTCGTACCGGCGACCTTGAAGTCCATGTCGCCGAACGCGTCCTCCGCGCCCAGGATGTCGGTCAGCGCGACGTACTGCGTCTCGCCGTCGATCTCACCGGAGATCAGACCCATCGCGATACCGGCGACCGGCGCCTTCAGCGGCACACCGGCGTTCAGCAGCGACAGCGTCGAGGCGCAGACCGAACCCATCGAGGTGGACCCGTTCGAGCCGAGCGCCTCGGACACCTGACGCAGCGCGTACGGGAAGTCCTCGCGGGACGGCAGCACCGGCACCAGGGCCCGCTCGGCCAGCGCGCCGTGACCGATCTCGCGGCGCTTCGGCGAACCCACCCGGCCGGTCTCACCGGTCGAGTACGGCGGGAAGTTGTAGTTGTGCATGTACCGCTTGCGGGTCTCCGGGGAGAGCGTGTCCAGCTGCTGCTCCATCCGGAGCATGTTCAGCGTGGTGACACCCATGATCTGGGTCTCGCCGCGCTCGAACAGCGCCGAGCCGTGCACCCGCGGGAGCACGCCGATCTGCGCCTTCAGCGGCCGGATGTCGGCCAGCCCGCGGCCGTCGATGCGGACCTTGTCCTTCAGCACCCGCTGCCGGACCAGCTTCTTGGTCAGCGAGCGGAACGCTGCGGACAGCTCCTTCTCGCGGCCCTCGAAGTCGGCGGCCAGCTTGTCCACCGTGGCGGCCTTGACCGCGTCGGTGGCGTCCTCACGCTCGTGCTTGCCGGCGATGGTCAGCGCCTGCGCGAGCTCTTCGCTCGCGGAGGCCTCGACCGCGGCGAACGCGTCGTCCTGGTAGTCCGGGAAGACCGGGAACTCACCGGTCGGCTTCGCGGCCTTGGCCGCCAGCTCGGACTGCGCGTCGACCAGGGTCTTGATGAACGCCTTGGAGGCCTCGAGGCCCTCGGCGACGATCTCCTCGGTCGGCGCCTGCGCGCCACCGGCGACCTTGTCGAAGGTGGTCGGGGTCGACTCGGCCTCGACCATCATGATCGCGACGTCACCGGACTCGGTGACACGACCGGCGACGACCATGTCGAAGACGGCGTCCTCGAGCTCGGTGTGCGTCGGGAACGCGACCCACTGGGTGCCGATCAGCGCGACGCGGGTGGCGCCGATCGGGCCCGAGAACGGCAGCCCGGCGATCTGGGTGGACATCGACGCCGCGTTGATCGCGAGCACGTCGTACAGCTTGTCCGGGTTCAGCGCCAGGACCGTGATGACGACCTGGATCTCGTTGCGCAGACCGGACACGAACGACGGCCGCAGCGGGCGGTCGATCAGCCGGCAGGTCAGGATGGCCTCCTCGGAAGGACGGCCCTCCCGGCGGAAGAACGAGCCCGGGATGCGGCCCGCCGCGTACATCCGCTCCTCGACGTCCACCGTCAACGGGAAGAAGTCGAACTGGTCCTTGGGCTTCTTGCTGGCCGTGGTGGCCGACAGCACCATCGTGTCGCCGTCGAGGTAGGCGGCGGCGGAGCCGGCGGCCTGCTGGGCCAGACGGCCCGTCTCGAAGCGGATGGTGCGGGTGCCGAAGCTGCCGTTGTCGATGACGGCCTCAGCGAATTCGGCGCCCTCCATGGGCGCGCGTGTGGATCCCGACACGGGATACCCCTCTCTCACAGTGTGACGACTGCGAGGCGCGAGCTTCCGGGATACCGGTCTTCGATCGAGGCTCGCGGGTCTTTGCCAAAAGATCTGGCACTACCCGAAAGCCACTACCGAGGACCGGTCGTGATCCCGCCACGCGCTTCGCGTCGCCTCGTACGTCTTACGTGATTCGATATTCAGTTGTGCCACGCCAGGGCGTGGATACGCCAGGAGCGGCCACCCGAGTCTCGGGGGCCGCTCCTCGCGAAGTCATCGGCGAAGGCCGAGCCGCTCGATCAAGGACCGGTAGCGGTTGATGTCCTTCTTCGCCAGGTAGTTCAGCAGCCGGCGGCGCTGACCGACCAGGAGCAACAGGCCACGACGGCTGTGGTGGTCGTGCTTGTGCTCCTTCAGGTGCTCGGTGAGGTGAGCGATGCGGTGCGTCAGAAGCGCAACCTGGACCTCGGGGGACCCGGTGTCGCCCTCGGTCAGGGCGTACTCACCCATGATCTTCTTCTTCGTTGCGGCATCAACAGATGACACAGGATTCCTCTCGATTTCCGTTGCGCGGCGCACCGGGGCATTCTTCACCCGAGCACTCTCGATCCGCGGCCGTTCAGACGGCAGCAGCCAGCGTATCAGTCCGTGGACGCGTCACCCTAATCACCGGTCAGCAGGCGGCGCGCGCCGTCGACGTCGGCCTTCACCTGCACCACCAGTTCGTCGATGGTGTCGAACCGGATCTGCGAACCGCGCAGCCGGGCGACGAAATCGATCGCGACCGTGGCGCCGTACAGCTCGAGGTCGTCGCGGTCCACCACGTGCGACTCCACCCGGCGGTCCACGCCGTCGAAGGTCGGGTTGCTGCCGACGCTGATCGCCGCGGGCAGCGGATCCGGGTACGCCGGGGCGCCCGGAGCCGCCGTCAGCACGGTGAGCCATCCGGCGTACACGCCGTCCTGCGGGACCGCGGCGCCCGGGTCGGCGGGGATGTTCGCGGTCGGAAAGCCGAGTTCGCGGCCGCGCTTGTCGCCCTCGACGACCACGCCGGTGACGCGGAACGGGCGGCCGAGCGCCTCCGCGGCGGCCTCGACGTCACCGTCGGCGAGCTGCTGGCGCACGTACGTCGACGACCAGGGCTGCTCGTCTCCCGCGAGGCTCAGACCCTCGACCTGGAAGCCGTACTGCGTTCCCGCCTGGACGAGCGTGTCGACGTGACCGGCCGCCTTGTGTCCGAAGCGGAAGTTCTCGCCGACCACGATCGCCTTCGCGTGCAGCGCGTTCACCAGCGTGCGCTCGATGAACTCCTCCGGCGACCAGTGCGACACCTCCTTGGTGAACTCGAGGATCAGCACCGCGTCGGCGCCGGCCTCGCCGAGCAGCTCGGCGCGCCGGCCGGGCTCACTGAGCTGCAGCGGCGCGTGGTCGGGCCGCAGGACCCGCATCGGGTGCGGGTCGAAGGTCATCGCGACCACCGGCAGTCCACCCAGCTCGGCCGCCCGCGCGCGAGCGTGCGCGAGCACCTCCTGGTGACCCCGGTGCACCCCGTCGAAGTTGCCGATCGTGACGACTGTCGGCCCGAAGTCCGGGCTCACCTCGTCCAATCCGTGCCAGACACGCATGAGAGCAGGATTCCATGCCGCGTCTGAATTGCTTCCATCAGGTCCACGATCACCCCTTGTAATCGTGCGGTGACTCAACTTAGGGTGGGCCGCGCACTGGATGAGCCTGGGGAGGTCTCGTGAAGCTACGCCGTCTGGTTGCTGTCTGCGCCGCACTCGCACTGGTGGCGGGCCTACCTGCCGCAGCCGCCACAGCCGCGCCGAGCACCACGACGTCCACCGGCTTCTCCCGGTACGTCGCGTTAGGCGACTCGTATACGTCCGCGCCGTTCGTCCCCGTGGCCGACCTGTTGTCGCTCGGGTGCGCCCGCTCGTACAGCAACTACCCGAAGCTCCTGGCCGGGGCGCTCGGGGTGCACCGGTTCACCGACGTGAGCTGCGGCGGGGCGGACACCACGAACATGACCCAGCCGCAGAGCACGATCCTCGGCACCGCCGCGCCACAGTTCAACGCGCTGACGCCGGACACCGACCTGGTGACGCTCGGAATCGGCGGGAACGACTTCGGCGTCTTCGGTGACATCATCGGAACCTGCCCCGGGCTGCGCGCCTCCGACCCGACCGGGGCGCCGTGCAAGGCGCACTTCACGGTCGACGGCGTGGACACGCTCAAAGCCAAGATCGCCCAGACCCAGACACGGATCGCGATCGTCGTCCAGGGCATCCGGGCGAGGTCGCCGCAGGCCACCATCGTGCTGGTCGGCTACCCGAAGATCGCGCCGGAGCACGGGACCTGCCCGTCGATCCTGCCGTTCGCCGACGGCGACTACGCGTACCTGTACTCGATCGAGCAGGCGCTGAACGCGGCCGTCTCCGGGGCAGCCGCGGCCGGCGGAGCGACGTACGTCGACACCTTCGGGCCGTCCACCGGGCACGACGCCTGCGCCCCGGACGGCCAGGCCTGGATCCAGGGCAAGGACATCAACCTGCTGCGGGCGTTGAACTACCACCCGCGCTTCGAGGGCGAGGCCGGCATGGCCGCGCTCACCTACAAGGCCCTGACCGGCGCGCAGCCGGTCGTCACCGCCGCCGAGCAGGCCGCGTGGGCCGCCCGGGCGCGCACGCTGGCGAAGCAGGCCGCCGCATCACCCCAGATTGCTCTCTCCCCCAAGGCCCTCGAGGCCTCCCTGAACCGCGTACGGACCAGCGCGCAACGCTGACCCTTTCCAATCCGTACTGCGGACCACGGGCCGGGCCACCTCACGCGTGGCTCGGCCCGCTGGTTTCTTCCACTAGTTCCGTGAGTGCCTGTCCGAGGGGAAGATCGACGCGGTACGTCGCGTACGGGTCGCCGCGGGTCAGCCCCTGGTTGACGATCAGCACCGGCGTACCGGCCTTGGCGGCGTGCCGGACGAAGCGGAACCCGGACATCACGGTGAGGGACGAGCCGAGGACCAGGATGGCGTTCGCGTCGTCGATGAGCCGGTAGCAGCGCTCGACGCGGCTCTTCGGGACGTTCTCGCCGAAGAACACCACGTCGGGTTTGAGCACGCCGCCGCAGACCGTGCACGCGACGACGGTGAACGTACGGACGACGTCCTCGGGCAGTTCGACGTCGCCGTCCGGGTTGATCCGGGTCGCCTCGGCCGTGAACGCCTGGTTGGCGGCGCGGAGGCGGCGGTCGAGGACCTCGCGGGCGGACGTCGTACCGCAGCCGAGGCAGATCACTCGGTCGAGGTTGCCGTGCAGTTCGATCACGTCGCGGGCGCCGGCCGCCTGGTGCAGGCCGTCGACGTTCTGCGTGATGACGCCGCTCAGGTGGCCGCGGGCCTGGAGGGCGGCGACGGCGCGGTGGCCGGCGTTCGGGGCGGCGCGAGCGATGGTGCGCCAGCCGAGGTGGCTGCGCGCCCAGTACCGCTGCCGCGCGACCTCGCTTGCGGTGAAGTCGCCGTACGTCATCGGGGTGTGCGTCCGCAGGCTGCCGGTCTCGCCGCGGTAGTCCGGGATCCCCGATTCGGTCGAGATCCCGGCGCCACTCAGGACGACGACGCGCCCGGCGGCCACGATCTGCGCGACCGGGCCGATGTCCGTCGCACCCGGCTCCAACGCCAGCACCTCGGGCCCGGGGGCCCACTCCAACGTCGGACGAGAACGCACACCCCAAGGTTACGTGCAGATCGGCGGGCCTGCTTTCAGGCGGCGTTCGGCGGCTTCACGGACAGCTGCCGGATCCATCGAGGACCAGTCGGCGTCGATCCACCAGGTCGCCCCGGCCTCGGCCCACGGGCGGACCGTGTCCGCCGCCTTGGTGTCGTCGGCGCGGGTCACGCCTTCGGTGACCACGTCGTACCCGTCCATCGTGAGGCCGTGTGCCTCGCGTTCCTTGCGGATCCAGGCGACGCCTTCGGCCAGGAGCTCCGGAGTCAGCTCGCCCGGCTGCTCACCCGGCGCGAGGATCGGCGCATAGTTCGGCAGCCAGCCGTCCTGGAGCGCCGCACGGCGCATCGACTTCGGTCGTGGCCAACCGCCCACGACCCAGGTCGGGACCCGCGGCTGCTGCACGGGCGGAGGTGGCGCCGGTGGCATCAGCTCGGCGATCTTGCGGGCCTGGTAGTGCTTGCCCGAGTACTCGAACGGTTGGTCGCGCCACAGATGCGGCAGGAGCTCCAGCGACTCGTCCATGAGCTCCGCGCGAACCTTCCGCCCGGGGTCCTCCTCGAACAGCCAGAACCGGTCCTCGCCGGCGACGCCCAGTCCGACCGAGAGGATCACCCGGCCGCCGCTGAGGTTGTCGACGGTCGAGACCTGTCCCGCCACGTCCCACGGTTTTCGGCGCGGCAGCGGCGTGAGCATCGTCCCGAGCCGGATCCGCTCGGTCGTCATCGCCGCGGCGCCGAGCATGACCCAGGCGTCGATACCCCAGATCGACTCCCACACGAAAAACCCGTCCCAACCGTGCGCTTCGGCAATCGCCGCGAGCTCAGCCGCATCCCGCGCATCGCCGTACGCCATCACGAACCCGTATTTCATGCCACCGGACGGTACGCCGGACCACCGACAAAAACGTCAGCTGACGAAGACCGCGGTGGGTTTGGCGACGGGGCCGTGGGGTTCGTAGAGGGCCAGGAAGGTGCCGTCCGGGGCGAACATCGCGGTCTGTCCGGTGGCGAGTTCGAGGCCCGGTAGCGGGCGGCCGGTGCGGATCGCGGCCGCCTGGGCGTCGTCGGCGTCGTACCGCGGGAAGGTGCCTGCGGCAACGTCCGCGATCGGGAGCCAGTCGAAGGACTCGGCGAGGGACTCCAGGGTGTGCGCGGTCTTGAGGTCGAAGGAGCCGACCCTGGTACGGCGCAGCGCGGTCAGGTGACCGCCGACGCCGAGTTCGGCGCCGAGGTCGCGGGCGAGCGCCCGGATGTACGTGCCGCTGGAGCAGTCCACCGAGACGTCGACCGAGATCCCGTCGTCGTCGGGCCGGACGTCGAGGATGTCGTAGCGCGACACGGTCACAGCCCGGGCCTTCAGGGCGACCTCCTCGCCCGCGCGCACCCGCTCGTACGCGCGCCGACCGTCGACCTTGATCGCCGACACCTTCGACGGGACCTGCGAGATCTCCCCGCGGAACCCCTCGACGGCCGCCGAGATCGCCTCGGCGGTGACGCCGTCGACCGGGGTCGTGGACGTGATCTCGCCCTCGGCGTCGTCGGTCGTCGTCGTGGCACCGAGCCGGATCGTCGCGTCGTACGACTTGTCGGCCAGCTGCAGGTGGCCGAGCAGCCGCGTCGCCCGGTTCAGGCCGACGACCAGGACACCGGTCGCCATCGGGTCCAGCGTGCCGGCGTGGCCGACCTTCCGGGTGCCGGCCAGCCGGCGGATCCGGGCGACGACGGTGTGCGAGGTCAGCCCGGCAGGCTTGTCTACGACCACGATCCCGTCGGACGTCGACGTGAAGTCAGGGCTCAACGAAGTACTCAGTCCTGCTCGTCCTCGTCGTCGTCCTTGTGCTTGTACGGGTCCGCGTCACCGGCCGGCTTCGCGCCCGCGGCGGCCTTGGCCACCTCGGCATCGGCCGTCCGTGCCTTCTCGAGCAGTTCCTCGATGTGCCCCGCGGTCTCCGGCACGGCGTCCAGGAAGAACGCCACGCTCGGGGTGTGCCGCAGGCCGAGCGCCTTGCCGACCTCGCTGCGGATCAGGCCCTTCGACGACTCGAGCGCGGCCGCGGTGCTCGCGCGGGCCTGCTCGTCGCCGTACACCGTGTAGAAGACGCTCGCCTCGCGCAGATCGCCGGTCAGCCGGGCGTCGGTGACCGTGACGAACCCGAGCCGCGGGTCCTTGACCCGGCGCTCCAGTAGTTCGGCGACGAGCACCTGGATCCGGTCGGCCAACTGCTTCGCCCTTGCTTCACCCATCAGGGCTCACTCCTTCATTCATGAACAACGTCCGGAGAGGCGGCCAGCGCCTCTCCGGACGTTACTCCGGTGCCCCTGGGACCAGGGGCACCGCCTGCTGTCAGCTGCGCGGCTTCTCGCGGAGCTCGAACGCCTCGACGACGTCGCCGATCTTGATGTCGTTGAAGTTGTTGATGGTCAGACCGCACTCGAAGCCCTCGCGGACCTCGGACGCGTCGTCCTTGAACCTCTTCAGCGACGACAGCTCGGAGTTGTCGACGACCACCGCGCCGTCCCGGATCAACCGGACCTTCGCGTTCCGCTTGAGCAGGCCGCTGGTCACCCAGCAACCGGCGATGTTGCCCACCTTCGAGGAGCGGAAGATCTCCCGGATCTCGGCCTGGCCGAGGGTGACCTCCTCGTAGATCGGCTTGAGCATGCCCTTCAGGGCGGCCTCGATGTCGTCGATCGCCGAGTAGATGACCGAGTAGTACCGGACATCCACGCCCTCGCGCTCGGCCAGGTCTCCGGCCTTGCCCGCCGGCCGCACGTTGAAGCCGATGATGACGGCGTTCGACGCGATGGCCAGGTTGACGTCGTTCTCGTTGATCGCACCGACACCGCGGTCGATGATCCGCAGGTTGACCTCGTCGCCGACCTCGATCCGGACCAGCGCGTCTTCCAGCGCCTCGACCGAACCGGACACGTCGCCCTTGAGGATCAGCAGCAGCTCCTGTGCCTCGCCCTTCTCCATCGAGGCCATGAAGTCCTCGAGGGTCCGGCGGACGCGCCGCTTGGCGTTGGCCGCCGCACGAGCGCGGGCTTCCCGCTTCTCGGCGATCTGCCGGGCCTGGCGGTCGTCGTCGACGACCAGGAACTTGTCGCCGGCACCCGGAACCGCGGTCAGACCGAGGACCAGGACCGGACGCGACGGCGTCGCCTCCTCGACCGGGTCGCCGTGCTCGTCGAGCATGGCCCGGACCCGGCCGTACGCCGGACCGACCACCATCGAGTCGCCGACCCGGAGCGTGCCGCGCTGCACCAGCACGGTCGCCACCGGACCACGGCCCTTGTCGAGGTTCGCCTCGATCGCGATGCCCTCGGCGTGCATCTTCGGGTTCGCCCGCAGATCCAGCGCCGCGTCCGCGGTCAGGACGACGCCCTCGAGCAGGCCGTCGATGTTGATCCGGGACTTGGCCGAGACGTCGACGAACATCGTGTCGCCGCCGTACTCCTCGGGAACCAGGCCGTACTCGGTCAGCTGACCGCGCACCTTGGCCGGGTCCGCCGCCGGGACGTCGATCTTGTTCACCGCGACCACGATCGGGACACCCGCCGCACGGGCGTGGTTCAGCGCCTCGATCGTCTGCGGCATCACGCCGTCGTCGGCCGCGACCACCAGGATGACGATGTCGGTGGCCTGCGCACCACGGGCACGCATGGCGGTGAACGCCTCGTGACCCGGGGTGTCGACGAAGGTGATCGCCCGCTCCTCGCCGTCCACCTCGGTGGTCACCTGGTACGCACCGATGTGCTGGGTGATACCGCCGGCTTCCTTGGCCTGGACGTTCGCCATCCGGATCGCGTCCAGCAGCTTCGTCTTACCGTGGTCGACGTGACCCATGACGGTCACCACCGGCGGCCGCGGAGCCAGGTCGCTCTCGTCGCCCTCGTCGGAACCGAAGTCGATGTCGAACGACTGCAGCAGCTCGCGGTCCTCGTCCTCCGGCGAGACGATCTGGACGTCGTAGTTCAGCTCGGTACCGAGCAGCTCGAGCGTCTCCTCGTTCACCGACTGGGTCGCGGTCACCATCTCACCGAGGTGGAACAGCACCTGGACCAGCGACGCCGGGTCGACTCCGACCTTCTCGGCGAAGTCCGTCAGCGACGCGCCACGCGGCAGCTTCACGACCTCGCCGTCACCGTGCTTGACGCGCACGCCACCGACGGCCGGAGCCTGCATGTTGTCGAATTCCTGGCGCTTCGCCCGCTTCGACTTGCGGCCACGACGCGCCGGACCGCCCGGACGCCCGAAGGCACCCTGCGTCCCGCCACGACCGCGGTTGCCCGGACCCGGACGGCCACCGCCGCCACCGGGCGGGCCGCTCGGGCCGCCGCCACCGGGACGGAAACCGCCGCCGGCGCCGCCACCGCCACCGCCGCGCGGACCGGCACCCGGACCGCCGCCGGGACGACCGCGGCCACCGCCAGCGCCACCGCCACCACCGGGACCGCCGGAGCCGCCGCCGGGACGGCCGGTGAACGTACCGGCCGAGGACTTCGGCATCATCGCCGGGTTCGGACGCGGAGCGCCCGGCACACCACCGGAACGCGGCCGGTCGCTACCGCCGCGCTCGCCACCACGCTCGCCGCCGCGACCCTGCGGCGGACGCGGGGCCATCCCGGCCGGGCTCGGAGCGCCCTGCCGGTCGCCACCGCCGCCACCCTGGCCTGGGCGCGGTCCACCGCGCTGCATGCCCTGGGTCGAACTGAACGGGTTGTTGCCCGGACGCGGAGCACCCGGACGCGGGCCGCCGCCACCCTGGCCGCCCTGACGGGGCGCGCCGGGACGCGGGGCACCCGGACGGGGCGCACCCGGACGCGGACCGGAACCGGGACCACCCTGGCCACCCGGACGCGGACCAGAACCCTGGCCGCCGCCCTGGCCGCCCGGACGCGGGCTCGCACCCGGTGCCGGACGCGGACCCGGACGGGCCGCGGAGTCGCCACCGGTACGACGCGGCGCCGGAGACGGAGCCGACGGGCCACGGGTCTCCGGGGCCGCCTTCGCGGCCGGAGCCTCGAACGACGGGGCTGCCGGGGACTCCGCCTTCGCCGCCGGTGCGGACTCGACCGGAGCCGACTCCACCGGGGCAGGCGCAGCCGGAGCGGACTCCTGGCGCGGACCCGGCTTCGGGCCCGGACGCGGACCCGGCTTGATCCCCGGGGCCGACTTCACCGTCTCGGCCGCAGGGGCCGTGGCGGCCGCAGCGGCCGGAGCCTCGGCGACCGGAGCCGCCTCGGTGCGCACCTCAGCGGCCGGCGCGGTGCGCTCGGCCGGAGCCTTCGGGGCAGCCGGCTGTGCTGATGTCGGGGCCGGCTTCGGCGCCGGCGCGACCGGTGCGGTCGCCTGCGGCGCGGCAGACGTGCTTGCGGCGGCCTTCTTGGCCGCGCGCTTCTTCGGCGGGTTCTTCTCGAACTCCTCCGCCAACCGTCGGACGACGGGTGCCTCGATCGTCGAGGACGCCGATCGGACGAACTCTCCCATGTCGTTCAGCCTGGTCAGAACGACCTTGCTGGTAACTCCGAGCTCTTTCGCGAGCTCGTAGACCCGGACCTTTGCCACTACTCTCCCTCTGGTCCGAGCCTGGGGCGCGGACCGTTAGTTGACGTACATGCTCATCGCATTGCACTCATCGTTCGACACTCATCGAGTGGTCATGAGTCGATGACCCGCCTTCATGTCGGTCACGACGGTCCGGTCGAACCGCCGCGGACGGCCGGGTGGCCGCCTTTTGCACTGCTTCTTCCCTATCACGCTGCGCGAAGTACTCCTGCAACCCGGTCACGTCGAGCGGCCCCGGGACCTTGAAGGCCCGTGGGAACGCCTTACGCCGGACGGCGAGGTCGAAACACTCGGTCGCCGGGTGCAGATGCGCCCCGCGGCCGGGTGCCCGACGATCGGGATCCGGGAGGACCATGAGATTGCCTGGTCCTCCGGACACCGTCATCCGCAGCAGGTCAGTCGGGCTGGATCGTTTCCGGCACCCGATACAGGTGCGCTCCCGAAGCTTCTCAGGGCGCGCGTCTGCAGTTTCTGTCACAGTTCCTCAGGGTGTGGTGACGACTCAGTCGACCGACCGAGAGATCAGTCTACCTTCTTGTCCTCACCAGTCACATCGGTATCCGGCCGGATGTCGATCCGCCAGCCGGTGAGCCGGGCGGCGAGGCGGGCGTTCTGCCCTTCCTTGCCGATCGCGAGCGACAGCTGATAGTCGGGTACGACGACGCGCGCCGCACGGGCCGCGGCGTCCACCACCTCGACAGACGTAACCTGCGCCGGGGACAGCGCATTCCCGACGAACGTCGCCGGATCGTCGCTGTGGTCGATGATGTCGATCTTCTCGCCGTGCAGCTCGTGCATGATGTTGCGCACCCGCTGACCCATCGGCCCGATGCAGGCGCCCTTGCCGTTCACGGAGGGGTTCAGGGTGCGGACGGCGATCTTGGTCCGGTGCCCCGCCTCGCGGGCGATCGCGGTGATCTCGACGGTGCCGTCGGCGATCTCCGGGACCTCCAGCGCGAACAGCTTCTTCACCAGGTTCGGGTGCGTCCGGCTGACCGTGATCTGCGGACCTTTGAAGCCCTTCCGGACGCCGACGACGTACACCCGCAGGCGGGAGCCGTGCTCGTACTTCTCCCCCGGCACCTGCTCGGGCGCCGGCAGCACGGCCTCGATCTTGCCGAGGTCGACCATCACGGACCGCGGGTCGCGGCCCTGCTGGACGACACCGGAGACGATGTCGCCCTCCTTGCCGGAGAACTCGCCGTACCGCACCTCGTCCTCGGCGTCACGCAGCCGCTGCAGGATGATCTGCTTGGCCGTGGTGGCGGCGATCCGGCCGAAGTCGGCCGGGGTGTCGTCGTACTCCCGGGCCAGCGTGCCGTCCTCGGCCAGCTCGCGGGCGAAGACGGTCACGTGCCCGGTCTTGCGGTCCAGCTCGACCCGGGCGTGCTGCTGAGCCCCCTCGGTCCGGTGATACGCCACCAGCAACGCCGCCTCGATCGCCTCGACGACGACCTCCAGGGCGATGTCCTTCTCGCGCTCGAGTGACCGCAGCACGGCCATGTCGATGTCCATGTCAGTTCTCCTCCACCGTGCCGTCGGCAGGTGTTTCTTCGTCGTCGTTGCCGGCAGCCCGGTTGAATTCGATCTGGATCTTGGCCTTGGCCACGTCGGCGTACGCGACGCTCTGGCGCTTGCCGTCGACGTCCAGCTCGGCCGCCTCCTCGGAGGCGGACTTGATCCGGCCGGTCAGCTTCCCGCCGTCGGTCAGCGTGACCGCGACCAGGCGGCTGATGTTGCGCCGCCAGTGCCGGGGCAGGGTGAGCGGCCGGTCGACGCCGGGGCTGGAGACCTCCAGCGTGTAGGCGCCCTCGCCCATGATGTCGTCGGCGTCGAGCGCCTTGGAGATCGCGCGGGTGACATCCGCGACGTCGTCGAGGCTGATGCCGCCGTCGCGATCGACCAGGACGCGCAGCAGGCGGCGGCGCCCGGCCGGGGCGATGTCCACGGCCTCCAGGTCGCAGCCGAACTGCTCGACGATCGGCCGCAGGAAGTTCTCGAGGCTCGTGGTGTCCGTGTGGCTCGTGGGGCCCGGCTTTCGGCTCACAGGTTGACCTGCCTCTCTCCAGTTGTGCACCCGTTCCACTCCCGGCGGTCCGGCCGAGAGCAGTAGCCCACCATATCTGCCCGCTGCTCCGATCCCGGTCATCGGCTCTCCCGGGCCGGTCATCGGCGGGTCAGCAGGTATCGTTCCGGCGTGCCTGAACGCCGCCTCAATCGACGCACCGTCTTCGTCACCGCCGCCCTTGTCCCGGGCGCGGTCGCGCTGGCCGGTTGCAAGGACGACGCCGCCTCCGGGGCCGGTACGCCGGGCACGAAGGGCGCCGTGAACGGCACGCCGACGGCACCGGGGCCGACCGAGGAGACACCGACCGTCGACCCGGCAGTCGTCGCGGCGCTCAGTACTGCGGCGACCCAGGTGACTCAATTGTCCCAGCTCTACGCAACCGCGAGCCGTAAGTTCCCGGCGCTGCGGGCCCAGCTCGCCGCGGGCGCGAAGTACCACGTGAGCCACCTGGCGAAGCTCAAGGAGACCCAGGGAGTGGCAGCGCAGGCGGCCAAGTCCGCAGTCCCGGCGAGTTCACAGGCCGCGCTGGCCGCTATCGCCAAGCAAGAGAAGGCCACCGCCGTCGCGCACGCGGCCGCCGCGGCGAAGCTTTCCGGTGCCCCGGCCCGTCTGCTCGCCGAGATCGCCGCGTCCGAGACCCAGCTGTTCGCGACGCTGACCCCGAAGAAGAAGGAAGCCCCATGAACCAGGTCGAAGCCCTGCAGGCGGCGCTCGCCGGCGAGCATGCCGCGCTGTACGGCGTGGGCGCCGCCGGGGGCAAGCTCAGCGGGGCCAGGTTCCGGGACGCGACCGACACGTTCGAGGTCCACCGCGACAACCGCGACCGCCTGAGCGCGTTGCTGGTCGCGGCCGGCGAGACACCGGTCGCGGCGCAACCGGCGTACGACCTCCCCCAGGTCGTCAGCAACACCGCGACGGCAACCGCCTTGATCCTGCTGATCGAGCGCCGGATCGCGGCGGTGTACGGCGACCTCGTCGAGGCCGCCGAACAACCCGCCGTACGAACGTTCGCCATCGAGACCCTGCTCGGCTACGCAACCAGCCAGCTCAGCTGGGGCGGCGCGCCCGTAGCCTTCCCCGGCGCGACCCCCTGACCCACGCCCGCCCAGCGCGGCCCCACCGACCCGAGCCGACCGCTGAGTCCAATTTGCCTGGCATACCCATCAAATCAGGGCTTCCGGACCCATTCTCAGGGTCACGAACCCATTGTTTGCCTGGCGGACCAAGGAAATATCCGGCTCTTGTGACTGATGTGTGGGTGGTCGACGGGTTCCAGGGCGGCGCGAGGCCGGGTGTTATGTGCAAGCTCGACAGGAGGTATCGAGTGAACGGGTAGTGCACCTGAGCGTGAACGTGTCCGTGCGTACAGCGTCTCGTCGGTGCACTACCTGTCGAACTCGCACATCACACAGCCGCCAGGGCCGTGCCACCACCAACCCCGATCACCCAGCCGCCACACAACACCCACACCTCCGGCACGAGACCGGATATCCCCTGGTGTTGTGGCTTCTCCCCTCGCATACCAACAGAGAAGCCACAACACCGACGGATATCCCCTCGTATGCGGGAGCTCTCGTCGCGCGTGCGGTGCATGCGGTGCGGTGGTGGGGGCTGGAGATCGGGGCGGGTGGGTGGGGTGGGTCAGCGCCTACGGCGCCACGGGCCGGTGATCGCGTAGGTGATGCCGGGGCTGTAGACGTTGAAGAACATCGTGCGGCCGTCGGCCGAGAAGCCGGCGCCGGCCAGTTCGCCGTACTCCGGGTCCTCCGGGGTGCCGTTGTTCACCCGGTTGCGGGCGAACTTGAACACCTGACCGTCCTCCGTGGTGCCGAGGATGTGCTGCTCGCCGAGCCCGTCCTCGCACATCATCAGCCCGCCGTACGGCGACATCGTGATGTTGTCGGGGGCATCGAACTCGGGGTCGTCCGAGCCGGGCGACGGCCGGGTGAAGATCACCTCGAGGCGCAGGGTCTTCTTCCGCGGGTCGAACCGCCAGACCTGGCCGTCGTGGTTCACCTTCGGGCCGAGCTCGGTCCGCGCGAACGACGAGACGAAGTACACGCAGCGGTCCCGGGTCCCCCACCAGCAGCCTTCGAGCTTGTAGCCGCCGGTGATCGGCTTGGCGTAGTCCTGCGCCCGGACCGACTCGGTCGTCGCCAGCGGATCCGGCACCTTCACCCATTGCACGCCGTGGAACAGCGTGCCGGCCTCCTGGACCACCGACAGGTCGGGCAGGTCCGGAATGTGCATCGCCTGCAGCTCGCCACCGGCGCGCAGCGAGCCCCAGCCGCCGCGCGGGCGGTTCGGCAGGAACCGGTAGAAGCCGCCGAGCGGCGCGACGAACGCGTCCTCGGTCTCGTACACGATCCCGGTCGCCGGATCGATGGCGACCGCCTCGTGCTGGAATCGGCCCATCTGGGTCAGCGCGAACGGCTGGACGTTGCGGCGGTCGTCGTACGGGTCGACCTCGAAGATGAAGCCGTGGTCCTTGATGTAGCCGCTCTGACCGGCCTTGAGTTCGGTCTCCTCGCAGGTCAGCCAGGTCCGCCACGGGGTGATGCCACCGGAGCAGTTGATCGCCGTACCGCCGAGGCTGACGAACTCCCGCGTCGCCGCGTTGTGCCGGTTCACGACCAGCGTGCTGGTGCCGCCGGCACCAGCCGGGTCGTAGGTCCGCTCGGCCGGGGCGACGACCTTGATGGCCGCGGTCGGACTGCACTCGTGGTTGCGGACCAGCCGGGCACCGCCGTCGCGGTCCGCGAACGCGCCCATGCCGTCGAACCGGCTGGGGGTCTGCAGCCCGTCGGGCCGAACGGTGCCCTCGCGGGACAGGATCTTGTAGCTGAACCCGCGCGGCAGGTCGAGCATGCCGTCCGGGTCCTCGATCAGCGGGCCGTAGCCGATCTTCGGGCCGGACGTGCCGAGCGCGGGCTGGGCGGTGTACAGCGCCTCCACCGAGCCCGCGACGCTGACCGCGACACCGGCCGCGGCAGCTCGGGTGACGAACTGCCGCCGGGACAGGGGATTCTCGTGAACGGACACGGGTGGGGCCTCCTCGTGGGCGTAAGGATCTGCCGGTCACCGGTGAACATACGGTGAACGGCAGACGCCTACAAGATGAACCTCCGTGTCGCTACTGGTAGCAGGGCTTGGTGAAGTCGTGCGCCTTCGCCGTCTTGCCGGTGAAGAAGTCGCGTTCCACCTTGACGCCGGTCGGCGCCGTCGGGTCCACCTTCGAGATGATGCTGGAGCGGAAGACGCGCTCGTTCGGCTCGCCGTTGAAGCGGCCCGCCTCAGCCGGCAGCATCCCTTCGTAGTCCACGGTCTGCAGTGACTTCACCGCGGCCAGCAGCCCGGCCCGGGTGAGGTCCTTGGACTCGACCGCCTTCTGCAGCGCGGCCTTCAGCGGGTACGACCAGACCCAGCCGGCTGTGTAGCCGTCGTTCGGCGCAGCCTTGAAGGTCGCCTGGTCGATCGACGCGGCCAGCGCCTTGTGCCCCGGGGTGTCGGTGCCGTACGGCGCCCACGGTCCGGACTGCCGGTAGAGCGCGGTCAGTGCGGGCGCGGCCGGACTCTTCAGCAGGGCCGGGTTCCAGGTCGGGCTGGTGCCGATGAACGGGCTCTTGAAACCGTTCTGCGCGGCGCCGCCGACGATGGTCGCCGCCTCGGTCGGGCCGGTGGTCAGGATGACCAGATCGGGTTTGGCCGCGAGCAGTTTCTGGATCGCCGCACCCTGGTTCTCCTGCCCGGGCGCTGTGGGGATGTCGGTGAACTTCAGCCCGTTGGCCTCGGCCGCGATCTTCGTCCCGGCCGCGGCGTCGTCGCCGTAGTCACCCGGGAAGTGCACCGCTGCGACGCTCTTCGGCTTCAGCGTCTCGACCGCGAAGTCGACCGAGTTCATCGACTCGAAGCAGTAGTTCGTGCCCGACTCCAGGATCACGTCCTCGAACGCCCACGCCGAGGTCCAGGACGCCGGTACGCCGATCATCCCGCTGGCCTTCAGGTCGCCGAGGATCGCGGCTGTGGTCGGCGAGCCGAGGGTCTGGGCCAGCCCCAGGACGTCGGGCTTGATCTCGGCGTACACCTCGTTGTGGATCTGCGGGTTGTACTTGTTGTCCTTGGTGTACTTCGACACGTCGACCTCGTACGCCCCGATCCCGCCGGCCTTGTTGACCCGCTGCCAGAACGCCTTCTGGCTCTCGGTGATCGGTACGCCGAGCGCCTTGAACGGGCCCTCGGTCAGGTCCGAGATCGAGCCGAGGTAGATGCAGCCCTTGGTCTTGTCGACCGCGGCCGGGCACGGCTCGGCGGTGACCCCGACGTCGAACTTGACGCCCGATCCGCCCTGCTGCGTCTCCGGGGCGTCGTTCCGGCACCCCACCAGCACAGCCATCGCCGCGACCAGCGCGACAGCGATTCCCCTCCGAATGCTCATCGATACTCCTTAGTGCGAGAACGGCCAGGATTTCCAATAGGTGCGGAGCCGGATCCAGATCCCGAACAGCCCTCGCGGTTCGAAGATCAGGAAGGCGATGATCAGCAGGCCGTAGAGGATCGTCTCGACCTGGAAGACCGTGATCCCACCGGCCGCCGAACTGCTGCTGATGAACGGCAGCACGGCCGGAAGCTCGCGGGTGATCCGCGGCAGCAGGGTGATGAACAGCGCGCCGAGCACCGAGCCCGAGATGGTGGCGACCCCTCCGATCAGCACCATCGCGATGTACTGCACCGACATGCCGAGGTTGAACGACCCCGGCTCGACGAAGCCGATCATCACGTACAGCAGCGCGCCCGCGACGCCGGCGTAGAACGACGACACCGCGAACGCGATCATCTTGTAGCGGGTCACGTCGACCCCGATCACCTCGGCGGCCAGGTCCCGGTCCCGGACCGCGGCCAGCGCCCGGCCGATCCGGGAGCGGACCAGGTTCCGGGCCAGTACGCCGAAGATCACCAGCAGCACGAGCATCAGCAGGTACAGCTTCTGCGCTTTGGTGAACATCGACCCGTCCACCGCGAACTGGATCCCGAACAACTCCGGTACGGCGGCCGGACGGCCGACCCCGACTCCCCCGGTGAGATCGCGCCAATGCTTGAACACGTGCTCCCCGATGAACACCAGGCCGAGCGTCACCACCGCCAGGTACAGCCCGCGCAACCGGGCCGCCAGCGGCGCGACGATCAACCCGGCGAGTCCCGCGACCAGCCCGGCCGCGAGCAACCAGATCGGCAGTGAGGTGATCCCGAACCCGATCAGCCGCGTGCTGTCCGGATCGCCCGACAACGCCGCCGCCGTATAGGCGCCGATGGCAAGGAAGAACGCGTGCCCGAGTGACACCTGCCCGGCGTACCCGGTGACGAGGTTCAGCCCGATCGCCCCGATCGACGCCACACACGCAGTCGCCAGTACGACGAGCAGGTCGTCGGTCAGCAGGAACGGCAACGACACCGCCGCGATCCCGAGCACCGACGTCCAGAACCGCTTCCCCGGCGTGTTCAGCAAAGCCGTGTCCTGCTGGTAGGACAGGTAGAGCAGTGGTCGACTCATATCCGCTCCACCTCGCGAGTGCCGAAGAGGCCGTAGGGTCTGACGAGCAGGACGAGGAGCATCAGCAGGTACGGGACGACGAGGAAGAAGTCGCCGCCGAAAGCCGGATGCAGGTTGTCGCCGTAGCTGCCGACCAGCGCCTCGATCACGCCGACCGTCAGGCCCGCGATCACTGCGCCGCCAAGGGAATCCAGGCCGCCGAGGATGATCACCGGCAGTGCCTTGAGCGCGGTCAGCCAGAGGTTCTGCTCGAGGCCGATGCCGGTCGAGAGGAACACCCCGGCCAGCCCGGCGAGTGCGGCCGCGAGCGCCCAGGACAACGAGAACACTCGCCCTACTGACACTCCCTGCGCGAGCGCGACCTCTTGATCCGACGATGCCGCCCGCATCGCCAGACCGGTGCGCGACCAGCGGTAGAACGCGAACAGCGCAGCCACCACGATCAGGGTCGTCACGAGCGTGGCGAGATGCCGCTGGTCGATCTTGGCACCCAGTACGTCGACCTGCCGCAGGCCCCACGGATCACCCATCTGCCGGATGTCCAGGCCGATGAACGAGTTCACCACCGTCCGGATCACGATGTCGACGCCGAGGGTGATGATCGCGATCACGAACACCGGCTTGCCGATCATCGGCCGCAACGCCAGCCGTTCCACGCCGGCGCCGAGCAGCCCGGTCAGCAGCAGCGCGACCAGGACGGCGACGAAGAAGTTCATCGACAGCACCAGATAGCCGACCAAGAGCGCGCCGGCCATCATGAACGCCGGCTGGGCGAAGCTGATCACCCGCATGGACTTGTAGACGATCACGAACCCCAGCGCCAGCAGGGCGTAGATCGACCCGTTGCCGAGACCGCGGACCACCGTGGCGACGAACTCGTTCACCTGACACCCCCGGCGTACATGGACTCGACCAGGCCGGCGAACGCCGACTCGACGGCCGTACGTTTGACCTTCTGGGTCGCGGTCAGCTCGCCGTCCTCGTGATCCAGCACCTTCGGCAGCAGCCGGAACGACCGCACCTGCTCGACGGTGGCGAACCGTTCGTTGACCTCGTCGACGACTCCCTGCACGAGCCCGATCACCTCGGGCTTCGCGGACAGGTCGCCGTACGTCGAGTACGGCAGGCGATGGACCTGCGCCCAGTGCCCGACCGTATCCGGCTCGATGCCGATCAACGCGGTGAGGAACTTGCGCCGGTCGCCGATCACCACGGCTTCCTTGATGTACGGCGACGCTTTCAGGGCGTTCTCGAGTTCCGACGGGGCGACGTTCTTGCCGCCCGCGGTGATGATGATGTCCTTCATCCGGTCGGTGATGCGCAGATGCGTACCGTCGACCCACTCCCCCACGTCGCCGGTGTGCAGCCAGCCGTCCGGGTCGACCACCTTCGCGGTCGCCGCCGGGTCGTGCCAGTAGCCGGCGAACGTCCCCGGATGCCGGGTGAGGATCTCGCCGGTGCTCTCGTCGATCCGCACCTCGACGCCCTTGTGCGGCTCGCCGACCGTGCCGACCTTGACCCGGCCCGGACGGTTGGCGGTGGCCACCGCGGTGTTCTCGGTCATGCCGTACACCTCGTGCATCGGCAGGCCGAGTCCCATGAAGAACCGCAGTACCTCGGGTGCGATCGGTGCGGCGCCACAGGCGGCGTACCGGACCTTGCGCAGGCCGACGCGATCCTTCAGCGCGCGGTAGCAGAACAGCCAGCCGACCGCGTAGACCGCCCGCGAGGCGGCGGTATGACGTCCGCCGTTGGCCGCGAGAACGCCGCCGATCCAGTCGGCACGGCGCAACCAATAGCCGCAGACCACGCGCTTGACCGGATCCGCGGACTCGATCCGGATCTGCACACCGGCCGCGATCTTCTCCCAGATCCGGGGTACGCCGAACAGGACGGTCGGCTGTACCTCGTGCAGGTTGCTCGCGACGGTCTCGATCGACTCGGCGAAGTGCACGCAGACGCCGGCTCCGGCGCCGAACCAGCCGCTGAAGATCCGCTCGGCGACATGGCACAACGGCAGGTAGGACAGCACGCTGTCACGCGGTGACGGCGGCGGTGCGGTGAAGCCGCCGCGCTCGACCAGCTCCTGGATGGCGAAGTCGACGTTCGCGCCGGTGAGCATCACGCCCTTCGGCGGCCCGGTGGTCCCGGAGGTGTAGATCAGCGTCACCACGTCGTCCGGGCGGGCGTCGATCATGCGCTGCGCCACGGCGTTCGGATGGGCCTCGCGGTGCTCGGTGCCGAGGGCAAGGAAGTCGGGCCAGGCGATCAGCCGCGGGTCGTCGTACCGGTAGCGGATGCCGCGCGGTTCGACGTACACGATGTGCCGCAGGTCGGGCAGGTCGTCGACCGCGAGCGCCTTGTCGACCTGCTCCTGGTCCTCCGCGATCAGCACCTTCGCGCCCGAGTGCCGGAGCAGGTAGCCGACCTCGGCGACCGGGTTGGTCGGGTAGAGACCGACGGTGGCGGCGCGGACGGCGACCGTGCCGACATCGGTGTAGAGCCACTCGCGCCGGTTCTCCGAGTGGATCGCGACCCGGTCTCCGGGTTCGATGCCGAGGGCAATCAGCGCGTGCCCGACCAGCTCGGCGGTGTCCCAGTACTGCCGCCAGCTGACCTGCTGCCAGATGCCCAGATCCTTTTCCCGCAAGGCGATCCCGCCGGCTGTCTTCCTGGCCCGCTCGCGGACCCGAGTGGCGATCGTACTCATGGCATCACCCGGTGTTCCTCGCCCAGGTAGGCGCGGACCACGTCGGGATCGGTCGCCACCTCCCGCGGCGTGCCGGTGCGGATCGGCTTGCCGAAGTCGATCACCATGATCCGGTCGGCCAGATCCATCACCAGGCCCATGTCGTGCTCGACCATCACCATCGGCAGCCCGAGTTCGTCGCGGATGTCGAGGATGAACCGGGCCATGTCCTCGGTCTCCTCCAGGTTCATCCCGGCGACCGGTTCGTCCAGCAGTAACAGCTTCGGCTCGGACGCGAGCGCGCGGCCCAGTTCGACCCGCTTCTGTACGCCGTACGGCAGCAGGCCGACCGGGAGCCGCCGCCACGGGGCGAGCTCGAGGAAGTCGACGATCTCCTCGACGGCGAGCCGGTTCGCGAGCTCGTTGCGCCGGGCCTTACCGAGCCACGCGAACGCCGAGAGGACGCCGTACGGGTGATGGAGGTGCCGGCCGAGCATCAGGTTGTCGAGCACGGTGAGGTTGGAGAACAGCTCGATGTTCTGGAAGGTCCGGGCGACGCCCAGGCGCGCGATCGCGTGCGGCCGGCGGCCGATCAGGTCCTCGTCGCCGAACCGGACGGTCCCCTGTTGCGGGCGGTAGACGCCGGAGAGGACGTTGAAGATCGAGGTCTTGCCGGCGCCGTTCGGCCCGATCACCGCGAACAGCTCGCCCGCGTTCACGGTGAAGCTCACGCCGTTGAGCGCCGTCACCCCGTCGAATCCGAGGACGACATCCTCGAACGTGAGCACCGGCGTCGCTTCCTCGGTGCGCTCACTCTGCCGAGCCTCCGTCGCGGTCACGACAGCCAACGCTTCCGGCGGCGGTAGTGCTTGACGTCGCGGAAGGACTTCACCGAGCCTTCGGCGCCGAGGCCGAGATAGAACTCGCGAACGTCGCCGTCGGCAAGCAATTCCGCGGCGGGTTTGTCCATCACCATCGCGCCGTTCTCCAGCACGTAACCGTGTTCGGCGATCGACAACGCCATCGCCGCGTTCTGCTCGACCAGCAGAACCGTCGTACCGTCCTGGTTGATCTGCACGATCACGTCGCGGATCTGCTGGACGATCATCGGCGCCAGGCCGAGACTCGGCTCGTCCAGCAGCAGGTACTTCGGGTCCGACATCAGCGCCCGGCCGATGGCCAGCATCTGCTGCTCACCGCCGGACAGGTAGCCGGCGAGCTTGCGGCGCCGGTCGGCCAGCACCGGGAACAGCTGATAGGTCCGGTCCAGGTTGGCCTTGATCGAGCGCGGGCTGACGTGCCCGCCGATCCGCAGGTTCTCCTCGACGGTGAGGTCGGCCAGGATGCGCCGGCCCTCCATGACCTGTTTGATGCCCAGGGCAGCGATCCGGCTGGCGCCGTACGTGTGGATCGGCTCGCCGTCGAGGGTGATCGACCCGCGCCGGACCGCGCCGTCATGGACGTCGAGCAGGCCGGAGAACGCGCGCAGCAGGGTGGACTTGCCGGCGCCGTTCGCCCCGAGCAGGGCCACGATCCGGCCCTGTGGAACCTCGAGGCCGACGCCCCGCAGCACCAGCATCACATCGTCGTAGACGACCTCGAGATTCTTCGCCGCCAGCACTCGGCCCCCTTGGTGGAGGTTCCCCAACCAGCATCTTGGCGAGTGAGTGTGACAGCACCGGTGGCGACTTTGAAGTCCTCGCAGCCCGGAAATCGGACACCGCTGCGCAACCGTGACCGATCGTCAGGGGTGAAACCAGTTACGCAACTGGTATTACAACGAACGAACCCAGTTGGCGAGCAGCTCGGCGCCCGCGTCGCCGGACTTCTCCGGGTGGAACTGGGTGGCGGTGAGCGGGCCGTTCTCGACGGCGGCGACGAAGCGGTCGGCGCCGTACGTCGTCCACGTGACCAGCGGGGCGACCGACTCGCGGGCGTCCAGCAGCTGCCACTCGCGAACGCCGTACGAATGGACGAAGTAGAAGCGTTCCTTCTCGATACCGTCGAACAGCTTCGTGCCGGCCGGTACGTCGACGGTGTTCCAGCCCATGTGCGGGACCGGCTGGTCGTCCTTCGGCTGCAGGCGCTCGACGGTGCCGGGCCACTGTTCGCAGCCCTCGGTCTCGACGCCGTGCTCGATGCCGCGGGCGAACAGGATCTGCATACCCACGCAGATCCCGAGCACCGGGCGGCCACCGGTCAGCCGACGGTCGACCGCGACGTCGCCGCGGACCGCCTTCAGACCGGTCATGCAGGCCTCGAAAGCACCCACGCCCGGCACGAGCAGGCCGTCCGCGTTGCAGGCCGCGTCGAAGTCGGAGGTCACCGTGACGTCGGCGCCGACGCGTTGCAGCGCCCGCTCCCCCGACCGGATGTTGCCCGATCCATAGTCGAGCAGGACGACCTTCTTGCTCACAGGGCGCCCTTGGTGGACGGGATGCCCGGCTGCCGCGGGTCCAGTTCGGCGGCGGCGCGGAGAGCCCGGGCGAACGCCTTGAACTGCGCCTCGACGATGTGGTGCGGGTCGCGGCCCGACAGCACCCGGATGTGGATGCAGATCGCGGCGTTGAACGCGAGCGTCTCGAACACGTGCTGGGTCAGCGAACCGGCATAGTCGCCGCCGATGATCGCGTACACCTGGCCGTCCGGCTCGCCTGTGTGCACGCAGTACGGGCGCCCGGACAGGTCGACCGTGCAGTGCACGAGCGCCTCGTCTAGCGGCACGGTCGCGTCGCCGAACCTTCTGATCCCGCGTTTGTCGCCCAGCGCTTCCTTCAAAGCCTGGCCGATGCCGATCGCGGTGTCCTCGACCGTGTGGTGCGCGTCGATCTCCAGGTCGCCGACCGTGTTCACGTGCAGGTCGAGCAGCGCGTGCTTGGCGAGCGCGTTGAGCATGTGGTCGTAGAACCCGACCCCCGTCGAGATGTCCGCCCGGCCCTCGCCGTCGATGTTCAGCTCGACCAGGACCTTGGACTCACTCGTCTCCCGGTCGATCCGCGCCGTACGCCTCATGCACGTCCTCGCTTCGCTGCGGGCGCACAAGAGCCGTACGACGCGCTGTGCCTATTGATGAGTTCGCTTCGCTCACTCATGTGTCAGCCTTCCAGTGTCAGTCTTGAGAACGCGCTCCAGCGAAGCGCGGAACGCGGCCATCTCGTCGCCGGTGCCGATCGAGACCCGCAGCCAGCCGTCCGGACCGGTCTCCCGGATCAGTACGCCGTCGTCCAGCAACGCCTGCCAGACCGCGTGCCGATCCGCGAACGTGCCGAACAGGACGAAGTTCGCATCCGAGTCGACCGCCCGCAATCCCAACGACCGCAGCCAGTCGACGGTCTCGTCCCGCTCGACCCGGAGCTGCTCGACCCGGCCGAGCAGCTCGTCGGAGTGCTGCAACGCCGCCCGCGCGACCGCCTGGGTCACCGCGGACAGGTGGTACGGCAGGCGAACGATCCGCAGCGCGTCCACGAACTGCTTGCTCGCGGCAAGGTATCCGACCCGCCCGCCGGCCATCGCGAACGCCTTCGACATCGTCCGCGCGACAGCGAGATTCGGGTACGACGGCAACAAACTGACCGCACTGGGCGTCCCGGCCCGCCGGAACTCGGCGTACGCCTCGTCGACCACGACCACCGCGCCTTGTGCGGCGGCCTGCGCGACGATCGCCTCGGTCACGTCGATCGGCAGCGCCGTCCCGGTCGGGTTGTTCGGCGAGGCGAGCAGGACCACCGACGGGCGGTGCCGGGAGATCGCCGCGAGCGCCTTGCTCTTGTCCAGTGTGAAGTCCTCGGCGCGGCGGCCGGCGACCCACGCGGTGTTCGTGTCCCGCGCGTACTCCGGATACATCGAGTACGTCGGCGCGAACGAGAGCGCCGTACGACCGGGGCCGCCGAAGGCCTGCAGGATGTGCAGCATCACCTCGTTGGACCCGTTCGCCGCCCAGAGCTGCTCCGGCTCGAGGTGCGCGCCGGACTCACGCGCCAGGTACGCCGCGAGGTCCGCACGCAATCCGATGAACTCGCGGTCCGGGTAGCGGTTCATGCCACGGGCGGCCACGGTGACCGCAGCCGCGATGTCGGCGACGGTCGCCTCGCTCGCCGGGTACGGGTTCTCGTTGACGTTCAGGAGGACCGGGACGTCGAGCTGCGGGGCGCCGTACGGTTCGAAGCTCTTGAGCTCCTCGCGGATCGGCAGCCCGTCGAAGCGGCCCATCACCGCTCCCCTGGGAATCGGACGGACACCGCGGCGCCGTGGGCAGGCAGGTCCTCGGCGTGAGCCAGCGTGACGACGTGCGCGGCGACCGCCTGCAACGCGTCGCGCGAGTAGTTGATCACGTGCACGGCCTTCAGGAAGCTGCGCACGGACAGGCCGGACGAGTGGCAGGCGCAACCGGCCGTCGGGAGGACGTGGTTCGAGCCCGCACAGTAGTCGCCGAGCGACACCGGCGACCAGCCGCCGACGAAGATCGCGCCGGCGTTGGTGATCAGGTCGGCCCGCTCCTCGGCGTCCGCGGTCTGGAGCTCAAGGTGCTCGGCGGCGTACGCGTCGACCACCGCGGTGCCCTGCTCGAGGTCGTCGACCAGTACGACGGCCGACTGCTGACCGTTCAGAGCCTCCGTCACGCGGTCCTGGTGCTTGGTCTGCGCGACCTGACCCGGCAGCTCGGCCTCGACCGCGGCGGCCAAGGCTTCGGACGGTGTCACCAGCACGCTGGCGGCCATCGGGTCGTGCTCGGCCTGGCTGATCAGGTCGGCGACGACGTGCTTGGGGTCGGCGGTGTCGTCGGCGAGGATCGCGATCTCCGTCGGGCCGGCCTCGGAGTCGATGCCGACCTCACCCAGCAGGAACCGCTTGGCGGCGACCACGTAGATGTTGCCCGGTCCCGTGATCAGGTTGACCTTCTTGCAGCCGTCAAAGCCGTAAGCGAATCCGGCGATCGCCTGCGCGCCGCCCATTGCGTAGACCTCTTCGATCCCGAGCAGCGCACATACCGCGAGCACCGTCGGGTGTGGCAGGCCGCCGAACTCCTTCTGCGGCGGCGAAGCAACAGCAAGGGACGGTACGCCGGCCACCTGAGCCGGAACGACGTTCATCAGGACGCTCGATGCAAGCGGCGCCCGGCCGCCTGGCACGTACAGGCCCACGCGCTGGACCGGGACGAACCGCTGGGTCACCCGCCCGCCGGGCGCGGGCTCGGAGGCGATGTCGGCGGTGAGCTCGTCCTGGCTGACCTCGCGGACCCGGCGGATCGATTCCTCGAAGGCGCTGCGCACCTCCGGGTCGAGCTCCTCGAGCGCGGTCTTCAGCGCCTCGGCCGGGACCCGGATGTCCTCGACGCGCACATGGTCGAACTTCTCGCCGTACTCCCGGATCGCCTCGAGGCCGCGATGGCGGACGTCCAGGCAGATGGGTCGGACGACGTCGAGAGCCTTCTCGACGTCGAACACGGCTCGGGGAACGAGGGCATTCACTTCGGCTTGGAGGTCGGAGACCTCTCCGGCCGCCACTCGGCCCCGCAGGTCGACGCGGCGAATCATGGCGCCAGTCTAGTGGCGCGACCCGGCCTGCTCCGCGCCCTATCCACAGGTCGGCCGCCGGCGACGCCGTACCGGCGCGGTCACCGGCCGTGATCAGGGGTTGTGTCCACTAGGCTCATTGGCATGGACTCCCGCCTGCCGTTGCTCACTGTCGACACGGTGATCTTTCCCGGCCTGGTGGTCTCGATTCCGGTGACCGATGTCCAGGGCCGCGCGGTGGTCCGCGACCTGGTCGAGAACGGCGGCGAGCTGGTCTGCGGTGCGCTCGCGGTCCGGGACGGATACGAGCTGGGTGAGCGGGTGTTCCGGTCGCTGTACGGGACCGGCTGCGCGGCAACGATCTCCGAGATCGCGCTGGACGCGGACGACGACGGACCGGTCGAGGTGACGCTGACCGGGAACCGGCGGTTCAAGGTGAGCGAGCTGGACGGCGGCGGCGACTACCTGGTCGCGGATGTGGAGTGGCTGCCCGACGACCTCGGCGACGACCCGCTCGGTACGGCGACGATTGCGCTCGAGAGGTTCCGCAAGTACGCCGAGGCGGTCAGCGAGATCAGTCGCCCCGGCCTCCACCTCGGCGATCTCCCCGACGACCCCGGCACGCTGTCGTACCTGATGTCGGCGGCAATGAAACTCATGACCCCCGACCGCCAGAAGCTCCTCGAAGCCGCCGACGTCACCACACGGCTCGTCCAGCTCGTCGCCCTCATCGACACCGAACTCGCCGCGATCAGCGCCCTTCCGTCCCTCCCCGCCACCGACCTCATCGCCTGGTCCGCCCTCTCCCCCAACTGACCTCGGCCTGCTTGCCCTACCGGATTGAATCCCACAGCGGTATGGTTGTGGTATGAGCAAGCAGATCACAGTCCGGCTGCCGGACGACCTGGTCGACTTCATGGACGAGCTCGTCGCGACCGACAAGGCGACGAGCCGGGCTTCCGTGGTCGCCCGGGCGATGGTGCGTGAGCGGCGCCGCGAACTGGCGGCCCGCGATCTCGCCATCCTGAACGAACACGGCGAGTACGCCGACCTCGAGGGCTTGGCCCCCGCGGCCGCGGGCACCGTGCTCAGCGACCTCGACTGAGTACGACGTCGTGCGTCCGCTGCACATCGCCCGGCTCGACAAACCCCGGCCGGTCGTCGTGCTGACCCGTGAACTGATCCGGCCGCGCCTCACCAACGTGACGGTCGCGCCGATCACCAGCACGATCCGTGGCCTGTCCACCGAGGTCCTGGTCGGGCCCGACAACGGCCTCGACCACCCGAGCGCGATCTCCTGCGACAACATCCAGACCATCCCGAAGGCGCAGCTCGGCCGCCTGATCGGGTACCTCCACCCCGACCAGGAACCTGCCCTGGCCGAAGCGATCAACCTGGCGTTCGACCTTGAGTTCTAACCCAGCTTGCTGATGTCGCGGACCGCGCCCTTGTCGGCGCTGGTCGCCATCGCGGCGTAGGCGCGCAGGGCAGTCGTGACCTTGCGGTCGCGGCTCTTCGGGGCGTAGACGCCGCCGAGCGCCGCCTCGCGTGCGGCCAGCTCGTCGTCGCCGACCAGCAGCTCGATCGACCGGTTCGGGATGTCGATCTTGATCCGGTCGCCGTCCTGGACCAGGGCGATCGTCCCGCCGGACGCCGCCTCGGGCGACACGTGCCCGATCGAGAGTCCCGACGTACCGCCGGAGAAGCGGCCGTCGGTGATCAGCGCGCAGACCTTGCCGAGACCGCGACCCTTGAGGAACGACGTCGGGTACAGCATCTCCTGCATGCCCGGGCCGCCCTTCGGGCCCTCGTACCGGATCACGACGACGTCGCCCGGCTGGACCTGCTTGGCCAGGATCTTCTCGACGGCTTCCTCCTGCGACTCACACACCACCGCAGGGCCCTCGAAGGTCCAGATCGACTCGTCCACACCGGCCGTCTTCACGACACAGCCGTCGACGGCCAGGTTGCCCTTCAGGACGCCGAGACCGCCGTCCTTGGAGTACGCGTGCTCGCGGTCCCGGATGCAGCCGTTCGCCGCGTCGTCGTCCAGCGTCTCCCACCGCTCCGACTGCGAGAACGCGGTGGCCGACCGCTTGCAGCCCGGCGCCGCATGCCACAGCTCGACGGCCTCCGGCGACGGCGATCCGCCGCGCAGGTCCCACGTCTTCAGCCACTCGTCGATCGAGTCGCTGTGCACGGTGTGGATGTCCTGGTTCAGCAGGCCGGCGCGGTGCAGCTCGCCGAGGATGGCCGGGATGCCGCCGGCGCGGTGCACGTCCTCCATGTAGTACGTGCCCTGGGGCGCGACGTTCGGCGCGACCTTCGCCAGGCACGGGACCCGGCGCGACACCGCGTTGATGTCGTCGAGGTCGAAGTCGACCTCCGCCTCCTGTGCGGCCGCGAGCAGGTGCAGGATCGTGTTGGTCGACCCGCCCATCGCGATGTCCAGGGCCATCGCGTTCTCGAACGCTTCCTTGGAGGCGACGTTCCGCGGCAGCACGGTGGCGTCGTCGTTGTCGTAGTACCGCTGGGTGATCCGTACGACGGTCTCGCCGGCCTTCTCGTACAGCGCGCGGCGGGCGGTGTGGGTGGCCAGCACGGAGCCGTTGCCCGGCAGCGAGAGGCCGATCGCCTCGGTCAGGCAGTTCATCGAGTTCGCGGTGAACATGCCGGAACAGGAACCGCAGGTCGGGCAGGCGTTCTCCTCGATCCGCAGGATGTCGGCGTCGGAGACGTTCTCGTTGACGGCCTCGGACATCGCGTCGATCAGGTCGAGCTTGCGGACCGTGCCGTCGACGAGCGTCGCGCGGCCGGCCTCCATCGGGCCGCCGGAGACGAACACGGTCGGGATGTTCAGCCGGAGCGCCGCCATCAGCATGCCGGGGGTGATCTTGTCGCAGTTCGAGATGCAGACGAGTGCGTCCGCGCAGTGCGCCTCGACCATGTACTCGACCGAGTCGGCGATCAGGTCCCGGGACGGCAGGCTGTAGAGCATGCCGCCGTGACCCATCGCGATCCCGTCGTCGACGGCGATCGTGTTGAACTCGCGGGCGATCCCGCCGGCCGCGTGGATCGCCTCGGACACGATCCGGCCGACCGGGGCCAGGTGCGTGTGGCCTGGGACGAACTCGGTGAAGCTGTTCGCCACCGCGATGATCGGCTTCCCGAAGTCCTCCCGGGCTACCCCGGAGGCCTGCATGAGCGCGCGGGCGCCCGCCATGTTGCGGCCGTGGGTGACTGTACGGGACCTGAGAGCGGGCACGACGGCATCTCCTTGCAGCTAGAAACGTACTCGTCGATCCTGCCACGCCCGTCCGGATGCCGGTACGCGGGTCCCGGATCGTGGAGGTACTGATTCTGTCGGTGGGCCGATCTAGCCTGTTCATATGGCTGAGACGGAGCCGGGAATCGAGTACAGCACGCGACCGCTGCACGCGGCGCTCCGTCCGTATGCGAGCGACGTCATCGGGTATGCGTACGACGCCGATCCCCCGGACCTGCACCGCGGCCTGCCCTCGCGCTACCTGACCGTCATCGTCACCCTCGACGAGCCGCTGGGCGTCGCGTGGCCGGGCGGTCCGGTGGAGAAGTACGACGCACTCGTCGGCGGGCTGCACTCGAGCGCCGTGGAGGTCGGCCAGACGCCGAGTCGCGCCGGTGTGCAGCTCAACCTCACTCCAGCCGCCGCGCGGGTGCTGCTCGGCCTGCCGCCGGGTGAGCTCGCGTCCGGGGTGCTCAGTCTCGACGAGCTGCTCGGGCGCCGGGCACGCGAGCTGACAGAGCGATTGCGGCAGGCAGCGACCTGGTCCGCACGCTTCGACGTGCTCGAGACGTGGCTGCTCCGGGAGCTCGGTCAGCGCCGGGCGGGCGCGATCCGCCCGGAGCTGGGGTGGGCGTGGCTGCGGCTGTGCGAGTCCAGCGGCGGCATCGGCGTACAGGAGCTGGCGAAGGAGGTGGGGTGGAGCCGGCGGCATCTCACCGATCGGTTCCGGTCCGAGTTCGGCCTGCCGCCGAAGGTCGCGGCCCGGGTGCTGCGCCTCGAGCTCGTCACCGCGACGCTCCGCCGCCGGCCGCACACCCGGCTGTCCGAACTGTCGGCCGCCGCCGGGTACGCCGATCAGGCGCACCTGACCCGTGAGTTCCGGGCGATCGCCGGCTGCTCGCCGCGCCAATGGATGATCGAGGAACTCCCGGCGCTACCAGCCGATTTCGCCCGTAATCCACAGGGCCCGGCGATCGCGCCAGCATCGTCGGCGCGATCTCATTAGACTCGCCGGGGTGAGTGACACGACCGAGCTGCCCGATTCCGAAGCTCTTCAGGTTCTCCGGCGGGTGTTCGGGTACGAATCCTTCCGCGGTGAGCAGGCCGACATCATCGACACCGTCGTCGCGGGCGGTGACGCGCTGGTGCTGATGCCGACCGGCGGCGGCAAGTCGCTGTGCTACCAGATCCCGTCGCTGGTCCGGTCCGGCGTCGGCGTGGTGATCTCGCCGCTGATCGCGTTGATGCAGGACCAGGTGGACGCGCTGACCGCGCTCGGCGTACGGGCGGGATTCCTGAACTCCACGCAGGACTTCGAGCAGCGGCGTGAGGTCGAGCAGGCGTTCCTGGCCGGCGAGCTCGACCTGCTGTACCTGGCGCCCGAGCGGTTGCGGGTCGAGGCGACCGTGCGGCTCCTCGACCAGGGCAAGATCGCACTGTTCGCGATCGACGAGGCGCACTGTGTGTCGCAGTGGGGCCACGACTTCCGGCCCGACTACCTGATGCTGTCCGAGCTGCACGAGCGCTGGCCCGACGTACCACGGATCGCGTTGACCGCGACGGCGACCGAGGCGACGCATCAGGAGATCGCGACCCGGCTGAAGCTGGACGAGGCGAAGCACTTCGTCGCGAGCTTCGACCGGCCGAACATCCAGTACCGGATCGTCCCGAAGGACAACCCGCAGCGGCAGCTGCTCGACCTGCTCCGCACCGAGCACGCCGGCGACGCGGGCATCGTGTACTGCCTGTCCCGCAACAGCGTCGAGAAGACCGCAGCCTTCCTGACCCAGAACGGGATCGAAGCCGTGCCGTACCACGCGGGCCTGGACAGCCGGACGCGCTCGACCAACCAGGCGCGGTTCCTGCGCGAGGACGGGCTGGTCGTGGTGGCGACGATCGCGTTCGGGATGGGGATCGACAAACCGGACGTCCGGTTCGTCGCGCATCTCGATCTGCCGAAGTCGGTCGAGGGCTACTACCAGGAGACCGGTCGTGCGGGGCGGGACGGACTGCCCTCGACCGCGTGGCTGGCCTATGGGCTGCAGGACGTCGTACAGCAGCGGAAGATGATCGACACGTCCGAGGGCGACCTCGCGCATCGGCGGCGGCTGGGTTCGCATCTCGACGCGATGCTCGCGCTGTGCGAGACCGTGCAGTGCCGTCGGTCGCAGTTGCTGGCGTACTTCGGTCAGCAGGGCGACGCGTGCGGGAACTGCGACACCTGCCTGACGCCGCCGGAGTCGTGGGACGGGACGATCGCGGCGCAGAAGCTGCTGTCGACGGTTTATCGGCTGCAGCACGAGCGCGGGCAGAAGTTCGGCGCCGGGCAACTGGTCGACATCCTGCTCGGCAAGGAGACCGACAAGGTCAAGCAGCTCCGGCACCACGAGCTGACGGTGTTCGGGATCGGCACCGAGTTGAAGGACACCGAATGGCGCGGGGTGGTCCGGCAGTTGCTGGCGCTGCGGTTGCTGGCGGTCGAGGGTGACTACGGCACGCTCGTGCTGACCGAGGAGAGCGGCGAGGTGCTCGGCCGGCGGCGCGAGGTGATGATGCGCCGGGAGCCCGAGCGGGTCCGGTCGTCGAGCAGGTCGTCGGGCGGGAAGAAGGCGGCGGCCGATCTGCCACCGGAGGCGGCGCCGGTGTTCGAGCGGTTGCGCGCGTGGCGGGCGGCCGTGGCCAAGGAGCAGGGCGTTCCGGCGTACGTCATCTTCCACGACGCGACGCTGCGGCAGATCGCCACCGACCAGCCGTCGTCGCTGGCCGAGCTGGGCACGATCAGCGGCATCGGCGAGAACAAGCTGACCAAGTACGGCGAGGGCGTGCTGGAGACTCTGGCCGCTGAGTGATGTCGAATCGCGCTGCCGGTCTTCGACGCCTTGGCACAGGGTGCGGACCATCCGTGCCCGCGAGACTGGGAGAACGACCATGTCTTCATCCGTGCTGTTGATGTCGATGTCCGCCGACGGCTACATCGCCGGTCCGGACGACCGGCCCGGCAACCCCGGCGGCGACGACTTCATGCGGTTGCACGAGTGGTACCTGGACGCGGACGGCGAGGTGGGCCGCCCGGACGGCGAGCCCGGCGAGATCTGGGACGAGTTCAACGCCACGGGCGCGGTCCTGGTCGGCCGTCGTACGGCGGAGCAGGTCGACTACTACGGCGGCGACCATCACGGCGTACCGATCTTCGTTCTCAGCCGCGACCCGTCTCCGGTCGACTACGAGAACGTCCACGTCGTGGGTGACATCGAGACCGCGATGGCGCAGGCCAAGGCGGCGGCCGGTGACAAGGACGTCCTGGTCCACGGCGCGGTCACCGCACAACTGGCGCTGGCGGCCGGTGTCCTCGACGAGCTGCAGATCAGCCAGGTGCCGGTCCTGTTCGGCAGCGGTCTGCGACTCTTCGACGTACTCCCCGACCGCGTCGAACTCGAGATCGTCCGCGTGATCGACACCCCGCGAGCGACCCACCTCCGCTACCGGGTCCGCCGCTGATCAGCTGAGGAGCGGCTGCAGTGCGGTGAGGAGTTCGGTCATCGTGGTGTCGACGTGTTTGTTGCCATCGGCAAGGAGCAGGGAGACCGCGAGCTTCTTGGCCGGGATCACGATCAGCAGGCTGGAGTGATCGGGCATGTCACCGCGATGACCGTACGCCGGGTCGATGCCGAACTGCTGCGAGAACAGCATCGTGCCCAATCCGTACCCGCCCTCGCCGCTCGTCATATCCGCGACCAGCTCGGGCGGCAGCACGCGGCCGCCGTACAACTCGTAGCCCCAACGGGCGACCGTCGGGGCGTCGGCGGCGAGGCCCGCGTTCGCGGCGGACAGGCTGGCGATCGCTCGGCACGGGAGGTAGCCGTCCGGCTTGCCGCACACCGGGTTGGCGTCGGCGACCGCCGGAGCCTGTGGCTTCTCCGCGTCCTGGAAGGCCGCGTGCTGCAGATCGGCCGGCGTCGCGAGGTCCCGGCGAAGCACGGTGGCGAGCGGCTGCCCGGTGACCTTTTCGATCAGCATGCCGAGCAGGACATAGCTCGGATTGCTGTAGTTGTACGGGCTGTTGGGCGCCCCAACGGGTGCGGTGTCGTAGGACAGCGCCTGCTCGGGGGTCCAGTGTTTGCTGGGCGCGGCGGCGATGGCCTTGTCCAGGTGGGCGTAGTCCGCGGGCAGGTAGTTCGGTACGCCTGAGGTCATCGAGAGGTGCTGGCGAACGGTTGCGTTGTTCGCGGTCAGCTTGTGCTTCACGTACGTCGACAGCGGGGCATCGAGATCGACCTTCTTCGCCTTCGCGAGCAGCATGACCTCGGACGCGACGAACGTCTTGGTGATACTCGCGACCGCCATGCTCGACGTCGGCACCACCTTCGTACCGCGCGCGTCGACCCCGGCGGCGCCCGACCAGGTCCACCGATCGGTGACGACCGCGGCGGTCACACCGCGCGCACCCGACTCGATGTCCGGCATCGAGACGACCTTCTCGAGCACATCCTGCAGGACCTTCGCCTTCGCCGGATCCAGCGTGCCCGTTCCCGGGTCGGGGAAACTCGCAGCGGCCGGCGTCACCCTAGGCGCCTCTTCTCCCCCGCCGCCAGAACAAGCCACCAACCCCAGCACCAGTAGCACGGCCGCCCCAGTTCTCACCATCTGCTGATGATGGCACCGGCACAGACCACAACGCCGTACCCGATCGGGCAGTCCTACGGCGTCCAGCTGACCGAGCCGGCCAGGGTGGCGAAGTCCTGGAGGAGACGGGAGCGGCGGGTCGCGATCCACGCCAGGCAGACCGTGTTCGGGGCGAGGTTGTCGACCGGGACCGTGACGACGTCGGGACGCTGGTAGAAGGTCGCGACGGACAGCGGGATGATCGAGACGCCGCGGCCGGCGGCGACGTGTTCGAGTTTCTCCTCGACGCTGCGCAGGACGGGGACCGGCTTCGCCGTCCGGGTGCGGAGCTCGACGGCGATGTCGCGCCATTCCGGTACGGCGTCCGGGTCCTGCAGCAGGTGCTCGTCGGCGAGGTCGGTGATGTCGATGACGGGCTTGCCGGCCAGGCGATGATCGGCCGGCAGCGTGGCGACCCGCGGCTCGTCGAACAGCGGGCGAACGGTCAGCCCGGCCTGATCGATCGGCAGCCGGACGATGCTCACGTCCACCCGTCCGTCGTGCAGTACGTCGACCTGGTCGTCCCACGTGGTCCGGATCAGCTCGATCTCGAGGTCGGGATGCGCTTGGCCGAACCCGCGCACCGCCTCGGTCACCGTCAGGCCCGGCATGAAGCCGATCGTGAACGTCTTCGAGCCACGCGCCGCGAGCGCGACCCTGCGCCGAGTGGCGTCCGCGGCGGCCAACAGCGGGCGGGCGTCGTCGAGCAACTGGCGACCGGCCGCCGTCAGTTCGGTGGCTCGCTTGGTGCGCACGAACAACTGCGCCCGTAGCTCGTCCTCGAGCGCGCGGATCTGCCGCGACAGCACCGGCTGCGCGATGTGCAGCCGCTCGGCCGCGCGCCCGAAGTGCAGTTCCTCGGCGACGGCCACGAAGTACCGAAGCTTGCGGAGATCGACATCCATAATACCTTCAGGGTATTACAGCGACCGGAACAGGTCTTGGACGCCGGTCCCCGGACGGCCGCATCGTGGAAAGCGAAATCCCCACCACGAAAGGCAGTTCCGTGACTCTGCAGGACCAACGCGTCGTCGTCCTCGGTGGTACGTCGGGCATCGGGCTCGCGACCGCTCAACTCGCCGCCGCCCAGGGCGCGACCGTGATCGTTGCCTCCAGCAACCCCGACTCGGTGCAGCGGGCGCTCGCAACCCTCCCCGACTCGGCGACCGGCGCGGCCGTCGACCTCACCGACTCCGCTGCTGTGGCGGCGTTCTTCACCGGTCTCGATCCGTTCGACCACCTGGTCTTCACGGCAGGGGAAGCCCTGACGTTGCTCGAGGTCGGCACGATGGACCTCGCCCAGGCCCGTGCCGCCTTCGAGTTGCGGTACTTCGGCGCGCTCGGTGCGGTGAGTGCCGCCGTACCGAGGCTCCGTCCGGGCGGTTCCGTCGTACTCACGACCGGCGCCGCCGCGGACCGGCCCGGCGCCGGCTGGTCGGTCGCCTCGAGTATCTGCGGCGCGGTGGACTCCCTCGTCCGGGCCCTCGCCGTCGAACTCGCCCCGCTCCGCGTCAACGCCGTCAAACCCGGTGTCGTCCGTACGCCGTTGTGGCGCGGCGCCCTCGAGTACGACGAGACCGCCCGCCACCTGCCCGTCCAACGCGTCGGCGAACCCGAGGACATCGCCGCCGCCTACGTCTACCTGATGAACCAGCCGTACGCGACCGGCTCCATCGTCACCGTCGACGGCGGACACGTCCTCGTCTGAGTCAGGCCTGCGAGATGTAGAGACGGTTCCCGTCGGGGTCGCGGAGGCTGAACATCGGCGGGACGCCCGGCCACTCCAGCAGTTCGTCGGTGTCGACGCCGGCGCCGAGGAAGTGCTGGTGGGCCGCCTTGGCGTCCGGGCTGGCCATCCGGATGCCGGTGTCGACGCCGGCCGGGTTGCCCGCACTCGCGGGGACGAGCGCGATACTCCCCGCCGATCCAGACGACCCTGCCGGAGCGACCACGATCCACCGCCCACCGAGCTGCGGCAACGGCGCATCCATCAGCACCTCGAACCCCAACGTCTCGGTGTAGAACGCCACCGCCCGGTCCTGATCGCTCACCGGAACGCCGACCGTCCTGATCTCGCTGATGTGGTTCATGCTGATTCTCCTTCTCGTGAAGAGGTGCTTTCACTCAGGAGGTAGAACCCGATCCGCGCTTTTCGACATCACCCGCAGAATCCTCGCGCAGAGTTGTCCGGCTCTCCTGTCCGCGGTCACCACCGTCGCTGCACGGCTGCCCCCGCCTGTGCGGTCTCACGCCGAGTCGTGGCGTTTGGTTGCCGCTCGAGAGCGCGAGTCGTGGATCGAGGCTGCGTTTGACCGCCAAATCCCACGACTCGACGGACATCGGTGCCTGCGCCACGGTCGCTTGAGGGACGCGGCCGGCCTTCGCCAAACTCGTCTCCGTCGAGGGCGTCGGGCACTGGATCCACAGAGAAGCCCCGGACGCCTGTGGTCAGGCGGTCCGGGGCTTCTTCGGTGATGTGATTACTTCGCGACGACCCGCAGGCTGATTTCTGCCTCTCCGTCGCCGGTGGAGCGGGTGACGATGCCGGCCGAGCGGAGCGCGGCCAGGTCCTTGTCGTCGGAGAACCGGTCGCTGACCGAGCCGGCCGCCTCGAAGTCGACGTACCCGATCATCACCGCGCCCTTGGTGTCGGGCAGCGCCTGCTTGAAGTTCTCAGTCTGGCCGAGGTTGCCGCCCTTCAGCACCTGCTCGGCGTAGTCCTTGCTGGTCGAGACGACAAGCGTGTCGTCGTCCTTCGCGGTCTCGATCGGGATGTTGGCCGACGAACGCTCGCGGAGCAGCGTGGTCAGCTTCTGCACCACCGGCTCGGCCTTCGACGGGTCGGTCTCCATCCGGGCCGCGATCTTCGGGCCGTCCGCGGTGTCCTTGTCGATCGAGACCGACAGGTTCTTGCCCGCGAGGGTCTTCAGGTCGTCCGGCAACTTCAGGCCGGTCTCCTGGGCGATCTCGTCGATCATCGGCTGGAGCTTGTCGCCGCCCGCCTTCTGCACCTGCGCCCAGGCGGTGTCGATCAGGTTCTCGCCACCGGAGATCGCAATCGCGCCCGCCGTACCGTCCGGCAGCTTCGTGACCAGGTCACCGGCGTCGGCATTACCCACCTTGACGCTCTTGTCGCCGTGCGCGATGCCCTTCAGCTCGACGTACGACGCGTCGAACCGTAGCGCCACTGCCGCGCTGGCGTCACCCAGACCGGCGATCTGACCGGAGTCGACCTTGCCGCTGATCGAGGCCAGGCCCTTCGCGTCCGCCCAGCCCGAGATGAAGCCCTGCTCGCCGAGCTTGTCCATGTCCGCGCTGAACTTGGCGTTCTTGCTCAGCGGGTTGTCCTTCGCCGCGGCGATCGCCGAGTCGACGGTCGCCTGATCCTCGGACAGCAGCATGTAGCCGTTGCTGAACGCACGACCGGGCTTCTCGTCCTCGTTCGCCAGCAGCTTGTCCATGCCCTTGGTCGCGGCGTCCTCGTCCTTGATCTGGACCGCGACCACCGGGACCGGCTCGTCCTTGCCCTCGGCCGGCGGCAGCGCGGCGAAACCGGCGCGGTCACCCAGCCACGGCTTGATGTCCTTGTCGTAGTCGACCGCGGCGAGGTCGTCGCCGGCGGACTTCTTGATCTGCTCGAACAGCTTCTGCTTCAGGTCGTCCTGGTCACTGGTGAGGCCCAGGTTGTCCTTCACCGACGGGAACTTCATCATGAACCGGATCGCCGCGACCTTCTGGCCGGCGGACGGGTTCAGGTCCACGCGGACGTACCCGACCGCGGTGCCCGGCAACACGTCGGACGGCTGCTTACCACCGCCGCCGAGCTTGCCGTAGGCAAAGATGCCGCCGCCCGCGACCACCAGCACCATCGCCAGCGCGGCGATGATCGGGATCAGCTTGCCGCGCTTCTTCTTCGGCTCCGGCTGCCACTGCTGCGGACCGCCGTACCCGGGCCCCTGCGGCGGCTGCCCGCCGACATGCATCTGCTCGTACGACGCCTGACCCGGCTGACTCGGCTCGCCCGGCTGCCCGTATCCACCCTGGCCGTACGGCGCACCGCCGTACTGCGGGCCGCCCTGCTGCGGGCCACCGTACTGCTGGCCCTGCTGTGGGTGTTGCTGCGGGTAACCCTGCTGACCCGGCTGCGGGCCCTGGGGACCGCGCTGCAGGCCAGGCTGCTGACCCTGCTGGGGCCAGGGGTTCTGGCCCTGCGGGTTCTGACCCTGCGGCGGGCCGTACTGCGGCTGCTGACCACCGGCACCTGGGTACGTGGGTGGTTGGTTCTGGTCGGACATATGCTCCCTCGCTGGCTCCGGTGGCCTCACCGCCGGACCTACAAAGGCTAGTGGAGCGGCGGTCCAGGTTCCGACGCAGCAGGTTGCGAACTGGTTGCAACCGGGTCCGCCCGCCAGGTCGTGGCTGCGATGATCGCGCACGCCAACGCGGCGCCGACCAGCCAAGAGGCCGCAGGAGTCCAGGTGTGCAGCTCCAGCGGGGCCGAGACCAGATCCCCCGGGTGAGCCGCCCGCAGCCGCGGCTCGAGCGGGTCGTGCCCGAGCAGCATCCCGACACCCCACGACACTCCGGCGCCAAGACACGCACCCAGCGTGACGATCGCGACCGACCACGGGCCGTAGTTACGCAGCCACCAGAACAACGCGGCGCCGAGCACCACAGCCGCCACGAACCCGATCGCGGTGAAGGTCCCGTCCGGCCCGAAGATCCGGGTCATCTGCTCCTCGCCCAGCGCGCCACCCTGCTCGTCCACGGTGTACTGCGCCAACGGCGAGAACTGCTGCCACCCCCACCCAGCCACCACACCGGCGACCAGAAACACCACCACAGTCACCAGAACCGCCTTGGCCCACGGCAACCGCGGCTCCTCGACGACCGGCGCACCGAACGGGGTGTACGACGGCGCCGCCAGGTACGGCGACGACTGAGACGACTCCGGTTGACTCACGACGCCAGTGTGACGCATTGGTTCCACCATCGATCAGCTGGCCAGGCAGGAGGGGCCCAGGAGGGCTTTCAGGTCGGCCATCAGGGATGAGGTGGGGGTTACGCGGAAGCGGTCGCCGATGCGCATGACCGTCGTTTTCTGGCGGGCCTGGAGGCGTAGGTGGACCTCGGTCATGCCGGGATGGGAGGTCAGGATGTCCTTCAGCTGGTCGACGACCGGCGGGGTGCAGCGGTTGACCGGCATCGTGAGGACCACCGGGCCGCTCGGGCCCTCGGTGAGATCGGGGACGACGACCTCGTCGCCGCTCAGTTCGAGCCGGTCCTCGCGGCGGCGTACCCGGCCCTTCATCAGGATGATCGCGTCGTTCGTGAGCAGGTGCGCGTGCAGCTGGTACGCCGAGGAGAACATCATCACCTCGATCGAACCTTCGAGGTCCTCGATGGTGACGATCGCGTAGATGTCGCCGCGCTTGTTCACCTTCCGCTGGACCGCGGTCACCAGGCCGCCGATCGTCACCCGGCTGCCGTCCGGCCGCTCCTCGTCGGCGAGCAGCTGACCGATCGTGCAGTCGCTGCCGTTGGTGAGCACGTGCTCGACGCCGAACAGCGGGTGGTCGGACACGTACAGCCCCAGCATGTCGCGCTCGTGCGCCAGCTTGGTGGCCTTGTCCCACTCCTCGATCTCCGGGACCGTCACGGTCAGGCGGCTGTTGCCCTCGCCCTCGTCCGCGTCGTCGTCGCCCATCGAGAACAGGTCGAACTGGCCGTGCGCCTCGTTCCGCTTCAGGTCGATGGCCTCGTCGACGGCCTGCTCGTGCACCGCGACGATCGCCCGCCGGGCGTGGCTCATCGAGTCGAACGAGCCCGCCTTGGCCAGCGACTCGATCACGCGCTTGTTGCAGACCGGCAGCGGCACCTTGTCGATGAAGTCGACGAAATCGGTGAACCGGCCCTTCTCCTCGCGGGCCGCGACGATCTCGGCGACCACGTTCACGCCGACGTTGCGGATCGCGGACAGGCCGAAGCGGATGTCGGTGCCGACCGGGGTGAAGTTCGAGTCCGACTCGTTGACGTCCGGCGGCAGCACCTTGATGCCCATCCGGCGGCACTCGTTCAGGTAGATGGCCATCTTGTCCTTGTCGTCCTTCACGGACGTCAGGACGGCGGCCATGTACTCCGCCGGGTAGTTGGCCTTCATGTACGCGGTCCAGTACGAGACCAGCCCGTACGCCGCGGAGTGCGCCTTGTTGAACGCGTAGTCGGAGAACGGCAGCAGGACGTCCCACAGCGCCTTGACCGACGCGTCGGAGAACCCGTTCGACTTCATGCCCTCCGCGAAGCCGACGTACTCCGCGTCCAGCACCTCGCGCTTCTTCTTGCCCATCGCCCGGCGGAGCAGGTCCGCCTTGCCGAGCGTGTAGCCGGCCAGGCGCTGGGCGATCTCCATCACCTGCTCCTGGTACACGATCAGGCCGTAGGTGACGCCGAGGACCGGCTCGAGCGCGACCGCGAGCTCGTCGTGCGGGTAGCTGATCTCCTGCTGCCCGTTCTTGCGGAGCGCGTAGTTGGTGTGGCTGTTGGCGCCCATCGGGCCCGGCCGGTAGAGCGCCGTACTCGCGGAGATGTCCTCGAAGTTGTCCGGCTTCATCAGCCGCAGCAGCGCCCGCATCGGCCCGCCGTCGAACTGGAAGACGCCGAGCGTGTCACCCCGCGCCAGCAGGTCGTACGTCGGCTTGTCGTCGAGGTCCTTGCTCAGCTTGTCGAGGTCGACCGAGATCCCGTGCGCGGCCTCGATGTTCTTGACCGCGTCGTCCATGATCGTCAGGTTCCGCAGGCCCAGGAAGTCCATCTTGACCAGGCCGAGCGTCTCGCAGCTCGGGTAGTCGAACTGGGTGATGACCTGGCCGTCCTGCTCGCGGCGCATGATCGGGATCAGCTCGATCAGCGGCTCGCTGGACATGATCACGCCGGCCGCGTGCACACCCCACTGGCGCTTCAGGTTCTCCAGGCCGCGGGCGGTGTCGACGATCTTGCGGACGTCCTGGTCGCCCTCGTACAGCTGGCGGAACTCGCCGGCCTCGGAGTACCGCTTGTGCTGCGGGTCGAAGATGCCGGACAGCGGGACGTCCTTGCCCATCACCGCCGGCGGCATCGCCTTGGTGATCCGGTCGCCCATCGCGAACGGGTAGTCCAGCACCCGGCCGGCGTCCTTGATCGCCTGCTTGGCCTTGATGGTGCCGTAGGTGACGATCATCGCGACCCGGTCGTCGCCGTACTTCTCGGTGACGTACCGGATCACCTCGGGGCGGCGGCGGTCGTCGAAGTCGATGTCGAAGTCGGGCATCGACATGCGTTCCGGGTTCAGGAAGCGCTCGAAGAACAGACCGTGCAGCAGCGGGTCCAGGTCGGTGATCTTCATCGCGTACGCGCACATCGAACCGGCGCCGGAGCCACGGCCCGGGCCGACCCGGATGCCGTTCGCCTTGGCCCAGTTGATGAAGTCGGCGACGACCAGGAAGTACCCGGCATACCCCTTCGAGACGATGACCTCGATCTCGTAGTCGGTCCGCTTCCGGACGTCGTCCGGGATGCCGTCGGGATACCGGAAGTGCAGACCGGTCTCCACCTCTGCGACGAACCACGACTCCTCGTTGTGGCCCTCGGGGCACGGGAACCGCGGCATGAACCGGCCCTCGCCCTCGGTGAAGCTCACGTCGCACTGCTCGGCGATCAGCAGCGTGTTGTCACACGCCTCCGGGAAGTCCTTCCAGACCTCGCGCATCTCGGCCGCGGTCTTCACGTAGAACTCGTTCGCGTCGAACTTGAACCGGTTCGGGTCGGACAGCGTCGAGCCGGACTGGACGCACAGCAGCGCGGCGTGCGCGGTCGAGTCCTCGGGCTTGGTGTAGTGCAGGTCGTTGGTCGCGACCAACGGCAGACCGAGCTCCTTGGCCAGCTTCAGCAGGTCGCCCTGGATGTTCCGCTCGATGCCGAGGCCGTGGTCCATCAGCTCGCAGTAGTAGTTCTCCCGGCCGAAGATGTCGCGGAACTCCGCGGCGGCCTGGACGGCCTCCTTGTACTGCCCCAGGCGAAGCCGGGTCTGCACCTCGCCGGACGGGCAGCCGGTGGTCGCGATCAGGCCCTGGCCGTACGTGTTCAGCAGCTCGCGGTCCATCCGGGGCTTGAAGTAGTAGCCCTCGAGGCTGGCCAGCGAGCTCATCTTGAACAGGTTGTGCATACCGGACGTGTTCTTCGCCAGCAGCGTCATGTGGGTGTACGCACCCGAGCCGGAGACGTCGTCACGGCCGGAGTTCGCATCGCCCCACTTGACCCGCTTGCGCTCCGAGCGGTGGGTGTGCGGCGTCAGGTACGCCTCGACGCCGATGATCGGCTTGACGTCGTACTTCTTCGCGGTCTTCCAGAACTCGTAGGCGCCGAACACGTACCCGTGGTCCGTGGTCGCGATCGCCGGCATGCCCATTTCCTGGGCGGTCTTGAACAACTCGTCGATCCGCGCGGCGCCGTCCAGCATCGAGTACTCCGTGTGCACGTGGAGATGCACAAAACTGTCGCTGGACGCCATATCGACGCAGACCTCCCGGGGCGCGATTCAGATGAACCGCTACAGCCTATGCGGGCCCGTGGACAGTTCTGAATCGGCTCACCGGCGAGCCCTCCACCGCCCGCTATCCGGGCGTGGAACGCACCACTTCCACACCAGTTCGCACCCGGAGGTGCGGCAGGGGTGGAGCGGCCGACCTGGCGTCGAGCAGGGGTCTCAAGGACGCCAGGTCAGCCGGTTCAGGGTGTCGCCGCCGCGACCATCACGTGCACCGCGCCGTGGTGTTCCAGGTCTCGCCTCATCACCGGGAGACCGCCGTCGGTCAGATGCTGCGGAGTCGGCACCACCACGACCCAGACGTCGTTGTCGCTGCGGATCTCGTCCAGCAGCGCCTCGAACGCGGCCGGTGCGGTCCGCGGGTGTTCGAGATAAACGGTGCCGAGCGCGAGGCCTTCGGCCAGGGCGAACGCCGCCAGGTCGACTTTCGCCGCGGCGATGTCGTCGTCCGTCGTCTGGACCCGTGCCCGGATGTAGCCGAGGGCCAATGGACGCGTCACGCCTCGGCCTCCAGCAGGGTCCAGACGGCGCTGTTCGGGGGAAGCTTCTCGCCGGCCTCAGGGTTGCTGGCGAGGAGCAGGGGCCCGTCGACCGGGTTGCAGACCGGCTTGGGCGAGCAGTTGACGACGCAGGCGAAGCCGTCGCCGCGGGTGAACGCCAGTACGCCGGGCTCCGTCAGCAGCCAGCGGAAGTCGTCCGACCCGAGTGCGGGGAGGCGGTGGCGCAGAGCGAGCGCCTCGCGGTACAGGTGCAGCATCGAGTCACCGCGGTCGAGCATCCGGTCCACCGCGTGCTCCGCGAACCAGTCCGGCTGCGGCAACCACGTCGTACCGGCCGAGCCGTCCGGTGAGAAGCCGAACACGTCATGCTCCGCCGTCCACGGCAGCGGGACGCGGCACCCGTCTCGTCCTCGCCGGGCCCCGCCGGTGCGGTGGAACATCGGATCGGTGAGCAGCTGCTCCGGCAGGTCGGTGACCTCCGGCAGGCCGAGCTCCTCGCCTTGATAGAGGTACGACGATCCCGGCAGCGCCAGCATGAGCAGCGCGGCCGCCCGGGCCCGGGCCAGGCCGAGTTCGAGATCGCCGGGTCCGGAGCCCGGTGCACCTCCGGCATACCGGGTGACCGACCGCGGCATGTCGTGGTTGTTCAGCACCCAGGCGACGGAGGACCCGGACCCGGCGATCGTCTCGAGCCCCCGGTCGATCACGTCGTACAGCGCCGGCGCGTCCCAGTCGGCGCGGAGGAACTCGAAGAAGAAGGTCTGGTGCAGCTCGTCCGGACGCTGGTATTGCGCGAGCTGCTCGGTGTCGAGCAGGCCGACCTCGCCGACCAGGACCCGCTCCCTGCCGGTCCGCTGCGTGTACTCCTCCGCGACGGCTCGCCAGTGCCGCCACACCTCGTGCACCTCGGGTTGGTTCCAGGCGTGCGGGTTGATCGGGTCGCCGGTCAGCTCGTCGTGGTCGGCGTGCTCATGGTCCGGGAGCCCTTCGGCCTTGTGCAGCCCGTGCGCGACGTCGATCCGCAGCCCGTCCGCGCCACGGTCGAACCAGAACCGCAGTACCTCCTCGAAGGCTGCCTCGACGTCCGGGTGCCGCCAGTTGAAGTCAGGCTGCTCGGCCGCGAACGTGTGCAGGTACCACTGGCCGTCCGGCACCTGCTGCCAGGCGGAGCCACCGAAGATCGATCGCCAGTTGTTCGGCGGTTCGTCGCCCACACCGTCCGCGAAATGAAAACGGTCCCGCTCCGGGCTCCCCGGGCCGGCCGCGAGGGCCTGGAGGAACCAGCGGTGCTCGATCGAGCAGTGGTTCGGTACGACGTCGACGATCACCTTGAGGTCGAGGCGGTGAGCGTCGCGGGCCAGCCGGTCGAAGGAGTCCAGCGTTCCGTAGTCCGGGTGGACGCCGCGATAGTCCGAGACGTCGTACCCGTGGTCGTGCAGCGGTGACGGGTAGAACGGGTTCAGCCACAGCCCGTCGACGCCGAGGCTGCGCAGGTACGGCAACCGGGCCCGGACACCGTCCAGGTCGCCGATACCGTCACCGTCGGAGTCCGCGAAGCTCCGCACGTAGACCTGGTAGATCACCGCGTCCCGCCACCAGCCGGGCGTGCTGCCGCGGAGCGGTGGGCAACTCGTCTCGGCAGACATCGGGAACCTCGGCAACGGTGGGAGGGGACAACGTTGTCAGCCAGGATCCGCAGACCAGGCGGCGAAGACATCGGGACACTTACGTATTTCGGTACGTAGGTATCGGCGAAATCGTCACCGCTCGGGGTGCTCGGCCACCCAGCGGCCGACCTGGGCCCGGGAGGCGAAGCCGAGCTTGCTCAGGATGTGGTCGACATGGGTCTCGGCAGTGCGCTGCGAGATCACCAGACGGGCGGCGATCTCCCGGTTGCTGAGGCCTTCACCGAGCAGTACGGCGATCTCGTGCTCCCGCCGCGTCAGCCGCCCGGCCAGCCCCGGCTTCGCCGCGCTCTCCCGCTCCTCCCCCAACGCCAGCGCGACCGCCTGTTCGAACGAGTACGCCGCCCCTTGCGCGAATGCCGCGTCGAAGACGACGTCACCGACCGCTGCCCGGATCCCCTGCTCGGTCCGGTCGTCGTACTGGCTGTACGGCGTCGTCTCGTCGACATGTGCCCCGCTGGATCGCCACACCGCCCGCGACGCGCCCATCAACCGGGCGGCCCGCTCGTCCGGTGCGGCCGAGCCGGCGCACCACGAGAGCGCCTGCACGCAGAACCCGATCCCGGTCCGGTCGTTCAGCGGCTGCCACAACCGGATCGCCTCCCGGAACGACCGGGTCGCCTCGTCGACCTGATCGTGGTCGCGCCACTGGACGATCCCGACACTCCACAGCGCATAGGCCTTCGACGAGTCCGCACCCCGGGACGCGGCCAGTTCGTACGCCGCCTGACCGAAGCCCTCCGCCCGCGGATCGCCGAGGAAGAAGGTGGTCGCGGTCAGCAGGATCAGCGCGTCGAACTCGCCGAGCTTGTCGCCGACCGCGCGGTACCCGGCCAGCCCCTCCTCCAGCAGGGCGATCGCGCCCGGCAGGTCACCCTGGTAGAGGAGGGCATGACCGGCGACCTCGGCGATCCGGGCGCGCAGCGAATCGTCGTCGTACCGCTCGGCGAGTTCCTCGCACTCGGCCAGCAGCCGGGCCGGCTGGTCCGTCTCGCCGAGGAACATCGACAGGTAGCTGCCTGCCCAGAGCCCCAGCGCCCGCGCGGGCGTCTGCTCCGGCGCGGCACCGATCGCCAGGGTGAGGTACCGGTGACCTTCGCGGAGGAAGCCGGCGAACCAGAAGTTCCACAGCGGTGCGGCGATCTCGACGGCGGCCGGACCCTCGCCCGGCTCGGCCAGGCAGAAGTCCAGCGCGGCCCGCAGATTGTCGTGCTCACGGCGCAACCGGATGAACCAGTCGGCCTGCCGCGGACCGAAGCTGTCCTCCGCCCACGCGGCCGCCAGCGCCCGGTAGTAGTCACGATGCCGGAGCTTGAACTCTCGGGTCCGGCCGGCCTCGGCCAGCCGCCGGCCGCCGTACTGGCTGATCGTGGTGAGCATGTCGTACCAGGCAACCGTGTGGGCGGTGGCCATGGTGCGGGTGATGATCGACTTGTTCACCAGACCCGCGACCAGGTCGAGCATGTCGTGCCGTGGGATTCCGTCGCCGGAACAGACCTCCTCCGCGCCCTCGAGGTCGAAGCCGCCGGAGAAGACCGACAGCCGCTCCCACAGCAGCTGCTCGGCCGGTGAGCACAGGTCGTAGCTCCAGGTCACGGCGGCGTCCAACGCCTGCTGCCGGACCGGTCCGGCAGGCCTTCCACCGGACAGCAGCCGGAAGCGGTCCTCGAGCCGCTCCAGAATCTGCGACAACGACAGCGTCCGCATCCACACCGCCGCGAGCTCCAGCGCCAGCGGTACGCCGTCCAGCTGCCGGCAGACCTCGATCACCTGAGCCCGGTTGCTCTCGTCGATCTGGAACTCCGGCACAACCGCGCGCACACGATCGGTGAAGAGAACCAATGACTCGTACTGGTCCACGTCGGCGTCCGGAGCGTCGGCCGGCGGTGTTGACAACGGTGGCACCGCGAGTACCTGCTCCCCTTCCACGCCCAGCACGTGCCGGCTGGTCGCGAGGATCCGGAGCTGTGGCGCCGCGGCCAGCAGCTTGCTCACCAGGACGGCGCAGGCCTCGGCAACCTGCTCACAGTTGTCCAGCACCAGCAGCAGGTGCTTGTCCTCCAGGTACTCGGCGAGATCCGCGGTCGGGTCGGCCGACACCTGGCTCAGCTCGAGCGCGCCCGCCAGCGTGTGTCCGAGCAGGGCCGGGTCGTGCAGCGCGGCCAGTTCGACGAACCACACTCCGTCGGCGAAGGTACGCCGTACCTCGGCAGCCATCCGTAGCGCCAGGCGGGTCTTGCCGACTCCCCCGGCGCCGGTCAACGTCAGAAGACGGCTGCTCGACAGCAACCGCCTGGTATCCGCCAGCTCGCGACGCCGCCCGACGAAACTGGTCAGCTCAGCCGGCAACCGCCCACGAGCCGATGCTGGCTTCGACCCCGCCATGCCTCAGCGTAGGCCGGATCGAAGCGCTTGAGACCAGCTCGCGACGGTCCCGGAGGGGAGCTTCACTGGGCGTCGACGAGGAGGTCCAGAGCGTGGTCGAGGTCGTCGGGGTACTTCGACGTGAACTCGACGTACTCGCCCGTGCCGGGGTGGGTGAAGCCCAGGCGCATCGCGTGCAGCCACTGGCGGGTGAGGCCGAGGCGTTCGGCGAGGACCGGGTCGGCGCCGTACGTCAGGTCGCCGCAGCACGGGTGGCCGATCGCGGACATGTGGACGCGGATCTGGTGGGTGCGCCCGGTCTCGAGGGTGATCTCCAGGAGGGTCCCGTACCGGAACGCCTCGAGGGTCTCGTAGTGCGTGATGCTCGGCTTCCCGCCGGCCACCACGCCGAACTTGTAGTCGTGGTGCGGGTGCCGGTCGATCGGCGCGTCGACCGTGCCGGTGAACGGGTCGGGGTGACCCTGCACGAGCGCGTGGTAGATCTTCTTGACCGTGCGCTCCTTGAAGGCGCGCTTCAGGACGGTGTACGCGTACTCCGTCTTCGCGACCACCATCAGACCGGACGTGCCGACGTCGAGCCGGTGGACGATGCCCTTGCGCTCGGCCGCGCCGCTCGTGGAGATGGTGAAGCCCGCGCCGGCCAGGTGCCCGATCACGGTCGGGCCGGTCCACCCGGGCGACGGGTGCGCGGCGACGCCGACCGGCTTGTCCACGACGATGATCTCGTCGTCGTCGTACACGATCCGCAGGTTGTCGACGGTCTCCGGTACGACGGTCACCTCGGACGGCGGCGCCGGCAGCTCGACGTCGAGCATGACTCCGGCCGCGACCCGGGACGACTTCGGCGCCGTGGCTCCGTCGACCTGGACCAGGCCGGACTCGATCAGCTCAGCGGCCTTCGTCCGGGAGACGCCGAACAGCCGCGACAGGGCGGCGTCCAACCGCTCCCCCGCGAGACCGTCGGGCACCATCACGGTCCTGGAGCTCCCTGATGTCACTGCCGGTGCTCCCGGGTCCCGTCGAGCTTGATGCCGCGCAGCGTCTGGATCACCAGCAGTACGGCGGCCGACGTCACCGCCATGTCCGCGACGTTGAAGATCGCCCAGTGCGGGGTCTGCAGGAAGTCGACCACATGCCCGTGGAACGGTGACGGCTCCCGGAAGATCCGGTCCAGGATGTTCCCGACCGCACCGCCGAACAGCAGCCCGAACGCGACCGCCCAGCCCACCGACCGGAGCTTGCGGGACAGGTAGACCACGCCGAGCGCCACGGCGATCTGGATCGCGCTGATGTACGGCGTGTAGCCGGCGCCGAGACTGAACGCGGCGCCGGAGTTCCGGATCAGGTTGAACTTGAGCAGCGAACCGATCACATTCGCCGGCTCCCCCGGCGTCAGATGCGCCAAGGCCAGTGCTTTCGTCAGCTGATCCAGAACCAGAATCAGCAAACCCACCCCACCGAACAGCACAGTCCATTTCCAGGAGTGACCGGTCGGGGACGACGGAGAACCGGCCGACGGGTTGTCGGCCGGTTCTGGGGTGTCTGTGTCCTCCACCTGGTGGGTCGAGGTGGGGTCGTTCAGCGGCGTTCCTGGCGTTCTTTGCATGAGACGCACAGTGTCGCACGCGGGAACGCCTGCAGCCGACCCTTGCCGATCGCGTTGCCGCAGTTGTCGCAGACGCCGTACGTGCCGTCCTCGATCCGGGTCAGCGCGAACTCGATCTGGTTCAGCATGTCGCGGGCGTTGTTGGCCAGCGTCAGCTCGTGGTACCGCTCGAGGGTCGTGGATCCGACGTCCGCCTGGTCGTTGCCGGCGCCGTCGCTGCCGTCCCGGAACAGGCCCGCGATCTCCTGCTCGGCGTCCTTGATCTCCTGCGTGAGGTGCTCGACCTCACCCTCCAGCTCCGCGCGCAGCTCGGCCAGCTCGGCAGCGGTCCACGGGTCCTCGCCCGGCTTCACCTTGAAGGTCTCGGCCGTGTGTGCAGCGGACTTCCCCGGCGCCGTCGCCGGTGTCCTGTTCTCGTTCGTCTTCATGGCCACCCTCTTCGTCGGAGCTTGCTTGGCAGGGGTCTTAGCCGCTGTTTTCTTGGCCGCGGTGGTCGGTGACGACTTCTTCACCGCGGAGGTCTTCTTGGCCGGCGAGGTCTTCGCCGTGCCGTTGCGAGCCGTCGTCTTCTGGACCGGTTCGGACTGCTGGCCGGCGGCGCTCTTCTTGGCCGCGGCAGAACGTTGGGGGGCGGACTTCTTCCGTGCCGATGTAGCCATGGTCAGCTACCCCCTGCCTTCCGTCGGAGACTGAAGCGGACTGGTCGCAAGACAGTAGGCCACGCGAACACCGCGTGCCAGTCCGACGCGCAGACCGTGGACATACGGTAGTCGGTTCTTCAAGTCCGCTCGATGTTCCGCGCGTCACAACCGCATTGCGGACGTCACTGTCCGTAACAATCTCTGTCCCCCGGCTGCTCTCGCAGCAGAATTGTCCTCCCCGATTTCGCACCGCACCAGTCATTAACGATTCGTAGTCACCCCGTACGACGCCGTACACTGAGGACCGCGAACCGCAAGGCAGTGATGGGGCCATCACCCCGGAGCCGCCGGAAGAACAGTCCCGTAGGGACCTATTAGAACCGGCAGCGTGTCGTTAAGGAAGTGGGTGACCGCACTCCGGGTCGCCAAGGAGGGTGGTACCGCGCGGTAGCTGGACGACACGTCCGGCACTTCGTCCCTCGTCCAGTGGCAAGGACGGACGAAGGACGCAGAAAGATGGCGGCAGCGCGCAACTCAGGTACCCCGTGGCGGCAGGTTCCCGCCCAGGTCGACTTCCCCGCGCTCGAGCGCGAGGTGCTCACCCTCTGGGACGAGCACGACACCTTCGCCAAGAGCCTCGAGCAGTCCGCCGGCGGTCAGCCGTGGACGTTCTACGAGGGTCCGCCGACCGCGAACGGCATGCCCGGCACCCACCACATCGAGGCCCGCGTCTTCAAGGACGTGTTCCCGCGCTACCGGACCATGAAGGGGTTCTGGGTCGAGCGCAAGGCCGGCTGGGACTGCCACGGCCTCCCGGTCGAGGTCGCGGTCGAGAAGGAGCTCGGCTTCAACGGCAAGAACGACATCGAGGCGTACGGCATCGCCGAGTTCAACGCCAGGTGCCGTCAGTCGGTCCTGCGGCACGTCGACGCGTTCAACGAGCTGACCACCCGGATGGGCTACTGGGTCGACCTCGAGCACCCGTACAAGACCATGGACCCGGAGTACGTCCAGTCGGTCTGGTGGTCGCTCAAGCAGATCCACGACAAGGGCCTGCTGGTCGAGGACTACCGGATCACGCCGTACTGCCCGCGCTGTGGCACCGGCCTGTCCGACCATGAGCTCGCCCAGGGGTACGAGACCGTCGTCGACCCGTCGGTGTACGTCCGCTTCCCGCTCACCTCCGGCCCGCTGGCCGGCCAGGCGTCGCTGCTGGTCTGGACGACGACCCCGTGGACACTCGTTTCAAACACTGCGGTCGCCGTACACCCAGAGGTCGAGTACGTCGTCGCCACCGACGGCACCGAGTCGCTGGTGGTCGCCAAGTCGCTGCTGGACCGGCTCGGCGAGGGCTGGACCGTCACCGGTGAGTACGGCGGTCGCGAGATGGAGCGGTGGACGTACCAGCGGCCGTTCGAGCTCGTGCCGTTCGACGAGCCGGCGCACTACGTCGTCCTCGCGGACTACGTCACCACCGAGGACGGCACCGGCCTGGTGCACCAGTCCCCCGCGTTCGGTGCGGAGGACCTCGCGGTGGGCCGCGCGTACAACCTGCCGGTGGTGAAACCGGTGGACGCGACCGGTCACTTCGACGCCGACGTACCGCTGGTCGGCGGGCAGTTCTTCAAGAAGTCCGACCAGACGCTGGTCAAGGACCTGAAGGACCGTGGCCTGCTGTTCAAGCACGTGCCGTACGAGCACCCGTACCCGCACTGCTGGCGCTGCCATACGCCGGTCATGTACTACGCGCTCCCGTCCTGGTACATCCGCACCACGCAGGTGAAGGACGCCCTGCTCCGCGAGAACGAGAAGACCAACTGGTACCCGGACTCGGTCAAGTGGGGCCGGTACGGCGACTGGCTGCGCAACAACATCGACTGGGCCGTCTCCCGCTCGCGCTACTGGGGTACGCCGCTGCCGATCTGGCGCTGCGGTGAGGACCACCAGGTGTGCGTCGGATCGCTGGCGGAGCTCGGCGAACTGGCCGGCCGCGACCTGAGCGCGACCGACCCGCACCGGCCGTACGTCGACGACATCACCTTCGACTGCCCGACCTGTGGCGCCGAGGCGCGCCGCGTACCGGAGGTGATCGACGCCTGGTACGACTCGGGCTCGATGCCGTTCGCGCAGTGGGGCTACCCGTGGGCGGAGGGGTCGAAGGAGAAGTTCGCGGAGACCTACCCGGCGGACTTCATCTCCGAGGCGATCGACCAGACGCGCGGCTGGTTCTACACGCTGATGGCGATCGGCACGCTGGTGTTCGACGAGTCGTCGTACCGCAACGTCGTCTGTCTCGGGCACATCCTCGCCGAGGACGGCCGGAAGATGTCCAAGCACCTGGGCAACATCCTGGAGCCGATCCCGCTGATGGACGACCACAGCGCGGACGCGGTGCGCTGGTTCATGGCCGCGTCCGGGTCGCCGTGGAAGGCGCGCGGCATCGGGCCGAACGTGCTGAACGAGATCGTCCGGAAGGTGCTGCTCACCTACTGGAACACGGTCGGGTTCCACGCGCTGTACGCGCGGCTGGCCGACTGGTCGCCCGCGGACGCTCCGGCGGTCGAGGATCGTTCGGTGCTGGATCGCTGGCTGGTCAGCGAGACGCACCGGCTCGTCCGGGACACCGACGAGGCGTATGCCGCGTTCGACACGCAGCGGCTCGGTCTGCTGATCAACTCGTTCGTCGACGTGCTCTCGAACTGGTACGTCCGCCGCTCCCGCCGCCGGTTCTGGTCCGGTGACGCCAGCGCGCTGGCCACCTTGCACGAGACGCTCGAGGTGCTCACCCGGGTGATGGCGCCGCTGACGCCGTTCGTCACCGAGCGGGTCTGGCAGGACGTGTTCCGCCCGGTCACGTCCGGCCTGCCCGAGTCGGTGCACCTGACGAGCTTCCCGACGTACGACGAGACGCTGATCGACGACGTACTGGCGCAGCACGTGTCGATGGCGCGCCGGGTCGTCGAGCTCGGCCGGTCGGCCCGGGCCGAGGCGAAGGTGAAGACGCGGCAGCCGCTGGCCCGCGCCCTGGTCGGGTCGGCCGCGATCGCGGACCTCTCCCCCGAACTGCTGCAGGAGATCGCCGACGAGCTCAACGTGGGCACGGTCGCGCCGTTGTCCTCGGCGGGCGCGGATCTGGTCGAGTTCTCCGCGAAGGGCAACTTCCGGGAGCTCGGCAAGCGGTTCGCGAAGCAGACCCCGGTGGTCGCGGCGGCGATCGCCGCTGCCGACGCGGGCGCGCTGGCTGCTGCGTTGAAGGAGTCGGGTACGGCGACCGTCGTGGTCGACGGCGAGGACGTCCAGGTCGGCGAGGCCGAGGTGCTGGTGTCCGAGCGGCCGAAGGAAGGCTGGTCGGTGGTCAACGAGCAGGGCGAGACCGTTGCCCTCGACCTCGAGGTCACGCCGGAGCTCAAGCAGGCCGGCCTCGCGCGCGAGGTCGTTCGCACCCTGCAGGAGGCCCGGAAGAACGCCGGCCTCGAGGTGTCGGACCGGATCAAGGTCTGGCTGACCTCGACCGACGCCGCACTGACCGATGCCCTCGGCAAGCACGCCGACGAGATCGCCCGCGAAGTCCTCGCCGTCGAACTCCACCAGGCGGCACCGCCCGAGGCAGACGTTGCCACCGGCACCGAAGAGGACCTCCAACTCACCTATTGGCTGACCAAGGCCTAACGAGGTGGCCGGACGGCGCGAGCCCGCAACGAAGGGCTCGCGCCGAGCCGGTCGATCAGCTCCACCAGCAACAACCGCGCCTCTTCGACGCGGTCATCCCCCAGATCCTTACGAACTTCCGCATCCAGAGCCGCGCGGTGTTTGCGGGCGGCGGCGATCACGGCCTGGCCGCGGTCGGTGAGGAGCACCTGGCGAGCGCGGGCGTCGGCCGGATCCGGCTGGCGGCTGACATAGCCGCGGCTCCACAGGTCGGCGACCGATTTCGACGCGGCCTGCTGGGTCACGCCCAGCCTCTCCGCAAGTGTGCTGATCGTCACCGGCCCACCGACCAGATGCTGGAACACCACACCGTCCGCAAACCGCGAGTCCGCGAACCCTTCGTCCGCGAGTCGCCGCTGCAATTCGTCGGCCAGCGCCCAGCCGGCGAACAACGAGGCCAGTGACAGGTCCGCGTCAGCAGGATCGAACTCCATGCCCCGAAATATACAACCAGGGTTGTGCATCGGCTAATCTACAACCATGGTTGTGCAAAAGGAGTTCCTGGACAGAGCGCACCGGATCGTCTGGTGCACGGTGGCGACGGTCGGGCCGGACCACCGGCCGAGAAGCAGAATCCTGCACCCGATCTGGGAACTGACCGATGCGGCCGACGGCCTGGCGCGGCGGGATGGCGGCGGGCTCGTCGGGTGGGTCGTCACCAGGGCGACCCCGGTGAAGGTGCGGCACCTCGGGTTCAGCCCGTACGTGAGCTGCAGCTATTGGGAGCCCGGGCATGAGGTGGCCGTCGCGGATTGCGAGGCGGGGTGGGTTGCGGATGCCGCGACCCGGCAACGAGTGTGGGAGCTGTACCGGGACGCTCCCGCACCACTCGGCTACGACTTCTGGAGTGTGTTCCCCGACGGTCCTTCCGGGGAATCACCCTCACTCCTGCGGCTGACGCCGTACCGGCTGCGGCTTGCTGATGTCGAGACCCTCAGCGGCCGGAAGGTTGCCCCTGCCTGGAACTGACTACCTGTCACCAGGACAGGACCCTCAGTCAAACACATCCAGACATGGCGAAGAGGCGGTGCCGCCGGAAAGCACCGCCCCTTCAACAAACAAACACAGTGACTACGTCTTTTTAGACGCCGTGACCGTGCGCCTGCGCACGCGCCTCCGGCCGGAAGCCGTTGCGCGGGCTGAGCGTGTCGTCGCCGTTGCCGAGCGCCTTCAGCTGCTCGGTGAAGTACGTCTTCAGGCGGCTGCGGTACTCACGCTCGTAAGCGTGCAGGTCGTCGATCGTGCGCTCGAGCTGACCCTTCTGCTTCTCCAGCGTGCCGAGCATCTGCGCGCGGCGCTCGGCGATCTCGCCGTCGAGCTTCTCGGCGCGGGCGCGGGCCTCACCGGTCATCCGGTCGGCCTTGCCGCGGGCCTCGTTCTCCAGGCGCTCCGCCTTGGCGCGGGCCTCGCCGATGATCTTGTCGGCGGTGTCCTTCGCCTCCTGGACCAGGTCGTCGGAGTGCTTGGTGGCCATCTCCAGCAGCCGCACCGCGGAGCTGGAGGCGTCACCGACAGTGCCGGCCGCCGCAGCCGCGGTCGGAGCGGCCACCACCGGCAGCTTCTCCTCGGGCTTCTCGACCACGACCGGGGGCTTCGGCTGCTGCACGACTGGCGGCAGCGCGGCGGTCTGGTCGACCGGGCGCTGCTGGTCAGCACCAGCGCGCTGAGCCGCCGCGAGCTTGGCCCGCAGCTCCTCGTTCTCGGCGAGAAGTCGCTCGAGCTCGGCTTCCACCTCGTCGAGGAAGGAGTCGACCTCTGTGACGTCGTAGCCCTCCCGTAGTCGGACGGGCGTGAACTGCTTCGAGCGGACGTCATCCGGCGTCAGCGGCATCTTTCACCTCGTTTGTCTGTGTCTTGGCGGAGTCCCCGTGGCCCTCGCCTTGGCGACTCAGTAGATCACGTTATCGCTTCGTTGTCTTATGACGGAATCCGGGCTCTACCTACCCAGTCTTCGCGGTCCTCACCCTTACAACGATCGAAGGGCCGTCGAGTTGATCGCCATCGCCACCGACACCATGACGAACAGCATCAGCATCGACAGATCGATCCGGATTCCGCCCGCCCCGATCGGGGGAAGGATCCGCCGCAGCGGCTTCAGGAACGGGTCCGTGACCGAGTAGATCAGCTCGAAGAACAGCAGCAGCGGCCCTTTGGGGTGCCACTGCGGAGCGAACATGACGATCAGACTGAGTACGAACCGTGCCACCAGCACCAGGAAGAAGGCGAGCAGTACCCAGTACAGAACGATGAGGACGAGCGCTAGAGCATCCATGTCGACAACGAGTGTAGAAGACGGCGGAAGCGCCGGCCTCAGCTCTGGTTGTAGAACCCGTCCGCAGCGATCTTTTCCTTCTCCTCGGCGGCCACCGTCACGTTCGGCGGGCAGACCAGGAACACCTTGGTGGTGATCCGCTCGATCGAGCCCCGGCAGCAGAAGATCAGGCCGGCCGCGAAGTCCACCAGCCGCTTGGCGTCGGAGTGGTCCATCTCGGTCAGGTTCATGATGACGGGCGTACCGTCGCGGAAGTGCTCACCGATGACGCGCGCCTCGTTGTAGCTGCGCGGGTGCACGGTGGTGATGCGGGCCAACTCGGTAACCTCCGGGGACGACGCGACTCCGCGCCGGTCTGGGAACTTGCTGACCGTGGCGCCGCTGTCCTGACGGTCCTCGCGGCCCTGGAACTGGGGCTCGGTGCGAGGCTCGCGGCTCTCCCGGCCGGCAGGTACCGGCTCGGTCTCGTGGGAGTCCCCGTCGACGGCTTCGTCCTCGTACTCGTCGTAGTCGTCGTACTCGTCGTCGTACCGCGCGTTGTAGCGCTCCCCGTCCTCGACCAAGCCGAGGTACACACCCATCTTGCGCAGTGCGCCGCTCATGGCCCTCCAGCACCTCGATCCGGTTCGACGACAACAGTGAGCAGGAAGCAAAACCCGCTCGATGTCGACACTAACCCAGCAGAGAGCGCGTACCGAGTAATGCACGCCCGAGCCGCACGTGTGTCGCACCGTGCTTGATCGCGGCCTCCAGATCGCCGGTCATCCCGGCCGAGATCCAGTCCGCGCCAGGGTGTTCGGAGCGTAGCCGAGACGCTACTTCACGCAGTCCTGCGAAGGCCTTCTCGGGGTCCGAACCGAGGGGCGCGACGGCCATCACTCCCCCGAGTTCGAGGCCGTCGGCCGCCGCGATCTCCGCGGCCAGATCCGGTACGTCGGCCGGCGCGACACCGCCCCGGCTCGCACCGGTCGCCGCGTCCGTGGATCCGTACGCCGCGAGGCTCACCTGGATCAGGCAGCGCAACGTCTTCTCCTCGGCGACCGCGGCCTTGGACAGCGCCTCGACGAGTGACGACCGGTCGACCGAGTGCACGGCCGACGCGTACCGCGCGATCGAGCGGGACTTCTTCGACTGCAACTGACCGACGAAGTGCCAGCTGAGATCCGGGCACTCCGGCGCCTTCGACTTGAGCTCCTGCTCGCGGTTCTCCCCGACGTCCTGGATCCCGAGGCCCGCGAGCGCCCGTACATCGCTGACTGGGAAGGTTTTGGTGATCGCCACGAGGGTGACCTCGTCCCGGGCTCTCCCGGCCGCCTGACAGGCCTTCTCGATCCTTTCCTGCACCTGCTCCAGATTCGCCCGGAGCTCGTCTTCGCGTGTGCTCACGGTGTGACCAGCTTGATCAGCCCGGCCATCCGCCCACTCTCCGGACCTTCGCGGCGGTACGAGTACAGGTTCTCGGATTCGATCGTGCAGGCCGTCGCGTCCACGACCTCGACACCGAGCTCGGCCAGTTGTGCCTTCACCCCGGCGGCCACATCGATCGCGGGCGTCCCCCAGCTCGTCTCGGAGTACGACGCCGGCACCCGCTCCGCGACCTCGGCGCGCATCTCGTCGGGGACCTCGTAGCAGTTCCCGCAGGCATACGGTCCGAGTACGGCGGTGATCGTCGACGCGCCGAGCTCCCGCATCGCGTCGACAGTCGCCGGGACGATGCCGACGTACATGCCCTTGCGGCCGGAATGCGCTGCGCCGATCACGCCGTCGCCGGACAGCAGCACCGGCAGGCAGTCGGCCGCCCGAACCGCCAGCACCACATCGGATCGCGTTGTCACCAGCCCGTCGGCCTTAGGCATCGGCTGGGTGGGCAGTTCGTCATCCGGCCGTACGACGTGCACGTCGCGGCCGTGCACCTGACTGACCCGCACCACGTTCTCCACGGGCACCCCGAACTCGGACGCGATCAACCGAAAGTTGGCGACGACACCCTCGACATCCGGCCCCGAAGCGCTGCCCAGATTCAGTTCGCCGTACGGCGGCCCACTGGCGCCGCCGTACCGATCGGTGAAGGCGAAGCGGACGTCCTCGAAAACCTCGTCATACCCGAACACGCCCAGAGCCTACCGGCCACAACACTCCTGACCGGAGCGAAGCCGCGAGCTCCTGACCCCACTTTGAGAACCCACCGACCATTCTTCGGATCGCCAGGTGGTCGGTGGCTTCTCAAAGTCGCGTGCAACCGGGTGCATGGTGGCGGGGGCGGGGATTAGTTGGGGATGCCGGCCAGCGCGGCGCGGGCTTCCTCAGTGACCTCGCGGCGGCCGGGGCCGTCCGGCAGACCAACGACATGCTCGAGCGCGCAGCCGTAGGCAACGGCGAACGCCGCATCGGCGGCCACCTCGAGATCGGGAGCGATCCCGGTGCCCTCCCAGTTCGTTCCCGAGACCGGATTGACGGCCCGTGCGACCGGAACGGTGGCTTCGAGGTGCGGGTGGACCGTGAATCCTTCGCGCGGGTGGGCGCCACCCCGCGTGCGCGCGCCGACCACAACCGCACGGCCGAGTTGCTGGAGGTTGTAGGTGAGCTCCTCGGCCGCCGAGAAGGTGGTCGACGAGGTCAGGACCCAGATCGGCTTGGTTCCACCGAACCGGGGGCCAACCAGTTGCGGAACGGTCCAGTACTGCCGGACCGTTCCGGCCGCCGGTGTCACCAGGTCGTTCAGGTGCACTGGCGCGTCCTCGAACAGATAACTGCACAGCAACGCGACCATGTCCGGCGAACCGCCTCGGCAGCCGCGCAGGTCCAGCAGCAACGCGTCGGTCGCCCACAGCATCGCCATCGCACCGGCCGCCGCGACGGCCGCGTACTTCGGCTCGTACAGCGTCGGCCGAATTTCCAGTACGCCGACATTGCCAGGCAACCGCTCCGCTCGCGCCATTCCGGCCGCGGTCAGCTCGACCCGTCGTACCCAGGCCGCTTCCTCGGCGACCGGGTCGTCATCGTCGTCGAACAGTTCGTCGACGTGGTAGAGCAAGCGCAGGTGCTTGTCGTCGTTGCCCATCTGGAGATCGGCAGTGACTCGATCGGCCAGCTCGGCCGGCTCGCTCAAGTCGTCGTACCTGCCGTCCGACGCCGCGGCGGTCAGCCGGTCGGCCACCACCTTGCCGACCTCGGGAAACACGTAGTGGGTCTCAACCAGCGTGGCGACCTGGTCGACGACCGCCGCGATCTCGTCTCTGTGCATGGCGGCCAGTGAAGCACCGCCACGACCCGCCGTCGCCCGAATTACCTACTTGAGGAAGTCGGGGATGTCGAGGTCTTCCTCGGGCTCCGGCTTCTTCGGCTTGACCGGCTGGCTCGGCTGACCCTGCTGGCTGGGTTGACTCGACTGACCGCCGGCGCTGCTCGGGCCGTGGGTCGGCCAGGAGTGCTGGGTCGACGGGGAGGCCGGGGTGTGCGGAGCCGGCTGGGCCGACTGCTGGCCGGACTGCACCGTGCGAACGCCATCGCCCGCCTGCGGGCGCGCGGAGTTCGTCGTCCCGGCACCGGGCCGCGGCTCGGTCGGCGCAGGCACCGGCACCGTGTTGTCGGTCGGGGTCGCCTGGGGGGACGGTGCCGGCTGGGACGGAGCCTGCTGCTGGCCCGGTACTGCAGGCGGCTGGTTGCTCTGCGCAGGTTGGGTTGGCTGCGCGTTCGGCGCGGGCTGCTGCGGAGCAGGCTGCGCGGGCGGCTGCGCCGTACCTGGCTGGCCGGCCTGTTGGGTCGGCGGTGGGGTCGTGGCGCCGGACATCGGGGCCGAGTAGTTCTGCGACGACGGGCGGGATGACTGCGGGCGGGCCTGGTTCATCGCCTGTTCGCGGCGTTTCGGCATCCCGCCGTCGAACCCGGCCGCGATCACCGTGACCCGCACCTCGTCGCCGAGGGCGTCGTCGATGACCGCGCCGAAGATGATGTTCGCGTCCGAGTGCGCGGACTCCGAGACCAGCTGGGCCGCCTCGTTGATCTCGAACAGGCCGAGATCGGACCCGCCGGCGATCGAGAGCAGGACGCCGTGCGCGCCCTCGATACTTGCCTCCAGCAACGGCGACGAGATCGCCGCCTCGGCGGCCGCGACCGCGCGGTCCTCGCCGCGCGACGAGCCGATACCCATCAGCGCCGAGCCGGCGTTCGACATGACCGCCTTGACGTCGGCGAAGTCCACGTTGATCAGGCCGGGCGTGGTGATCAGGTCGGTGATACCGGAAACACCCTGCAGCAGCACCTGGTCGGCCTGCTTGAACGCGTCCAGCACGGACACGGCGCGGTCGGAGATGGTCAGCAGCCGGTCGTTCGGGATGACGATCAGGGTGTCGACTTCTTCGCGGAGGGTGGCAATGCCGTCCTCGGCCTGGGTCGCGCGCCGCTTTCCCTCGAAGGAGAACGGCCGCGTGACGACACCTATGGTGAGCGCGCCCAGCGACCGGGCGATCCGCGCCACCACGGGCGCGCCGCCGGTGCCGGTGCCGCCGCCCTCGCCGGCCGTGACGAAGACCATGTCGGCGCCCTTCAGCGCCTCCTCGATCTCCTCGGCGTGGTCCTCCGCGGCCTTCTGCCCGATCGCCGGGTTCGCACCGGCGCCCAGGCCGCGGGTTTCCTCGCGGCCGATGTCGAGCTTGACGTCCGCGTCGCTCATCAGCAACGCCTGCGCGTCGGTGTTGATGGCGATGAACTCCACGCCCTTCAGACCGTGCTCGATCATCCGGTTGACGGCGTTCACGCCGCCGCCGCCGATGCCGACGACCTTGATGAGTGCCAGGTAGTTCTGCGGTGCCGCCACGTCCGCGCCTCTCGCCTCGTTGCTTTCCCGTTGTCCAGCGAAAAGACTGAACCTCAAGTACATGCTTAGACTTATGTCAACTTTAGATTACGCCGCACGATACGGGACGCTTCCAGCCAAAATCCACGCGCCTCGCCGCACGTCCCAGATGTGACCGGTCACCGCTTTTCGCCTTTGGTGACAGGGAGATCGGGCGCCGAGACGTCGTACACCTTCGCCTGCCGCTTCATCAGCACGCTGAGTACCTCGGCCTTGCGCTCGCTGTCATCGGAACTACCCCAAACGACCTTGACGCCGGAGCTGAGGTTGAGCGTGATCGAGTCCGGCGACGCTGCCGAGATCGACCCCACCTGCGCCCGCAATGTGTCCGGAAGGGCCGCCGACACCGTCACCACCGAGTGGATCGTGACGTCGCGCCGGACCCCGGTCACCTTCGCCTCCGGCAGTCCGGCCGGCCGGTCCGGCACCGTGCGGTACGACGTACCGGTCGCGTCCACCAACTCGTACCGCGAGCCGTCGGTCACCACCACGACCGGGACCCGTTCGGTGACGACGATCACGATCTTGCGCGGCCACGCCCGCGTCACCTGCGCGTCCGCCACCGCCGGGATCGTCCGTACCCGGTCCGCGATCGACCGCAGGTCGACCTTCGCCAGCGGCGTACCTGTCGGCGCGGCCGCGACCTGCTCGATCGTTGCCACCGGCACCGTGTCGGCACCGCTGATCCGGACCCCGGAGACCGCGAACGCGGAGGAGAAGTAGAACAGCCAGACGACCAGACCGGCCAGCACGACCAGTCCGCCGCCGATGGCCCAGGGCAACCAGCTCCGCCACCGCACCAGCCGTTGCCGGCGCGCGAACTTCTGCTGTGCCCGAGCCAGATCGACGCTCTGGCTCATTCAACAAACCCCACCCGTTTACTCCACCACAGGTACCGGCATTGCCTCGGAAGGCTCGCGGGCCGATTCGCGAGCACTGGCGCGTTCGGCCAGCAAACCAACGACTTCCGGGCCGATCAGGGTCACGTCGCCCGCGCCCAGCGTCACCACCAGGTCGCCCTCCTGGGCGAGGTCCGCGACCAGCTGCGGTACGGCGGACCACGACGGCTCGAACCGCACCTGCTCGGGCTTCAGCGGCACGTGGTTCGCGATCAGGGCGCCGGTGACGCCGGGCTCCGGGTCCTCGCGGGCCGCGAAGATGTCCATCACCACGACCTCGTCGGCCAGCGCCAGCGCCTCGGAGAACTCGGCGGCGAAGATCCGGGTCCGGCTGAACAGGTGCGGCTGGAAGCACGCGATCACGCGCCCCTCCCCCGCCACCTGGCGTGCCGCGGTCAGGTCGACGGCGAGCTCGGTCGGGTGGTGCGCGTACGAGTCGAACACCCGCACGCCGTCCTCGAGACCCTTGAACTCGAACCGCCGGCCGGTGCCGGTGAACGACGCCAGCCCTTCGGCCAGGTCGGCCGCGGAGAACCCGAGTCCGAGCCCGACGGTCAGTGCCGCCGACGCGTTCAGCGCGTTGTGCTTACCGGCCTGCTGCAGGTTCACGACCGGCAGCTTGCGTCCGCGGTACACCGGCACGAACGACTGCGTCGCCCCGGTCGCGGTGATCTCGGTGACGCGCAGGTCCGCGTCCTCGGCCTCGCCGTACGTCCGGACGTCGATCCCGCGGTCCCGCGCGTACGACGCCAGCGCGCGGGCGCCCGCATCGTCCTGGCAGATCACCATGAACCCGCCGGGCAGGACCCGGCCGCAGAACTCCTCGAACGCCTTCCGGTAGCTGGCCTCGTCGCCGTAGTTGTCCAGGTGGTCCGGCTCGACCGACGTGACGATCGACACCTCGGGCGCGTAGGTCAGGAACGACTTGTCGGACTCGTCCGCCTCGGCGACGAACAGGTCGCCGGTGCCGTCGTGGGCGTTCGACCCGGACTCGTTCAGGTTGCCGCCGATCGCGTACGACGGGTCCGCGCCGCAGTGCTGCAACGCGACGGTCAGCATCGACGTGGTCGTGGTCTTGCCGTGCGTGCCCGCGACCGCCAGCGTCCGGCGGCCGACCATCACCGAAGCGAGCGCGGCGGCCCGCGGCAGGATCGGGATCCCGGCGGCGCGGGCGGCGACCACCTCGGGGTTGGTCTCGCGGATCGCGGTCGACACCACCACGGTGTCGGCGTCCTTCACGTGCTCGCCGGCGTGGCCGACCCAGCAGGTCGCGCCGAGCGCCCGGAGCGCGCCGAGCACCTTGCCGTCCTTGGCGTCCGACCCGGACACCTCGATCCCGCGCGACGCCATGATCCGGGCGATCCCGGACATCCCCGCGCCGCCGATGCCTACGAAGTGCACCCTGCCCAGCTTCTCGGCCGGTAGCAGCGTGTCAGGAGCGGTGACGATCACGAGGCAGACCTCACCACATCGAGGATGATCCGCGCCAATCGGTCGTCGGCGTCGGTCCGGATCACACCGGTCGCAGCTGTGGACATGGCTGTCAGACGCTCGCGGTCGAGCAGAAGTTGCGGCACGTTCGCGCGCACCCAGTCAGGAGTCAGCTCGGCGTTGTCGATCAGCACACCTCCACCCACGTCGACAACCGGCTTCGCGTTCAGCCGCTGCTCACCGTTACCGATCGGCAGCGGAACGTAGATCGCGGGCAGGCCAACACCGGACACCTCGGTGACCGTGTTCGCGCCCGAGCGGCAGACCACCAGGTCGGCGGCGGCGTACGCGAGGTCCATCCGGTCGACGTAGTTCAGTACGACGTACGGCAGCGGACCGGTCTGCGGCACCTCGAGGGTGTTCTTCGGGCCGATCGCGTGCAGCACCTGGATGCCGGCCGCCTGCAGGTCCGCGGCGGCGCCCGAGACCGACTCGTTGATCCGCTGGGCGCCCTGCGAGCCGCCGGTCACGAACAGCGTCGGCGCGTCCGGGTCGAGGCCGAAGAACTGCCGGGCCTCGGCGCGCAGCGCAGCCCGGTCCAGCGTCGAGATCGCGCGCCGGATCGGCAGCCCGACGTACTCGGCGTGCGGCAGGTCGGTGCCCGGGAACGACGTCTTCACGTGCTGCGTGCAGTAGCGCGCGGCGAACTTGTTCGCGATCCCCGGGACCGCGTTGCCCTCGTGCACCACGATCGGGGTCTTCCGCCGCCAGGCGGCGACGTACGCCGGGGTGGAGACGTAGCCGCCGAAGCCGACCAGGACGTCCGCCTTCGCCTCGTCCAGCACCTTCCGGGCCGCGCTCACCGAGGACAGCATCTTCCCCGGAACGGCGAACAGGGCAGGCGTGGGCTTGCGCGGCAGCGGCACCGGCGGGATCAGCTCCAGCCGGTACCCGGCCTCGGGGATCACGCGGGTCTCGAGACCGCGCTCGGTCCCGAGCGCGATGATCTCGATCGTCGGGTCGATCCGGCGCAGGGCGTCTGCGGTGGCGATCAGGGGTGAGGTGTGGCCGGCGCTACCGCCGCCGGCCAGAACGATGCTGGGCAAGGCTTCCAACGCTCCCGCGGTTTCATTTGTACTTCACTTGTACGCAGTACGCCGCGAAGGCAACCAGCCGAAACGAGGACGCCGAGTCTCTTTCAGGGCGGCCTGCGCGCCGGGCTCGGCCTTCGCGAAGGACAGCAGCATGCCGATCGCGATCAGCGTCGGCAGCAGTGCGGAACCACCGTACGACAAAAGCGGGAGCGGGATACCCACGATGGGTAGCAGTCCGATCACGGCGCCGAGGTTGACCAGCGTCTGCGCCATGATCCAGATGGTGATCCCCGCCGCCGCATAGCGGACGAACGGCTCGGTGTTCCGGGTCGCGATCCGCACCCCGGCGTAGGCCAGCGTGAGGAACAGAGCAAGCACGGTGAGCGACCCGACCAGGCCGAGTTCCTCACCGATCACCGAGAAGATGAAGTCGGTGTGCGCCTCCGGCAGGTTGCTCCACTTCTGCCGGCTGTTGCCGATCCCGACGCCCCACCAGCCGCCGGTCGAGAGTGCGTAGAACGAGTGGTACGCCTGCCAGCCGACCGTGGTCGGGTTGGCGAACGGGTCCAGGAACGACGTCACCCGGTCCAGCCGGTACTTCTCCGCGTTCACGAAGTACGTCGCGACCGCGCCGACGACCGCGATGGTCGCGACGAACAGCCGGGTCGGCGCGCCGACGATCCAGATCATGCCGATCATCACGGCCATCAGCACCAGCGCCGTACCGAGGTCGTGCTGCCCGACCACCAGCGCGATCACCAGACCGCAGACCGGCACCATCGGGACCAGCAGATGCTTCCACTGGGTGAGCAGCTTCTCCTTGCGCGCATAGAGATCCGCGCACCACATCACCATCGCCAGCTTGGCGAACTCGCTCGGCTGGATCTGCAGCGGTCCGCCGAGGTTCAGCCAGTTGGTGTTGCCGTTGACGCCGACGCCGAGGCCCGGAATGTAGGTCAGCACCAGCAGGAACATCGAGCCGAGCAGCGCGACGTACGCGAGCATCCGGAAGTGCCGCGGCGTCATCCGCGAGGCGACGTACGCCATCGGCAGACCGACGCCGACCCAGATCAGCTGCCGGATGAAGATCGTGTAGCTGTTCCCGTTGACGCGCAGCGACAGCACGCTGGATGCCGACAGCACCATCATCAGGCCGAGCACCAGCAGCAGGCCGGTCGCGCCGAGCACGATGTGGTACGACGTCAGCGGCCGGTCGAGCACGTCCTTGATGGCGGCGATCCACGCACGTTCGCTGGTCTGCTTCTTCTGGTCCGGCTGATCTGCGATCGACGTCACGCGATCACCCCAGTCGGCGTACGGCTTCGGCGAAGGCGTCGCCGCGGGCTCCGTAGTTGGCGAACATGTCCCAGGATGCGCAGCCAGGCGCGAGCAGCACGGTGTCACCCACCTGTGCGAGCTTCGCCGCCTCCCCCACCACGATCTCCATGGCTCCAGTGTCCGTTGACTCGACGACGATCCTCGGGACATCCGGTGCGTGTCGCTCCAGAGCTTGCGCGATCACGTCCTTGTCCTGCCCGAGCAGTACGACGGCGCGCAAACGTTGGCGTGCTGCGGTGACGAGCTCGTCGAACGTCGCGCCCTTGGCCTGGCCGCCGGCGATCCACACCACGTGCTCGTACGCGAGCAACGACGCCTGCGCCGCATGCGGATTCGTGGCCTTCGAGTCGTCGACATAGTTGACTCCGGCAACGTCTGCGACGTGCGCGATCCGGTGCTTGTCGGGCCGGAACCCGCGCAGCCCGTCGCGGATCGCGGTCGCCGGTACGCCGAACGCGCGGGCCAGCGCCGCGGCCGCCAGCGCGTTCGCCACGTTGTGCGGCGCGGGCGGGGTGATGTCGGACAGACTCGCGAGCTCCAGCGCCGACGTGGCGCGCTGCTCCACGAACGCACGGTCGACGAGCAGGTCGTCGACGAGGCCGAGCATCGAGAGCCCCGGCGTACCGAGGGTGAAGCCGATCGCGCGGCAGCCCTCGATCACGTCGGCTTCCTCGACCAGGTGCTCGGTGGCCGGGTCCGCGACGTTGTACACGCACGCGACCTGGCAGTTCTCGTAGATCCGGCCCTTGTCCTGCGCGTACGCCTGGAGCGAACCGTGCCAGTCGACATGATCCGGCGCGATGTTCAGGACGGCGGCCGAGTGCGCCGACATCGAGTGTGTGAAGTGCAGCTGGTACGACGAGAGCTCGACCGCGATCACGTCGTACGGCTCGGGGTCCATCACGGCCTCGAGCAACGGCAGGCCGACGTTGCCCGCGGCAACGGCCCGGTGGCCGGCGGCCTGCAGGATCGCGGTCAGCATCTGCACGGTCGTGGTCTTGCCGTTGGTGCCGGTGATGCACAGCCACGGCGCGGCGTTCGCCGGGTCCCGCAGCCGCCAGGCGAGTTCGATCTCGCTCCAGATCGGCACGTCCCGCTCGGCCGCCTGCGCGAGCAGCGGCGCGTGCGGCGGTACGCCGGGCGACGTGACGACGACATCGACATCCTTCGGGAGTTCCGTCGTACTGCCCGGGCCGAGAGTGATCGTGGCGCCGAGCGTCTCGAGGATCTGCGCCTTCTCGCGGAGCGCCTCGGTGTCCCGGTCGTCGAGGACGACGAGGTGCTCGGCGCCGGCCTGGATCAGGGAGTCGGCGCAGGCGTAGCCCGCAGTACCGAAGCCGAGCACGACGAACCGAGTGGTCGCCCAGCCGTCGTCAGTCCGTGTCTCGAGACTCATCCGGTCACCCATTCCGCGTAGAAGACCCCGAGTCCGATCACCACGAAGAGACCTTGGATGATCCAGAAGCGGATCACCACGTTCACCTGTTCCCAGCCGAGCATCTCGAAGTGGTGATGCAACGGCGCGATCAGGAACAATCGTTTGCCCACACCGGTGGCCTGTTTGGTGATCTTGAAGTAGCCGACCTGCAAGATGACCGACGCGGTGATGACGACGAACAGGCCGCCGAGCAGCAGCACCAGCAACTCGGTCCGGGTCATCACGGCCATCCCGGCCAGCGCACCGCCGAGCCCCAGCGAACCGGTGTCGCCCATGAAGATCTTCGCCGGCGACGCGTTCCACCACAGGAACCCGAACAACGCGCCGGTCAGCGAGGCCGCGACCACCGCGAGATCGTGCGGATCCCGGACTTCGTAACACTTGGCGCCGACGCCCTGCGCGGTCGCGCAGCTCTGGTTGAACTGCCAGATGCAGATCAGCGTGTACGCGCCGAACACCATCATCGACGCGCCGGTGGCCAGACCGTCCAGGCCGTCGGCGAGGTTCACGCCGTTCGACATACCGGCGATCAGCAGCAGGATCCAGATGATCACCAGGATGACCGGCAGCTCGAGCCAGCCGATGTCGCGGATGAACGAGATGAACGGCGACGCCGGCCGCTGCCCGCGCTCGTCCGGGAACTGCAGTGCGAGCACCGCGAAGATCACCGCGACGATCGTCTGGCCGGCCAGTTTCGCCTTGCTGCGCAGGCCGAGGCTGCGCTGCCGGAAGATCTTGATGAAGTCGTCCAGGAAGCCGACCGCGCCCATCCCGGCGAACAGGAACAGCACCAGGATCGCCGAGGCGCTCGGCGGCGTCATCGTGAACAGCTTCGCCGCGAAGTACCCGACGATGGTCGCGGCGATGAACACCGTGCCGCCCATGGTCGGCGTACCGCGCTTGATCTGGTGCGACTTCACGCCGTCGTCGCGGATCTCCTGGCCGTAGCCGCGTTTGGCCAGCCACTTGATCGCGTACCGGGTGCCGAGCAGCGTCAGCACCATCGCGACGGCGCCGCCGAACAGGATCGAAATCACTGGGCGTCCTCCACCAGCGCGTCGGCGAGGCTGCGCAGTTTCGCGGCCTTCGAGGACTTCACCAGTACGACGTCACCCGCGCGGAGCTCCTGGCGCAGCAACTCCAGCGCCTCGGGGATGGTCTCGACGAACGCGGACTCGTTACCCCACGAACCTTCCAGCGAGGCGCCGAGGTGGATCGGTTTCGCGCCCGCGCCGACCACGAGCAGCCGGTTCACGTCCAGCCGGACGGCCAGCCGGCCGATCGCGTCGTGCTCGTCGGACGAGGTGTCGCCGAGCTCGAGCATCTCGCCGAGCACCGCCCAGGTCCGCGCGCCGCGCGACCGGCCGATGGCGGCCAAGGACTTCAGGGCCGCGCGGGTCGACTCCGGGTTCGCGTTGAACGCATCGTTGATGATCGTCACGCCGTCCGGCCGCTCGGTCAGCTCCATCCGCGCCGCGGACACCCGCTGCGCGGCGTTCAGGCCGTCGGTGATCTGCTCCGGCGTCAGGCCGATCGCGAGGCAGACCGCCGCGGCGGCCAGCGCGTTCGAGACGTAGTGCTCGCCGATGAACCGCAGCTGGACAGGGGCGCCGAAATCGCCGATCTGCAACGTGAACGCGGGCCGTCCCTCGCCGTCGATCTTCACGTCCGTGGCCCGGACCTCGGCCTCCGGCGCCTCGCCGAACGTCAGCACCTGCTGCTCTGTCCGGCTGCGCATCGCGGCGACCCGGTGGTCGTCCGCGTTCAGGATCGCGATGCCGCCCGGCGCGACGGCCTCGACCAGCTCGCCCTTGGCCAGCGCGATGTTGTCCTGGGACCCGAGCTTGCCGATGTGCGAGGTGCCGACGTTCAGCACCAGGCCGACCTTCGGCGGCGTGATCCCGGCCAGGTAGGTGATGTCCCCGAGGCTGCGGACACCCATCTCGGCGATCAGGTACTTCGTCGACGCGGTCGCCTGCAGTGCGGTCAGCGGGTGCCCGATCTCGTTGTTGAACGAGCCTTCCGGCACCACGGTCTCGCCGTACGGGCTGATCAGCTGCCCGATCAGGTCCTTGGTGCTGGTCTTGCCCGACGATCCGGTCAGCGCGATCACGGTCAGATCGGGCAGCTTGCCGATGACGTGGCGCGCCAGGTCGCCGAGGGCGCGCTGCGCGTCGTCGACGACGATGCACGGGCTGCCCTCGATCGGCCGGGTGGTGAGCGAGACCGTGACGCCGGCCGCGGTCGCCGTACCGACGAAGTCGTGGCCGTCGACGCGTTCACCGGGCAGGGCGACGAACAGTCCACCCGGCCCAGCGGCTCGTGAGTCGATCACCACCGCGCCGTCCACGACGGCTCCGGGCTCGACGCCCACGAGCTCACCGCGGACCGCGTCGGCGATCTCACCGCACCTGACAGGGATCACCGGTCTGCCTCCAACAGCTCACGCACAGTTTCGCGGTCGTCGAACGGGTGGATCACACCGCCGACGTCCTGGCCCGTCTCATGACCCTTGCCGAGGACGACCACGGTGTCGCCCGGGCCGGCCAGCTCGATCGCGGACGCGATCGCCTGCCGGCGGTCGCCGATCTCGTGCAGATCCACGCCCGGAACGGCCTCCCGGGCTCCCGCGAGCGCGGCGGCGCGAATCGCGGCCGGGTCCTCACTGCGCGGGTTGTCGTCGGTCACGATCACGACGTCCGCAGCCTTGGCGGCCTCGGCGCCCATCGCGGGCCGCTTCCACGGGTCCCGGTCACCACCGCAGCCGACGACCGCGAACAGCCGGCCCTTCGTCGCAGTCCGCGCGGCCCTCAGCGCCAGCGCGACCGCGTCCGGCGTGTGCGCGTAGTCCACGATCACCGCCAGCCCGTCCGCACGGGTGAACGTCTCCATCCGCCCGGGTACGGCGGCGGTCCGCAACCCGGCCGCGATCGTCTCGGCGGGTACGCCGACCTGCCGCAGCATCGCCGTGGCGAGCAGGGCGTTGGCGACGTTGAAGTCACCAGGAAGCCCGATCTCCACGGTCAGCGTCTCGTTCGGCCCCTGGATATCGAGCACCGTCGTACCGTGCTCGGACCGGTGCCGGTTCGCGACCGTCCAGTCGGCTTCACCCTTCGCCGACACCGTGACCAGCGGTACGACGGTCTGCGCGGCGAGCCGGCGCCCGTACTCGTCGTCGATCGTCACCACCGCGACATCACACCGCTCCGGGGTGAACAACGAGGCCTTCGCCTGGAAGTAGTCCTCGAACGTCTTGTGGAAATCCAGATGGTCCTGCGTGAGGTTCAGGAACCCGGCGACCGCGAACCGCGCACCGTCGACGCGGCCCATCGCCAGCGCGTGGCTGGACACCTCCATCGAGCACCACGCGACGGCCTGCTCCCGCATCACCGCGAACAGCGCCTGCAGGTCGGTGGCCTCCGGAGTGGTCCGGACGCTCTTCACGACCTCGTCTCCGATGCGCGTCTGGATCGTCCCGACGAGCGCAGTCGGACCGAGCTCCCGCAGTACGGAGTCCAGCAGGAAGCTGGTGGTGGTCTTCCCGTTGGTGCCGGTCACGCCCAGCAGCCGGAGCGCACTGGTCGGCTCGCCGTAGATCCGGGACGCGATCGCGCCGAGGACGCTCCGCGGATTGTCGACGACCAGCACCGGGAGACCGGTTGCCGCTGCGCGTTCCGCGCCGGTCGGGTCGGTCAGTACGGCGACCGCGCCCGCCTGCTGGGCTTTCGCGACGAACTCCGCGCCGTGCGTGACGGCACCGGGCAGCGCGGCGTACAGGTCGCCGGGGAGGATGGAACGCGAGTCGAGGGAAACGCCGGTCACGGTCGCCGGCGACGGTGCCGGGACATGTGCGACGCTCGCGAGGTCGGCGAGGCTGACCGGCACGACGTGCCGAGGCCTGATCGCTGCGACCGCGCCGCCGGCGGCGGTAGGGGTGGACACGGGCCCTGAGGCTACCGCTCCGGACCCCGTGACTCCTATCTGACCCTGCGTCACCGCGCTGTGTATCAAGCTGGGCGTCACCGCTTCGATGAGGTCCAGGTCAGCGGGATGTTCGGCTGTTGCGCCCCGGTCGGCGGGACGACGTACTTCTGCAGCGCGTAGCTCATCACATCGCGGAACACCGGTCCTCCTTGCAGGCCACCACCCCGAACGCCGTCGCTGGGGTCGTGCAGTACGACGTACGTCACGAACCGCGGGTTGTCGGCAGGAGCAAATCCGGCGAAAGAAGTCGCCCACTTGCCGTACTTCCCGGTCTTCGGGTCGACCTGCTGCGCCGTACCGGTCTTGCCGGCCACCAGGTAGCCGTCGATCGCGGCCTGCGGCGCGGTGCCCTTCTTCGCGGTCACCGCCTCCATCATCGTGGTGACCTCCTTGGCGGCCTTCTCGCTGACCACCCGGCGGGCCGGCGCGGTCTGGTTCGGCACCGTGGCGCCGTTCGCGTCGATGTAGTTACGGACCAGCTTCGGGGGGACGTAGACGCCGCCGTTCGCGACCGCGTTCACCGCGGCGGTCTCCTGGACGGCGTTCACCGACAGGCCCTGCCCGAACGCGACGTTCGACCGGGTCAGCTCGGGCCACTCGTCACCCGGGGTCAGCAGGCCCTTGGTCTCGCCGGGGAAGTTCAGGCCGGTCGGCTCGCCGAACCCGAAGTCGTGCAGGTACTTCACGAACTGCGGGATCGGCATCTGCTGCGCGGCGATGATCGTGCCGACGTTCGACGATTTCGCGATCACGCCGGAGATGGTCAGGTTGATCGTGCCGTGCGGCCAGTGGTCCTTGATGATCCGGCGCTGCACCTCGATGCTGCCGGGCACCGGGATCTTGGTGTTCAGGCTGATCAGGCCGGCGTCGGCGAGGGCGGCCATCGTGACCACCTTCTGCACCGAGCCCGGCTCGTAGCTGCGCTCCAGCGCCGGGTTGTTCAGGTCGGACGACGTGTACTTCTTGTTCGGGTCGAACGTCGGGTAGTTCGCCATCGCCATCAGCTCGCCGGACTTCACGTCCATCACGACCACCGTGCCGGAGCTGGCCTTGTACTGCTTCACCGCCTGCTCGATCCGCTTCTGCGCGAAGAACTGCAGGTCGGTGTCCAGGGTCAGCTGGACGCCGAGACCCGGCTTCGGCTCCTGCACGGTGTGGTTCGCGTTCGGGATTTTATTGCCCTTGGCATCGACCTCGTACATCGCCTGGCCGTCCTTGCCGGACAGCTTGTCGTTCAGGCCGTACTCGAGCCCGGACTGCCCCTTGCCGTCGGTCCCCGTCACCCCGACCACGGTCGCGGCGATATTGCCGTTCGGGTGGCTGCGGATCGGATCTTCCTCGGTGTACAGCCCGGCCAGCATCGGGGCCTGCTGTTCCGTCGGCTTGCCCTTGTTCTGCTCGGCGATCGGCACGTTCGCGGCCTTGATCTCGGCCTGGATCGCGCTCCAGATCGTCGGGCTCACCTGGCGCGCGAGTCGGGTGTAGCGGCCGGGGCCGGACATCGCGGCGACCAGCTTCGCGGTCGTCGTACCGGTCAGCTTCGGGGCCAGGATCGCGGCCAGCTGCTGCGCGACGGGCTTGGTCTGCTGCGGGTCCGCGGTGATCGCGACCGCGTCCTCGGTGACCGCCAACTCGACGCCGTTGCGGTCCTCGATAGTGCCGCGGTTGGCGTGCAGGATGTACGACCGGGCGTTCTCCTTGGTCGCGGCCTGCGCATAGCTGTCCGGGTCCACGCCCTGCAGCAGCACGAGACGCCCGGCGAACAGCGACAGTACGAACGCCATCACGCCGAACGTCATCCGCAACCGCAGCGCCGGCCGCCCAAGCCGCAACATCCGCGGCGCCTTCCGCACCTTCCGCTTCTTCGGCCGCGGCGCAGGCCTGTTCTGCGGCGGCCGCTTCCTCCCGGAGCTCTTCTTGACCGGCCGCGTCGCCGTCTTCTTGACGGGCCGCCCGGTCGTTGTCTTTGCAGCGCTCTTCTTGGCAGCAGTCTTTTTTGCGGCAGTCTTTTTGGCAGCAGGAGCCTGCTTGCGAGGAGTCGTACCACTCGGCGGCCGTTTCGCGGCGGCCTTCTTCACCGGGCGTGGTGCAGCCGCCGCCTGCGCGCGCTCCTGCTCCTCGCGGGCTTTGCGGAGGAGGCGTTCGCGGGTGGATTCGGGGCGTTGCGGGGCGTTGCGGGCACTGTCCGTAGCGGATGGACGACGGGGCTGAGCCTTGCTGGGCGGGTTACCCCGGCCCGGTGCGGCGCCGCGCTTGCGTGGCGGCGGCTCGTTTCCCCGTCGGTCCGTCATCCGATCATCCCCGTGTGGTCGTAGCAGGCTTCTTCGTCGTGACCGGCGGCTTCGCGGTGCCCGTCGGCGGCTTGGTCGTACTCGCGGGCGGCTTGGTGGTCCCGGTCGGCGGCTTCACCGGTGTCACCGGCTTGACCGGCTTCACCGGTGTGACCGGCTTGGTGGTCGTCTTGCCGGTCGGCGTGCCCGGGCCGAACATCGCCGTACCGGCCCCGGCCTTGCCCTCCGCCGGTACGCCGAGCACCCGGCCGTCGGACAGCCGCAGGAACACCGGGTTCGGGTTCGGCACCATGCCGAGCCGCAGCGCGCGGTCGGACAGGTTCTGCGGCGACTCCAGCGTCCGGACCTGCTTCTCCAGCTGCTCCTGCTGGTCCCGCAACTGATCGGCCTGCGAGCTCAGCTTGGTGATGTTGAACGTGCCGCTCTGCAGCTCGGTGTTCAGCAGCAGCAGACCGACCAGTCCGGCGGCCAGCAGCGACACCACGAAGATGACGAACGGCATCCGGGGCGGCCGGAACGGCGCGCCGTACACCACCCGCAGCCGCGGCTGCGTCTTCTTCGCCGGGACCGGCGTCACCCGCGCTTTCTGCGGGCTGAAGACAGTACTCATCAGGCGACCAGTCCCCTCTCCCGGATCCGCTCGGCCGCCCGCACGCGAGCCGAGGCGGCGCGCGGGTTCACCGCGACCTCCTCCTCGGTCGGCCGTTCGGCGCCCCGGGTCAGTAGCTTCAGATACGGTTCGTGCCCGGCCGGGATCACCGGCAGGTCGTCCGGTACGTCGGACTTGGTGCCCGGCGCGAACGCCTGCTTGGTGATCCGGTCCTCGAGCGAGTGGTAACTCATCACCACGATCCGGCCGTGCAGCGCCAGCGACTCGAGCGCGGCCGGCAGCGCACGACGCAGTACGTCGAGCTCGCCGTTCACCTCGATCCGCAAGGCCTGGAACGTCCGCTTCGCGGGGTGTCCCCCGGTACGGCGGGCCGCCTGCGGGATCGCGTTGCGCACCAACTCGCTCAGCCGCGCGCTGTTCGTGAACGGTTCGGTCTCGCGCTCACGCACGATCCGGTCCGCGATCCGGCGGGCGAACTTCTCCTCGCCGTACTGGAACAGGATCCGGGCCAGGTCGGCTGCGCTGTAGGTGTTGAGGATGTCGGCCGCCGTGGTCGGTCCGGTCGAGTCCATCCGCATGTCCAGCGGCGCGTCCTGCGCGTACGCGAAACCGCGCTCGGCCTCGTCCAGCTGCATCGACGAGACGCCCAGGTCGAACAGGATGCCGTCGATGGCCGGTATGTCGAGGTCCTCGAGCACCCGCGGCAACTCGTCGTACACCGCGTGCACGAGCGTGATCCGTTCGGCGTACTGCGCGAGCCGGTCGCCGGCCAGCCGGAGGGCGGCGGGGTCGCGGTCGAGCCCGATCAGCCGGAGCTCAGGGAACTGCCGCAGGAACGCCTCGGAATGACCGCCGAGGCCGAGGGTGGCGTCGACGACGACGGCGCCGGGACGCGCGAGCGCCGGTGCCAGCAGCGCGACCACGCGCTCCAGCATCACCGGCACATGCCGCTCCGCAGCGTCCATCTCGACCCTTCCCGTCACTTCCCTGCGCTTACCTGCGCGCTGTGGGAGCGACCCTGCCCCCGCAGGTCAATGTGTTGTGCGTAGACAGGACCGTCCGGTCAGATCGCGGGTACGCCTTCCGGGGAAGTACCTGCTGGTCTTGGCGCCGGGGAAGTGACGCCAACACTCCAGGTCGGAAGTCGGACCCGTGATCTCACCGGACGGTCGGTGTGTCGCGGTCCTCGCACACTGTTCAGCTTGAAGTTCAGAAGATGCCGGGCAGTACTTCCTCGGACAGGTCGGCGAATGCCTGCTCCTGCTCCTGCGAGTACCGGTTCCAGTTCTCCGTGTTCCAGATCTCCACCCGGTTCATCGCCCCGATGACGACGCAGTCGCGATCCAGTGACGCGTAGTCGCGCAGCATCGGTGGGATGGTGACCCGGCCCTGCTTGTCCGGCATCTCGTTCGAGGCGCCGGCGAACAACATCCGTAGGTAGTCCCGGGCACCCTTGTTGGTGATCGGAGCCTGCTTCAACTGCTCGGTCAGCTGGACGAACTCACGTTCCGGCCACACGGACAGCGATCGCTCCTGTCCACGCGTGATCACCAGACCGTCGGCCAGCTCGTCCCGGAACTTCGCCGGCAGGAACAGCCGTCCCTTGTCGTCGAGCTTGGGGAAGTGAGTTCCGAGGAACACGCTCCACCTCCCCGTTGCGGACTCTCCGACTCAGGCGGGTGTTTCCACCACTTCAGTTCCACTGCGCTCCACCTTACTCCACTTTCCACCACCGTCAACCAACTTCCGCCCCATTCCGCCCCCGCGCCGCCTGAATCCACGCTCAGCGCCCGCGTGTCGCTGCCGCCTCAACCTCCGGCGAACGCGCCGGTTCCGGGCGGTGTATTCAGGCGTGTGGAGCGTGGTGGAGGGGCCTGGTGGAGCGGAATGGAGGAGCCGGTGGAGGAAAGTGGAGGAAGGTGCGTACGGAAGCGATGAACTGTTCGTGGGCCCGAACCGTGAACCAGGTACGGATTCGCGGCGTCGTACGCCCCGCATGCTGCTTTTCCCGCCCGTACGCTTGGGGGGAATACTTTTCCGACCCGCCGTGAGGGCGTGTGCCGATGAACCCCGAGATGAACACCGAAACGCCAGGTAACGAAAGTCCCGCGGCTCTAGGCCGGACCCCTACAGCGGGTGAGAATGTGTCGGCAGTCAACGAATGGGGAGGACACAGAGTGAGCACCACCGCGACCAGCTCGCCGCTGGCAGGAGCCGGGGACTTCGACGAGCTGTCCGAGGTGGCGGGCCGTGTCCGCCGGGCCATGGAGCAGGTGATCGAGGGCAAACCCGACGTGGTCGAGGTCGCCATCACGGTCCTGCTGGCCGAGGGACATCTGCTGATCGAGGACGTGCCAGGCGTCGGCAAGACGATGCTGGCCAAGGCGCTGGCGAAGTCGATCGACTGCACCGTGCGCCGGATCCAGTTCACGCCGGACCTGCTGCCGTCGGACATCACCGGCGTCTCGGTCTTCAACCAGGAGATCCGCGACTTCGAGTTCAAGCCGGGTGCGGTGTTCGCGAACATCGTCGTCGGCGACGAGATCAACCGCGCCTCGCCGAAGACCCAGGCCGCGCTGCTGGAGTCCATGGAGGAGCGCCAGGTCACCGTCGACACCACGACGTACCACCTCGAGTCGCCGTTCATGGTCATCGCGACGCAGAACCCGATCGAGATGGAAGGCACGTACCCGCTGCCCGAGGCGCAGCGCGACCGCTTCATGGCCCGCGTCTCGATGGGCTACCCGGAGCCGGCTGCCGAGCTGCGGATGCTGGACGGGCACGCGGCCGACGACCCGCTGGCGAACCTCCAGCCGGTCACCGACGGCCAGCAGATCCTCCGGCTGGTGAAGACGGTGCAGTCGGTGCACGTGTCCGAGTCGGTCAAGGAGTACGCCGTTGCGCTCGTCGGCGCGACCCGCCGCTCGCAGGAGCTGCGGCTGGGCGCCAGCCCGCGGTCGACGTTGCACCTGATCCGGGCGGCCCGTGCTGCCGCCGCTCTCGATGCACGGGAGTTCGTACTGCCGGACGACATCCAGGAGCTCGCGGTACCGGTGCTCGCGCACCGTGTGCTGCCTGCGGCCGAAGCGCATCTCGGTGGGCGCGGTGCGTCCGACATCATCTCCGGGCTCGTGGCGAGCGTGCCGCTCCCCCGCACCCGCCGGGACTGAGACATGCGGCAGGCACTGCGCGGACTGACCACCAGAGGGCGGGCGTTCGTCGCGGCCGGTCTCACTGCTTCGCTGTGCGCGCTGCTGCTCGGCCAGAAGGACCTGCTGCGCGTCGGCATCCTCCTGGCCGCGCTGCCGGTCGTGGCGGCGCTCGTCGTCGGCCGGACCCGGCTGCGGCTGCAGGTACGGCGCAGTCTCGCGCCGGACCAGGTGCCGGTCGGGACGCAGGCGACCGTGGAGCTGACCTTGAGCAACCAGGGCCGCATGCCCGCGGGTCTGCTGCTGCTCGAGGACCGCATTCCTTATGTACTAGGTCATCGGCCGCGGTTCGTCGTCGACCGGGTGAGCCCGAACTGGCGTCGTACGGTCACCTATCCGGTCAAGTCCGACGTACGCGGACTGTTCCAGGTCGGGCCGTTGATGCTGACGGTGGCCGACCCGTTCGGGCTCGTGGAGACGAGCCGGACGTTCACGCGGAGCCAGCACCTGCTGGTCACGCCGCGGGTCTACAAGCTTCCCGAGATCCGGCTGGGCGCCGACCGGGCCGGGTCGGGTGAGAACCGGCCGCGGGCGATCGCGGCCGCCGGCGAGGAGGACGCGACGGTCCGCGAGTACCGCGACGGCGACGACCTGCGCCGGGTGCACTGGCGGTCGACCGCGCGACGCGGCGAGCTGATGGTCCGCCGCGAGGAGCAGCCCTGGCAGAGCCGGTGCTCCTTGTTCCTGGACGCGCGGACGATCTCGCACCACGGGCACGGTCCGTCGTCGAGCCTGGAGTGGGCGGTCAGCGCGGCCGCCTCGATCGGCATCGACCGGATGCGGCGCGGCTACGTCACCACGATGCTCGGCGGGCCGACCACGCTGTCCGCCATCACCCACCGGACTTCCGCGGCGGTGCACCAGCCGCTCACGCAGCAGCAGCTGCTGACCGAGTGCGCGACCGTCGAGGAGCACAAGTACGCCGAGCTCGGTCCGCTGCTGACCGTCGACCGGCACGCGCAGGAGCCGAGCCTCGTGATCGCGATCCTCGGCGCGTGCGGGACCGAAGACGTCACCGCCCTGAACCGGTGGCGGACCAGCCAGGCGACCGGGGTCGCATTGGTCCTGGACGCCGCCAGCTGGGCGGTCGGCGCCGAGGCGACCGAGAAGGCGGCTCGTCTGACCGCTGCCACAGACGCCACCGAGAACGAGCTGCGCCGGAACGGCTGGCGAGTAGCCAGGGTCCGCCGCGGCGACCACCTCCCCACCGTGTGGTCCGGCCTCGGACTACGGAGCGGAAGGATCGCATGACCGGCCACGCCAGGATTTCCATTGCTGCTTGGGGAGCGACCGTGCTCGGGTCGCTCGTGCTCACGCCGGTGTTCTCCGGGCCGTTCCTGTTCATCAGCGCGTTCGTGTGCGCGCTGGTGACCGGTGTCGGCGTCCTGTTGCAGAACCTGCGGACCCCGCGGATCGTCGTACCGATCGTCCAGCTGCTCGTGCTGATCGAGCTGCTGTCGCTGTTCTTCCTGCACAGCACGATGAAGTTCGGGCTGCTGCCGTGGAAGGCGACCGCGATCGAGTTCAACTCCCAGCTGGTCGACGCGATGGACTCGATCAACCGGTTCAGCGCGCCGCTGCCCCAGGACTCGCACCTCACCCTGTTCGCGGTCTCCGTGATCTCGGCGACCGGGTTCCTGATCCACGTCATCGCCGTACAACTGCGGCAGGCGGCATGGTCCGGCTTGCTGCTGCTGATCATGTACACCGTGCCGGCCGCGACGGTGCACGGCGGGCTGCCGTGGCTGCTGTTCATCCCGCCGGCGATCGGCTACATCGTGCTGCTGTCCGCGGAAGGCCGCAGCCGGCTCAGCCGCTGGGGCCGCCGGATCTCGGGCGTCTCGCACCTCGACGCGGCCGAGCCCGTCGAGGCGTCGGCGCTCGGTCAGGCCGGCCGGCGGATCGGACTGACCGTGGTCGCGATCGCCGCGCTGCTGCCCGCGTTGCTGCCGACGCTGCCGGAAGGTGTCATCGGCAACGGCCTGGCCGGCGGCGGGACCGGCAGCGGGGTCGGAGCGAGCATCTCGTCGACCGACCCGATGCTGGACATGGGCAAGAACCTGAAACGCGGCGAAAACGCCGTCGCACTCACCTACAAGGGCGGCCCGGCCGGCGGGACGTACCTGCGCCTGACCGCGCTCGACCTGTTCGACGGCAACACCTGGCGGATCGCGCCGCGCTCCGCCGGGCAGAAGCTGACCGGCGGCGACCTGACCCCGCCGCCGGGCTACACCGGTGACCTGACGAAGGTCCAGCAGTCCTCGATGGAGATCGACGTCACCCGGACGTTCCGCTCCCAGTTCGTCCCGGTCCCGTACCCGCTGCACTCGATCTCGCTGAAGCGCGACTGGCGGTACGACGCCGGCACGCTGGACGTGGTCTCGTCGAACGGGTCGATCGTCGGCGGCAAGAAGTACAAGCTGACGTCGTACGACCTGCAGCCGACGCCGGACCAGCTGCACGACTCGATCACCACCGGCGCCCCGGACCAGTACACGATGGTCGTGCCGCAGAAGACGCCGGCGACCATCAAAGCGAAGACGGCCGAGATCACCGCGGCGGCCAAGGACAACAAGTTCGAGGCGGCGGTGCTGATCCAGAACTGGTTCCGCAGCGGCGGCGGCTTCACCTACAGCACACAGAACGCCAAGGGCAGCGGGATGGCTGCGCTCGAGGACTTCCTGCTGAACAACCACGAAGGGTACTGCGAGCAGTTCGCCACCGGGATGGCACTGATGGCACGGATCATCGGGATCCCGTCCCGGGTCGGCATCGGCTTCCTGCCCGGCACCGCCGGCAAGGACGGCGAGTTCACGGTCAAGATGCACGACATGCACGCCTGGCCGGAGCTGTACTTCCAGGGCATCGGCTGGGTCCGGTTCGAGCCGACGCCGTCCGCGCGGGTTGCGGCCACGCCGAACTGGACGGTCGCCTCGACCGAGGGCCCGACCAGCCCGACAACCGCGCCGACCAACGTGCCGACCACGCCGGGCGACAAGGAAACCCCCGGGATCGACAAGCCGAAGACCGACCCGAACCTCCCGAACGACAGCGGGACCGCGATCGTTGACACCGGCAACTGGTTCACCAACGGCGGCGCCAAGGCGATCGCCGGCGGGCTCGGCGTGGTCCTGCTCCTGTGCATCCCTTGGCTGGTGCGGACCCTGACCCGCCGACGGCGGTTCCTGCGACCGCCGGGACGTGCCGGAGCCGAAGGGTTGTGGGCCGAGATCCGGGACACGTCGCGGGATCTGGGCCTCGACTGGTCCGACATCTCGACACCACGGCAGGCCGGCCAATGGCTGACGTCCCAGCTGCCCGAGGACACCCATCCGGCCGCGCGCCGGGTGGCCCGCGGGATCGAGGCGCTGCGGTACGCCGGGGACGCGGATTCCGAGCTGGACCTTCGCGACGACGCATCCGCCGTACGGCAAGCGCTGTGGTCGCGTGCACGAGCTCGTCGCCGCTGGCGGGCGCGGCTGTTGCCGCCGTCCTGGCGCTGGTACCTCAGCCGAGGCACCACCGAGGCGTCCGATCTCCTGGACGAGTTCGACCTGCTGCTTGCCCGGCTCCGCTCGTTGATCCTCCCGAAGCGGGCGCATACCAACTAGCTACAGCGGGATCTGGTAGAGGATGAATCCCCGGTTCTCGGCCACCTGGTCGTAGAGCCGGCGAGCCGTGGCGTTGGACTCGTGCGTCGACCAGTAGACGCGGCCGCACGCCCGCTCACGAGCCCAGTCGGTGACGGCTTCGATGAGCGCCCGCGCCACACCACGTCGACGGGCCTCCGCTGCGGTGAACAGGTCTTGCAGGTAGCAGGAGTCGGGCGCCGTCGTACTCGCGTGCGTCAGGAAGTGCACGATCCCGACCAGCTGTCCGTCCAAGCGAGCCCCGAGCGCGTGGACCTCCTCGTCGCGCTCGAACCTGGCCCACGCGTGGTCGAAGAACTCGTCCGGCATCGTGCGGCCGTAGAACTCGTTGTAGCCGGCGAACAGGGTCTGCCAGGCGTGACGGTCAGCTGGCTCGAGGCGTCCGATGATGAGCATGGGTGAACAGTGCCACGCTCACGGGCCGACGGGTGAGCCAAAAAGAACCACACTCGTTCCACCAGGGCACGGGTGTGGTTCCAGGTCAGAGTCGGCGGGCGGTCAGAGGTCCTCGTCGCGGCGGCGGCGCCAGCGGTCTTCCATGCGCTCCATGAAGCTGCCGGACGAGTCGTGTTTCGTCCGGTGCCGTTTGGTCGGCGGAGGCGGCGGGATGTCGTCGGACTCTCCCGCGTTGCTGATCCGCTTCATGCTCAGCGCCGCGATGTACAGGCAAGCCACCATCATCACGAAGCCGATGACCCCGATGATGGTGTTGGGGATGATCGCACCGGTCATCAGCACCACGATGCCCAGCACGAATCCAACGCCGGCAAGCACTGCCCGGCGCTTGTAGTACAAGCGCACATTGGTCCCACGCATGGCGGAAACGAACTTCGGGTCTTCCGCAGCAAGGGCACGTTCGAGCTGCTCGAACTGGCGCTGCTCTTCTTCCGAGAGGGGCACCGTCGATCCCTCCATGATGAGCGCGATCTCGATAGGCCGCCTCCAGTCTAGGCCGCGCCCGCGTCACACGAAACCCTGACCGGCTGTCCAGCGCGTCACGGTCCGGCAACTGCCCCGGCCAGACCGGTCCCAAACCTGTGTCCTTCGGCGTGTCGCTCACAGCCGGTTGACGGCAACCATTCCATTCAGCGTGCCGCGGGTAGTCCGCTCGTCACCCTCCGTCGCGAAGCCCCAACTGGTGACTCAGCGGGTGGCGAGGATGTGCAGCTGGGTCGCCAGCGCGCGGAACGCCGGATGCTGACTGGCGGCCCGCTCGAGCTCGGCCAGCGAATCGGCGGCTCCCGGCTCGGAGTCGACGAATGCGGACGGCACCAGATCGGCGAACGTCCGGACGCCGTGCACGGTATGCACCATGAATCCGGCATCGGCCAACTGCCGCGTGATCCCGGCCTCGTCGAACCGCCGCGGCATCGGATCGGTAGGACCCCAGCGCCCGTCCGGGTCCTGCAGCGCGACCCGCGCCTCGGCCAGGTGCCCGGCCAGCGCCCGGGCCAGGACGACCGCGTTGCGCTGGGCAACCAGCAGACTCAGTACGCCGCCTTTCCGCAGCACCGACGCCATTGCCTGCAGCGCCTGGACCGGGTCGTCGACGACCTCGAGCACCCCGTGGCACAGGACGGCGTCCGCGCTCGACTCCCCCGCCAGCCCGGGGAGCTCGGCCGCGTCGCCCTGGACGCCGCGGACCAGTTCGCTCACGCCTTCGTCGCGGGCGCGGCGCTCCAGTGAGGCCAGCGCGTCCGGGCTCGGGTCGACCACCGTCACCCGATGGCCCTCGGCCGCCAGCGGTACGGCGAACCCGCCGGTGCCGCCGCCCAGGTCGACGATGTCGAGTCCGGCACGGTCTGGTCCGTCGGCGCGATCGGTTCGCTCGCGGCCCGCCAACGCGACCCGCAGCGCCTCTCCCACCAACGCCGTCCGCACGCTGCGCCGCCGCCGCTCCACCATCAACCCTCCAGCCGGTCCCCCATCACCACTCCACCGCGCCACACCCTACTTCCACCGCGCCCCGGCCATCCCGCCGACCGTCGTAAGCAGTTCATAAGTCCTGGGATCTATCGCCGGAGGCGCCGGAGGACGACTCTCGGAGACAAGGGGAGAGCCGATCACCAGGGAGGGATCATGGCCATCTTCAGCAAGTCCTTCGACGAGCCGGACGAGCAACGCTCACCGGACAAGACGCGCGTCGACGTCGTCAAACTGCCGGGCGCGAGTGTCGCCCGGATCACCTTCCAGCCCGGCTGGCGCTGGTCCGAGTGCATCCGTCCGGTCATCGGCGGGGACTCGTGCCAGGTCCGCCACGTGGGAACCCTGCTGTCGGGCGAGATGGAGGTCGTCCACGACGACGGCACCAAGGCGAATCTGGTGCCGGGGATCGCGTACGTCATCGAACCCGGACATGACGCCTGGGTCGTCGGCAACGATCCGGCGGTCAGCCTGGAGTTCGAGTCGCTCGCAGCGGAGACGTACGCCAAGGCCTGACACACCGGCCGGTCCGGCTGAGGCAGCAATCGGAGGGAGCTGCTGCCTCAGGACAGGGCTGCCTCAGGACGGGGTGCGGCCGATGACGTACAGACGGCGGGTGGTTTCGGCGCGGGTCGTGATCGGCCCGCGCAGGTACCACTCGGTGTCGGTGAGGCCGGCGGCTTCGACAACGCTCACGATGTACGCCGGGTCGTGCAGGACGTAGTCGAGGTTGACCTCGTGGCCGAGCAGCTCGTCGACGTGACTGATCTCCTCGCCGGCATGCAGCGCGAGCACCAGCCAACCGCCCGGGTCGAGCGGACGTGTCAGCGCCGAGATCGCGTCGGGGAGTTCGGACGCGGCGAGGTGGATGAGCGAGTACCAGCCGAGCACCGCCGCCCAGCCGGAGCTCGTCGGCGGGCGGCCGAGGCGGCGCAGGTCGCCGACCTCGAACCTCAGGTGCGGGAAGCGCCGACGGGCCTCGGCAACCATCTCCGGCGACAGGTCGACGCCGGTGGCATCCGCGTCCCGATCGGCGAGGTACGCCGTGACGTGGCCCGGGCCGGAGCCGACCTCCACGACCGGACGACCGTTGGCGTGGGCAATCACCCGGTCGAGCAGCCAGCGTTCGAACGGCAACGCGTCGAGCTCGTCCAGCAACTCGTCCGCGTACGTCGTCGCCACCGCGTCGTACGCCGAACGCACGCGGGCATCACGCTCGTCCGCACCGTCGGCGATGACCGTGTCCCGGTCGACGCTCTCGACGACGGCAGCCGCCTCCGCCTCGGACACGGGGCCGAGGAGGTGGATCCAGCGACGATCGTGCTGCCCGACGCGGCGTTCCAGCTCGCGCACCAGCGGCTCGGGGCGGGCGGCCATCCGTCGCAGGCACGCTTCGACGTCGCTCCGGTCCTCGAACTTGTGCAGCCGCTCGGTCCGTGTCCGCAGTTCGCCGGGCGCCTGGGCGCCGCGCAGCAGCAACACCGTGATGAGCGCCCGCTCGTCCTCCTCGAGCTCGAGCTTCTCGTCGAGGATCTGGTGGTACTTCAAGGTCCGCCGGCCGACGTCGGCCCAGACGATCCGCAACAACTCCCGATCGCGCAGCGCCCGTGCGGTCCGCTCCACGGTGCCTTGGTCGTAGTCGACGACCGGATCCCGGTTACTGGTCTGATTGCAGGCCGTCCGCAACGCGTTCGCCGTCAACGGGTACGACGCCGGCACCGTGGTCTGCTTCTCCAGCAAGCTCCCGAGAACCCGCTGCTCCTCGACATCCAACACCGGAAGTCCGCTCACCCCGCCGACCTTAGACGCTGTCCGGCCGACCTTTGAACACCTTTCGGTGACTCAGCTCTGCGACTCAGCCGGGTTGGTAGGTGTCCGGGAGGGTCAGCGGTTCGAACGCGGTGCCGTTGCAGGTCGGGCACAGGAAGTCGGATCGGATGCCGGACTGGATCTCGGATTGGATGCCGGAGCCGGCGCACTGGGTGCACAGGCCGTCGTGCCAGGAGTCGCCGGACAGGGCCTGATGAGGTCTTGGGTAGTGCGTGTCCGGCAGGTAGCACTCGGCGCTGGTGAGGGCATGGACACGACCGCACAGGTCCTTGCCCAGCCCTCTCGAGGGTTCGCTCACGGTCGGGATCTCCTCAACTGCGGGGGTGAATCTAGCTGGCTTGCATCCAGGGCTGGGTGAGGACGGACTGGGGGTCGGTGGTCGCGGTGAGGACCGGGGTGGTGGAGAGCCGCAGGCTGGCTTCCACCTGGGTGTAGAAGGTGTCGACGGCGCGCACCAGGTCGTCTGCCTCGCGGGTGCTGACGGCGCGCTCCAGGCCTGCCTCGGCGGCGGCGCGCTGGGCGGCGCCGGCAGCGAAGAACGTGGCCCATTCGCCGAACTCCGGCGCGACCTCGGCGAGCAGCACCCAGGCGTTGCGCTGGATCCGGCGGCGGCTGCTCGAGCGGACCGGACGGGCGCGGACGGCGAGCACCGCGGCCGCGACCCGGAGCGCCGCGACGTGAGCGCTCGAGTAGCGGATCAGGTGGTCGCTGGTCTCGGTTGCCTCGGCCAGGGCGGCGCGGGCACGGGACAGCTCTCGGCTGGCCGCGCCGGCCGCGGCCGGCGATACCGGTGAAACAGTCATCGGTCGGTCACCCTCTCCAGTTGCCAACGGCCCGAGTCCGGGTCGTTGGCGAGATCGAACATCTCCTGCCGTCCATACCTTCCGCAGCCGGCTTCGACGCGGAAGACGGTCCGCTCCGGTCCCCAGTCGGCGTCCAGCACTCCGACCGCGGCCGGGGTCCTGTCGTCCGGTGCGGGGAGCGTGGCAGCGGGGCGCGAACGGGGGTTGGCCGCCGCTGCCACGCCGGCTGGGTGCGTCCGGGTCGGACGAGAGGTCGTGCGAGCCCCCGAGCAAGCCTCGGCGACGGTGGCCGCATCGATCCGCGCCAGCGAACCGGCGTAGGCGCGGGGGTCGTGGGTCTGGCCGGTGCCGATGACGCCGCGCTCCCACCAGGCGGCAGTCTCGGTCCACTGGGACCTGATCGCGCGGACCCGCCAGAGCCGGCCGCGCCAGAGGAACTGGTCGGGGGTCTGCACACCGTCCACGGGCACCGTGTGCACCTCGACGGCGTCGTCGAACTCCCACATGCTCCATCGCCTCCTGTTCGTCCCCGGCTCTGCTTCAGATCTGGCCCGCTTCTGCCAACGGTGTCGAGGGCCGGGCCCCGAGCCGGCGGCCCGGCGGGTGGGCACGGGGTGGGGGTCGAGGACCACCCCGGTGCCCGGCCCGCCGGGACCACCGGATTCCGATGCGGCCGCAACTCCGCACCGGAGCCGTTCAGCTGTCCGGCTCACCTCGGTCCGGCCTCCCGACGAAACCGGGGCCGAGGTAATCGAACATCTGTTCGAACAAGGGAAGGGTAGCGTCGCCCGCCGACAGTCGTCAACGGTCCGTAAGGTCGGCGCGTCGCCGCGGGGCTGTTCCGGCCGACAGACTGGAAGCACCGAGGCGAAGGGACGCACGATGCGGAAACGGACAGCCGGAATCGCCGCGGCGGCGGTCGCCGTCGTGGTGGCAGCGGTCGCGCTGCCGCTCTTCCAGCCGTGGCGGCTCGCCACCGACAAGTTCGTCGACGAGGCGTTGCCCGGCGCTGTTCCGATCTCCACGACTTCATCGTCGACGACGCCACCGACAGTTTCCGTCGAGCCGAAACAGCCGACCCAGCAACCGAGGCCGCAGCCGAAAGTTCTGCTGACCGGAAAGCTGATCACGCACGAACACAGGACATCCGGCACAGTCGCCGTACTCGCGCTCCCCGACGGCAGCCGCATCCTCCGCCTCGAGAACCTCGACACCTCCGACGGCCCCGACCTGAAGGTCTGGCTGAGCGACGCAGCGGTCGTCCCCGGCCGCGCGGGCTGGCACGTCTTCGACGACGGCCAGTACCGCAGCCTGGGCAGCCTCAAGGGCAACCACGGCAACCAGAACTACGCAGTACCCCACGACCTGAAGCTGGAGAACTTCCGCAGCGTCGCAATCTGGTGCGACCGTTTCAACGTCTCGTTCGGCGCCGCCGCCCTCGCCTAAGCAGCCCTCCCGTCCGATGTATGCGTGATGGTGGCCGCATCCGGGGAGCCCACGCATGGGTCACAAGAGTGGTTATCCCCTCGAGTGGAGGGTTCTCTGTTGGTATGGGAGGGGAGAACCCCCAACGCGAGGGGATAGCCAGCCCTGTGACACCTCCGGAGGCGAGGGCGTCCAACCCACCCGCGGAGGCGTCGGAAGTGCCGCATAGGCTCATGAGTGTGAGTAGTCATCCCAATGTGCAGAAGGTGGCGGACGCCCTGGCGGCGGCCGGCGCTACCGGTGAGATCGTGATTCTGGACGAGGCGGTGCCGACTGCGGCGGCTGCGGCGGCGGAGCTCGGGTGCGCGGTCGGAGCGATCGCGAACAGCCTGATCTTCGACGGCGACGGCGCCCCGGTGCTGATCCTGACCTCGGGCGCGCACCGGGTGGACACCGCCAAGGTCGCGGCCGAGCTCGGGATCGGGAAGCTGAAGCGGGCCACGCCGGAGTTCGTCAAGGAGCACACCGGTCAGTCGATCGGCGGCGTCGCCCCGGTCGGGCACCCGGGCCGCGTTCCGACGTACGTCGACACCGCCCTCGAGCAGTACCCGGTGATCTGGGCCGCCGCGGGCATCCCGCACTCGGTGTTCCCGACGACGTACGCCGAACTCCTCGAGCTGACCGACGGCACGCCCATCACCGTCAACTGACGACTACCGATTCAGCACGGCGGGAATCGCGGTCCGCACGAAGCGCCGGGTCAGCCCGGCGCGGGTGTGCCGCCACCAGGGACCGGTCCGCACCTCCTCCGGGTGGTAGCGGCGCCGCCTGATGTCCTCGACGACGTCCGCGGGCGCCCCGAGGCGGGGCAGCACGTCGAAGGCGGCGCGCTTGGTGATCAGGTCGCCGGTAGCCAGCGTGACGTGCGCGCGGGCGATCGTGAGCAGGCTGAGATCGACCCAGATGTCGTGGTACCAGGGCTCTCGCTTCCGCGCGACCGGCAGCCAGAACTCCCGCAGGTCGCGGCGGATGAACGCGAACAGTTCCTCGTCGGTGGTCGCCGGCAGCAACTGGTCCGGGGCCGGGCCGTAGAGCGTTCGGTTGCCGATGGCAAGCTCCCGGCGGGTCACCGGCGTCACCGGGCGGTCGAAGTACCGGCCCTGTGCGAATGTCGGGTGCCGGGCCGAGAGATCGGCTAGCTGAGACGTCAGCATGTAGGAGCAGTGCAGCTTGGCGGCCAACGGGTCCGCGCGGATCAGCTCCCGATGCATCTCGGCCACAGCCGGCGAAGGCGGTGCGGAGACGACCGCGATCACGTCGAGGTCGCTGCGCCCCAGCTGGTAGTCCCCCAGTGCCAGTGAGCCGTGCAGCCAGACCGCCTCGATGGCGGCGACTTCGCGTACGGACGTGACAAAGCCGCCCAGCAAAGGCTGGACGGCTTCGTCGATCACGGCAGACAGACTAGACGGCTGGTCGGACGTCCACGTCGGCGGCCCGTACGTAGGCCATCCGGTGGCCGAACCAGATCTGGTAGTACTTGTCCTTCCCGAGCACCTGGACGTGGTCCGCCGGCGGCTCTCCGGCGAACGTCACTGCGCGGTAGTAGTCGGTCTCGATGTTCAGGTCACCCACCGGGTAGGCCTGCCCCTCGCCGATCGAGTACTGCAGCGGCGTCACCGTCTGGTAGGGAATCCCGGCCGGGTACGCCGACTGCTCCGGGTACGCACGCCCGTACACCGGCACCGACGTGAGACCGGCCTTCGGCTTCACGACCAGACCCGGTTTGGCGAACGCGTCCGGTGCGGACGCCGGGCTCTTGAACCACGCCAGCGCGCCCAGGTACCACACAGCTACCCAGTCGCCGTCCCGCTGCGCCACGACGTACTCCGAACCCGCTGCGGCTCTGGAGCCCATGTCGGAGACCTCAGTGGTGCCGTTGGAACCGTCCGGATGCAGACCGAGGTCCTTGACCAGCGGAGCGTTGTCGTTCGCAGCCTGGCGCAGGTAGATGAAGTTGGTGGCCTGCGGCTTGCACGGCGTCCCGGGTGTGTCGCAACTGTTGACGACCTGGACGTTGCCCGCGAAGCCCGGCTTGATGGTGACGATCGACCCCGGCTTCACCGGCAGCACCGACTTGCCCCAGATCGGCGCGCCGATCAGGTCCATGTAGTGCTCCCAGTCCCAGTACGGTCCCGGGTCCCAGTGCATGCCGCGGACCGTGGACGGGACCGTGCCCGGCACCTGGTCGTGGCCGATGATGTGCGCGCGGTCGAGCGGGATGTTGTTCTTGACGGCCAGGTAGCGCACCAGCTTGGCCGAGTTGCGGTACAGCGACTCGGTGTACCAGGTGGCGCCCTGGGCCGCGAAGCCCTCGTGCTCGATGCCGATGCTGTGCATGTTCACGTACCAGTTGCCGGCGTGCCAGGCGACGTCCTTGGCCTTCACGTGCTGCCAGACGTGGCCGTCCGACGAGCGCATCGTGTACTGCCAGCTCACGTACGTCGGGTCCTGCACCAGGTTCAGCACGCCCTGCCAGGTGCCCTCGGTGTCGTGGATGATGATGTAGTCGATCTTGCCGGTCTTCGGCCGGTTGGCGAGGTCGTGGTTGCCGTAGTCGCCGTCACCGAACTCCGAGTACGGCGCGGGCAGCCACTCGCAGCCGAGCGTCGGCGGGCACTCCACGTCGGACGTGGACGGCTGCACACCGGCCGGCAGCGACAGCTTGCTGAGCTGCGACTTGTCCGGCGTCACGGCGAGCGCCGGCATCACGATCTGCTGGCCCGTGTTCGTCGTACGGGCCGCGCCCTTGGCCAAGATCGAGTAGACGTCGTCGGCGAAGCCGCCCGCGCCGACCTTGTCCGGCGCCTCGGCGTACGACGCGACCGCGCCGTACCACTGGGCCGGTGAGGTCTCCGCGCCGACCGGGAGGCCGAGCGACTTCTGGTACGACGCCAGCACCGCGGCACCACCGTTGATGTTGGCGGTGACGTCTTTGCGCAGCGCGCTCTCGTCGATGCCGGTCAGGTCGGACGCCTTCTGCAGCGTCTGCAGCGACTCGGCCGTGGCGACCTTCTGCTTACCGGACAGGTCCTCGACCTCGGAGTCCCCGAGCGCGGTGAGGTGCATCGGGCCGTAGCCACCCGTGGTGCTCGGCGCACCGGCGTGGTCGTCCCAGCGGGACTCGGCGTACGAGACGGCCAGCAGGACCGACTCCGGTACGCCGTACTTCGCGGCGGCCTGACTGAACGCCGACGCCGCATCGGGCGGTGCGGCCTGGGCTGGTGGACCTCCCAACGACACGCCGACCAGGGCGGCCGGCAGCGCTACCGCAGCGAGTGCGGCAAGAATCTTCGGACGACGCAGCATGATTGTTCTCCTGAACCCGTAGGGCGGGTGCCGGTCACACAGACTGGCAGCCTAGTCACTGTGGGTCGGGGCGACGCGGATGTCAACGGTTAACCAAAACTCACCTCGTCGAGTTCGATACTGACGAAATCATGCCGGTGCCGAGGGTTACGGAGTACGACGATGGAAGCGCTGCCGTTGGCAGTCACGACAGGCTGGGCCAGTGGGGTGAACGCCTATGCCTGCGTGCTGATTCTCGGTCTGCTCGGCCGGTTCGCGGGCGCCGACGACGTACCGCACTCGCTGACCACGACCCCGGTCCTGATCGTCGCGGGCGTGCTGTTCGCGGTCGAGTTCGTCGCCGACAAGATCCCGTACGTCGACTCCGCGTGGGACGCGATCTCGACCGTCGTCCGGCCCGTGATCGGTGCTGTCCTCGCCGCGCTGATGTCCGGTCAGGCGAGCACGCTGCAGCAGGCCCTGATCGCGACGACCGGCGGTCTGGTGGCGCTGCTGTCGCACGCGGTGAAGGCGAGTCTGCGGCTCGCCATCAACACCTCGCCCGAGCCGGTCACCAACATCGCCGCGTCGTCCGGTGAGGACGTCGCGGTCGCCGGCGTGATGTCGTTGGCCGCGTTCCACCCGGAGATCGCGCTCATCATTGCCGGAGTGCTGCTGCTCCTCGGACTGCTCGGGGTGTACTTCGCGTTCAGGTTCATCCGGCGCGGGTATGTCAGATTCAAGGCTTGGCGAGAGAAAAGTGTTGCCTGATGGCGAATGTGATTGTCGTGGGGGCTGGTCTGGCCGGTCTCGCGAGTGCGGTGCGGCTGGCCAAGCTCGGCCACCAGGTGACCATCTGCGAGCGCAACGAGCACCTGGGCGGCGCGCTCGGCCGCGTACAGGCGGACGGGTTCACCTGGGACGCCGGAGCCGCCAGTACGACGCTGCCGGCCGCGCTGCGTGACCTGTTCCGCAAGAGCGGCCGTCCGATCGAGAGCCTGGTGCAGCTGGACCCGGTGTCCGAGCCGCGTCGCCACATGTTCGCTGACGGCTCCGTACTCGACCTGCCCGTCAGCGACCGCGGCGCCCAAGAAGAGGCATGGACCGACCTGGCGGGTGCACCTGTGGCCGCGCAGTGGACCGCACTGGTCGACGCGTACGGCGACACGTGGCAGATCCTCCGCAAGACCTCACTGGAACCACCGCTCGAGGACAAGCTGCCGATCAAGACCATCCGCGCGCTCAAGCCGTGGCAGTCGCTGGAGAAGGTCGCGCAGCGCGAGCTGACCGACGACCGTTCCCGTGCGGTACTACGGCACTTCGCAGCCCAGGGTGGATCGGAGGCCAGCCTCACGCCGGGGTACGTCGGCGTCTGGTCCTACCTGGAGCGCACCTTCGGCCGCTGGACGATCGCAGGTGGTTTCGGCGCGCTGGCCGACGCCCTGGTGCAACGGGCCAGCGAGCGGAAGATCACTGTGCGCACCAGCGCCGAGGTGGTCGCCGTCTCGACCTCTGGTGGTGCAGTGACCGGCGTACGGCTCGCTGACGGTGAGGAGTTGCTCGCAGACATCGTCGTGAGCGACGTCGACCCACGGATCCTTTACGAGTCCTTCGTCGACGATCCGGTCGCCAAGAAGGCACGCAAGCGGATCCTCGCCACACACCAGGCACAGGCGGCGTACGTCGTACATCTCGGTCTGAAGGACCCGGTGCCGCAGCTGCCCTTCGAGACCGTGCTGCACGGGACGCCGACCGTCGTCGTCCGCACAGGTGGTACAGCACCCGCCGGGCACCAGGCCTGGTCTGTGCTGGTCCACGGCTACCCCACTGACGACGTACTAGACCTCTTGGTCGCGCGTGGCCTGCCTATCCGCGAGAACGTGGTGTCGCGGCAGACGTCGCCGTCCTGGTGGGCCGGAGTGGCCTGGGAGGGCTACAAGACCGCCCGCCGCCGGGCCACCAACGTGTCACCGGTGAAGGGCCTGTACTGCGTCGGCGCGGGCGCGCACCCGGGCTCCGGTGTGCCCGCCACCACACTCGGCGCAGCGATCGTGGCCGACGCCATCGGGAAGGCCTGAGACCGCTGTGTGGTTGGACAAGGAAGCCAACTAAGATTGGTTGTTCCTGTGTTCTGAGTCGGGGCGGGTCCCGGCCGTAGAGAGGACCTCGGTGGATCAAACCCCCACATCGGCCGATCACGACAATGCTGAGAGGGCTGAGCGGGCTGAGCTGGCGGCAGAGCAACACCATGTCGACCGGGTGTACGGCCGGGTCGAGGAGGCGGCGCGGTCCGCGTCCCGGATCGCGGTCGAAGGCCACCAGCGCGGTCAGGCGCAGAACGTCGGGCGTGTCCGCGACGAGGAGCAGACCGGTCTGTACGAGCGCGACGTGCTGGTGTTCGCCGCCGCCCGCCGGATCGCCGAGCTGGACGCCGAGCACGAGGGCCTGGTATTCGGCCGGCTCGACTCCGACCACGGCGACGACGAGCCGGCCGCCACGACCGCGGCCGAGCTCGAGAAGCTGTACGTCGGCCGCATCGGTGTCCGCGACGCCGAGTACGAACCGCTGGTGATCGACTGGCGCGCGCCGGCGGCCGAGCCGTTCTACCGCGCCACCCCGACGGACCGGCAGAAGGTCGTCCGGCGTCGCGTGCTGCGGAACAAGGGGGCGCGGATCGTCGGCCTCGAGGACGACCTGCTGGCGCCGGAGCGAGCGCCGGAGGACCTGCCGGTGATGGGCGAGGGCGCGCTGATGGCGTCGCTGTCGCGGGCCCGTGGGCACACGATGCGCGACATCGTCGCCACCATCCAGGCCGAGCAGGACGAGGCGATCCGGGCACCAGCTCGTGGCGTCACCGTCATCGGCGGTGGACCGGGTACCGGCAAGACAGTGGTCGCTCTGCACCGCGCGGCGTACCTGCTGTACAGCGACCGCAGGCGCTTCGAGCGCGGCGGCGTACTGGTCGTCGGACCGTCGGCCGCGTTCATGGCCTACATCGAGCGGGTGCTGCCGAGCCTCGGTGAGAACACGGTCTCGCTGCGTGCTGTCGGCGAGCTCGTCGACGGTGTGAAGGCCACTGCGGTCGACGACGCCGCAGCGGCTGCCATCAAGGGTTCGCTGCGGATGCGTGCCGTGCTGTCACGTGCCGCCCGCGACCGGGTGCCGAACGCGCCGACGAACCTGCGGGTGTTCCTCGGCGGCGCGACCGTCGAGCTCGACGCCAACCAGCTCGACAACGTACGCCGGAACGCGCTGCGCCGTACGGCCCGCAACCGGGCCGCCGCTGAGGCACGGAAGGGCCTGATCGCCGCGCTGTGGCAGCGGTTCCCGGAGGACCTGCGCAACGGGCCTCTTGGAGACCGTGAGGCGTTCGGCGACCGAGTCACCGACACCCCGGCGTTCCGCACGTTCTTCAGCCAGTGGTGGCCGGTGCTGACCCCAGAAGCGGTACTGCGCTGGCTCGGTGACGCACGCCGTCTCCAGCGCTGGGCTCGCAATGACCTGACCCCCGCTGAGGTCGACGCGCTCGCTACGGCAATCCGTACGACCGACGAGTTCACCATTGCCGACGTCGCGTTGCTGGACGAGCTGACCGCGTTCCTGGGACGTCCTCCGATCCAGGAGAACACCGACGAGGAGTTCGACTGGCTCGAAGGGCTGTCGGACGGCGTCAACGAAGTACTGACCAGCTCCGAGCGCCGGGCCCGGGCTGCGGCGGCACGGGAGGCGGAGGAGCCGGAGGAGTACGCGCACGTGCTGGTGGACGAGGCGCAGGACCTCTCCCCCATGCAGTGGCGGATGGTGACGCGCCGCGGACCGCAGGCCAGCTGGACGATCGTCGGCGACCCGGCGCAGAGCTCCTGGCCCGACCCGGACGAGGCGCGGGCCGCGATGGACTCGATGCTGTCGCACCTGCAGCGGCACGCGTTCCGGCTGTCCACCAACTACCGGAACTCGGCCGAGATCTACTCGTTCGCCGGTGAGGTGATCCGGCAGTCCATCCCGGACGCGGACCTGCCGAACGCGGTCCGCAGTACCGGAGTGGAGCCGGAGCACCGGATCTTCGACGCCGGCAAGGTCGCTGAGGCGGCCGGCGACGCGGCGGTGGAGCTGCTGCAGCTGGTCGAGGGCACCGTCGGCGTCATCGTGCCGCCGGCGCTCCGCCCGGTCGTCGATCCGGTCCTCGCCGAGCTGAACGACCCACGGGTCATCGCCGTCAGCCCGCTCGACTCCAAGGGCCTCGAGTACGACGCCGTGGTCGTCGTCGAACCGGACCGGATCGTCAGCGACACGCTGGGCGGCGTACGAGCCCTCTACGTGGTCCTCACCCGCGCCACCCAGCGCCTGATCACCGTCAACAGCACGACCCGCTGGCTGCCCTCCTAGGCACGCGGTACGACGTACGACACGAGGTCGGCGTCGTTGGCCGAGAGGTCGGCCCAGCGGGTGGTGAGGTGCAGGATCGTGAGGCCCGTGGTCGGGTACTTCTGGGTGAGCTCGACGCGCTCTGGACTGGTGCCGTCCAGGGCGAGCTCGTCGGCGAGCCACGGGATGCCCGGCGCGTGGCCGACGACGACCACGGTGCGGGCCTCGGCCGGGGCTTCGTGGATAGCGTCCAGGATGCCGTCGGTGTCGGCGTTGTAGATGCGCTTGTCGTACCAGACGTCCTTCGCGGTGACGCCGGCGTCGGCGACGTACTTCCACGTCTCGCGGGTGCGCTTCGACGGCGAGCACAGGACCAGGTCGGCCTCGATGCCTTGGGCAACGAGATGCCGGCCGGCGGCGCCCGCGTCGGCGCGGCCGCGGTCGGCCAGCGGCCGCTCCAGGTCAGGCATCGTCTCGGGCGGCACCGCCTTGGCGTGCCGGAGCAGGACGAGAGTGCGATCGATCAGCAGGTCCGACGGGTCAGCCATTGCGTCAGGATACGACGGACGCCTTGAGGTTGCGGAAGACCTGCCTCGTCGCCGTGGATCTGTTCAGGGTGATGAAGTGGATGCCGGGGGCGCCGCCGGCCAGCAAGCGTTCGCACAACTCGGTCGCGATCTCGATACCGACCTCGCGAACGGCGGTCGGCTCGTCCTCGACGGCGAGCAGCCGGTCGGTGACGGCGGCCGGCAGCGCCATGCCGGTGAGGTCGGCCATCCGCTGGATCTGCTTGATGTTCGTGACCGGCATGATGCCCGGCAGCACCGGGATGTCGCAGCCTAGCGCGGCGGCCCGGTCGACGAGCCGGAAGTAGTCGTCGGCGCCGAAGAACATCTGCGTGATGGCGTAGTCGGCGCCGGCCTGGGCCTTCGCGGCGAGCACCTGCGCGTCCGCCTCGAGCGTGGTCGCTTCCGGATGCTTGTCCGGGAAGGCAGCGACGCCGACGCAGAAGTCGCCGAGCGAACGGATCAGCTCGACCAGCTCGATGGCGTGGTTGAGGCCCTCGGGGTGCGCGACCCACGGCTGGTTCGGCCCGCCCGGCGGGTCGCCGCGGAGCGCGAGCATGTTGCGGACGCCGGATCCGGCGTACGCGCCGATCACGGAGCGGAGCTCGTCGCGGGAGTGCGCGACGCAGGTCAGGTGCCCGAGCGGCGTCAGCGACGTGTCCTGCGCGACCCGCTCGGTGACCCGGATGGTGCCGTCACGCGTGGTCCCGCCGGCGCCGTACGTGATCGAGACGAAGGTCGGCCGCAACTGCTCGATCTCGCGGATCGACCGCCACAGCACCTCCTCCGCCTCGGGCGTCTTCGGTGGGAAGAACTCGAACGAGAAGGACCGGTCTCCGGACGCGAGCAACTCACGGATGGTCGGCGCACCGCCGGGAAGCGTCGAGGGAAGACCGTTGGCCATGGCGATCAGGTTACCCGGGGTGAGCGTCGGCGTCTGCCCACCGACTACGCTCCGAGACGTGGACGATGTGGACATCCCTGGCGGGATCCAGCGGGCGCTCAGTGAGTTCCTCGATCGGCAGGAGGAGCGGCTGGCCGCCATCGGGCCGGAGCTGGTCGAGCAGGTGCAGGCCGCGCGGGACGCGACCAGCGGCGGTAAGCGGCTGCGTCCGTCCTTCTGCTACTGGGGTTTCCGGGCCGCGGGCGGCGATCCCGCACAGCCGATCCTGACGGCCGCGGCGAGCCTGGAGATGCTGCACGTCAGCGCGCTGGTGCACGACGACGTGATGGATTCCTCGGACGTACGACGGGGCGCGCCGGCCGCGCATCGCCGGTTCGAGGCGCAGCAGCGGGAACGCGCCGCGAAGTCGGGACATGGTGCGGATCCGGTCGGGTTCGGCGTCGGCGCCGCGATCCTGCTCGGGGACCTGTGCCTGATCTGGGCCGACGAGCTGCTGCACACGTCGGGCTTCGACGCGGCGGCGCTGGCCCGGGCGGAGCAGTACTTCGACGCCGTACGGGTCGAGGTGACGGCCGGGCAGTACCTCGATCTGCTCGCGCAGGCGAGTGGCGAGTCGGACATGGATCTGGCGTTGCGCGTGCTGCGCTACAAGTCGGCGACGTACACGATCGAGCGGCCGCTGCACGTCGGCGCCGCCTTGGGCGGCGGGGACGCGGAGTTGATCTCGTCCCTGTCCGGGTACGGGCTGCCGCTGGGCGAGGCCTTCCAGTTGCGGGACGACCTGCTCGGAGTGTTCGGGGATCCCGCGCTGACCGGCAAGCCGGCCGGGGACGATCTCCGCGAGGGCAAGCGAACGGTCCTGATCGCGTACGCCGTCGACCACGCGTCCGAGATCCAGCTGACCGAGTTCAACCGGCTCTTCGGGCGCCCGGACCTCGACGACGACGAGATCCAGCTGCTCCGCGAGATCCTCCAGGACTCCCGCGCCGTACAGGCCTGCGAAGACCTCATCACCGACCGCACCGAGGACGCCCTCGACGCTCTCGACAGCGCTCCCCTGGCCGACGACATCGCCCGCAAGGCCTTGACTGATCTGGCCGTCGCGGCGACTTCACGCGTCGTCTAGCTACTGCTCCGCCAGCATGTTGATGAGGCGGAGGAGGTCCGCGGTGGCGGAGAGGTTGCCGAGGACGATGACCTTGAGGACGGCGCGTTCCTCGTCGTAGATCGTCTCGGCCTTGAGGTGGACCGCCTCGGGCTGGTTGAGCGCGCCGTGGATGTGGGTGCTGAGGCGGTCGGCGGTGGCCCGGTCGACCGCGTCGATGTGGACGATGCTGGACGCCTCGACGTGCCGCGCGGAGCGGTCGACCTCGACCACGGCGGCCGGCGTACCGGTGAATTCCTCGAGGTCCTCGCGAGTGATCCGGTACTGCTTCCCGATCCGCACCGCCTTCAGCCGGCCGTCGCGGACGTAGTTCCGGATCGTGCGAACGTGCAGGCCCAGCTGGTTCGCCACCTGCTCCACCGAATACAGCTCCTGGGCCATCTTCTCAGCGTAAGGCACGTTCCTTAGAATTCCCTATAAATAGTCACATAGCGGCACTTAGGGTAATTTGAGGTACATGATCTTCAAGTCCGCACTGTTCTGCTGCCGGATGCCGGACATGTGCTGCCGGCTCAGACCGAGAGGGTGTTGACGTGGTTGAGGAGCTAGCCGGCGTACGGGTGTTCGTGAGCGACACCGCGGTCACGAACGAGAGCGACGCCGTACAGCTGATCGTCGACGCACACTACGCGCATCAGGTCGAGTGGATCGCATTCGCGCCCGAGCAGTTGGGCGACGAGTTCTTCGAGCTGAGCAGTGGGCGGGCCGGTGCGATCACGCAGAAGTTCGTGACGTACCAGATGGGCCTGGCCGTCGTCGGCGACATCTCGGAGCGGGTCGCGGCGAGCAAGCCGCTGGCGGACTGGGTGCGGGAGAGCAACCGCGGCCGCAATCTGCTGTTCGCCGCGGACCTCGGTGAACTGGCAGAGCAGCTACAGGACCGGCAGTGAGCTGAGCAGGTCGGGCGTTTCCGTCTCGGCGATGAGCACCCGGAGCTGGCCGGAGTTCGTGGTGTCCTCGGCGAAGATCTGTAGGGCGACGTCGACCGTGTCGTGGTCGTGGTCGAGCAGGTGACGGAGCCCGGTCCACAACACGACCTCAGGTGCGCCCGTCGACCGGTCGCTCAGCGAGTCGGCCAGCGCGTCCCAGTTCCGGCCGAACCAGCGCGGCAGGTCGAACGCGGTCGCGCAGAGGTCGAGGAACCCGGTCTTGTCGTGGATCTCGCCGGTGTCGAGCAGCACGAACCCGAACCCGGCGGCGGCAGCATCTCGGTGTACGTCGGCCGCGGCCGGAGCGGATGGCCAACGGTAGACACCAGGCCGCAGCCCTTCAGCCAGCAGCTTGCTCAGCGAGCTCATGAAGTTCCCCCGTCGTCCGCGACCCGGCGGAAGGACTTGTAATGGTCGTCCGTGTAATAACGCTCGCCGGCGTTGCCGGTCACGATGCGGCGGGCACCTCGGTCCTTCTCCCCCGGCGTCTTCACGGTGTACTCGTGGTAGTAGCCGCGGTCGTGCTTCGGCAGGATCTTCTCCAGGTTGCCGAACACCACACCGTCGCGGCTGTACGGGTACGGACCGCCCTGGTCGATCAGCTTGAGCGTGTCCTGCCCCTCCTTCGGCAGGTCCGCCACAGCGACGTACGCGAGACCGCTCGTCGGGTCGACGTCTGCTTTCTTGTCGGCCACTGTCTTGTCGGCGGCACAGCCGAACAGCGACGCTGCCAGGGTGATCACCAGCATGGCGATCACCACGACCGCGACGATCCGTGCGGCCTTCGGGTTGTTGATCACCGCAGCCTCCGGCTGAACTCGGCGGCCGCCTCCCCCGGGTCGTCGGCCTCGGTGATCGCCCGTACGACGACCACGCGCGTGGCCCCCGCTTCCAGTACGTCGTCCAGTCGCTCCAGGTCGATGCCGCCGATCGCGAACCACGGCTTCGACTGTTTGCGACCGGCCGCGTACGACACCAGGTCCAGACCGGCGGCCTGACGCCCCGGCTTCGTCGGCGTCGCCCAGGTCGGCCCGACGCAGAAGTAGTCCGAGCCCACCTCGTCGACCGCCGCGTTCACCTGGCTGAACGTGTGCGTCGAACGCCCGACGACCGGAGCAGGCCCGACGATCGCACGAGCGGCGTGCACCGGCAGGTCACGCTGCCCCAGGTGCAGTACGTCGGCGCCCGCGGCGAACGCGATGTCAGCGCGGTCGTTGACGGCCAGCAGCTTGCCGTGCCGCCGGCACGCGTCCGCGAACACCTCCAGCGCGGCCAGCTCGTCGGCAGCCTCCATCTCCTTCTGCCGGAGCTGCACGATGTCCACGCCGCCGGCCAGCGCGGCGTCCAGGAACTCTTGGAGATCACCCTGCTTCTCGCGCGCATCCGTGCACAGGTAGAGCCGGGCATCCGCGAGACAATCGGTGTGGTCAGTCACACCCCAAAGCCTGCCACGTCCCGCCGCACGTAGGGTTGAGGGCATGCCTGATGTAGTTGTTATTGGCGGCGGACTGATCGGGCTGGCGACCGCGTGGCGACTGGCCGCAGACGGTATCCAGGTGACGGTATGTGACCCCACACCAGGCGCTCAGACCTCGAACGTCGCCGCCGGCATGCTCGCCCCGGTCACCGAGGTGGAGTACGGCGAGGACGACCTGCTGGCCCTCAACCTGGCTTCGGTGAACGCCTGGCCTACCTTCGCCGCAGAACTCGAGGAACTCACCGGACAGCCCGCTGGCCTGCACCAGACCGGCACACTGTCCGTCGCGTACGACGTGGACGACGCAGCAGCGCTCCGCAGGCTCGCCGACTACCAGCGACGTCTCGGCCTCGAGGTGGAGGAGCTGTCCGGTCGTGACGCCCGCCGCCGCGAGCCCATGCTCGCCACAGGCGTCTCCGGGGGCGTCTGGGTCCCAGGTGACCATTCCGTCGACAACAGGCAGGCCGTAGCGACTCTGCTCCGCGCCGTCGAGCTCTCCGGCGTACAGCTCATCCGCCAACGCGTCACCCGAGTCATCACATCCGGTACGACGGCACTCGGCGTACAGCTCGAGAACGGCGACGCGGTGCACGCAGGTCATGTGATCGCGGCAGCGGGACCGTGGTCGTCGCAGCTGGACGGCGTACCCGAGGAGCTTCGTCCGCCGGTGCGTCCGGTGAAGGGCGAGGTACTGCGGTTGCGGGTCCCGGAGGCGTACCGCCCGGCGCTGCAGCACACCGTGCGCGCCACAGCCCGTGGCTTCTCGGTCTACCTGGTGCCGCGACCGGGTGGCGAGCTGGTGATCGGTGCGACCACCAGCGAGCTCGGCTACGACACCCGGGTATTGGCCGGGGGTGTGTTCGCGTTGCTTCGCGACGCGCGGACCGTGCTGCCGATCATCGACGAGCTCGAATTCGTCGAGTCGATCGCCGGTCTCCGGCCCGCGACCCCGGACAACGCGCCGGTACTCGGCCCGTCCGGTCTGGATCGGTTGCTGTGGGCAACCGGCCACTATCGCAACGGTGTCCTGCTGACCCCGGTCACCGCGCAGATCCTGGCCGAGACCGTGCGCACTGGAACGCTGCCGGACCTTGGGAAGCCCTTCCTCGCCAGCCGGTTCGGGCACTGACTCACCGTTGCCCGCAGCAACCGGAAAGATTGTGAACGACAACAATGTAGTTCAGCCTTGAATTGTAACCTTTACGTTACAGGCGTAACACCAACCCCATTCGCCACTGTTGTCACATCCGTATCAGCACATACGGTCAAGTGACGTTCACACGGGGAGTTGGTTGCGATGCGCAACGTCGTACGGATTTTGAGCGGCCTGGCCGTGCCGGTGCTGACCGCGGCGGTGATCACCGCCGGTGCGCCCGGCTTCGGCGCGTACAAGGTCAAGGAGGGCGACACCCTCGGCCACATCGCCGGCCGCTACGGCACGACGGTCTCGACACTGGTCGCGCTGAACAAGCTGCCCGGCAACGGCAACGCGATCTACGCGGGCGAGGTGCTCAAGGTCCCCGGCAAGGGGTCGACCGCCAAAACGACCACGACGCGCTCCCAGCTCGGGCGGGTGACGTACGTCGTGAAGCCCGGCGACACCGTCTCCGGGATCGCGAAGCGCTTCAAGTGCTCGCAGGCCAACCTGCTCGCCGCGAACGGGCTGAAGGCGGGCGACCGCATCTACGCCGGCAAACCGCTGCAGGTGCCGGTCAAGGTGCGGGCGAAGGCGCGCCCGAAGACCCGGACCGACAACACCTTCGCGGGACGCACGTACGCCGACCACATCGTCGCCGCGGCCAACCGCAACCGGGCCACCCTGAAGAAGCGCAAGCTGCCGACCCGCACCCAGATGCGCTCACTGATCGTGAGCACCGCGAAACGGTACGGCGTCGACCCGGAGCTCGCGCTCGCGGTCAGCTGGCAGGAGTCCGGCTGGAAGCAGCGCGTCGTCTCCCCGGCGAACGCGATCGGCGCGATGCAGGTCATCCCGTCGACCGGCCGGTTCGCCTCCCGGCTCGTCGGCCGCGACCTGGACCTGCTGAAGCCCCGCGACAACGTCACCGCCGGCGTCGTCCTGCTGAGCCGCCTGACCGGCGCCGCCAAGCTCGACATCGCGGTGGCCGGCTACTACCAGGGTCTGGGCGGCGTGAAGAAGAACGGCATGTACGCCGACACGAAGCTCTACGTGAAGAACGTCCTCCGGATCAAGGCCCAGCTGGAACGCGGGTGGGACCCCTTGCGGTGAGCCTCAGGCTGTCACGCTGAGCGGTTATCTACACTCTCTGCAGAACGGTTTGGGGAGAGGCGGCTCACCGCAAGTGACGGACGACGTGGACACGCAGGTCAGCGACCGCCTCGTCGGGCGTGTGCTCGACGGTCGGTACCGCGTGGGCGCGCGCGTCGCCAAGGGCGGCATGGCCACCGTCTACGAGGCGCTGGACATGCGGCTGGACCGGACCGTCGCGCTCAAGGTGATGCACGACGGGCTCGGTGACGACGCCCAGTTCACCCGCCGGTTCGTGGCCGAGGCCCGCGCCGCCGCCCGGCTCTCGAACCCGAACGTGGTGGCCGTCTTCGACCAGGGCGACGACGACGGCACGCTGTTCCTGGCGATGGAGTACGTGCGCGGCCGCACGCTGCGCGACGTCATCCGCGAGGAGGCGCCGCTGTCCCCCGCACGCGCGCTGGACCTGCTGACGCCGGTCCTGTCCGCGCTGTCGGCCGCACACGACGCCGGCATCGTCCACCGCGACATCAAGCCCGAGAACGTCCTGATCTCCGACAAGGGCGCCGTCAAGGTCGCCGACTTCGGTCTGGCCCGTGCGGTGAGCGCCAGCGGCAACACCGCCACCCAGGGGCTCCTGATGGGCACGGTGTCGTACCTGGCGCCGGAGCTCGTCACGGACGGCAGTGCGGACGCCCGCTCGGACGTGTACTCGGCCGGCATCCTCCTGTACGAGATGCTCACCGGCAACAAGCCGCACTCCGGTGACACCCCCATCCAGGTCGCCTACGCCCACGTGCATGCCGACGTACCCCCACCGTCGCTGGAGCAGCCGAGCATCCCGCCGTACGTCGATGCGCTCGTGCAGCGCGCGACCGCGCGGGACCGGGACCTGCGGCCGACCGATGCGCGGGTGTTCAGTCGGCAGGTGCACCGGGTGCGCAGTGCGCTCGACGAAGGGCTCCCTGACGACCCCGACCTGACCGGTGACCTGACGGTGCCGATTCAGCAGATCCGGCAGGACAGCGGGTACGACGACGGCTACACGCGCGGTGAGCCTTCAGGTGAGATCCGGCACGACACCATCGTCGTACCGGTGGAGCACGGCCGCCCTACCGGCGCTCCGGCGAAGCCTCCGCCCCCGGCGGCACCGCAGAAGCAGCGCAGGTCGCGTGGCCCGATCGCACTGATCGCGATCCTCGCCGCCGCGATCGCGATCGGCACCGGAGCCTGGTACTACGGGATTCAGCGCTACACCACCACGCCCGACCTGGTGAACCTGGAGCCCGCGGCCGCGACGGCGAAGGCGGAGCAGTCCGGCCTGCATACGACCCTGGACAACCAGGACTACTCGGAGGACGTGAAGGCGGGTCACGTCATGCGCACCGACCCGAAGTTCGGTGACCGGATCCGGAAGAACGGTGACATCGGTCTCACCGTCTCCAAGGGACCGGAGCGGTACCGCGTGCCGCAGCTCGTCGGTCTGCAGCTGGACGCCGCGCAGCAGGCGCTGTCGCCGATCAAGCTGATCACCGGGCAGGTCAACGAGCAGTACAACGAGACCGTGCCGGCGGGCAAGGTGGTCGCGATCAGCCCGAGGTTCAACACGGTCGTGAAGCCGGGGACCGCGGTGAACTTCGCCGTCAGCAAGGGCAAACGGCCGATCACCGTCCTGGACCTGACCGGCAAGTCGTACAGGGACGCGAAGAAGACGCTGACCAAGCTCGGGTTCGTCGTCGGGCGCAGCACGCAGTACGACGAGAAGGTCGCCGAGGGCAACGTGATCAGCCAGAGCCCGAACAACGGAACGCTCTTCGCCAAGGACAAGGTCTCGCTGGTCGTGTCGCTCGGCCCGCCGCTGGTCGAGGTGCCGGACGTGAAGCGGAAGACCACCGCCGACGCGCAGAAGATCCTCGGCGACGCCGGCTTCAAGGTGACGGTGCAGAAGGCGCCGTTCAACCTCGGCCTCAACATCGTCGCCGCCCAGAGCCCCGCCGGCGGCCGGAAGGTCAAACCCGGCAGCACGATCGTGATCACCGTGCTCTGATTTTTGGCTTACCCGCAAGGGATCTGATCTGATGTCCGGCGTGAACCACCCGCGTCTCGCCGTACTGGCCCTGCTGTCGGTTGCGGCCGCCTGGGGGTCGACGTTCTTCCTGACCAAGGACCTGCTCACCAGGATGGACGTCGCCGACTACTTGGCGTTGCGGTTCCTGATCGCGTCCGTCGCCCTGGTACTGGTCCACCCGCCTGCGATCGCGCGGCTGAGCCGCCTGGACCGCGGCCGCGCCGTTGCCCTCGGCATCACGTACGGCATCGCCCAGCTCCTCCAGACCGAGGGCCTGCGGCACACCTCGGCGAGCGTTTCCGGCTTCGTCACCGGGATGTACGTCGTCTTCACCCCGCTGCTCGGCGCCGTGATCCTGCGGCACAAGATCGGCCGCTGGGCCTGGGTCGCCGTGATCCTCGCCACGACCGGTCTCGGCGTACTGTCCCTGCGCGGGCTCAGCCTCGGCCACGGCGAGCTGCTGACACTGGCGTCCGCCGGCCTCTACGCGCTGCACATCATCGGCCTGGGCGCCTGGTCGACGTCGAGGAACGCGTTCGGTCTGTCGTCGCTGCAGATGATTGTGATCACCTGCGTCTGCGCGATCGGCGCCCTGCCCGGCGGATTCTCGGTGCCTTCGACGGGCGGCGACTGGGTGGCCGTGGTCTACATGGCGCTGGTCGCCGGCGCGCTCGCGCTGATTGTCCAAACCTGGGCGCAGGCACACCTGACTCCCACTCGCGCGGCGATTGCGATGACAATGGAGCCAGTGTTCGCCTCGGGGTTCGCGGTGCTGTTCGGCTCCGACAGCCTCACCTGGCGGATGCTGGTCGGCGGCGCACTGGTGGTGTCGGCCATGTACCTGGTCGAGCTGGCACCACGGCGTAAGTTCGAGGCGGAAGTGCAGCACCTAGCCCAATAGTTCGGCTTGGCGGGGAGGGATTATGCGCGAGGGGAACCGGCGACGGGACCGGTGGTTCCCGTACGTCGTGATCGCCCTCCTGCTCGCGATACTGGCCGCCGGGACCGCCACCAACCTGGTGCGCAACCCGCAGCCCCGCCTGGTCGCCGACGGCGTCCCCGGCGACGCTGCGCCGGCGCGCGCCGGTTCCGCCCTCCGGAGCGAGAAGTACGAGGACCTGGTCCGGCACGCGCTGGCTGACCTCGACGCGCTCACCCTCCCGAACGGCGCGACCCTGGCCGGCTGGGACGGCCCGTGGCGGTACGTCTGGCCGCGGGATGCGTCGTTCGTCGCCGTCGCCCGCTGCGCGATCGGCCAGTACGACGAGGCGCTCGACGTACTGTCGTTCCTGGACCGCGTCCGGCCGTCGACCGGTCGCTGGCAGGCCCGGTACACCGACGCCGGTGGTCACGTCGACGACGGTCGCGAGCCGCAGCTGGACGCCTCCGGGTGGGTGCTGTGGGCCACGTGGTTCTGCCGCGCGGGCAAGCGGTACTGGGACCTCGTCGAGGAGTCGGCCGACCAGATCCTGAGCGAACTGGGACCCGACGGACTGCCGGCGCCTTCCTCTGACTATTGGGAGCGCTCCGAGAAGGAGCTGACGATCGGTACGGTCGCCCCGTTGCTGACGGGCCTCCGGTCCGCCGTGCAGATCGCCACCGAGGAGAAGCGTCCGGCCGAGGCGACCCGTTGGCGGGAGGCCTTGGACAAGTTGTCGGCGGCAACCGACCGGGTCTTCGGGCCGGACTACCCGCGGACACCGGCTCGAGCCACGAGCTTCGTCGAGCCAGGTGTCGAACCGATCAGCGTCGGCGGCGGTGCCGACGCTTTCGTCACGGTGCTCGGTCCACCGTTCGCACCGGCTCGGGCCGCTGTGTCCACCGCGATCGACGACGCGCACGACGTACTCACGCAGCCCAACGGCGGCGTGACGCCTGGCGAGTCGTGGCGTGCTGACGGCGTGTCCTGGACGCCTCAGACCGCGTTGTTCGCTTTGAGCGCCGCAGCGCGCGGGGATCGCTCCGGAGCCGAGGCGCTGCTCTCCTGGCTCGACCAGCACCGGACCAGCACCGGTGCGCTGCCCGAGAAGGTCAACCGAGACCTGGAGCCAGCCGGCGAGGCCCCACTCGCGTGGACCGCCGCACTGGTGGTCCTCGCCGACACCGCGCTGCAGAACGCCCTACCGATCCCTGGCTAGCCACAGGGCCGACCGGGTTGCTGTTCCTGCCGCGGATCGGGCGTTAGGTCCTCTTCGCTCGCTTGAGCTGGCGGAGCCTCAGCCGACGGAGTCTGAGCCGGCGCAGCCGCTGGCTCAGACTCTCGGACCCGCGCCTGCGACGGTCGTCCTTCGTCAGCCAGGTCCATCCCCACGCGCCGAGCGCGAACACCACCGCGGCGATGGGGATGGAGCTGTACATCGACAACGGCGACTTGTTGTAGACCTCGTCCCGCGAGCTGACCCACACCGTCACGTGCTCACCCTCGTCCGGACGGTTGCAGGTCGTCATGACGCCGCGGTGCTCGGCTCCGTCGGCGCCCGTCCAGACCAGGTCGACCTCGTACGACGTGCCGTGGGTGTGCCGCACTCCATTGGCATCCTTGCTTTCACCGCATGAGCCATCGGCCACGGCGGCGCCCGCGACGGCGTCCACCTTCTCGGTCCGGAATGTCGCCTGCTCGACGAAGTCGTCGGGATCGTCCGACCCCAGCACCAGGGCTAGCCCGAAGATGATCGCCCACACGAGCGCACCCACGATCGCCCAGCCGACGACGAACAACACGCGGCGCATCCAGCACTCCCTTGCCCGGTTGGGACATCTGTCGTGAGGCAGGCAGCGTACTAGCAGATCTCCATTGCGTCGTGCGTTGGCGCGGCCGGTCGCGTCGTACTCGTCTTGCCCGAGTAGAAGAACGCCGTGGACGAGATGTCGTCCTGTAGCGGCAGGTAGCGTCCGCCGGAGCGCCAGCCGAGGGCCTGTACGTCGACGCGCAGCCGCTCCTTGAAGCGGACCGGGTCTGGCAGGTGGAAGCGGTACATGCCGAACCGTTGCTGGCTCTGATACTGCCCGTCCGGCCGGATCACCTGCGGCATACCGAGGTACGGCGTACTGAACTCGGTGTAGCCGCCCAGATGGGGTACGTCGAAGTTCCACGCGCCACCGAAGTAGTCCTCGGTACCTGTGCCGCAGATGGTCGGGAACTCGTCGTCACCGTCTAGGTAGAACTTCACCTCGCCCTCACCCCACCAGCCGGTGCTGTTGACGCCCCAGGCCAGGTAAGTGCCGACATAGTGCCCCGGCCCCTCTACACCGTCCAGCAACGTGTGCACCGTCTTGGAGGGCAGCGGGTTGCTCCGGCGCCACTGCGCGTGCAGGTACGCCGACTTGTCCGCCACCGCGCCCAGCCAGTAGTCGACCTGGAAGTACACGACCACTGCCTCGTCGTGCGTGTTCTCCAGGGTCAGCTGCGCCTGCGACTGGAACGGCATCTCCCAGTAGCAGTTGAACCCGCCGTTGGGGTTCACCGCGACCGGCAGCGAGCTCACCTGGGCGAACTTGCCCCAGCCGGAGCAGAAGAAGTCGCCGACCGGCGTCTCGATCGCGGGCGCGGCGTCGCCGTCCCAGAACGCTCGCAGTACGAGCCGGCGCCAGTGGTCGACGTGCGTGGTCAGCCAGATGTGCGTGATGCAACCGGACCCGGCGATGTCCGCCAGCGTCACGGTCTCCCCCGGCCCGATCTCGATCGACGGCGAGACCTTCCAGCCCTGGCCGAGATCCCGGGCCGCGTGCGCACCGGTCCCCTCGGTCCGCCGTCCACCCTGACCGGGCTCGCCGGTCGGGTTCTCCGCACTGATGGAGCGCGACTCGACGTCGGCGAGCGCACTGATGCCGGTGAGGTTCCCAAGAGTCATACCCGCGACCTTAGGCCTGGCTGGGTCCTCTGAGAAATCGATTGCCCAGCAAGTGGGACTCGGCGTCGTCGACGCGGCTGCCGCTGTTCCGTGGGCGCTTATATTCATCGTGGGTTATATTGCTGTCATGGACAGTCGGCGCGGAACGGTCTCCACGACGGGCGACGGACGGACTGCGATCAGGTTCGAACGAGTGCTGCCCCATCCACCGGAGCAGGTGTGGCAGGCGATCACCGATCCAGCGCGACTGTCCTCGTGGTTCCCCGCCGTGGTGGATCTGGATCGGCCGGTCGGGAGTGAGCTCTTCTTCGCGGTGACGGAGGAACAGCAGCGGCGGTACGGGATGGCGGACGACCCGGACCGCAAGCCGAACGGACGCCTGCTGCGGAGCGAGCCGCCGACTGTGCTGGAGTACGAATGGGCCGGCGAGATCCTCACCTGGGAGATCGCTCGCACCCCGACGGGTAGCCGGTTGGTGTTCACCAACGTCCTGTCCGATCCCGAGGCCGCCGGACCTGCGGCGGCGGGCTGGGAGGCAGGACTGGAGGTCGTCGAGGCTCAGCTCGACGGCAGGCCTGTCATGTGGGATCCGTTGGATCGGGCCGAGGAGTTGAGCGCGCGGCCTACGAATAGCGGGGGTCAGCAGGGGCGGACCTTGGCGTCCAGGCCGTAGACAAAGGAGAGGCAGGCCCAGGGGCGGCCTTGGTCGCGCTTGGCGCGGATGACGAGTGGGTAGGCCTCTGCGCCGCGTACTTGCGGATTCTTCTCAGTCGGGAGCGTTCCTACCGCTCCCCCGCGTGCCTCGGCCGCGGCCTGCACGTCCGCTACCGAGACCGCGCTCTGGGCGTTCTTCTGCGCCGCGTTCTTCGCGTCGGTCGCGACCTGTAGCGCGAAGTCGATTTCCGGCGGCTTCGACCAGGTCGTCTGCGAGACCGGGATGATCAGCCCGAACATCCCCAGCCCGACACCCGTCACGATCTGCCGCAGCCGCCTGGTCTGGTCGGTGGCCAGCAACGCGGCGCAGCAGACAGCGAGCAGGGCGGTGAGGCCGCGGAGGATCCAGTGCCGATCGAGCCGGATGTCGACCGCGAGCCCGGCCACGACGGCGATCAACAGACAGAGCCCGGCCGCACCCAGCGCCCGAGCCCGCGGAGACAGAGATTGCATGCCGCAGACGATAGACGGTGAGCCGTTCGGCGCACGGTAGCGGCCGTTGGGCGCGGGACGCGCCGGTCAGGTTCGTGCGACTCGGACGGTACTGGCAGATTTGCAGGAGTCCCACCGCCCCCTAGGGATTGGATCCGATGACGTGACCGAGAACCCTGGTTCCTGGAGCATCTCGCGGCGGCGCGCGCTGCAGCTCGGCGGAGGTGCCGCCGCCGTCGGCGCCGTACAACTTCCGGCCCTGCCCGCCGAGGCCGCCGACGCCTCCACCGGCCGGCAGGCCGTCCTCACTGAAGGCACGAACCTGATGGTGTCGGTGTCGCCGGACGGGAAGTGGCTGGCGTTCGACCTGGTGACGGCGATCTGGGTGACGCCGACCGCGGGCGGCACGTCGCGCCGGCTGACCGACGACCTGCAGGACGCGACCCGCCCGCGCTGGTCACCGGACGGGCGGTCGATCGTGTTCCAGTCGTACCGCGACGGGAACTTCCACCTCTGGTCGATCCGGCCCGACGGCAGCGGCCTGCGGCAGTTGACGAGCGGACGGTACGACCACCGCGAGCCGCACTTCACGCCCGACGGCCGATCGATCGTCTTCTCCTCCGACCGCGGCGGCTTCGGGAACGGAGGCAACACCGCGGGCAGCTACGGCATCCACCGGCTGGACCTCGCGAGCGGCGCGATCGTCGCGCTGACCGATACGACGAGCGAGGAGGCCGAGCCGACCGTCTCCGCCGACGGCCGGAAGATCGCCTTCACCGTCGACACCAGTTCGATCGTCGAACTCGACCTCGCCTCCGGTGTTCGCACGACGATTGTCAACAATCAGACCGGGATCAGCCTGTTCGGGCCGTCGTACTCGCCCGAGGGCCAGCTCGCGTACGTCCGCCTGACCGGCCCGGCCTGCGATCTGATTGTCGACAATCATCAAGTCAGCAATGGACAGGACGTCTTCGCGGTCCCGCCGTCCTGGGCGTCGACAGACCTCTTCTACACGGCCGACGGCACGGTCCACCGGTACGCCGCCGCCGACGCCGGCGGCGAGCACAGCGTCGTACCGTTTGCGGCAACGGTCCCGGTGACGTCGCGGCGGCCGCGGCCGAAGGCTCCTGATCTCGAGTCGACAGGCAAGCGGGCTGTGCGTGGGATCGCGAGCCCGACCGCGTCGCCGGACGGGAAGTGGCTCGCGTTCCGCGCGTTGAACGCCCTTTGGCTGGCGTCGACCGACGGCAAGACGCAACCCCGCAAGGTGGTTGCCGACGGCTACTTCAACTCGGACCCGGACTTCTCGCCCGACGGCAAGAAGTTGCTCTACGCAAGCGATCGCGACGGCACAGCGGACCTGTGGCTGCACGACCTGGCGACCGGTGCGAACACCAAGCTGTCTGGTCTCCCGGGTGCCCAGACTGCGCCGCGTTTCGCACCCGACGGGCAGCGCATCGCTTACCAGGACCAGGACGGCATCGCCTGGGTTCTCGACCTCGCGTCGGGCGAGGTCCGACAGCTGACACCGACGCTGTTCCAGCCGGGCCGGGTCAGCTGGTCGCGCGACGGCAAGACCCTCGTCCTGGCCGCGGTGAAGCCGTTCTCCAAACGCTTCCGCGAGGGCACCAGTCAACTGCTGTACGTCGATGTCGCGTCGACCGCGCTCGAGTACGTCGAGCCGATGCCGTTCCGCTCGCTCGCCACCCGCGGCGACGACGGCCCCGTGTTCTCACCCGACGGCAAGCAGCTGGCCTTCGTGGCGGAGAGCCTGCTCTACGTCGCACCGGTCGACGCCCGCGGGCGCTTCACCGGGGAGCCGCGCGCGGTCACCAACGAAGTCACGGACTCCCCTGTATGGCTGAACAACAACACGTTGATCTACCTGAACAACGGACGGTTGCGCACGACAACTGGTGAGACGATCAAGTTCGACCTCCAGTACCGGCGGGCGACCGTCAACCAGCACGTCACGATCCACGCCGGCGCGTTGTGGGACGGACGGGCGACCACCCTGCGCCGGGACATCGACGTTGTGGTCGACGGTGCGCGAATCGCCGCCGTACGACCGCACAGCGGCCGCGCCGACATCGACGCGTCGGCGCTGACCATCATGCCCGGCCTGATCGACGCGCACAACCACTGGCATCTGCGCGGACGGGCGTGGGGCGCGCGGCAGGGGAACCTGTGGCTCGCGTACGGGATCACGAGTACGCGCTCTCCGGGCGATCCGGCGTACCAGATGCAGGAGACCCGGGAGGCGCTCGTCAGTGGGTCCTTGCGCGGACCGCGGTACTTCGCGACCGGTGAGGCGATCGACGGATCGCGGGTGTACTACAACTTCATGCGGCCGACGTTGTCGCTGCGGCAGCTCGGTCTAGAGCTCGATCGAGTCGAGGGGCTCGCGTACGACCTGGTGAAAACGTACGTGCGGTTGCCGATCGAGTACCAGCGGCGGGCGATCGCTCACGTGCACCGGCTCGGGCTGCAACTGTCATCGCATTACCTCTATCCCGCGGAGCATCTCGGGATGGACGGCATGGAGCACACCGGCGCGACGAACCGGCTCGGGTACTCGCACACGGTCAGCCGGCTGGGACGCGCGTACGCCGACGTGGTGACACTGTTCACGCGGGCGGGTCTGTCCGTGACGCCGACGCTCTTCAACTCGACGATGGCGCACGTCGACGATCCGTCCCTGCTCACGGACCGCCGTACGACGACGCTGTACCCGTCGTGGGAGTACAACGCGTTGATCGCCGAGGTGAACACCGCGAAGGGACCGGCCGGTGTGACCACGCGCGAACTGCTGCGTGGCAACGTCGACATGGTCCTCCGCATCCACCGCGGCGGCGGGCTGGTCATCTCCGGCACCGACACGCCCCTCGACAACATGGCCGTATCGCTGCACGCCAACCTCCGGTCGATGGTCGCGGGCGGTTTCACGCCGTACGAGGCCCTCACGACGGCGACGCGCAACCCGGCGCGGTGGCTCAACCTGGAGGACAAGCTCGGCGTCGTGAAACCCGGAGCCCAAGCCGACCTGTCCTTCGTCACCGGAGACCCACTGGCAGACATCCGCGCGGCCGCCGCCGTACAGCAGGTCATGATCGCCGGCAACCACTACACCGTCGACGACCTACTGACGCCGTACGCGTCCACGAACAACCTGCAGCCGACCGTCCACACCGCCAACGCCCCACAACCCCTGACCCGCGCCCAAGCCCACGCTCACGACACCGACTACTGGTGGCACGAACCCGAATGGCTCCACCGAGCCTGCTGCGAAAGCTAGGAGTGCGCGCAGTCGAAGCTAGGGCTGCGGATGTTGTGCAGGTCGACAGTACGTATACGTCCACTGTCCGGCGATCCGGCCGGCCGCACGGCGCGCGGTGGCGGGTATGAGACGTATACGTACTGTCGAGATGCAGCTTCCGGTGGACGGCAGACTGGCCTAGTACACGTGACGGTCGCTCAGAACGTGGTGGTGAGGTCCTGGGTCTGGCCGGTTGCCGCCGCGCGGTACGCGGACTCGATGATGTCGATGACGTGGCGCGCGTGTTCGGCGGTGACGATCGACGGCGTGCCGTCGCGGACCCAGTCGACGAGCTGCATGACGTCCTCGTACACGTGCTGCTCCTCGATCTCCCGGTGTACGCCGGTCACGTGCGGAAGCAGCGCCTGGTTCCCCGGCCCGCGGGGCGACTCCTCGGACGGGTTGCGGTTGGGGAAGTCGAAGGGTTCGCCGTTGAGCAGCAGCCCGTCGATCGTCCCCGCCGTACCGTAATAGGCGCCGCCGAACCCTCCGCGCATCCCGCCCGCGGCGGTCCCGGTCGCGACGCAGAACAGGTTGTCGCCGAAGTCGATCAGGATGACGGTGTTGTCGTCGGCATCCGTCTGTACGTCGCCGCGGACCGGGATCCGTACGCCGGACATCGCCGTGACGCGCCGCGCCGGCCCGAGGATCCCGGTCACGGAATGCAGCGCGTAGACCGTCATGTCGTACAGCGGTCCGCCGCCGGGCTTGCGGAAGTACCACGACGGATCGATGTTCGTCAGTACGTCGTTCCCGCCGCGCACGGACTCGTTCTCGTGGTAGGTGCCGAACGCCGCACCGCAGCTCACCCACGACAACGTCCCGATCGCGCCCTCGGCAATCAGCTCCCGCGTCCGCACATGATGCGGCCGCAGCATCTCCCCCGGCGACGCGACGATTCGCAGATCGTTGTTCGCCGCGAGCTCGATCAACTCGGTCGCCTCGACGACGGTCAACGTCATCGTCTTGTTGAAGTGCACGTGCTTCCCGGCCTGCAACGCGAGCTTGCCCTGCTCGTAGTGCAACCCGATCGGCGAAGCGATCGTGACGGCATCGACGTCGCCGCGCGCCAGCAACTCCTCGTACTCGGCGAACGCGCGCTCGACCCCGAACTTCTCGGCCGCCGCCTCCGCCCGCCCCGGCACCGGGTCACACACCGCCGCCAACGACACCCGGTCCGCGAGATCCGGCTGGCCCAGATGCGGAAGGAGCCCGCGAACCGAAATGCTCCCCGCGCCGACAACACCGATCCGCACCGAATCCGCCATACCGGCAATGCTATTGGCGATCGCCGAACGCCGCGGCTGTGCGCGTGGCTGGTTCAGATACCGAGCTGTTCGTCGAGGACCTTGATGATCGGCCAGGCGCCGTCGGACCAGTTCGCGATCACGGTGTAGGTGATCGATGCCGACGGTTTATGCAGGCTGGCGAACGACACGCCGGCGTCGTACCCCTCCAGCCAGACTCCGTCGCCCGTCGCGCGGAGGTGGAATCCGAGGCCGTAGCGCCTGGACTCCTCCGGCCAGTCGCTGCGCGGTCGCACCATCTCGGCGACGTGCTCCGGCGAGACGATCCGTCCGGCGAAGAGCGCGTCCCAGAAGGCGCTGAGGTCGGCGGCGGTCGAGTAGATGCCGCCGTCGCCGTTGCCGAGCACGGGGAGATGGAACACGTTGGTTCGCAGGCCGTCGACGGACAGGTAGCCCAGCGCGGCGCGGCCCGGGAGTTCGTCGGAGCGCAGGAACTCGGTGTCGACCATGCCTGCGGGCTCGCAGACCAGCGTGCGAACCAACTGGTGGAAGTTGATGCCGCTCGCCCGTTCGGCCAGCAAGGCGAGGACGACATAACCGCCGTTGTTGTAGGCGAACCGCTCGCCGGGCGGGGACACGGTCTCGTGCCCCTCCAGCACCGGTAAGAACTGCTCAGTCGTCGCCAGCTCGTGCACCGACACCGGCATCACATAGTCGGTGATGTCACCGACCTCGTCCTCGTCGAGGTAGTCACCGATCCCGGACCGATGAGCCAGCAGGTGCTCGATCGTCACGTCGTCCGCGATCAGGGGCAGGTCGTTGCCGAGCAACGAACGGGCGGTGGTGTTGAGCTCGAACGTCCCGCGCTCGACCAGGCTCATCACGGCCAACGCCGTCAGGCTCTTGGTTCCACTCGCGGTCGCGAACTGGGTCTCGACCGTGTTGAGGATCCCATGGGCCCTGTCGGCGTACCCATAAGCCGCGCAGAACTCAGTCACACCCGACCGATCGACTCGAACCACACCAGAGAACCCGGCGCGCTCGACTGCCCCCTCCACCACATCCCACACGGCGCTGAAGCTACCAGTTAAGTGTTGCGGTGGGCGATGACTCGGGTGAGGCCGAGAGTCTTGCCGGCGTCGGTGTGGAGCATCTGAGCTTCTTCGCGTCCCGGCGTACCGGTGTCTTCGTCGCAGGCTTCGTTCCACTGCAGCCAGTCCTGCCAGCCGTTGGGCAGCTGATCGGCGACCTCGACGGTGACCAGCCCAGTCTTCTCCCAGTGCCGCCGCCACCAGGCAGCGCTGTGCCAGGCGCAGAAGTCCCACTTCCAGTACTCCTCGAGGTGCTGCGGCGGAAGCACCTCGTACTCCTCGACCGGACCAGGCTGAACGATGCCGATCCGCCCGCCGGGTTTCACGAACCGCGAGAAGTAGCCGATGTAAAGGTCGTCCGTACCGAAGTAGTGATAGGCGCCGATGCTGACCAGCGCATCGAAGAACCCATCTGCGTATGGCAGCGCATGGGCCTCGGAGAAGACCGGGTGAACCTTGCCTTCCGCACCTGCCTCGACGACGTGGCGCAGGTTCTCCTCGGGCTTGACCCACAGATCAGTAGCCCAGACCTCGACCCCGAACTCCTTGGCCAGAAAGATCGAACTCCGGGCGGTACCACACCCCATGTCGAGCACCCGCATACCAGGCTCGAGCGGCATCAACCCGACCAGCGCCTCCGCCTGCCACACAGGATTCGGCCCCATCGACCCGTCAACCATCCACCGAGCCGAGTACCCCGCAGACCGCGGGTACCGCCCGTTCCGCAACCGCACCTCAAGCTCGGAATCATCCATGCGTCCGGAGTGTGCGTGGCTACTCGTCCCCGTGCAAACGGATATTCGCGGGCGCCAGCGCGTCGAGTACGTCGGCGAGACTCTGCGGATCGCGCCGAGCGATGTTGTGGCCGACTGGAATCTCGTGCACCCGCCAGGCCGGGTCCTTGCGCAATCGTTCGGTCAGCTCCAGGAAGGGACTTCCGGACCACTCACCACCACTGATGTACATCCGGCCAAGCGCCGGCCACGCGTTGTCCTCGAGCCTCACCGACTGCAGGAAGCTTGCCAACGGATGTGCTCGCGCCCGCGAATCAAGCCCCTCAGGTACGGCGACCCACCGGCCGTCGGCGCTCGCGCCCGAGATGAACAACTCCCGGAACGTATCGCTCGTCAACGTCCAGCAGGAGTCACCGTCGTCCGGGACATAAGCATCGATGAACACCAGCTGATCGATCCGATCCCCGAGCCGGTCCGCAACCCCCGCGATCACCAGGCCCGCATAGCTGTGACCACACAACGCCAGCTGTCCGTCAGCGTTCCGCTCGACGATCTCCGCCACCTGATCAATATGCGTATCGAGATTCGCCGGCCGCTCCAGATCCAGCGGCACCTCCTGCTCGAGCCCAGCCAAGGTCACCGCCTCAACCTCATGCCCCCGCCCCCGCAACTCCCCCGCCACGGAGTCAAAAACCCACCCACCCTGCCACCCACCTGGCACCATCACAAACTTCACCGCGTCATCGTAGGCCGGGCATTTACGACGTGACCGTGAGCCCCAGCGACGCCAAGAGGACGTTGCCGGCCTCGGTCCGAAGCTCGACGGCAAGCCCCCACGTGCCCGGCGGGACGGCGTACCCCAACTCGGGATCCAGGGAGGCTGTACCTATCAGCACAGGCACAGTCCGACTCTGCCCGGCCCCGATCTCGAACCCGACCCGCCGCGCATACTGCGGTCCAACGAACAGGCCAACCACGCGACCAGAACCGTCGGTCACCGCAGCCGCCAGCACACCGTTGGAGATCAGCACCTGCTCGGCAGCGCCCCGATTCGTTACCACCACCTCCCGACGCTCGGACCACCCACTTCGCACCAACAACGGTGAAGGCGCCACCACATCGAGCCCGGCATCCACAGCGGGTCCCCCGCGGAACCGGTCCCCGCGCCAACGCACGGCCAACTCGCAAGCCGGAAACCGCATCGCGCCAACCTGCAGGTCGACAAGCTCGCCGTACCGCGCATGCAACCCAGCCGCGATCTCAACCGCCCAAGCAGCCAGCTCAATATGAAACCGCTTCTCAGACCGCCGCTCACGGTCCGGACCGGGCCACACAACAAGCGCCCCCGGTGACTCCTCAGCCAACCGCCGCAACTCCACCCGCAGGCTCTCCCAACCACCCACAACCAGACGATAGCTCCACCACCCACAGGCGGACATGCAGAATGTCAGCCATGCTCTCGCACTCCCGGCGCCGCCGCGAACAGCAAGCCACCGAAGCCGTAACCGTGCTGTGCTACGAGGCGTTCGTCTCCATCCGAGGCAGCGCCTACACCGGCCAGGTCCAGTCAATGACCGACGCCGGCCCATAGATGTCGACGTCATCGAATGGATCCGATCCCTCGCAGACGCCTGCCACAACCTGCCAAGCTCCCTACGCCCGTCAGTCGCAAACGGCCGCAAACACCGAGCAACCGACGCCATGCAGTACCTCCTGGCCACAGCAAGCCCGCTCCGACGCAAATGGATCACAGCCACCCTCACCGCCAATGGCATCAACCCCGAGAACCTGACCCGCTAACCACCGCCACCATCCGCCCGCCGGCAGTTCCCACGCGGAACCCGCGCACGAACAGAAGGCAGGTCCGTAGGCAGCGAGGCCTGCACGGATGTCAGCTCGTGCCTTCGATTCGCTCGAAGATGTCCGCGTCGGTTTCTTGTTGCCAGGCCGGTAGGTCGTTCCAGTCGGCTACGTAGCTGGGCTTGGGGTCGGGGATGTGGCGGTGGATCTGCGCGATCCAGCACAGCGCGACGAACCGGCCTTTTTGCTCTCGGCTGAGCTTGCTTGTGTTGCCTTCCGAGACCTCGACGAACGCACGTACCTGGTCGTAGACGGCCGCGGCGCTCTCCCGCTTCCAATCGGGTGTGTCTTCCCAGAGCGCGATGTACCCGGGCTTTGGTTCGCCGGGGTAGTGCTTCGTCACGCCTGCAATCCACGCCTCGCGGAAGATGCGGCCTTGTTCGTTCGACAACAGCTTTGCTCCTTTGGACGGGAAGGGTTGGTCGCGGGCGTTGGCTTGGTAGTCGCCAGCGAGCAGCAAGGCGGGCGCTAGCCCGCAGCTCGCCGGCGCCAGCCGGCAGCTGAATTACGGCGCTAACCCGCGGGTGGGTGGGAGCGCGCGGAGTGGGTGCGCTGAGGAGCGGAGCGACGACGTAAGCGCACGCGTAGCGTGCGGGGGTCGGCTACATCTAGAACGGGAGTTTGGGTTGGGGTGGGGCGTGGGTGGGGTCTACGCCGTCGAAGAGGCTGCTGACGGATTCGCCGCCGTGGATGCGTTTGATGGCTTCGGCGAAGAGGCCTGCGACTGAGGTGACCTGGAGGTCCGGGAAGCCGGTGGGGCGGGGGACGGTGTCGGTGCTGATGACTTCGGTGATGGAGGGGTGCGACCTCAACCGCTCGACGGCGGGGCCGGCGAACAGGCCGTGGGTGCAGGCGACGGCGGCCGAGGTGCAGCCGCGGTCCTTCAGGCGGTCCAGCAATTCGATGATTGAGCCGCCGGTCGCGATCTCGTCGTCCAGCACGATGGCTCGCTTGCCGGAGACATCGCCGACGATCGTGTCGATGATCACGCGGTCGTCGGAGAGCCGCTGCTTGCTGCCGGCCGCGACCGGGAGGCCGAGCAGCCGGGCGAACTGCGTCGCGGTCTTCGCGTTGCCGAGGTCGGGGCTGACCACGACGGTGTCCGAGAGGTCGCGCCCGCGGAAGTGGTCGGCGAGGATGCCGATCGCGGTCAGGTGGTCGACCGGGACCGAGAAGAAGCCGTGCACCTGGGGTGCGTGCAGCGACATCGTCAGCACCCGGTTGGCTCCGGCCGTGGTCAGCATGTCGGCGACGAGCCGGCCGCCGATCGAGATCCGGGACGCGTCCTTCTTGTCCGAGCGTGCGTACGCGTAGTGCGGGATGACCGCGGTGATCTGCTGCGCCGACGCGCCGCGGGCGGCGTCGATCATCAGCAGCAGTTCCATCAGATGATCCTGCGTGGGCGGCACCAGCGGTTGCACGATGTACACGTCGCGTTGCCGGCAGTTCGCCTGCAGTTGGACCTGCAGGCAATCGTTGCTGAAACGATGGATCTCGACCGGAGAAAGCGGTACGCCGAGATCCTTACAGATCTGCTCCGCCAACTCGGTATGGGCATTTCCGCTGAACACGACGATCTCTCGCACGGCTCTCCCCGAACGCTGCGACCCCGACAGCTGAACCCTAACCGATCAGTCGCGCCAGAATTTCCGCGGCCCGACGGCAGTCGGCTGCCGAGGCGTCGAGATGCGTGACGATCCGCAGCTGGGTCGCCCCGACACCACCGACCAGTACGCCGGCGTCGCGAGCCCCGGCCACCACGTCGGCGACCGTGCGGCCGGTGGCGGCCAGGTCGGCGACGACGATGTTGGTCTCGACCTGGTCGGGCTTCACCGAACCAGGCGCGGCATCCGCGAGCAACGACGCGATCGCGCGTGCGTTCGCGTGGTCCTCGGCCAGGCGCTCGACGTTGTGTTCAACGGCGTACAGCCCAGCCGCGGCCAGTACGCCGGCCTGCCGCCAGCCGGCGCCGAGACGCTTCCGCCAGATCCGTGCCTCGCGGATCAGCTCGGTCGACCCGACCAGCACCGAGCCGACGGGCGCACCGAGCCCCTTGGACAGGCACACGCTCGCCGCGGCCGCCCGCGACGCAAAGGAAGACACGGAACGACCCGTGGCGACAGCGGCATTCCACAGTCGCGCGCCGTCGAGATGCAGCGGGAGCCCACGAGCATCGAGCTCGTCGGCGAGTGCGTCATAAGAATGCTGGATCGACCCGCCGCCGAAGTTGTGTGTGTTCTCGACCGAGACGGCCGACGTGACGACGAAGTACGGACCGAGGTCGGGCGCGATCAGCGCGCGGATCTGCTCGAGGTCGATCTGCCCGGACGGCGCGCTCCACGTCCGCGTCGTGACGCCGCTCGCGGCCGCGTGCGAGCCGAGCTCGGCGCGGACGATATGCGCACTCGCCTCGCACAGCACCTCGCCGCCGCGCGGGACCAGCGCCCGTACGCCGAGCACGTTCGCGAGCGAGCCCGTGACGGTGAAGAGGCCGGCCTCGTGTCCGAGCAGGCCGGCGACCCGCTCCTCCAGGGCGTTGACGGTCGGGTCCTCGCCGTACACGTCGTCGCCCAGCGGGGCCGACGTCATCGCGGCCAGCATCTCCGCCGACGGACGAGTGACGGTGTCCGAGCGCAGATCGATGGTCATGCCTGGGCGCCTCGCAGGCGTTCCGCGACCAGGAAGGCGAGCTCGAGCGACTGGTGCCGGTTCAGACGGGGGTCGCAGGCGGTCTCGTACCGGTTCACGAGGTCTTCCGCGACCAGTTCCTCGCCGCCGCCGAGGCACTCGGTGACGTCGTCGCCGGTCAGCTCCATGTGGACGCCGCCCGGCCAGGTCCCGACCTGCTCGTGGGCGTCGAAGAAGCCCTGGACCTCGTCCATCACGTCGTCGAAGTTGCGGGTCTTGTATCCGTTCGGCGTCTCGAACGTGTTCCCGTGCATCGGGTCGCACACCCACGCGATCGGCGAGCCGTGGTCGCGCACCGCTTCCAGCAGCGGCGGCAACGCCGAGCGGATCTTGCCCGCGCCCATCCGGGTGATGAACGTGAGCCGGCCCTCGATGCCCTTCGGGTTCAGCTTGTCGATCAGGGCCCGGATGTACTCCGGCGTGGTGGTCGGACCGATCTTCACGCCGAGCGGGTTCGACAGCGAAGCGAGGAACTCGACGTGCGCGCCGTCCAGCTGCCGGGTTCGCTCCCCCACCCAGAGCAGGTGGCCGGAGACGTCGTACGGCTGCTCGGTCCGCGAGTCGATCCGGGTCAGCGCGTGCTCGTACTCGAGGATGAGCGCCTCGTGCGACGCGTAGAAGTCGACGGTCCGGAACTCGTCCGAGGTCGCGCCGCAGGCCCGCATGAACGCGAGCGCGCGCTCGATCTCGCCCGCCAACTGCTCGTACCGCTGGCCGACCGGCGACGACTTCACGAAGTCCGTGTTCCAGGCGTGCACCTGGTGCAGGTCGGCGTACCCGCCGGTGGTGAACGCGCGGGTCAGGTTCAGCGTCGCGGCCGCCGCGTTGTAGACGCCGCGCAGGCGCTGCGGGTCCGGGATCCGCGACTCGGGGGTGAAGTCGAAGCCGTTCACGGCGTCCCCGCGGTACGACGGGAGCGTCACGCCCTCGCGGGTCTCCTCGCCGGACGAGCGCGGCTTGGCGTACTGCCCCGCGATCCGGCCGATCTTCACGACCGGCACGCTGGCGGCGTACTGCAGTACGACGGACATCTGCAGGAGCACCCGCAGCTTCGCCCGGATGTTCTCCGCGGTCACGCCCGCGAACGTCTCCGCGCAGTCGCCGCCCTGGAGGATGAACGCCTCACCGCGGGCGACCGCACCGATCTTCGTGGTCAGGTCGTCGCACTCACCGGCGAACACCAGCGGCGGCAGCGTCCGGAGCTCGGCGATCACCTGCTCCAGCACACCCTGATCCGGCCACTCCGGCTGCTGCAGCGGCTTCAGCCCCCGCAACTCGTCCAGCGTAGGAACCCCGGGAACCTGACCCGCCGTCAACGTCGCAAATTGCATACCCTCAGCCTAGTTGACCCCCCTCACACGCCACCCACACGTCTCATCACCTCCACACGCACACCACCTCCCGCCCCGCCGGGCACATCCTCGCCCCTCGCCAAATCCCTCCTAGGAGAGGAATGCCTCCTCAACGGGTGAAAACCCGCCAGGATCCGGCGGGAGGTTGTCCACAGGCGGCGAACTCGTCGCGATCGCGGAGGGCGATCGACGGCACGTTATAGGTGTGGATGAACTTCGGCAATCAGAGGTGGAGGCTGACGATGAGCAAATCCGGCGGTTCGTCGAGCTGCGCGGCCGGCAGCAGGGCATGTTCACTCGCGCCCAGGCGGTGGCGCACGGGATCGACGACAACACGCTGGCGCGCCGCTGCCGGAACCGGCAGATCCAGCGGATCCACCAAGGTGTGTACGCCGACTTCACCGGCCCGTTGCCGTGGTCGGCCCGCGTATGGGCCGCCTGGCTGGCGTGTGGTCCCGACGCCGCATTGACGGCTGATACGGCGTTACGCTGGCACGGGCTGAGCGGCGACTGGCAGGACTCGCCGGTCCACCTCGCCGTACCGCAGAGTCGTCGGATCGAGCGGCGGATCGGCGTCCGGCTCACCCGCCATCAAGACGTCTCCTCGTGGCTGGTGCAGGGACGTGAGCCGTACGTCGTACGCCTGGAGATCGCCGTGCTGACCGCGGCGGCCCGAAGGCTCGACCCTGATCGGCGGGCGGGCATCGTTCTCGACGCTTGCCGTCAGCGCCGCACGACACCTGATCGGTTGCTGGCCGAGCTGAACCAGCTACCGCGACTCCGCGGGCGCAAGCTGCTGATACCGGTCCTGTCGGATGCCGCGTACGGCGTGCAGTCGTTCCTCGAGCAGGTGTATCTGACCCGAGTCGAACGTGCCCACGGTCTGCCCACCGGCACCCGGCAGGTCCGCTCGACAAGCAGCTCGACGAGCGGCTTGCCGGTGGAGTACCGCGATGTCGAGTACGTCCCGTACGACCTGATCATCGAGCTCGACGGTCGCACCGGGCATGCCGACGCAATCTCCACCTGGCGAGATATGCACCGGGACAGCGCGGCGACATTGCTGGGCAAGACCACGCTGCGCTTCGGATATCAGCTGGTGACCGATCCTTGCGCCACCGCGGGCCAGGTCGGCGCGGCGCTCGCCTTGCGCGGCTGGACCGGAACTCTCACGCCCTGCTCCCCCACCTGCTCGCTCAAAGGAGGGTCTTCCGCACATACCAGGAGGGAATCTGGCGCTATCCCAGCAAAAACCTCCTAGCAACTCCACGATCGCTCGCGGGGCCCCGGGTTAGGTGAGGGAGCTGGGGTCTGCGGGGACGTCTACCGCGTGGGTGCGGAGGGCGGACAGGGGGATGGTGTCGAGGGCGCGGACGTGGGTTGATGCGAGTACGACGGGGGCCGGGGCGCCGGCGTGGTACGACTGGAGCCAGCGGGCTGCTACGACGCACCAGCGGTCGCCCGGGTTCAGGCCGGGGAACTGCCACTCGGGGCGCGGGGTGATCAGGTCGTTCCCGATCGAGGCCTGGTGGGCCAGGAACTCGGCCGTCATCACCGCGCAGACGGTGTGGTTGCCGAGGTCCTCGGGCCCGCTCGTGCAGCAGCCGTCGCGGTAGAACCCGGTCACCGGGTCGGTGCCGCACTCCTCGAGCGGCTCACCGAGCACGTTCAGGTCGTTGTCCATGACGGCAATCCTCGCCGTACGACGGCTGGAAAAGCGTCAGCTGGCCTTGGTGTCGCCGAGGCGGACGTGCTCGTCGATCGACTCGCCGGCCTTGAGCAGTTCCTTGGCCTTGTCGGCGTACATGTCGACGTACTCCTGACCGGACAGGTCCATCAGGGCGTACATGATCTCGTCGGTGACCGAGCGCAGCACAAAGCGGTCGCGCTCCATGCCCTCGTAGCGGGAGAAGTCCAGCGGCGTGCCGAACGCCACACCCGGACGCACCAGGCGCGGCAGCAGCTTGCCCTTCTCCCGGTAGAACAAGGTCGGCCGCATCCGTCCCGCGGGCTGCAGCTTCTCGGTGTCGATCATCGCGACCGGGATCACCGGGACGCCGGCCACGATCGCCATCCGGGCGACGCCGGTCTTGCCCTTGTACAGCCGGCCGTCGGGCGAGCGGGTGCCCTCGGGGTAGATCCCGAACAGGCCGCCCTTCTCGAGGATCCCCAGGCCGGTGTTCAGCGCGGCCAGCGAGGCGCGGCCGCCGGAGCGGTCGATCGGGATCTGGCCCACGGACCGGAAGAACGTGGCGACCAGCTTCCCCTTGAGGCCGGGACCGGTGAAGTACTCCGATTTGGCCGGGAAGACGATCTGCCGCGGAATCGAGACCGGCAGGAAGATCGAGTCGCAGAACGCCAGGTGGTTGCTGACCAGCAGCGCCGGACCGTCGGTGGGCACGTGCTCCACCCCGGTCACCTTGGGCCGGAAGAGCAGCTTGACCAGTGGTGCGACCAAGAACCGTCTGAGGAACAGGTACAGCATCCGCCTCGACCTCCGTCACTCGCCCGACACACTCACCCGACAGCACTCACCACCAGGGCCCACCTACCATGGTCTGCCCGTACCCATTCCGGCACCAGTGCACGCCGGTGGCGGTCACGCGACAACTCCGGCGCGCCACCTTCCGGTGCGGAGACTACGTTCCAGCTTCCCCCTCAGGCAATGTCACCGCCAGGAATGCGGGTGTTGCTCACCGTGTTGTCACCTGGATGCAGACTGGATGCAGCCCAGATGCGACGATTGTCACGCGCCTACGAGGCGCGACTGTGAGGATCTGAACGGCGAGGAGTCGAGCGTGCCAGTGCAAGCCCACGCGGAGGAGTTTCGCAGTCCCGGCACCGGGGAGAACGCCGCCGTCGGCGTACTGCTGAGCCACGGATTCACCGGCTCGCCGCGGTCGATGCGGCCGTTCGGTGAGCATCTGGCCGCCGAGGGGTACGGCGTCGCCGTGCCGCGGCTGCCCGGTCACGGGACCAGCTGGCAGGAGATGAACACGACCGGCTGGCCGGACTGGTACGCCGTACTCGACAACGAGCTCGAGCGACTCCGCAAGGAGCACGACCGGGTGTTCCTGGTGGGACTGTCGATGGGCGGCTGTCTGGTACTGCGGCTCGCCGAGCTCCACGGCGAGGACATATCCGGTCTGGTCCTGATCAACCCCTCGGTGCGCACCGACGACAAGCGGCTGGCGCTGCTGCCGGTGCTGGCCAAGCTGGTGCCGTCGTTCCCGGGCATCTCGAACGACATCAAGAAGCCGGGCGTCGAGGAGGGCGCGTACGACCGGATGCCGTTGCGGGCGCTGCACTCGCTGTCGCAGCTGTGGAAGGTCACCCGGGACGATCTGGCGAAGATCACGCAGCCGGTGCTGCTGTTCCGCAGTACTGTCGATCATGTGGTGGAACCGAGCTCGGGGCGGACGGTGCTGTCCTCGATCTCGTCCCGCGACGTGACCGAGACCCTGCTCGAGGACAGTTACCACGTGGCAACCCTGGACAACGACGCCCCGCGGATCTTCGCGGACTCGACCGCCTTCATCAGTCGGCTGAGCGTGAGCAGCGATGCGTGACAACGGACTGACCGCGACGTCGTACACGTCGCTCGGCGGCATCGATCCGCTCGTCGCCGAGCCGGTGCTCGACGCGCTGAAGGCGGCCGGTATCGCGGCGTACTGCGAGAACCAGAGCGAGGCCCGGACGCCGGAGGAGGCCGAGGAACCGGTCCGGATTCCGGTCGGGTACGACGAGATCTTCGTGGACGCCGAGGCGGTGGAGCGGGCCCGTCCGGTGATCGACCGCAGTACCGAGGACGCCGAGTGGCAGTCGCTCGTGGAACAGTTCAATCAGCCGTCCGCGCCGGGGCACGACGGCGGCGAGGAACCGGTCGCGCGGTGGCCGGCGAGCGAGGACGTGGACGAGAAGTACGAGCCGCTGATCGACGTACCGTCCGGGCTCACCGTCGAGGAGAAGAAGACCGAGGACGCGGAGCCGCCCGCCAAGAAGAAGGCGGACGACGCGCACGACCACTACGTCCCGCCGGAGCCGCCGCGCGGGCCGCGGCTGGACTGGGTCAGCCGGCTCGCCTGGCTCGGGCTGCTCGGCGGGCCGCTGCTGCTGATCCTGGCCGCCCTGCTCGACTTCGGCACCGGCCGGATCACCACGCTCGCGGTCACCGGGTTCATCGGCGGCTTCCTCACGCTGGTCTTCCGGATGAAGGACCGGCTCCCTCCGGGTGACGGCGGTGACGACGGGGCGGTCGTCTGAGTTAGAGTGCGGATCGTCGGACAATCCGACGACTTCCGAGGGAGGGCACCCCGTGCAGGTCACTGAGACCGTCGAGATTACCGGCCATCTGATGGACTCCGGGCTGCTGTCCCGGGTGCTCGACGACATCCGCGGGTACGGCGGCGAGTACACGCTCGACAAGTTCGACCTCGGCTACGACAAGGACGACCCGTCGACGGTCCGGATGACGGTCGGCGCGGAGGACGAGGAGTCGCTGCAGCGGCTGCTGATGCGGATCCAGACCAAGGGCGCGAACCTGGTCGACCCCGGTACGCCGGAGATCACCGAGGTCAGCCAGGACGGGGTGTTCCCGGACGGGTTCTACTCGACCACGAACCTGCCGACCAGCGTCCGGCTGGGCGGCCACTGGGTCCTGGTGCAGAACCCGGAGATGGACTGCGGTCTGCTCGTCGACGGCGACACGGTGCGGACGATCCCGATGTCGGACGTCCGCGCCGGGATGCGGATCGTCACCAGTGCGCAGGGCGTCCGCGTCACTCCCCCGATCGCGGTCGACACCGAAGAGGGGTTCGGCTTCATGGAGTCGGACGTGTCGTCGGAGAAGCCGCAGCGGGTGCTGGTCAAGCAGGTCGCGGACGGGATGCGCGAGGCGAAGGCGAACGGGCAGAAGGTGCTCTGGGTCGGCGGGCCCGGCATCGTGCACACCGGCGCCGCGCCCGCGATGGTCGCGATCGTCGAGGCCGGGTACGTCGACGTACTGTTCGCCGGCAATGCGCTCGCGACGCATGACATCGAGTCGTCGCTGTACGGGACGTCGCTCGGCGTGGATCTCGCCCGCGGGCGGGGCGTCGAGCACGGGCACGAGCACCACATCCGGGCCATCAACACGATCCGCAAGGCCGGGTCGATCGCGGCCGCGGTCGAGCAGGGCGTGCTGACTTCCGGGGTGATGCATGCGCTCGTCCGGCAGGGGAAGACGTTCGTGCTGGTCGGTTCGGTGCGCGACGACGGGCCGCTGCCGGACGTCTACACCGACGTCCTCGAGGGTCAGCGGGCGATGCGGGCCGAGCTGGACGGCGTCGGGTACTGCCTGATGGCCGCGACCATGCTGCACTCGGTTGCCACCGGCAACATTCTGCCGGCGTCGATCCCGTTGACCTGCGTGGACATCAACCCGGCGACGGTGACGAAACTCGCGGACCGCGGCTCGTCCCAGGCGCGCGGGATCGTCACGGACGTCGGCCTGTTCATCGAGCACCTGGCGCGGGAGCTAGCCCCGTCGTACGCCGACACCAAGTGACCCCATCGCCGTAGAGGCTGGTGTCATGAACCAGGACTTCGAATCGTTTCTGCGACGCTTCGAGGAGGCCAACACCGCGTTCGTCAACGGCGATCCGTCGTTGTGGTTGCCGTTGGTGTCGCACAGCGAACAGACCTCGATCTTCGGCGGATTCGGCGGCCAGGAGGTCGGCTGGTCCGAGATCGGGCCGCGGTACGAGTGGGCGTCCTCGCAGTTCCGTCCCAGCGGCGCGAAGATCGAGTTCGAGTACCTCGTCAAGCACGTCGGCGCGGACACGGCGTACACGGTCGCCATCGAGCGCGGCACCGTCCAGCACGTCACCCAGCCGGCCCCGCTGCCGCACCTGCTCCGTACGACGATGGTCTTCCGGGCCGAGCACGGCGCGTGGATGATCACCCACCGCCACGCCGACCCGCTCAACCCCACCTCGGCCCCCTCAGGGCCGTGACGTGGCCCGCAGCGGATGGGACGGCATTGGGTGTTTGATGACCCCATGACCGAACTCGTGCACCTGGACGTGGCCGACGGAGTGGCAACTGTCACGTTGGACTCGCCGCACAACAAGAATGCATTGTCGCAGCAGTTGACCGGTGAGTTGCTGGCGCGGCTCGAGGCGGCGGGTGCGGATGATGCGGTGCGGGTGATCGTGGTTCGGTCGGCGCTGGACGTGTTCTGCTCGGGGGCCGATCTGTCCGAGGCGACGACCGTCGGGATGGGCGTCGGCGCGCAGCGGATGGTCGACGTACAGCGCGCGATCGTGGCGATCCCGAAGCCGGTCGTCGTGCGCGTCGCGGGGCCGGCGCGGGCGGGCGGCATCGGGATCGTGGCGGCGGCCGACATCAGCATCGCCGGGGAGAGCGCGACGTTCGCGTTGACCGAGGTCCGGCTGGGCCTCGCGGCGGCGACGATCTCGCTCACAGTCCTCCCCCGGCTCACCGACCGCGCGGCGGCGTACACGTTCCTGACCGGCAACGCCTTCGACGCCCTCGAGGCCGCGCGCCTCGGCCTGCTCACCCTGACGGTCCCAGACCCCGACCTGGACGCCGCCGTCGAGACAGTGCTCACGTCCCTCCTCAAGGGCGCACCGCAGGGCCTCCGCGAGACCAAGAAACTCCTCAACCGCGACCTCCTCGCCGACATAGATGCCCGCGGCAAAGACCTCGCCGAACTCTCCGCCTCTCTGTTCGGCTCACCCGCCGCGCAGGAAGCGATGCTCGCCTTCCTCAATCGCAGGAAGAGCTAGCGTCCCGGCGCGCTGCAGCGCCAGGACACACTCGCTCATCAAGCGAGACACCAGCTCCGCAGCGGGCGCGATGTCGTGGATCAGCTCGGTCGACTGGCCGGTGAACGGCAGCAGCTCATGGCCCCTGCCCGCGAGCACCTCGCTGCGGACGCGCGCCGCCAGCTCCTGCGGGTCGACGCTGTCCGGATCCTGTTCGAGCTGCTCGGTCAGGGGCGTCCGCAGCACGCGGGGTGTGAACGTCGCGCCTACCTGCGGGAGGTTGAACGGCGGCAGCACGCGATCGGACTGTGCGACCTTCACGGCGTCCCGCGCATGGGCAGCGACGATCCGTTCCTTCCACGCCTGATCGATCGTCATCTCGGTGCTGGCGAGGAACCGTGTACCCAAACTGACGCCCTGTGCCCCGAGGGCGAGGGCGGCCGCCATGCCACGGCCGTCGGCGATCCCCCCGGCGGCCACCACCGGCGTCGAGCCGGCCAGATCGACGACCGCGGGCACCAGTACCAGCGTGGACACCCAGCCGGCGTTCCCGCCGGCCTCGGTGCCCTGCGCAACCAGGACGTCGGCACCGGCCTCGAGCGCGATCTCGGCCGCGTCGACGTCGCCGACCGCCTGGATCCACACGATGCCGTGCTCGTGCGCCCGGGCGATCAGGTCGGCCGGGATTCCCATGTGGAACGAGATCGCCGCAGGCCGGGCCTCGAGCGTGGCCTCGAACGCTTCCCGGACCAGCGGTCGCCCCGTGTGGTTGACGGCGAACGGCCGATCCGTCAGCTCCCGCATCCGGCGCCACTGGTCGCGCAGCTCTTCGGTACTGCGCAACGCCGTACCGAGGCTGCCCAGACCTCCCGCCTCCGACACGGCCCCTGCAAGCTCCACCTGCTCCCACGGCCCGAACGGGGCCAGCACGACCGGCACCTCGATCCCCAACAGCGAGCACAGTGTGTTCATCGATGCACTCCCCCTTCACCCCTTGACCCAGCCATACCACGGTGCCACCGAAGGACGCCGGTGTCATGAAGAAGGGACCGAACCGGCCTGCCCGTCCTACAGTGAATGCATGGTCGAGGGGGTACCCGCCGTGGAGACGCTCGGCGTGCTGCTGGCCGACCGCCGGCGGCGGGCCTTCGTCGGACGCGCGGCCGAGCTGGAGATCTTCCACCGGGCGCTGACCGGTCCTGCCTGGGTGTTGTACGTGCACGGCCCGGGAGGCATCGGCAAGACCAGCCTGTTGCTCAGGTACGCCGAATTCGCGGCGGAGCTCGGCGTCGCGGCGACCAGGCTCGACGGACGAGAGCTGGACCCGACGCCCAAGGCCGTGCTCGACAGCATCCAGGCCACGACACTCGACGACGTTCCGGCAGCGTTGGCGACGGTTCCGGGAGTCCTACTGGTCGACACCTACGAGGCGCTCCAGCCCCTGGACGACTGGTTCCGTACAGAGTTCCTGCCCCGGCTGCCGACCGGAACCGTCACCGTGCTCGCCGGACGCGGGGCCCCAGACGCATCCTGGTCCGCGGATCCCGGCTGGCGTGAAGTGCTGCGCGTCGTACCGCTGCGCAACCTGACCCGCGACGAGTGCCGCACGTACCTCCGGACCCGAGGCATCGAACCCGGGCACGACGATCGCGCCGTCGAGATCAGTCACGGCCATCCGCTCGGGCTCGCGGTGCTCGCCGATCTGGTCGCCTCAGGAGGCGAGGCGGACGAGCCGCTCACGCCGGACGTCGTGGCCACCTTGCTGCGAACCTTCGTGGATGTCCTCCCGGTCGGCCCGCGCAGGACCGCACTCGAGGTCTGCGCGCTCGCCCGTACCACCAACGAAGCCCTGCTCCGGCACGCGCTCGGCGTCGACGACGCGCACGAGGTGTTCGCCTGGCTGCGCGGGCTGTCGTTTGTCGAAGCGGGCCTGGACGGGCTCGCTCCGCACGACCTGGCGCGTGAGGTTCTCGTCGCCGATCTCCGCTGGCGCGACCCGGAGGGCTACGACCGGATCTTCCGCAGGATCCAGAAGCACATCCTGCGCCAGCTCGGCAGCACCACCGGGCGGCGGCAACAGCGCGCTCTGTACGACGCGAAGTATCTGCACCGGCATCAGCAGGTGTCTCGCGCATGGACCGACTGGGACTCCTTCGGACGGCACTACCCGGAGCCGGCCAGGCCCGAGGACCGCGCCGGGATCATCGACGTCGTCCGCCGCTGGGAGGGCGCCGAGTCGGCGGCGCTCGCGGAGCACTGGTGGCGCCTGCAGCCCGACGGGTTCCTCGTCGTCCGGCACCACGACGGCCGGATCCGCGGCGTCCTCGCGACCATCGACCTCACGCTGGCCGCCGAGTCCGACATCGCCGCCGATCCGGGGGGAGCCGCGGCGCTGCGCTACGCCCGGGCGCACCTCCGCCGGAGGCCGGACGATCGGGTGACCCAGTTCCGCTTCTGCGTGGATCGCGAGTCCTATCAGGACCCGTCGCCGACGATCAATCTCGGTCCGGTGGTGGCGATCCAGCAATGGCTCCGGACGCCGGGTCTGGCTGCCTCCTTCCTGACGTTCCACGAACCGGCACGGCGCGAGGAGTACTTCACGTACTTCGAGATTCCGCGAGCCGCCGGCGCCGACTTCGAGGTCGGCGGCCGGAACTACGGCATGTTCGTCCGTGATTTCCGCAGGTTGCCGCTGGACCAGTGGCTGCGGGTGATGTTCGAGCGGGACCTCGCCGGTGATCCCGGTCCACCGGACGGCCGCGTGGCCGAGCCGCTGCTCCTGTCCGAGCCGGACTTCCGGCAGGCCGTCCGGGCCGCCCTCCGCGACCTGCATCGCCGGGACGCCCTCGCCCGCAACCCCCTGACCCGGTCGGCGCTCGCGCTCACGACGGACTGCGATCCGGCGGACCGGCTTGCCACGCTGGTACGGGGTGCCGTCGAGCGGCTCACGGCCACCGAGCGCGATCACAAGCTGTACCGCGCCCTGGACCGGACCTTCGTCCGCCCGGCCGCGACCCAGGAACGTGCCGCCGAACTGCTCGGGTTGCCGTTGAGCACCTACAAACGGCATCTCGCGCGTGGTGTCGGCCGGGTGATCGCCGACCTGTGGCGCCAGGAGCTCGACGGCCCTGACCCCGAAAGTGATCCCGAAAGTGAGCCGGAAACGGCCTGGTGAGTGAGACCGCATCCTGCGCATGCTCCGGGGCATTCGGACCAGCGACAGGAGGCGGAGATGCACCCCGAGAACCAGCCCGCGGACCAGCGCCCCACCAGGACGGTCTGCGTCGAACCGGCGTACGACTCCTATGCGGGTCGGTACGACGACCTGCTCGACGAGTACGGGGTCACGGCTGACGTGTCCTGTCCGGCTGTCGGCTCGACCGGCCGGGTGTTCGTCGCCCAGGTGGGGGCCGGAGATCCCGTGGTATTCCTGCACGGGACACCAGCGACGTCGGCCGTGTGGATCCCGCTCGCCGCCCGGTTGCGGGGTGTGCGGGCGTACCTGGTGGACCGGCCCGGCCACGGTCTATCCGGATCCGTCGACTACGCCGAGGTATCCGACCTGCGGGCGCATGCGGTGGCGTTCGTCGACGCCCTGCTCGACACGCTCGGGCTCGAGCGTGCGGTCCTGGCCGGCAACTCGATGGGCGGCCTATGGGCCTTGTGGTCAGCGCTGGACCTGCCCGGACGGGTGTCGGCCGTTGCGGCGATCGGTGCCCCGCCGGGCCTGCTGGCGCCGCGGCTGCCGCGAATCTTCGGGCCGTTGTCGGTGCCGTGGATGGCCAAGGTGCTCCGGCGGCTCGATCCACCGTCGCCGCGATCGACCCGCCGGTTCTTCCGCCTGATGGGCGATCCGCCGGCGCAGTTGAGCGACTCGATGGTCGACGTCTTCACCGAGGGCTTGCGGCTGCCGAACGCCGAAGGCGGCATGAGCCACATGATCCAGCACTTCGTCGCGTGGCCCGGGCGGTTCGCGGATCGACGCCTGTGGCTGTCCGCGGACGAGCTCGGCGAGATCCAGCAGCGAGTCCTGCTCGTGTGGGGGCGCCACGACTTCCTCGGCGATCTCACGGTTGCGCAATGCGCGGCCGGCGCCTTTCCGCGGGCCGTCGTCGTCGAGGCCGGCGTCGGACATCTGCCGTGGCTCCAGGACCCTCAGGTCGTCGCGGATACTCTCGGCTCGTTCGTCAGACGCTGATCTCGATCAGCATCGGTAGATGGTCGGAGGCAGCGGCGAGGTCTTCCGGTGTGGCGGGTGTTGGGAGGATACGGCCCTGAAGGGTCGGCGACAGGTGCGCGCCGTCGATGCGTTTGTGGGGGTCGGTGGAGCTGCAGGTCGGGCCCGCATCGGCGCCTAGGTCAGTCAGGCACTCTTCGGCGAGGCGTTTCCATACAGGAAGCCATGCTCACCTTCCTCAACCGCAAGAAGAGCTAATTCGTTTGCCGGTACGACGGCGCGCTGGTGGACTGACCGCATGCCGCACATCAGCGACGGGCAACGCACCGCATTCCGCGAGCAGGGTTATGTCGTAGTCCCCGGCGTACTGACCGATGAGGAGGTCGCGGCGGGGCGGGAGTTGTTCGCGGCGGCGCTGGAGACGGAACCGCCCGCGCCGGGGCACGTGGGACACCACTTCGCCTGGCCCAGGTTCGAGGACGGGCCGCATCCGCTGCTCGACTTCTACCGGGAGACCGTCGCCGAAGTGGCGGCCGAGCTGATCCGGCCGGAGCTCGGGGTCGACGAGCCCGACTTCGCGCAGATCGCCACGACGATTCCGCCGTGGTCGCACCGCCCGGGGGCACCGCACGTCGACGGAGTCACTCCACTGGGTCCGGACGGCACGCCGTACACGTTCTCGATGCTCGCCGGGGTCTGGCTGACCGACCAGGAAGAGCTCTACCACGGGAACCTGCATGTCTGGCCAGGGACGCATCTGCGATTCGGGGCGTACCTGGCTGAGCAGGGTGCCGACGCCCTTGCCGAGCTGTCCGAGGACACCAGCGGGGCGCCGTACCCGAAGATCGAGCTCGGTGAGCAGGTCCAGGCCACCGGGCCCGCCGGAAGCGTGCTGTTCTCGCACTACCTGCTAGGGCACAACATCGGCGGCAACACCGGCCCGGAGCGCCGGGAGACGATCTACTACCGGCTGCAGGCCCACGGACACCGCGATCGCTGGCGCGACGTCGTCACGGATCCGTTGGTCGAGTTCAGGGCCTGAGTTCGATCAGCATCGGGAGGTGGTCGGAGGCGGCGGCGAGGTCCTCTGAGGAAGCGGGGGTTGGGAGGATGCGTCCCTGCAGCGGCGGTGACAGGTGTGCGCCGTCGATGCGTTTGTGGGGATCGGTGGAGCTGAAGGTCGGGCCTGCGTCGGCGCCGAGGTCGGTCAGTCCCTCCTCCGCCAGACGTTTCCACACCGGGCCGTCGGGTTCCTCGTTCAGGTCGCCGACCAGCAGGTACGGCGTTCCGAAGGCGCGGCATCGCTTCAGGATCTGCTCGAGCTCATACTGACGGCCGAGGATGTGCAGGCCGAGATGACAGCAGACGACGGCGACCTGTGTCGTGCCGACGAGTACCTGGCCGCCGACGGCTCCGCCGGGCAGCTGGGTGGCGACGAAGTTCAGGCGCCGGCGGACGAACGGCCGCCGGATCCGCCAGTGCAGCGCTTCGGCCAGCTCGATGCCGTCGGCAACGAGGATGGCGTTGCGCGCGGACGCCGCGACGTACCGCATCCCGAAGGTCGCCGCCATTGCCCGTCGCTTGCGTCGGGTGCCCCACCAGGTCGGGGCCTCCTGCACGAGCATCACGTCGGGCGCGCAGGCCTTCACCACCCGCGCTAGCGCCGTACGGTCGTCTCCCCACCGGTGCACGTTGTACGACAGCACCCGCAGGGCGCCATCACTCATGCGTCAGGGTCGCCGTTCAGGTCGGCCGGGTGCAGGTCCGCATCCTGCGCCGCAGCGCGCATTCCGGTACGCCGTCCCGCGGTCTTCCGGGCCGCCCGCTCGAGGCGGGTCGACCGTCCACGCGCCGCAGCCGTCTTCGCGGTCACGGCGGTGGTCTTCACCCGGACCCGGCGCAGCCACGTCGCCTCTTCCCGCGCGAGGTCGGCCGCACCGACCAGGCCCGCCTCCGGCCCGAGCACCGCACGGACGATCCGCGCCTCCGGGCGGAACCCGCGACCGGTCAGCGTCCGCTTGAACGCCTCCCGCGCCGGCGCCAGCAGCAGCTCGCCCGCGTCGGACACACCACCGCCGATCACGAATGTGCCCGGATCCAGCGCGGCGGCCAGGTTCGCGAGGCCGATGCCGAGCCAGCGGCCGACGTCCTCGAGCAGCTCGACCGCGACCGGGTCGCCGTCCTTGGCCAGCTCGGTCACCATCGGGCCGTTGATCTTCCGCGGATCGCCTTCGGCCGCCCGCAGCAGGTTGTGCGCGACCGGCGAACCGGACAGCGCCAGCTCCCGGGCCTCCCGGGTGAGCGCGTTGCCGGAGGCGTACTGCTCCCAGCAGCCGCGGTTCCCGCACTCGCAGCGGTGACCGCCCGGCACGACCTGCATGTGCCCGAACTCGCCCGCGATGCCGAACTTCCCGCGCTGCAACGCGCCGTCGTTCAGGATCGCGCCGCCGATGCCGGTGCCGAGGGTGACGCACACCAGGTGGCTCTCGCCCTGGCCGCCGCCGAACCGCCACTCGGACCAGGCGGCCGCGTTCGCGTCGTTCTCGACGACGACCGGCAGGCCGAGCCGGCGCTCGACCGCGTCCCGCAGCGGCTCGTGCCGCCAGGCGAGGTGCGGTGCGAACAGCACCGACGACCGGGTGCCGTCGACGAACCCGGCGGCGCCGATGCCGACGGCAATCACGTCGTGCCGGGACTCCAGGTCGTGGACGATCTCGGCGATCGCGTCCTCGGTCTCCTTGGGGTCCTTGGTCGGCGTGTCCCGGCGCAACCGGTCCAGGATGTTGCCCTCCGGGTCGACCACCCCGGCGGCGACCTTCGTCCCGCCGATGTCGATCCCGATCGTCAGAGCTTGCGTCAAAGCCAAGGTTCGACCTTCCTCGCGGCCCCCGCCGGACTACCCTCAGTATCCCAGGTCAGGACAATCATGGTGCTGGGGCCGGGCGGCGGGCGAGGTCCGCGGCGCCGATCAGGCCGGCGTCGTTGCCCAGCTCCGCGAGGGTGAACGGCGCGTGCGGGCGGTTGGCCTTGGCGGGCAGCACCTTCTCGAACGCCTGCACCGCGGACTTCATGATCAGGTCCTTCGCCGCGCTGACACCGCCCCCGATCACGACCAGCGTCGGGTCGAAGATCGTCGCCAGGCTCGCCACGCCCTCGCCGAGCCAACGGCCCAGGTCGTCGAGCAACTCGACCGCGCACGGGTCTCCTTGGACGGCGGCGTCCGTGATCATCGGGCCGGTCAGCTCGGCCGGGTCGTTGATCCCGCACACGCTCAGCATCTGCATCGCCGCCAGCGAACCCGACTCGGCCTGCGCCCTGCCCTCGCGCACCAGCGCCTTACCGGAGGCGTACTGCTCCAGGCAGCCGCGAGAACCACACCCACACCGGTGCCCACCGGGTACGACGCGCATGTGGCCGAGCTCGGCCGCCACACCATGGGCGCCGCGCAGCAGCTCACCGTCGATCACCACGCCACCGCCGATCCCGGTGCCGACCGTGATGCAGACCATGTGCTCGACGTCCTTGGCCGCGCCGAACGCGAACTCGCCCCACGCCGCCGCGTTCGCGTCGTTCTCGACCACGACCGGAATCTTCAGCTGCTCCGCGACCCGCGCGCCGAGCGGCTCGTCCCGCCAGGCCAGGTTCGGCGCGAACAGCACCGTCGACCGGTCCGAGGAGACGAACCCGGCCGCGCCGATCCCGACCGCTTCCACGGCGTGGTGCGCGATCAGCTCGGCCGCCGCGTCACAGATCGCCGCCGCGGTGGCGTCGACCGAGTCGGCCGGGGTGTCGCGATGCGTGCGCGCGATGATCTCGCCGTGCTCGTCGACCACGCCGGCCGCGATCTTCGTGCCGCCGACGTCGATGCCGATCGTCAGTCCCATGGTTCGGGGTCCTCACTCACGTCGATCCGGTCCACCCGGGACCGAGTCGATTCTTGGGTCGATTCTTGGGCCGGTTCCTCCTCCGGTGGCGAGGACCGCGACGCTGCGTCCTCCCGCGTCTGCCGGGCCGCGTCCGCGGCGGCCTCCAGCAGAGATCTCAGTGAGCCGAGCACGTGCGCGGCCGCCGTCGACAGCTGCTCGATCGTCTCCGGGCTGGTGTTCCGCACCCGGTGGATCAGCTGACAGACCGGGCACCAGACACAGTCCGGCCCCAACTTGTGCTCCTGAGCTGTCTCATGGGCAGTCTCGTCGGCAGGCGGCGCGTCATGAGCGGCGTTCTGCAGTACGGCGAACAGCTTCGCGGCCTCCTCAGCGACCGAGCCGACCGGATCTTTCGTCACCGCGCCGCCTCGCGACGCGTGAGCGCCTCGTGGTACTCCGCCGTCAGCCCTTGCGCCAACTCCTGCGCCGACTCCAAAGGACCTGACCCGCTCGGAACCTCCGACGAAGGCGTCACTGGCCGCGCGGTCTCCCGCGGCGAGAACCGCACCTGCAACCGGCCTTCGTCCAGCCGCGCGCCTGCCACCACGCGCCGTGCCAGGGCGGCCGGCAGCGGCAGCACCCGGCGGTACGACCCGACGGTGATGATCAGCTCGTCCCCGTGCCGCGCGAGCTCCAGCTCGTCGGCGGATGCCAACGGCAACGGCATCGTCAGCGTGTACGTCCGCCCATCGGTGTCGATGTGCCGGTCCACCCACAGCGACGTGTCGTCCGTGGCGCGGGCGAACGGGTCGTCCCCGCCGTACATCTCGACCGCGAACGCGGCCAGTTCCTCGACGCCGACCGGCTCACAGACGCGGTACGGCGACTCCCAGATCGGCAACGGCCGGAACGAGTCCGCGACTTCCTCGAGAATCCCCCGCTGCGCGGCGACCCACTGCCGGCGCCACGTGTCGGCCCCGGCCGCCGGGAACACCCGGTTCGCCACGACGCCGTCCACGCGGTACCCGTACAGCGACAGCCTGGTCAGCGACCGCCGGGCCTCGGCGACCACGACCGCTTCCGGCGTCAGGACCAGCCGCACCGAGGCGTCCGGGCCGGCCAGCAACGTGCGGATGTCGGACAGGTCGGCCTGCAGTCGCCGCAGCGCGTCGAAGACGGTGTCGTCCGGCATCGGGATGCTCGACCCGCGATTCAGGAACGGCCGGAAGGTCCGCATCATCTTGCGTTCGGCGTTGAAGATCCGATCGAGGTACCAGTTCAGTGCTTCGGGCAGGGCCAACAGCCGGAGCGTTTCCGCAGTCGGGGCGCAGTCGACGACGATGACGTCCCAGCGGCCGGACCGGACGTGGTCGCGCACCTCGAGCAGCGCGAGCACCTCCTCGGCGCCGGGCAGAACGGTCAGTTCCTCGGCCTCGACCGGGTCGACGCCGACCATGTGCAGCACCGACCGCAGATACGCCTGGATGTCGCCCCAGGACCGCTCGAACTTGCGCTGCGCGTTGATCTGCTGGACGAACAGCAGGTCGTCGATCTCGGTCGGCTCCGGCCCGACCGCGGAGTCGAACGCGTCCGACAGCGAGTGCGCGGCGTCCGTCGACAGCACCAGCGTCCGCAGCCCGCGGAGCGCCGCGAGCGTGGCCGTTCCCGCAGCGGAGGTCGTCTTGCCTACGCCGCCCTTACCTGTGTACAGCAGTACCCGAGTCACTGGATCAGGACTCGACGCGCTTCTTGAGGCCCTTGAGAGCCGTGTCGATGATGACCTTCTCGGCCTTCCGCTTGAGCATGCCGATCATCGGGATCGCCACATCCACAGCCAGCCGGTACGTCACCTCGGTCCCCTCGGCTCCCAGATCCTTCAGGACGTACGCGCCGTCCATCCCCTTCACCATCTTCGCCTCGACCAGCGTCCAGGTCACCTCGTTGCGGGACCAGACGTAGGCCAGCGTGTACTCGTCGGAGATCGCGCCGGCGTCCACCTTGAACCGCACCTTGTTCGGCCGGCCGGCCTCGTCGGTGGACAGCACCTCGGTCTCCCGCATCGAGTCGGCCCATTCCGGGTACGCCGCGAAGTCCGCGATCACCGCCATGATCTCTTTGGGGGTCGCGTTCACCTGGATGGTCGAGGTGGTCTGTTCCGCCATCGATTCACCTCTTCAGTTGCCTGGGACGGGTGCTGCGGGACCGCCGGACCCCCCGATGGATCCGTGCCCTCCCCGGAGACTATCGCGGGATCGGATCCGGTACGGCGTTCGCCCGCCGCGCGGCCCGCTTCGAGCTCGTCCTTGAACGCCCACAGCCGCTCCCGGTACGCCGCGACATACCGCTCCTTCAAGCGCTCGACCGCGCGTCCGCGGACCGGTTTCGCGGGGTCGACCCGCAGGTACCAGTGCACGACGACCCCGTCCCGGACGGTCTCCAGCCACCATTCCGCCGTACCGATCGCGGCACCGGTGACGGCCCACCGGACCCCCTCCAGGCCGCGCCGCTCGGACGGCGTCAGCGTGAGATCCGGCCACCACTCACGCCACAGGGTGTCCGAACCGAGCCGCTCGGCGACGTAGGCTGGATCAGCAACGACCAGGTCGTCGCAACTGATGTCGAGCAATGGCATAGCTAGAACCTAGTTCCGTGGGTCACATAAACCTGGCTACCTGTGGGTAGGTGACTGTAGCGTGCGCCGGAAGTCGACAATTCGGGACCGACTGAGGAGACGCGGATGCGTGAGTACACCGTTCCTGCTGTGACAGAACCGCCCACCGGGAGCCTGAGCGACCCCGTGTGGGCGAACGCGTCCTCTCATCCTGACACCGCGGTATTCAGTCGCCGTACGGGATCTGCCTGGACAGACGTCACCGCGGCGGAGTTCGCGCAGCAGGTGACGGGCGTGGCGAAGGGCCTGATCGCGGCCGGTGTGAAGCACGGTGAGCGGGTCGCCCTGCTGAGCCCGACGCGGTACGAGTGGACCCTGATCGACTACGCGATCTGGAGCATCGGCGCGGTCACCGTGCCGATCTACGAGACCTCCTCGACCTCGCAGATCCAGTGGATCCTGACCGACTCCGACGCGGTCGTCGCCGTCGTCGAGAACGCGACCCACGGCGCGGTCGTCGAGTCCTCCCGGGCCGAGGCGCCCGCGCTGCAGGAGGTCTGGCAGATCGAGGCGGGCGCCGTCGACCAGCTGACCGCGCTCGGCCAGGACGTCACCGACGCCGAGTTCGACAAGCGCCGCTCCGCGGTGACGCCGTCCGACCTCGCGACCCTGATCTACACCTCCGGTACGACGGGACGCCCGAAGGGCTGCGAGATCAGCCACTCGAACTTCCAGGACGAGCTCGGTCCCGCAGTGAAGATCCTCGACGACCTCTTCGACACCACCGGCGCGAGCACGTTGCTGTTCCTCCCGCTCGCGCACGTGTTCGCCCGGATCATCCAGGTCGGCTGCGTGATGAAGCGGGTCAAGGTCGGGCACAGCGCCGATGTGAAGAACCTGGTCGAGGACCTCGGCGCGTTCAAGCCGACGTTCATCCTGAGCGTGCCGCGGGTGTTCGAGAAGGTGTTCAACTCGGCCAGCCAGAAGGCGCACGCGGACGGCAAGGGCAAGATCTTCGACGCCGCCGCGGAGACCGCGATCGCGTACTCGCAGGCCCAGGACAAGGGCGGCGCGTCGTTCGGGCTGAAGGCCAAGCACCTGCTGTTCGACCGCCTCGTCTTCGGCAAGCTGCGGGCGGTGCTCGGCGGCCAGGTGCAGTACGCCGTCTCCGGCGGCGCTCCCCTCGGCGACAAGCTCGGTCACTTCTTCCGCGGCATCGGCGTACCGGTTCTGGAGGGCTACGGCCTGACCGAGACCACCGCCGCGGTGTCGGTGAACCTGCCCGACGACATCCGCATCGGCACCGTGGGCCGGCCGCTTCCTGGTGTGACGGTCGGTGTCGCGGACGACGGTGAGCTGCTGTTCAAGGGCGGCCAGGTGATGCAGGGCTACTGGAAGAACGACGAGGCGACTGCGAACGCGATCGACGCGGACGGCTGGTTCCACACCGGCGACCTGGGCGAGTTCGACGTCGACGGGTTCATCAAGATCACCGGCCGGAAGAAGGAGATCCTGGTGACGGCCGGCGGCAAGAACGTCGCGCCGACGATGCTCGAGGACCAGATCCGCCTGCACCCGCTGGTCAGCCAGTGCATGGTCGTCGGCGACGGCAAGCCGTTCATCGCGGCGCTGATCACGATCGACCCGGAGAACATCGTCCCGTGGGCGACCGAGCGCGGGAAGCCGACCGACCCGGCGGCACTGACCCAGGACGCCGACCTGATCGCCGAACTGCAGAAGGCGGTCGACGACGCGAACGCCTCGGTCTCGCACGCCGAGGCCATCAAGAAATTCTCGATCCTCCCGATCGACTGGACCCAGGAGACCGGCGAACTGTCCCTGAAGCTCTCGCTACGCCGGCACATCGTGATGGAGAAGCACGGCACCGACGTCGAGGCGCTCTACGCGAAGTAGTTCACCCGCGGAGGAGGTCGCCCGTGATCAGCCCGGTCAACGCGGCGACCGCCGCCGGCGCGGTCACCCGGCCGTGATTCAGCTCGGCCGCGATCGCCTCGGCCGCACCGAGTACGCCAACGCACCGCAGCCGAAGCGCCTTCGGAGTGAGGTCCGAGTACGGCGTGAGCGCGGCGACCATCAGCGCGACGTACTCGGCGAGCAACTGATGCTGCGCGGCCGCCGCCTCCGGATCACCCTTCAGCGCCGCGGACACGGCCGCGAACTCCGGTAGGTCCGTCGCGCAGGCGAAGTACGCCCGGCTCAGCACCCGCGCGGTCTCGGCGGCCCCGGCCGTCGACTCGATCGCCCGGGCGACCGCCGCGCGGTGCTGCTCGTCCATCAACCGGTAGAGCGAGAGCAGCAGGGCCGCGCGCGTCCCGAAGTGGTCGTACACGACCGGCCGGCTGACGTCGGCGGCATCGGCCAGGGTGACGAGGGTCAGCCCGTCCGTACCGCGCTCGCGGACCAGCGTCAGCGCGGTGTCGAGCAACTGCGCACGCCGTGCCGGTTTGGCCATCCGAGCCGCCATCACCCCTCCTTGCGATCGCCAGGATCCTAAGCTACAACTTGTAGCCTACAAAATGTAGGTTACGGAATGTAGCTAAGGAGCTGTGATGGATTCGGTACTCATGCTGGGCGGTTCGGGCCAGGCGGGCGCGAGCACCGCCGCGATGCTGCGGCAGTGGCATCCGGACCTGCCGCTGACGATCGCCGGCCGCGACCTCGGCCGCGCCCGGCGCGTTGCGGACGACCTCGGTACGTCGGCCGCCGTCAGCGTCGATCTGTCCCGCCAGGGTCTCGGCCTGCCCGACGGCTCCCGCCACTCGGCCGTCGTCGCGACCGTGTGGGACAAGCACCTGCTGGGCCTGCAGTACGCCCAGGACCGCGGTGTCCCGTACGTGAGCATCTCCAGTGGGCTGTCGGATATCGCGCCCGAGGTGGTCGCCGGCGGACAGCGGCCGACCGCCGCGCCGGTCCTGGTCGCCAGCCACTGGGCCGCGGGCGTGGTCGTCCACCTCGCGAGGTACGCCGCCCGCGAGTTCGACCGCGTCGACACCGTCGAGATCGGCGCCGTCCTGGACGAAATGGACGCCGGTGGTCCCGCCTCCGCGGCGGACCTGGAACGGTGGGCGGACGCCGCATCCACCGCGATGATCCGCCAGGACGGCGTCTTCCGGTGGACCGCCGACGTCGCCGTGGACGTCCCCGCCGCCGATGGTGTCGTGTTGCCCGGCCAGCTGGCCGGAATCCTCGACGTACCGAGCGTCGCCGTGGCGACCGGTGCGGCGAACGTCCGGTTCGGGTTCGCGATGGGTGTGTCGTCCGGGCGGCGTGCGGGCGGCGAGCCGTCGCACGACATCCGCATCCGGCTCGGCGGAACCGGTCGGAGCGGCGCTCCCCTGGAGCGGACCATGCACCTCGTCCACCCCGGCGGCCAGCGCCCCGTGACCGCCGTCGGCATCGCACTCGGCCTCGAACGACTGATCACCCGGCAGGGCGATCTGGTTGCCCCAGGCATCCACATGCCCGAGGGCCTGGTCGACCCGGAGTACGCCGTACGTCGGCTGCTCGGGTCCGGCGCGACGCTCGCGCATCAGCCGATCGGCTGATCCCGGCACGACCCGATCGGGCGATGTGCCGCGGGCGTGCCGTCGGCGAAGCTCGGTGTATGACCAGCAATTCTTCGATCGTCGAAGTCAGGGACCTGCGGAAGGCGTACGGCGGGCGCGCCGTTGTCGACGGGTTGTCGTTCAGTGTCGACGAGGGTGAGATCTTCGGGATCCTCGGGCCGAACGGGGCCGGCAAGACCACCACCGTCGAGTGCGTCGAGGGCCTGCGCATCCCTGACGGCGGACGGATCCGGGTCGCCGGGCTCGACCCGGTCGCCGATCATGCCGCCGTCACGCAGGTGCTCGGCGCGCAGCTGCAGGAGAGCGAGTTGCAGGCCAAGCTGACGGTCCGCGAGGCCCTCGAGCTGTACGCCGCCCTGTACCCGAACCCGGCCGACTGGCGGCCACTCGCCGAGAGACTCGGCCTGACTGGGCGGTTGAACACCCGGTTCGGCGTCCTCAGTGGTGGCCAGAAGCAACGACTGTTCATCGCGCTCGCGCTGATCGGCAACCCGCGCGTCGTCGTACTGGACGAGCTGACCACAGGCCTCGACCCGCGCGCCCGCCGGGACACCTGGGAGATCGTCGAGGATGTCCGCGCGAACGGTGTCACCGTCCTGCTGGTCACGCACTTCATGGAGGAAGCGCAGCGGCTGTGCGACCGGATCGCCGTGATCGACGGGGGCCGGATCACCGCACTCGACACTCCGCAGGGACTGATCAGCGCATCGGCGGGATCCACCGTCATCTCGTTCACCCCCTCGGCGCCACTCGACAACGACGAGCTGGCCGCGCTGCCCGCACTCACGTCGGTGGATCTCAAGGACGGCCGGATCACGCTCGGCGGGTCCGACGAGACCGTGACCGCGCTGCTGTCGCTGCTCGCCCGGCGCCGCATCACCGCCCATCAGCTCCGCGTCACCGACGCCACCCTCGACGACGCCTTCCTCGACCTCACGGGAGCCACCAAATGAGCACCACCGCGGCTGTACGTCGTACCTCGCCGAGGACCGCGGTGCTGCGGGCCGAGGCGCGGTTGTTCCGCCGGGAGGCCGGCACCCTGTTCTGGACGCTCGGCTTCCCGCCGCTGCTGCTGGTGATCCTCGGGTCGATCCGGAGCTTCCGGAAGTTCGACGCCGGGCTCGGGATGCGGGTCATCGACGTGTACGTGCCGACCCTCGTCCTGGTCGCGCTGATCGTCACCGGTCTGCAGGCGATGCCGCCGGTGATCACCGGCTATCGCGAACGCGGCATCCTGCGCCGGATGTCCTTGACCCCGGTCCGGCCGTCCGCACTGCTCACTGCCCAGATGGGACTGAACGGCGCCGCGGGTGTGTTGTCGGCGTTGGTCTGCCTGGCGATCGGACGGCTCGCGTTCGACGTCCAGCTGCCGAAGCAGGCCCTCGGCTACGCGCTGGCGTTCCTGCTCACGGTCACCGCCGCGCTGGCCCTCGGCGCGCTGATCTCGGCGCTCGCTCCGACCGCACGGCTCGCGACCGGCGTCGGCATGGTGGTGTTCTTCCCGAGCCTGTTCTCCGCCGGCCTGTGGGCTCCCGTTCAGTCGATGCCGCACACGCTGCGGGAGATCGTCGTACTCCTGCCGTTCGGTGCCGCGTCCCAGGCGCTCGAGCAGGCCGCGGCCGGGCATTGGCCCGCGTGGTCCCACCTCGGCGTGCTGGCCGCGTGGGCGGTAGCGCTGTCGGCGGCCGCCGCGCGCTGGTTCCGATGGGAGTAAGGACGTTCGTGCAGACTGGGCAGGTGACGACGGCCGACAGCGAGCTCGACCGGCGCCAGGCGGCCTTCCAGCGCTGGGCGCCGTACTTCCTGCTCGGTCTCGGCACTTTCCTGGCGTCGGTCACCTCGGGGCACCTGATGCCGCTCGCCGGCGAGCGGCTCGCGGGTGTGGTGCTGGTGGCGGTCGCGCTGGTGATGCTGGTGTGGTGGGACCGGAGTGGCCGCCTGCATCGCGGCCCGAACGCCGTGTCGGTGACGTACTACGTGGTGCGGTGGGCGATCGCGTTCGCGCTGACGGTCCTGAACGGGTTCTTCGCGTTCTTCGTTGTGGCCGGCTACTACGACGCCGACGAGCTGATCCCCGGCCGGAAACGGCAGCGGCTCGCGCTGTTCGCGTGCTCCATCCCGATCGCCGGTGCGCAGACCGGCGGCATGCCTTTCCGCGACCGGGCCGGTTGGCTGGTGTTCGGCGGCCTCCTGATCGCGAACAACGTGCTGCTGACGGTCGTGAAGTTCTTCGCGGAGCAGCAGGAGGCGCGGTCGCAGGCCCGGGCCGCCACCATCACCGAGCTCGAGCAGGCCCATGAGGAGAACGCCGCGTTGCAGGCCCAACTCCTTGTGCAGGCAAGGGAAGCGGGCATCGCGGACGAGCGCCGCCGGCTGGCCGCGGAGATCCACGACACCATCGCGCAGGGGCTGACCGGCATCATCGCGCAACTCCAGGTGGTGGCGAACTCTTCTGATCCGGCATCCGTCAAGGAGCACGTCGGCCGCGCGACCGATCTGGCCCGGCACAGCCTGGGCGAGGCCCGCCGCTCGGTGCAGAACCTCGCCCCGGAGGGCCTGTCGTACGACGGTCTCCCCGAGGCGCTCCGCAAGACCGTCGACCAGTGGTCCGAGCGGACCGGCGTACCCGCCGAGTTCACCCTGACCGGTACGGCGCAGCACCTGCACGGCGAGTTCTCGGCGACGGTCTTGCGGATCACGCAGGAGGCGCTGGCGAACGTGTCGAAGCACGCCGCCGCGACACGCGTCGGCGTGACGCTGAGTTTCATGGACGACGAGGTGACGGTGGATATTCGCGACGACGGCAAGGGTTTCGATCCGCTGGCCCTGTCTACCCGGACCGGCACCGGCGGTTTCGGCGTCGACGGCATGCGGGCCCGCGCCGAACGCATCGCCGGCTCCCTCACGGTCGAGTCCGAGCCAGGGTTCGGTACGGCGGTGTCGGCTCGCCTACCGTTGGTGCTCCATGGCTGAGTCATCTGAGATCTCACTGCTCCTCGTCGACGACCACCCGGTGGTCCGCAACGGGCTGCGCGGCATGTTCGAGTCCACGCCCGGCTTCACCGTGCTCGCAGAGGCGTCGAACGGCGTCGAGGCGGTCGAACTGGCCGCGGACCTGACCCCGGACGTGATCCTGATGGACCTCCGGATGCCGGGTGGCGGCGGGCTCGACGCGATCACCGAGCTGACCCGGCGCGGCATCCGTTCGAAGGTGCTGGTGCTGACGACCTGGGACACCGACACCGACACGCTGCCGGCGATCGAGGCGGGCGCCACCGGGTATCTGCTCAAGGATGCGCCGCAGGACGAGTTGTTCAACGCCGTCCGCCAGGCCGCGGCCGGTCGCACGGTGCTCTCCCCCGCGGTCGCCTCGCGGCTGGTGTCGGCGGTCCGTTCGCCGGCGCCGAGTCCGCTGGCCGCGCGCGAACGGCAGGTCCTGGAGCTGGTCGCGAAGGGTACGTCGAACCGCGACATCGCGCGGGAACTGTTCATCAGCGAGGCCACAGTGAAGACGCATCTCAGCCACGTCTTCACCAAACTCGGCGTCACCGACCGTGCCGCAGCCGTTGCCAAAGGCTACGAGCAGGGCATTCTCGGTCGCGACTGACAAACTCCGAGGTCTGGCCGGGCGCGGGTTCTCGGCATAACCTCGGCTCAGGCAGGCGCCGCGGGGGTGCCGGCCGCGACGCCGGTATCCGGGGGGATTCGGTCACAGGACTGAGGGGTTTTCGCGTTTCGACCTTGGGGGTCTCCTGACGTTCTGTGCTGCCTCCTTCCGCGACGGCGTTCCGTCTCTCTGGAGGCCCGCGCATGAGGTCACCGCATCACCGACGAGGTCATCGTCGTACCGTCACTCAAAGAACCGCCACTCGAAGTGTCACGGCCGGTGTGTCCGCCGGTCTGCTGGTCGCCGCGCTGCTGCCCGCGATGACCGCGTCAGCCGCAGATCCGACTCCCACCGCGCCGAACGGCCGGCCCTGGACCGCGACGCCCCTGACCGTCGCCAGTACGGTCAACGGCGCCAAGTCACCCAGCGGTCAGCTCGCGAAGAGCGATCCCGCGCTGGTGAACAGCACGTCCCCCAAGCAGGTGCGGGTGGTCGTGAAGCTCGATTACGACTCGCTGGCGGCGTACCGCGGCGGGATCAAAGGCCTGCCCGGCACCAGCCCGGCCGTCACCGGCAAACGCCTCGACGTGAAGGGCGCGAACGCCACGAAGTACCTGAAGCACGTGGCCACGGTGGAGAACAGCTTCCTCGCCGCGATGCAGTCGAAGGTCCCGAGCGCGAAGGCAGGACAGCGGCTGCGCACCGTGTACGGCGGTATCGCGCTCAGCGTGCCGGCGAACAAGGCCCGCGACCTGCTGAAGCTGCCCGGTGTGGCCGCGGTCCAGCAGGACAACCTGCAGCAACTGCTCACCGATTCCAGCGGCACCTTCATCGGTGCTCCGACGATCTACAACCAGCTCGGTGGATCGGCCAACTCCGGTAAGGGCGTCATCGTCGGCGTCCTCGACACCGGCGCCTGGCCGGAGCACCCGTCCTTCGCCGACCCGGGCGGCCTGCCCGCACCACCGCCGACCGCGGACGCGACACCACGCGTGTGCGACTTCGGCGACAACCCGCTGACACCGGCGACCGACGTGTTCAACTGCACCAACAAGCTCATCGGCGGCCGGCCGTTCCTCGACACCTACAACGCGGTGATCGGCGGCGACACCTACCCGGACAGCGCGCGTGACTCCAACGGTCACGGCACCCACACCGCCTCGACATCGGCTGGTGGCGCGGTCGCGCACGCCAACCCGCTGGGCATCGACCGCGGCGCGATCGCCGGGATCGCACCGGCAGCGGCCGTGTCGGTCTACAAGGTCTGCGGCGCCGAGGGCTGCTTCCCGAGCGACTCGGTCCAGGCCGTCGCACGGGCGATCCTCGACGGCGTCCGGGTGATCAACTTCTCGATCTCCGGCGGCAGCGACCCGTACAGCGACCCGGTCGAGCTCGCGTTCCTGGACGCGTACGCCGCGGGCGTGTTCGTCTCCGCCTCGGCCGGCAACTCGGGTCCGGGCGCGGCGACCACCGACCACCGCGGCCCGTGGGTCACCACGGTCGCGGCGTCCACACAGAGCCGCACCTTCCGCTCGACGGTCACGCTGACCGGCGGCGGCGCGACCGCCACGGTCACCGGCGCGTCGATCACGGCCGGCATCAGCTCGGCGCTGCCCGTCGTACTCGCCGGGAGCACTGCGGGCTACACCGATCCGACCTGCAACACCCCGGCGACACCGGGGGTGTTCACCGGCAAGATCGTCGCCTGTCAGTTCACTCCGGGACGGGTGATGAAGGGGTTCAACATCCTGCAAGGCGGCGCGGCCGGCATGCTGATGTACAACTCCACTGGTCCGTCCGACGTCTTCACCGACAACCACTGGCTGCCGGCCGTGCAGCTCGAGAAGCCGGACGCCGACGCGCTGCTGGCATTCCTCGCCGCGCACCCGGGGACCACGGCAACGTTCACACAAGGCACCAAGACCACCTGGCAGGGCGACGTGATGACGTCGTTCTCGTCCCGCGGCCCCGGTGGTGACTTCCTGAAGCCCGACGTCACCGCACCCGGCCTGCACATCATGGCCGGAGCCACGCCGACACCCGAGTCCCCGGCCGAAGGTCCGCCCGGGAACCTGTACCAGGTGATCGCCGGTACGTCGATGTCGTCGCCGCACGTGGCCGGCTCCGCCGCACTGGTTCTCGCCCTGCATCCGTCGTGGACGCCCGGCCAGATCAAGTCGGCGCTCGAGACGACCGCCAAGACGACCGTCAAGAAGCCGGATCGGACCACCCAGGCCGACCCGTTCGACTACGGCGGCGGGCGGATCGACCTCACCAAGGCCGGCGACCCCGGTCTGACCCTGGACGAGACCGCGGCGAACTACGCGGCCTCGGCCACCGACCCGCTGAACCGGATCGATCTCAACCTGCCGTCGGTGAACGCACCGACCATGCCGGGCCTGATCACCGCCACGCGGACGGTCACCAACGTCACCAGCCAGACCCTCACCTTCATGGCGTCCGGGACCACGGTCAGCGGTGCGAACATCACCGTGCTGCCGCCGGCATTCCAGGTGAAGCCTGGCAAGTCGCAGAAGCTGACGATCGCCATCACGGCCCCCGACGTACCCGACGGTCAATACTTCGGTCAGGTCAACCTCAAGCAGGTCGGCGGTAACCGGGCCCTGCACCTGCCGGTGGCGTTCTTCCGCCAGGAGGGCATCGTCCCGATCGACCAGACCTGTGTGCCGTCCACGATCGCGCGGAACACCGGTCAGTCGACCTGCACGGTGACCGTGGAGAACAAGAGCCTGCAGAGCACGGAGGTCACGGCAGTCAGCACGCTGAGCTCGGAACTGCGGCTCAACAGCGTCACGGGCGCGACCAAGGTCGGCTCGCAGATCGCAACCAAGACGGCCACCCTCGCCGGGCGCCAGCCCGACAGTCCGGTCATCGCGCCGGGATCGTTGGCCGGGTACCTCCCGCTCGACGCGTTCGGCACGACGCCGATACCGGTCGGGGACGAACAGGCGTTGAACTTCAACGTTCCGGCGTTCCAGTACGCCGGGCAGACGTACACCCGGATCGGGGTGACGTCCGACGGCTACTCGGTCGTCGGCGGCACGACGTCCGGTGACGACGTCCAGTTCCTCCCGCAGACGCTGCCGGATCCGGCACGACCGAACAACGTGCTCGCACCGTTCTGGACCGACCTCGACGGCACCGGCGCGCCCGGCGTCTTCGCCGAAATCCTGACCGACGGCGTCAGCAGTTGGATCGTCATCGAGTGGCGGCTGAACCTCTTCGGGACCAACAGCCTGAAGGTGTTCCAGCAGTGGATCGGCATCAACGGGACCGAGGACATCACGTACGCGTACGATCCGGGCAACCTTCCCGGTGACCCGGGTCCGGCGTACGGGCTCACGGTCGGTGCGGAGAACTTCGAGGGTACGGCCGGCAGTCAGATCACCGGTCCGCCGGTCACCGACTACCGCATCACGAGTACGCCGGGAGCCCCGGGCGGCTCGATGACGTACTCGATGAACATCAAGGGTGTGCAGAAGGGCACCGGGTCGGTGACGACCGTTACCTCGACGCCACTCGTCAAGGGCGTCACGATCGAGGTCGACAAGATCATCGTCAACTGATCACAGGCACGTCCGGGCCGGGTCTCACGGGTCCGGCCCGGACGCTGTGCGCTGTGCTCGGTGGCCGCGGTGCAGGTTAGCCGCGGGGTACCGGGACGCATGAAAACACCCCATGCGATCAGGTCCGCCCGCCGACCGGCAGTGGTGAGCGGACCATTCGTCTGTAGCTGGAGTTCTGTCGGTGACTGTGCGATCGTCCGGGTGGCGGGCACCGTCGATGTCCGTACCGCCCCCACCTTCGCGCACGAACTCCACCACGTCATCACCACCAAGCTGCCGCGGCTCGTCGTCGACCTGCGGCGCGTCACGGCGATGGAGGCGACCGGCCTCACGGTTCTCGCCGACGCGCACGAACTGGCTGTCCGGAACGGCGGCTGGCTGCGCGCCTCCGGAGCCGGCCAGTGGCTGGCCGACCTCCTACGGGCCACCGGCGCCGACCGGCCGCTCGAGCACTACCCCACGTTGGCGGAAGCGCTCCCGGCGTACCGGCCGGCGATCAGAGCTGTCACTTCCCACCACTGATCAGGTGGTCGCCGCCCGCACGCCGCGCAGTACGACGTCCAGCACCACGTCAGCCTCGACACGGGCGGCCTCGGGGTCGGCGGCACGGGCGATGTAGAGAGCTGAGCCGTAGAGACCGCCCAGTGCGAGGTGCGCCAGCGCGTCGAGGGTGACGCCGGGCAACGCGCCGCTGTCCACCAGCGGCGTCAGCACGGTCCGCAGCATTGGCAGCTCGACGCCTTCCGCGCCGCTTTCCCACGCGCGGGCGGCCAGCACGGTCACACTGTCGATGATCACGATCCGCCGGAACGCCGGGCGCAGGCAGGCGTCGAGGAACGCGGACAGGCCCGCACGTACCGCGACCCACGGATCCTCCTCGGCCAGGGCCGCGGCCATCACCTCCCCCGCGGTCTCGTCCAGCACCACGTCGTAGACCGCCGTGAACAGCGCGTCCTTGCCGCTGAAGTGGTGGTAGAGAGCGCCCTTCGCGAGACCCGCGCGCTGGACGATGTCGTCCATCGCGGTTGCCGCGTAGCCCTGCTCGACGAACCGCTCGCGCGCGATCCCGACCAGCAGCTCCCGGGTTGCCTCCGCTTGCCGTTCCCGCAGCCTCTTGACAGTCACCCGGTAAGCATAAAAGACTGACTGCAAGTCGGTGACCGACCGTCGGTCGGTAAAGGAGGTTCGTGATGGTGTCACTTCCGCCAGGACAACGCCGCGTCGAGGGGTTCCCGCGCTTCGGCACCCATCTGCACCGGCCGCCGCCCCCGGTGCCAGACGCTCCGGTGATCGCGATCAGCGGCGTCGTACGCAAGCCGTCGGAGGTGCCGCTGCCGGAGCTCGCCACGCTGCCGCGGCACGAGCTCGTCGCCGACTTCCACTGCGTCTCCGGCTGGGCGGCGACCGACCTGCGGTGGGAAGGAGTGCGGTTCGCCGACTTCTTTCGCGCCTTCGTCGAACCGGCGCTCGACGCGGAGGTCTCCGTCAGCCACCTGGCGTTCGAAGGTCTGGACGGGATCAGCTCCGTGGTCGAGCTGCAGGACGCCCTGGCGGACGACGTCCTGCTCGCAGACCGGGTGAACGGGCGCCCACTCGGCGGCGACCATGGCGCACCGATCCGGTTGGTCAGCCCCGCCCAGTACGGCTACATGAGCATCAAGCACCTGTGCCTGGTCGAGGTGTGTTCCGCTCTGCCGGCACACCGCCTCGATCGGAGCCTCATCGGCCGGCTGATCGAGGGCCATCCCCGAGCTCGGGTCTGGCACGAGGAGCGCCACGGCCGCATCCCGGGACGCCTGATCCGGCCGTTGTACCGCCCGCTGATCCGCCCCATCCGGGCCCTCTGCGCGAAAGGAACGCAAGACCGATGAGACTCCCCAACGACGTACTGAATTCCCAGGACTGGATCATCGACGACGTCGTGCCCGACTTCGACGTCGAGGACGTCTGGGCACTTCCCATCGAGGGCGGCGCGGACGATTTTCCGGCCGTCATCGAGACGCAGCAATCCCTCGACTTTCCGGGGTCCGCGCCGATGCCGGTGCGCTTGCTGTGGGGCATTCGCGACCTGCTCGGACGCGCGTTCGGGCTCGGGCGCATCTCGACATCCGCAGACGCCGCCGGCACCTGGCCGCCCGTTCCCGGCACGGGCGAACCATCGCTGCTCGCGCGGGTTCCGGACGACCTCCGCGACACGTCCCCAGCATCGCTGGCCACCGACAAGCCGTTTCGGCCGCTGTACCGCACCGGCACCGAACTCGCCGAGGAAATCTCCAACCGGACCATGTACGGAGTGATGCACCTGGCCTGGGCCGACCAGGGAAGCGGCCGCTACCGCGCGCAGATGACCGTCTATGTCAAACCCCGCGGCACCTTCGGCAAGGCGTACATGGCCTTCATCAAGCCGTTCCGCTATGCGATCGTCTATCCGGCACTCATGCAACACCTCGAACGAACCTGGTCGCAACAGCACTGACGCACGTCCGGCATCACCCGATGGGGTGATGCCGGACCTGCGGTACCTGTCAGGTCTTCGAGCCGGACAGAGCGATACCTTGCACGATCTGGCGCTGGGCGATGATGAAAACCAGCAGCATCGGCAGCGCCGCCATGGTCGTGGCCGCCATCAGGCTCGTCCAATCGGAGGAGTAGGCGCCCTTGAACTGAGTGACCACGAGCGGAATCGTGAAGTTCCGATCGCTGTTCAGGAAGATCAGCGGAGAGAAGAACGAGTTCCACTGTCCGAGGAACACGAAGATGCCGAGGGCCACGAGTGGGGTACGCAGCAGCGGCAGGATGATGGTGGTGAAGATGCGGACCCGCCCCGCGCCGTCGATCGAGGCGGCTTCCTCCAGCTCCAGCGGAATGCCGCGGACATATTGGCGGAGGAGGAAGACGCCGAAGGCGTTGAACAACGCCGGCGGGACGATCAGCGCCAGGTGGGTGTCGATCCAGCGGAGCTGCCCCATGATGACGTACAGCGGGATCACGGTCAGCTGGAACGGAACCATCAGGGTGGCCAGGAAGACGCCGAAGATCACGTTCCGCCCCGGAAAACGGATCCGCGCGAAGGCGTAGGCGGCCATCGAGCAGGTGATCAGGGTGAGGACCGTGACCAGGCCGGCGATATAGACACTGTTGAAGTACGCGCGCGCGAAGTCGGCGCCGTGCCAAGCGGTGACGAAGTTCTGCGGCTGCCAGACCTTCGGCAGCAGCTTCGGCGGCTGGGCGAAGATCTCGTCCAGCGGCTTCATGGCCGAGAACAGCATCCACAGGAATGGCACGAACATCACCAGCGAGCCCGCGACCAGAAGCAGGTGCAGCGGAATCCAGGACGGCTTGAACCGCCCCCCGCTCAGCCTATGAGAAGCATTCTTTCGACGCGCCGGCTCGAGGCCCCGGGCGTCGATCTCGCCTGATGAGGAAGTCATTCGGTGTAATGCACCCATCTCTTCTGAGCAAGAAACTGGAGGCCGGTCAGGGCCAGCAGGACGAGGAACAGGTACACCGCGATGGCCGCGGCGAACCCGAACTTGAACTCACGGAAGGCGATGTTCACGATGTCGTACACGATCGTGTGGGCGTTCGCCGGCGCTGTGGTGTCGAAGAAGAAGTAGATGTAGTCGAACACCTGGAAGGACCCGATGATCGAGGTGATCGACAGGAACAGGATGGTCGGCGAGAGCAGCGGCACGGTGATCTTGCGCAGCTTCTGCCATTCCGAGGCGCCGTCGATGTCGGCGGCCTCCATCAGGGTGGGCGAGATGTTCTGCAGACCGGCGACGAACATCACGATCATGTAGCCGAGGCCCTGCCAGATCGACACCAGGACGATGGCAGGGATCGCCGTCCCCGGATCCTGCAGCCAGTCAGGTGGGTGGGGCACCCCGAGCGACTTCAGCAGCGCGTTGATGGGACTGATCTCGGGGTTCAGCAGCCAGAGCCAGACGGCGCCCACCGCGACGGTCGACGTGACCTGCGGCGCGAAGAAGAAGATCCGGTAGAACGGCGTCAATCGACCCGCCTTCTGAATGAAGAACGCGAAGAAGAAGCCGGTGATCAGCAGTCCGGGGACCTGGAGGGCGGTGAACCACGCGGTGTTCAGCCAGGACTGCCGCAGCTGGGCGTTCTGCCAGACACCGATGAAGTTCTGCAGCCCGACGAACGTGCGCGAGCCCAAACCGTCCCAGCTCGAGAACGACAGCACGAGGGCGAAGACCAGGGGACCCACCATGAAGGCGATCAGGCCGATGAGCTGCGGGGTGAGAAAGGCGTACCCCCACAGTGCTTCGGTCCGCCGTCTGCGCTTCACATCGGATGCGAGCGCCATGTCTCACTTCCCGTTGTTGATGAACTTGCAGATCTTGTCGGCCCACACCTTCGCGTTGTCGCCGGCCTTGATCGACTTGTCCATCTCGGTGCCGAGGTTGGCTCCGACCTCCGCCTTGGACGCGATGGCCGACGGGATGGCGTAGCCCTTCTTGGCGGCCTCCGTGAACCAGGCACAGTGCTCGGGCAGCTTGTTCTCCATCACGACCTCGTCCAGTCCCGCGACGGCCGGCACCGCGTTGCCTCCGCCGGAGAGCCGGGCCTTCTGACCGTCCTTGCTGACGAACCGGGTGGCGAAGTACATCGCGGCTTCGGGGTCCTTGGCCTTGGCGTTCACGGCCATGGCCGCTGTGTAGACGATCGCCGGCGGTACAGTCTTCCCGTCGGCGGACGGGAACGGTGCGATGTCGTAGCCGAACTTCAGCTTCTTGAGGTTCGGGAGGATCCAGCGTCCCACCTGGCAGCTGGCGAGCTGCTGGCTGTAGAACAAGGCGTCGATGGCCTGACCCTTCGGCAGCGACCCGCCGTAGGTGATGTTGCCGTTGGCCATTCCCTCCCAGAGCCACTCGAGGGTCTCCATCGATTTCGCGTCCTCGTTGAAGATCATCTTGTCGCCGTCGGCGACCTTGCCTCCGAACGCGGTCATCCAGCTGAGCATGGGGCCGAAGCCGCCTTCCAGCACCATGCCCCGTTTGCCGGTGGCCTTGATCTTGGTCAGGAAGTCGTCGACGGCGTCTCGGTTCCAGCCGCCGGACTCGTGCAGTTGCGCGGGGTTCTGGGTGATGCCGGCGGCCGCGCACATGTCCTTGTTGAACCAGAACACGATCGGGTTGCAGTCGACGACCAGTCCGTAGGTGCCCGGGCTGCCGTCGGCAGGCTTGCACCAGCCCATCAGGTTCGGATACAGGTCGTCGATCTTGACGGGCGCGTCCGCCTTCGACGTGAACTCGGTGAAATCGGCGACCTTCTTGGCCTGGATGAGCCGTTGCATGCCGGAGTCCTGCACGTAGAAGACGTCCGGAGCGCTGCTGCCGGCGAGCTGGGTGAGCAGCTTGGCGCCGTAGTCGCCGACGACCACCTGGAAGGTGACCTTGGCCCCGTGCGCGGCCTCGTAGTCCTTCGAGATCTGCCGGAACCGCTCGGCCTCGCCCGGGTTCGCCCAAGAGGCCCAGGTCACGGTGCCACCCGTGCCGCCCGCGCCGCCGGCGCCGCCCTTGCCGGCGGAGCTCGAGGTGCCCCCCGCGCTACCGCCGGCGCAGGCCGTGAGCAATGCGCTCGAGCCCACTCCGGCGAGGGCCGCACTGGCCAGGAAACCACGACGTGTGATCGGTCGCCCCAAGGGCATTTCATTGGTCGGCATCACAGTTCTCCTTCTCTTGGTTCGGTTTTCGGCAGACGGCCACACCGGCGAGGTCGGAGCTGAGAGCCGGCCCGGCGGCTTCTCGAAGAAGGCGGATATTAGCGGTAAAACATAGGGACGTCAGGCAATTCCGTCAATACTTCGGAGGATTCGGTTTTACCGCTATAGTCCAGCCCGTGAGAACATTTGAGATCCGCTCCGCCGAAGGTCGTGTCGTCCGCAGCGCCAGCCTGACCGGCCCCGGCGCGCTGACCGAGCGCGCGGCCGTCGAGCCCGGTGTCCTGCGGTACGACGTGGTTGCCGACGTCGCTGCCGACGGTCCGGTGACGCTGCGCTGGACCTGGCCGGCCGATGACGCGGTGACGCTCTGGAAGGCGGCCCAGGGATCACGCCGTCACCTGCCGACGGACTGGGGTTCGCATCGGGAGATCCGGTCGGTGCGCTCGGCGCCGGTCGCCGCACTGGTCGACCCGCAGGATCGCAGTTTGTTGACAATCTCCTTGTCGTCAAACGTCCGCGGTTGCGACTTCGCGGTCGGTGTCAACGAGGAGACCGCCGAGCAGCTGATCGAGCTGACGGTGACGGATGTCGAGAGTGCTCGCTTCACGGTGCGGATCGACCTGCGCCAACTGCATTTCGCCGAGTCGCTGCGTGCGGTGACGGTCGAGTGGACGGCCGAGCTGGGTGACCGGATCGCGCCGGTGCCGGACGTTGCGCGACAGGCGATGTACTCGACCTGGTACAGCGACCACCAGCACGTCTCCGCCGAGTCCGTCGAGCGGCACGCCCGCGCGGGAGCGGCGTACGGCACCGAAGCGGTCATCGTCGACGACGGCTGGCAGACCGACGACACGCGGCGCGGGTACGCGTACTGCGGCGACTGGGAGCCGACCAGCCACAAGTTCCCCGACATGGCCGAGCATGTACGTCGCGTGCACGCGCTCGGCCAGCAGTACGTGCTGTGGATCGCGCCGGCGCTGATCGGTGTGCACTCGAAGGCCTGGGACAAGCTGAAGGACCGCACACTCGGCTTTGCCGACGGCGAGGTGACCGCCGTCCTCGACCCCCGCTGTCCCGAGGTACGCGAACACCTCCTGGAGTGCTGCGTTCGTCCAGTGCGTGACTGGGGCGTCGACGGCCTGAAAATCGACTTCATCGATTCCTGGGCGCGGGGCAACATTCCCGCAGTGCCGGGCGGTGACTGCGAGTCTGTCGACGAAGGCGTGGAGCGGTTCTTGCAGGCCGTCACCGACGAGCTACGGAAGCTGCGGCCGGACGTGCTGATCGAGTTCCGTCAGGACTACGTGCACCCGAGGCTCTGGCGGTTCGGCACGTTCCTGCGCGCCGGCGACTGCGCGCTCGACGCGGTGGAGAACCGTGTCCGTACGATCGACTGCCGCATCCTGGCCGGCGACCGCGCGGTGCACTCCGACATGCTGATGTGGAACCCGTCGGCGTCGGCGGAGAACGTCGCGCAGCACTTCATCGGTGCGTTGTTCAGTACGCCGCAGGTGTCGATGGAGTTGGACGCGCTGCCGCCCGGGCACGAGCAGGTGGTCCGGTACTGGCTCGGATTCATGCGCGACCACGCCGACGCGCTGCTGCACGGCGTACTGCGTCCGTCGCGACCGGATGCGCGGTACACGCAGGTTCGCGCGGTCGGTGCGACGGAAACCGTGGTTGCCGTGTACACGAATCCTGTCGTGCGGGTACAGGAGTCGTGCACCGTCGTGGTGAACGGTGGCGCCGAGCGGCGACTGTACGTCGAAGGTGCGTGCGACCGGCTTGTCGACCTCGTAGTGTCTGACTGTTCGGGCCACGAAGTGCACCGCGAGACGACGACTCCGCCCGAGGTGTGGACGATCGACGTTCCGGTCGGTGGATCAGCCCGGATCGTGTGCGAATAAGGGGGAACGGTTGGCTGCAGAGAAGCCGCGGCGTACGACTGTCGCGGACGTCGCCCGATTGGCCGGGGTGTCGGCGATGACGGTGTCGAACGTGCTCAACGCGCCACACCGCGTAGCGGCACCGACAGTCCAGACCGTGCGCGCCGCGATCCAGGAACTCGGGTACATCCCGAACCACGCTGCCCGCGCGTTGTCTTCCGGACGCAGCCAGGTGATCGGCCTGCCGATGTCCTTCGAGGACGACCTCGTGGACGACGACAACCCGGGCCTGGGCGGGTTCTTGCACAGCCTGCTCGGCGGTCTGGTCAAGGCGGCCGCGGTCTCGGGGTACGGGGTCCATGTCGTCGAGACCCCGGCCGACAGCGCGGCCGAGATCGTGCTGTACGAGAAGCTGATCGCGGCGCGGCAGGTCGACGCGATCGTCGTCCTGGAGACGATGCCGCACGACGAGCGGATCGAGTTCCTCAGCCGCCGGCGGTTCCCGTTCGTGGCGTTCGGGCGGACAGGGCCGGAGCATCGGCAGTGCTGGGTCGACGTGGACAACGAGTCGTCGATGGCCGGAGTCGCTGCGCATCTGCGGTCGACCGGCCGGGAGCGGGCGGTGTACCTGGCGACGGACAGCCCGCTGCCATGGGTGCATCAGCGGCGAGACGGGTTCGTCCGGGAGTTCCCGTCGACGGTGGCGCGATCGTTCGGTTCGCTCGAGGCAGTGGCGGCGTACGTCGAGGAGCTGGACCCGCCGGACGTTTTCGTTGCGGACAACGACGCGTTCGCGGTGGTCGCGATGCGGGCGCTGCAGCGGCGCGGGATCGCGGTCGGTCGGGACGTCGCGGTCACCGGGTTCAACGACTTCCCGTTCGCGAGCATGCTCGACACGCCGCTCACGACCGCCCGGATCCCGCTGCGGGACATCGCCGCGTGCCTGTTCGACCGCGCCCTGCGAGAGATCAGCGGCGAGCCGGACGAGCCCGGCCGGCTCGTCACGGCGCCGCTGGTCGTCCGCTCTAGTGCCTAAGGCTTGATCAGCACCTTGAGTGCGGTGCGGTCGTCCATCGTGCGGTAGCCGTCGGCCACGTCGGTGAGGGCGACCTCGCTGTCGAAGACCTTGCCGGGGGCAACGTTGCCGGCGAGAACGTCGGGAAGCAGGGTTTCGATGTAGGCACGGGCGGGCGCGGGACCGCCGGTGAGGGTGATGTTCGGCCCGAAGAGGCTGGGGAATCCGACCGGGGCGTCGCTGTACTGCGGTACGCCGACGCGGCTGATGACGCCGCCGGCCCGGACGACGCCGATCGCCTGGTCGTACGCGGGCCGGTGACCGACCGCTTCGAGTACGACGTGCGTACCGTCGCCGCCGGTGAGATCCCGTACGCGCGCGATCCCCTCGTCAAGGCGCTCGGCAACGACATCGGTGGCGCCGTACTCGCGGCCGAGATCGGTGCGGGCGGTGTGGCGGCCCATGAGGATGATCTGCTCGGCGCCGAGGCGCTTCGCGGACAGAACGGCCAGCAGGCCGACGGCTCCGTCACCGATCACCGTCACGCTCGTCCGCGGGCCGACGTTCGCCTTGATCGCCGCGTGATAGCCGGTTCCGTACACGTCGGACAGCGTGAGCAGCGATGGGATCAGCGGTGAAGTCTCCTCGACCGGTACGGCGACGAGCGTGCCGTCCGCCAGCGGGACCCGGACGGCTTCGGCCTGACCGCCGGCGACGTCGCCGGCGTTCCAGAAGCCGCCGTGCCGACAGGAGGTCTGCAGGCCCTCGCGGCAGAAGTCGCACGTGCCGTCGGACCAAGCAAACGGAGCGATCACGAAGTCGCCGGCCTTGACCGTGGCCACACTGCTGCCGATGTCTTCGACGACGCCAACGAACTCATGGCCCATGGACTTGCCGTCCGGCGTCGCCGCCATGGAGTGATATGGGTGCAGATCGGACCCACACACGCAGGCCCGCACCACGCGGACGATCGCGTCGGTGGGTTCCTTGATGATCGGGTCGGACACGTCGACAACACGAACGTCGCCGGCGCCGTACATATAAGTGGCTCGCATGAGAATCCTTCGATGGTTGGTGACTTGCGTTCAGTACCTGGTGGATCGGCGTGGGGCGTCGTCAGGGCGAGGCGTAGGGTGCCGGGCGCGGCGGCGTGTCCGACGACGCTGCCGACGATCCGTGGGCCGTACCGGTCGTACTTCGTGTGGTAGGCCTTGTCGATCGCGCTGTGAACCTCGCCGTCCGGACCTCGAAGACGACGTCGCGCTCGATACCGCCGGCGCGGATCCGGCCGCGGCCGCTGATCGTGGCGCGCCGGGAGCTGACCTGCAGTTCGGTCGCCTGTCCGACTCGCTCCAGTTCCTGCTCGCTCCAGCCGCTCACCGTGCCGGCTCCGCGGCACCGAAGACGTCCTTGGCGACGGTGATTGCCGACATGGCGCGCGGCCAGCCTGCGTAGAAGGCCAGGTGGATGATGACCTCCTTGAGTTCGGTCTCGGTCAGGCCGTTCGTCTTGGCCAGGGCGAGGTGGCTGCGCAGTTGTTCGGTGCTGCCGTTGGTGATGAGGGCGGCGCAGGTAATCAGGCTCCGGTCCCGCGGGCTGAGTTCGGCGCGGGCCCAGATGTCGCCGAACAGCACCTCGTCGGTGAGCTCGACCAGCTTCGGCGCGAAATCCCCGATCGCCCGCTGGGCTGGGGTTTGCTCGGTCATGACTGTGCCTTTTCGTAGTCGCTGTCGGCGAGATGCTCGCCCCAGGTCGTCTCCGGTACGTCAGGGTTGCCGGTGCCGTCCCAGATGGCGAGGTGGGTCATGAAGCAATCGGCGGTCGCGCCGTGCCAGTGCCACTCCCCCGGTGGGGTGTGGACGGTGTCGCCGGGGCGCATCACGATCACCTGTCGGTCCCGGGTGCCGACCAGGCCGACGCCCTCGGTGACGTGCAGGGTCTGGCCCATCGCGTGCGTGTGCCAGGCGGTGTGGGCGCCGGGCGCGAAGTGCACCGCGTTCACCCGGGCGCGAGACGGTTCCTCACCGCGGTAGATCTGGTCGAACCAGACCTCACCCACGAACCAGTCGCCCGGTCCTTTCCCGGTCGCCGGTTTCGTCAGTTTCTTCATACGTGCCAGTGAATGGGCTGCCCCGTGCCTGCGGGAGTCACTGTCGTTCCAGGTAACGCCAGTACCTCCTTCAGGTCCGGGGGCCCGTCTACGGTGGAGGCATGGACAACCGAGCTGCGATCCGCGAGTTCCTCGCCTCGAGGCGAGCGCGGATCACCCCCGAGCAGGCGGGACTGCCGGCGTACGGCGGCAACCGCCGGGTCAAGGGGCTGCGCCGCGAAGAGGTCGCCATGCTCGCCGGAATGAGCATCGACTACTACGTGCGGCTCGAGCGCGGGAACCTGGCCGGGGCCTCCGACACCGTCCTCGAAGGGCTGGCCCGGGCGCTGCAACTGGACGATGCCGAACGCGCTCACCTGTTCGATCTCGCCCGCGCCGCCGAACCGACTCCCGCGCGCAGCCGAAAGACCGCTCCGGCGACCGTGCCGGCCAGCGTCCAGCTCGTGCTCGATGCCATCGATGACGCACCGGCCTGGGTGCGCAACGCCCGCCACGACATGCTCGCGGCCAACCGGATGGCCCGCGCGCTCCACGCCCCGCTCCTCGCGGACCCGCGCCGCCCCGCGAACAGCGCCCGCTTCGTTTATCTCGACCCGGCCTCACACGATTTCTTCCAGGACTGGGAGCGAGCCGCCGACGACATCGCCGCGATGCTGCGCTCCGAAGCCGGGCGCAATCCGCACGACAAGTTGCTGATCGAACTCATCGGTGAGCTGTCCACCCGCAGCGAGGACTTCCGCACCCGCTGGGCTGCCCACAACGTCCGCTTCCACCGCACCGGCCTGAAGAAATTCCATCACCCGGTCGTCGGTGACCTGGAGCTCACCTTCGAGGCGATGGAGTTCCCTGCCCACCCAGGACTCACCCTCCTGGTGTACGTCGCTCCCGTCGGCAGCCCGACCGCCGACAGCCTGAAACTCCTCGCCAGCTGGGCCGCCACCACGGAAGTACCCCAGCACTAGGGCGCGCCTGACCGCCGGACTGCCACCTCGACGAACTTGGTGAGGTCGGCGGAGCGACTCCCGGCCGGCCAGACGACGAGCATCTGGTACGGCTCGACGTCAGTCACCGGCCGGTAGACGACGTCCGGCCGGATGTTGCGCTCGGCCATCGACTGCGGCACGAGCGCGACCGCCTGCCCGAACGCAACCACCTCCAGCAGTTGCGACGAGTCCTGCACGATCGGCCCGTCCACCGGATCGTCCGGCCGCGCCGACCAGTAGTTGCGCTCAGCAACATTGGACCGGCTCCACCGCGGCGCCGGAATCCCCGCCAGATCGTCAGCCGCCAGCACGTCCCGCGTCGCCAGCTCGTGCCGCACCGGCAGTGCAGCAACCCGCGGCTCCGTGTACAGCAGCTCGGTTTCCAGTCCGTGGTCGTCGAACGGCCGACTGACCAGCGCGACGTCGGCCCGCCCATCCCGCACCATGTCGGCCTGCTCCCCGAACCCGCTCACCACTACCTGTACGCCCGGCAGGTCGTCCCGGAGCTCGGTGACGATCCGGTGCAGCACCTCCGTGGCCACGCCGGGCTTCGCGGTCACGATCAGCCCGCGCGCGGACAGTCCGGCGCGCTGCGTACGACGTACGGCGGAGTCGAGGGCGTCGAGGACCGGACCGGACTCCTTCAACAGCGTCTCCCCCGCGGACGTCAGCGCGAGCCGCTGGCCGGATCGGTCGAACAGGTCGACGCCGAGACGGTGTTCGAGTTGGCGCATCGCGCGGGACAGCGGCGGCTGCGCGATGCCCAGACGCTCGGCGGCGCGGGTGATGTTCAGGTCCTCGGCGACCGCGCGGAAGTACCGCAGTTCGCGGATCTCGGGTTCCGGCATACCTCCAGGGTATGGCGGACCACCTGATCGGTGTTGGTCCGCGGGGGTGGGTCCGCGCTGGACTGGAGGCATGAATCAGAACGAAGTCGCCCTGGTGACGGGCGGAAACAAGGGCATCGGCCACGAGATCGTGCGCCAGCTCGCGGCGCGCGGGCTCACCGTGTACCTGGCCGCACGGAACCCGGCGCTGGGCGCTCGCGCCGCCGAGGAGCTGGACGGCGATGTGCGGTTCGTGCAGCTGGATGTGACCGACGTGGAGTCGGTCGCGGCTGCCGCCAAGCAGGTCGAGGCGGACTCCGGCCGGCTCGATGCGCTGGTGAACAACGCCGGCATCGTGTCCGAGTGGGGTACGGCGGTCGCGGACATCACGGCCGAACAGGTGCGATCGGCGTACGACGTGAATGTGTTCGGCGTGGTCGCGGTGATCAACGCGTTCGTACCGCTGCTGCGGCGATCGCCGAACGCGCGGATCGTGAACATGTCGAGCGGACTCGGTTCGATCAACCTCCTCTCGGAACTCGACGGCCGCCTCGCAACCCAAGGCCTGCTTGCCTACAGCTCGTCGAAGGCGGCACTCAACGCCCTGACGTTGGTCTACGCAAGCGCCCTGCGCGCCGACAACATCAAGGTGAACGCCGCCACCCCGGGCCTCGTACCAACCGACCTGAACACGCAGGCCTCGGTACCACGCGGCGAGCGAACGGTGGCCGACGGAGCCGCCGTACCTGTCGCCCTCGCAACACTCCCGTCCGACGGTCTCACCGGCGTCTTCAGAGGACCTGAGTCACTGTCCGACGTGGCTCCGTGGTGAGCGCCTGACGGGCGATCAGCAGGGTGATTGTGGTGCCGAGGATGCCGGCCGCTGCCATGGTGAGGTTTGGGGCGAGGAAGGAGCCGACGACGCCGCCTAGGGCGATGCTGACGCCCTGGATCGCCATCAGGCCGCTGGTTTGGACGGTGAACAGGCGGCCGCGGTACGACGGGTCGGCGTGCTGCAGGATCAGCGGGTCGATCGCCTGGTTGAAGGCGTAGCCCGAACCGGAGATCGCGAGGAGGACCGCGGCGACCGGGATCGGCGGTGTGGTCAGGAACGCGATCGCGGGTAGCTGGCTCATCAGCAGGAACGGGACGACGAGCCGTCGCCGCACGGAAGGGGTGAACCGCGCGACGACGAGCTCGCCGAGCACGCTGCCGACGGCGTACCCGGTGAACAACGCACCGGCGGCAGCGGCCGCGGTGCCGACCTGAGCGGTGTACGCGACGGCCAGTCCGTCCGGGACGGATGAGAACGCCGGGGCCACCCAGGTCAGCAGGATCAGGTTGCGAAGCTTCGCGTTGGCGAACAGGATCTGTAGCCCTGCCCACGAGTCGCGGACCGTGTTGCTCGTGCGCTCCCCCGGCGGCGTGTACGGCGTACCTGTCCCGATCAGCACCGCTGACGCGATGAAGGTCACGGCGTCGAGCGCCAGCAACCAGTTCGCGCCTACCACTGCGACCGCGATCCCGCCGAGTGCGAACCCGGTCAGCACCGCGACCTGACTGATTGCCCTCAGCAAGGACCGGCCGACCGGGAAGAGGTCGGTCGGCAACAGGTGCGCGAGGCTGGCGGCTCGTGCGCCCGCGAAGATCGGTGCCACGATCCCGGTCACCAGTAGCAAGCCCAGGAGCCCGCCTACCGACATTCCTGGTACCAGCATCAGTCCGATGGCTGCCGCGCTGACCACATCGCACGCGACCAGGACCCGGCGCGCGGGGAATCGGTCCGCGATCGACGAGAACAGCACGCCACTCACGGCGTACGGCAGGAATGAGCAGGCCAGGACGAGGGCCGACAGCAACGGCGATCCGGTGCGCTCGAAGATCAGGATGGACAGCGCGACCTGCGCCGCCACGGTTCCCAGCATCGAGACGGTATGGGCGATGTAGACGGCGCGCAGGCCGGGAAGGCTGAGTACAGCTCGGTAGGACCTCACGCGGCGAGAGTGCACGCGTCCGGGGCGGTCGGCGTAGAGTTTTGGTTGTGGCCGAAAGTTCAGGTTCATGACGGTACTGCGGTTCACGCAGGCGGACGCGCTGCGGTGCCGGTTCGGGGCGTCGCCGTTGTGGGAGACGATGTCCGCGGTGCGGGTGCTGAACGGATCGAAGCACCGGCCGTTGTACGGCGATTGGATCGCGGCGAAGCGGGAATCGGCAGCGCAACTCGACCTGCGCGGACTCAAGGCGGTGCAGCCGCGCGTGGGCTTCACGCCGGACTTCCTGACCCCGCCGCCGAAGGCCTCCCGGGCGAAGTTCGCGACCGAGATCGCCCGCGTCCGTAGTACTCCGCTCGAGAAGGTCCGCACCGAACTGATCCGGTCGCGCGACGAGTTGAAGAATCCCGGCGCGCCGGAGATCGACAAGATGCTGGAGGACCTCGCCGGCACGCGCGAGCGGCTCGCCGACGAGATCGAGAGCGCCTGGGAGGCTCTGATCCGGCCGGACTGGCCGCTGATCAGCCGTGTCCTCGAGGACGACATCGCGTACCGCGGCCAGCAGCTGACCGACGCCGGCCTGACCGGACTGTTCGACGATCTGCACCCGACCCTGGCCTGGGAGGACGACCGCCTGATCGCCACCCGGTACCGCGCCGAGGACCGCGATCTCGCCGGACAGGGTCTGCTCCTGGTCCCCGGAGTCTTCGCCTGGCCGTATCTCGTGATCGTCGTCGACCCGGCGTACCACCCGACGCTCGTCTACCCGGCCCGCGGCGCCGCCCGCCTGTGGTCCGACGCCCCCGCTCCCCCGGACCCGCTGGCCCGCCTCCTCGGCCGCACCCGCGCGACCCTCCTCGTCGCGCTCGACCCACCTGCCACGACCAGTGCGCTCGCCGCCCAGTACAACCTCGCCCTCGCCACGGTCGCCGAGCACCTGTCGGCGTTGTACGACGCGGGTCTCGCGACACGTCGTCGTACCGGTCACCAGGTCCACTACCGACGTACCGAAGTCGGACAGGCCGTCATCGACGCCTCCGTCGGATAGGCGGCTCGCGGCGCGAGAATGCTGAAATGAACAACGCGAAGGCGCTTCCGCCCAGCACCCGCCACACCCGGCGCTGGCCGGCCTCGCTGGCGGTGGTCGCGGTTCTGGTGCTGCAGGTGCTGGTGCCGACGCAGATCAACTCGCTCCCGCGGTGGCTCATGCCGTTGCTCGGTGGACTTCTGCTGCTGCCGCTGGTGTGGATGAACCCGTTCCACCTGCGCCGAGACGAGCCCTGGCTGCGGTCGGTGGAGCTCGTCCTGCTCGCGGTCCTGGTGCTGGTGAACGCGTTCTACCTGGCCGGGATGATCTTCTTCCTGAACAACGGCGACGCCAACGAGGGCAAGGTGCTGGTGAAGAGCGCCCTGCTGATCTGGGTGACGAACGTGGTCGCGTTCGCGGTCTGGTACTGGGAGATCGACCGTGGCGGCCCGTTCGCCCGGGCGCCCGAGCACGAGCGGGAGACCGAGCGGGCGGATCTGCTGTTCCCGCAGATGACTGTCGACCTGGACGGCTGGAAAGGCTGGCTGCCCGGATTCACCGACTACCTGTATGTCGCGCTCACCAACGCGACCGCGTTCAGCCCGACCGACACGCTGCCGCTGACCGCCCGGGTCAAGACCCTGATGGGCATCCAGTCGGCGATCTCATTGTTGACAATCGCCATCATCGCGGCCCGCGCGGTGAACGTCCTCTGAGAACGCACTCGACAGCCATGTAATGGGCATGAGAGCGTTATGCCCATGTACAGCACGAAGTCGGTGGGGTTGGGGTTCGCGATCTTCTCCGCGGTCACGTTCGGCGGGTCGGGTCCGTTCGCGAAGGCGCTGATCGGCGCCGGTTTCACGCCGCAGCAGGCCGCCTGGTTACGGATCCTCGGCGCCGCCGCGGTGCTGGTTCCGCTCGTGCTGGTCTTCCGCGGCCGCGCCGGGCTGCGCTCGGCGCGGGCGTCCTGGAAGGCGCTGGTGCTCTACGGCCTGACCGGGATCGCCGGCTGCCAGACGCTGTTCTTCATCGCCGCCAGCCGGCTGCCGGTCGGCGTGGCGCTGATGCTCGAATTCTCCGGCCCGGTGCTCGTGGTCGCGTGGCTGAAGTTCGGCCAGAAGGTCGCCGTACCGCGGTCGGCCGCGATCGGGGTGAGTATCGCGGTCGTCGGTCTCGCGACGGTGGCCGAGATCTGGTCCGGGTTGCGAATCGACCTGATCGGGCTGCTCGCCGGCCTCGGTGCGGCCGCGTGCCAGGCGACGTACTTCATCCTGATCGACAAGCTGACCGGCGCCGCGGATCCGCTCGTGATGACGGCGGCGGGCAGCGTGGTCGGCGCCGTCGTACTGACGCTGATCGCGGCGCCGTGGGGTACGCCGTGGCACGTGCTGGTGGACTCGATCGCGATCGGCCAGCGGCACGCTCCCGGCTGGGTGATGGCCGCGTGGCTGATCCTGGTGAGCACGGTCGTCGCCTACCTCGCGGGCGCGGCCGCCGTCCAGCGACTCTCGGCGCCGATCGCGGGCGCCGTCGCGTACGTCGAGGTGGTCGCGGCCTGCGTCTTCGCACTGATCCTGCTCGGCGAGACGCTGCGCACCAACCAGATCATCGGCGGAGTGATCGTGCTGGCCGGCGCCTTCGTGGCCCAGTCGTCGGTGGGGAAGGTCGCGTCTCCGGAGATTCCCGACGCTCCCCCGACCGACGTACTGGATCGGGCAGCCATCTAGCGCCTTACCGCAGCGAGTCGACGAGTTCCCGCGGCAGGCCGTGGGTTTCGTGCAGGTACTCGTAGTCGGTGTCGTCGAGGGACTTGTGGAATCGCTCGTGGCTGAGCACCTTGCGGCCGCGGTCGAGCAGATTGCTGAACCGGATCTCCTCGTCGATCAGGATCCGCCGGATCAGCGTCACCGTCTCGCCCTGGTGGAAGTGGCTCAGCGTGTGCTCGAACAGCTCGACCGGGACGTCGGACAGCGACCGCGACTCGTCGTTCTGCCAGAGGATTGTCAACAATCGGCGGATCAACCGACGCAGCACGTACCCGCGGCCGGTGTTCGACGGGTGCACGCCGTCGCCGACGATCACGATGCTGGACCGCAGGTGGTCGATGACGATCCGCTGCGACCGCTCGTCCAGCGACCACAGCTTCTGGATGATCCGCATCCACGGCTCGAACAGCGAGGTCTCGTACACCGAGTGCCTGCCCTCCAGGAGCATCGTCAGTCGCTCCAGGCCGAGACCCGTGTCGATGTTCTGCTGCTTGAGCTCCTCGAGCGAGCCGTCGTCGTGGCGGCGGTACCGCATCATCACGTGGTTCCACACCTCGACCCAGCGGTCGTCGGTGGTCGGCGTACCCTCCGGCCGGCCGTCACCGGTCCAGACGAAGATCTCCGAGTCCGGGCCACACGGACCGGTCGGGCCGTTCGACCACCAGTTGTCGTCGGTGGTCAGCTCGATCGGCAGCCCGAGCTCCTGCCAGGTGCGGAGCGACTCCTGGTCGAGCGGCACCTGCTCGTCGCCGCCGAACACCGTCACGTACATCCGCTGCGGGTCCAGGCCGAAGCGGGTGGTGAGCAGCTCGTACCCCCAGCGCAGCGTCTCGCTGCTCCCGTAGTCCCCCAGCGACCACGAGCCCAGCATCTCGAACACGGTCAGGTGGGTCGGATCACCCACCTCGTCGAGATCGGTGGTTCGCAGGCATCGCTGGATGCCCACGAGTCTGCGTCCCAGTGGATGTGGTTCACCCTCCAGGTACGGCGTGAGCGGATGCATCCCCGAGGTCGTGAAGAGCACGGGATCGCCGAGCCGCGGAATGAGCGTGGACCCGGTCGTCGGGACGTGCTCGCGGTCGAGGAAGAAGTCGATGAAAGTCCTGCTGATGCTCATGGTTCTCGTCCTTGTCGAATTCAGGACCGGAACCAGACCACCGGGCTACAGAAACAACAACACCGGCGAACCGTTTCCGGTCGCCGGTGGAAGTTTCAGAATGTCAGGCCGCGGCAGCCGGAGAGCAGAAAGCTCGTACGGCTGCGGCAAGTCGGAACATTCGGTGCATGTCGGTCAGAGTACACGACTCCGACCATCCGCTGTCCACCCATTCCCTCGCCCGCGCGTCACGCGTCCAGCAGTTCCCGCAGGACGGCGCCCGACCTCCCCCAGGTCCACTCGTCCTCGATCCATTTCCGCCCGGCGGCGCCCATGGCAGCACGGTCCTGGGCATTCGTCAGCAGTTCGACCAGGCGGACACCTACGGCATCGGGGTTGTACGGGTCGACCAAGTACCCCGTCGTACCGTGCACCACCGTGTCGGCCGCGCCACCCGAGTCCCCCACCAGCACCGGCTTGCCAGTGGCCGAGGCCTCCAGCGTGACGATGCCGAGCGCCTCCGGCTCCAGCCCGAACCGCCGCGTCCGGCACGGCATCGCGAAGACATCAGCAGCATCGACGTACGGCGGAATCTCGGCCCACGGAACCGGCCCCGTGAACACCACCGCGTCCGCCACGCCGGCGCTGACCGCCAGCTGCTCGAGGTACTCGCGGTCCGGCCCACCGCCCACCAGCAGCAGCCGCGCGTCGGGCACCGACTGCTGGACCCGCGACCACGCGCGGATCAGCGTGTCCTGTCCCTTCCGGCGAATCAGCCGCGACACACAGGCGACCACCGGAACGCCGTCGAGCCCGAGCCCCTTGCGGATCTGCTCTCCCCCGCACCCCGGGGCGAAGCGCCGCGTGTCGACTCCGGGCGTCAGCCTCCGCATCCGTTGCGCGGCCGCCGGTGACAGCGCGGGAGCGATCCGATCGGCGCACCACGACGACACCGTCGTCACCGTGTCCGCCGCATCACCGATCCGCCGCAACGCCTGCCGGGCCCCGGGTACGCCGGCCCACCACGTCTCATGTCCGTGCGTCATCGCGACGATCCGCCGCGCACCGGCCCGCCGCAGCGCCGGACCCATCAACCCGAGCGGAGCGGCCGCCCCGAACAGGATCCGATCGGCGCCGTACTCGCGCATCAGCCCGGCGGCCCGCTTCGTGACACGGGCCGTCGGCAACAACATCGACGTACGATCCCGGATCACGGGGAACGGCAGCGTCGCGTCGTACGCCGTGTCGCCGACCTCGCGAGACGTGTAGACGACGACGTCGGGCAATTGGTCGCACAGCGAGCGGACGAACGTCTCGATCCCGCCCTGGCGTGGCGGGAAGTCGTTGGTGACGACCAGGACGGTCATCGTCGGGCCAGCGGTGGGACCGTGCCGCCGTTCTCGGCCGCCCACGCGCGGCCCATCGCGATCCGCTCCGGCGCGGTCGGGTGGCTGGCGAACATCCAGTAGCGCCAGGCGCTCGGGTCGAGTCCCGAGATGTTCCGGACGGCGAGGTCGTGCTGCATCGCGACGAAGTCCTGCGGGTCGTTCGTCAGCCGGAGCGAGTGGTAGTCGGCGCGCGCCTCGATCTTGCGGCTCACCAGGTTCTGGATCGGGCTCGCCAGCGTCGTACCGGCCACGATCAGCGCGACCAGCACCGCCGTACGCCGCGGGTCCGCGATCCGGGCCCCGAGCAACAAGTACAGCACCGTGATGCCGAACGCCGTACCGAGTACGCCGATCAACGTGCCGTGCAGTACGTCGTCCTCGGCGGCGTGACCGAGCTCGTGCGCGACCACGAGCCGGACCTGCGCGGGCGGCGTGTCCTTCAGAAGCGTGTCGTAGACGACCAGCCGACGGGTCGAACCGAAGCCGGACACGTACGCGTTCAGGGCCGTGGTCCGCTTCGACGCGTCCGCGACGAGTACGTCCTTCACCGGTACGCCGTCCTCGGTCGCGAGCTTCAGGAAGTCGTTGCGCAGGGCACCGGCCGGCATCGACGTGAAGTTGTTGAACCGCGGCTCGATCAGCACCGGGTACGCGAACGACACGCCCAGCACGAGCAGCGCCGCGGCGATTGCCCCGGGCAACCACCAGCCCTTCCAGCGTTTCGCGAACCCGATCAGGACGATCGCCAGCACACCGACACCGAGCGACGTGATCACCCAGTTCACGCCGCGGTCCCAGACCCACAACCGCCAGTTCTCCACGGACAGCCCGTACTTCAGGCTGACCCGTTCGGCGAGTACGTCGGTCGGCACGGTGAGCAGGTTGGTGATCAGGGCGATCCCGGCGACCGTGACCGGTACGGCGAGGAACCACCAGCGGATGCGCAGAGCGTCGTACAATCGCCGTCCCAGCGGGCTGAAGCCGATCGCCAGCGGGACCACGACGGAGATGATCCAGGACGCCGTCGACCAGCGGAGGATCTCGTGCCGGAACGCGTTCTGCCGGGCGATCTCGGCGGTGGTGAAGTCGAGCGCGGCGTCCGGCTTCGGCAGATCGATCAGGTGCCACGGCGTGGTGACGGCAATCGTGAAGACCAGCGCGAGCGCCAGCAGACCGCCGACTGCCTTGGGCGCCACGCCGCTAGCCGGTTTAGGCACCGGCGAGTCTCTCGAGGTACTTCTGCCATTCGGCGACGAACTCGGCCTCGGTCATCCCGAGCACCGACCTGAACGCGTCCGGCAGCCCGGCCGAGGTCTTCGACGCGTGCACGGCCCGGTAGAACTTCACCAGCTTGTCCTGTCCCTCGCGCTCGGCGATCAGCCTGCAGGCCAGCCACGCCGACTCGTACGCCTGCGGCAGCTCGGTCGCCGACGCCGCGAACGCCTCGGGTGTCGGCAGCGTGGTCGGCGTTTTCCCGGCCCGCACCGCCTTGAACAACTCCTTCGCCGCCGACTCGTCCTGCACAGGTACGGCGGTGAACGCGACGTAGTCCGCGAAGCCTTCGGCGAGCCACAACGGCACCGGCGACGCGGTCGCGGTCGACGCGACATGCGTGGTCTCGTGAGTCAGCACGATCCGCCGGCCTTGCTTGCCGAGTTCCTCGAACAGCTTCGGGTTCGCGACGATCCGCACCGGCGCGCCGACGGCAGGCGTGTCCAGCTCGGCCATCGTGACGGCGGCAATCTGCGTGTACGTGTTCGGCTGCGCGCCGAGGACACCTTCCATCTGGGCCTGTTTCGCAGGCAGGTAGATGACGACCTTCTGCCGCCAGCCCTTGCCCCACACCTTCGTCACCGACTCGACCGCCTTGTCGGCGACCGAAACGTAGCTTTTCGCCTCGGATTCCGAGTCGAGGCTGATCACCAGGCTGTGCTTGCCCTTGGCGAGGTCGATCGGGCCGAGTGCCCACACCGGTCGACGCTGCCCCGCCACGAACCGCTCCGAGAACGAGGCGGCGTACGTCTTGCCCTCGCGGGTCACGAACGTCACCGGGAGGGTCTCGCGCGCGGGCTTCACGTCGTATCCGGAAAGCTGCCAGGAGACCTCGACCTGCGCCAGCCAGGACTGCGTCCCGCCGAGCTCGGCCTGCCGGTCGGGGGTCAGGGCAGCGCTGTCGTCACTCACATACCGTAACTGGAAGGTGCCGAGCGGGAGCATGCTCAGGTTGCTGAAAATCGTCCGCGCGCTGGCCCGGAACGCCGTGGCCTTCGGGTCGATGGTGTTCAGGAACTCGGCGCGGTCCTCGTTCTCGACCGCGTCGGTCATCTTCTGCAGCACCGCCTCGCCGGCGACCGCGCGCTGGACGCCGGCCTGGGCCTGATCGGGCGTGGTCGGTGCCGACTGCGACGGCTGGTGCGCTCCGACGCCGTTCGGGTCGGCCGGGGCGTTGGCGATGTGCTGCAGCCCGGCGTACCCGGCACCGGCGACCAGGCAGACGGCGACGCCGAGGGCGACCTTCTTCAGGATCGGCGCGAACGGCGGACGCTGCGGACCGTCGACGTACGACTCCGACAGGTGGTCGATCGGCTCCTCAGCGTTACCGGCCGACGGGGTCACCGGCAGCGGAACCGTATCGCCGTGCTCGTCGATCACCTCGGCCCCTCGCTGCTCACCTGCCCCAGTCAGGCGGGACACCCGGCCTCCTCCGACACTACGGCACTCCGAAGAAACGGATCGGCTCCGGGGAGGGATCCCCGGAGCCGATGAGTATGTCAACGTGGCAGGTCAGCCCGGACGGACCGCGGTGTTGTACGGGTTCTCGTCGAGCGGGCTGATCTCGACGCTCTTGCCCGGACGGGGAGCGTGCACGATCCGGCCGTTGCCGAGATAGATGCCGACGTGGCTGATCGGGCTGAAGAAGAAGACCAGGTCGCCCGGCATGAGCTCGGACTTGCTGACCCGGCGGCCCTCGCTGGCCTGCGCCTTCGAGGAGTGCGACAGGGAAACGCCGGCCTTGCCCCAGGCGTACATGGTCAGGCCCGAGCAGTCGTACGAGTTGGGGCCTGCGGCGCCCCAGACGTAGGAGTCACCGAGCTGCGACAGCGCGGCGTTGATCGCGATCTTCGCGCGGCCGCTGGCCGGGACGTTCGGCAGGTCCTTGTCGTCGCCGGTCCGGTCGCCGTCGCGGGTCGGGCGCTGCTTGCGCGCCTCCTCCGCCTCCTTGGCGTTCTCTTCCTCGATCCGCTTGCGCTCGGCGTCGCTGAGCTTGTCGAGCACCTTCTGGGCGGCGTCGAGCTTGGCGTTGATCTGCTTCTTGAACGCGTCCTGCTTGGACTGCACGGCCTGCAGCGCGGACAGCTCGGTCTGCTCACTGGCCTGCAGGTCGGTGAGCTTGCCCTCCGCGACCTGGTAGCGACGCAGCGCCGAGTTCTGCTGGCCGGCGAAGGCCTGGGCGGTGGACGCCTGGCTGAGGAACTGGTCCGGGTTGCTCGACAGCAGCAGCTGCGCCGTCGTCGAGATGCCCGAGGTCTGGTAGCCAGCGACCGCGAGGGAGCCGATCTGCCGCTTCACCGAGTCCACCTGGGCCTGCTGCTTGGCGATCCCCGCCTGCAGGGCCTTCACGCGAGCGGACGAGGCCGTGATCTGGCCGCGCAGGTCATTCGCCGACTCACCGGCTTCTTCGGCCTCGTGCTGAAGCGTGGCGATCTGTTTCTTCGCCTGGTCCAGAGTGGGCTTGGGGTCGGCGTCAGCCGCTCCCTGGATGAAGAGCACTCCCGCAGCGACAGCCGTGCTGGTGATGGCGGCGAGGGCGATTCCCTTGGTGCGGTTGATGCGTCCGATGGACACAGCCCGGTCGGTCCCTTCCTCTGCTCGCGCCGTCCCCGTTGACCAGGCCTGCCGCGGACATCTGTCCACGGGATCCGCCGGATCACTCCCTCGGCTTGCCGCTGCCCGGTCGGCCGGAGCGGCCGACACCCTGAGGCAACGAGAGGTAACAGTAGTGACCGTTTCGTGACCAGTGCAATTCGCCCCTCGGGTTTGATCCAAAATTAACGAAGGATCACCCCGACCCAACGGCCGTTTCGTCTTCTCCGGCAGGCGATTCGGCAGCAATGTCCGGCTCGACACTACTGACGGCGTGCACGAGGCGCAGCGGTGGGACCAGGCCCGAGTCCGCGAGCGCGTCCAGGGCGGCCTTCTCGTCGTCGTCGATGCGCAAGCTGCCGGACCGTTCCTCCGAGAACCCGAGCACAACCGTGACGACGCAGTCCTGGCACCCAGGACCTTTCATCACACAAGCGTCGCAGTCGATCAGCACAACATCCTCCAAGTGGGGAGCACCCGGACTTGCATCCGGCTGAGAAGGACGCTAGAGAACCCCGCCGACAGTTTTTGTTGTCAGCTGCGTGCGATGCGTGCTGTGAGGCTGCTCGCGGACAGTGAGCGGGCGCCGAGCTGGATGATGCTGTCGGCAACCTCGCGGTCGGTGGAGACGACCACGACCGGGCGGCCCGGCGGCTCGGCGCGGACCAGTTGCCTGATCACCTCGTCGGCGATCACCCCGGCAGGACTGAACCGCACCCGCACACCACGCGGCGGATTCAGCTGCACGGGCCCCGACAGCTCGGCGCCGTCGAACACGACAGTGACCTCGATCCGGCGTTGCGCGACCAGTGCGCCCAACGCTGTGACGAGTCGCTGACGCTGCGAGTGCAGCGGCGAGTTCGGCCAGGCAGTCTTCGTCACGTTGTAGCCGTCGATGATCAGATGCACCTGCGGCAACGCCAGCAGTTCGTCGAACAACGCCGGGTCGTCCTCAGGCGCCGTACGTCCGACCGGGGCCGCATCGGGCTCGGAGCCGGCCACGGTGTCCGCAGGGCGGAGCTCTCCCCCGGGCGGCAACGCCAGTTCGCGGCGCAGGCCACTCGCTGCCTCGAGCAACGTGTCGAGCAACAGCCGGGTGCGCGTCGTGGCGAGCTCCCGCTCCTGTCCCGCCGTACGCCGGGCAGCGTGCTCGACCGCTTCCAGTTCGGTGATCCGCGTGCGGAGCTTGCGCAGCTCACGCTCGACGTCGGCACGCGCCGCGTCGACGCGCTCGTCGGCGGTCGCGGCCTCCTTGGTGCGTTGCTCGACCTCGGTCTGCAGACCGGTGATCCGCTGCCGCGCCTCGTTGAGCTTGCGCCGGAGCGTGACGTTCTCGGCCTTGAGCTCGTTGACCTGTTCACGAAGCCGTTCGCGGACCTGCCGGGTCTCGGTGCGCGCGTGGTCGAGCTGGTCGGCGAGCCGGTTGACGGCTTCCTCGTCGGCGCGCGGATTCTCCACCGGGACCTGGGCGGCCGCGGCGACGTGCTGCTCCCAGTCGTCCGGGCGCAGCAGGTATGCGAGCGCGGCGACCTCGACCGGATCCGCGGCTGGTACGGCGATGCCGTCGGCCACCGCATCGCCGAGCTCCGGGTGCTCCCGCCGTACCTCGAAGGCGGCGAGCCGGCGGAAATGGTCGTCGGTCTCCAGGATCGGCCCGAGCACCGAGGCGGACAGTTTTGCCCGTTTCGCCGGCGCGAAGCTGGCGAACCGGCGCAGCGGCGCCGGGATGTCGGACGCGGGCAGCTGGCCGAGTGCGTGCGCGGCCAGCGTCAGGACGCGTTGCCGGACCGGTTCAGGCAGAGTCGTAGCGGCGGAGCTCGCGGCGGTGCCGGCCTCAGTCACCGGTCCGCAGTCCGGCTGGAAGGACGACCTGGCCGCTGCTCGGCCAGTGACGCAGACCACAGCGAGCGGGCATCCGGCCCGGAATCGCGGTGATCGCCTGTGTACGCATACAGAGAGCCTAGTCGACTCGCAGGCGTGTCACCTGCGGAATTGTCGGTGGCGGCTCTTAGCGTCGTGGCCATGACCAGCCCAGGGCGTGCGCCGGCCCAGGATTCCGCAGAGCACCCGTTGCTGCCGATCCGCGGTGTGCAGCACAGCTTCGACGACCTGGGTACGCCGTTGCGCGACATCACGTTCTGCGTCGTCGACCTGGAGACGACGGGCAATCCGCCGGGTGAAGGCGGCATCACCGAGATCGGCGCGGTCAAAGTGCGCGCGGGCGAGGTGATCGGTGAATTCCAGACCCTGGTGAACCCGTCGGAGACGATCCCGCCGTTCATCGCCGTACTGACCGGCATCACGAACGGGATGGTTGCCACGTCCCCCCGGATCGAGTCGGTGCTGCCCGCGTTCCTGGAGTTCGCGCAGGGCTGCGTGATGGTCGCGCACAACGCGCCGTTCGACATGGGCTTCCTGAAACACGAAAGCCTGGTGCACGGGTACGACTGGCCCGACTTCGCGGTCGTCGACACCGCCCTGCTGGCACGGCGCGTGATCACCCCGGACGAGGCGCCGAACTGCAAACTCGGCACGCTGGCCAAACTGTTCCGTACGACGACCACGCCGAACCACCGCGCACTGTCCGACGCCCGCGCGACCGTCGATGTGCTGCACGGACTGTTCGAGCGGGTCGGGTCGTTGGGCGTGCAAACGGTGGAGGATCTGCAGACGTTCTCGTCCCGGGTCGCGCCGGCCGTCCGCGCCAAGCGCCACCTGGCCGAGTCGTTGCCGCACGCACCGGGTGTGTACCTGTTCACCGACGACCGCGGCGAGGTGCTGTACGTCGGGAAGTCCAAGGACCTGCGCACGCGGGTCCGCTCGTACTTCACCGCCTCCGAGACCAGGAACCGGATCGGCGAGATGGTCGGCATCGCGACCGCCGTTCGCGGGATCGAGTGCGGGACGCCGCTGGAGGCCGAAGTACGGGAGCTGCGGCTGATCGCGGAGCACAAACCGCGGTACAACCGGCGGTCCAAGTTCCCGGAGCGGCAGCACTGGCTGAAGGTCACGGTCGAACCGTTTCCGCGGTTGTCGCTGGTCAAACAGGTGCGCGACGACGACGCCGGATACCTCGGGCCGTTCAGCTCGCGGAAGACGGCCGAGCGGGCGATGGCAGCGCTGCACGAAGCGTTCCCGATCCGGCAATGCACCGCGAGGATGTCCAAACATCCTTCGTTGTCGCCGTGCGTGCTGGCGGAGATGGGGCGGTGCGTGGCGCCGTGCGACGGGCGGATCTCGATGGATTCGTACGGCGAGTTCGTCGAGGGGCTGCGGTCGGCGCTGACCGTGGACCCGACGCCCGTGGTGGACGCGCTCGATCGGCGGATCGACGTACTGTCCGCAGACGAGCGGTTCGAGGACGCCGCGGTGCACCGGGACCGGTTGAGCGCGTTCGTGCGGAGTTCGGCGCGGATGCAGCGGATGGCGTCGGTGACCGGGTGCGCCGAGATCTGTGCCGCCAGGCGGACCGACGACGGCGGCTGGGAGCTGCATGTGATCCGCCGCGGCCGGCTCGCGGCGGCCGGGTTCAGCCCGCGCGGGACCGACCCGCGGCCGCATCTGGAGATGTTGCGCGCGTCGGCCGAGACGGTACTGCCCGGGATCGGGCCGGTCGCGGCGGCGTCACCGGAGGAGATCGAGCTGATCCTGCGCTGGCTCGAGCTCCCCGGCATCCGCCTGGTCGAGATGGACGGCACCTGGACCTGCCCGGTCGGCGGCGCCGGGCGGCACCTCACCCGCCTCGACAACTCCCACACCGACCACCACCAGCACCCCACCGAACGCCGCCGCAACCTCCGCCCGCTCGGTCCTGCTCGAGTGAGCTAGTCGGTGTTGCTGTTGATCACCGCGGTGGCCAGGTTCGGCACCTCGGCCACACTATGATTCAGCCCGTTGAGGTGTGAGCTCTGGACGGGTGTTAGGAGAGGACGGCATGGTCACCGCGATCGTGTTCATCAAGGCCGACGTCGCACGGATCCCTGAGGTCGCCGAGCAGGTGGCGACCATCGACGGCGTCAGCGAGGTGTACTCCGTGACCGGCGGGCTCGACCTGATCGCCCTCGTCCGGGTCGCGCGGCACGACGACCTGGCCACTGTGATCCCCGAGCACGTCAACCGGGTGCCGGGTGTGCTGAGCACCGAGACGCACATCGCGTTCCGCGCCTACTCGAGCCACGACCTGGAAGCCGCCTTCAGCCTGGGCGAGGAGAACGGGGTCTAGGGGGTGTCTGGTGGTTCCACGCCGTAGCGAGGAGGTGCTCGGTGCGGTGCATCGGCGTGCGGGGGCGAAGGTCTCGATGCGGAGCATCGTGGCCTTTGCACCCGTGCGGCGAGGTGCCGTGCCGAGTGCCCCGCAGTAGGCGTGGAACCACCAGACACCCCCTAAAGTCCTCAGGGACTGGACTTACCGATCCGACTGACACGAGCTGAAGTTACGGTGAATACATGAACGTCCGGGGTCAGTTTCTTGCCGAGCAGGTCCGCGCCTTCGCGCCGGTGCCGAAGCGAGGACGCGGATGAGCAACCCGCCCGCCGGCTGGTACCCCGACCCCACCGGCCAGCCGCACACGATCCGCTTCTGGAACGGGGAGAGGTGGACCAACAAAACCGAACACGAGGACAACGCCGCGGCCCTAGCCGCCGAGGCTGACGCGTCCGCGGCCGCAGAAGACCCCACCCCTGTCCAGCACCCGGCGGACCCCGCCTCCGCGGAACCGTCCGAGCCCGCTCCGCAGCAGTCTTGGCCCACACAGCCAGACCCCGAGCCCGCTCCGCAGCAGTCCTGGCCCGCACAGCCAGACCCCGAGCCCGCTCAGCAGCAGTCCTGGCCGACGCAGCAGCAGGATGCGCAGCCTGAGTCCGCTCAGCAGCCGTGGTCCGCTCAGCAGCAGTGGTCGGAGCAGCATCAGCAGCAGTGGTCGGAGCAGCAGCAGTCCGGTCCCGGCGACCCAGCGCAGCAGCCGTGGTCTGCGAACCAGCAGCCGTGGTCGGCCGATCAGTTCAGCTCCTACGAGCAGGCCGACCCCGACACCGAGCAGACCCAGCAACAGTCCTGGCCTGCCCAACCAGGCCCCTGGCCGCAGCAGTCGCCCGCGCAGGACAACTCCTCCGCACCGGACCAGCCCCAGCAGCAGTGGTCAGGCAACCAGCAGCCCTGGTCGGCAGACCAGCAGTCGTGGTCAGCGGACCAGTTCAGCTCCTACGAGCAGACTGACCCCAACAACGAGCAGACCCAGCAGTGGCCAGCCACTCCCCACGACCAGGGCAACCAGAGCGCACCCGACCACGAGCAGACCCAACAACAACCGTGGTCCGCACAGCAGCAGTGGCCGGAGCAGCAGCAGTCCGCCCCCGCCGACTCCGCACAGCAGCCGTGGTCTGCGAACCAGCAGCAGTGGTCAGCCGACCAATTCAGCTCCTACGAACAGGCCGACCCCAACAATGAGCAGACCCAGCAACAGTCCTGGCCTGCCCAACCAGACCCGTGGCCGCAGCAGCAGGGCAATCCCGCAGCGGCTGACCTAGAGCAGACCCAACAGCAGTCGTGGTCAGCCAACGACCAGCCGTGGTCGGCCGACCAGTTCACGTCGTACGACCAGCCCACGCCCGACCAGCCCCCGCAGCAAGCGACCCCTCAGAACTGGGGCCCCGAGCAACAGTCCTGGCCTGCACAGCAGCCCACCGGGCACGAACAGCAGTCCTGGCCGGCGCAGCCCACCGGCAACGAACAACCGGCTCAGCCGCACGGCACCTCCGGCGAACAGCAGACGTACCCGCAGCACGGCCCAGCCGACGAACAGCAGCACCGCACAGCCGACAACTGGAATGCAGAGCAGCAGCCGGTTGAGCCTGTGCAGAGTGAGTCGCAGGGGCGTGGGTTGCGGGCGGTACAGGAGACCGACGCGGCTCAGGCCGACCAAGCGGGCGGAGGCGGCTGGTGGCAGCCCGCCGCCACCCCGCAACTGTGGGACTCACAGTCCACCGGCAACAACGGCCCTACCCCCGACGGCCCGCGCCTGCGCGCAGTCTCACCGGACACTGCGTCCGCACCCTCTGCTGAAACGACTGCGTCCTTGGCGACCACTGGCCAGCCCGCGTCCTCAGCGACCACTGGCCAGCCTGTGTCCTCCGCGTCCGCTGGAGAAGGTACATCCACGGCGTCTGCTGAGGAGGAGGCGAGCGCGGCTGATCGTGCTCGCGCGACCTGGGGTGCACCGGAGCTCGCCTCCGCGCCGCCGGAACACTGGACGCAGCGCGAGATCTCAGAATACGAAGCAGCACAGGCCGCAGCCGCCGACGACGTACAGCCGGAGGAACAGCCAAGCGGCTGGACCCTCAAGCTCGCCCCAGACCCGACCGAAGACGCAACCGCCTCCGACGCGCAGACCGCGAGCACGCAGGCTGATGACGCGCAGGCGCAGGCTGCGGACGACCGGGCCACGCAGATGGCCGACGAGCGGGCCGCGGATGAGCTGGCGGCGGAGCAGGCGGCGGATGAAGCTGAGGCCGCCGGTCAGCTAACGCCAAACTGGGGCAGCCAGTCCGGCGACGGCCAGGACCAGCAGACGAGTGACGTCCCCGCATGGGGTGTCGAGGCTACAGACGAAGAGGACCTGAAGACGCCGGAGAAGGCCGCACCACTCTGGACCGTCCCAGGGGCGCCGGACACCACCACCACTCCGGAGCCTCCGGTGCAGCTCTGGGGCGACCAGCCTCAGCAGCAGACGCCTGCCCAGGACCAGAACTGGAACGGACAGCAGTCCAGTGGCCAGGGCACGCCCGCGGCACCGGCTGCGCAGTCGGGGCAGGTTTGGGGCTCGCAGCAGGGTACGGCGGGAGTGGATGCGCCGGCCGACAACGGCTGGGGTGCAGGCGACCAGCACGGCGTACAGGAATCAGGACCTTGGGGGCAGCAGGCAACTGCAGACACCCAGACCGGTCAGCAAGGTGGCAACCAGTCGTGGGGCGGGCAGTCCTGGCCCGTGGAGCAGTCCGGCAATCAGCAGAACGCGCAACAGACAGCGCAGCAGACTGGCCAGCAGCAGTGGGGCGCCCAGCAGAGTGCTGGTGTGCAGCAGGGCGGCCAGCCGGCTTGGGGCGACCAGCAGACGCAGCGTGCCTGGGGTGACGACGGAAACGAGGCTTGGGGCGGCCAGACCGACCTGAGTTCCGGCGTCGGCAAGCGGGACGGCAAGAGCAAGAAGAAGTCGAAGAGCTCCGGCGGCGGTGGTCCGTTCGGCGGGAAGATGCCGTTGATCATCGGCGGCGGCGTCGCGGTCGTGCTGCTGATCGTCGCCGCGGTGGTGCTGCTCACCAACGGGGACGACAAGACGGCGAACCCGGATCCGACCGGTACGCCGACGCAGAGCGGCTCGCCCTCGCCGACGAACCAGTCCAGCGCCAAGCCGGGTCAGTCGAAGGACCCGAAGCTGCACGAGGGCGCCGGGCGGATCGCGTCGGACGCGATCTCGTTCCCGCGCCGGAACCCGCCGTGGTCGGACCGCAAGCGCCTCGTCGAGCAGCTGATCAACTCGAACGGCCAGCGCATCGTCCTGAAGGAGAACGTCGTCGAGCAAGACGACTGGAGCGCGGACATCTTTGTCGGCGGTCTGGGCACCGGCTCCGGATTCAACGGCGACCCGAAGGCGACCGCGGCGTCGCTGTCGATCAAGCTGCGCGAAAACATGTACGGGAACATCCCGGTGACCTTCAAGACGGTCGCCAACGGCCCTGTGAAGCGGACGGAGAAGGCGGGCTGGGTCTTCCAGCAGACCGTGACCGCGACGACGACCGCGGTGACCGATCGGGTGCTTACCCTGACGGTGGCCGTTTTCGACCTCGGTGACGGGACCGCGGTCGCGTACATCAGCGGCATCCCGAACAACCGCCCGGACCTGAAGAAGGCCGCGGACCAGGCCTACCTAGGAATCAACGTTGGCTGAGAACGAAGACCAGAACCCCGCGCGCCCCACCACCCCGGACGGCGCGCCGGACAACTCCGCCCGCCCACAGCCCTCCGACCCGCTGGCCGGCACCCCCCAAGCACCCCCCGCCCCCTTGCCAACCCCCCTGCCGGAAAACCCCGGCCAGGCACAGGGTTCTGGGCAGGCGCCGGGTGTTGGCCAGGCACCGGGTGTTAGCCAGACGCCGGGTCATGGGCAGGCACCGGGTCATGGGCAGGCACCGGGTGGGCAGGTTCCGGGTCAGGCGCAGGGTGGTTCGTCGGATGCGCTGTTCGGGCAGTCGCCTGCTCCGGCACCGCCTCCCCCACCACCGGCCCGGCCGCAGCACGCGGCCCCGCCACAACACTGGACCAACCAACCTCCGCAGCCGGCAAACCCCCAGCCGACCGCGCAGCAACCAGGCACACAGCCGCAGCCCGGCACGCAACAGCCCGGCGCACAGCAGGCGGGCGGACAGCAGTTCGGCGCACCCCGGCAGGGTGCAGCGCAGTCCGGTGCACAGCAGCCGGGTGTGCAACAGCCAGGCGCACAGCCGTCCGGCGCACCGCAGCCCGGTGCGCAACCCGGCGGACAACAGCCGGGTGGGGCGCAACAGGCTGGGGCGCAGGGCGCGGGTGCGCCGATGTGGGGTGTGCAGCAGCCAGGTGCACAACAAACTGGCCCACAGCACCGCGGACCTCAGCAGTCCGGCGGCCAGCAGTTCGGTGGTCAGCAGCCAGGTCAGCAGCAGCCAGGTCAGCAGCAGTCTGGTCCGCAGCAGGCGGGTTCGCAGCAGGTGCGGCCGCAGCATGCGGCTCCTCCGGCTGGTCCGCAGTACGGCGGCCAGCGGCCGCTATCCCCACAGCAGGGGCAGCCGTCCCAGTCACAGGCAGGTCAATCGCAAGCCGGGCAACCACAACCGGGTCAACCACAGTCACGTCCCGGACAGCCGGGTCCGGGCCAGGCCGCTCCAGGGCAGTCCGGGCCGGGGCAGTCGGCGCCGCAGCAGTCCGGCCCGCAGCAGTCCGCGCCCGGGCAGTCCGGGCCGCAGCCGTCCGGGCCGGGGCAAGGCCAGGCGGGGCAGATGTGGGGTGTGCAGCAGCAGGGTCAGCAGGCGGGTGGCTGGCAGGTGCAGGCGACTGGGCCTCAGGCTGCGCGGCCGCAGTTTGGTCAGCAGAGCTCTCAGCAAGGTGGGCAGGCAGCCGGGCCGCAGGGTGCCCAGCAAGGTGGCCCTGGGCAGCAGGGTTCTCAGCAGCGTGGGCCGCAGGGCGGGCAGCAGGCTGGGGCGCCGGGTGCTCAGCAAGGCGGACCGCAGGGCGGGCAGCAGGCGGGGCCGCGTGGTGGGGCGCAGGGTGGGCCGTTGGCGTTCACTGAGGTGATTTCGCGTGCGGCTGGGCCGTACGCGGCGGGGCAGGGTGCTGGAGCGGCCGGTGGACGGTCCGGTGGGCCGGGAGTTGCCGCGGGCGGGCCCGGTGCTGGGCAGTCCGGTGGGCAGGGGGCTTGGGCGGCGGGGGCGCAAGCAGGTGGGCAGGGTGTGGGGGCGCACGCGGGTGGCTACGGTGCTGGAGCGGTTGGTGGCTCGGGCGGGCAGGGCGCAGGTACGGCTGGGGCGCACTCGGGTGGCCACGGTGCAGGTACGGCGGCGCACTCGGGCGGGCACGGTACGGGTCCGGCTGGGGCGCACTCTGGTGGGCACGGTGCTGGGGCGGCTGGGGTGCAGCCGGGTGGGTCTGTAGGCGCTCACGGTGGTGGGAGTTTGGGGGGTAATGGGCGGGCTCGGGCTATTGGGGCTGTGGTTTTGGTGGGGGCGGCGTTGGCCGCTACTGGGTTGAGTGCGGGGTGGGTGTGGACGAAGGCTGAGGCCGTTCCCGGAGTGGCGTTGCCTACGGTGGGGAAGCCGATGGAGACGGTCAGTCCGTCGGCGAAGCCCACGGAGACGCCGACGCCGTTCGGCAAGGTGATCGGTACCGAGATGGTTGCCTCCAACAACGACACGATGCCGAACATGAGTTCGGCCTGGGGTAACATCGGCGAGCGCGCCGGTCTGTGGGGCGGCGCCGCGATCTGGCTGACGGTGCACAGCAACTACGACAAGGGCAAGAGCTGGGGCAACTACGTCGCCTTCGGTCAGCTCCCGCCGGAGATCGCGTACACGAACACCGCGGCCGGCCTCAAGGCGGCTTCGATCCAGGTCGGCGGCCGCATGATCTACAACCTGTACGACAAGGACACGCAGGTCATCAAGGGCAGCGCCACGCACAAGGCGATCACGGTCAACGGCCATCCGGGGCACGAGCTCACCGCGAAGGTGGCCGTCAAGGTTCCGAAGCTGCCGGAGACGTTCTCCACGGTGATGATCGCCGTGATCGACCGCGGCGACGGTACGGCGGCGGTCTCGATCGCCGACATCGCCGGCTCCACCCCGGCCTGGCAGAACGTCTGGCGCTACAAGGTCTCCCAGATCAAGCTGAGCAAGTAAAAGAAGGGCCGGCGGGAATTCCCTCGCCGGCCCTTCTGCTCAAGCCAACGTCAGCCGCGCACCTCGGCGCAGGCAGCGATCCACCGGTCCAGCACGTCCTTCGCCGCCCCGGAGTCGATCGCCTCGGCCGCGCGGTCCATCCCGGTCCGGATCCGCTCCGTCACGGTGCCTGCCTCCGGCGTGTACGCCGCCAGCGCCGCGCCGGCGTTCAGCAGTACGACGTCCCGCACCGCCCCCGGCTCGCCCTCGACGAGTGCGCGCACGACCTTCGCGTTGAACGTCGCGTCGGCGCCCTTCAGCGCGTCCGCGGACACCGGCTCGATGCCCAGCTCCCGCGGGTCGAGCGTGATCGGCCCCTCGACCTCGCCACCGCCGACGATCCACACCTGCGACGTCGTACGCGTGGTCAGCTCGTCCAGCCCGTCGTCGCCGTGGAACACCAGCGCGTCGATCCCGCGCCGCGCCAGTACGCCGGCCATCAGCCCGGCGATCCGGCCGTCGCCGACACCGACCGCCTGCGCCGACGGGTTCCCCGGGTTCGCCAGCGGACCGAGGAAGTTGAACGTGGTCGGCACCCCGAGCTCACGACGCGGTACGGCGGCATGCCGCAACGCGGGGTGGAACGCCGGAGCGAAGCAGAACGTGATCCCGACCCGCTCCCCCACCTCAGCCACCTGGTCCGCGGTCAGATCGAGCGGGATGCCCAGTTCCTCGAGGACGTCGGCCGCACCGCAGGCCGACGACGCCGCGCGGTTGCCGTGCTTCAGCACCTTCGCGCCGGCGCCCGCGGCGACGATCGCGGACATCGTGCTGATGTTCACCGTGTGGGCTTGGTCACCGCCGGTGCCGACGACGTCGAGCGTCCGGCCGGACACCGAGATCCGGGTGGCGAAGTCGCGCATCGTCGCGACCAGGCCCTCGACCTCGGTCACCGTCTCGCCCTTGGAACGCAGCGCGATCACGAACCCGGCGAGCTGCGCGGGCGAGGCCGCGCCGGACAGGATCTGCTCCATCGCCCACGCGGTGGCGGATGCCTCCAGGTCCTCACGCCGCAGCAGCGGATTGAGCACCTGCGGCCAGGAGTAAGCGGTCATGCGTCAGGCGGTGGTGGGCAGCTTGGCGAGGCGCTGGCGGATCAGGTCCGCGGTGACCTCGGCCAGCTTGATCGGGTCGATCGGGTGCGAGACCGCGCCCTCGGCCCGGGACCAGGTCGCCAGCCAGGCGTCCTGCGGGCGGCCGGTGATGACCAGCACCGGCGGGCACTGGAAGATCTCGTCCTTCAGCTGCCGGGCGATCCCCAGGCCGCCGGCCGGGACGGCCTCGCCGTCCAGGATGGCCAGGTCGATCCCGCCCTTGTCCATGGTCTTGATGACGGCCGGCTCGGTGGCGCACTCGACGTACTCGAGCTCGGGCAGATCGGCCGCCGGCCGCTTGCCGAGGGCCAGCCGGACGGACTCCCGCGTCGTACGGTCGTCGCTGTAGACCAGGACCTTCAGCGGACGCTCTGAACTCATCGATCCATCCCAAGCTTGTTCAAAAGACGACTGGACACCCGGAATGCTACCGGGGCGCCTGGTCGGCCCTGCGAGCCTGTTCCTCCAAGCGGTCCAGGCGCCGGTCCTCACGGCGCGCCTCACGCTGTGACTCACGCACCCATTGGACGAACAGTACGGCGAAGAACACCACGCCCACGATGTCGCCGGAGCCCCAGAGCAGGCCGCCCGCGATGTACTGGTCGCGCAGCGGCGACGGGGACCAGGAGCGGCCGAAGCTGGTGTACCAGTCCTCGGCGATCAGCTTGTTCGCGGACATGATCGTGATGCCGAGGAACGCGTGGAACGGCAGTGTGAGGAACGTCAAGATCAGCCGGAACGGGTAGATCACCCGGCCGGGCACCGGGTCGAGCCCGAGCAGCGGCCAGAAGAACAGCGAGCCGACCAGGATGAAGTGCAGGTGCAGCAGGTCGTGCAACACGGTCGAATGCAGCGTGGCGTCGTACCAGCCGCTGAAATAGAGCGCCCAGGGGCTCAGGACGAACAGCGTGAAGCCGATCAGCGGGAAGCAGATCACCTTCGCGAACCGCGAGTGCAACACGGAGAGCAACCATTTCCGCGGCCGCTGCGGCAGTGTCCGCAGCGCCAGCGTGACCGGCGCGCCGAGCGCCAGCGCGAGCGGCGTCAGCATCGACAGGATCATGTGCTGCACCATGTGCACGCTGATCAGGACCGTGTCGTAGGTGCCGAGCGCCGACTGAGTGGCGATCACGGCGCTTCCGAGCCCGACGCCGACGAACGCGAACGTCCGGCCGCGGGACCACTTGTCACCGCGTTTCCGCAGCTTGTGGACGCCGTACAGATAGACCGCGCCGAGTACGACGATCACGGCGAGTAACACCGGTTCGAAGGTCCATGCCGTCAGCAACCGGAGCGGTGTCAGCGGCTCGATCCGGTCGCCGGGCGTGGCGTGAAGGGGAAGCACGCTTCCACAGTAGAAACCATTAGTTGCCGACATGCATGGGGGTGGTCGTGTCAGTTGATACGAGGACCGACATAATGACCGCGTGGCCACTGCAACCGCGCTCCCAGCGTCTCGTGAACACGGACACCACGACCGTCCCAGCATGGTCAGTGTCGGCACGATCGTCTGGCTCTCGAGCGAACTGATGTTCTTCGCCGCCCTGTTCGCGGCGTACTTCACGATCCGGTCGGTGACGACCGCCGCAGCCGCTCCGGGCACGGAGACGCTGTGGGAGGTCATGACGCACCATCTGAACGTCCCGTTCGCCGCGGTGAACACGACGGTCCTGGTGGCTTCGTCCTTCACCTGCCAGTTCGGTGTCTTCGCGGCCGAGCACGGCCGGGTCGGCCGGACCGGCTCGGTGCTGAACATCCGCTCCTGGGGCATGCGTGAGTGGTTCATCCTCACGTACCTGATGGGCGCGGTCTTCATCGCCGGCCAGGTGACCGAGTACGCCGAGCTGGTGCACGAGGGCATCACGATCTCGTCGAACGCGTACGGATCGGTGTTCTACCTGGCCACCGGCTTCCACGGTCTGCACGTGACCGGCGGCCTCATCGCTTTCGTGTTCGTCCTGGCCAGGACGTACATGGCTCGTAAGTTCACCCACGAACAGGCCGTCTCGGCGATCGTCGTGTCGTACTACTGGCACTTCGTCGACGTGGTCTGGATCGCCCTGTTCGCGACCATCTACCTGCTCAAATGAGTGAGAAGAGACCTTCCTTGTCACCGGCGCGCTTTCTCTCCGCGCGACGACGGCACCGGTCCGCCGGCCTCGTCGTGCTCCTGTTCGGCCTCCTGGCAGTGGGGTCGGCGTACGCCGCCTTCGCCCCTGACAACGCGGTGGCGGACAACTCGGCCCAGTCGCAGCAGATCGAGGAGGGCAAGAAGCTCTTCGCGGTCGGCTGCTCCAGCTGCCACGGCCTGAACGCCGAGGGCGGCGGGAACGGCGAGGGCAAGATGGCCGGCCCGTCGCTGATCGGCGTCGGCGCGGCTGCTGTCGACTTCCAGGTCGGCACCGGCCGGATGCCGGCGATGCAGCCGGGCGCGCAGATCCCGCGCAAGGCCCCGGCGTACTCGGAGGAGGAGATCGAGGCCCTGGCCGCGTACGTCGCCTCGCTCGCCCCCGGCCCCTCGGTCCCGGGCTCGGAGTCGTACGACGTGAGCAAGGCCACCGACGAGCAGGTCACCCGCGGCGGCGAGCTGTTCCGCACCAACTGCACGGCCTGCCACAACTTCGCCGGTCGCGGCGGCGCGCTGCCGAACGGCAAGTACGCGCCGTCGCTGATGGGCGTCAGTGAGAAGCACATCTACGAGGCCATGCTGACCGGCCCGCAGCAGATGCCGGTCTTCTCCGACCAGGTCATGCAGCCGGAGGACAAGCGCGACATCATCGCGTACCTGAAGGCCCTGCAGAGCCAGAAGGATCCGGGCGGCTTCGGACTCGGCCGGCTCGGCCCGGTGTCCGAGGGCCTGTGGGGCTGGTTCGTCGGCATCGGCCTGCTGGTGGCGGTAGCGGTCTGGATCGGCGCCAAGGGCGTCAAGGCCAAGGGAGCGAAGGCCGAATGAGCAACGACGACAAACTGCCGGTGAAGCCGGAGGACGAGCACGGCACCGTCGAGGTGGCCGAACCGATCCCGGACCCTGGTATCGAGACGCACGAGCCGCGGATCACCGACATCGACCCGAAGGCGGCCGACCGCGTCGAACGCCAGGTGTCGGGGATGTTCGGCCTGGCGACGCTGCTGGTGATCGGGTCCTGCGTGGCGTACTTCGCCATCCCGCGGGACTCGATCCTGGTGTTCGGCCCGCTGTCCGGCAACGCCAACAACATGGTCATCGGCCTGTGCATCGGGCTCGCGCTGTTCCTGATCGGGGCGGGCGCGATCCAGTGGGCCAAGAAGCTGATGGTCGACGAGGAGATCTCCGAGGAGCGGCACGCCGCGCACTCCTCGCCGGAGCAGATCGCCGAGATCACCGAGGCGTTCAAGGAAGGTGCGGAGGAGTCCGGTTTCGGTCGGCGCAAGATGATCCGCAACTCGCTGATCGGCGCCCTGGGCGTCCTCGGCCTGCCGGCCGTCATCCTGCTCCGCGACCTCGGCCCGCTGCCGGGCCGGGCGCTCTACAACACGATCTGGGCGAAGGGCATTCGGGTCGTCAACGACGTCACCGACCGCCCGATCAAGCCGTCCGACCTGGTCGTCGGCCAGCTGGTCAACGCGGCGCCGGCGAACCTGGCCCCGCTGCAGGAGGAGAGCTCCTCCGAGTACCAGAACGCCAAGGCCAAGGCCGCGGTGATCGTGGTCCGGATCAAGCCGAGCGAGATCCGCACCAAGCCGGGCCGGGAGAACTGGGGCATCGACGGCATCCTCTGCTACTCGAAGATCTGCACCCACGTCGGGTGCCCGATCTCGCTGTACGAGCAGACCACGCACCACGTGCTCTGCCCGTGCCACCAGTCGACCTTCGACCTGGCCGACAGCGCCAAGGTCGTCTTCGGCCCTGCTGCCCGCCCGCTGCCTCAGCTACCGTTGGCAGTAGACAGTGAGGGCTACCTGGTTGCGCAGAGCGGCTTCCACGAGCCGGTCGGCCCGAGCTTCTTCGAACGAGGGTGACAACAGTGTCAACAAGCACAGAGTTCCCTGGACCGGTCAAGTGGGTCGACGATCGCCTCGGCATCGCGAAGATCGGGAAGAAGAACCTGCGGAAGATCTTCCCGGACCACTGGTCTTTCATGCTGGGCGAGATCGCGCTCTACAGCTTCATCATCCTGATCCTGACCGGCACCTTCCTGACGTTCTGGTTCAAGCCCTCGATGGCCGAGATCGAGTACCAGGGCTCGTACAGCCTGCTCAAGGGTCTGCACATGTCGGAGGCCTACGCCTCCACGCTGGACATCACGTTCGACGTCCGCGGCGGTCTGCTGATGCGGCAGATCCACCACTGGGCGGCCGTGCTGTTCATCGCCGCGATGATGGTGCACCTGCTGCGGATGTTCTTCACCGGCGCGTTCCGCAAGCCGCGCGAGCTGAACTGGCTGATCGGTTTCGGGATGCTGTTCCTCGGCATCATCGAGGGCTTCCTCGGCTACGGCCTCCCCGACGACCTGCTGTCCGGTACCGGTCTGCGGATCACCAACGGCATGATCCAGGCGTCACCCGTGGTCGGCACGTACATGAACTTCTTCATCTTCGGCGGTGAGTTCCCGGGCGACGACTTCGTCGCCAGATTCTTCATCGTCCATGTGCTGCTGATACCGGGCATCATCCTGGCGCTCGTCACGGCCCACCTGTTCCTGGTCGTGTACCACAAGCACACGCAGTACGCCGGTCCCGGCCGGACGCAGAAGAACGTGGTCGGCTACCCGCTGTTCCCGGTGTACACGGCCAAGGCCGGCGGCTTCTTCTTCGTGGTCTTCGGCATCACCGCCCTGATGGGCGCACTGATGCAGATCAACCCGGTCTGGCTGTACGGGCCGTACAACCCGGCCGAGGTCACCGCGGGTGCGCAACCTGACTGGTACATGGGCTGGCTGGAAGGCTCGGTACGAATATTCCCCGGCTTCGAGTCGCACTTCTGGGGCATCACCCTCAGCTGGAACCTGATCATCCCGGCGCTGATCGTCCCGCCGGCGTTCGTCACGCTGGTCGCGCTCTATCCGTTCATCGAGGGCTGGATCACCGGTGACAAACGCGAGCACCACCTGCTGGACCGGCCGCGGGACGTCCCGACCCGGACCGGTATCGGCGTCGCGTTCATCACCTTCTACGCGATGCTGTGGATCGGCGGCGGTAACGACCTGATCGCCACCCACTTCAACCTGTCGCTGAACCATGTGACCTGGTTCCTGCGGTTCGCGGTGATCCTCGGCCCGATCCTGGGCTTCTGGATCGCGCGCCGCTGGGCGATCTCGCTGCAGCGGGCCGACCACGACCGGCTGATGCACGGTCTGGAGACCGGTGTGATCATGCGCTCCCCCGAGGGCAAGTACACCGAGAAGCACCAGCCGATCTCGACGTACGAGGCCTACTCGCTCACCGCGCGGGACCGGCTCGTGCCGCACGAGATCGGCCCGGAGACCGACGAGAACGGCGTCCGCGCCCCGCGTCGCGCTCTGAACAAGGCCCGCGCCGCGCTGTCCCGCTTCTACTTCGCCGACGCGGTGCAGAAGCCGACCACTCAGGAGATCGAGGAGGCGCACGAACACGCTCACGACGCCGACGAGATCCACGAGCTGACGGAGGACACGGAGACCTATCGCGAGGTCACCAGCGACCGCTCCTGACGTCGAGCACCAGAAGGGCCTCCGGCACTCGCCGGAGGCCCTTCTGCTATTTGTTGCCGAGACAGAACACCAGCCACTGGTCGCCGCTCTTCACACTGTCCGTGGTGCCGGCGTCCCATCCCGGAACGCCCGCACAGGCGGCCTCCTCGTCACTGGGCACCCACGGCTTGTCGGTTGTGACGCGCTCGATCGACAGCAGCTTGTAGTCGGCCGATCGGTACCAGCACGGGACCTTCCGGTACGACGGCACCTCCTCCGCCGGGGCCGCGCAGTCGCCGACGTGTCCCTCGGTGATCGACGCAGCCGAGGCCGGCGCCTTCTCAGCCACGGCAGGGGAGATGATCTTCGGGTAGACGTAGAAGGCCACGGCGGCCAGCACGAGCCAGACGACCAGCTGGAGCGCCCCGCTGGTGCCTGAGCTCTTGTCGTTCGTGGCCGGCTGCTGGACGGGCTTCTGTGGTGGCGCCGACCTCTCGGGCGGGGGAAGCTTCTTCGTCGGCGGCGGGGCGAGCTTGACGGTCGGTGTACCGAGCAGTTGACGGGCAGCGCCGATCGAAGGCCGGTCCGCCGGATCCTTCACCAGCAGTGCGGTGATCAGCGGCGCCAGGTCGCCTGCGTGCTGCAGTTCCGGTGGGTCGTCGAACATGACGGCGGTGATCGTCGCGGCCGCGGTGGTGCGGTGGAACGGCGACACACCCTCGACCGCGTGGTACAGCGTCACGCCGAGCGAGAACAGGTCACCGGCCGGCTCGTCCGATCCGCGGAGCCGTTCGGGCGCCATGTACTCCGCCGATCCGATGAACATCCCGGTCGCGGTCACGGTCGTATCGGTCGGATGCACCGCGATCCCGAAGTCGGCCAGCAGCACTTCGTCCTGTGGTCCGAGCAGCACGTTGGCGGGTTTGACGTCGCGATGCATGATCCCCGCCGCATGAGCGGCTTCGATCGCAGACAGGAGCCCGGCCGCGATCCGCCGTACGTCGCCGACCGGGACCCGGCCATTGGTACGGATCATGCTGTCGAGGGACTGGCCGTCGACCCACCGCATCACGATCCAGGGCGAGTCGCCGTCGACCACGACCGTGTGCACGGTGACGATGTTCGGGTGGTCGCGGAGCCGGGCCGCGTTCCTGGCCTCGCGGGTGGCCCTGCGCACCGCGTCGGCCCGCTCCCCCGGCGAAAGGCTTGGCGACAACCAGATCTGCTTGACCGCCACGTCGACGTCGAGTGTTTCGTCGACGGCCTTCCAGACCCGTCCGAACCCACCGGACCCAATCAGTTCGACCAACCGGTACTGCCCGCCGACCAGGTACCCCGGCGCGACTTCTTCAGCCACTGTCACCTCACAGTTCTGCCCCCGACCAGCGAAACGGACCGAGCCTACGGGCGCGGAGGGCCGGTCGACCGGTTGCGGCCGCAATCTGCTCCGGTTCGACCGCAAGCGGTCAGCTGAGGGCTTCGGCGACCTCGGTCAGGTACTCGCCGACGGTCGTCCGCTCGGCGGCTGTGAGTGCCGTGGTCACCGCGATCATGCGGTCCAGCAGAGGCCCGAAGAACTGCCAGCCGAGGGCTACCGCGGTGTCGGAGACCTGGAGGCGGTGGCTGCGGCCGTCTGTGCGGTTTCTGAGGCGTTCGACGTGCCCGGCGGCCTCCAGGCGGTGGATGACGGCTGTCGTCGCCTGAGAAGTCATTCCGAGCTGCTGAGCGAGCCAGCTGGGCGTGGCCTCCAGCCCGGCACGTTCGGCGTCCAGGAGGCGTACGAGCGCGCGTACGTCGGTCCTGTGCAATCCCGTCGTACCGGCGAACTCTGCGACAGCCAGGTCGTACCGCAGGGCGACCTCCCGGAGCAGGTGCACCACGTCCAGTGCGGCGGCCCGTTCCGGGTCGGCCGGTGTCACTCCTTCACGCATGCCGGATACTTTACCTCACTGAGTGAGCTATTCTCGGCAGCATGAGCTTTCAGGACGCGTACGACGCTCTCCTCGCCCGCTGGGACGTACCGGTCGAGCAGCTCGAGCTCACCGACGAGTTCGGCACGACCCACGTCAACGCATGCGGTCCCGCTGACGGACCTCCCGTCGTACTGCTGCCCGGGCACGGCGCGACGTCGCCGGTGTGGTTCGCGATCGCGCCGCGGCTCGCTGAACGGCACCGCGTCTACGCGATCGATCTGATCGTCGACGCGGGCCGCAGTACGAACAGTGGTCGGACGCCGAAGACGCCGGCCGACCTGCATACGTGGTTGAGCAACACCTTCAACGGCCTCGGCATCACGCGAGCCGCGTTGTGCGGTCACTCGTACGGCGCCTGGCTCGCACTCACCTACACGATCGCTAACCCGGTCCGCGTCGACCACCTCACCCTGCTCGACCCGACGGACTGCTACACCGGCCTGCGGGTTCCGTACATCCTCCGCGCCCTGCCCGGCCTGCTGCGCCCCTCCCGGAAGCGCACCGCCGCGTTCCTGCGTTGGGAGACGCAGGGCCTCCCACTCGATCCACAGATCCTGGAACTGGCCGGCCTGGCCGCGGAACAGCCGTCGACCCCGTTCGTCCGCACCAAACGCCCCACCGACGACCAGCTGCGAGACCTGGCACCACTGGTCTTCGTTGCCGGCCACAGCAAGAGTCACGACGCAGCTCACCTCACCCGCCGAGTCACGACAGTCTCCCCCGCCGCAACCGTCGTACAGCTCGAAACCGCGACCCACCACTCCCTTCCGTCCCTCCACGCGGACGAGGTGTGGGCTGTGTGGGTCCACGAATTGCCCACAAAATAAGGGGATTCTGGTTCGTCGGTCGACGGCCGGGCGTTCTAGGGTCGATGCCATGGAACTCCTGGACGAGCGGCCGGTGTGGTCGATGAGTGGCAGCGAACTGCTGTCGACTCTCGACGCACTGGAAGCCGAGGCCGCGCACCGGGAGACGTATCGGTTGGCGGTGATCGCCGCGATCGAGAGCACCGGGTACGCCGCCGAGCTCGGCGCTCGTGACACCGCGGAGCTCCTGCGGTTCCGGTACCGCCAGGACGCACCGGTGGCTCGCCGAGCGCTCCGCCTCGCGCAGGCCCTACCGAAGTACCACGCCGTATCCAGCGCCCTCGACGACAGCACTGAGGACGACGAGAGCGAGTGGTTGCTGCGGCCGGCGCAAGCCGAGGCGATCGTGTCTGCGCTCGAACGGGTGCCGTCGCATGTGCCGGTCGCTGATCTCGACGCGGCCGAGCGCCCGCTGGTGAAGCTCGCCGCGCACCTGTCTCCCAGTGAGCTGCGCCAGGCCGGCAACCAGATGCGGGACATTCTGGACACCGACGGCCCCGAGCCGGAAGAAGAGACGGCCTACGCCCGCGAGTCGTTGACCTTCACGCCGGCGGATCGCGGAGTGAAGTTCCGCGGCTATCTCGCCAACGAGAACGCCGAACTCTTCCGTGCCCTGATCCACGCCGGTGCCCGCCCTCACAAGACCGCCGACGGCGAACACGACCCGCGCTCCCGCGAGAAGCGTCAGGCCGACGCGCTGTCTGCCACCCTCAGCATCGCCGCCGCGGCGACCGATACCGCGCAAAAGACCGACGTTGGCGTGGGAGACTCCGCTTCTGACGTGGTGCCCGGGTTCGGGGCCAAGGCGCAGCTGACGGTCACCATCGACTTCGAGGACCTGAAGGCGGCGACCGCGAACGCGAGCGGCCGGCTGGTGTACGGCGACGGGCTGTCGGCCGCCACGGTACGGCGGCAGGCCTGCGACGCGAGGATCATCCCGCTCGTTCTCGGTGCGAACTCCGAGCCCCTGGACGTGGGCCGCAGCGAACGCCTGGTGACCCGGGCGATGCGTCGCGCGCTCAACGCCCGCGACCGGGGCTGCGTCATCTGTGGAGCCCCGCCGATCATGTGCGACGCGCACCACCTGCGCTCCTGGATCGACGGCGGCGAGACGAAGACCTCCAACCTGGTTCTCGTGTGCAGGCGCCACCACGTCGACCTGCACAACGGTCAGTGGACCGTCACGATCACCGACGGAACGGTCGAAGTCACCCGCCCAACCTGGGCACAACCACCCCCGAGGCACCACAGTCATCACCGACGGAGGGCCGACTTCGCGTTGGTCGACGTACCGGCGGGGTGAAACACACCGTGAAACACAACAGCCTCCTGCCCGCGGGCATGCGGGGAGGAGGCTGTTGCGTCTTGGTGTGTCAGGAGAGGGCGGAGCCTGCCTTGTAGGCGGCCCAGGTGGTGTTCCAGTCGGTCCAGCCGTTACCGGGCTCCATGTGGCGGTTGGTGCCGGTGACGATCACCGGGTCGCCGCGGAGGGTCTGGTTGAAGTACCACTGGGCGTCCTTGAGGCTCATGCCGACGCAGCCGTGGCTGACGTTGGAGCTGCCCTGGCTGCCGGCCGACCACGGGGCGCCGTGGATGAACTCGCCGGAGCTGGTGACCCGCTGGGCCCACTTCACGTCCGGGATGTTGTAGTACTCCGGGTCGCCGGGCTTCAGGCCGACCGTCGCCGCGTCCATCCGCTTGACCGTGTACTTCTCCATGATCACCTTCACCCCGCTGCGGGTGGTGAAGCCGTCCTTGCCGGCGGTGATCGGGATGGTCCGGGCCAGCTTGCCGTTGATCGTCACCGTCATCGTGTGCTTCTTGACGTTGATGTTGGTGACCACCGACTTGCCGATGGTGAATGCGATGGTCCGGCTCGCGGTGCCCCACGTGTTGTTGCCCGCGTTGACGCCGAGGGTGCCGATGTCGACGGTCACCTTGGTGCCGGCCGGCCAGTAGTTCTTCGGGCGGTAGTTGACCTGCTTGCTGTTCACCCAGTGCCAGCTGCCGTCGACCGGGACCGAGGTCTTCACCGAGAGCCGCTTCTCGACCGCGGCGCGGTCCTTGACCGGGTTGTTCCAGAAGATCTGGATCGGCAGCGCGACGCCGACGGTCTCGCCGTTCAGCGGGACGACCGAGGCCTTCAGGCTCTTCGACGCCTTCAGCGTCTTGAAGGTCGAGCTAATCGGCACGGTGCCGCCGTCGGTGCCCTCGGCAGAGCCGGTCACCGTGTACGACGCGCCGGGCTTGAGCTGCGGCGACGACGTCCACTGCGTCTTGTCGGCGTTGAAGCTGCCGGTCACCTTGTCGCCGTCGTCGTCCTTGAGCGTCACCGCGGTCAGCTTGCCGGCCGTGGTGGTCACCGTCACCGGCTTGTCCGGCTGCACCGACGACGCGCCCTTGGCGGGCACGACCGCAATGCTGGCCGACGCCGGGGTCTCCGACGGAGTCGTCGAGGTCCCTGGTGTGCTGGAGGCACCTGGCGAGTTGCTCTGCGACGTACTGGGGGTCGACTGCCCGCCGCCGCCATTGCCGCCGCCGGCCTCTGTGTCGCTACAGGCCGTGCCGGCCAGCAGCAGGACGCAGATCCCCGCCACGGCAAGGCCGTGCTTCCTCACCGAACCGCTCACCATTCCCCAGTTCTCCCCTGTTTAGTCAGACCGCGGTAAGGGTAACCTGCCGCAGCGACATTTCTTTGCATCCGCACGGTACCGAACTGGTACGGTCCACAACCCTCCGTACCGCTTCGCACTACAACAGACGCACGAAAACGCCGCCCGGTTCGTTCCCGGACGGCGTTTTTCGTACGACTCTCAACTAGTGAGCGTGGTCACCACGGTAGTACTCGAAGATGAACCCGCTCAGCGTGACGATGCCGATGCCGCAGCCGGCGATGAACAGCCACCAGCCGAAGACGATGCCGAGGACAACGACCGCCAGCGTCAGCGCGCACCACAGCGGCCACCAGGAGTACGGCGGGAAGAAGCCGAGCTCACCGGCCCCTTCGACGATCTCGGCTTCCTTGCGGTCCTCAGGGCGGGCGTCCATCCGCCGGGCGGTGACGCTCAGGTAGAACGCCACCAGCAGCGACAGGAAGAACGTCATCACCAGTGCGGTGGTGCCGGTCGGGTCCTCGGACATCAGCCAGTAGATCGGCGTGACGACGAGCACGAACACACTCAGGATCCCGAAGACCCAGGCTTCGACCTTCACGCCTTGTCCTTCCCCTCGGTCGCGCCGTCGGCGATCTCCTCGAGATGCTCGACCCGGCCCTCGTCCTCACCGGCGTCCAGCAGGTTGTCCTTGCCGGCCCGGTTGTCCGGGTACTCCGCCAGCGCCAGGTCGGCGTGGTGCAGGTCGAACGCCGGGGACTCCGAACGGATCCGGGGCAGCTTCTCGAAGTTGTGCCGCGGCGGCGGCGAGCTGGTCGCCCACTCCAGCGAGCGGCCCCAGCCCCACGGGTCGTCGACGCCCACGAGCGGCGTCTTACGGGACTTGTAGATGTTGTAGAAGAACGGCAGCATCGACGCGCCCAGGATGAAGGCGCCGACGCTGGACACCTCGTTCAGCGTGGTGAAGCCCTCGTTGGCGCCGTACGACGCGTAGCGCCGCGGCATGCCCTCGACGCCCAGCCAGTGCTGCACCAGGAACGTGGTGTGGAAGCCGATGAACAGCAACCAGAAATGCAGCTTCCCGAGCCGCTCGTCGAGCATCCGCCCGGTGAACTTCGGCCACCAGAAGTAGAACCCGGCGAACATCGCGAACACCACGGTGCCGAAGACGACGTAGTGGAAGTGCGCGACCACGAAGTACGAGTCGGACAGCTGGTAGTCCAGTGCCGGCGAGGCCAGGATGACGCCGGTCAGACCGCCGAACAGGAACGTGGTCAGGAAGCCCACCGACCAGAGCATCGGCGTGTCGAACGAGACCGACCCGCCCCAGATCGTGCCGATCCAGTTGAAGAACTTCACGCCGGTCGGGACCGCGATCAGGAACGTCATGAACGAGAAGAACGGCAGGTTCACCGCGCCGGTGACGAACATGTGGTGGGCCCACACCGCCACCGAGAGGACCGCGATACCGAGGGTCGCGCTGACCAGACCGATGTAGCCGAAGACCGGCTTCCGGCTGAAGACCGGCAGGATCTCGGTCACGATGCCGAAGAACGGCAGCGCGATGATGTACACCTCGGGATGCCCGAAGAACCAGAACAAGTGTTGCCAGAGTATTGGCCCACCGTTGGCAGCGTCGAAGACATGGGCCCCGAGTGTTCGATCCGCCTCCAGGACCAGCAGCGCCGCCGCCAGGATCGGGAAGGCGATCAGGACCAGGATCGACGTCACCAGGATGTTCCAGGTGAAGATCGGCATCCGGAACATCGTCATACCGGGCGCGCGCATGGTGATGATCGTGGTGATGAAGTTGACCGCACCGAGGATCGTGCCCAGGCCGGCCATCCACAGACCCATGATCCACAGGTCGCCGCCGATCCCCGGCGAACGGACCGCGTTCGACAGCGGGGCGTAGGCGAACCAGCCGAAGTCGGCCGCGCCGCCAGGGGTGAAGAAGCCGCTGATCGTGATCAGGCCGCCGAACAGGAACAGCCAGAAGCTGAACATGTTCAGCCGCGGGAACGCGACGTCGGGGGCGCCGATCTGGATCGGCATGATCTCGTTCGCGAAGCCGACGAACAGCGGGGTCGCGAACAGCAGCAGCATGATCGTGCCGTGCATCGTGAAGAGCTGGTTGTACACCTCTTCGTTCACGATCTGCAGGCCCGGCTTGGCCAGCTCGGCGCGGATCAGCAGCGCCATCACGCCGCCGACCAGGAAGAACGCGAACGACGTGATCAGGTACATGTGCCCGATCAGCTTGTGGTCCGTCGTGGTCAGGTACTTGACCAGCAACGCACCCTTGCTGCGCCGCCGGGGCAGCGCGCTGGTGCTACCGATAGCGCCGGTGCGCTCGGCGAAGTCGGTCACTTCTCGCCCCCTGTACCGGGAATGGTGGTGGCGTCGGCGCCGCCGGTTGCGGCGCCGGTCTGGCCCTTGGCGGCCAGTTCGCGCAGGTGTGCGTCGTACTCGGCGCGGTCGACCACCTTGACGGTGAAGATCATCCGGCTGTGGTAGAGCCCGCAGAGCTCGGCGCACTTGCCGGCGAAGGTGCCGGTCTTGGTCGGGGTCAGCTCGAACTTGTTCGTCTTGCCCGGGATCACGTCGAGCTTGAAGTAGAACGACGGCACCCAGAAAGAGTGGATGACGTCCGGCGAGGTCAGGTCGAAGTGGACCGACTCGTTCACCGGCAGCCACAGGGTCGCCGGCTTGTCCATCGTGCCGGTCTCCCAGACGCCCTGCTGGCCGTCGACAGTGTCCTTGTAGTTGAAGGTCCACTGCCACTGCTGGCCCACCACGTTCACGGTGTGCGCCGGGTTGGCGTCCATCCTCGTGACCTTGTTGCCGTGCTCGACGGTGTAGAAGAACAGCACACCGATGATCGCGAACGGGGCCAGGGTGTAGAGCACCTCGAGCGGCAGGTTGTACCGCACCTGCCGGGGTGCCTCGTCGTTGCGCTTGCGGTACCGCACCACGACCCACAGGATCAGGCCCCAGACCATCACGCCGATGATCAGGGCGGCGATCCACGCCCCGATCCAGAGGCTGCGGATGGCCTCGGTCCGGTCCGATGCGCCCTCGGGCAGACCGAGTCGTTTCCACTGCTCAGTGGTCGCCGTCGAGCAACCGGTCAGCAGCAGGGTGCCGAGCACCACTGCACTGCCGACCAGCAGGCGACGCTTCGCCGGCCGTGTGGCGCCGGCAGAACCTGCCGGTCGCTCCTCCACTCCGGGCGTGCCGTTCGAACCCACGGGGCGCCTTTCCCTTCCCAAGTGAGACTGACGACCAAACACTACTGGACACGTTTCTCGGTTCCGCGCATAGGTAGGGCTTAGCGTTTCCCCTGTGAGCGAGCGTACGTATCTGGACGCCGCGTCGGCCGAGCCGATGCACCCTGCCGCACGGGAGATGTTGCTCTCGGCAGTCGATTCCGGATGGGCCGATCCGGTGCGTCTGCACCACGAGGGCCGGACCGCGAGACTGCTTGTGGACAACGCCCGCGCGGTGCTCGCGGACGCGGTCGGAGTGCGGCCGGACGAGCTGTACCTGACCACCTCCGGTACGGCGGCGATCCAGGCCGGCCTGACCGCGGTACGAGCCGCGCGCAGCCGGGTCGGGGCAACGATCGTGCACAGTGCGGTCGAGCATTCCGCCGTACTGCACACGGCCGGTGAGGCGGCCGCCGAGGTCGGCGTGGACCGGCTGGGACGGGTCGAGCTGGCCGCCTTCACAGACGCCGTACGGCGACCTGGGGTGGCTGTGGCTGCGCTGCAGTCGGCGAACCACGAGGTGGGGACGCGTCAGCCGATCGAGGCGGCGGCTGCGGCGGCAGGCGACGTACCGCTGTTTGTTGACGCGTCCGCGTCCGTCGGGCACGACGTCGTACCCGCAGGCTGGTCGGTGCTCGCGGCAAGTGCGCACAAGTGGGGTGGACCGGCTGGTGTCGGGCTGCTGGCTGTGAAGAAGGGCACGCGGATCGCACCGGCGTGGCCCATGGACGAGCGGGAGGACGGCCTCTCCCCCGGGTTCCCGAACGTCCCGAACGCGCTCGCCGCGGCCGCTGCGTTGCAGGCGCGGCTGGCTGAGGCGGAGGAGCTCGACAAGCAGCACAGGGCCTGGATCGACGAGGTACGCCGCCGTGTGGCCGCGGACATCCCCGATGTCGAAGTAGTAGGCGACGCGGACGACCGCCTTCCGCACATCCTCACGTTCTCTTGTCTCTACGTGGACGGTGAGGCGCTGGTGACCGCACTGGACGCTGAGGGGTTCGCTGTCTCCAGTGGTTCGGCCTGTACGTCGAGCACGCTCCGGCCGTCGCACGTGCTGGCAGCGATGGGCGTACTGACCCACGGCAACGTCCGTGTCTCTCTCGGGAGGGACACGACCCACGACGAGGTACAGCGGTTCTGTGCTGTCCTTCCAGGACTGGTGCAGCGGATCCGGGCGGAGGTGGGCATGTGAACGTCGACGTGGACTGCCGTGGTCTGCTCTGTCCACTCCCGGTGATCAAACTGGCCAAGACGCTACCGACTGTTGCCGTAGGCGACACGGTGACAGTGCTGGCCGACGACCCGGCCGCCGCGACCGACATCCCGGCGTGGTGCCGGATGCGCTCCCAGGAGCTGGTGTCGGCCGGAGAAAACCAGTACGTCGTACGGCGGGTCAGCTGAAACACTGCGCGACGTGACCGACTTCGCAGACAAGCCGACGCTGACCGGGGACCTGGTGACCCTGCGCCCCGTGGACGAGGCCGACTACGACGCGCTGGCCGCCGCCATAGACGACCCGGACGTCACCCGCCTGACCGGCAGCCACAGCGAGATCGGCGAGGAGCAGGCCCGCAAGTGGTACCGGACCCGCAAGGACCAGACCGACCGGCTGGACCTCGCCATCGTCGACAACGCGTCAGGCGCCGTCGTCGGCGAGGCCGTGCTGAACGACTGGGACCCGGACAACCAGTGCTGCAACTTCCGGATCCTGATCGGCCCGTCCGGCCAAGGCCGCGGCCTCGGCACTGAAGCGACCCGGCTGATCGTCGGCTACGGCATCGAGCAGCTGGGCCTGCACCGCATCAGCCTCGGCGTCTACGCCTTCAACCCCCGAGCCCAGCGCGCCTACGAAAAGGCCGGCTTCACGACCGAGGGCGTCCTCCGCGACGCCCTCCTCTGGGACGGCGAATGGGTAGACGAGATCGTGATGTCCGTCTTGGCCTCCGAATGGATACCGTCTGAGGTGTGATCGAGGCCGAACGCATTGCCGTGCTGACCGGGGCCGGGATTTCGACTGCTTCGGGGATCCCGGACTTTCGGGGGCCGCAGGGGTTGTGGACGAAGGATCCGGCTGCGGAGGCGATGTTCGATATCGACGAGTACGTCGCCAGTCGCGAAGTGCGGGTGGCGACGTGGAAGCATCGGCTGGCCGTACCGGCGTGGGCGGTTGAGCCGAACCCGGGTCACCTCGCTCTCGTGGAGCTGGAGCGGCAGGGCCGTCTGACCGGTCTGATCACGCAGAACGTCGACGGGCTGCACCAGAAGGCAGGCTCGTCACCGAGGCTGGTCCACGAGTTGCATGGCACGGTCTGGTACGTCGACTGTCTGCAGTGCGAGCGCCGGATCCCCATGGCCGACGTACTCCCCCGACTCGAGTCAGGCGACGAGGACCCGGCCTGTGAGGTGTGCGGCGGCATCCTGAAGTCCGCGACCGTCTCGTTCGGCCAGTCCCTCGACCGGGCCGTGCTGGACCGAGCTGTCGCCGCCACCGAGTCGGCCGACCTGTTCCTGGCTATCGGCACGTCACTGCAGGTCTACCCGGCCGCTGGTCTCTGCGACCTCGCACTGAACGCCGGAAAGCCTCTGGTCATCTTGAACGCACAGCCGACGCCGTACGACGAGCAGGCGACCACTGTGGTGCGCACTCCGATCGAGACCACCCTGCCGGACCTCGTGACCTTACCGTGACATTCGAGCCCTCCTCACGGTAAAAGGCGGCGGCTAGCGTCCCCGGCAGGGTGAGTCGCCGGGGAGGGGCACGTGATGCGCGGGTTCAGGCGTTTGACAGCAGGTTTCACCGCAGCCGCGGTAGTCGTACTGGGGTTGGGTACGGCGGCACCGGCTCCGGCCCAAGTGACGGCGGATCGGGTGATCACCGTCACCGGCTCGTTGCAGAGCGAGCTGGGGTGCGAGGGTGACTGGGATCCGGGCTGTGACGCGTCCAGTCTGGGTGCGAGTGCGCCGTACACGAAGGTGTTCGACGTACCGGCGGGGTCGTACGAGTTCAAGGTCACGGTCAACAAGAGCTGGGACGAGAACTACGGCGCCGGCGGCGTGCGGGACGGCGCGAACATCCCGTTGCGGATCGGGGGCCCGGCGAAGCTGCAGTTCAGTTACAACGACACTAGTCACGTTGTGACGGTGAAGCCGGTGGAGCTCGCCGGACCGACGGTGACGGCTGCGGACAAGGCGCTCGCGACGCCGAGCCTGCGCCCGGACCTCACCAAGGAACGGTTCTACTTCCTGATGGCGGACCGGTTCGCGAACGGCAACAAGGCGAACGACGCCGGCGGACTCACCGGTGACCGGCTGAAGACCGGGCTGGACCCGAAGGACAAGGGCTTCTACCACGGCGGCGACCTGGCCGGAGTGATCCAGAAGCTCGACTACATCAAGTCCCTCGGTACGACGTCGATCTGGCTGACCCCGTCGTTCAAGAACCAGCCCGTGCAGGGCTCCGGCACCAACGTGAGCGCCGGGTACCACGGGTACTGGATCACCGACTTCACCCAGATCGATCCGCATCTGGGCACGAACGCCGACATGCAGCAGCTGATCGACCTCGCGCACCGCAAGGGCATGAAGGTCTTCTTCGACATCATCACCAACCACACGGCGGACGTGATCGACTACCAGTCCGGCCAGTACGGCTACATCCCGAAGTCCACGTCGCCGTACAAGGATGCCCAGGGCAAGGAGTTCGACGACAAGGCCTACGCCGGCGGCGACACCTTCCCGGCGCTGGACCGGAACATCTCCTTCCCCAACATCCCGGTCTTCCGGACGCCGGCCGACGAGACCCTCAAGGTGCCGGCCTGGCTGAACGACCCGACGCTGTACCACAACCGCGGCGACTCGACGTTCGCCGGTGAGAGCGCGGAGTACGGCGACTTCGTCGGGCTGGACGACCTCTTCACCGAGCAGCCGAAGGTCCGGGACGGGATGATCGACGTCTACAAGACGTGGGCCGAGCTCGGGATCGACGGGTTCCGGATCGACACCGTGAAGCACGTGAACCTCGAGTTCTGGCAGAAGTTCTCGCCCGCGATCCTGGCCGCGGCGAAGAACGCCGGCTCGAAGAACTTCTTCATGTTCGGCGAGGTCTTCGACGCGAACCCGCAGTTCATGTCGACGTACACGACCAAGGGCGCGCTGCAGGCGACGCTCGACTTCGGGTTCCAGCAGAGCGCGGTCGCGTACGCGAAGGGCGACCCGAGTACCAAGCTGCAGGACTTCTACGCGGACGACGACTACTACACCGACACGGACTCGAACGCGTACGAGCTGCCGACGTTCCTCGGCAACCACGACATGGGGCGCGTCGGCACGTTCCTGAAGCAGAGCGGCGCGGCCGGTCAGGACCTGCTCGCACGGGACAAGCTGGCGCACTCGCTGATGTACCTGACCCGCGGCCAGCCGGTCATCTACTACGGCGACGAGCAGGGCTTCACGGGTCCCGGGGGTGACAAGGACGCGCGGCAGGACATGTTCGCGACCCAGACCGACGACTACGCGGACGACGAGGTCGTCGACGGCACGGGTACGACGACGATCGGCAAGAAGGACAGGTACGACGTCAACTCGCCGATGTACAAGCACATCGCGGAGCTGGCGAAGGTGCGTGCCAAGTACCCGGCCCTGTCCGACGGGCGACAGGTGCACAGGTACGCGTCCAAGACCAACGGCCTGTACGCGTTCAGTCGGCTCGGCAGCGACAACGTCGAGTACCTGGTGGTCGCGAACAACTCGAAGACAGCGGCCGCTGCGACGGTGGCGACGTACGGACCGAACACGTGGCTCAAGCCGGTGTACGGCGGCTCCAAGTCGGTGAAGACCGACCGCGAGGGCAGGGTGGCGGTCAGCCAGGCTCCTCTGTCGGTGACGGTGTACCAGGCCCAGACCAAGGTCCCGCCGCGCGCCAAGGCGCCCAGTGTCTACATGAGCTCGCCAGAAACCGGTGCCACGGTCGGTGGGCGGGCTGAGATCGCTGCTGCGGTCCCGGCGAACACACCGGTCACTGTGACGTTCGGGTATCGGCCTGTGGGTACGACTGCGTGGAAGCGGCTCGGTGCCGACGACAACGCGCCGTACCGCGTGTTCCACGACGTGTCCGGGCTGGCCAAGGGCACGCTGCTCGAGTACCGCGCCGTACTGCGGGATGCCTCGGGCAACTATTCAGTGTCCGGCTCGTACGGCGTGGTTGGTGACGCTGCTGCACCGGGTGGTGGCGGTGGCGGGACAGGTCCCGTCGTACAGCCGGCCAACGTGTCTGTCCCGGGCGACCACAACAGCGAGATGGGCTGCCTCGCGGACTGGTCGCCGGACTGCGATCAGGCTCAGCTGACGCTGGACGCGAAGGACAAGGTGTGGAAGGGCACGTTCACGAACCTGGCCGGTGAGCATGCCTACAAGGCGGCGATCAACAAGACCTGGGACGAGAACTACGGCGCCGGCGGTGTCGCGAACGGCGCGAACATCTCCTACACCGGACCCAGCGGACCAGTCACCTTCTACTACGAGCACGGGCGGCACTACGTCACGTCCAGCGCACAGGGGCCGATCATCACCGTGCCCGGCACGTTCCAGAAGGCACTGGGCTGTCCGACCGACTGGGATCCCTCCTGCATGCGACCCTGGTTGACCGACCAGGACGGCGACGGGACCTACACCTGGTCCACCAGCGAGCTGAAGGCGGGCAACTATGAGGCGAAGGTGGCGCACAACCTGTCCTTTGACGAGAGCTACCCGGCTCAGAACGTACCGGTCGCAGTGCCGTCGGACGGGCTGGTCGTCACGTTCTCGTACGTGCTCGCGACCCACCAGTTCACGGTGACGACGGCCAAGCCCGGTGCACAGCCGGACCTGAGCCAGGCGAAGGCGTACTGGGTCAACCGCAACACCCTCGCCGTCCCCGCGGTCGACCACGCCGAGCGGTACCGGTGGCGGCTGCACTGGTCGGACACCGCTTCGCTGAAGATCGATGCAAACGACATCGGCGGATCCTCGGCCGCACTGCGCTACGACCCCGCTGAGGTGAAACCGGGGTACACCACGCTCCGACTCGACCATGCGGACGTTCGCAAGATTCTCACCGGTCAGCTCGGTCTGGCGCAGTACGACGACGCCGGGCGACTGCTGGACGCGACCGGCGTACAGATCCCGGGTGTGCTCGACGACGTCTACGGAAACGCGACCGGGCGCTCGTACGGCGTGACCTGGCAGGGCGGCAAGCCGACCTTCACCCTCTGGGCGCCGACCGCCCAGGAGGTTCGGTTGATGATCGGATCGTCGACAATCCCCATGCGCACAAATGGCGACGGGTCCTGGTCGGTCAGCGGACCACGGTCGTGGAAGAACGCGTCGTACCGCTATCAGGTGAAGGTGTTCGCACCCAGCACCGGCAAGGTCGAGACGAACGTCGTCACAGACCCGTACTCGGTTGCGTTGACCACCGACTCGGCGTACTCCGTCGCGGCTGATCTGAACGACCCGGCGGGTAAGCCGGCGCTCTGGTCGACCACTCCCTCACCGAAGCTCGCGCGGGGCGTCGACTCGACGATCTACGAGCTGCACGTGCGGGACTTCTCGATCAACGACAGCACGGTCCCGGCTGCGCACCGCGGTACCTATCTGGCCTTTGCCGACGAAGGCAACGGGACCAAGCACCTGCGGTCGCTCAAGGCCGCCGGGCTCAACACCGTGCACCTATTGCCGACATTCGACATTGCATCAATCCCCGAGACCGGGCAGCAGACGCCGGCCTGTGATCTCAAGTCGCTGCCGGCCGATTCCGAGCAGCAGCAGGCCTGCGTGACAGCAGTAGCCGCGAAGGACGGGTTCAACTGGGGCTACGACCCGTTCCACTGGCTCGCGCCGGAGGGGTCGTATGCAACGCAAAAGGACGGACTGGCGCGGGTCTCCGAGTTCCGCACGATGGTCGGCGGACTGCACAAGTCCGGGCTGCGCGTCGTCCTCGACCAGGTCTTCAACCACACCCCGGCCGCAGGGCAGGCGCCGACATCGGTGCTCGATCAGATCGTGCCCGGGTACTACCAGCGCCTCAATGCCACTGGGAAGGTCGAGACCTCGACCTGCTGCAGCAACATCGCGACCGAACACGCGATGGCCGAGAAGATCATGGTCGACGGCACGGTCAGCTGGGCGCGCAACTACCACGTGGACGGCTTCCGCTACGACCTCATGGGTCACCACACCAAGGCGAACATGCTGAAGATCCGCGCCGCGCTGGACAAGCTGACGCTCGCCAAGGACGGCGTCGACGGCAAGTCGATCTACCTGTACGGCGAGGGCTGGAACTTCGGCGAGGTCGCGAACGACGCGCTGTTCGTCCAGGCCCGGCAGGGGAATCTCGGCGGGACCGGGATCGGCACGTTCTCCGACCGGCTGCGGGACGGGGTCCGCGGCGGCGGGCCATTCGACGACAATCCGCGGATCCAGGGCTTCGGCTCCGGCGAGGCGAGCGACCCGAACGGCGACCCGGTGAACGGTACACCGGAAGAGCGCGCCAAGCGGCTCGCCCACGACACCGATCTGGTGCAACTCGGGCTGGCCGGCAACCTCAGATCGTTCACGTTCAAGTCAGCGTCGTCCGGTGCCGACGTCCGTGGTGATCAGGTCGACTACAACGGTTCACCGGCCGGGTACGCCGACCAGCCGGACGAGGTGATCACGTACGTCGATGCCCATGACAACGAAACGCTGTGGGACACGCTGACGTACAAGCTGCCGACCAACCTGCCGATGCCGGACCGGATCCGGATGAACACGTTGTCGCTGGCAACGACCGCGCTGGCGCAGACGCCGTCGTTCTGGCACGCCGGTGCGGACCTGCTGCGGAGCAAGTCGCTGGACCGCAACTCGTACGACTCGGGTGACTGGTTCAACACGCTCGACTGGACCGGCGCCGACAACGGCTTCGGTCACGGGCTGCCGCCGAAGACCGACAACGAGGCCAAGTGGCAGTACATGAAGCCGTTGCTCGCCAACCCGGCTCTGAAGCCGTCGGCGACCGATGTGGCGTCGGCTTCCGCCGCGGCCGCCGATCTGCTGAAGCTGCGCTTCTCCACTCCCCTGTTCCGCCTCGGGTCGGCCGCTCTCATCAATCAGAAACTGAGCTTCCCGCTCAGCGGTACGACGCCGGGCGTCATCACCATGCGCGTCGACGACACCGTCGGCCCGGACGTCGACCCGGCCTTGAAGGGCCTCGTGGTCGTCTTCAACTCCACCGGCTCCACCGTCACCCAGCAGGTCCCTGGTCTGACCGGCGCCAACCTGAGCTTGTCCCCGGTCCAGGCAGCCGGATCGGATCCGGTGGTCAAGCAGACGACCTGGACTGCGTCCACCGGCACGGTCACGGTGCCGGCGCGGACCGTCGCCGTACTGGTCCAGACCTAGGGGGTCCGAGCCCTTCCTTCGCTGCGCTGTGCTTCCTAGGTTCGAAGGTGACCAATTGCACAGCACAGCGGAGGGGGAATGATGTTCCGACGAGCGAGCGTGCTGCTGTCCGGAGCACTGGTCACGATGCTGAGCCTCGGTCTGGGGACGGGGACGGCACCTGCGTCCGATCACACCGCACAGTCCTCGCCGGGTTCGCCCGGCGCCGGGGACCCGTACTTCGCCACCGACGGGAACGGCGGGTACGACGTCCAGCACTACTTCCTGGACGTGAAGTACGTCCCGGCGACCGACCGGATCACCGGCGTCGCCACGATCAGCGCCCGCAGCACCCAGAACCTGTCCCGCTTCAACCTGGACCTGCAGGGGCTGACGGTTCGCTCCGTCACCGTGAACGGCCGGGCGGCGGGCTGGTCCCGGGCGGCCGACGAACTCACGGTCACGCCCAGGTTCGGGTTGCCGAAGGCGAAGAACTTCACCACGGTGATCCGGTACGACGGCGTACCGCAGACACTCGACGACGGCAGCGGGTTCATCCACACCGACGACGGCGCCGACGTGATCGGCGAGCCGCATGTCGCCGACACCTGGTTCCCGGTGAACGACCACCCGAGCGACAAGGCGGCGTACACGTTCAAGGTCACGGTGCCGGCCGGGCTCGAGGCGATCGCGAACGGTGTTCTGAAGGACAAACGCACGAACCACGGCTGGACGACGTGGACCTGGGACGCCAAGGAGCCGATGGCGTCGTACCTGGCCACCGCGACGACCGGGCAGTTCGACATCCGCGCGTACCAGAAGAAGGGCATCCGCTACTGGGATGCGTTCGACCCCGACCTGTTCGCCGAGGCCGTGCCGCGGACGGGGCAGCAGTACGCCCTGTCGCTGCGCGTGAACACGGACGAGCCGTCGTACAAGCGGTTGGCCCGGACCATCAGTGTGCCGGCCGGTGGCGCGGACCTGTCGTTCTGGATCAACCGCGACACCGAGCCGGGCTGGGACCACGTATTCGTCGAGGCGCACACCGTCGGCCAGGACAACTGGACCACGCTGCCCGATCTCAACAGCCACACCAGTCAGAGCACCGGCCGCGTGTGCCCGTTCTGGCTGGACCTACATCCGTTCCTCACGCACTACCAGACCGCACAGCCTGACGGCACGTGTACGCCAACCGGGTCGAGTGGCTCGTGGTGGGGAGCCAGCGGTCGCAGCGACGGGTACGAGCAGTGGAAGGTCGATCTGTCGGCCTTCGCGGGCTCGAACGTCGAGGTGTCGATCACGTACGCCAGCGACGACCTGGTGCAACTGCCGGGGGTCGTCGTCGACGACGTCGTCGTCTCGACCGGCGAGGGTACGACGTCGTTCGAGGCCGATGCCGATCCGTTCGACGGCTGGACCGTGCCGGGCGCGCCGGCCGGCAGCGCTCCGAACCCGAACGACTGGATCGTCGGCACGGCCGCGGACGCACCACCGACCACCGGGGACATCGTCAACGCGTCGTTCGCCCGGCAGAGCGAGATCGTCGGATTCCTGTCCGACACGTTCGGCCGGTATCCGTTCTCGGCGTCCGGCGGCATCGTCGACGACGTGGACGGCCTCGGATTCGCGCTGGAGAACCAGACCCGGCCGATCTACGCCCGCGACTTCTTCACCGACACGGTCAGCGGCCAGAGCGTGATCGTGCACGAGCTCGCGCACCAATGGTTCGGCGACAGCCTCGCGGTGCAGCGGTGGCAGCACATCTGGCTGAACGAGGGGTTCGCGACGTACGCCGAATGGCTGTGGAGCGACCGTGAGGACCTGGGGACGACACAGGAGACGTTCGACTTCTTCTACAACCTGTTCCCGGCCGACGACCCGTTCTGGACGCTCCCGATCGGAGACCCAGGCCCGGACGACCTGTTCGACTTCGCGGTCTACGCCCGCGGTGCGATGACGCTGCACCAGTTGCGGCTCGCTGTCGGGGACGCGGACTTCTTCACGATCCTGCGGACCTGGGCGAAGTCCTACCGCAACAGCAACGTCACGACCGGCCAGTTCATCGCTCTCGCGGAGAAGGTGTCCGGGCAGCAGCTCGACAGCCTGTTCCAGACCTGGCTCTTCAGCACGACCAAGCCGGTGCTTCCGACGGCGGCCGCCAAGCTGGCAACCGCCACACCCGCAGCCGCCGAGAGCTTGCTCGAACGAGCACGCACCGGCCAGCTGCGACGTTAGAGCCCGGCGAACCGAGCTGCCGCTACGAAAGCCGCCAGCGCCAGGAGGATGGTGTTGGCGGCTGTCGAGCGGGGCTCGCGCAGCGAGGAGTGGGACGTGGCGGCGCCGATCATGACGACGCACAGGCCCACGGCCGCGAGTGGGGTGAGGACGCGGGCGGTGTCGGTCAGCCAGGGCGCGAACAGGCCGGCCACCGCGAGGAGCTCGCAGAGCGCCACGAAGCGGACCAGCGGCATCGGGAACGGGGCGATCCCGGTCTGGCCGGTGGCGATCAGACGAGCGCGGGGCATGACGCCCTTCAGGACGCCGGAGATCGTGAAGACAATCGCCAGCAGTCCGCTGAAGATCCAGGTGATCGTATTCATGTCGATTGCAGACGATCTACACACCTGTGCTGTGACACTGTCACTCAGAGGCGTCCCCGATCGTCTGTGATTGGTGTGATGGAGGAACTCAGGCCGCTGCTGTTGTCGATCGCGTACCGGATGCTGGGCACGTTCGGGGACGCGGAGGACGTCGTACAGGAGGCGTACCTGCGGCTGCACCGGGAGCCTGAGGTCACCTCGCCGAAGGCCTTCCTGACCACAGTGACGACCCGTCTGGCGATCGACCAGCTGCGGTCCGCGCGACGGCAGCGGGAGGAGTACTTCGGACCGTGGCTGCCGGAACCGGCGGTCGACGAGTACGTCGATCTCGCGGACCGCGCCGCGCTCTCCGACTCGCTGTCCACCGCGTTCCTGGTCGTCCTCGAACGACTCACCCCCGACCAGCGTGCCGTCTTCCTGCTCGGCGACGTGTTCGGCTACTCGTACGACGACCTCGCCGGAATCCTCGGCAAGACGCCGGCCAACTGCCGCCAACTCGCCGTCCGCGCCCGCCGTCGGATTGCCGACAATCGACCGCGCTTCGACCCGTCCCCGCAGGAACGCGACGAGCTGGTCCGGCGGTTCGTCGCGGCCGCCGAAGAGGGTGAGCTGGAGGCACTCGTCGCCGTACTCACCCCGGACGCGACCTTCACCGGCGACGGCGGCGGTAAGGGCGGCTTCCCCCGTCCAGTGCACGGCGCCGGCAACGTGGCCCGGATGCTCATCGGCGCCTTCGGCAAGTTCCGCGAGCTGACCACCGAGCCGGTGCACGTCGGCGGACAGCCCGCGCTGCGGATCCACGACCGGTCGAATCACACCGTTGCGGTCTGGTCGTTCACGATCGCCGAAGGCCGGATCACCGCGATCCACGGCATCGTGAACCCCGACAAGCTGACCCATCTCCAGCCGTCAGGGCACGCGGACGACCAGAGCTGACGCGTCGACCTCAGCGCTCAGCGAGGTACCGTCGGACACGGTGTCGCCATCGAGCTGGCGCTGTACCGTCCGCTCCGCCCGGACCTGGATACGACGGCCGGTGAAGCGCTGCAGATGTTCCTCACGCCAGGATTTGACCACCAGGCCGAGCACGAGCCGCGGCCATTGGGTGATCCGGCGCGGTGTGAGGACCACCGCGTCGATCCGGCCGTCGTCGGGCGCCGCGTCCGGGAGCAGCGGGATGTTCGCCTGCAGCGTGCCGACGTTGCCGATCACCACGGTGCGCGCGCGACGGCGTACCGCGGCCTGATTGTCGACAATGATCTCGACCCGGACGGACGGATGGTTCAGGTTCCTCAGCGTCGACACGACGTAGGCCGCCCAACCGGCCCGCTTCTTCAGGTCATCGGGTGCATCCGCGATGATCGCGGCATCCAGCCCGAGGCCGGCCATCACCACGAAGCGGTCGGCCGGAAGCTGGTCTCCCTCGACCAGCACGCTGTCGATCCGCCGGTCCGAGCCGTCGAGCACCTCGGCCAGCGCGGTCTCGAGCTCGAGCGAGATCCCGAGGTTGCGGGCGAGCAGGTTCCCGGTCCCGGCCGGCAGCACCCCCGCCGGGATCCCGGTCCCGGCGAGCTCGGCGCACACCACCCGCACGGTCCCGTCGCCGCCGGCGACCAGTACCAGGTCGACCTCGTCGTCGATCGCACGCCGGGCCATCGTCACGCCGGCGTCGTCCTCGGTCGTCTCCAGCCACAACGGTTCCGCGAACCCCCGCGCGGCCAGCGCCTTCTCGACCGTACGACGGAAGTCGTCGACCTTCACCGGGTTGACGATCACGGCTGCCCGCCTGGCAGAACTCACCTGATATTTGTCCGTTCGGAGAGATAGCGTGCTGAGAATGAGCAGACTTCCACGGAGTACGCCAGAAGCCCAGGGGCTGTCCGCTGCCGCGCTCGACAGTTTTGTCGGGGCCCTGGACGCCGGGCGGCCGGAGATACAGACCGTGATGCTGGTGCGGCACGGACACGTGGTGCTGGAGGAGGCGTGGGCGCCGTACCGGCTGGAGGATCGGCATCTGCTGTTCTCGGTGTCGAAGAGTTTCACGTCGACCGGCATCGGACTGACGATCGACGCGGGGCTGTTGTCGCTGAACGACCAGGTGATCTCGTTCTTCGACGCGGACGACCTGCCCGAGACGGTCAGCGAGAACCTGGCCGCGATGAAGGTCTGGCACCTGCTGACGATGACCACCGGGCACTCGCAGGACACCGTCGAGGCGCTCAGCCGGGATCGCCGGATGGTGAAGCTCTTCCTCGGTCTCGAGGTGGAGCACGAGCCGGGCACGGTGTTCGTGTACAACAGCGGCGCGACGTACATGCTGTCGGCGATCCTGCAGCGGCTCGCCGGTGAGAACCTGCTCGACTACCTGCGGCCGCGGCTGTTCGAGCCGCTCGGCGCGACCGAAGCGACCTGGCAGGTGTCGAAGGAAGGCATCGTCGTCGGCGGCTGGGGCCTGAGCCTCAACACCGAATCCCTGGCGTGCTTCGGGCAGCTCGTGCTCCAGCACGGCGAGTGGAACGGTCAGCAAGTCGTCCCGGCCGAGTGGTACGAGGCGGCCACCTCGAAACAGGTCCCCAACGACAACGAGCAGAACCCGGACTGGAAACAGGGCTACGGCTTCCAGTTCTGGCGCGGCCGCCACAACACGTATCGCGGCGACGGCGCGTTCGGTCAGTTCATCCTCGTCTTCCCGGAGTACGACGCGGTGCTCATCACCACCAGCGCGACCAGCGACATGCAGGCGATTCTGGACACCGCCTGGGACTACCTGCTGCCGGCGCTCGAGGGCAAGGACGTCCCCGAGACGCAGCGCCCGGAGCAGCTCGAGCTCGCGCCGCCGACCGGTCTCGCACCAGCGCCGGGCAACGGGCAGACGTACCGCTTCGTGGCGAACAACCCGACCGGCCTGACCGCAGTACGACTCGACCCCGACGGCACCGGCACGTTCACTTTCGAGGACCAGAAGGGCCAGCGCCAGGACCTCGTCTGCGCGGCCGGCGCGTGGCGAGAGCAGACCGCAGCAGGCCCGTTCGAGGACGCCGGTCCCGAGTCCGGTGAGCGGGTCCTGACCAGCGCGTACGGCGCCGGTGACGCGTTCGTCGCGACGTTCCGCTGGATCGAGACGCCGTTCCTCGCCACGCTCACCTGCCGGACCGAGGACGGCACGATGACCGTCGACGGTCAGCTCAACGTCTCCTTCGGACCGACCGAATTCACGCTGATTTCGGAGGAGATGTCACAGAACTGAGGCGGCGCGTGTCCTCCGGGTCGTAATCACAGACGACGGAGGATGACATGAAGGTTTTGGTGGCAGGCGCGACCGGCGGACTGGGCCGGTCACTGGTACCGCAGCTGCTCGCGGCCGGACACGAGGTGACCGGGATGACCCGGTCCGAGTCCGGCGCGGCCGGGGTGCGGGCGTTCGGTGCGGACGCCGTACTCGCGGACGGCCTCGACGCCGCCGCGGTACGGGCCGCGGTGGAGTCGGTCCGCCCGGAGGTCGTCGTACACCAGATGACGGCGCTCAAGGGCGGCATCGACTTCAAGCACTTCGACGACAGCTTCGCGATGACGAACCGGCTGCGCACCGAAGGCACCGACAACCTGCTCGCGGCCTCCCAGGCGGCCGGCGTACGACGGTTCGTCGTCCAGTCGTACGCCGGCTGGAACCTCGAACACGGTGGATCCGCCGCGAAGACCGAGGCGGACCCGCTCGACCCGAACCCGGTGCCCGCCCAGCGGCAGACGATGGCGGGGATCAAGCACCTCGAGTCGGCGGCACTGAACACCGAAGGGATCGAGGGCGTCGCGTTGAGGTACGCGAGCTTCTACGGGCCGACCGGCGACATCGGCAAGGGCGGTTCGATGGTCGAGATGATCCAGAAGCGCCGGCTCCCGCTGATCGGCGACGGCAGCGGGGTCTGGTCGTTCATCCACTACGACGACGCGGCCGCGGCGACGGTGAAGGCGATCGAGAGCGACGTGACCGGTGTGTTCCACGTCGCGGACGACGACCCGGCGCAGGCGGCGGTGTGGCTGCCCGAGTTCGCCAGGATCCTCGGTGCGAAGGCGCCGCTCCGCGTCCCGGCCTGGCTCGGTCGTCTCGCCGCCGGCGACGTCGGCGTGGCCGCCTTCACCGAGATCCGCGGCGCCGACAACACCCTCGCCAAGAAGACCTTCGACTGGCAGCCCGGCTACGCGTCCTGGCGCGAAGGTTTCCGCTACGGGCTCTGAGGCGGGACTGGTGAGAGGATTCCTTTACTTCGCTGTTACACACGAGGACGACTGCTGAAACCGGCTCGTCCTGAACTGGAACAGACCCGCCGGGATGGCGGGGCGCCCCTAGGGTTCCGCTGCTGGTCGACGTGACGGCAGGACTGGTCCGAGAGGGGAGGCGGTGCTGTCGCTGGAGTTGAGGCAATCGCGACGGCGCCGCTCCACGGCGGGACAAAAGCCCGGGAGGCCTTGATGGCCCCGGGCTGCCGTGTGCGTTCCAGGGCCCTACGCAGCGGAGGCCCGACATGTCAGCACCCCCTGAAACCCTCAGCACCGATCAACTGGGCGCGCGAGACCTCAGTGGTTTCGGCTACGCCCAGCAGCTCTCGCGGCGCGTGGGAAGCTACGCGTCGTTCGCGGCCGGTTTCTCGTTCGTCTCCATCCTCACCACCGTGTTCCAGCTGTTCGGTCTCGGCTTCGGCTTCGGCGGTACGGCGTTCTTCTGGACCTGGCCGGTCGTCCTCACCGGCCAGCTGATGGTGGCGTTGTGCTTCGCCGAGCTCGCCGCCCGGTACCCGTTGTCCGGCGCGATCTACCAGTGGGCACGCCGCCTCGGCGGCGCGGTCGTCGGATGGTTCGCGGGCTGGACCATGGTGATCGCGCAGATCATCACGCTGGCCACGGCGGCGATCGCACTGCAGGTCGTTCTGCCCGCGGTCTGGCCAGGCTTCCAGCTGGTCGGTACCGATTCCGCTCTCGCGTCGAAGGACGGCGCGGCGAACGCCGTACTCCTCGGCTGTCTGCTGCTCGTCGCGACGACTGTGCTCAACGCGACCAGCGTCCGCATCACCGCGGTCGTGAACTCGGTCGGCGTGACCTGCGAGCTGGTCGGCGTCGTGTTGATCGTTGTTTTGTTGACAACCCGAGCCGAGCGCGGTCCGTCCGTCGTCCTGCACACCACGAACCTCGACAGCAGCACCGGGTACGTCGTACCGCTGCTGATCTCGGCGTTGATGGCGGCGTACGTGCTGGTCGGGTTCGACAGCGCGGGCGAGTTGTCGGAGGAGACGCACAAGCCGCGCGCGACGACGCCCCGGACGATCATCCGCGCGGTCACCGCCTCGGGGATCGGCGGCGCGTTCCTGATCGTCGCCGCGCTGATGGCCGCGCCGTCGCTGACCGACGGGGACCTCGCCACCCAAGGCCTCCCCTACGTGCTGACGAGCCGGCTCGGTACGACGACCGGCAAGCTGCTGCTTCTCGACGTCGCCCTCGCGGTGTGCGTGTGCACGCTGGCGATCCAGACCGCGGCGGCCCGGATGCTCTTCTCGATGGCCCGCGACAACGTGCTGCCGGGATCGCGGCAACTGCGCAAGGTGTCCACCCGGACCGGTACGCCGGTCGCTGCGACGGTCGTGCCCGGTGTGCTCGCCGGTGTCTGTCTGGTGGTGAACGTCGGGAACGCGGGTCTGTTCCTGGGCCTCGCCAGCGTCTGCATCATGCTGCTGTACGTCGCCTATCTGATGGTCACGACGCCATTGCTGGTACGCCGTCTGACCGGCGGCGGACTGCCCGGCGGCGTGGACGAGAACGGGCGGCCGCTGTTCTCGCTCGGGCGGCTTGGTCTGATTGTCAACATTGTTGCGGTCGCCTACGGCCTCGCGATGGCGATCAACCTCGGCTGGCCTCGCGCCGACGTGTACGACCCGGCGGGTGACGGTTGGTACCTGCAGTACCTCCCGCTGATCACCCTCAGCGTCGTAGCAATCGGCGGCCTCCTCGCCTTCCGCTCCCAGCGCACGGCGTACTACGCCTCGATCGGCGTACCCGTGCCCACCTCCACCCCGGCCGTCGAAGCCGAAGGCGCCAACGCATGACCCCCGCTCACGCGCATGAGCTTCCCGGCGGCGCGGCATGGTCCGCGCCCGTGCGCGCAGGACGCACCATTACCCTGACCGCCCTCGCCGACGGTGCGAACGCGACGATGCTGATCATCGGCGCCGACCGCCTCGATCGCCTGAACATCCCGGACACGTTGAAGTCCCAGATGTCGGCCCGCATCAAACCCGGCATGGTCCTGATGTCGGATCGCGGCCTGGCGCTAGCGACTGTCATGGCGTCGAGCCTCGACTGGCACGACTGCCTCACCGGCGCCCTCCCCGACCAACTCCTCCTCCTCGAACTCATCAAGCACGGCTTCGGCGAACCTGACCTGCACGCCTGCATCAACTTCTTCAGCAAGGTCTCCGTCGCAGACGACCCACGCGCCTCCCTGACCTACGTCCCCGACCACGCCCACACCGGCGACACGGTCACGCTCCGAGCCGACCAGGACCTCCTGATCTTCATCTCAACCGCACCCCACGCGCTGTCCGACGGCCCTGCCGCAAGCGTCGCCGTACAGCTCGAAACGCCAGATCCCGCAGAAGATCCCGCACCGGATCCCGAACTCCGCGAGGAAGCGATCCGCGCCCTGCGCCTGACCCGGGAGCTGATCGCATGACCGTCACCTCAACCATCGCAACCACCACTGCTACCTCAACGACCGTCGCGCTCGACACCGTGGTCGAAGCCGGCGACGGCGCCCTCGTGACCGTGCCGGCGGGCGGAAGATTGCAGATTGTCGACCTGCACGGCAACCAGGCCGTGGACACGTTGTTCTACGACGCCCACGACATCGACAACCGGTACTCCGCCTTCGACACGATCCGCGAGCAGCGCGCCGTGTTCCTGACCACCGGATCCCGCCTGGTGTCGACCAGGCTCGACGAGCTCGCCGTGATCACCGACGACACGTGCGGCCGGCACGACACCGTCGGCGGCGCCTGCTCGCAGGAGAGCAACGTCATCCGGTACGGCGAGTTCACGCGGCATCAGCACGCCTGCCGGCAGACGTTCCTGCGCTACGGAGCGAAGGCGGGCATCGGCCAGCGCCAGCTCACCCACAACGTCAACTTCTTCATGAACGTGCCGGTGACGTCGAGCGGCGGCCTCACGTTCGAGGACGGCCTGTCCGCCCCGGGGAAGTACGTCGAGATCACCGCGAGCCGCGACCTGTTCGTGCTGATCAGCAATTGTCCGCAGGTCAACAATCCTTGCAACGGCTGGGATCCGACGCCGATCCAGCTGCTGGGCCGGTGGTGACGGTGGCCGTGGTCACAGTTGTTGCCCCAGGCATCCAAACGACGGTGCAGGACCTGGCCGGGCGGCCGGGTCTGTGGGATGTCGGCGTACCGCCGTCCGGGGCGGCCGACGAACTCACGTTCGCGCTGGTCAACGCCGCGGTCGGCAACCCGGACAGTGCGGCCGGGCTGGAGTGCGTGGTCACCGGGCCGGTTCTCACCTGCGACGAGGATCGGCTGATCTGTGTCGGCGGCGCTGCGCGCAATCCGACTGTTGACAATCTGCCGTTCAGACCAGGGCTGGTCGTCCGATGGCCGGCCGGATCGGTGCTGGACGTCGGCCCGCTCGATGGTCCCGGGATGCGTGGGTACGTCGCGATCCAGGGTGGATTGGACGTGCCGCGGGTGCTGGGCAGCCGGTCCACGTTCGTCCTCGGCGGCTTCGGTGGTCATGATGGCAAGCCGCTCGCGGCCGGCGACCAGCTACCACTGGGCCGGCAGGAGAACCTACTCACCCCGTTGTCGGTGGAGCTGCCGACAATCTCGAACTCCTGGCAGATGCGGGTGATCCCTGGCCCTCACGGAGCACCGGAGCATCTCACCGCCGAAGGTGTCGACACGTTCTTTGCCAACGAGTGGATTGTCGACCATCGGTCCGACCGCACCGGCGTCCGGCTGATCGGCCCGAACCCCGGCTGGGCGCGGACCGACGGCGGCGAAGCCGGCCTGCATCCGTCGAACGTGCACGACTCCGCGTACCCGGTCGGCGGTATCATGCTGTCCGGCGACACCCCGGTCATCGTCGGCAAGGACGGGCCGTCGCTCGGCGGCTTCGTCGTACCGGCCGTGGTGATCGAGGCCGACCGATGGATGCTCGGCCAGCTACGCGCCGGCGACTCCGTTCGCCTGGTCCCAGTGACACCCGCGGCAGCGGCCGAGGCGATCCATGCCCGCCGACACTGGCTGACCGATCTGCGCCAGGAGCCAGCACCTACCGAAATCGCGATCGGTACGCCGGACCGCCCGAAGGTCCTGCACCACGGCGAGCAGTCCGGCACGGCGCCGTCGTACACGATCAGGTGCGCGGGCGAGCAGCACGTGCTGGTCGAGGCCGGTCCGGCCGAACTCGACCTCACGGTCCGGGTCTGGATCCACCTCCTGGCCCAAGCCCTGCGGAACGACCGGCCGGCCGGCATCACGGAGATCGTCGAGGGTGTGCGATCGCTGCTCGTCGCTGTCGACTCGGCCCGGCTCGCGCTCACCGAACTCGCGGAGCGGCTCGCGTTCCTGGCCGCCGGCCTGGGCGACCCCGAGACCGTGGTGCTGCCCGCCCGCGAAGTGGTGCTGCCGATCGCGTTCGACCACCCGGCGGCGCACGAGGCGATGCGCCGCTACGCCACGTCGGTGCGGCCCGATGCGCCGTGGTGCCCGGACAACGTCGAGTTCATCCGGCGGGTCAACGATCTGGACACCCGGGACGAGGTCTTCGAGATCGTCCAGGCCGCGACGTACCTGGTGGTCGGTCTCGGCGACGTGTACCTCGGCGCACCGGTCGCCGTACCGGTCGATCCGCGGCATCGGCTCGTCACCACGAAGTACAACCCGGCGCGGACCTGGACGCCGCAGAACGCGGTCGGGATCGGCGGGATCTACCTGTGCGTGTACGGGATGGAAGGTCCCGGCGGGTACCAGCTCGTCGGCCGAACGGTCCCGGTCTGGCGGCTCTCCCCCGATGACGCGCAACCTTGGTTACTGAGGCAGTTCGACCTGATCAGATTCGCGCCGGTGAGCGCGGAGCAACTCGCGCACGAGCGGGCCGAGATCGCGGCCGGGCGCGCGGATCTGAAGACCGCACCGGCGACGTTCTCGATCTCCGACGTACGCCGGATCGAGCAGGAGGCACCTGTGGACATCGCGACCTTGCGCGCCAGACGCCGCGCCGCGTTCGAGGCCGAGCGGGCACGGTGGGGCGCATGAACAACGAGTGGATCACCCGGGTCGACCCGATCGAGCCGGCGCCCGGACCGTTGCATGGGCTGACGATGGCGCTCAAGGACAACATCGACCTGGCCGGTGTGCCGACGACCGCGGGCGACCCGCGCACCACGGAGCCCGCGAAGGACAACTCGTTCGTGGTCGATCAGCTGATCGCCGCCGGCGCCGTACCGCTGGGGAAGACGAACCTGGATCAGTACGCGACCGGCCTGGTCGGCACGCGATCGCCGTACGGCGCGTGTCACTCGGTCTACTCGTCGGAGCACGTGTCCGGCGGCTCGAGCTCAGGCAGCGCGGTCGCGGTCGCCACCGGGCAGGTCGACTTCGCGCTCGGCACCGACACCGCGGGGAGTGGTCGCGTTCCGGCGGCCTTCAACCGGCTCGTCGGTATCAAGCCGAGCCGTGGGCTGGTCTCCGCGCGCGGCGTCGTACCGGCGTGCCGGTCGCTCGACTGCGTCACGGTCATGGCGCGATCGGTCGCTACTGCGCGCCGTGTCTTCGACGTGATGGTTGCCTTCGACCCCGATGACGCGTGGTCGCGGCGAGCGTCGTCACTCCCCGATCGCCGGCCGGGCCGCGTCGCGGGGTCGGCGGCGGTGATCGGCGTACCGGATATCGGGCTGGGTCTGGATCCGGAGTACGAACAGGCGTGGCAGGCGACGCTCGATGACGCGCATCGCCTCGGCGACGTGGTCAAGGTCGACGTACAGCTGCTGCTCGAAGCTGCCGACCTGCTGTACTCCGGACCGTGGCTGGCCGAGCGCTGGCTGGCGTTCGGGGACAAGTTGGACGACTCCGAGGCAGTCGATCCGACCGTGCGGACGATCGTGCGGGGCGGCGCGGCGTTGACTGCGGCCGGCGCGTTCGAGGGGTTCGACCGGCTGGCGACGCTGAAGCGCGAGAGTGAGCATCTGTGGACGCAGCTCGACGCGCTCCTGCTGCCGGTGACGCCCGGGCATCCGACGCTGGCCGAGGTGGCGGCCGATCCGATCGGCGTGAACAGTCGCCTCGGTCGCTTCACGAACATGGTCAACCTGCTCGACCTGTGCGCGGTCGCCTTCCCGGGACCGGATCGGGCCGATGGTCTGCCGTTCGGGATCCAGCTCCTGGCACCAGCCGGCCATGACCTCTCGGTGATCGATCTGGCGGCTCTCTGGTGCGGTGAGGACGTACCGGCCGCCGACATCTTGCTCGCGGTAGCGGGCGCTCATCTGTCGGGCCAACCACTCAACGATCAGCTCGTACGGCGTGGTGCTCGGCTCGCCTTCACCGCCCGGACCGCTCCGTCGTACCGGATGTATCTGGTCGACGGACCGCGTCCCGGCCTGACCCGGACCCTGTCGGATGCGGACGGACCAGGGATCGAGGTCGAGGTGTGGAGCGTGCCGGCCGCCGAACTGGGCGGATTCGCAGCGACCATCGATCCCCCGTTGGCGATCGGGCCGCTCGAACTCTCGGACGGCCGGCAGGTCCTCGGCTTTCTGTGTACGGCGGATGCCGCGGACCCCGAGCGTGACATCACCGCCTCCGGCGGCTGGCGAGCGTACCTGGCCGGGGACTGAGCCTAAGGTTGGTGGGCATGAGCCTGACGCCCGCCGAACAGAAGGTGCTGGACCGCATCGACGAGGACCTGCTGGTCCGGATCACGCAGGATCTCGTCCGGGCCCCTGGACAGAACCCGCCCGGTGAGGAGGCCGCCACGGTGGCCGCCCTCACCGCGGCGGGTCGCCAGCTCGGCCTCGACGTCCGTACCTCTCCGGTCGAGCCCGGCCGGGACAACGTCTCGATCACGCTTGCCGGCGGCAACGATCCCGGACTGCTGCTGCTCGGGCACACCGACGTCGTCCCGGTCGGCGACGGCTGGACGGTCGACCCGTACGGCGGCCTCCTGCGCGACGGCCGGATCTACGGCCGCGGCGCATCCGACATGAAGGGCGGCCTCGCCGCGTCCCTGATCGCCCTCGCTGCCCTCCGCGGCACCACACTGAGCGGCCCGGTCGAGTTAGCCGCAGTCGTCGACGAGGAAGAGACCGGCAAAGGGATCCGCGCCTACATCGCGGCCAACCAGCACCCGGTCCGTCAGTACGCCGGATGCATCACCGCCGAGCCGACCGACCTGCAGACGATCGTGGCGGCGCGCGGGGACTCGTACCTCCAGGTCGCGGTTCACGGCCGCGCGTCGCACGCCGGCAACCCGGACGGCGGCGCCAACGCGATCTACGGCGCGGCAGCCGTCGTCGCCGAGATCGAACGCCTGCACAAGGAACTCGCCGCCGCGCCCCATCCGCTGCTCGGCCCGGCGACCTGGAGCGTCGGGCAGATCAACGGCGGCACCGGCGGCTCGATCGTTCCCGCCGACTGCGTGATCGTCGCCGACCGCCGGCTGCTCCCCGGCGAGTCCCCCGCCGAAGTTCTCGCCGAGCTCGACCGCCGCATCGCCGCGCTGCACCTGGAGGATCGCGGCCTGACCGTCGAGCTCGCGATGCCGATGGAGATGCCCGCCTTCGAGACCCCCGAGGACGCCGACCTGGTCCGGATCACCGAGGCCGCGCGCTTCGACGCCGGCGGACCACCGATGCCGCTCGCCGGGTGGACGGCGGCCTGCGACGGCGGGTACATCGCCCGAGATCTCGGCGTACCGGTCGTTGTCCTAGGCCCTGGCTCCGTCACCACCCAGGCCCATCGCGCGGACGAATCCGTCGCCGTCGCAGAGCTGGTCACGGCAGCACGCGCCTACGCCCTCACTGCCCTTCGTCTGGTGACAGGAACCGCTTGACGATCGGCACGCTGCCGGCGATCCGGAGCGCGGCGATCGGCAGTGCGAGTACGCCGACCCCGGTGATGACCGCCATCGGGAACAGTCCTCCGAGCACGATGCACACGACGGCCCAGCCCGGGACGACCCCGCGGAGCGAGGCGCCGGCGAGGAACGTGCCCACTACGAACAGCGGGAACGCGAACAACGCCACCAACGGCGGCGAGCTGAGCCGCGCCGCGAGCTGGTCGAACCCGCTGTGGTCGTCGATCCCGTACATCAGGACCAGTGGCACGCTCAGCATGCTGTTGGCGAACATGGCCGACAGCCCGAGGATCGAGCACGCCAGACCCGCGCCGGCCAGCCGACGGGATCGGCGCCCGGCCACCGCCAGCGCGAACACCGAACCGAACATGAACGGGAACGCCGCTGCGGCGAGGTTGAAGGACAGCACCAACAGTCCGTGCTCGTTGTTGATGATGGCGTAGTCCGGTGCGTCGCCGATCCATGGCTCCTGCAGAGTTGCCAGCGCGAGAGCCAGCAGCACAGGTCCGAGGATCAAACTGATGACGGCCAGAACCGAACCCATCGGTCGCCGCCCGGTGACCGCAGTCACCTCTGTTGTGGTAGTCATGCCGACCACGATCCGCTCCGGCCGGCGGCCGGTCTGCGGTGCCAACCCGGCAATCCGGCCAGGGTTTACCCGGTTGTCGCCGACCCGGCGGGAGCGGATCATCGGAGGTCCGGACACGGTGGACAGGTACTGCGTGGGCACTGGATGGGCGGTGGGGGGCGGATGGTGTTGCGACGGCAGGTCGTCCGCGCGGACGCGCTCGCGGCGACCGGCTGGATCGCCGGATCGCTGGCGGCAGTGTCCGGCCTGCTCGGGCCGGTCCTGGCAGGTGCGCTGGATCCGACGTCGCTGGTCGGCATCGCCAGCGGGTCGGCGGCCTGCGTGTTCGCAGCCATCATCATCGACCGGCAGCCGGCCAACCGAGCCGGTTGGGCGCTGCTCGCCGGCGGGGTCGCACTGGTCGCGTTCTCACTGTGCTACAGCTATGCAGCCGGGCGGGTCCGCGACGGTGTGCTCACCGACCGCGTCGGGACGGTTGCCGCCGTAGCCGAGATCGTCGGTGTGTTCGCCGGCGCCTCCCTGCCACTCTTCCAATTCCTCTTCCCGGACGGTCACCTGCCGTCCGCACGCTGGCGTCCGGTCTTCGTGACGTACCTGATCGGCTGGTTCGCATGCCCGATCGCGGTCGCGGTCGCCATCTGGCCGCACCGAGCTCCGGGCATCGTCGCCGACAACGGTCCGGTCGACATTTCCGTACCCGCCGACCTTGACCCAGCGCTGACTGTCATCGGGATCTGCGAGGCCTTCGCCGCGCTCTCCATGGCCGCTGGAATCGCCGCCATCGCGGTCCGTCTACGGCAGCCGCGGGTACGTCGGCAGGTCGTGCTCGCGTTGTGGGGCGTCGGACTCACCGCGGTACTCATCGCCGCGACCGCCGCGCTGGCGGGCTCCGTCGTCGCGGAGACGGTGACGTCGCTGTGCGCTCCGCTACCGCTGCTCGTCTGCGTCACGATCGCGATGCGCCGTCACGAGCTGTTCGACGTCGAACGACTGGTCGGGCGGACCATCACCTACGCAACAGTGACAGTCCTCCTCGTCGGCCTGTACGCCGGCATCACAGTCGGACTCGGCGCACTGCTCCCCCGCGCCGGCGCCGGTTCCTCGGTACTGGTTGCCGCAGGCACCCTTGCCGTCGCAGCCGCGTTCCGCCCGCTGCTCCGGGTCGTCCGGGCCGCCGTCGACCGCCGTTTCGATCGCCGGACGTGGATCGCGACGCGGACCATCGAGACATTCACCTCCGCGCTGCGCAGCGGAAAGGTCGCAGCATCCGGGATCGCGGCGATCCTGTCGCAGGCCCTGGGCGACCCGACCAGCACGATCGTCTACCTCGACGGCGATCAGGTCGTCGACGCTTCCGGCCACGCCGCGATCCTGGGTGACCCGGTGCCAGGACGGATCCGGCGTGAAGTGGTTGCCAGTGGGACCGCGGTGGCAGTGGTGGAGCTGGACGGGCGGTTCGCCGATCAACCACGGCTCCTGGACGCGGTCCTGTCCTCCGCGGCCCTGGCGATCGAGAACGCCGCCCTGCACGCACAAGCCGCCGTACGGCTTGCCGAGGTCGAGGCGTCTCGGTCGCGCATCGTCGACGCAGACGACAGCAACTGGCGGCGGATCGAGCGCGACCTGCACGACGGCGCACAGCAACGGCTGGTCGCACTCGCGTTGCAGTTACGGATCGCCGAGCGAGAGAGCCCGGACCGAGCGACCGCCGCCTTGCTCGCCGACGCCGTCTCCGAACTGCGTGGCACCGTGAGCGACCTCCGCGACCTGACCCGCAGCGTCCTGCCACCGGTCCTTGCCGACGAAGGGCTTGCGGTCGCTCTGAGTACGACGGCCGCGCGGCTGCCGATCCCGGTAACGCTGCAGGTGATGCCGGATCGCCTTCCACCGATGATCGAGGCAACGGCGTGGTTCGTCGCCTGTGAGGGCATGGCGAATGCGGCCAAACACGCCGGCGCAACCGCGATCCGGATCGACGTACGTCGTACCGGCGACGCGATCCTGCTCTGTGTCGCGGACGACGGCGCCGGTGGTGCGGTGCAGACACCGGGCGGCGGCCTGCAGGGTCTTGCCGACCGGGTCGCCGCGGCGGGTGGGCGCTTCGCAGTGCACAGCGAGAAGGGCGAGGGCACGACACTCGAGGCGGTGCTGCCATGCACGTCGTGATCGCCGACGACAGCGTGCTGCTGCGCGAGGGGATCGTCCAGTTGCTGACGAAAGAGGGTTTCGCGGTCGACGCCGCAGTCGGCACGGCACCCGAGCTGCTGACGTCGGTCGATCAGCACCGGCCTGCGGTGGCGATCGTCGACATCCGGATGCCGCCGACTCACACCGACGAAGGACTGCGAGCCACGCAGGAACTGCGGGCGAATCATCCGGCGCTCGGCATCCTGCTCTTGTCGCAGTGGGTGCACGCCGGGCGGGCCCTCGATCTGTTCCGCGGTGGGGGCGGCGGGCTCGGGTACCTGCTGAAGGATCGCGTCACCGATATCGAGGACTTCGTCGAGGCGGTCCAGCGGGTGGCTCGCAGCGGTTCGGCGCTGGACCCCGATGTCGTCGCCGCGCTGATGTCCGGTGGCCCCGGTCCGCTCGGCGGGCTGACCGAACGCGAGCAGCAGGTGCTCGCCCTGATGGCCGAGGGCCGGTCCAACACGGCCATCGCCGAACGCCTGTTCCTCGGCCTCAAGACGATCGAGAGCTACGTCAACACCCTCTTCGCCAAGCTCGGCCTCGCTCCCACGCCCGATGACAATCGTCGCGTCCTCGCGGTGCTCGCCTACCTCGAGAGTCGATAGCTGCCGAGTGAGCCCGGCGGTTGCGAGGATGCCGGAATGACTCGCCGTCTCCTGCTGCACTCAGGCTCTGTCCTCGACGTCACCACCGGTCAGGCGCGTACGGCGGATGTCGTGCTGGTCGGTGATCGGATTGTTGACGTCGGGATCGGGCTGGACGGCGATGAGGCGATCGACTGCAGCGGTGGGTTGCTGGTGCCGGGGTTCATCGACTGCCACACGCATCTGTGCATCGCGCAGACGCGGATCGACCCGTTCGGGCTGCCGCGGTCGGTTCGTCCGCTGTCCGCCGTACCCGTGCTGCGTACCCTCCTGAGCCTCGGCGTCACGACGGTGCGCGATGCGTGGGGCGCGGACGCCGGAGTGCGGATGGCCGTCGAGAAGGGCTGGATCGACGGGCCGCAGGTGCTGCTCAGCCTGCGGCAAGTGGGTACGACGGGTGGCATCGGCGACCTGTGGGCGCCACGGACCGGGCCGCTCGACTTCTTCGAGGATCCTTCGCTGCCCGATCCGATCTTCAACGGCGCCGACGAGGCGCGGGCCGTCGTACGGCGGATGGTCCGGGCCGGTGCGGACTGGATCAAGGTGACCGTCACCGGTTCGCTGGCGATCGGGAAGGGCCTCGAGGACCTCGAGCTGACCGAGGACGAGCTGACCGCGCTGGTCGACGAGGCGCGGCGACGCGGAGGCCGGCGGATCATGGTGCACGCGCACGGAGCGCGGGCCGCTGAACTCGCCGCCCGCGCCGGTGCGGGGAGCATCGAACACGGGACGTACCTCGACGAGACCGCGGTGCAGGCGATGGCCGAGCACGGGACCTGGTACGTGCCGACCCTCTCCGTCACCCAATCGGATCCGTCCGCCACACCGGGCGGCGCCGCCGAGGCCCACCTCGAATCCATGCGACTCGCCATAGCCGCGGGAGTGCGCATCGCGATGGGCACCGACAACCCGGTCCGGCCGCACACCGAGGTGCTGTGGGAACTGAGGCATCTGGCTGCCGCCGGCCTGGGTGACGCGGGGGCGCTGCGAGCGGCCACGATCGACGCGGCGACACTGCTGGGACTCGCAGACGACCGCGGTGAGATCGCGGCGGGCAAGCGGGCGGATCTGGTTCTGCTGCGGGGCTCCGACCTGGACTGCAGCTCACTCGAGACGCGCATCCAGCGGGTCTTTCACAACGGAGCCGAAGTCGGGCGTTGACTCTGACACGGTGTCAGACCATAGACCGGCTCCATGTACACAGCAGGAGAGATCGCGGAGCGGATCCGCACGGGTCAGGTCACGTCGCGTGAGGTGACGGAGGAGCTCCTCGCGCGGATTGTCGACGATACGAAGGTCAACGCGGTGGTCGAGGTCCGGCCTGGCCACGCCTTGGCGGCAGCGGACCGGGCCGACGCGCTACTGGCTGAGCAGGGCGCTGCGGCCGGGCGGGGCGGGGTGGTCGAACGCGGTGGTGCGGCCGGGCGCGGTGGTGTGGTCGGGCCGTTGCATGGGGTGCCGGTGACGGTCAAGGACTGTTTCAATGTGGCCGGGATGCGCACTACCTGGGGGAATCCGGCGTTCGCGGAGTACGTCGCGGACCGGAACGCGGTTGTCGTGGAGCGGTTGCAGCGCGCCGGTGCGATCGTCGTCGGGAAGACCAACGTGCACGCGATGCTCGCGGACTTCGGGCAGACTGCGAACGAGATCTACGGACGGACCAACAACCCCGCCGACCTCGACCGCACCCCCGGCGGATCGAGCGGCGGTGCGGCGGCAGCACTGGCGGCCGACCTCACCTACCTGGAGTACGGCTCCGACCTCGTCGGCTCGATCCGCCTCCCGGCGGCGTACTGCGGCGTCTACGGACTCAAACCCACCAACAACCTCATCCCACTGCGCGGCTTCGAGATCCCCGGTACGCCGTACCTCCCGACCGAACTGCCCAACTTGTCAACAATCGGACCACTAGCCCGCTCCGCCCCCGACCTCCGGACCGCACTCCGCGCGACCGCCGGCCCGGAAGCCCCGTACTCGTACAACCTCCGCCCGCCCCGGCACGACCGGCTCCAGGACTACCGCGTCGGCGTCGTCACCGATCACCCCGCAGCGCCCGTCTCCAGCGAGGTCGGCGACGCGTTGTCCGACACGATCGACCACCTCGCCCGCAGCGGCGCGAAGATTGTCAACAATTGGCCGGCCGGGGTGGACGCGAACGAACAGGCGGAGGAATTCGGCCGCCAGGTCGAACTGTTCTTCGCGCTGCACGGCGACTCGGACAGCGATCTGACCGCCGCGGACGTCCGCGACCTCGACCGGCGCCGGATGCAGGCGCGCGCGAGCTGGCAGCAGTACTTCGAGGACATCGACGTCTTCCTGTGCCCGACGAGCTTCACCGTCGCCTTCCCGCACGGCTCGACGACCATCGACGGACATCCCTATGAGACACAGGTGTTCTGGATCGCGCACGCATCGCTGACCGGCCATCCCGCGCTCAGCATGCCGATCGGACGCACACCGGCCGGGCTGCCGGTCGGCGCCCAGGTGATCGGTCCGTGGCACGAGGACGACACCGCGATCACGTTCGCGGAGCTCCTGGCTGGTTGACTGCCGTCATGTTCGCAATCGGAGAGTTCGCCCGCCACGGCCGGGTGTCGATTCGGATGCTGCGGCACTATGACGCTCTCGGCCTGCTGCGACCGGCGTACGTCGATCCCGTCACCGGCTACCGCAGTTACACCGCAGGTCAGCTCGCCGACCTGAACCGGATCGTCGCGCTCAAGGACCTCGGCTTCTCCCTTGACCAGGTCGGCACGATGATTGTTGACAATCTCGGCCCAGCCGAACTGCGCACGATGCTCACGATGCGACGGGCCCAATTAGAGACCATGCTGGCCGAGAGCTCCGCGCGACTCGCACAGGTCGAGTCACGTCTGCGCAGTCTGGAAGCCGACATTCCGACTGCCGACATCGTGGTCAAGGAACTGCCCGCCGTACGACTGGTCGGTCTCACCGCCGCGGCCGCGAGCTTCACGCCCGACGACATCACGCCCGTGGTGCACCCGCTGTGCGCGGAGCTCGGCCGGCGGTTGCCGGACGCCGACGTACGCCCATCCGGCCGGCTGACGTGCCTGTACGCGCAGCAGTCCGCGGACGAGGTCGTCGTACGCGCGACAGTGCCGGCCGCGGTCGATGCCGGAGGCAACCTCAACGGACTGGAGGTGATCGACCTGCCCACGACGCAGGCCGCGACGTTGGTGCACCGCGGCCCGATCGACCAGGTACTGCCTTCCTGGCAGGCGTTGGCGCGCTGGCTCGACGACAACGGCCGCCGCGCCGCCGAGCCGGCCCGCGAGCTCTACCTCGACACCCCGGAGGACCCGGAGCACTGGGTCACCGAACTCCAGCAGCCGCTCACAGCCGACTGAACGACAACGTCTCTCCCCGCGCGCCGCCCATCCAGAGGTCCTGGCAGGCGGCGGCGAACTCGTCGAGGTTCTCCGTGATCGCGCCGAACACGTTGCCCGGAACCCAGCCCTGATCGCCGTTGATCAGCAGATTGTTGCGTCCGTAGAACACCGCAAGGTCGACAATCGCACCAGTCGTCCCGGTGCCGGTCGTGTTCTCGTACCCGTACGCCGGATTCCCCAGATCGTCGGAGTCGAACGAGAACCAGCACAGATCCCCCGGGATCGGCGTGACCGTCGTGTTCTCCTTGCCGGGATCGGGCGCGAACCCCGGCAGCAAGGTGTAGATCTCGTTCCGGGCGTACTTTCCGTGGAACACCGGCGCCGACAGCGGCAGCGCATCCCACACCGCCGCACAGGTCCGCGGCGCCACGTCGTCGAGCAACTTCGCCACACAGCTCACGCCGCGCTTGTCCAGGCTGACGGTGATGTGCTTGCTCACTTGGCCTCCAAGGTCGGGGTACGCCGATGCCAGTCCGTGGCCGCCTGATACGCCTGGCCGACCCGCAGCGTCAGCGCGTCGGCATGCCGCGGCGCGACTACCTGCAATCCCACCGGCAGTCCGGCCTGAGTGAAGCCGCACGGCACGCTCAGCGCGGGCTGCTGGGTGAGGTTGAACGGATACGTGTACGGCGTCCAGTCGGTCCAGTCCGGCGACGCCGAACCGTCCGGCACGTCCTGACCGACCGGGAACGCCGTGATCGGCACCGTCGGCGTCACGAGCACATCGTACTTTTCGTGGAAGCGGCCCATCAGCGTCCCGAGGTCCATCCGGACCGCGCTCGCGTCGAGGAAGTCCGACGCGGAGTAAGCCGCCCCGAGCTCCGCGACCCGGCGCAGTCCCGGATCGACGCGATCGTCGACCGTGTACGCCGAGAGCACCTTCGCGGCGCCGGACCACCACAGCACGTTGAACGCGTCGATCGGATCCGTGAACCCCGGATCCACCTCCGTCACGTCGGCGCCCAGGTCCTCGAGCACGCCGACCGCGGTCCGGACCAGCGCCTCGACCTCAGGATGATTGTCAACAAAACCAAGATCTACAGAGAACCCGATCCGCACCCCGGCGACCCCGTCGTCGAGCCCGTCCAGGAACGACCGGCCGGGAGTCGGCATCGCCGACCAGTCCCGCCCGTCGAACCCGGTGACCACGTCGAGCAGCGCCGCCGCGTCGCGCACCGTCCGCGTCATCGGCCCCGCATGCGACAGCGTCCCGAACGCGCTCGGCGGGAACAACGGGATCAGCCCGTACGTCGGCTTCAGCGCGACCGTGCCGGTGAACGCGGCCGGGATCCGGACCGATCCGCCGCCGTCCGTGCCGAGCGACCACACGCCCATCCCGAGTCCGACCGCCGTCGCCGAACCGCCGCTCGATCCGCCCGACGTCTTCGCCGGATCCCACGGATTGCCCGTCGCGCCGTACGTGTGGGAGTCGGTGACGCCCTTCCAGGAGTACTCCGGCGTCGTCGTCTTGCCGAGGAAGACCGCGCCGGTCTCACGCAGCCGGGCGACGGACGGCGCGTCCTCGTCCCACGGTCCGGCCGGGTCGATCATCGTGCTGCCGCGCAGTGTCGGCCAGCCTTTTGTCCACAATGCGTCCTTGATGGACGTCGGTACGCCGTCGCCGGGACCGAGTGGCGTGCCGGCGTGCCAGCGGGCTTCCGACGCCTTGGCCGCGGCGAGCGCACCTTCGGCGTCGACGAGAACGAAGGCGTTGACCTGCTCGTCGTACCGCTCGATCGCGTCCAGTGCCTCCTGCGTCGCCTCGACCGGGGACAGCGCGCCGGTGCGGTAACCCTCGACCAGCTCGGTTGCTTGTCTCATCGATCTCCTGTCGGAATGTAGCCAAGCTTCTTGTCGACGATGTTCAGCAGCGGTTCGCCGGCCAGCCAGCGCCGTACGTTGGCGACGAACTGGTTCGCGAGGGTGTCGCGCCAGCCGATCACGTCACCGGACATGTGCGCGGTGATCGTCACGTTCGGCGCGTCCCAGAGCGGATGCTCCGGCGGCAGCGGCTCGTTGTCGAAGACGTCGAGAGTGGCCGCGATCCGTCCACTGCCGACCGCGGCCAGCAGTGCCGTTTCGTCGACAATCTGACCGCGAGCAATGTTGACGAGGTGCGCGCCGGGCCGCATCGCGGCGAGGACCCCGGCGTCGACGAGCCCACGGGTCGCGGCCGTCAACGGCGCGGCGATCACGACATGATCGGCCCATCCGACCTCGGCCGGAAGATTGCTGCTGGCAACAATCTCGCCGAAGTCCGGGTCGTCCCCTCGCGCGACCCGGCCGGCGCCCCGCACCTCCAACCCGGCGGCGCGGAGCAGCCGGGCAGTCTCTCGTCCGATCGCACCGGTCCCGACGACGAGTGCCTTCGCGCCCAGCACACTCCGGGTCTCGCGGTGCTGCCAGCGACGGCCGCGCTGCAGGTCGAAGCTGCGGAGGCTGTCCTTGGCGTTCGCGATCACCGCGCCGAGCACGTACTCGGCGATCGGCCGGTCGAACACGCCGTGCGCGTTCGTGACCACGACCGGGGAGTCCCGCAGTTCGTCGAAGAGCAGTGTGTCGACACCGGCCGCGGTCACATGGATCCACTCGAGCGCATCGGCGTGCGCCCAGACGTCCCGGACCGCCGTCGAGAAGAAGTCCCAGAGCATCAGGGCCCGCGCACCCCGAACCGCCTCGCCCAGCCCGTCCGCCGCGCAGTACCGGAAGTCGACCGGCAGCCCGCCGAGACCCGGCGGCCGGTCGGTCGCGCGCTCGCAGAGCACCGCGATCACAGGTCGCTCGGCACTGGCAGGCGGGGAGGCTGGCACCCATCGAGGCTAGGAACTCGCTAGTAGGATTGTCAACAATCTCCTGGTGGCCGCACACTGACTCGCATGAGCACGCGTCCCTCCACCCATCCGATGCCGGCGGCGGTGCCTCCCTTGCTGCAGACCGGCATCGGTGTCGTCGCGCCGTACGACTTCGCGCTCGACCGCGAGCTGTGGCGCTGGGTGCCCGACGACGTCACGCTGCACGTCACGCGGACGCCGTACGCACCGATGGCCGCCACCGTCGAGATGGCGGTGCACATCTCGGATCCGGAGCTGATCGCGCGGACGACGTACGACGTGCTCGCGGTCGCCCCGCTCGCGGTCGCCTACGCCTGCACGTTCGGCAGTTTTGTCGGCGGGTTGACCGGCGAACTGGCGCTTGTGGACGCGATGGTCGGCGCCGGTGCGCCGGCCGCGGTGACCACGAGCGGCGCGTTGCTGCTCGCGCTGCGCCGGCTCGGGGTCAGCCGGATCGCGACGGTCACGCCGTACACGAACGACCTGACCGCGGGGCTGACCGCGTTCCTCGCCCAGGCCGGGATCGAGGTGGTCGCGACCGCCGGGCTCGGCCTGATCGCGCAGATCTGGGCCGTCCCCAACGAGACGACCGTGGAACTGGTCCGCAGCGTCGACAGCGAGGCGGTGGAGGCGATCTTCATCAGCTGCACGAACCTGCCGACGTACGACGTGATCGCCGGGCTGGAGGCCACGCTCGGCAAGCCGGTGCTGACCGCGAACCAGGTCACGATGTGGTCCGCGCTCGAACTCGCCGGACATGCCGGGATCGGTCCGGGGCAGCGATTGCTGAGCCTCCGATGACTGAGCCCTCGATGACTGAGTACGGCGCCCGGCTGGCGAGGGTCCGCGCCGTACTGGCCGAGCGTGGTCTGGGCGCGCTCGTGGTCAGCGACCCCGCGAACCTCTTCTACCTGACCGGGTACGACGCCTGGTCGTTCTACACGCCGCAGTGCCTGCTGGTTCCGGCCGAGGGCGATGTGCGGTTGTTCGCGCGGGCGATGGACGCGGCCGGAGCGTCGTACACCTGCAACCTGCGCCTGGAGCAGATCCACGGGTATCCCGAGCAGTTGGTTCACCGGCCGGACGTTCATCCGTACGACTGGATCGCGAACGTCTGCCACGAGCTGATCCCGGCCGGCGCCGACGTCGCGATCGAGAGCGACGCGCACTACTTCACCGCGCGCAGCTACCTTGCCCTCAGCAACGGTCTGCCCGGGCGCCGGCTGGTCGACTCCGCCGAGCTGGTCAACTGGCTCCGGCTGGTCAAGTCGCCGTACGAGATCGGTCAACTGCGGATCGCCGGCAGGATCGCCGAGCAGGCGATGCGGACCGCGCTCGATCGGCTCCAGCCGGGTCGGCGGCAGTGCGACGTGGCCGCGGAGATCCTCGCCGCGCAGACGATCGGCACGTCGGAGCACGGCGGTGAGTACCCGGCGATCGTGCCGATGCTGCCGACCGGTACCGCCGCCGGTACGCCGCACCTCACCTGGAGCGATCGTCCGTTTGTCGACAACGAGGCAACCACGATTGAGCTGGCCGGCGTGTTCGGCCGGTACCACGCCCCGCTCGCCCGCACCGTGATGCTCGGCGACCCGCCGCGACGGCTCCGCGAGACCGCGAAGATCGTTGCCGACGGCATGCGGGCCGCATTGTCGGCAATCCGACCAGGCGTCACCGGCGGTGCCGTGCACGCAGCGTTCAACGCCGTGATCGCCGCGCACGGTCTGGTGAAGGAATCCCGGATCGGGTACTCGATCGGTATCGGGTACCCGCCGGACTGGGGTGAACGCACCGTCAGCCTGCGGCCCGAGGAGACCACCGTGCTGGCCGCGGGAATGGCGTTCCACGTCATCCTCGGGATGTGGATGGACGGCTGGGGCTACGAGCTGTCCGAGCCCGTGGTGGTCGCCGCCGACGGAGTGGAACGACTGACCGGTCTGTCCCACGAACTGACGATCAGGAGGTAGTCCCTTGCCAGCACTCCCGTACGCCGCACGCGCCGCCGGACTGGTGGGCTCGGTGATCGACTCGAGTACGTCGCTGCTGCACAAGCAGACGCACGACATCGTCCGCTTCGCGATGGGATCACCCGCGGCCGAGGCCGTGCCGGCGCAGATCCTGTCCGCGATCGCGGCCGACGAGCTGAGCCGGCCCTCGAGCTACGACTACGCGGCGACCGAGGGCGACCCGCCGCTGCACGCGGCGCTGCTGGACATGCTGCGCGGGACCAGCGACGAGACGACCGCCGAGCGGCTCACCATCACGGCCGGCGGCATGCAGGGCCTCGACCTGTTCTGCAAGATCTTCGTCGACCCGGGCGATCTGGTCGTGGTCGAGTCGCCGACGTACACGAACGGCAGCGCAACCGCGCTCTCGTACGGCGCGGAGCTGCTCGAGGTACCGGTCGACGACGATGGGATGATTGTCGACGATCTACCACGGCTGCTCGACGGGCGGCGACCGAAGGCGATCTACACGATCCCGACGTTCCAGAACCCGTCCGGTGCAACGCTCTCCCTCGAACGGCGGCATCGCCTGCTGGAGCTGGCCCGGTCATGGGGCTCGATGGTGATCGACGACGATCCGTACGGCCTGCTCCGATTCGCGGGCGAGCCGCTCCCGACGCTGCGGGAGCTCGGTGCGGGCGATCCGCTGGTCTTCGCCGTACGGACGTTCTCGAAGATCGTCGCGCCCGGTCTTCGCGTCGGGTGGGTCGACGCGGATCCCGAACTGCAGCAGCTGCTGATCAACGCGAAACAGGCGATGGACACCTGCACGAATCTGCCTGCACAGCGGCTGCTCACCGGGTTCCTGGCCGCTGGGCATCTCGAGGAACATCTCGTCCGGCAGCGAGCGGAGTACAAGCTGCGTAAGGAAGCGATGCGTGCCGCGCTGACCGAGCACTTCAGGGACATCGCGCACTGGACCGATCCGGAGGGCGGCTTCTTCCTCTGGGTCACGCTGGAGAACGGCGTCAACGCCGAGGAACTGTTCGAACTCGCGCTGGCCGAAGGCGTCGCCTTCATCCCCGGCCCGGCCTTCTCCCCCACCGCGCGGTTCCAGAACGCCTTCCGCCTCTGCTTCGCCTCAACACCCCCCGCCCGCATCCACGAAGGCATCACCCGCCTCCGCCGAGCCACCCACAAACTAACCCCCTAGCCGACCCGCGGCCGACAGCCTGACCACAGCCGCGTCGCGCGAGGCGGAGGAACGGATATCCCCTGGCGTGTTGGGTTCTCCCCTCGTATGCCAGGGGAGAACCCAACACACCAACGGATATCCGTTCGTGTTGTGCCTCGGGGTGGCTGGTTACTCGGGATGGCGCGGGGTGGGGAGGGCTTGGGCGAGGAGTTCGGCCAGGTGGCGGGGGCGGCGGGGTGTGGCTTGGGCGATTTGCGTTCGGCAGCTGAAGCCGTCGGCCAGGACGGTGGTTGTCTCGGGCAACGACCGTACGGTGGGGAGCAGCGTGCGTTCACCGACCGCTTTGGAGATCTCGTAGTGGTTGCGTTCGAAGCCGAAGTTGCCGGCGAGGCCGCAGCAGCCCGGTTCCGCGAGACCTGCGTCGATGCCGGCTGCTTCCATCAGCTTGCGGTCGGCGTCGAAGCCGAGGACGGCGTGCTGGTGGCAGTGCGGTTGGACGTACGCCACTCCCCCGATGTGCGGCGGTTGCCAGCCGGACTCGGCGAGCAGCTCGGAGAACGTGCGGGTGTTCGCGGCCGCCGACGCAGCGAGCGGATTGTCGGCAATCAGAGCGGGGGCGTCGTGGCGGAGGGCCGCCGTACAGCTGGGTTCCAGGCCGACGATCGGCGTACCGGCTTGGAGGTGCGGAGCGAGTACGCCGAGGGATCGGTTGAGGACGCGGCGCGCGGTGGTGAGCTGGCCGGTCGAGATCCAGGTGAGCCCACAGCAGACCGGCTTCGCAGGCAGTATCACCTCGAACCCGGCGGCCTCCAGTACGGCGACCGCGGCACGGCCGATCTCCGGCGCGAGGTAGTTGGTGAACGTGTCCGGCCACAGCACAACCCGCCGCCCACCACCCGACCCCGGGCTGTCGCGGTGGGTGAACCAGTGGGTGAACGTCTCCGGTGCGAAAGGCGGGACCTCCCGTTCTGCGGCGATTCCGCCGAGGCGCTTGGTCAGTTGCAGTCCGGCGAACCGGTTCGCGAGGCCGGGCGCTCGGGACGCGAGACGCGACCACAGAGGCAGCCAACCCATCGACCAGTGCGACAACGGTCGCGCCCACGGGCGGCGCGCGTAGTGGTGATGCGTGAACTCGGCCTTGTACGTCGCCACGTCGACATTCACCGGGCAGTCCGACAGACATCCCTTGCACGACAGGCAAAGGTCCAGTCCGTCGCGTACCTCGGTCGACCGCCACCCGTCCGTGATCAGGTCGCCCTGCAACATCTCCCACAACAGATGCGCCCGTCCACGCGTCGAGTGCAGCTCGTCCCGCGTCACCTGGTAGCTGGGGCACATCACGCTGCCTGAGGATTGTCGACACTTCCCGATCCCCACGCACCGCCGCTGGGCCTGCGCGAAGTCGTGCCCGTCCTCCGGGTAGTCGAAGACTGTCAACAATCTGCGATCCTTGGCCGGCCCGTCGTGCCGGATCGCGAGGTCGAGCCGCGGCGGGTCGACAATCATGCCGGGGTTCAGCACGCCCGCCGGATCCCAGATCCGCTTCAGCTCGCCGAGGAGCGCCACCCCGTCGGCGCCGTACATCCTGCTGAGCAGTTCGCCACGCGCCCGCCCGTCACCGTGCTCGCCGGACACCGACCCGCCGAGCTCGACCACCAGATCCGCGGCCTGCTCGACGAACTCGCGGTACGTCGCGATCCCGCGCGAACTCAGCAGGTCGAAGTCGATCCGCACGTGCATGCAGCCCTCGCCGAAATGCCCGTACGACGCACCCGACAGACCGTGCCGCCCGAGCAGTTCGTCGAGACCGCGCAGGTACCCGCCCAACCGCTCCGGTGGTACGGCGGCGTCCTCCCAACCGCCCCACGCCTCGGCCCCGTCCGCGCGCCGCGTCGCGAGGCCCGCGGCGTCCGTACGGCACCGCCACAGAACGGCCTGCGCCTTCGGGTCGGTCACCAGCGACGCGGTCGCGCCGGAATCACGCAGTTCCTCAAGCATCGCGCGGGCAGCCGACGCGGCGGCCGCCTCGTCATCGCCGGCGATCTCGACCAGCAGCCAGGCATTGCCGCTCGGGAGCCCGGCGTGGACCGCGGCGTCACGCACCTCGGTCGGCAACCGGTCCACGAGCTCGTTGTTGATCGACTCCATCGTGAGCGGCGCATGCCGTAGCACGACCGGCACACAGTCGGCCGACGTGATCGAGTCGGCGAACCCGAGAACGCACAAGACCTTTGCCTTGGGCAACTCAACGAGCCGGACCGTCGCCTGCAGCGTCGCGGCGAGACCGCCTTCGCTGCCGGCCAGCAGACCGGCCACGTTGTACCCGTACTCCGGCAGCAGCCGATGCAGCGCATAACCGGAGATCTGCCGCGTGAACTGCCCGAACCGCCGGCGAATCAGCAACTCGTTCCGCTCGGCGAAAGCCTGAAGCGCCCGATGCAACTCCCCCTCCCGCCCCGGCCGAGCCGCCAACCCCGCACGCACTGCGGCGACCGCAGGATCCGCCGCCACGCCACCCACCGAGCCGAACCCTCGCCCCACGCCACCCGCCGAACCGAGCCCTCGCCCAACACCGGAGTCGAGTTCTCGCCCGACGCCGGAGTCGAGGGTCAGGCGGGTTGCGTCGGCGAGGATCACGTCCAGGGAGCGGAGGTTGTCGGCCGTGGTTCCCCAGGCGACCGAGTGGGCGCCGCAGGCGTTGTTGGCGATCATCCCGCCGAGCGTCGCGCGGCTTGCCGACGACGGGTCGGCGCCGAACGCCAGACCGTGCGGTTTCGCGGCGGCCAGCAGATCGGTCAGTACGACGCCCGGCTCGACGACCGCCGTACGCGCCGACGTGTCGATGTCGAGGATGCGATTCACGTGCCGCGAGGTGTCGATGACCACGCCGCCGATCGCGTTGCCGGCCATCGACGTACCGCCGCCCCGCATCACCACCGCCGCCCCGGCCGCGGCAGTCAGCGCAACAGCCGCCGCCAGGTCCTCGGCATCAGCTGGTACGACGACCAGGTCCGGCACTGCGCGGTAGTTCGACCCGTCCGCCGCGTAGAGCGCCCGCGTTCCCCGATCGTCGCCAACCGCACCCCGGAGTTCCCGGCGCAGCGTGCCGGCCAGCCGCGCGGCGTCGTACGCGACAGATCCGGTGCCCGAGCGCTCTGGGGTTAACATTGTCGACAATCTACCTTTCGGACGATGGACCAGCCAGGAGGCCCGATGGTCACGGTAGGACTCCTTTATCCCGGACACAGCGCGGAAGACGACTACCCGTCGCTCGAGGCTCGGCTCGACGGATCGGTGAAGCTCCCGGTCGTCATCACCTCCGTGGGCGAGGACGCGCATCGGGTGGACGCGCTCCTCGACCTCGGCCGGGCAGAACGGCTCGCCGAGGGGGCTGCGGAGCTGAAGCCGGCGCGGCCGGACTCCGTGATGTGGGCGTGTACCTCGGGCAGCTTCGTGTTCGGCCGGGAGGGCGCGAACATCCAGGCGGCCGGAGTGGCGCAGGCACTCGGCGTACCGGCGTCCTCGACCTCGATCGCGTTTGTCGACGCGTGCCGGGCGCTCGGGGTCCAGCGGGTCGCCGTCGCCGCGTCGTACCCAGAGGATGTCGCGCAGCACTTCGTCCGGTTCCTGACCGCGGGCGGCGTCGACGTGGTGTCGATGGGCAGCAACGGGATCATCACCGCCGCGGAGGTCGGGACGCTCGCACCCGAGCAGGTGGTCGCGATGGTGAAGGCCGCCGACCACCCGGACGCCGAAGCGATCCTGGTGCCGGACACCGCGATGCACACGCTGGGGATTGTCGACGAACTGGAGACCGCAGTCGGCAAGCCGGTACTGACCGCGAACCAGGTGACGGTCTGGAAAGGGCTCGAGTTGGCCGGGGTTGTACCCTCCTTGCCAGATCTGGGGACGTTGTTCGCCACAAGGGGGAATTCGGAGTGACCAGTTACATCGAGCCGCTGGCTCAGGAGTCGACACCGAGCATCATCGCCGACAAACTGCGCAAGGCCATCGGCCACGGGGAGTTCAGGCCCGGCGCACAGATCGTCGAGGCGGACCTGGCCCGCAAGCTCGGCGTCAGCCGGGGTCCGTTGCGGGAGGGCATGCAGCGGCTGACGCAGGAAGGGCTGCTGGTCTCGATCCGCAACCGCGGCCTGTTCGTCATCGACATGACGCCCGAGGACATCCGCGACATGTACCTCGCCCGCGAGGCGATCGAGCGCGCCGCGGCCTTCAAGATCCTCCGCGACGGCGACTTCGAGACGATCGGAACGGCGCTGCTCGCGATCGTCGACCGGATGGCGGCCGCCGACGGCGATCCGGCCGCGGTCGGCGAACTCGACATCGCGTTCCACGAGCTGCTCGTGCGGCTGGCCGGTAGCCCTCGACTGTTGCGGATGCATCAGACGTCCATCGTCGAGACCCGGATGTGCATCCACGCCCTGGAGGAGACGTACGCCGCCACCGACGCCCGCGCCATCGAGCACGAGAGGCTCGCCAACGCGATCCGGGACGGCGACGTCGCGCGCACCGACGAGCTCCTGAGCGCCCACATGGACGACGCCATCGAGCGCCTCGTCAGCCGCTGAGCCCCGTCGACCCCGGACCCGTCAGTTGACCGCGATCCCGATGTACTTGGTTTCGAGGAACTCGTCGATCCCGACCGCGCCGCCCTCACGGCCGAGCCCGGACTGCTTCAGGCCGCCGAACGGCGCGGCGGGATTCGACACCACGCCCTGATTCAGCCCGACCATCCCGGTCTCGATCGACTCCGCGACCCGCAGCGCCCGTCGCAGGTCATTGGTGAACACGTAGGCGACCAGCCCGTACTCGGTGTCGTTCGCCGCCCGCACGACCTCCTCCTCGGTGCTGAACGGCGTCAGCGGCGCGACCGGCCCGAAGATCTCCTGATCGGCCATCGCCGCCTCCCGCGGTACGCCGGTCAGCACCGTCGGCGGGTAGAAGTACCCGCTCCCCGACGGCACGTCTCCCCCGGTGAGTACGGTCGCGCCCCGGCCGACCGCGTCCGCCACCAGCGACCGCACCTTCTCCCGCCCCGCCTCGTCGATCAGCGGGCCGACGTTCACGCCCGGTTCGGTGCCGCGCCCGACCGTCAGCGCGGCCATCCGCTCCGCGAGCCGGCGCCCGAACTCGTCGATCACCGACTCGTGCACGAAGATCCGGTTGGCCGCCGTACAGGCCTCGCCCATGTTCCGCATCTTCGCCGCGATCGCGCCGGTCACCGCCTCGTCCAGGTCCGCGTCCTCGAAGACCACGAACGGCGCGTTGCCGCCGAGCTCGAGCGACGTCCGCAGCACCTTCTCCGCGCACTGCTCGAGCAGGATCCGGCCGACCCGCGTGGACCCGGTGAACGACAGCTTCCGCGCCAGCCCGGACCGGATCAGCGGCTCCGTCACGCCGCCCGCATCCATCGCTGTGACGCAGTTGACGGCCCCCGCGGGTACGCCGGCCTCGGCCAGGATCCCCATCAACGCCAGCATCGACAGCGGCGTCTGATGAGCGGGCTTGATGACGCTCGTGCAGCCGGCCGCGATCGCCGGGCCGAGCTTGCGGGTCCCCATCGCCATCGGGAAGTTCCACGGGGTGATCAGCAGACACGGACCGACCGGCTGCTTGGTGATCAGGAAGCGGGCGTTCCCGGCCGGCGCGGTCTGGTACCCGCCGTCGATCCGGAGCGCCTCGCCCGCGAAGTGCCGGAAGAACTCGGCCGCGTACGCGATCTCGCCGCGCGCCTCCGCCAGCGGTTTGCCCATCTCCAGCGTCATCAGCAACGCCAGATCGTCGACACGCTGCGTCAACAGCTCGTACGCCGTCATCAGCATGTCGGACCGTTCGCGTGGCGACGTACGCGCGAAGTCCGGCTGCGCAGCAACGGCCGCCTCTAGCGCGGCCCGGCCGTCCGCCGGTGACGCGTCGGCGACCGCGCACAGCACCTCGCCGGTCGACGGATCGACGACGTCGAACGTCGCGCCGCGGGTCGCCTCGGTCCACTTCCCGTCGATGAACAGCCGCTTCTCGACGGCCTCGACAACCCTCGCTTCGGGCACCCTCGACTGGTCCATCTGCACCCCTTCACCGGCCTCGACAGCTGAGATAGGCTGATTGTCGACAATCTACCATCCGACGACTGGAGGGGAAGTCCGTGGCCGAGCTCTCGCAGATCCTCAAGCAGGCGACCGGCGTGGTCGCCGCCCGCGGTGAGGGCGTCCAACTGTTCGACGAGGACGACCGCAGGTACCTGGATTTCACCGCCGGCATCGGCGTCACGTCGACCGGGCACTGCCATCCGCGGGTGGTCGCGGCCGCCCAGGAGCAGGTCGGCCGGATCATCCACGCGCAGTACACGACGGTCATGCACCGGCCGCTGCTCACGCTGGTCGACCGGCTCGGCGAGGTTCTCCCCCGGCACCTCGACCGGATGTTCTTCGCGAACTCCGGCAGCGAGGCGATCGAAGCGGCCCTGCGGCTCACCCGCCAGGCAACCGGCCGACCGAACGTGATCGTGTTCCACGGCGGCTTCCACGGCAGGACCGTGGCGGCGGCCACGATGACCACGTCCGGGACCAAGTTCCGCTCCGGCTTCAGCCCGTTGATGGCCGGCGTGCACGTGTCGCCGTTCCCGGACCCGGGCCACTTCGGCTGGCCCGTCGAGCAGGCGACCGACTTCGCGCTGAGCCAGTTGGACTACGTCCTGCAGACGTTGAGCACGCCGGCGGACACCGCGGCGTTCTTCGTGGAGCCGGTGCTCGGCGAAGGTGGCTACGTACCGGCGAACGAGCGGTTCTTCGCGGGCCTTCGCGAGCGTGCCGACGCGCACGGGATCCTGCTCGTGGTGGACGAAGTACAGACCGGGTTCGGGCGGACCGGGACGTTCTGGGGCGGCGACCATTTCGGTTCGCATCCGGACGTTCTGGTCACCGCGAAGGGGCTCGCGTCCGGCTTCCCGTTGTCCGCGATCGCTGCGTCGTCGGAGCTGATGGAGAAGGCGTGGCCCGGCTCGCAGGGCGGCACGTACGGCGCGAACGCGGTGGCATGTGCGGCGGCGTTGGCGACGCTGGACGTGATCCAGGACGAGGGTCTCGTGCAGAACTCCGCGGACCGTGGCGCTCAGCTCAAGCAGGCGCTGCAACTGGTCGCGGACAAGCACGACCAGATCACCGACGTGCGCGGGCTCGGGCTGATGATCGGCAACGAGTTCCGCGACACGGACGGGAAGCCGGACCCGGTGACGGCGGCCGCGGTGCAGCAGGAGGCGGCGCGGCAAGGCTTGCTGCTACTCACGTGCGGCGCTTGGGGTCAGGTCGTGCGCTTCATTCCCGCACTGGTCGTGTCCCCCGACGAGATCGACGAGGCCGCGGGTCTCTGGTCCGACGCAGTCACCGCAGTCGTCGGCTGAGCCGGGGTTCGCCCGGTCGGCTGGCCGGGTTGGCGGGGTCGGATCCGCGCTCTCCGGAACCTTTTTCGCGCTGGTTGGCGAATTGTTTCCGGAGAGCGCGGATTCGCGCGGTCAGGCCTTGGCGCGGTCAGGCCTTGGCGTGGGCCGGTTCGAGGGCGACCGGCGGCGGGGCGTCCTCGGTGCCCGGGATCTCGGTGCCGTTGAGCGGGCACCGGGACGTCTCGGGGACCTTGGCGAGCGCGAGCGCACCCACGAGGCAGGCCGCCATCATGTAGTACGCCGGCACCAGCGAGTCACCCAGCTTCGCCGTCAGCCAGTCGTTGACTGCGGGCGCCGTACCGCCGAACAGCGACGTCGACACGTTGTACGCGATCGCGAATCCGGCGTACCGGACGTGCGTCGGGAACATCGCCGGGAACGTCGCGGAGATCGTCGCCAGCTGCGGCACGTACAGCAGTCCGAGGACCGCGAAGCCGATGATCGCGCCGGCCAGGTTCGTGCCCATCAGCAGGAACATCGGCACGCCGAACACGAACAACCCGGCCAGCGACGCCCACCACAGCGGCTTGCGCCCGAGCCGGTCCGACGCGCGCCCGGCAAACGGCACGAACACCATCATTGTCAACATTCCGATGATCGGCACGATCAGCGATTGATCGGCGCTCAGCCCGATCTCTTTCTCCAGGTACGTCGGCATGTAGGTGAGCAGCGTGTAGTTCACGACGTTCAACGCGATCACCATGCCGCCGAGCCGCAGGATCGGGGCCCAGTAACGGGCCAGCAGATCCTTGAACTGGGTCGTGGTCTCCTGCTCCTTCTGGCCCTTCGCCTCGAGCTCGCGGAACACCGGCGTGTCCTCCAGCCGGGACCGGAGGTAGACGCCGACCAGACCGAGCGGCGCAGCGACCAGGAACGGAAGCCTCCAGCCCCACGCATGCATCGCGTCGTCGCCGAGCACCAGCGAGAAGCCCAGCATCAGCAACGCGCCGAGCGAGAAGCCGGCCAGCGTGCCGAACTCCAGGAAGCTGCCGAGGAACCCGCGTTTGCGGCTCGGCGCGTACTCGGCCATGAAGGTCGCGGCGCCGCCGTACTCGCCGCCGGTCGAGAAGCCCTGGATCATCCGCAGCAGGACCAACAGGATCGGCGCCCAGAGCCCGATCGTGTCGTACGACGGGACCAGACCGGCGAGCAGTGTCGCGCCGGACATCATCAGGATCGTGATCGCCAGCACGTGCTTGCGGCCGAGCCGGTCGCCGAGCGGGCCCCAGACCAGGCCGCCGAGTGGGCGGACCAGGAACGAGACGGCGAACGTCATCAGCGCCAGCAGGGTCTGGCTCTCGGTGTCGCCCGGGAAGATCGCGGCCGAGATGTACGTCACGCCGTACGCATAGATGCCGTAGTCGAACCACTCGGTCGCGTTCCCGATCGCCGAGGCGGCGATCGCTTTCCTGAGTACGCCGGGCGGCTGCTCCTGTTCGGTCGTGGTCACGGGCGGCCGGTCCTGGGCGCGCTGACCCTGCGGGGGCCGGGCGCTCTCGGGCGGCTGGGTCTCGGAGTCCACGGTTTCCTCCTGTCGTCATACGGCCTCACCCGAGTGCCCACCCGCAGACAATCCACACGCCTCACGAGTCAGGTCGTAGTTTTGTTGACAATCCGAAGGTTAGCCATGTGCAATCGTGAACCACAAGCGATCACTACCGGCCGATCACACCAAATCACTCAGCGCCGCTCGATACCGCTCAACGGCAGCTCACTGCCGCTCAATGCCGCTCAATGCCGCTCGGCGAGCCCTCTCAGCGCCTCTCAGTGGCTCTCGGCGAGCGACGCGAGACCGGCGGTGATCACCGAGATGCCGAACTCGAACCGGTCGTCACCGGCGGCACCGGCCGTCAGCGGGCCCGCGAGCGCCATCGTGAGCGGGAACCGATCAGCCGGCAACGACGCGAAGTAGGACCGCAAACCGTCGATGAACCGCTCGAGATCCTCGGGACTCCACTGGTCCGCACGCTGCACGTTCTCCTCGAACGCCACCGCGGTCACGTACAGCGGGATCAGGTCGACCGCCCACGCGACAGCCTGATCCGGTAGACCACCGGCCTTGAGAATGCCGAGCAGACACTCGGAAGTACGCAGCGCCGCCTCCCCCAGTGGCACGGCTCCGATCGCGGCGCGGGCCACACCGGGCATCGTCCGCATCGCGCGCAGCATCTCGCGCATCGCTTCCTTCAACTGCTCCTGCCACCGCTCCGGGTCCGGCGGCGAGGGCAGGTTCATCGCCTGCGCGGCCCGGTCAACCAGAAGCTGATCGAGCTCCTTCTTGTTCGCGACATGCGCGTACAGCGAGGCGGGGCCGGTGTGCAGCTCCTGCGCGATCTTGCGCATCGAGACCGCCTCGTACCCCTGGTCGACCATCACCCGCAGGGCAGTGTCGACAATCCGCTCCCGGTTCAGCGGCTCCTTGGCCGGACGCACGGGCTTGGCGGGACTGATCGGCTGCCACGGCGATTGGGTCATGCGAACCACTGTAGCGAACGCCGTACTTGACGGGAACACCGTTCGAGGATAGAACAGTGTTCGTCAACGAACACCGTTCGCCACCAATGCCTAGGAGCCACCGATGAGCGCCACCGCCGTACAGACCTCACCCGACACCACGACCACCCCGCGCGGTACGCCGTACCGCTGGCGCTGGCTCGTGGTCGCCACCATCCTGGTCGCCGAGATCATGGATCTTGTCGACGCAACGATTGTCAACATTGCTGCTCCGTCGATCCGGGCCGACCTCGGCGGCTCCGAATCGGCCATGCAGTGGATGCTGGCCGGCTACACCCTGGCCTTCGCGATCGGACTGGTCACCTTCGGCCGCCTCGGCGACCTGGTCGGCCGCCGGAGGCTGTTCGTGATCGGCGCCCTCGGGTTCACGATCGCGTCCGCGATCTGCGGGCTGGCCACCAGCCCCGAACTGCTGATCGGCAGCCGGGTCGCGCAGGGCCTGCTCGGCGCGGTGATGATCCCGCAGGGCTTCGCGATCCTGAAGTCGATCTTCCCGTCCGACGAACTCGGCAAGGCGTTCGCGATGTTCGGCCCGGTCATGGGGCTGTCGGCGGTCGCCGGCCCGATCCTGGCCGGCGTACTGATCGACGCGAACTGGTTCGACGCCGGCTGGCGGACGATCTTCTTCATCAACGTCCCGATCGGGATCGCCGCCCTGGCCGGCGCGCTGCGCTTCATGCCCGAGGTCAAGACCCCCAACGCGTCCCGGCTGGACGCCCTCGGCGTGCTACTGGTCAGCGTCGCCTCCGGTCTGCTGGTCTACCCGCTGGTGCAGGGCCGCGAGCTCGGCTGGCCGTTGTGGACAATCCTGATGTTGACCTCGTCGGTCGCGGTCTTCGCCCTGTTCGGCTGGCGCGAGCGCCGGTCCGGCAACCCGGTCATCGACCCGTCGCTGTTCCGCAACCGCGGGTACGTCGCCGGCCTCGGCGTGATCACCACGTTCTTCCTCGCGATGAACGGCTTCATGCTGGTCTTCAACCTGTTCACCCAGCTCGGCCTGCACTACAGCCCACTGAAGGCCGGCCTCGCGATGGTGCCGTTCTCGCTCGGCATTGCCATCGGCGCCCCGGTGTCGGCCGCCGTACTCGCCCCGAAGCTCGGCCGCAAGGCGCTGCAACTCGGCATCGCGGTGATGACTGTCGCGATGGTCGGCGTGTGGTTCACCCTGCACACGTACGGCGACGCGACCACCGTCTGGAACCTGGTCCCGGCGACGCTGGCCACCGGGATCGGCGCCGGCATGGTGTTCGCGCCGCTGTTCGACATCATCCTGGCCTCGATCGACGACCAGGCCGCGGGATCGGCGTCCGGCGTACTGACCGCCATGCAGCAGTACGGCGGTGCGATCGGCGTCGCCGTGATCGGCACCGTGTTCTTCCAGCTGCTGCCGACCCACGCTTTCCTCGGCGCGACCAAAGCCTCGGTCCTGGTCGCGATCGGACTGTTCGTCGTCAGCCTCGCGGTGTCGTACCTACTCCCGAAGCGCGCGCGGGAGGAAAGCGTCAGTCACGGCTGACGAACAGCTCCTCGGACATGCCGAAGCCCCTGGTCACCCCGACGGTGACCAGGGGCTTCGGAGTGAATCAGTTGAACGAGTCGCCGCAGGCGCAGGAGCCGGTGGCGTTCGGGTTGTCGATCGTGAAGCCCTGCTTCTCGATGGTGTCGACGAAGTCGATCGACGCGCCCTTCAGGTACGGAGCGCTCATCCGGTCGGTGACGACACTCACACCACCGAAGTCGGCCACCACGTCGCCGTCGAGCTGACGCTCGTCGAAGAACAGCTGGTACCGCAGCCCGGAGCACCCACCCGGCTGCACGGCGACCCGCAGCGCGAGGTCGTCGCGACCTTCCTGGTCGAGCAGCGCCTTCACCTTGGCGGCGGCCCCGTCGGTGAGGAGAACACCAGTGGCGACGGCCTGCTCGGTCTGCGCTTCAGTCATTCCTGACTCCAGTCATCTGCTCAAGTGCCGGCGCACAGCTCCGTCGGCACGGAAGTCTCTTGTCAACACAGGCCAACACCACCCGGCCCGCGCTCATTCCCATGGTCGCACACCAATTTCGCAGATCAACTACCCCGTCACGGGGTGGTCACCGCGCCCAGGTACGGGCGACACGCTCTGCGACGGTGGCGAGCGAGCCGTGCGGGTCCGCGAACGCCTGCTCCTCGCCGACCGCGTCGACCAGCGCGTACGCCGACTCGACCCCCATCGAACGCATCTCGCGGGACCCGATCAGGACCTTCCCGGCCAGTACGACGCAGGGTCGCATCGCGTCGTTCGCGATCTTCGCAACCCCCGCGATCACCTTCCCGTCGCGCGACTGGAAGTCGAACGCGCCTTCACCGCTGATGACCAGGTCGACCTGCGACGCCTTCTGCTTGAGCCCGGTCAGCTCCGCGACCAGGTCGATGCCGGAGACCCGCTCGGCGCCGAGCAGCAACAGCGCGTACCCGAGCCCGCCCGCGGCACCCGCCCCCTTCTTGTCCGCGGTCTTCCGGTCTGCCAGCTCCGCGAAATGCGTCAGCCAACCGTCGACCTCAGGCTTGCGCTCGTCCGAGATCCCCTTCTGCGACCCGAACACATTCGTCGCACCCCGCAACCCGAGCATCGGATTCTCCACATCACTGGCGGCGACGAACTCAACCCCAGCCACCCGGTCGCGCGCAGGTTCCAGATCCACTGCACTCAAACCTGCGAGCCCAGCAGCCCCTGCATCCAGTTGACCGAACTCTCCCGTCGCACCGAGCGCTGCCAGCAGGCCGGCGCCGGCATCCGTCGTACCGGACCCGCCGAGGCCCAGGATGATCCGCTTCGCGCCGGCGTCGACCGCGGCTGCGACGAGTTGACCGACGCCGTACGTCGTCGCGTCCTCGGGCCGACGCTGCTTCGGTTCGACCAGGTGCAGTCCGCACGCTTGCGCGGTCTCGACGTACGCCGTCTCCCCCGCCAGCAGCACCGTCGCGGGCGTCTCCTCACCGAGCGGCCCGCGCACAGTGACCGACAGCAGCTTCCCGTCCACCACAGCAGACAGTACGTCGATGAACCCGGGCCCACCGTCGGCCATCGGCGCGACCAGAACCTCAGCACCCGGGTCCCGCCGCCGCCACCCTTCCTCGATGGCCGCGGCCGCCTCCACAGCCGTCAACGTACCCGCGAACTTGTCCGGCGCAATCAGCACTCGCATGCCGACATCCTCTCCTACGCAGGCGAATGCTTGGTACGCCACGTGGTCTTCTTCGACTGGTTCCCGCAGGTATCCATCGAGCACCAGCGGCGGCTGCCGGGGCGCGACGTGTCGAGGAACCAGGCACCGCACTGCGGCCCGGCGCATTCACGGACCCGCGACAGCTCGGACGACGTCGCCAGTACGAGCGCCTCGCGAGCGATCTGCGCGAGTACGGCCCCGACCGGATCGGGTGCCGTGTAGGCCAGCGCCAAGTCCTGGCCGAGCACCGGGATCGGTGGCGCCTCGCCCGCAGCCTTGTTCAGCAACGCACGGTCGGCCTCGGGACTGTCCGACCCGCTGCGAGCAGCGGCCAGTACGGCATGCACGGATTCGCGGACGTCGCGCGCTTGCCGCAGTACGGCGTCCGACGGGACCGGCACGACAGCGTCGTCGGGATACGGCCCGAGTTGCGCGACCCAGGCGGCGAGCGCCTCGGGGCTGTCGAGCTCCTCCGCGGCTCCGTCCTGGCCGCGCAGGCGCAGGGTGCGCAGGAAGTCCAGACACAGGCGTCCGGATCCACTGCGGAAAGTGAGAGGCACCACGCCAGCGTAGCAATGGAACCGGTTTAACTGGTACCGTCCGGGAACCAGTTAAACAGGTTCCAGATCGGGGTATGCGGTGACTCCTGGCGTTCCGCCGGCCTTCAGCCGGCCACTGATCCTGCTGCTGTCCGTGGCCTGCGGCGTCGCCGTGGCCAACATCTACTTCCCGCAGGCGATCAGCCCGCTGATCGCAGCCGGCCTGCACGTGCCGCCCACCTCCGCGGCCGTGGTCGTCACCTGCGCTCAACTCGGGTACGCCGCGGGAATCTTCCTGCTGGTCCCGCTCGGCGACCGGCTCCGGCATCGCGGCCTGGTCGCCGTGTTGCTGTCGGCAACTTCTGCGGGCCTGGTCCTCGCCGGGATCGCGACCTCGTTGCCGGTCCTGGCCGTGGCCAGCACGCTGGTCGGCCTGACCACTGTCGTACCGCAGATCCTCATCCCGATGGCGGCAGGACTCGTCGAACCCGAACGCCGAGGCGCGGTGACGGGCACGCTCCTGTCCGGCCTGATCGGCGGGATCCTGCTGGCCCGCACCTTCTCCGGAACGCTGGGCGAATGGCTTGGCTGGCGCGCCCCGTACCTCGTCGCGGCAGGTGTCAGCGCCGTACTGACCGTTCTCCTCACCGCCGTTCTGCCGCGGACGACCCCGAGCACCGACCAGCGCTATCCGAAACTCCTAGCCACCTCGCTGCACCTGCTGCGGACCGAGCCACTTCTCCGTCGGTCCGCGACGTACCAGGTACTGATCTTCGCTGCCTTCAGCGCCGCCTGGACGGCGCTCGCGTTGCTGGTCACCGGCCCGCGCTACAACCTCGGCGCCAGCGCGGTCGGCGTACTCGCGCTGGTCGGGGCAGCCAGCATGGTCGCGACCCCCGTCGCCGGGCGGCTCACCGACCGGCGCGGCCCGGACGTCGTCAACCTGCTCTGCGTGGTGGGCGCCGTCGCCGCCGCAGCCGTGCTCCTGACCGGTGACCTCGGCGGCATCGCCGGACTGGTCGGCCTCGGCGCCGGGATGCTTGTCCTCGACGTGGCCATGCAATCCGGGCAGGTCGCCAACCAGGCCCGCATCTTCGCGCTCCGCCCGGAGATCCGCGCTCGCCTCAACACTGCCTACATGACCTGCGCCTTCCTGGGCGGCAGCGCCGGCTCATGGCTCGGAGTCCGCCTCTATGCCCGCTTCAACTGGTACGGCGTGTGCGGGCTGATCGCACTGCTGTCCGTCCTCGCCCTGCTCCACCACCTCCGCGCCTCGTTGACCCCGCTGCGGCCGAGCAGTTGGATCGACAACCATGAAGACGATCCTCTTCGCACTTCGCGTCACTAACCTCGACCGTTCGCTCGCCTTCTACTCAACGGTTGGGTATTTGAACCTCGGCACGGTCCCGTTCGACGACGGCTCCAGCTTGGTCTGGCTCCGGTTGCCCGCCGAGGAGTCGGTGTCGCTCGAACTCGTCCACCGCCCCGCGGACGGCCCGGTCGAGGTCGGCGGGTTCGCGCACTTCGCGATCGAGGTCGAGTCACTCGCCGACACCCTCACCCAACTCACCGCGGCAGACCTGAACCCCGGCGCCTCCGAACTCCCGGGCGGCCCCGACGGCCCGAAAACCTCCTGGCTCATCGACCCCGACGGCTACCGCATCGAACTCGTCGAATGGCCGCCCGGCGGAGCGCCCGTACCCGAGGACTCTTGATGGACCGGCCGAGGATCACGCAGTGGCCGACGACTGCCGCCGAGGCGATCGCGGTGCAGGAGGAGTTGCGGGGTCAGGTCGATCTCACGGACGTCGGCGAGAGACCGCAGTACGTCGCCGGTCTAGATGTCGCGTACGACGGGGACCGGTTGGCAGCTGCTGTTGTCGTGCTGGATCGGGACACGCTCGCGGAGGTTGATCGCGCGGTGGTGCGCGGTGAGACGACGTTCCCGTACGTGCCGGGATTGTTCGCGTTCCGCGAGGTGCCGGCGTTGCTTGCGGCGCTGGAGCAGCTCGGGACGACGCCGGAGTTGCTCGTGTGCGACGGGCAGGGGCTCGCACATCCGCGGCGGTTCGGGCTGGCGTGCCATCTCGGCGTACTGACGGGGATCCCCGCGATCGGTGCCGCGAAGACAACGTTCGTCGGGTCGCATGGGGAGCTTGAGCAGGAGCGCGGGGCGACGGCTGAGCTCGTCGACGGCGGCGAGGTGGTGGGGGCGGCGGTGCGGACGCAGGACGGCGTCAAGCCGGTGTACGTGTCTGTTGGGCATCGGGTGAGTTTGGGGACAGCGGTCGATCATGTGCTGCGGCTTGCGCCGCGGTATCGATTGCCGGAAACGACGCGACTCGCGGATCGGGCTTGCCGGGAAGGATTGTTGGATGGTTGACAATGCACCGCGGGTGCCGGGGTATACGCGGCACGAGTACGGGGATCGGATCGGCGCGAGTGCGCAACTGCGCGCGGGAGCGGCCGCGGCGGTGATGGACGGAGATCGGTTGCTGCTGACGAAGCGGACCGACAACGGCGAGTGGTGCATGCCGGGTGGGGCGATCGATCCGGGCGAGCGGCCGGCCGAGGCTGCTGAGCGGGAGACTCTCGAGGAGACCGGGCTGGTGGTGCGCGTGACCGGACTGGTCGGCGTGTACTCGAACCCTGATGTGGTCGTGGTCTATCCGGACGGCAACCGCGTGCAGGTTCTCGGCGTGGTGTTTCGCGCGGAGGTTGTCAGTGGCGAGGCCGGGTGCTCCGGGGAGGTGAGTGAGTCCGGGTGGTTCACCGCCGAGGAGGCCGCGCGGCTGACGGTGATCGCGGGACATCGGCCGATTCTGCCGGCGGTGTTCGCGCAGCAGCTGTACTTCGACCCGCCCCGCTGACCGTCGCCGGCACGCCGGGCGGGTTAGTCGGGCCGGTGGGTCAGGCGGGTGGGCGGCTCGGGCGGGTGGGTTGGGGAGGATTTCTTCCCGATTCGGGGATAAAACCTCCCCGGGCTCCTCACCGGCGCTTGAGTAGGCGGCGGAGGATGAGGGCCAGGCCGGCGCCGATCAGGTACGGCGCCGCGCGACGGGCAAGCATCGGAAGCAGAGCGCCCCCGAGATCCAGCACCGCCTCGTCGGCTTCAACTGGGTTCGCCGACGCAGACCTCGAGCCGGCAGAGCTAGCGGAGGTCGAGTCGGCGGATCTAGCAGCGCTAGCGGACGTGGTGTCGGAGGGGCTAGCACTGCTAGCGGACGTGGTGTCCGTGGAGCTAGCACTGCTAGCCGACGTGGAGTCCGTGGAGCTAGCACTGCTAGCCGACGTGGAGTCCGTGGAGCTGGCAGAGGGGGTTGGGTGGGGGGTTGGGGTGTCAAGTTTGGTTTTCAGGCAGGTGGTGAACTGGTCGAGGAGTTTGTTGGAGACGTCTTGGATCAGGCCGCGGCCGAACTGGGCGGGGCGGCCGGTGATGGTCAGGTCGGTGTCGACGGTGACCTCGGTGGACCCGTCCGTGGTGCCGTTCAGGTGGGCGGTGACGCGGGCGCTCGCCGTACCGTTGCCTCTGCGGTCCTTGCCCTTGGCCTCGATCACCGCATGATGACCCGCCTCGTCGCGCTCGACGAAGGTGCCGTTGCCGGAGTACTGCAGCGACACGGGACCGAGCTTAACCTTGCACGTGCCGGTGAAGTCGTCACCTTCGTACGACGTCAAGGTGGCGCCGGGGAAACACGGCACCACCCGTTCGAGATCGTTGAACGCGGCCCAGGTCTGCTCGACCGGCGCCGGTACGACGAACTTGTGCTCGAGCTTCACGCGGTACCCGCCGCAGCCAGGACCGCCCGCCGGGTGAGCACCGTCGCGAGATGCCGGCGATAGTCGGCGTCACCGTTGATGTCGCTCACCGGAGACGTCCCGTCCGCCGCTCGCGCCGCGGCTTCCCGTACGGCGTCCGCGGTCGCGGGCTGCCCGACCAGAGCCGCCTCAACTGCCGTCGCCCGTACCGGTGTCGGACCCATGTTGCCGAGGCCGACCCGCGCCTCCGCGATCGAGTCGCCGTCCAGCCGCACCGCCGCCGCGACCGACACGATCGACCAGCCCTGCGCGACCCGGTTGAACTTCTCGTAGTGCGCGCCCCAGCCGGTGTACTTCGGCACCCGTACCTCGACGAGCAACTCGTCCTCGCCGAGCGCCGTACTGAACACGCCCTCGAAGAACTCCGAGGCAGGCACGGTACGTCGGCCGCCCGGCCCCGCGATCACGAACGACGCGTCCAGCGCCACTGCGACCGTGGGCAGATCCGCCGCGGGATCCGCATGCGCCAGTGACCCGCCGAACGTGCCGCGATGCCGGATCTGCGGATCGCCGACCGTTGCCGTGGCCAACGCGATCAGCCGCGCATGCTCGGCCACCAGCGGATCCGACTCCACCGTACTGTGCGGGGTCATGGCGCCGATCACCAGGGCGTCGCCGTCGTCCCGCACACCACGGAGATCGTCGATCTTCTGAATGTCGACAATCGCCTCAGGCGCCGCCAGCCGCAACCGCAGCGCCGGCATCAGACTCTGCCCGCCCGCCAGCACCTTCGCGTCGGGGTGGTCACGCAGCAACCCCAGCGCCTCGTCGACCGTCGCCGGTGCGAAGTACTCGAACGCCGCCGGGATCATGACCGGCTCCCTTCCTGGCTGGCACTTTTCTGGATGGCGGTCCACACGCGGTACGGCGTACACGGCATCGGCACGTCCGTGACGCCGAGCGGTCGTAGAGCGTCGACAATCGCATTGACGACAGCCGGCGTCGACGCGATGGTCCCCGCCTCGCCGACACCCTTCACGCCCAGCTGGTTCGTCGTCGCGGGCGTCTCGGTCCGCGCCGTCTCGAAGCTCGGCAGATCAGGTGCCGCCGGCAACGTGTACTGGTCGAACGACCCGGTGACCAGCGTCCCGGAGTCGTCGTACACCGCCTCCTCGTACAGCGCCTGCGCGATGCCCTGCGCGAGCCCGCCGTGCACCTGCCCCTCGACGATCATCGGGTTCACCACGACCCCGACGTCGTCGACGCAGACGTACGACCGGATCTTCGTCGCACCGGTCTCCGTATCGACCTCGACCGCGCACAGATGCGTGCCGTGCGGGAACGAGAAGTCGTCCGGGTCAAGGGTCGCGTCGGCGTCCAGGCACCCTTCGGCCGAGCCGTCGAGCTTGTGCCCCTGGAACACCGCGAACGCGAGCTCGGCCATCGTCATCCCGGCCTCGGTCCCGCGCACGCCGTACCGCCCGCCGCTGAAGTCGAGGTCGTCCGCGTTCGCCTCCAGCAGCTGCGCCGCGATCGGCTTCGCCTTCTCGATCACCTTGTCCGCGGCGGCCAGCACTGCCATACCGCCGACGGCCAGCGACCGCGATCCGTACGTGTCCAGCCCGCGTACGGCGACCTGCGTGTCACCGTGCAGTACTTCGACATCCTCGAACGCCACGCCCAGCCGGTCCGCGACCAGCTGGCTCCACACAGTCTCGTGTCCCTGACCGTGCGGGCTCGTCCCGGTCACCACCTCGACCTTCCCGGTCGGCAGCATCCGTACCGCTGCGTGCTCCCAGCCGCCACCGACATACCCCATCGAACCGAGCCACCGCGACGGGGCCAGGCCGCACATCTCGGTGAACGTCGAGACGCCGATCCCGAGCTGCACCGGGTCGCCGGACTCGCGCCGCTTGCGTTGCTCGGCCCGCAGGTCGTCGTACCCGAACAGCTCGCGCGCCTTCGCGGTCGCGGCCTCGTAGTTGCCCGAGTCGTACCGCAGCCCGGACACCGTCGAGAACGGGAACTCCTCGTGCTTGATCCAGTTCCGCTCGCGGATCTCGAGTGCGTCGACGCCGACGCGGGCGGCGAGCTCGTCCATGAGCCGCTCGATCGCGTACGTCGCCTCGGGGCGGCCGGCGCCGCGGTACGCGTCGGTCCACGTCTTGTTCGTGAACACGTTGGTGATGCCGAGGTGGTACGCCGGGAACTTGTAGATCCCGTTGTACATGAACGCCCCGAGCAGCGGGATCGCCGACGTGACGAGGCCGAGGTACGCGCCCATGTCGGCGATCAGCTCGACCTTCAGCCCGGTGACCGTGCCGTCGGCGTTCGCGGCCAGCGTGACCTGCTGCCACTGGTCCCGGCCGTGGTGCGCCGCCATCAACGACTCGGACCTGGTTTCGGTGTATTTACAGGGCTTTCCGGTACGCCGGGCCGCGATGACCGTGAGTACTTCCTCCGGCGTGAACTGCAGCTTGCCGCCGAAACCGCCGCCGACGTCCGGCGCGATCACCCGGATCTTGCTCTCCGGGATCCCGAGCACGAGGGCGATGAAGATCTTCACGAAATGCGGTACCTGGGTCGCCGACCAGACGGTCATTTGTTCAGTTGTCGGATCGACGACAATCGACCGCGGCTCCATGAACGCCGGGATCAGCCGCTGCTGGCGGAACTCCTCCTCGATCACGATGCCGCCGTCGCGGGCGGCCGCGATCGCCGCCTCGACGTCGCCGCCGGTGCCGGACTCGGCCGAGTCGTACGACCACACCGCGGACACGTTCGTCCCGAGATCCGGATGCGCGATCACCTCGTCGCGGGCTGCGGCCTTGAGTTCGAGGGCGGGTTCGAGTTCCTCGTAGTCGACGTCGACGAGGTCGGCGGCGTCGTTCGCCTCGGCCGCCGTACGGGCGACGACCATCGCGACGATCTCACCGGCGAACGCGACGTGGTCGACCGCCATCGACGGGTGCACCGGCGCCTTCTGGTCGGGGATGACGGCCCACGCGTTCGGCAGCGCGCCCTGCTCGTCGGCGATGTCGGCGCCGGTGATCACGGCAACGACCCCGGACACAGCGCGCGCAGCCTCGGTGTCGATCGACGTGATCCGGGCGTGCGCGAACGGGCTGCGCACCATCGCGATGTGCTGCAGTCCCGGCAGCACGATGTTGTCGGTCCAGCGGGTCCGGCCGGTGATCAGCCGGGCGTCCTCCTTGCGCCGGCGCGAGCTGCCGATCTCGGTCGCCGGGCGTTCCTCGGTGGCGGTCATTGCGCACCTCCGGCCGCGCTGTGCTGAGGTGCTGCCGCCGCTGCGGCGTGCACGGCCTTGACGATGTTCTGGTAGCCGGTGCAGCGGCAGAGGTTGCCCTCGAGCCCGAGCCGGATGTCGTCGTCACTCGGATTCGGATTGTCTGCAATCAGATCGATGGATTGCATGATCATGCCTGGAGTGCAGTATCCGCACTGCAGGGCGTGGTTCTCGTGGAAGGCCTGCTGCATCGGGTGCAGCTCGCCGTTCGTCGCGAGCCCTTCGATGGTGGTGATCTCGTGACCGTCGGCCTGGACCGCGAGCAACGAGCACGACTTCACGCTCCGCCCGTCCAGGTGAACGGTGCAGGCGCCGCAGTTGCCGGTGTCGCAGCCGACCACGGTGCCCGTCTTCCCCAGTTGCTCGCGCAGATACAGCACGAGCAGCGTGCGCGGCTCCACCTCGTCCGTGAAGCTGCTTCCGTCGACCTTGACCGTGATCCGGGTCATCGCCCCGCCTCCAGATGTCAGCAATCGCCGTACTTTTGATCCTGCTCCTGTTGTGATGTGGACCACAAGGGCCCCGGGAGACACGCCTAGTGGTGGATCGGCCCTGCCGCCGCCGAGAGTCGTTGCCCGGCGCCGCCCCAGCGCTGCGCGATGATCTCGGCGGCGATGCTCACCGCGGTTTCCTCCGGCGTCCGCGCGCCGAGGTCGAGGCCGATCGGACTCGCGAGTCGCGCCACTTCTTCCTCGGTCAGTCCGGCTTCCCGCAACCGCTTCAGCCGGTCGTCGTGCGTACGCCGTGATCCCATCGCGCCGATGTACGCGACCTGCGGCAGTCGCAACGCGACCTCCAGCAGCGGTACGTCGAACTTCGGGTCATGCGTCAGTACGCAGATCACCGTCCGGTCGTCGATCCGCCCGGCCGCCGCTTCGCCGGACAGGTACCGGTGCGGCCAGTCCACGATCACGTCGTCGGCGGACGGGAACCGCGACGCGGTGGCGAACACTGCCCGCGCGTCGCAGACGGTCACGCGGTACCCGAGGAACGACCCGAGCCGCGCGACCGCCGCCGCGAAGTCGATCGCCCCGAACACCAGCAACCGCGGCACCGGCGCGTACGACGACACGAAAACCCGCATCCCCTCCCCCCGCCGCTGCCCGTCCGGCCCGTACTCCAACGTCTCCGATCGTCCATTTGCCAACAATCCGCGCGCATCATCCAGCACCGCGTCGTCAGCCCGCTCCGACCCAAGCCCTCCGTCCGACGCCTCCGGGCGGATGATCAGGCGTCGGCCGATCCGCGTCGGGTCCGGGTGTGCGACCACCGTCGCGACCGCGACCGGGCGGCCCTCGGCGATGTCCGCTGCTACCTCGGCCAGTTCCGGGAACGTCGTATTGTCGACCTTCTCGACGAAGACGTCGATGATGCCGCCGCAGGTGAGCCCGACCGCGAACGCGGACTCGTCGCTCACGCCGTACCGCTGCAGCACCGGCTCGCCCGACGCGAGGATCTCCTCGCCGAGTTGGTACACCGCGCCCTCGACGCAGCCGCCCGACACACTCCCGACCGCCTCCAGCCCAGGCCCGACCAGCATCACCGCCCCAGGCGGACGCGGCGCCGACTCGAACGTCGCGACAACGGTGCCGACGGCAACCGATTCGCCGGCCTGCCACCAGGTCAGCAACTTGTCGAGCACGTCACGCATCGGCCACCACCTCCAGGAGTTCGGCGAAGCTGGCCAGGCTGTGCCCGGCGACGAGGTCGTCCAGGTGCGGCAGTACGGCGACGATCCCGGCCTGCACCGGCTCGTACCCGCGCTTGCCGCGATGCGGATTCAGCCACACCACGCGATGCGCCAACCCCGACAGCCGCTGCAGTTGCGCACCGAGCAGCGACGCGTCACCGCGCTCCCACCCGTCGCTGCACACCACGACGACGGCCCGTCGCGCCGTACCGCGTTGACCCCAGCGATCCAGGAACACCTTCAGCACCTCGCCCAGCCGCGTCCCACCCGACCAGTCCGGTACGACGTCGCCCGCCAACCGCAGCGCGACCTCGGGATCGCGGTGTCGCAGCGCCGGGGTGACGCGCGTGAGCCGCGTGCCGATGGTGAAGACCTCGACCGCGCGTGGCGCCTGCTGAACCATCACGTGTGCGAGCCGCAGCAGACTGTCGGCGTACGGGCGCATCGAGCCGGAGACGTCGATCAGTACGACGACGCGCCGCGGCCGGACGCCCGGGCGGCGGTAGCGGACGCGGCCTGGTTCGCCGACCTGGCGCAGTTGGGCGCGCAGCGTGCGGCGCGGGTCGATCTCGCCGCGATGGGACGGGCGGCGACGGTTCGCGCGGCGGATCGGGGTCTGCGGGCGGAGGGTGCCGAAGAGGCGGGCGAGTTCGGCGCGGTCGGCGGCGGACAGTTCGGCGACGTCGCGGTGCCTGAGGACTTCCGTCGTACTGGCGGAGACGTTGAGCGTGTGGTCGCCTTCGGTCTCGTCGGCGCCTTCGCCGAGGTTGGCCTGGACCGAGGGTTGCGGGGTCCGGCTCGGGACGACGCCGCGCGATCGGTCGCCGGTGAACCAGGCAGCGAACACCTCGTCGTACCTCGCGGTGTCGTCGGGACCGCTGCAGAGCGCGGCGCGGCCGGCCCAGTACACGTCCGCGGTCAGGGTCGCGTCGAGAGAAGCAACGGCTTGCAGAAAGAGCTGCACCCGATCGGCCGTCACCGCAAGCCCCGCATGCCGAAGCGCAGCAGCGAACCCGGCAAGCGCAAGATCCGGAGCTGTCATCGGTGGCTCAGCTCGCCAGCAGGCGGTCGAGGGATTCACGGACGCGGTCGGTGTCCTCGCGATACTTGAGCACCGCGCCGAGGGTCGCGGCGGCCGTCTCGACATCGAGTACGTCGGCGCCGAGCGCATCGAGAGCGCGCGCCCAGTCGAGGGTCTCCGCGACACCGGGCGGCTTGAGCAGATCGAGATCGCGCATCCGCTGCACCGACCGAGTGACCTGCTCGGCAAGCCGCGTCGACACCCCAGGCAGCCTGGTACGAACGATCTCGATCTCACGAGCCAGACCCGGATGATCGATCCAGTGATACAGGCACCGGCGCTTCAGCGCGTCATGCACCTCGCGGGTCCGGTTCGAGGTGAGCACGACGATCGGCGGCACCTCGGCGGTGATCGTCCCGAGCTCCGGAATCGTCACCTCGTACGTCGACAGCACCTCGAGCAGGAACGCCTCGAACTCGTCGTCGGCCCGGTCGATCTCGTCGACGAGCAGTACAGCGGGACTCTCGCGGAGCGCCCGCAGTACCGGACGGGACAACAGGAACCGCTCGTCGAAAAGACTCTTCTCGACCTCTTCGACCGCCGCATCGGAACTCGTCGCTTCAACGGTGCGCAGATGGAGGATCTGGCGCGGAAAGTCCCAGTCGTAGAGCGCCTGCGAAGCATCAATTCCCTCGTAACACTGGAGCCGGATCAGATCCAGGTCGAGCGCCTCGGCGAGAGCGGCCGCGAGCGAGGTCTTACCGGTGCCCGGCTCGCCTTCCAGCAGCAACGGGCGGTGCAGCGCGAGCGCGAGATACCCGACCGTGGCCAAGCCCTCTCCGGCTAGATACCCGGTCGCCCGCAGACACTCGGCCAGTTCCACCGCCGAGCCGACGGCACTCACTTCTTCAGCATTCACCTACTTCCGACCGTTGCCAACCCTCACCCGTGCCCCGGCGGCAGCTCCCCCACCGTGTCGACGTCCGCCCCGTCACCTACGTCCCCGCACTCCACCAACACCACCTCGTGGTCCCGCAAGTACCCCCGAGCCCCCTCGTCCCCCCGAGCCGACGCAATCACCCCGTCCCAGTGGTCCCGGCCGATCACCACCGGATGCCCCGGCGCCCCCAGGTACGTCGCCCGCACCAGCACGTCCTCCCCAGCGCGCTCGACAACCCGCCGCACCACCTCCCCCGTCAACCCCGGAACATCCACCGTCACCACAACAACCGAACCAGCAGTCGGTGGGAGTGCGGTCAGGCCCGTGCGAAGGGAGGCACCCATGCCTTCGTTCCAGTCGGTCGCCTCGACGAGCTCGACGGGTTCGGTCGAGAGCTCGGCGCGTACCTGGTCCGCGGCTGCTCCGACGACTACCACGACCGGTGAGCAGCCTGCCTCGGTCAGTAGGCGAGCGGTGCGCGCGGCCCAGGTGACTCCGGCGGCGTCGCGAATGAGTGCCTTCGGCGTGCCCATCCGACGCCCCGCGCCCGCAGCGAGCACCAGGCCTGCGATCTTCACACCGGCAGCGTACTGATTTCACACTCTGAGCAGTGACGTCTGCCACGCGGCGTACCGCGATGGGCATGCGACGATGTCTGACGTGACGACGATCGCAGACGGCTCGAAGTCCCTTCCGTTGCTGTTCCTCGGGCAGAACACCGACCCGCACTCCGAGCGCGGTGTCGAGTGCCCGGGCGCGCTCCCGCCGGCGTCCGACCCGGACCTGGTCGAGCGGGCGCTGAAGGCGAAGGCGGCGCTCGGTGACCAGGTGTTCGTGCTCGGGCACCACTACCAGCGCGACGAGGTGATCCAGTTCGCGGACGTCACCGGTGACTCGTTCAAGCTCGCCCGCGACGCGGCCGCCCGCCCGGACGCGCCGTACATCGTGTTCTGCGGCGTGCACTTCATGGCGGAGTCCGCGGACATCCTCACCAACGACGAGCAGACGGTGATCCTGCCGGACCTCGCGGCCGGCTGCTCGATGGCGGACATGGCGCGCATCCAGCAGGTCGAGGCCGCCTGGGACGCGCTCGCCGACGCCGGCGTCGCGGACGTGACGGTGCCGGTCACGTACATGAACTCCAGCGCCGACATCAAGGCGTTCTGCGGCCGCAACGGCGGCGTCGTGTGTACGTCGAGCAACGCGGAGACCGCGCTGAACTGGGCGTTCGAGCAGGGCGAGAAGGTGCTCTTCCTCCCGGATCAGCACCTCGGCCGCAACACCGCCGTACTGCAGCTGGGGCTGTCACTCGACGACTGCGTGGTCTACGACCCGCACAAGCCGAACGGCGGCCTGACGAACGAGCAGCTCGCCGCGGCGAAGATGATCCTGTGGCGCGGGCACTGCTCGGTGCACGGCCGCTTCACCCCCGAGTCCGTCGACGACGTCCGCTCGCGGGTCCCCGGCGTCAACGTGATCGTCCACCCCGAGTGCCGCCACGAGGTGGTCACGAAGGCGGATCAGGTGGGCTCAACGGAGTACATCATCCAGGCCCTGGAAACCGCCGAACCCGGTACGTCGTGGGCCGTCGGCACCGAACTCAACCTGGTCCAGCGCCTCGCGAAGCAGCACACCGACAAGAACATCGTCTTCCTCGACAAGACGGTCTGCTACTGCGCCACCATGAACCGCATCGACCTCCCGCACTTCGTCTGGGCCCTGGAAAACCTGGTAGCCGGCCACGCCGTCAACCCCATCAAGGTCGACGCCGACACCCAGCACCACGCCAAGGTAGCCCTGGACCGCATGCTCGCCCTCCCCGGCAAAACCGCCCGCGACTGACCACCGCCGACCGCCCCCCAACACGATGGGATATCCCTTCGTGTTGGGGGTTCTCTGTTGGTATTAGCACGGAGAACCCCCAACTAGAACGGATATCCCCTCAAGTCCGGTCGGTGCGTGCGTGCGGCCGGTGCGTGCGGCCGGCGGCGGGGTTGGGGGCGGTGCGGGAGCGGTGGAGAGCTAGGCGGGTCGGCGGTGGCGGTTGAGGGTTTGGAGGAGGCCGGCTGCGAGTACGGCGGGATGGTCGAAGTCGGACCAGTCGGTGCGGACGACGGTGAGGCCGAGGGCGCGGAGGCGGTCCTCGCGGCGCTTCTCCCGGACCAGCACCTCGGGAGACCCGCCGCCGTACTTCAGCGCGCCGTCGAACTCGACCACCGTGTCGTACCCGTCGAAGTCGAAGTCGACCCGGGCGACGAGTCCTAGGCGATCGTAGAACTCGGTTTGCAGCCTGGGCTCCGGCATCCCGTGCTCGTACATGAGAACCCGAAGACGCGACTCACCGACCGACTCGGACAGTCCGTTGCCGAACCGCAGTGCCTTCCGGGCCGAAACTGATCCGGGCCAGAACGTGCTCGCGGACTGCAAGCGCAGTACCTCGTCCTCGCCGAGGTGTCCGGTGCGAAGGGCAGCGTCAAAGCCCACCACCCCCACCTCGAACGACGTCGTACATGCGGACTCGAGGGCTGCACGCGCCAGGCTGGTCACGAGTCGGCCGTCGACGACAGTCAGGTCGGCAGCGGTGAGCACACCGAGGTGATGCTGTACGCCGGCAACGTGGCCACCGGACTGTCCGTCCATCCGAGTCACGTGCACCCGGCTGAGGTCGAGGCCCCAGATCGGCATGCCGTGCAGGACCAAGGCCGACTGATGGCTGAGGGCAACAGAACCTGGACGCATCGCGTTCATCACCGCGTGCACCTGTCGGAGGTGCCTCCAGCGGGCACGTTCCCACGGCGGCAGAGCAGTCAGGTCGATCTTCTCGGCGTACTGGCCGCGCCGGATCTGTTCCCAGCTGCCGTCCCGCAGCCGGCCGACGATCTGCTCGTGGGTGCACCCGCTCGCGAGCGCCTGCCGACGGCCGAACACGCCGCCCTGCCGCGCTGCGATCAGTCTGAGCCGTTCGTTCACCCAGCAAGCATCCACCGATCAGCCGCCGTCTGGGCGCCGTCCCCGCAGATCTGTGGACAACTCCCACGAGGGGATATCCACTGCAGTTGTGGGTTCTCCCCGCTAGTACCAACGGAGAACCCCCAAGACCGAGGGATATCCCCTCGGGTTGGTCAGCTGGAGACGCGGGCTTGGGTGTACCAAGCCGCTAGGAGGTCGGGGAGGCGGTCGGGGCCCCAGCGGTCTACTGGGGTGATTCGGCCGTGGAGGGAGGCTAGGCCGCGGGCTAGTTCGCCTACTACGTCGCCTCGCCAGGGGACGGTGATGCCTTCGTCGGGGCCGACGATGACGGCGGGGCCGCCGCGGTCGACGCAGACCACGGGGCAGCCGGAGGCGAGGGCTTCGGTGACGGCCCAGCCGGCGGCTTCGCGGAAGGCGGGGGCGAGGAGGGCGTCGGCGCGGAACATGGCGGCCAGGACCTCCTCGCGCGGCAGGGCGCCCATGAACTCGACGCGGTCGCGGACACCCAGCTGCCACGCCAGGCTTTCGGCGCGTCCCCAGTCGGGGCCGTCGCCGATGATGCGGAGCTCCCAGTTGGCTGCCTCGGGACGCGCCAGCGCGCTGATCGCGAGCAGGACGCCCTTCCACGGGATCAGCCGCCCGACGAACAGCGCGGTCTTCACACCGGGAGCCCCGAACGGCTCGTAAGGTCCGGACGCGGTGAAGCGCCGGATCGCCACGTTGGGCTGGACCACGATCTCGCGAGCGTACGGCGCGAACGCCTCCGCGACATCGTTGTTCTGGGCAACCATCAGGTCGGCGATCTGCGCCATCCGCCGCCCGGTCGCACGGCGCCGGAGCCCGGTGTACGCACGACGTACCAGCTCCCCCACCACACCACGGGCACCGAGCCAATGCGCCATCGACAGCGGCGCGCTCGTCGATCCGCCGACCGGTCCCCAGATCACCTTCGCCGACGACGGTTCGACCACGCCGGCACCCATCCAGTCGACCGCGAAGGTCAGATGGTGGATCACGTCGAACGAATGCTCCGCGTGCAGGCGCCGCGCCGTACGCCGAGCCAGCCCCTGCCACAACGGGTAGTACCAGTACACGTCCGCGGGCCGTCGCCGCAGCCGGAGAATCCACCGAGGCATCTCGAGCGGTACGACGGTCAGACCGGGTACCGGCCGCGCCGCGAGCTCCTCCTCGATCTCGTGCACGAACTTGCCCCGGGTCAACAGCCAGACGTCGTGGTCCCGCGCCGCGGCCTTCGCCCACGCCCACCCGGCGCCCGGCTCGGAGCCGCCCGTCGGCCGGCAGGCGTACGCGCTGAGCAGTACCTTCGGCCGGCCGTACATCAGCTCATCCCCTCCAGGAGCCTGCGCAGATCGGTGCTCGAGGTCGAGGCGGTGTACGGGAAATAGTGCACCTGTGCGCCCACCTCACCCAGCAGCCTTTCCAGTCTGGTCCCCTTTTCCGTTCCCTTCCAGTCATCGCCCTTGAAGAGAACGTCGTACCGCAGCTGCTGCCACATCTCGAACTTGTCGCTGGACCAGTCGCTGACCACCTCGTCGACGAGGTCGAGCGCTCGGATGACATCCATCCGTTCCTCGTGCGGCACCACCGGCGGACGGCCCTTGATCCGGGTCACGACATCGTCCTCGACGACGCCCGCGATCAGGTGGTCGCAGTGCTCGCGGGCGCGGCGCAGGATGTTCAGGTGCCCGATGTGGAACATGTCGTACACCCCGGGCGCGTACCCGACGATCGCCATCAGGCGCGCACCCCCAGCGCGGCCATCTCCCGGTACCACTTCCCGACCGCGGCCGCGAGGAAGAGCAGGTTCAATGCCAGCAGAGCGCCGTACAGCACGACGAACAGCGACGGCGTACCGAAGGCCAGGAAGACCAGGCACAGTACGCCGTAGTCGGTCGGTGCGATGAGCAACGACTTGACCACGGAATCGCCGCGCTCGTTGGGTTTCGAGGACGCGCTGTGCCGCCGCCGCAGCTGGTCGATCAGGATCAGCCCGAAGAACAGCACCGACGAGATGCACACGTACGCCAGCGGGATCAGCAGCACGAGATCGTTGTCAAAGGCATCGAAACGGTAGAACGAGATCAGTACGGCGCTGTGCAGCAGCACGATCTTGACCGCGTCGATCATGTGGTCGAGCCACTCCCCCAGCGGCGAGCCGCCGCCGCGCAGCCGGGCCAGCTGCCCGTCCGCGGAGTCCAGCCCGTACCCGAGGACGAGCAACAACGTCACCGCCAGCGCCAGGCTGAGTGACGGACGCACGCAGGCCAGCAGCACGATCCCGACCAGCGAGCTGAACCCGCTCGCCAGGCTCACCTGATTTGGCGTCCGCTTCCCGAGGAACGCCGCGGCCGCGAACACCCGCCCGATCCGCCGGTTCACGAACCGTGAGTACGCCGGCGTACCGGCCGACGGCTTCTGCGCTTGGGACAGCTGCGCGACGGTCTCCCGCAGCCCACTCATGCGACGTTCGAACTGCGGGACTGCCGCTGGTCGATCGCGGCGCGCAGGATCGGGCTGCGGGAACCGCGGCCGGCGGGCAGGACGGTGATCAGCCCGGCCGGGATCCCGGCGAGCTCGTCCACCCCCAGGACGCCGTCGGTGCCGGCAGCGAACACGGTCTGCACGCCCAGTACGGCGGTCAGCCACCCGGACCGTACGTCGTCCACGACAACCACCTCGTCGACGCACCGCAGGTGCTCGACGATCTGCGCCCGCTCGAGCAGCGGCACGAACGGCCGCCCGCCCCACGCGTCCAGCGCCCAGTCGTCGGACAGCACCGCGACCACGAGCCGGTCGCAGTGCCGCCGCGCCCGCTCGAGCACGTCGATATGCCCTACGTGGAACAGGTCGAAAACCCCGGCCACACAGCCAAGCCGCGGCACCCTTACTTCCCCCAACGCAAACTCCTGAATTCCGTCCGGCCCGACGCTGCCCCCTGCGTCGCCCGCGACCTCATACCCGTCGTCCCGTGCGCGCCCGGCCATTGGCGGAGTGCCAGGCGATCGCATCGGTGTAGATCCTTTCCGTGGCCTCCAGGTCACGCTCCGGTGTGAAGCGGTCCAGGTAGACCTGACGGGCTCGTTCGCCGAAGGCTATCGAAGTCTCGGGATCAGCCACCAACCCGATCGCCTTCCGCAATCCTTCCGGGTCACCGGGCGCGGTCAGCGCACCGGATTCACCGTCGTCGACGAGCTCCGCGAGCGCCCCGAGCCGGGACGCGACCACGGGCACGCCGTGCGCGAAAGCCTCCACGACCACGAGTCCGAAGCTCTCATACGAACGCGCCGGTACGACGGCGGCGCGCGCGGACCGCAGCTGTTCCATGCCGTCCGCCCACGGCAGTTGACCAAGTACCTGAATCGACAGGTCTTTCCGGGCGCGCTCCTCGGCCGCCGCCCGCAGCGGACCGTCGCCCACCACGACCAGCCGGCCGAGCGACGAGTCCCACGCCTGCAGCAGATCCGCGAACCCCTTGTCCTCGCTCAACCGCCCGAGGAACACCACCGCATCTCCCGCACCGCTGCGCACCGCACCCGAATGCGGTACGGCGTGCGGCTTCACCACGAACCGCTCCGGATCGAACCCGGCCGCGGCGTACCGGTCCCGCACGAACTCGGACGGTACGACGAACGTCCCGACGTACCGCTGCCACGTGTGCAAGGCGTTGTGCACGCCGATGCTCGTCGCCAGTGGCAACGTCTGCACCCGCGAGTCGCGGTAGCAACTGTGCTTCACGGCCGCCAGCGGCACCTTGCCGATACAGGACTCGCACGGTCGGCCGTCGCGCTGCAGGACACCGTTCGCGCACAGCAGCCGGAAGTTGTGCAACGTCGCCACGACCGGAAGGTCGAGCCGGTACGCCGCTCGCAGCACCGAGGGGCTGAACAGCGGGAAAGTGTTGTGCACATGCACCACATCGGGCCGTTGCGCTTGCAATAGCTGTGTTAAATCGCGTTCCGCCGAAAATGACCAAACGGAGCGAAACGGTAACAGTGCGCGATCTTTTCGGCCCATCTCGGCGATGTCGTCGCTGTTCCGGGCGTACAGATCGATGTCATGTCCTGAGTTACGCAACAAATCAACCGTTTGCGCGACAACCGTGTTCTCACCGCTGGGTTGACCGGTCCGGTAACGGTTGTGCAACATGGCGACCCGCATGGCACTACCTTAAGTCCCGGAGTAACTACGCCTGGTCTCGCCCGCTCCCAGGAGAGTGCATTGAGGAAGTTGTGGTTCGCAGCGCTCATCGCTGCGGCAGCGGCCGTCGTCACGGTCGCGGTGCCCGTCATCGCAGGAGAGAACAAGGCGACGACAGCGGCAAAGTCCGGCGACGCCGAGCAGGTCGCGTCCCGAGTCCTGCCCTCGCACCGCCCGGGCAAGACGACCGCGACTCCCGGCAAACCCCAGCCGAAGCCCACCGCCACGACTGCACCGACCAACAAGCCGACGACGACCACACACCCCACCCAGAAGCCGAAAGCGACACCGACGAAGACGGTCGAGCCCAAGCTCCCGAAGCCGCCCGACGTGGACTCCGACGAGGCCGGTCCCGCCGTCGCCGGACCGTGCGTCGGCACGGTGATCAAGCCCGGCCAGAACGCGCAGTCGATCGTGAACTCCAAGCCGCCGGGTACGACGTTCTGCTTCGCCGCCGGTCTGCACCGGATCAGCGACACCATCCGCCCGAAGGCGAACCAGGTGCTGGCGAGCGCGCAGCGCGCCGTACTCACCGGGTCGGTTCCGCTGACCGGGTGGGCCAAGTCCGGGTCCGTCTGGGTGGTGCGGGGCGCGCTGCCGTCGGCGTACGGCAAGAGCGGTGAGTGCGAGGACAACAAGTCGAACATCTGCTACCTGCGGGAGCAGTTGTTCCTCGACGACACGCACCTGACGCGGGTCGCGAGCGTCGCGGCGGTCAAAGCCGGCAAGTTCTACGCCGACTATGCGGCGAACGCGATCTACCTCGGCAGCAACCCGACCGGTCACGAGGTCGAGATGTCGAAGACCGCCACCGCGATCGAGTCCGGCGCGAGCGGCGTGGCCGTCCGCGGCCTCACCATCGAGCACTTCGCCAGCGCACCGCAGGCCGGGGCGCTCGTTTCCGGTCCTAGCTGGATGGTGACCGCCAACGACATCGCTGGAACCACGCGGTCGGCGTGATGCTCGTGAAGGCGAACAGCACCAAGGTCGACAAGAATCTGATCCACCACAACGGCCAGCTCGGCCTCGGGCAGTACAGCTCGGCCGCGGCCGCCGTCACCCGCAACGTGATCAGCTCCAACAACACCGACGGCTTCTGGATCGCCGACTGGGAGTCCGGCGGCATCAAGTCCACCCGCTCCTCCGGCACCGTCAGCGGCAACGTGATCAAGTCCAACCTGGGCATCGGGATGTGGGCCGACGTCGCCGACGACGGCCGGGTGATCAGCGACAATCAGATTGTCGGCAATGCGGCGGACGGCATCCGGTACGAGATCAGCCGCAACGGCACCATCGAGGGCAACACGGTGACCGGCAACGGCTTCGGCACCGGCCGCGGATCCGGTACGTCGCTGTGGGACGGCGGCGGGATCAACGTGAACACCTCGACCGGGGTCACGATCAAGGGCAACCGGGTCTCGGGCAACGTCAACGGTGTAACGATCCAGTCCCGGACCCGTGGCAGCGGCCCGTGGGGCACGTACCTCCTGCGCGACATCCAGGTCAGCGGGAACACGATCGAGATGACCGGCGGGACCCAGGCGACCGGCATGGTCCAGAACTCCGGCGCCACGGTGCCGGCCGGCGAAGTGGTGTTCAGCGGCAACAAATACGTCCTCGACGACCTCGGCACCCAGCGGTTCGCCCGGTTCGGCACCAAGCTCACCGCGGCCGGCTGGCAGGACGCCGGCCTGGACACGATCGGTAGCTTCCTCGCGAACTGACCGCTTGCCGTTCGCAACATGTTTGTGCGCTACGTATTGCCATGACTACGTGACGTAGGGGTAACCTGCGTAGCGAAGCCGCGCCATGGGGGGTGCGCTCAGGGCTACCTGTGCCACCGGAGGCTCCGCTATGAGGACAGCAGTTGTTGCAGTTGTTGCAGTCGGCACCAGTCTGGTTGCCGTCGGCCCCCTGCCTGCCCAGGGTGCCCTCACTCCGCCTGCAACCGAACCACCTACCGCCGTACCACCGGCTGCCGTTCCGCCGGCGGACGGGACGTTCCGGACCGGTCCCAAGCTTGCGCCCGCGTGCAGCGGGGTACCGATCAGGACCACCGACAACGCCGCCCAGATCGTCGACGACGCCCCGACCGGTACGACGTTCTGCTTCACGGCCGGCTGGCACCGGATCACCGAGACGATCCACCCGAAGGCGGACCAGGTGCTCGCCGGCAACAACGGCGCCGTACTCACGGGATCGATCAGGCTGGCCAAGTGGACGGCGAACAACGGCGACTGGGTGACCACGGGCGTCCTGCCACCGGCGTACGCGCAGACCGGGCAGTGTGAGGACAACACGGCGAACATCTGTCATCTGGGCGAGCAGCTGTTCCTGGACAGCAAGCACCTGACCCGGGTGGCGACGCGCGACAAGGTTGCCCCCGGCACCTTCTACGCCGACTACGCGGCGAACGCCGTCTACCTGGGCAGCAACCCGGCCGGGCACTCGATCGAGATGTCGAAGACGCAGACCGCGATCGAGTCCAGCGCGACCGGTGTGACCGTCCGCGGGTTGACGATCGAGCACTTCGCCACCCCGCCGCAGGGCGGTGCGGTGGTGCTCGGCCTGGGCTGGAAGGTCATCGCCAACGACATCCGCTGGAACCACGGGGTCGGCGCGATGCTGGTGAACGCGGACGGCGCCGTACTCGAGCAGAACCACATCCACTCGAACGGCCAGCTCGGCGTCGGCCAGTACAGCACGCTCAGGGCAACCATTGCCTCCAACGAGGTCAGCTACAACAACACCGACGGCTTCTGGATCGCGGACTGGGAGTCCGGCGGGATCAAGACCACCTGGTCCAACGGCGGCTGGGTGAGCGGAAACCTGATCCAGTACAACCGCGGGATCGGGCTGTGGAGCGACGCGTACGACGACAGCCGCACGTTCAGCAGCAACCAGATCCTCGACAACGCGGCGGACGGGATCCGTTACGAGATCGGCCGCAACGGCGTCATCGAGGACAACGTGGTGAGCGGCAACGGCTTCGGCACCGGCCGCGGATCCGGTACGTCGCTGTGGGACGGCGGCGGGATCAACGTCAACACCTCGTCGAACGTCCAGGTCCGCGACAACGTGGTGGCGAACAACGTGAACGGGATCGCGATCCAGTCCCGCACCCGCGGCTCCGGGCCGTGGGGCACCAACCTGCTCCGCGACATCGTTGTCTCCGGCAACCAGGTGACGATGCGCGGCGGCACCACCGCAACCGGCATGGTGCAGAACGCCGGCGCGGTGATCCCGGCCGGCGAGGTCACCCTGAACGACAACACCTACATCCTCGACAGCCTCGCCGCCGAACGCTTCCAGAAAACCGGCCAGTGGTACACCGCCAAGGAATGGCGCACCACCGGTCAGGACCTCACCAGCGCCTTCACCCTCGGCAAAGCAGTCCTGGACGCCACCGGCATCCTCACAATCCTCCCGACAACCAACTGACGTGGTCCACGAGGAGGTCTCGGAGGACGGCTGAGTCTCGTAGGTCTTGGGTGAAGATGGTTTCGATGGCTAGCAAGGCGTCTACGAGTTTGGTGGGGTCGGTGGCGCCTGCCACTGCGGACTTCAGGCGGTCGGCCTGGGGGTCGTCCAGGTCTGCGGTGCGTTGGACGTAGACCATCCAGGCGGCGACGGCGAGCGAGATCATTCGCGGCTCGGCGCCGGCCGTCAGGCGGTCGCGGACGGTGCCGAGCATCCGGACCGGGAGCTTGACCGAGCCGTCCATCGCGACCTGCCGGGTGCGGTGCTTCAGGGCCGGGTTCTCGAACCGTTCCAGCACGGTCGCGCCGTACGCCGCCAGGTCCAGCCCGTCGGGCGGCGTGAGGGTCGGTACGACGTCGTCGGTCATCAACTGCCGCGCGAGCCCGCCCAGCTCCTCGTCGCGCACCGCCTCGGCGATCGTCTCGTAGCCGCGCAGCGCACCGAGGTACGCGAGCATCGAGTGCGTGGCGTTGAGCATCCGCAACTTGGCCTGCTCCCACGGCGCGACATCACCGGTGAGTACGGCGCCACCGCGCTCCCAGGCAGGACGTGCGCCCGCGAAGTCGTCCTCGATCACCCATTGCAGGAAGGGTTCCGCGACCACCACGGCCTCGTCCCGTACGCCGAGCAGCCGAGCGGCCTCATCGCGATCGGCGTCGGTCGTCGCCGGCACGATCCGGTCCACCATGCTGGCCGGGAACCGCGTCCCCTCGAACGTCGCGGGGACCTTGCCGAGCGCATCGAAGTACTCCGTCACCAGCGTCCGCAGGAAGGGGCCGTTGGCAACCAGGTTGTCACAGGAGACGATCGTCAACGGCTCGTCGCGACGGGTGATCGCCGCCGCAAGCTGGCCGACGACCGTGCGCGGCGGGCGGCCGGTCAGGTCGGCCTGGATCTCCGGGTCGTCCAGGTTCAGCCCGGAGCCGGCGGCCCGGTACCCCTTCTCGGTGACGGTCAGCGTCACCACCGACACCGCCGGGTCCGCGATCCGCGCGACCACCGCCTCGGGGTCCTCGGGCGCGGTCAGCACCTCGCGAATGCTGCCGATCACCTGGACCGACGGCTCACCGAGACCGCGCTCGAGGACGGAGTACAGACCGTCCTGCGGTGCCAGCTGGTCCCGGACCGTGGTGGAACGCTGGCTCACGCCGGCGATGCCCCACCGGGTCTCGCCGGTTTCGACCGCCGCCCGCTCGGTGACAACGGCCTGATGGGCGCGGTGGAAGGCGCCGATCCCGAGATGGACGACGCCGACCGACAACGCCTTCGGGTCGACCGCGGGGGTGACGGGAAGGTTGGTGAGACTCAACCTGCTCAAGCGACAAAACCTTTCACTCTGATGATCACTTTTGCCGTGCTGGTCCGGTCGAGTCCCGGACGATCAGTTCCCCGTGCAGCTCCCCGTGCTTCGAACCTTCGGCGGGGTTCTCCGGGTCGTCGAGCATCGCGAGCAGCAGCTCGACGGCGATCCGGCCGGCCTCCTGCTTCGGCAGCCGGACGGTGGTCAGCGCGGGCCGCGCCATCCTGGACATCGCGATGTCGTCGACGCCAACCACGCTCAGGTCACCCGGGACCGAGATGCCGCGGCTGTGCAGGCGGGCCAGCAGCCCGATCGCGACCAGGTCGTTGTAGGCGACGACCGCGGTGGCGCCGGTCGCGACCACCTGGTCCGCGGCCGCCATACCGCCTTCGTACGTCGGCGCGAAGTTGCCGACCGGTGCGAGCTCGGCCCCCAGCGCCTCGACCGCGTTCCGGAGGCCGAATCCGCGGTGCTGGGTCGACCAGGATGTCGCCGGCCCGCCGACCCACGCGATCCGGCGGTGGCCGAGGGCAACGAGGTGGGCGACGGCCTGCCGCATCCCGTCCTCGTTGTCGTAGGCAACGCCCGGCAGACCGACGGCGGTGCGGTTGACGAGTACGACGGTGGTGTCCTGGGCGATCGCCGCCAGTTCCTCGTCACTCGCTCGCGGCGAGCACAGCACGACACCGTCGACCTGCTTGGACAGCGCCCGCACCAGCCCGGCCTCGGCCGCCGGGTCCTCGTCGGTGTCCGCGACGAACACGGCGACGTCATGGTGGCGGGCGCGCGCCTGCACGCCTTTGGTGAGGCTGGCGAAGAACGGGTTGGCCAGGTCCGGCACGACCAGGCCGATGGTGCCGGTCCGGCCGGTGATCAGGCCGCGGGCCGCCCGGTTCGGCTCATACCCGAGTTGCTCGACCGCGGCGGCGACGCGGGCCCTGGTGGTCGCGTTGACCATCCCGGGCAGCGAGAGCGCACGCGAGACCGTCGACGGCGATACGCCGGCCAGCCGCGCCACATCCCGGATCGTCGCTGCCATGCCGGTGAGTCTGCAATCGGTTGCAGCTTGTGTCAAGAACCCATCCATCGGACGCTCACTTGTGCCGACAAGCCCCGACTGCAATCCTTTGCAGAACACGTTTCAGCCCAGCAACGGAGGACCCATGCCGAAGGCCCTGCAGCCGCATCCGGACCGCGCCCTGCCGGCGGGCGCCGCGCGGGACGTCGCCCGCCGGATCCACGCCTCGACGAAGGATCTGCCGCTGCTGTGCCTGCACGGACACGTCGACATCGGGCTGTTCGCCACCGACGCGCCGTTCGGCAACCCGGCCGACCTGCTGGTCGTGCCGGACCACTACGTCACCCGGATGCTGATCTCCCAGGACGTCTCCCCCGACAAGCTCGGACTCCCCCGCCGCGACGGCAAGCAGACCGCCGAGCCGCGGGAGATCTGGCGGGCGTTCTGCGCCAACTGGCACCTGTTCCTCGGCACGCCGAGCCGCTACTGGCTGGAGCACGAGTTCGCGGAGGTCCTCGGCCTCACCGTGCACCCGTCCGCCGAGACCGCCGACGAGCTCTACGACCAGATCTCCCAGCGCATCGCGGAGCCCGAGTTCCGGCCGCGAGCACTGCTCGACCGCTTCAACATCGAGCTGATCTCGACCACCGACGCCGCGACCGACGACCTCGCCCAGCACGCGAAGCTCGCCGCGGACCTGCCAGGCCGTGTGGTCCCGACCTTCCGCCCGGACGCGGTCGCCCACGTCGACCGGGACGGCTGGCCCGCGCTGATCACGCAGCTCGGCGCGCTGGCCGACGTCGACACCTCGACGTACGACGGGTTCCTGCAGGCGATCCGGCAACGTCGGCAGGCGTTCATCGCGGCAGGTGCGCGCGCCACCGACCACGGTCATCTGAGCGCGGCCGCCGTACCGCTGACCGACGCGGAGGCCGGGCGGATCTACGCCGGCGCGTTGAAGGGCGACGTGACGGCTGGGGACGCGGCGGCGTTCGCGGGGCACATGCTGTATCAGTCGGCGGTGATGTCGGCCGAGGACGGACTGGTGATGCAGCTGCACCCCGGCGTACTGCGGGACCACGACCCGGCGATCTTCGCGACGTACGGGCCGGACCAGGGGCACGACATCCCGGTGACGACCGAGTTCACGCGATCACTGCGGCCGGTGCTCGAGCGGTTCGGGCACGCGGACGGATTCCGGATTGTGCTCTTCACGGTGGACGAGACCGTGTACAGCAGGGAGCTGGCACCGCTAGCGGGCGTCTACCCGGCGGTGCGGCTCGGTGCGCCGTGGTGGTTCCTGGACAGCCCCGACGGCATGCGCCGGTTCCGTGAGCTCGTGACCGAGACGGCCGGTTTCTACAACATGTCAGGCTTCGTCGACGACACCCGCGCGTACCTGTCGATTCCGGCGCGGCACGACCTGGCTCGCCGGATCGACGCCGGCTACCTGGCCGACCTCGTCGTACAGCACCGGCTGGACGAGGACGACGCGATGCAGGTCGCGAAGGCGCTCGCGTACGACCTTGCCCGGGACACCTACCTCAGCTGAGGTCAGCGCTCCCAGGACTCCGGCGCCCGCCTGGCGCCGCTCTCCGGAGACCAGCCATCAGGGCGGGAGGCGGCGGCCGTACCCGATCCGGCCGGCCGGCCCTCCCACCCTGTGGCGGATCTGCCGATGGCATCAGCAGCGGAGTAGTAGGCGTCGACCTCGGCCACGACCCTCTTGATCTCGTCCTCGCCGCCGGCCTTCTCGGCCAGATCTCCGAAGGTCCGGATGATGTCCTCGGGTGCCGACCGGTACGGCGTACCAGGCCCTTGGTAGAACCCGTACCGGCTGATCATCTCCCCGCCCAGGCCCGAGAGTCCGACCGTGGATCCGGTCCGCTGGTTCGTGACCTGGAAGTTGGCGCTCCCCATCGTCCCGTCCTGGAACGGAGACTGCTGGAACCCTCTGCTCTGCTGCACCTCGATCGAGTAGCGCTGGTCGTCGGCTCCGAGGTAGTCCGAGATGCCGAAGTGGCTCGCGGTCCAGTCCGCCGTCTGGACGGTCTCTCCCAGTTCGGCGTGGGTCAGGCCGAGCTTCCGGACCACATCGTTGTCCCGGGCCATCGTCCGGAGCAGCTTGTCGCCCCGGCCGAGAAAGCCGTCCTGCGAACTGCCGAAGTCGACGGATCCGCCGAAGTCGGCCGGGCGCATCCACGCCTCGAGTTGCTCGACGGAGTGGCCGTTGAGCTCGGTCAGGCCGCGGATCGACTCTGTGTCGTTCTCGCCGCCGACCACGAACCCGCTCGGCTCCACGGCGCGCGGCACCTCGGGCAGACCGAGCTCCGCCGGGATCACCGGACGCGTCATCTCCGCATCCAAGGGGTAGAGGCTGGGCGCGACCAGCGTGTACGACATCCACTCACCGTTGAGCCGGAGGCCCTCGACCGAGGAGTCCGGCAGCTGCACCACTCGATCGACCTCGGACTCGCGAACCATGTCGTCCATGCCGGATCCACTGGCCGGGGTGTAGAAGGTCAGCGCGCCGTCCCGCAGCACTGCCGTCATCGCGGCGTCGGCGCGGCTGTACCGCCACGCGCCGTCGGACAGCGGCTCGAAGTGCGAGTCGACCAGTTGGCGGTCGAGCGGATCGTTGCTCGCGGCCACATCGTCGAGCTCCGCCGCGACCGCCTCCCCCTCGGGCCCCCAGAGTCCGCCGCTGCTGCCCTTGGCCCAGTGCCGGTCGGCCGGCTCCTGCCCGGGTATGAGCTGCCGGTAGGCAACCATCGTCTGGCCGTACGCGCTGGGCGCGACGACCAGCGCCGCCACCTGCTCGGCTGGTAGTTCGTGTGCCGGGGTGTGCAACTGCAGCCGGCCAGAGCCGGACTCCAGCAGGAATCCGGCCGCGAGCGCGAGGTCCGGGCCGATCGGCTCGATCCCCGAAGCAGCCGGAGCCGGTGTTGTCCGAGACTCCTCGCGGTGAGGGCTCGATCGCGAGAACCCGGTTCGACGGGCCATGGGCGGAAATCTATCCGGACCGAAGTTCAGGCGGGCGTCGCGGTGCGGTCCCCTGGGCGAGTAGGGTCCGGGGAGCCTGTACGCCGGGGTGGTCGGAAAGGGATGTTGATGAGGGGTCGTGGAGTCGCGGCGTATGGTGCCGTGCTCGGGCTACTGCTGCTGTCTGGCTGCACGGACGAGGGAGGCGCTCCCGAACCGTCGAAGCCCGCACCAACCGTCACGGTGACCGTCCCCACCGCTCCCCCGGCCGCGGCCGCTGCTGTGCTCGGACCGACAGGCCCGAGTACGGCGAAACCCTGCAAGGGAACCGCCATCGCGGTCGGCGCGGACCCGCAGCCGATCATCGACGCCGCGCCCGCGGGCACCACGTTCTGTTTCGCGAAGGGCATCCACCGCATCCCGCGAGCGATCCAGCCCCGCGAGGGCGACACGCTCGCGGGCGGACCTGGCGCCGTACTGAGCGGTGCCGTCCGGCTGACCGGATGGAAGCGGACCGGGAGCGCCTGGACAGTGCAGGGTGTGCTGCCGGCGGCGTACCCGCTCAAGGGCCAGTGCGAGGACAACAAGACCAAGCCGTGCCAGCTCGGCGAGCAACTGTTTGTCGACGGCAACCACCGGACCCGCGTGATGAGTCTGGGTGAGGTGACGCCGGGCACGTTCTTCGCCGACTACCGGGCCAACGCGCTCTACCTCGGCGATGACCCCACCGGTCACGTCACAGAGATGTCGCGCACCCAGACCGCGATCGACAAGTCGGCCGACAACGTGACCGTGACCGGCCTGACGATCGAGCACTTCGCGAGCCGCCCGCAGGCCGGCGCAGTGCAGGTCGGCAAAAGCTGGAAGGTGACCGGCAACGAGGTCCGGTGGAACCACGCCGTCGGCATCATGGTGATCGAGGGCGACAACGCCGAGCTCAGCCGGAACACCGTCGCCGACAACGGGCAGCTCGGCATTGGCCAGTACAAGTCCGCCGGTGTCCGGATCAGCGCGAACCTGGTCACCCGCAACAACACCGACGGGTTCTGGATCGCGGACTGGGAGTCCGGCGGCATCAAGTCCACCAGGTCGTCCGGCGAGGTCAGCGGCAACGACATCGTCGCGAACCGCGGCGTCGGGATGTGGAGCGACATCGCGGAGTACGACCGCCGGATCACCGGGAACCGGATCCGGGACAACGCCGCGGACGGGATCCGGTACGAGATCAGCTACGCCGGCGTCATCGACCAGAACGTCGTACAGCACAACGGGTTCGGCACCGGACGCGGCTCCGGCGGCACGCTCTGGGACGGCGGCGGCATCAACGTCAACACGTCGTCCGACGTCCAGGTCCGGGGCAACCTGATCCAGGACAACCGCAACGCGCTGTCCATCCAGTCCCGCACACGCGGCGACGGTCCGCGCGGTACTTACGTCCTGCGCAACGTCCTCGTCGAGGGCAACCTGGTCGTGATGACCGACGCCAACTCATCCCTCGGCGTGGTGGAGAACAAGCGCTCCCCCGCGCAGCCCGGCGCCATCACGTTCCGCCGGAACAGCTACCAAGGCGCCGATCGCTTCGCCTACCGCGGGAAGACGATGACCTGGCCCGAGTGGCAGCAGTCCGGCTTCGACCAGGACTCAGTGAGCAGCTGACATTCGTCTTCGCTGACGCAGCCGGTCGCCGTCGCAGATCGCGGCGGCTACCAGCAGGTGCACGGTCATCGAGGACAGGTCGGACAGGCCGCTCTCGTTGAGCGAGGCGGCCGTAACGTACCCGAGCAGCAAGGCGCCAGAGGCCCGGATGTACGGCGTCGGCGCGCGCAGGACCGATACCCACGCCGCGATCAGCGCCACCGCGACGATCGCCACGGCCAGCAGCCCGGTCTCCCAGTAGAGGCCGAGCCAGCTGTTGTCGATCGCCATCACGTCGACGTCGCCTTCACCGCGGGTGAGCAGCACGCGCTTGTTGCCGAGTCCGTGGCCGATGATCGCGGTCTGGATCGACACCTTCTCGTCCAGCACCGCCTGCCAACTCGTCGTACGGCCACTCAGCGAAGTGATCTGCTGCGTGCCCTGTCCGCGCAGCAGCCAGGTGTGCAACGACCCGATCGTCAGGAACGCGAGACCGAGCAGCCCTGGCACGGCGAGGCACGCGATCCGGCCGAGCCAGGTCTTGCGGGTGATGACGAGTCCGATCACGAGACCGAACGCGACCGCGGCGGCCGACGTACGGGTCCGGCTGGCGGCGATCAGGATGCCGCCGAGGCCGATCAGCGTGACCGCAGGCAGGGTGGACAGCTTCCGGCAGACCAGGCCGATCAGCGCCAGTCCGAGCAGGATCGCCCCGACCTCGCCGACGCGCGGCGGCAGCATCGGGATGATGACGCCCTGCAGCCGGTACCCGGCGCCGAGGGACCGCAGCGGCCGCCACGCCTGCGAGGGGGCAACGGCCAGACTCAGTACGACGGTTGCCCCCAGCAACAGGTGGGCCCACAGATGCGCGCGGACCAGCCGCTCCGGCACCTGCACCAGCGGCCCCCACAGCAGGAAGAGCAGCACCAGGCCGATCAGGAAGCGGGCCAGCCGGGTCAGCGGCCCCATCGGCTCCGCCAGCAGGAACGCCGTCGCGCACGCGAACAGCACGTACATCACGTACAGCCAGCTGGCCGGATTCACCCGGGTCCGGAACCCGGGTTTGGTCGCCGCCAGCGCGACCAGGAAGACGGCTCCGAGTAGCAGTCCCTTCGCGACGCTGTTCGTCGACCCGGTCGTGCCCTGCGGCGCGGCCACCCGCGCCGACCAGGGCTGCACGCCGAGCACGAACAGGCACCACAGCATCAGCCAGAACCAGGCCGGCCGCTCGACCTCGCCCTCGACCGTGCCCGGGACTGCGGGGGCCAATCGCGTCACGGACATCAGCGCATCGGCTGCGCGCCCGCGTCCAGCGGCTTGTAGTTCAGCGGGATCCCGAGCGTCTCGTCCTGTGTGGAGGTGCCGATCAGTACGACGCCCAGCACCGGAGCGCCGGCGAACTGCAGGGCGCCCGTGAGCCGCGCGACGTCCATCTCCTTGTCGAGGCCGACCTGCACCACCAGCACCGACGCGTCGACCGCCGCGGCGAGCGGCGTGATGCCGTGCCGCCCGACGGAGGCCGGGCCGTGGATCACCACGGAGTACCCGGGTGGCAGGTCCGCGACGATCCCCGGGACCAGCGACGGGCCGACCGCCTCGGCCGTCTCCTCGTGGTTCAGCCCAGGCGGCAGCACGTACAGGTCCGCGACGGTGCCCGGCCGGAACAGCTTCCGGGCCCGGATCGCGCGGGTCGCGGCCGGCTCGTTCACCAGGTCGGTGAGTCCTTCGTGGCCGGTGAGATGCGGGAGCACCGGCGTACCTTCGATGTCGGCCAGCACCAGCAGCGTCTCGCGGCCGTCGCGGGCGTTCGCCTCGGCCATCGCCAGCGCGATGCCAGCCGAGTTCGGGGTCGGGGACGCCGACACGACCAGGAGCGCGCCCGGGGCGCCGGCCGCGAACGCGCGCGGGTTCAGCTCACGCCGCGCCAACGCGCCGCTCGCCTCAGCACCGAGCGCGGTGATCTCGTACTGCGGGAGTTCCGGAGCGGACCGCTGCCACACCCGCCGCCGATGCCCCTCGGACGCCGCGATGACCGGCGCGGACGACGCCCGTGCCGCCTGGTCGCGGGTCAGGATGTACGGCGTCAGGTGCGACCGCAGCAGCGCGAGACCGAAACCGAGGACCAGACCGAGGATCCCGCCGACGAGGATGTCGCGGGCAACCATCGGCGACGAGCTGGCGGTGTCGGTCGTCGCCGGCGTGACCAGCTGGCTCCCGGCGCCGACGGTCGACAGCGCCTTCAGCATCGCGGCCGCGTCGTCCGCGGCCTGCCGGGCCTCGGTCGCCAGGCCGACGCGCTGATCGCGCAGCGCGGCCGCAGTCTGGTTGTCGCCGCGACCGACCGCCTCGTCGATCTGGCTGACCAGGCTGCGGGACTGCGTGGTCGCGGTCTTCGACCGGGCCTGGGCTTGCTCGGCCAGGTTGGTCAGCAGGGACTTGGCTTCGGTATTGCGCTGCGCCAGGTAGATGGCCGCGATCGCGTTCGCCCGGTCGACCGCCTTCTGCGCGGTCGGGCCGTCGGTGGTGACCAGGTAGGCGTTGTCGGTGACAGCCTTCACCCGCGTCACCGCGGCCAGGTCCTGGATGGTCTGGTCGTTGTCCGGCATCCCGAGCGCCTTGACGACTGCCTTGAGCAGCGTCGGGCTGGCCATCACCCGGGCCTGGGTCTCGGCCGGCAGGTCCATGCCCAGCGGGCCGCTCTTGTCCGCGGAGGTGGACAACTTGCCGACCAGCGCCGGCGGCACCGCCGGCCCGATCACCAGCTGGCTCGAGGCGGTCCAGCGCTCGGTCTGGGAGAGCGCGAACACGGAGGCGCCGAGCAGCCCGAGCAGGATGCAGCCCATGATCAGCCACTTCTGCCGCAGCAGCGACTGAGCGGTCTCCCGCCAGACCACGGTGCCCGGTTCCATCAAGTACCTCACTCTGCTCGAAGTCAGCGACCCAGGATATCCACAGGTGGGGACGAGGGACTCACGCGATCTCGCCTTGTGCCCTACTCTCTTCCCGGGGAGTTTGGATTTGTCCAAGGGGGGACATCGCTACATGACGAAGACACGGCTGTTCACGCGCCTGGGGATCGTGGGCACTCTGCTCGCCGGGGCCTTGGTGGTGACGCTCGCGCCGCCGGCGCAGAGCGTCGAAGCATCGCTCGCGGCCACCAACAGCTCGACCTGGCAGACCAACGCCAGCGTCCAGGGTCTCGCGGTCGCCGCCGGCAAGGCATACGCGGGAGGACGCTTCACCAGCGTCCGCCCGCCAGGCGCGACGCCGGGGACCGGCGAGGTCGCCCAGGCGTACCTGGCGGCCTTCGACGCGGGCACCGGCGCACTGGTCAGCTCGTTCAACCCGGTGCTGAACGGTCAGGTGTACGCGGTCGCCGCCTCCGCGGACGGCTCCCGGATCTTCGTCGGCGGTGACTTCACCACGGTCGACGGCCAGACCCGGAACCGGATCGCCGCCTTCGACACCGCCACCGGCGCCCTGGTCGCGAACTGGAAACCGTCCGTTTCGTATCGCGTCAAGTCCATCGCGGTCTCCGGTACGACGGTGTACTTCGGCGGCTCGTTCGGCCTCGTCAACGGCGTGGACCGTCTGCGGCTGGCCGCCGTCACCACCGACACCGGCACCTTGTTGCCCTGGGCCCCCGCGACGAACGGCGACGTGTACGCCGTGGATGCCGCCGATGACGCGTCCAAGGTGTACGCCGGCGGCCAGTTCAGTACGGTCAACGGCACCACCCAGAACACCGTGACGAGCCTCGACCCGGTCAGCGGCGCCGTACTGCCGTTCCCGGGCGCATCCGCCGTACCGCCGCCGAACGGGTCCTGCACGACCCGGGTGAAGACCATCGACGCCAGCGGCGACACCGTGTACTTCGGCAACGGCGGAGACGGCGGCGGGTGCTTCGACGGCACCTGGGCGGCCGACATCGCGACCAACACGCTGAAGTGGAAGAACCAGTGCCTGGGCGCGACCGAGGCGGTCAAGGTCGTCAACGGCTGGCTGTACAAGGGCTCGCACGCGCACGACTGCGCCAACCAGGGCGCCGGCGGCTTCCCGCAGGGCTTCGGGTACCGCTTCCTGCTGAGCGAGAAGCTGACCGACGGCACGCTCGGGCCGTGGTTCCCGAACACCGACGCCGACCCGAACAGCGTGACCAACGTCGGCCCGCTGGCGTTCGCGACCGGCGGCAACGACCTGTGGGTCGGCGGCGACTTCCTCAACGTGAACGGCGCCGGCCAGCAGGGCCTGACCCGCTTCACCAACGCCACCCCGGGCGCGGCTCCGGCCAAACCGGCCAAGCTGCTCCCGTACAGCGTCCAGCCCGGCGTCGTCCAGATCCACTTCCCGACCGTCGTCGACAACGACGACAGCACGCTGACCTACCGGCTGCTCAAGGGCTTCAGCAACACCACCATCGCGACCTGGACGGCCAAGTCCACGCCGTGGGACCGGCCGTGGCTCAGCTACACCGACACCACCTCGGCCCCGGGCGAGGTCACCAACTACCGCGTCGAGGTCACCGACGGCAGTACGACGATCCGCGGCAACTACTCCGACCAGATCACGGTCGCCTCGGCGGCGTCGACGGCGTACGACCAGATCGTCAGCGCGGACGGGCCGCAGGCGTACTGGCGACTCGGCGAGCCTGCCGGTACAACGACCTCGGTCGACGCGTCGGGGCAGAGCAACAACGGCACGTTCACCGGCGTGACGCTGGGCGGCGCCGGCGCGATCGCGGGCAACACCGCGATGACGACCAGCTCGAGCAGCGGGCGGATGGTCGGCGAGAAGGCGTACAGCTTCCCACAGCAGTTCACGGTCGAGGCCTGGGTCGAGCAGAGCGGGTTCGGCCGCGGCGGCCGGATCATCGGCTTCGGCAACTCGAAGACCGGGAACAGCGGCGGTGGCGGCGACCGGATGCTGTACCTGCGGACCAACGGCTCGATCGTCTTCGGCGTGAACGACGGCGCGCAGCGCACGCTGACCAGCCCGTCCGGCAAGAACGACGGCCTCTGGCACCACGTGGTCGGCAGCTACGACAACGGAATGATGAAGCTGTACGTCGACGGCGTACTCAGCGGGAGCGCTCTGGTCGGCTCGGCGTCGGTGTACTACGGCTGGTGGCGGGTCGGCTATGACCTGACGAACTCGTGGCCGGGCGGCGGAGCGACCCAGACCGGAATGGGTATCGACGAGGCGGCCGTCTACCCGTACGCACTCACCCCCGTGCAGGTCCAATCTCACTATGCAGCAAGGTGAGCTGTGTTTTTTAAAGTGAAACGGCATCTTTCTGCAAGTTCTAGAACAAACTCATAACGCGGGGCGGAGGTCTGCTTCCGGTAGGCCTCCTCCAGCGGTAATGTCCGCCGCTGGTGCGTGATGAGGCACGCACTGTTACGCCCCCGCCTGTCGAAGGACATAAATGAAGAAGTTAGTGCTCGCCCTGATCACCGGTGCGGCAGTGCTCGCCGCCGCGTTGATTCCTTCCGGACCTCCGGTGCAGGCGGCGACGCCGGGCTTCGCTTCTGCGGTGTCGGCGATCAAGCAGACCTCGTGGCAGACCAACAACAGCGTGAACGCGCTGGCGATCGCCGGGAACACCGTGTTCGCCGGTGGCCTGTTCACCAGGCTCCGGCAGCCGGGCAAGGCGTCCGGCCAGGCGCCGGAGGCCCAGCGCTCGTACGTCGCCGCGTTCGACCGCACCACCGGCAAGCCGACCGGTTTCGCGCCGGTCCTCAACGGCCCGGTCTACGCCATCGCCACCAGCGCCGACGGCAAGTGGGTGGTGATCGGCGGTGACTTCACCACGGTCAACGGCATCCGGCGCAGCAAGATCGCGATGTTCTCGGTCGCCACCGGCAAGCTGGTCGCGGCCTGGGACCCGGTCGTGGCGGCCCGGGTGAAGGCACTGGCGATCTACGGCAACAGCGTGTTCATCGGCGGCGCGTTCCGCGCGATCGACGGCGCGACCCGCAACCGGCTGGGCGCGGTCCGGCTGATCCAGGGCGACCTGCTGCCGTGGAACCCGAACGCGAACAACGACGTGTACGCCGTCGACGTCGCCGACAACGGCACCCGGGTGTTCGTCGGCGGACCGTTCAGCACGATCAACGGCAAGGACCACTACTCGCTGGCGATGCTGAACAACACCACCGGCGCGGCGTTCGCCTTCCCGGCGGCGGCCGCGATCCCGAAGCCGACCGCGACCTGCACGACACGGGTGAAGGACATCGACACCCTGGGCGACAACGTGTACGTCTCCAACGGCGGCGACGGCGGCGGCTGCTACGACGGCGTACTGGCCGCGCAGGTGTCGACCGGCAAACTGCTGTGGCAGAACAAGTGCCTGGGCGCGACCGAGGCGATCAAGGCGATCGGCAGCTGGCTCTACAAGGGCTCGCACGCGCACAACTGCAGCTCGTCGCCGAACGGCTTTCCGGACGGTACCGGAACGCACTACCTGCTGGTCGAGAGCACGATCAACGGCAACCTCGGGCCGTGGTTCCCGAACACCGACGCGAACCCGAAGAGCACCACTCAGGTCGGTCCGCTGGCGATGGCCGGCACCGACACCGACCTGTGGGTCGGCGGTGACTTCCTGCACGTGAACGGCACGCTCCAGGTGGGAATCACCCGGTTCACGAACGCTCCGGGCGGCGCGGCCCCCGCCGTACCGAAGGCTCCGACGCTGACCGCGACGACGTCCGGGCGGGTGTACGTGAGCTACGCGGACTCGTACGACCTGGACAACCTGACGCTCACGTACAACGTGTTCCGCGGCTCGCTGAACGTCGGCTCGAACAAGTACACGACGTACTTCTGGCAGGCCCGCAAGACCTACCAGGTCGTCGATCGCGGCCTCGCCCGCGGCTCGTCGTACACCTACCACGTGGAGGTCCACGACGGCCGCAACATCATGAAGGGCGCGAACGCGACGGTGAAGATCCCGTAACCCTCCCTTCCGCATCGGCACCCTCCGTCGTAGCTTGGTGACAGGGGGATCGATCATGGGGCGAAGACTGTTTGTTGCGCTGGGCATCAGCGGGCTCGTGCTGGGGGCGGGGGTAGCGCCGGCACGACCCGCGCTCGGCACCGGGGCAAGCCTGACCGCCGTCGCCGCGGCGGCCTGGCAGACCGACGCCAGCGTGCTCGGCCTGGCCATTGCCAAGGGCAAGGTGTACGTCGGGGGCCGGTTCCTGAAGGTGCGTCCGCCGGGCGCGGCGGCCGGGACCCACCTGACGAGCCGGACCTATCTGGCCGCGTTCAGCCAGAGCACCGGCGCACTCGACGCCGGGATGAACCATGTCCTGAACGGGATCGTCTGGGCGGTCGTCGCGTCGGCCGACGGGTCCAGGGTGTACGTCGGCGGAGACTTCACCCGCGTCGACGGCCAGGTCCGGAATCGGATCGCCGCCTTCGACACCGCGACCGGCGCCCTGGTCGCGACGATCGCGCCGCGGGTCTCGTACCGGGTGAAGGCGCTCGCGATCGGCGGGACCAGCCTGTACTTCGGCGGGTCCTTCGGGCTCGTGAACGGCATGACCCGGAATCGGGCGGCCGCGATCAGCACGGTCACCGGCGCCCTGCTGCCGTGGAATCCGAACACGGACAACGACGTCTACGCGATCGACGCGGCCGACGACAACTCGAAGGTCTATCTGGGCGGGACGTTCGCCAAGGTCGGCGGGACGAGTCGCTGGGCGGTTGCCAGTGTCAACAATTCGACCGGCGCACCGCTGCCCTTCGCGGCGGCGTCCGCCGTACCGTTGCCGTCGAGTGGCTGCACGTCGCGGGTGAAGGACATCGAGACGTCCGGCAACCGGGTGTACTTCGCCAACGCCGGTGACGGCTGGGGGTGCTTCGACGGGACCTGGACGGCGGATGTTGCCACCGGCAACCTGGTCTGGAAGAACACGTGCCTGGGCGCGACCGAGGCGGTCGCCATGGTGAACGGGTGGCTGTTCAAGGGGTCGCACGCGCACAGTTGTCCCGGTGCCTTCCCGGACGGCAGCGGCAACCACTTCCTGCTGCTGCAGAACCCGGCCAACGGGTCCCTCGGGCCATGGTTCCCGAACACGGACGCCGGGCCGCCGACCTCGGTCGGTCCGCTCGTCGCGGTCAGTGGCGGCAGCGATCTGTGGGTCGGCGGCGACTTCACCAGGGTGAACGGCGCCGGGCAGCAAGGCCTGACGCGGTTCACCAATCTCGGCCTCGGCGCTGCCCCGCTCGGCCCGGCGTCGCCGACGCTCTCCAGTCCGGCGGTCGGTCAGGTGAAGGCCACAGTCCAGGCCTCGCTGGACAACGACGACGTCCGTCTCACCTATCGCCTCCTCCGCGGGACGACCAACACTGTCGTCGCGACCACGACCGTCAGCTCCGCGTTCTGGTCGCGCCCGACCGTCACGCTCACGGACACCACAGCGCCGTCCAGAACCACCCAGACCTACCGCATCGAGGTTTCCGATGGGAGGCACGCCGTACGAGGCGGCTACTCCACCGTCACGGTGCGCTGACCCGGCGGTGGGCGGCTATGGCTCGGTGGGCCTCGTTCCACCAGAGGAGCAAGGTGGCGAAGGAGGCGCCGGCCAGGCCCCAGGCCGCGCCTTTGGGGCCCCAGAGGAAGGCTCCGCCGACGCCGCTGATGATGAGGACGACTGAGGAGATCAGGCGGACTCGGAGGCCTCGGGTGGCTGCGGTCAGGGCTCGGAGGATGGCGAAGGCGCCGGCGTTGGAGGCGCCTAGGGCCTGGAGCAGGATGACGGGGACCAGGACGCTGTGGGCCTGGTTCCAGACGCCGGGGCCCAGCAGTTCGCGGCCGACGACCGGGGGTAGCAGGAGGAAGATCGCACCCCACGCCAGTGCGCCCGCGCCGACGCCTAGCGAGATGGCGAGGCCGACGAGCCACAGCCGCCGGTACGAGTGCCGCAACGCCCGGGCCGCCTCGGGGACGGAGATCATCCGGATGCCCTGGTTCAGTACGTTCACCGGGCCGAGCAGTACCTGCGCTCCCCGGATGCCCGCGGTCGCGACGAGGCCGGCGGCCGCGGTGATGCCGAGCATGTAGAGCTGGATGGTGCCGGAGACCGCGAGCATCTCCCCGACGTACTTCGGGCTCAGGTCCCAGTTCCGCTGCACCCATTCACGGATCAGCTGCCGGCGCGGCGCGACGCCGGCCTGGAAGCGGCCGGCGATCGCGGCGATCACCGCGCCGAGTCCCCATGCGAACGTGAGCGTGAAGGCAGACGTCGTACCGGTGAGATAGAGGCCGCCGAAGATCGCCAGCATCGCCAGCAACCAGATCAGGTCGTTGACGAACGCCTTCTGCCCCTCACCGACGACGAAGAACGCCCAGCGCCACGCGTCCTGAAGGAGCAGCCCCGGCATGGTCAATGCGAAGGCGAGCAGCACGCCACGAGACGGCACAGCCGGGACAGCCGCAATAGCAAGACCGAGCAACGACGCCAGAACGCCGGTGAAGAGAGCTGTCGCCGTACTGGCGCGGACTGCTCGTTGCCATTCGGGGGTGCGAGCACCGGAGTGGCGTACGGCGAGGGGCTCGGTGGAGATCGCCCGCGACACGTTCAGGGCGATCGTGTAGCCGCCGAACGCGAGCGCGTAGACACCGAAGTCCGCGACGGTACTGGACCGCGCGACGACGACTCCGACGGCGAGGTTGCTGAGGCTCGACAGGCCCTGATCCGCCAGACCCCAGCCCGCGCGACCAGCCGGTCCGGCCAGCCGACGTAGTTTCGGCCGCCGGAACTTCACTACCTCACCCTAGACGGGGCGTGGCGGATCGCGGAGGATGCCGAGGAGGAATCGCGGGATGCCCAGGACGTAACGCTTCCAGAGCCGGCGCGGCTCCTTGTACAGCCGGTAGCTCCACTCCAGCCCGGAGCGCTGCATCCAGTACGGCGCACGGTCCAGCCGGCCGGTGTGGAAGTCGAAGGCCGCACCGACCCCGATCAGGATCGTCGCGTTCAGCCGGTGGCGATGGTCGGCCATCCAGCGCTCCTGCTTCGGCGCACCGAGCCCGACCCAGACGATGTCCGGCCGTGCCTCGTTCATCCGGGCGACCGTCTCCGCGTCCTCGGCGTCCGTCAGCGCACGGTACGGCGGGCATTCGACGCCGACCACCTTCAACGCCGGGTGCAGCTCCTGGAACCGCTCGCGCAGCTCGTCCGCCACGCCCTCGGCCCCGCCGTAGAAGTACTGCGTCCAGCCGCGATCCGCCGCCTCGGCGAGCACCCGCTCGAGCAGATCCGGACCGGCCACGCGGTCCATCTCCTCGAACCCGGCGCGGTGACCTGCCCACACCAGCGGCATCCCGTCCGGAACGGTCAGACCGGACGTGTTGTAGACCTCGGTCAGCCGCGCGTCGGCACGCGCGTGCAGCAGGGCGTTCATGTCGGTGACGCAGACCAGCTGCCGTTCGCCGCGCTCGATCCAGCCGGCGAAGGCGCCGACCGTGTGGTCGAGGTTCGTCACACTGACGTGGATGCCGAGCACGTCGACCCGGTCGGACGTGGTGGGTTCTGCCTGAAGGTCGGTCATCAGTCCTCCCCCTTCAGCGCGTCGAGATCTGCGTCGACCATGATGCGGACCAACTCGGGAACATGCACCTGGGCCTTCCAGCCCAGGTCGGTGGCCGCCTTCGACGCGTCCCCGATCAGCGAGTCCACCTCGGTCGGACGGACGTAGCGCTGGTCGTAGTCGACGTACTTCTCCCAGTCCATCCCGACGTGGTCGAACGCCAGCGAGACGAAGTCGCGGACGGAGTACGACGTACCGGTCGCGATCACGTAGTCCGCGGGGGTGTCGTGCTGCAGCATCCGCCACATGCCCTCGACGTACTCCGGGGCGTAGCCCCAGTCCCGGCAGGCGTCCAGATTGCCCAGATACAAGCGGTCCTGGCGACCCGTTTTGATCGCCGCCACCGCGCGGGTGATCTTGCGCGTCACGAACGTCTCGCCGCGTCGCGGGGACTCGTGGTTGAACAGGATCCCGTTCACCGCGAACATGTCGTACGCCTCGCGGTAGTTCCGCGTCATCCAGTAGCCGTAGAGCTTCGCGGCGCCGTACGGCGAGCGCGGGTGGAAGGCGGTGTCCTCGTTCTGCGGGGGCGGGGTCGCACCGAACATCTCCGAGCTCGACGCCTGGTAGAACCGGCAGTCCAGCCCGATCATCCGGATCGCCTCGAGCAGCCGCGTCGTACCCATCCCGGTGGTGTCACCGGTGTACTCCGGCTCGTCGAAGCTGACCCGCACATGCGATTGCGCGGCCAGGTGATAGACCTCGGACGGCTGGATCGACGCCAGCAACGTGACGAGCCGCGAACCGTCGGTCAGGTCGCCGTAGTGCAGGAACAACCGCTTGTCGCGGGCGTGCGGATCCTCGTACAGGTGGTCGATCCGCTTGGTGTTGAAGGTGCTGGCGCGACGGATCAGGCCGTGCACCTCATACCCCTTCGACAGCAGCAACTCGGCCAGGTACGAACCGTCCTGGCCAGTGATGCCGGTGATGAACGCTTTCATGCCACATGCTCCTGGTACCAGGCGTAGGTGGCGGCCACACCGTCTTCGAGGGAAATAGAGGGCTTCCAGCCGAGCGCCTGCAACCTGCTCACGTCGAGCAGCTTGCGCGGGGTGCCGTCCGGCTTGGACAGATCGTTGCTCAGGGCACCGGTGTAGCCGACCGTCCGGGCGACCAGTTCGGCCAGCTCGCGGATCGTCACGTCCGCGCCGACACCGACGTTGATCGGCTCCGGCGCGTCGTAGTGCTCCAGCAGGTGCAGGCACGCGTCGGCGAGGTCGTCCACGTGCAGGAACTCGCGCCGCGGCGTACCGCTCCCCCACAACACGACCTCCTCCGCGGCCGCAGCCTTCGCTTCGTGGAAGCGCCGGATCAACGCCGGAAGCACGTGCGACGACGTCGGGTCGAAGTTGTCGTGCGGACCGTACAGATTCGTCGGCATCGCCGAGATCCAGCGCAGCCCGTACTGACGGCGGACCGCCTGCACCTGCATGATGCCCGCGATCTTCGCGATCGCGTACGCGTCGTTGGTCGGCTCCAGCTCGCCGGTGAGCAGGCTCGACTCACGGATCGGCTGCTCGGCGTACTTCGGGTAGATGCACGACGACCCGAGGAACAGCAGCCGCGGTGTCCGCACCTCGAGCGCCGCGTCCATCAGGTTCACCTGAATGCGCAGGTTGTCGCTGAGGAACTCGGTCGGGTGATCGCGGTTCGCGAGGATACCGCCGACCCGCGCCGCGGCGTCGATCACGACCGCCGGCCGGTGCTCGCGCAGGAAGTCGAACGTCTGCTGCCGGTCGCGCAGATCGAGCTCCGCCGAGGTCGCGCCGATCAGGTGCGTGTACCCGGCCGCTTCGAGCCGACGCCAGAGCGCCGACCCGACGAGGCCGCGGTGACCCGCGACGTACACCGGTGCCCCAAAGTCGAACGCTGAATCCAACACAGAATCCATTCAGTAAGCTCCCGCGCCGTAGAACACCGCGCGCACGGTCTTCCAGAGAATCAGCAGATCCAGCGTCATCGACCAGTTGTCGACGTACCGCAGGTCGAGGCGGACGGACTCGTCCCAGGACAGGTCGCTGCGGCCGCTGACCTGCCAGAGACCCGTCATACCGGGCTTCACCAGCATCCGCCGCGAGTCGTCGGCGGCGTACAACGCGACCTCCTCGGCCAGCGGCGGCCGCGGACCGACCAGCGACATGTCGCCGCGCAGCACGTTGAACAGTTGCGGCAGCTCGTCGAGGGAGAACCGGCGGATCCAGCGGCCGAGCGGTGTCATCCGCGGGTCGTTGCGCATCTTGAAGATCACGCCGTTGCCGTCGCTCAACGCGAACAGGTCGCTGAGCCGCTGCTCCGCGTCGACGTACATGCTGCGGAACTTGAGCATCGTGAACTCGGCGCCCGCGCGGCCGACCCGCTGCTGCCGGAACAGGACCGGACCGGAACTGGACAGCTTCACCGCGAGCGCCAGGCCGATCAGCACCGGCGAGAGTACGGCGACGATGCCGAGGGCAACGACCCGGTCGAAGACCGCCTTCATCAGGTGCGGCCCGCCGCTGACCGACGGCCGCTCCAGGTGCAGCAGGGACAGGCCGGCGACCGGGCGGACCGAGATCCGCGGGCCGGCCACCTCGATGATGCCCGGGGAGACGATCAGCTCGATGCCGCGCTGCTCCAGCGCCCAGGACAGCCGGCGCAGCGACTGGCCGGCCAGCTCCGGGTCGGTCGCGATCGCGACCACCTCGACCGCGTGCCGGTCGGCGGCGGCCAGGATGTCCGGCTCGTCGAGCTCCTCAGGGTGCATCGATCCGTTGCTGTCACCGCGGGGGCGGCAGGTTGCGACGACCCGGAAACCGTCGGTCGGGCGGCTCTCCAAGTGCTCACAAAGTGTTGCGGCCGGGCCACTGCGCCCGACCACGAGAACCCTGTGCATGCAGCGACCTCTGACCCGGTGCCGGTGCAGGTCCTTCCGCAACGCGTACCGCAGCAGCAGCGCCGCCACGACCATCACGGGGATCGCGAGCACCACGAAGCCACGGGCGATCTCGGCCTTGGTCACGTACGACGTCATCGCGACCGCCGCGGTGAGTCCGACGCCGGCGCGGAGCAGCGACCGGAACTCGTCCGGCCCAGCACCGTAGAACCGCGAGTCGTATCCCTTCGACAAGGCGACCGCGGCCACCCAGGCGAGCGGCAGCACACTGCTCACCACGAGGTAGCTGGAGCCGACGTGGTACCCGAACCGGGTCAGCAGCGCGATCGAGACACCCAGCATCGCGGCGAGCAGATCGCCGCCGACAGCGGCCCAGCGGTACACGCCGACCCAGCGCGGCTCGGTCGAGCGCGACGGCAGCGGAACGATCGCCGGAACCTCGTGTGGGACGACCCAGAGCGGCCGACGGCTGTCCACAGCGTCCGGCGCTTCTGCTCCGCTCACAGCGGCCCTCTCGTTCCCTCCCGCAACGGCGCGGTCACTTACAGTGTCCGGCTCAGCGTGCAGCATGTCCTTGTTAACCCGCGCGTCGGCGTCGAGTCACCGAACATTACTACGCGAGCAGGCCCAGGACGACGAGAGGGGCCGATCCTTGTGGAGATCTTTCAATGTAGCTAATCAGTCAGCTTTCTCCGCCGGATCTCGGTGTTCTCGAGGAAGCTGACCAAGCGTTTCCCGACCACCTCCGACGAGAACTCCGCCTCGGCCCGGACCGTGGCCGAGGCCGCCATCGCGCGCAGCCGGACCGGGTCCTCCAGGACCTCGATCAGGACGCCGGCGGCGGCCTCCGGATCGTCCAACGGCCAGAACTGTCCCTCCTGTCCCGGCCGCACGATCTCGGGGATGCCGCCGACAGCTCCGGCGACGACCGGCAGTCCACCGGCCATCGCCTCGAGCAGCGCGATCGGCAGATTCTCCATCGTCGCGGTGTGGCAGTAGAGACGGTGTCCGGCCATCAACGAGGGCGGATCGGCCTGGTACCCCAGGAACCGCACCTGGTCGCCGAGTCCGAGGGCCTTGGCCTGCGCCTGCAGCGCGCGCCGGTCCGGCCCGTCCCCGACGACGGACAGCGTGTACCTGTGGCCCCGGCGCGCGGCGGCGCCCAGCACCTCGAGAAGGTAGCTGTGGTTCTTCCGCGGCTCGAGTGCCCCGACCGTGATCAGGTCCGCGCTGTGCGGTGACACCGCACCCGGCGACGGAATGTTGACCGGATTCGGGATCACGATGCCAGGCACGTTGCGGATCGCGGGCATCCGGTCCTCGAGCACCGAGCGCGCGAACTCGGACACGTAGACGATCCCGTCCAGTTCGGTCAGTACCTGCTCCTCGAACAACCGGATCGCCCCGAACATCGTCCCGAACCGGGCGATCTCGCCCTTGCCGGCCCACTCGTCGGCCTGCGAGACATTGAAATGCGCCGCCATCACGACCGGCTGCGTCGTCCGCACCCGCAGGGCGACCGCCGCCGAGACCGGGCACTGCGCGTACAGAACCGCCGGTCCGGCATTCGACAAGTGCGCGGACAGCGCCCGCTGCAGGTAGTGCGCGTGCCAATGCCGGTACCACCACACACCGGCCTGCGGACTGAACATCCGGATGGCGAACCTGGCCCCGAAGATCGGCGGAAGCAGCGGGTCCTTCGACGAGAACGGGTTGACGACACTGGCCGGCCGCGCCGCGTCGTCCAGATACTGCCGCACCGTGCGCACATGGGTCTGGACGCCGGATCCGCCGTTGCGGCGCATCAGCATCGCCATCACGATCTCGGTGTCGAGCCGGTCCCGGCGGTGTGCCGACTCAGCAGTCGCGTTCGTCATGCGGGCGCTCCCGTCGTCTTCACCCGCGCGTCCGGCGGGACCAATTCGGCGGCTCCTCGGAAGTGCTCCCGCCGGGAACGGAGGAACTGCCACCACCAGATCGCGGCCCCGGCGATCGATGCGATCGCCGTCCCCCACACCGCTCCGAGAGCACCTCCGACGACGGCTCCGGCGCTGCCGAGCAGGACGGAGAGGGCCGACACGACCAACTGGCAGCGCATCGTCCGGTCGGCACGGGCGAGGGCCCGGAGACCCGCCGAGGGGCCGATCATCAGGCAGCCGAAAGCGGCGCTCACGGACACCCCGAGAAGCACCTGGTGAGCCTCCGTCCAGACCGTTCCGAGCAGCGCCTCGCCGATCCCGAACGGGAAGACGACGATGACCACCAGGCCCCAGCCGAACCCCACCGCGGCGAGACCCCCGCTGAGGCCCAGGCAGAGTCGCAGGAGCGAGCCGGACCCCTTGCGCAGCGCACGCGCAGCCTCCGGGACGGAGACTTGGGAGATGCCCATCAGCAACGCTGCGACCGGACCGACCAGCATCTCGGCGGCCCGGATCGCGCCGACCGCGGCCAGCCCGACCGCTGCCGCGACGACCGGAGCGCGAATCTGCCCGCCGGCCCCCATCACCACGTTCTCCACGAGGAAGCGATTGCCGAGGTCGCGATGCTGCTGCAGCCAGGCACGGGCAGCGAAGACCCGGGGCACCGTCCGCGCGTTCACCATTCCCACCACCGCGGCCGCCAGGGCCGTGACACCGAACCCGACCAGCAACAGGGTGATACTCCTGGTCCCGGTGAGCTGAGCGATCAGCAGCAGGCTGAGGAACAACACCGTCCACACCGCGTCGATGAGGAACGCCTTCGCGCCGCGCTCGGCTGCGAAGAAGACACACCGCCAGCTGTCCAGCAGGGTCAGCGCCGGCATCGCGATACCGATCGCCAGGAAGGCGGTACCGGCTCCCGACCCCGGCTCCGCGGCCCTCAGAATCAGGCCCAGGCCGACGGAGACGGCACCAGTGGCGACACCGATGAGCAGCGCGACGCCGGTCGCCGCGGACGCCGCGGTCCGCCAGACCTTCTCCGACGCCCCGGAGAACCGGATCGCCAGGGCATCGGTCGCCAGTGCCCGGGAACAACTGAGTGCGATCGAGTAGGCGACGAAGGCGAGCCCGAGGGCGCCCAGCCCCTCGGCGCCGAGCATCTTGGCCACGAAGACGCCAAGCAGGAAGTTCTCCAGGCTCGACACCCCCTGATCGGCGACGGCCCACCCGAGCCGGCCCGCGATCTGCTGCCGCCAGGGCGCAAGCCTCCTCATGCCGGGACACCCCCTGCCCGCCGGACCGGCGGATTCGCGAACACCTCGGCCGACAGCGCGTCGAACTGCGCTGCCAGCCCACGCTCGACCGCACTGTTGCGTTCGGCCAGTTCCTTCACGACCCGTTCCCGGTCGTGCGTCAGGAGGGTGAACTGCTCGAGCAGCACGTCGACGTCGAAGTCGCGGATGTCGTGGGCGTACTCACCTTGGCCGAACAGCTCCATCACGGCGGCGTTCTTGCGGCCGTAGCCGATCGAGATCGTCGGTGTGGCGCACTTCAGCCCGGCGATCACGTTGTGGAAGCGAGAGCCGATCATGACGTCGACGCCGGCGACCCGGTTCAGCAGCTCGTCGAACGTCTCGCAGCGGTCGTAGCGGATCGCCCCGGCTTCCGCTTCCTCCTGCAGCATCGGAATCAGTGGTTCGTCGTAGTCGTCGCCGACGAAGAGCCGGACCTGGTAGCCGCTCGTCGTCAGCTCGCGGACGAGTCGCCGCATCTTGACCAGGTACGAGTCGTACAGCTCGTCGGTCCGCGGGTCGTCGGCGCTGTAGTGGTACGCGATCACGCCGACGCCCACCACGCCGGTCGGGCCAGGGTCCGCCACCGGTGCCGGGAGCGCGAAGACAAGGTCTGGATAGACCCTGTCGCGCGAGGTCGCGAAGCCGCTCTCACGGGCCCCGTCGAGCGACAGCTGGTCCCGGAACGACCGGTAGCGCGCCAGCCGCGTGCTGATCCGCATCAGGGTACGGTTCACGCGCTGCCGGATCACCGTAGCGCCGACGCAGACGAAGGCGGCCGTCACACCGGACACGCGCGCCGCGACGGACATCACGGCCAAGGAGTACGGCAGTTGCCACGGTCGCTGCGGCATGGTCGCCTCCAGCACGCCGCAGCCGGGGACGATCACGACGTCGTGGCGCCGGGTCCAGGCAACCGTTCGCCAGGTGTCGATCACGGCGCCGAGTGCGATCCGCGGCACGGTCAGGACCGCCCGCCCCAGCCGGGAGCGCGGCGCTCGGCTGTTGTTCAGGCAGTGAATCTGGTACGCCGGGATCCCGTGGCGCGCGGTCACCACCTCGGGTCCTGAGCACATGCTGTCGACTACCGCGTCCGGATACTTTGCGCGCAGGAACGCGATCACCGCCTCGAGCGTTGCGTCGTTGCCGAGGTTGCCGGAGCCGAGGCGGCCGAACAGACCGACTCGTTGAGCTCGTTCCGGGTTGCTCACGGGCGACCGTCCGCTCCGGCGACGAGCGCCCGGCTGGCCAGCACTCGCGCGCCGATCTCACCGAAGCTCTCCGGCGCCGGTTCCGGCGGCACGGAGCGCCCAGGCAGCCGCCGGGAGGCACGGTTGGCGGCCCACGAAATGATGTGCCGGTAGCACCTGCGGCGCTCCGCACCGGTGACAGGCGCTCGCCCGACGGCCGCGAACCAGCTCCAGAGGTACTCCGCGAACAGCCGCGCCTTGAAGTTGCGGAATCGGCTGGCCCGGCTCGGGTCGAGTCGCGCGGCAACGGCGCTGACCGACGCGAGCGAAACCCGGTCGTCGTGCTGGCGACGGAAGTAGAGCCACTCGGGCACCTGCACGAACGGGCCGTGCAGGGAGATCTCGGCGGTGTAGGTGTAGTCCGCGTGGTAGAAGCTGCCGTGCGGCTTGATCTTGCGCAGCACGTCGGAGCGGATCACCCCGTAGAAGTCGTCGGCGGCCAGCGCCCCGGGCAGATCCACACCGAACAACATGCTGCGGAACCGCTCGGATGCCTGCGCCGAGTCCGTCGTCAGCGGGTACTCGATCGCCTGGATGACCTCGCCGTCGCCGTCGATCGCCGCGCCCCACGAGTGCGCGAGGACCGCGTCGGGACGCTCGTCGAGCAGGGCGACGCAGCGCTCGAAGAGGTCGCGCGCGTACAGGTCGTCGGCCGCGACCCATTTGAACAGTTCGCCACGGCTGTGGTCGAAGACGAACTGGTGGTTGGGGGCGGCGCCGATGTTCTGCTCCTGGCGGTAGATGCGGATCCGCGGGTCCCGCGCCTGGTACTCCCGGCAGATGTCGTCGGTCGCGTCGGTCGAGGCGTTGCTCGAGATGACCAGCTCGAAGTCCTCGAACGTCTGCCCCAGAACGGCGTCGAGGGCCTCCCGGAGGTACTCCTCGCCGTTGTAGACGGGCAGTCCGACGCTGAGCCTGGGAAGAGCTGAAGCCATGGTCTTTCCTTCCTAGACGAACCGGCGGAAGACCGGTTTGACGGGACGTCCGCCGATGAATGCCTGGATGTCCTGGGCGTCGAGCGCCTGGCGGTAGACCGCGCAGGCGCCGGCCACGACCTCGACGGTGCGGTCGATGTCGGCGTCGGTGAGCGCGCTGCTGACGACGAACGACGGGCCGATGACACCGCCCGTGATGAGCTCGCGGAGGAAGAGCGTGCGGTACAACTGGGACGGCTCGAGCTGCTCGTCGAGAGTGGCGAACACCAGGTTGCCCGGCCGTCCGCGGACAACCACATGGTCTTGTACGCCGGCCGCCGCGGCGACCTCGCGGACACCTCGGGTGAGCCGCTCGCCGCGTTCGTGCAGGCGGGCGGGGATGTCCTCCTCGGCATACACGTCCATCACTGCGACGGCTGCCGCGAGGGCGTGCGTCTCGGCGCCGTGCGTCGTCGACAGCAGGAAGACGCGCTCGTGACTGTCCCGCAGTCCCCCGCGTTCCAGGTACTCACGCTTGCCGGCCAGGGCCGAGACCGCGAAGCCGTTGCCGAGCGCCTTGCCGAACGTGGACAGGTCGGGCGTCACCCCGAACAGGCCCTGCGCGCCGGACGCGGACAGCCGGAAGCCGGTGATCATCTCGTCGAAGATCAGCAGTGCGCCGTGCCGGTGGACCAGGTCGCGCAGACCTTCCAGGTAGCCGGCCGGCGGGTCCTGCTGGGTGGCGGCCTCCAGGATCAGGCAGGCGATCTTGCCGTCGTGCTGCCGGAACAGTTCCTCGGTCGCGTCCAGGTCGCCGTACGGAAAGGCGACGGTGAGGTCGCCGATCTCGGCGGGGATCCCGGCCGACATCGGAGTCCGGGTGATGAACCAGTCGTCGATCGAGAAGAAGGCCTGATCGCCGCAGAGCGCGACCAGCGGACGGCCGGTGACCGCGCGGGCCAGCTTCACCGCGGCGGTCGTCGCGTCCGAGCCGTTCTTGGCGAACTTCACCATCTCCGCGGTCGGGACCGTGGCGAGGAAGCGTTCGGCGGCCTCGAGCTCGATGATGCTCGGGCGGACGAAGTTGCTGCCGCGATCGATCTCCCGGCGTACCGCTTCGAGCACCTTCGGGTGCCGATGGCCGAGGCTGACCGCGCGCAGGCCGGAGCCGTACTCGATGTACTCGTTGCCGTCGACATCCCACACGTGCGCGCCATCACCGTGGTCGATCACGGGCGCCATGTGCTCGGGGAACTGGTCCTCGCCCTTGGCGTAGGTGTGCGCGCCGCCGGGGATCAGGTCGTGCAGCCGCTTGTTCGCGGCGACGGACTTCTCGAAAGACTTGGTCATGTGAGCCTCGCAGTGGCGAGTTCGAGGGACGCGGCGGCCCGGTCCCGGTCGGACATCAGCGTCACCGGCAGCGGCCACGGGATGTCCAGATCGGGATCGTCGAAGCGGATCGCCACGTCCTCGGACGGGTCATGGGCACGGTCGATGCGGTACGAGACGTCGGCGGGTTCGGTCAGGGCCTGGAAGCCGTGCGCGCAACCGGCCGGCACGTACACGGTCACCTGGTTGTCGCCGGTCAGGTCGAACGTCTCCCGGTTCCGGTACGTCGGCGAGCCGGGACGCAGGTCGACGACGACGTCGAACACCGCGCCGTACGAGCAGCGCACCAGCTTGGCCTCACCTAGGCCGGACCTGGTGTGCATGCCGCGGACGACACCCTTCCGCGACCGGGAGATGCTGTCCTGGACGAAGCCGTCCGGGTCCAGACCGGCCTTCGCGATCACGTCCCGGTCGAACGTGCGCGAGAAGAACCCGCGTTCGTCGCGGTGCGGCGCCGGACGGAACAGCAGTACGCCGGCGATGCCGGGGACCTCGACGATCTCCATGGTCAGCGTGCCCTCTCGTGCGGTTCCGGGAGTGGGACGAGGTACGTCGTACCCCAGCCGCCGTCGGCCTCGAGTTGGGCGATGATCTCGTCGGCGATGTCCCACGTCAGGACGAGGACGATGTCCGGTCGCGCGGCCTTCAGGTCCTCGATCGGACGGATCGGCACCATGCAGCCGCCCGGCACGCGGCGGCCGTGCTTGCCGGGGGCGAGGTCGACGGTGAACGGCAGCAGGTCCGTCGTCACCTTGCTGAGGTCGAGGAGCACCGGCGCCTTGGACGGAGCGCCGTACCCGAGGACAGTTCGGCCGGCGGCCTTGTGCCGGGCCAGTTCGTCGTGCAGTGCGCCGGCGGCGTGCCAGGCGGCCTCCTGCAGGCTGCCGAGCTGTACCTCGTCGGCGATGCCCGCAGCGTCCTCGTCCTCCAGCACCACGTCGACCGACGCGTCCGGTTTCGCGTCGGCAGCGTGCCGGAGCATCACCATCAGACTGCCGCCGAACATCTCGACCTGCTTCACCGACTCGACCGCCAGGCCGTGCAGGGCAGCGAGGTTCCGCAGCGCGCGCAGCGAGACGTACGCCCAATGTCCGTGGCGAATGGTGTCGAACTGGTTCCCGACGAACAGCGGCAACAGGTGGTGGAACTCCATCACCAGCAGGCCGCCCGGCGCGAGCCGTTCCGCCCGCAGCTTCAGCGACTCGCCGTACTGCGGCTCGTGCACGATCCCGTGCACGTCGATCACCAGATCGGCAACTTCACCGTCACCCGCGAGCCGCGAACCCGCCGCGGACAGGTGATCGAGCCAAGACCCGCCATGGGGACTTCCGAACTCGAACACCACTCCCCCGAGCAGTTCTGGGTAATCACGGAGGATCTCCTTGACCGAAGCCTCCGCATGCGCGCGGCTGGTCGCCGACTCGACCGCCAGCGCCTCCTCGGGCAGCTGCGCCTCGACCGGACCGAGCTGTACCAAGGTGCAGTCCCGGCACAGCCACAATGCGAGCGGCCAGCGCGGATCCGGGCCTGGGTCGTCCGCCGGCGGGAAGTAGTCCGCACACGGCTGCTCACCGATGTCCACGACGGGTACGACATTCGCCGACGTACACCCACGGCACTCGAAGCTCACTGCATCCCCCTCATTCACCACGTCAGCGTGGCTTTCGCTGTCGTGAAGGCCTCGGCGTACGGCGCCCGGCACTCCATCCCCCGCAGCCGGGCCAGCCCGGCGAACACCTCTTCGTCGAACCAGTCGTGCGGGACCTGCGACGGGTATGCCTTGTGCAGCCGCGCCACCTTCTCCCGCAACTGCTCCTCGGTGAGCTCGACGTACAGCCACGGCCGGCTGAGGTCGCCGTCCCACTTGGGGATCTCGTAGTGCAGCACCAGATGGCTGCGCCACACGGTCGGCGCCACCTCGGCGATCAGCCGGTGGTCCTGGTGTGCGTCGTGCTTGCTCGGCGCAAGCACCAGGTCGGGCCGCCTACTGCCGCGAGCCGTTGCCTCGAGCAACTCCTTGGTCTCGTTCCAGTACGCCGGCAGCCGCCCGTCCGGCAGCTCGGCCGACGTCACGGTCACCTCGCACTCCGGCAGGAACAGCTCCGCCGCGCGGCGGGCCTCCTCCAGGCGCACCGGCGTACCGGTCGCGATCACGAACTCGGCGGTCAGCTCCGGGACCGACTCGGCCAGCTTGAGCAGCGTGCCGCCGCAGCCGATCTCGATGTCGTCCGGATGCGCGCCGAGGGCAACCAAGTGGACCGGCCCGTCGATCAGGCCGAGCTGGAACGGCAGCATCAGATCGCCACCACTACCGGCCCGTCGGCCGACGACTCGGGCGCCTTGTCCAGGATCCGGCTCTGCTGCTCGCGGGCCTCGTGGCTCCACAACGCCCATGGCTTCTTGCCGGACCGGTAGAGCTCCTCGAGCTGGCTGCGCTCCTTCAGCGTGTCCATCGGCGCCCAGAACCCGTGGTGCGGGATCGCCTCCAGCTTGCGCATCGCGGACAGCCGCGGGAACGCGTCGCCTACCAGGTCCTCGTCCTCGTGCAGGACGTCGAAGATCTCCTTCTTGATCACGAAGTACCCGCCGTTGATCCAGACGTTCAGATCGGCCGCCGAGCGGAGCCCGGTGATCCGGGAGTCGTTGTCGAACTCGACCACGTGGAACGACGCCTGCGGCGGGACCGCGAGCAGGCTCGCGGTGATGTCGCTGGTCATCACGTGGTCGACGATCTTGTCCATCGGCGCGTCGGTGAGCACGTCGCCGTAGTTCGCCAGGAACGCGTCGTCGTCCTCCAGGTACGGACGGACCCGGCGCAGCCGCTCACCGATGCTGGTGTCGATCCCGGTGTCGACGAAGGTGATCTTCCACTCGCTGATGTCGGAGTCGAGCAGCTCGATGCGCTGCCCGCCCTTCGTCATCACGAAGTCGTTGGAGACCGTCTCCTCGTAGCGCAGGAAGTACTCCTTGACCGCGGACCCCCCGAAGCCCAGGCAGAGGATGAACTCGGTGTGGCCGAAGTGCGCGTAGTAGCGCATCACGTGCCACAGGACCGGCCGGTCGCCGATCGTCATCATCGGTTTCGGTGCGGAGTCCACGCCGCTGCGCATCCGCAACCCGAACCCCCCGCAGAAGATCACGACCTTCATCTGAATCCCCTTCCCCCCCAACGCCTTCAGATCACTTCGAGGCGCGGGATGGGTACGACGAACTTCGCGCCCCACTCCCGTGCGTAGCCGAGCTGGTGGACGATCTCCGCGCGCAGGTTCCACGGCAGGATCACGATGTAGTCGGGACGCGTCTCGGCCAGGCGCTCCGGGGCGTGGATCGGGATGTGCGTGCCGGGCAGGAACATCCCGTGCTTGTGCGGGCTGCGGTCGACCGTGTACGGCAGCAGGTCCTCGCGGATGCCGCAGTGGTTGAGCAGCGTGTTGCCCTTGCCGGGAGCGCCGTACCCGGCGACGAACTTGCCGTCCCGCTGGGCCTGGATCAGGAACTCGAGCAGATCGGACTTGATCTTGAACACCTCGGCCGCGAAGCCCAGGTGTCCCTCGACGCTGTGCAGGCCGGCGTCCTCCTCGTCCTGCAGCACCTTGCCGACGAGCTCGGTGGGCTCACCTGCGGTCTCGGCCGGCGTGCTGAAGACCCGGAGCGAGCCGCCGTGGCTCTGCAGCTCCTGGACGTCGACGACCTTCAGGCCGGCTCGGTCGAGCGCTTCGGCCGCGGTCTTGAGACTCAGGTACGAGTAGTGCTCGTGGTAGATCGTGTCGTACTGGCGGTTCTCGATCAGCCGGAGCAGGTGTGGGAACTCCAGCGACACGAGGCCGTCGTCCTTCACCAGCGCGCGCAGGCCCTTGGCGAAGTCGACGATGTCCGGCACGTGCGCGAACACGTTGTTGCCGACGACCAGGTCCGCCTTGCCATGCCGTGCGGCCGCGTCAGCGCCGGTCGCCTCGCCGAGGAAGTAGCTCTCGGTGCGGATGCCCTTCTCGTTCGCGATCTTCGCGATGTTCGCGGCCGGCTCGATCCCCAGCACCGGGATGCCTTCGGCAACGGCGTGCTGCAACAGGTAGCCGTCGTTGCTGGCGGCCTCGACGATCAGGCTGTTCTCGTCCAGGTTCAGCCGCTCCTGCATGTCGACGACGAAGCGGCGGGCGTGCTCCACCCAGCTGGTCGAGTACGACGAGAAGTACAGGTAGTCGCTGAAGACGTCGTCGGCGGCGACGTACGCCGGGAGCTGGACCAGCAGGCAGTTGTCGCAGATCCGCACGTTCAGCGGGTAGAACGTCTCACCGCTGTCGATCTGGTCGGCGCGCAGGAAGCTCTCGCACGGCGGCGACATGCCCAGGTCGACGAACGTCCGCGTCAACGGTTCGCCGCAGAGGTGGCAGGCGACCGAGTCCGTTGCCAGTTCAGGCATCAGTTCATCTCCTTCGGGCCGGGGAACTGCTCGTCGGTCTGGCGGCGCAGCTGGTCGTCGACCAGGCCGGCGCCGAGCAGTTGCTGGATGCGGCGCAGCCGGACGAACTGCGCCGAGTTGAAGTCGTCGAGCGTGAGGCCGTGGCGCCGGTAGGCGTCGTACAGCTCGTCGACGCCCTTGCGGACCGTCCACTCGAGCCTCAGGTCCGGGAACGTGTCGTTGAGCTTGCTGAAGTCGACCTTGTAGTTGCGCAGGTCCGGGCCGGCGCCGTCGGCGATCGACAGCGTCGACCCCGGGACCGCCTCGCGGACCATCTCGGCGATGTCGCGGACCTGGACCACGTCCTCGGAGCGGCCGACGTTGAACGCCTCGTCGTGGATCGTCTCGCGCGGCGACTCGAGCACCGTCAGGAACGCGCGGCTGATGTCCTCGATGTGCACCAGCGGCCGCCACGGGGTGCCGTCGCTCTCCAGGCGGACCTGGCCGGACGTCAGCGCGATGGCCGTCAGATTGTTGACAACAATGTCGAGCCGGAGTCGGGTCGAGGCGCCGTACGCGGTCGCGTTCCGTAAGTACGTCGGGCTGAACGTGTCGTCGGCGAGCTTGGACAGCTCCTGCTCCGCCAGCGCCTTCGTCTCGCCGTACGGCGTGACCGGGAACATCTCGGCGTCCTCGGCGACCGCCTCCGACCCCGCGGCGCCGTACAGGCTGCAGGAAGATGCGAACAGGAACCGCCCGACGCCGGCGTCCTTCGCGGCGCGGGCGAGGTTCAGTGTCCCTTCGAGGTTGACCGAGTACGTGGCGTCGCGGTTGAGGTGCCCGAGGGGGTCGTTCGACAACGCGGCCAGACAGACCACCGCGTCGTACCCCGTCAACTCCCCCGCCGTCACGTCCCGCATGTCACGCGGTACCCGGGTCCCGATCGGCTCCGGCCCGCCCAAGAGGTCGCACCCCTCGTACAGCCCGGTGTCCAGCCCGTCCACCTGATGCCCGGCAGCCCGCAGGAACGGCACCATCACCGCCCCGATATAGCCGCGATCCCCGCTGACCAGAACCCTCATCCGGCGTCCCCTCACCCCAGCCCACACCCCAGCACAGCCTCTGTCGCCATACAGATCCGCGGGGACGCGTCCTGATACACGCAATTTCGGGTATCAGACCGTGGGGCTCGGTGCTCTCTTCGGTGTCCTCCCGCACCCGGTAGGCGCTACGACTCTGGGAGGTGACGGTGTGTGCCCACTAGCTGACAAGAAGAGCTTGGCGCGGGAAGCACTGGACCGGTTGACGGTACGGCTGGGGTTCGGCCACTCACAGGAGCGGCTCGTCGACGACGCGAAGGCGTATTGGGTCGACGGCACGGCGGAGACGAGTTGGCGTGGATTCTCGCACTTCCGGGACGCCGAGGTGTTCCGGACGACGGACTGGGCATCGGTCGGACAGGAACACTGGGAACTCTTCCAGCGGCTGGCGCGACTGCGCGGCCGCGACGAGCAATACTCGCGGATCGTCGAGTGGGGCTGTGGCGGTGGTGCGAACGCGCTCGCCTTCGCACCGCACTGCGACGAGTTCGTCGGTGTGGACATCAACCAGGAGACGCTGGACGAGTGCGGGCACCAGCTGGCCGCGGTACCCGGGACACACTTCACGCCGGTCCTCGCCGACATGAGCAACCCCGAAGCTGCCGCTGAGCACGTCGGGCAGGCCGATGTCTTTCTCTGTCTGTACGTCTTGGAGCTGGTTCCCAGTCCTGAGTACGGACTGCGGATCATGCAGATCGCGCATGATGTTCTGAAGGACGGCGGGATCGCGTTCGTGCAGACGAAGTACCAGACCACTGATTGGCGCACCGCCCCGCGCCGCCATCGCTATCGCGGCGCCCGCGCCGCCGGTATGACGTCGTACCCGATCGACACGTTCTGGACCCAGACGACGGATCTCGGCTTCCAGCCCGAGGCCTGCTTCCTGGTCCCGCACAACGCGCTCGACGAGCGCTACGCGTACTACCTGCTCAGCAAACGCTGAGCCCAAAATTCGGCCGAGATTTTGACCGGCATGTATCAGCGAGGTGGGGCCGGCGCTCTCATGGGCGCCGTGGGGACGTGGGGATGCCGCGTCATGAGCCTGTGGGGGGCGTTATGAAGGTTGCCGTATTCGGCTTGGGATACGTGGGGTCGGTGACGGCGGCATGTCTGGCAGCTGCTGGGCACGACGTCTGGGGGGTTGATGTCGACACAGCGAAGGTCGAGCCGATCGCCCAGGGTCACAGCCCGGTTGTCGAGCCGGGGCTGGACGAGCTGGTCGCGGCGGGTGCCACGTCGGGACGGTTGCACGCGACCACCGATCCGCGGCTCGCGCTCGAGCGCGCCGATGTCTCGCTGATCTGTGTCGGTACGCCGTCGACGCAGGCGGGCAGTACCGACCTGACCTACATCAAGCGTGCGGTGCGTGACATCGCCGAGGCGGCGCGGGTCGTCGTCCGGCCGGAGTCGGGTTTTCACAGCATCGTCATTCGGAGCACGGTCCCGCCGGGCACCGTCGACGAGGTGGTCGCCCAGGTGCTGGCCGAGGTACCGCCGCCGGACGGTCTCACCTTCGGTACGGCGATGTGCCCGGAGTTCCTGCGCGAGGGCTCCGGTCTCGCCGACTTCTACGAGCCGCCGTTCGTCGTGGTGGGCACGCGCACGCCGAAGGTCGGTACCGCTCTGACCGACCTGTTCGCGTTCCTCGGTGTCGACGTGCAGATTGTCGACGTTCGTACGGCGGAAGCACTCAAGTACGCCTGCAACGCGTTCCACGCCACCAAGGTCTCGTTCGCGAACGAGATGGGCCGGATCTTCCGGCACTTCGCCGTGGACTCGCGCGAGGTGATGAAGATCTTCGTCCAGGACACCAGCCTGAACATCTCGCCGTACTACCTGAAGCCCGGGTTCGCGTTCGGCGGCTCCTGCCTGCCGAAGGACCTGCGCAGCGTTCTGCACCTCGCGCGGATCAACGACACCGAGCTCCCGCTGCTGGCCGGCACGCTGGCCACCAACGAGCGGAGCGTCCGCGACGTCGTCGACCGCGTGATCGCCGGCCCCGGCCGTGAGATCGCGCTGCTCGGCCTGAGCTTCAAGCACGCCACTGACGACCTCCGCGAGAGCCCGAACGTCGAGCTCGCCGAACGGCTGATCGGCAAGGGCTACAACCTGCGGATCTACGACGCGATCGTGAACCCGGGCCGCCTGGTCGGCGCGAACCTGCGGCACGTCACGTCCAAGCTCCCGCATCTGCAGCGGGTCCTCACCGACGACCCCGACGCGGCGCTGGCCGGCGCCGACCTGGCGATCGTCGCGGCGACCGACAAGCCCGCCGTCGAGGCGCTGCTCAGAACACCGCCGGCGCGAACCATCGACCTGAGCGGCCGGCTCGGCGTCGATGTCGAGGCGCTGCCCGGATACGAAGGAGTGGGCTGGTGAGCGGTCCGCGTGTCCTGATCATCATCCAGAACCTGTGGGTGCCGTTCGACCGCCGCGTCTGGCTGGAGTGCCAGGCGCTGGTGGCGGCCGGGTACGACGTCACGGTCGTCTGCCCGAAGGGTCCCGGCGATCCGTCGTACGAGGTCATCGACGGGGTGACCGTGCACAAGTACAAGGCGTACGCGCCGGGCGGCAGCAAGATCAGCTTCGTCTGGGAGTACGCGTACTCGTTCCTGGCCACGCTCCGTCTGGTCTTCCGGGCCCGCAAGGCCGGCAAGTTCAAGGTGCTGCAGGCCTGCAACCCGCCGGACATCTTCTGGCCGATCGCGATGCTGCTGCGCCGCCTGGACGGCACCCGGTTCGTGTTCGACCACCACGACCTGTGCCCGGAACTGTTCCAGTCCCGGTTCGGCGGCACGAACAGCCTGCCGTACAAGGGATTGCGCTTCCTGGAGCGGATGACGCATCGTAAGGCTGACCACGTCATCTCGACGAACGACTCGTACCGTCGCATCGCGATCACGCGGAGTGGCAAGGCGAATCACGACGTCACCGTGGTCCGCACCGGGCCGGACCCGGACAAGTTGCTCCGCGGCGGAGCGGACGAGTCGCTCCGCCGCGGTCACCGCTACCTCGTCACCTACATCGGTGTGATGGGCCCGCAGGACGGCGTCGACATCGTCGTCCGCGCCGCGGATCATATTGTCAACAATCTGCAGCGGACCGACATCGCGTTCACGCTGATGGGTGGCGGCGACTCGTTCGACGACGTCGTCGCGCTGCGGGACGAGCTCGGGCTGACCGAGTACATCGAGTTCACCGGCCGCGTGCCGGACGAGACGGTCCGCGCGGTGATGTCGACCGCGGACCTCGGCCTGTCGCCGGATCCGAAGAATCCGCTCAACGACGTGTCGACCATGAACAAGACCATGGAGTACATGGCGTTCGAGCTCCCCGTCGTCGCCTTCGACCTGGTCGAGACCAAGGTCTCCGCCGCGGACGCCGCGGTGTACGTCGAGCCGAACGACGTGGCGCAGTACGGCGACGCGATCGTCGAACTGCTCGACGACCAGGTCCGCCGGCGCCGGATGGCCAAACTCGGCCGCGAACGCGTCGAGCAGGTACTGGCGTGGAGGCACCAGCAGAAGGCGTACCTCGAGGTGTACGACCACCTCACCGGGCATGTCAGCCACTTCGGCACAGTTGCCGGTATCCGCAACGCGACGGGGTCCTGACGGTGTGCGGCATCGCCGGCTGCTACCAGCAGCGCGACGGCTTCGCGCTCGCGGAGGCGATGAGCGACCGGATCGCTCATCGCGGCCCGGACGCCGACCGGGTGTACGCGTTCGACGAGGGTGACGTCCGTGCTTTCCTGGCGCACCGCAGATTGTCGATCATCGACCTGTCGTCGGCCGCGGATCAGCCGTTCAGCAAGCGCGGGCTGACGATCTGCTACAACGGCGAGCTCTACAACTACAAGGAGCTCCGGGCCGAACTCTCCAAGTCGGGTGTGCATTTCCGGACCAACGGCGACACCGAGGTCGTGCTGGAGGCCTGGCGCCGCTGGGGCCCGGACGCGCTCAAACGTTTCCGCGGCATGTTCGCGTTCGCGATGCTGGACGAGGACAGCGGCAACCTGTACCTCGCCCGCGACCCGCTCGGCATCAAGCCGCTGTACTTCCTCCGCCGTGAAGGCGGCGTGATCTTCGCGTCCGAACTGAAGGCGATCGTCACCGCGGTCGGCTCCGAACTGCGCACCGAACCGGGCGCGCTGATCGCGTCGATGCTCTATTACTGGCTGCCCGAGCAGCGCTGCGCGATCGACGGCGTCGAGAAGCTGCCGCCGGGTTCGTGGGCCGAGTTCCGGCCGGACGGCGGCAGCCGGCACGAGACGTACTGGCGGGTGACCGACGTCGCCAGCGAGGCCGCGGCCGGCCCCCGCGCCGACCTGCGCCAGGTCATCGAGGAGTCGGTCGCTGCGCACCTCGTGGCCGACGTACCGGTGTCGACGTTCTTGAGCGGCGGCCTCGACTCGAGTCTCGTCACCGTGCTGGCGAAGCAGATGGATCCCGGCGTCGACTCGTACACGATCACGTTCCGCGCCGAGGACCAGAAGCTCGAGGCGATGCCGGACGACGCGATCTACGCGCGCAAGCTGGCCCGCCAGTTCGGGATCGACCTGCACGAGATCGAGATCGCGCCCGATGTCGTCGAGTTGCTTCCGCGGATTGTTGACATTCTGGACGAGCCGATCGGCGACCCGGCCGCGATCAACACGCTGCTGATGTGCGACACCGCGCGCGACGCGGGTGTGAAGGTGCTGCTGTCCGGGATGGGCGCCGACGAGCTGTTCGGCGGGTACCGCAAGCACCTCGCGTGCGTGATGGGAGCGCAGTACCAGCGGCTCCCCGGCGTACTGCGGAACGGTCTGATCGGGCCCGCCGTACGACGGCTGCCGGTGACTGTGAACGGTCGCGGCCTGCGGTACGCGCGCTGGGCCAAGCGGTTCGAGACATTTTCGAACCTGCCGGAGGAGGAAGCGTTCCGGCGCAGCTACACGATGTACGACGCCGACCAGCTCGCCGGCCTGATCAGTCCGGACCTGGACCCGTACGTCGGGAAACTGCTCGCCGAGCACAGCGACATCTACCACGACACGACCCTGACCGATCACGTGAACCGGATGTGCCTCGCGGACTCGCGGATGTTCCTGCCGGGCCTGAACCTCGCGTACACGGACCGGTCCAGCATGGCGGCGTCGACCGAGGTACGGACGCCGTTCGTGGACCCGATCGTCGCGCGGGCGGCGTTCTCGATCCCGGGCAGCGAGAAGATCCACCGCCGGGTCAGCAAGCTCGCGTTGAAGAAGGCGGCCGAGGCGTGGTTGCCGAAGGAGATCATCTACCGCCCGAAGGCGTCGTTCAGTGCGCCGCTGCGGGCGTGGGTGCGGAACGACCTGCGCGAACTGGTGGACGACGTGCTGCTGCGCGGGGAGCTGGTCGGGAGCGGGTTCCTGCGGCAGGCCGCCGTACAGAAGCTGGTCGACGACGAGCGGGCCGGGCGCGAGGACTACTCCAAGCAGATCTGGCAGTTGCTGACCCTGGAGACCTGGACCCGCCACATGCGGTCCTTGGGCGTCACCATTACTTCTTTGTGAAGGACGGATATGAAGCAGGTTGCACAGAACTACAAGTCCGGTGAGCTGGCTGTACTGGATGTGCCTCCGCCCGCCTGTGCGCCCGGTGGGGTGCTGATCCGTTCGCTGTACTCGCTGATCTCCACGGGCACCGAGCTGATGAAGGTGGGCGAGGCCAAGCTGTCGCTGGTCGGCAAGGCGAAGGCCCGGCCGGACCAGGTGCGGAAGGTGCTGGACTCCGTTGCCCAGCAGGGCGCGCTCAACACCTACAAGAAGGTGATGAACAAGCTCGACTCGTACACGCCGCTCGGGTACTCGCTGTGTGGTGTGGTGGTCGAGGTCGGCGCCGGGGCCGAGGAGTTCAGTGTCGGGCAGTTGGTCGCCGCGGCGGGGAACGAGTTCGCGCTGCATGCGGAGTACAACTGGGTGCCGTTGAACCTGTGCGTGCCGGTGCCGGACGGCGTGCCGGCTGAGCAGGCCGCGTTCTCCACGGTCGGTGCGATCGCGATGCAGGGCGTGCGGCAGGCCGAGGTACAGCTCGGTGACACGGCTGTGGTGATCGGGCTCGGGCTTGTCGGGCAGTTGGTTGTGCGGTTGCTGGTTGCCGCTGGGGTCCGGGTGTTCGGGATCGACACGGTCGAGGACCGGTGCCGGATGGCGGAGAAGGCCGGGGCGCTGCACTGCTCGTCGCCGGACGAGGCAGGGGTTGCGTCGCTCGAGCGAGCATTGCTCGAGGCGTCGAACGGTCTGGGCGCCGACCGCATCCTGCTGGCCGCCGGCGGTCACTCGAACGGTCCGGTCGAGACAGCCGCCCGCCTGGCCCGCGACCGTGCCCGCGTCGTCGACATCGGCAAGACGAAGCTGGACCTGCCCTGGAACGCGTACTACGACAAGGAACTGGACGTCCGGTTCTCGCGTTCCTACGGCCCCGGCCGGTACGACGACCGCTACGAGCTCCAAGGCATCGACTACCCGGCCGGCTACGTCCGCTGGACCGAACGCCGCAACCTCGAATGCTTCGTCGACCTGATCGCCCGCGAACAGATCGACGTCGGCTCCCTGATCGCCAGCACCTTCCCGATCGCGGACGCCACCGAGGTCTACCAGAAGCTCAGCAGCGGCGCGTACCCAGGCGTCGGCTTCCTGTTCGAGTACCCCGACGTACCTCAGGCCACCGCACCGCCGACGGCGACATCCACGGCACGTCCTGCCGCACCCACGAGTCGTGGGGTGCGGATGGGTTTCATCGGGGCCGGGAACTACGCGTCGAGCATGTTGCTGCCGCATCTGCAGAAGAACGAGCAGGCTGTCTTGGGGCGGGTGGCGACCAACAAGTCGTTGTCGGCGGCCAACGCGCAGCGGCGGTTCGGGTTCGAGGCGGTTTCCACCACCGCGGACGAGGTGCTGTCCGACGCGAGTCTGGATGCCGTGTTCGTGGTGACCCGGCACAGTTCGCACGCGGAGCTGGCCTGCCGGGCGCTGGAGAGCGGGAAGGCGGTCTTCGTCGAGAAGCCACTGGCGCTGACCGACGAGGAGCTGGACCGGATCGTCGCCACGGTGGATGCCACCGGCAACGATCGGCTGATGGTCGGGTTCAACCGCCGGTTCGCGCCGTTGCTGACCGACCTGAAGGACCGCTTCGGCGACCCGGGCGGCAGCTTCTCGCTGCGCTACCTGGTGAACGCCGGCAAGCTCGACTCCACCAGCTGGTACCTCGACGCCGGCAAGGAAGGCACCCGGTTCGCCGGTGAGGGCGGCCACTTCATCGACACGCTGACCTGGTGGCTGAACAGTCTCCCGACCGAGGTGTACGCCGTACCCGGACCTGACACCGGCGACGTCGTCGTCACGCTCCGGTTCGCGAACGGGTCCGTCGGCACGATCAGCTACGTCGGCGGCGGCAACTCGCGCTTCCCGAAGGAGACGATCGACATCACCGGGGCCGGCCGGAACGCCCGGTTCGACAACTTCCAGAGCGCCTCGCTGTGGACCGGGCGCAAACCGTCCACCCGCAAGTCCCGCAGTACCGACAAGGGCCAGCGCACCGAACTCGAACGCTTCGTCGCCGCGGTGAAGTCCGGCGGCCCGATGCCGATCCCGTTCGACGCGCTGGTCGCCACGACCCGCGCGACGATCGCCGTCGACCGCAGTCTCGCAAGTGGCAAACCGGAGCAAGTGTGAGCCGCCAGCCTTTGGGCTGGTACGTCCGCCGCCTCCGCCGGATGTCCCCCACAGAACTCATCTGGCGAACCCGCGATGCCGGACGCCGTACTGCCTGGGCCTACCAGCACGTCAGGCCCGGGCAGAACGCGGCGATCCACCTCCCGCTCCGCAAAGACCTGACGTTCGGTACGACGCTCCCGCCCAAAACCGCCTGCGCCGTACCGGAGGAAGCGCGGAAGGCGGTGATCGAGACCGCCGACGCCATCCTGGCCGGGAACCTCGAAGTCCTCAGCGTCGAGCGCACTGACCTGCGTGCACCGGACTGGTTCCGCGACCCGGCCACGGGCCGCCGCTCCGACCCGACGCAGTACGTCTTCAAGCTGAACCACCGCAACGAAGAAGCGGTCGGCAACATCAAGCAGGTGTGGGAGCTGTCCCGTCACCACCACCTCACCCAGCTGGCCGCGGCGTGGTACGTGACCCACGACGACCAGTACGCCGAACGCGTCGCCGACCACCTCAACGACTGGTGGCGTTCGAACCCGTTCCTGTCCGGCGTGCACTGGGCGAGCGGCATCGAGCTCGGCCTGCGCCTGATCAGCTGGACCTGGATCCGCCGGCTGCTGAACGACTGGCCCGAGATCACCGACCTGTTCGAGCACAACGAACTGGCGCTCCAGCAGATCTACTGGCACCAGCGCTATCTCGCCGCGTTCCGCAGCCACGGCTCCTCCGCCAACAACCACGTGATCGCAGAAGCGGCCGGCCAGCTCGTCGGCGCCTGCGCGTTCCCCTGGTTTACCAAGAGCGCTCACTGGCGTGCTGATGCCGCAGCCCTGCTGGAGAAGGAACTCGACGCCAACACGTTCCCGTCCGGCGTCAACCGCGAGCTGGCCACCGACTACCACCGCTTCGTCTCCGAGCTCGGTCTGTACGCCGCTCTGGAGGCTGACCTCGCCGGCCATCCGCTCAGCCCGCAGACGTGGGCCCTGCTGACCCGCACCGTCGACGTGGCCGCAGCGATCGTCGACACGAACCTGCGGCCGCCACGCCAGGGTGACGACGACGAAGGCATGGCACTCGTCCTCGACCCGCCAGACATCAGCAACTGGTCGGCGTACCTCTCCCTCGGCGCGGCCGTGGTCGGCGCAGCGCCCTGGTGGCCGGACAGCCCACCTACCGCGACGTCGGTCATCGTCGGCTCGCTGGTCAATGCACAGCAACCAGACCGGCCGGCAGAACGACCGGACCACTTCCGGGACGCTGGACTGACCATTCTGCGGAGCAAAGACACTGGTCCGGAGATCTGGTGCCGTGCGGACGCCGGTCCGCACGGTTTCCTCTCCATCGCGGCCCACGCGCACTCGGACGCGCTTTCGCTCGAGGTGCGCGTCGACGGCGTCGACATCCTCGCTGACCCGGGTACGTACTGCTACCACGGCGAGGAGGAGTGGCGGGACTACTTCCGCTCCACCATCGCCCACAACACCGTCGAGGTGGCGGGCAGCGAGCAGTCCACCTGGGGCGGCCCGTTCCTGTGGCTGCGCGGCGCGACAGGCACGGTACGCCGGCACGACGAGAGCAGCTGGGATGCCGAACACGACGGCTACGCTCCCGTGACGCATCGACGTACCGCCGTACTGGACCACGGCGTACTCCGCGTGGAGGACCACCTCGACGCCGCAGCCGACGTACGGATCGCCTGGCACCTCGGACCTGAGGTGTCCGTGGAGTTGGACGGCTCGACCGGACGTCTGGAGTGGTCCGCCGGCTCGGCTGTCGTCGAACTGCCGGCCGGACTGTCCTGGACGCTGCACCGGGGTGAAACCGACCCGATCCTCGGCTGGTACTCCGGTCGTTTCGGCCACAAGGTCCCGTCGATGACGCTGCTCGGCAGCGGTCGATCGGATCCGACCTACCCGATGGTGACCAGATTCCGGCTGTCTACCTGAAGCCGTGTATCACGGCGAGCGCTCGCCGCTCTTTTGTACGGAGAGCGCCTGCGGTTGAGGAGGGACGCGTGAGCACGCAAGAACTCGACGTCAAGAAGGCGTTTCGGGCGATCCTGCGGCATCGCCGGATAGTCGGCGCCGTTGCGGCCGTCGGGCTGCTCGGCGGGATCGGCGCGGGTCTGCTGATCCCCCCGCTGTACTCGGCCTCGTCGCTGGTGCTGCTGCCGCCGCCGCCGAAAGTGGAGGGCCAGGCGGCGCCGAGCGAGCAGAACATCGACACCCAGGTCTTCATCGCGAACAGCGAGCCGGTCCTCAAGAGCGCCGGCCAGAACGTCAGTCCCGTTCTCAGCGTCGAAGAGGTCAAGAAGCGCATCAAGGTCCAGTCGGCGACCGAGGACGTCATCCAGATCAAAAGCCAGGGCGTCAGCCAGCAGCAGGCGACCAGCCTGGCGAACGCGGTCGCCGACGTCTACCTGGTGTTCGTCACGACGGAGCAGAAGCTGCCCGGTGATCTGGGCAAGAAGACCGGCGCACGGGTCCTGGAGCGAGCGACGACGGCCAGCGGCGGAGGGCTGGCCCCGCACCTCGCTGTCTACGGTCTCCTCGGTCTCATCGGTGGCGCACTGCTCGGCGCGGTGGCCGCACTCGTCATCGCCCGCAGCGACCGGCGGCTCCGGCTACGGGACGAGATCGCCGACGCGATCGGCATCCCGGTGCTGGCCTCGGTGTCGTCGTACCGGGCGAAAGGCGTCTCCGACTGGAGCAACCTGCTCGACCGCTACACGCCGCCGGCGGTCGATGCCTGGAGTCTTCGCAAGACGCTGCACCACCTCGGCCTGGACCCGAAGGAGAACGCTTCGACCTCGCTGACGGTCCTCTCGTTCACCGAGGACGAGGCCGCGCTGCCCTTCGGGCCGCAACTGGCCGCGTACGCCACCTCGATCGGGATCGCAACCTCACTGGTCGTCGGCAACCACCACGAAGCGACCGGCGTCGTGCCGGGGACCATCGTGGGATCCGGCAACCGGGTCCAGCTGGACATCCTGGTCGTCGTCGTGGACCGCGACGAGCCGCAACTGAACGACGTCCTCGGCACCACCACGACCGTGGTCGCGGTGTCGGCGGGTGCTGTGACCGCCGAGGAACTCGCCCGGCTCGCGGTCGCCGCGGACGACACCGAACGCACCATCGACGGCATCGTCGTGATGGATCCCGATCCGTCCGATCGCACCATCGGGCGGGTGCCGCGCTCCCTGCGGCGGTCCGGCTCCGCGCTGCCGACCCTGCTCACCGGCGCGGCGAAGAGGAGAGCCCGATGAGCGAGCACTGGCGGGCCGAACAGCCAGGCCCCGAGACCGTCTGGTCGGATGACGACGAGCTGTACGGCATCGACGAACGGACCGACAGCTACCCACCGGACGGGCTCGTCACCCTCAGATTCCTGAAGGACGCCGTCCGTCGGCACGCCCGGTTGTGGATCATCGTCGCGATCCTCGGCGTGGCCGCAGGTACGGCGGTCCCCTTCGTCATGCCGCCCCCGGCCGAGTCGTCGGCCAAGCTGCTGCTGACCCACCGCGAGGGCGACAACCTCGACACGGCGATGGCGACCGACGAGAGCCTGGTGACCACGCGGGCCGTCGCGCAGCTGGCCATCCAGAAGCTCAACCTCACCGACTCGCCTGACGAGCTCCTCAAGCGGTACTCCGCGACGGCGTTGACCGACCGCATCCTCCAGATCGACACCAAGGCCAAGACGAGCGCCGAGGCGACTGCGCTGGCCGACACCATCGCCGGCGTCTATCTCGTGTTCCGGAACCAGCAGATCGTCGAGCAGGCCGCGCCTCTGCGAGCTGATCTCGCGGCGGCTGCAGCCGCGGTCAAGCGTGCCGAGGCAGCGGTCCGGGCAGCGGGCGGCGACCCCAGCGACACCTCTGCGCCCACCACCACGCTGACGGCCAGGCTCGGCCAGGCGCGGGACACTCAGCGCTTCATAGAGCAGCAACTCCTCGACCAGCAGGTGTCGGGATCGCGGATGGCCAGTAGCCGCATCCTCGACGAGGCCACGCCGGTCCGGGTGTCCCAGCGTTACACCCAGGTCGTTGCCACCGGCTCGGGGCTCATCGTCGGCCTGTTCCTCGGGATCGGGTTCGTCGTCGTCCGGGCGATGATCTCGGACCGGCTCTGGCGGCGGCAGGACGTGGCCCATGCACTCGGCGTACCGATCCGGCTGAGCATCGGGCGCCCGCGGCTCCGCCGGCGGCCGACCCTCCGCCGGCTCCGCGCACCGGAACCCGACCTCGGACCAGTCGTGCGGCACCTGGGATGGAACGTCACCGCCGAGGACGGGCTCACACCGGCCCTCGCCGTCGTGAGCATCGACACGACGAAGGACTGTGCGCGGATCGTCGCCTTGCTCGCCCAGTCCTTCGCCGAGCACGGACAACGGGTGCTGGTGGCCGACCTGACCGGCACCGGCGACCTCGCGGCCGCGTTCGGCATCAGGAAGCCGGGCACGTTCGATACCCAGGGAACGGCCACCGACCTGCCGATCAACGTCCATCGCCCGGTGTCGGGCACCGGCGCGCTCGAAGGTCTTCGCCTGCACGAGGACGAGGACGGGGACACCGACGAGGAGAAGGCTCTGCGCGCGGTCTGGGCCGCCGCTGATGTCGTACTGGTCCACGCGACGCTCTCCCCCGCGCTCGGCGCCGAGTACCTCCCGGCCTGGGCCTCCCGCGCGGCGCTCGTGGCGACTGCAGGCCGGTCGAACGCGACGACCCTGCACGCCGCCGGCGAGATGATCCGGCTCGCCGGACTCCGCGTCGAAACTGCCGTGCTGCTCCGCGCCGACCGGACCGACGACAGCCTCGGGCAGTGGGAAGCGGGGACCGAGCAGACCGAGCAGGCTGAGCAGACCGAGCAAACCGAGGAGCCCGAGCGGGTCAGGACGGCCGGACAGAACGGGCAGCCTGCAGCCGGATCCGGATTCGGGGCGGTCGCCCCATGACTGCTCCGCCGCTCCTCGGCACCTCACCGGCAATCCGGTCGGTGCCAGGGCCGCGGACCGTCAAGCGCCGGATCTACCTCTGCTGGGGGCTGCTGGTTCTCAACGTCATCCCGTTCTACCCCGGCGAGCAGCACCTGCTGCTGCCGATCCCCGGAGTCGTCGGCAAGCTGATCACGCAGGGATCCCTGGCCGTCGCGCTGATCCTTGCGATGAGTATCAATCGCCGGGGATCGATCCGCCGGAGCACCTACATCCTGCTGGTGACCGTCATGGCCGGGGTGGCCTTGATGGACAGCCTGCGGAGCGACTTCATCTTCGGCAGCCTGTACCGGGTCTGCCGCCTGCTCGCGTTCCTGCTGACGCTGCTGCTGCTGACTCCCTGGTGGGGCCGGCGCGATCTACTCCTCGTCAAGGTGCATCTGACCGTCATCGGGATCATCCTGGGCTCGGTTCTCGTCGGGTACGTCGTCGCCCCGGGTGTCGCCATGGGGTCGGAGGGCCGGCTGGGCGGCTCGCTCTGGCCGATTCCTGCGACGCAGGTCGGCCGGTACGCCGCGACCGCGATCGGGCTGACCGCGATCCTGTGGATGTCCGGCACGATCCAGCGGAAAGCTGCCTTGATCACCGCCACGATCGCCCTGCCGATGCTGTTGCTCACCCACACCCGCACGGCGCTGGTGTCCATGGCGGCCGGCCTCCTGATCGCCGGGCTCAGTCTCTTCCGCACCCGCGCCCGCGTCCGCAGGGCGTTCGCCATCGGAACGGTCATCGTCTCGATCGGCGCACTCAGCCTGTCCTCGGTGCTGACAACCTGGATCGCCCGCGGCCAGGACACCCAGCAACTGTCGAACCTGACCGGCCGCACCGTGGTCTGGGAGCAGGTACTGGCCCAGTCGCGGGGCTGGTTCGAGCTGTTGTTCGGCATTGGACTGACCAACAAGTCGTTCAACGGCCTGGCGATCGACAGCAACTGGATCTCCACGTACTACGAGCTGGGGCTGGTCGGGGTGGCCCTCAACATCGCGATGCTCCTGTTCCTGCTGGTCGCCGCGTCGTTCCGCCCGCACGGCGTGCATCGGGCGCTCGCGCTCTACCTGGTCGGCTACGCCATCGTCTCCAGCTTCACCGAGACGGGTCTCGGCGACGCGTCGCTCGCGTTGCTCGAACTCACCCTCGCCGCATCTCTGCTCCTGCCGACCCTCCACAGAGGCCCGCGATGAGAATCCTCGTTCTGCACAACCGCTATCGCTCGGCGGCCCCCAGCGGGGAGAACCGGGTCGTCGACCAGGAGAGCCAGGCTCTCCGGTCTCTCGGTCACGAGGTGGAACACTTCGAACGACGCAGTGACGACATCGAGAGCTGGTCGCCGCTGCAGAAGGCCGCGCTGCCCGCGAGCGTGGTCTGGAGCCGGAGCTCCCATCGGGATCTGAGCGAGGTGCTCCGACGGTTCGAGCCGGACGTGGTGCACGTTCACAACACGTTTCCCTTGCTCAGTTCCTCCGTGCTGTACGCCTGCCGTGATGCCGGCGTACCGGTGATCGCGACCCTGCACAACTACCGGCTGGTCTGTGCGACCGGCGACTTCTTCCGGGACGGCAAGATCTGCCTGGAATGCGCCGACGGCAGCTCCACGGCCGCTCTCCGGCACCGCTGCTACCGCGGCTCGGTGCTGGCGACCGCACCTGTTGTCGTGGCCGGGCGCGTGCACCGGAACGCGTGGCGCTCGCTGGTCTCGGCGTACGTGCTGCCCACTGCTTCCCAGATCCCGCTGCTGGCCGCGATGGACTTCGATCCGGAGCGCGTCTTCGTCAAACCGAACCTCGTGCCGTACGACGGACCTGTGTCCGGGCCCGAATCACGCGAGCACCAGGTGGCCTACGTCGGCCGCCTCGACGAGGCCAAAGGCCTGCCGTTCCTGATGCGTGCCTGGGACGACTACTGCTCGACGGCGGGCGATCAGGCGCTGCGGCTGGTGATCGCCGGCGGCGGAGCGCTGGAAGCGGAGGTCTCGCGGTGGGCCGAGCGGCATGCTTCGGTCGAGGTGACCGGAATGCTGAGCAAACAGGAGTGTTTCGAGCTGATCGCCCGCTCGCGCGCCGTACTGCTGCCCTCACAGGTTCAGGAGACGTTCGGGCTCGTGCTCGTGGAGGCGATGGCTGCCGGTGTCCCGTCGATCGCCGCGGCGCACGGCTCGTTCCCCGAGCTGATCACCGACGGCGTGGACGGCTCGCTCTTCCGGCCCGGTGACGCCCCCGAACTGGTGACCGCGCTCCAGGACGTCGACCGGTTCCCGGAGCGCTACGAGAAGTACGGGCTGCAGGCAAGGGCGACGTACGAGACCCGGTTCCATCCGACCCAGAACATCGGGCAGCTGCTCGAGATCTACAGGTACGCAGTGGATCACCCCGCTGTGCGACGCCGATGAACACCCGGCGCCTGCTGGTCGGCTCCGGGGCGCTGTTGCTGGTCGCCTGCCTGGTCACCGCCGGGCTCATCGCCAGGAACCGCGCCTCAGTGACCGAGGCCTCTACCGGCGTCGCTGTCTCTGGAACACCGGCCACCACGGAGCCGGGGCCATCGGCGGCCGCGGCCGCGCCCGCGTCTCCACCGGCCCGCATCTGCAACAATCCGTCCGTACTGGCTGGTCCTGCGAGGCCGCCCACCGGCGCGGTCGTCGTGCTGCCGTCGCAGAACCTGATCACTCTGACTGAGGACAGGCCCGCCGGTACGACGTTCTGGCTCGTCCCGGGAGTGCACACCCTGGGCACCGGCCAGTACGACCAGGTGACGCCCAAGGCCGGCAACACCTACGTCGGCGCGCCGGGAGCGATCATCGACGGGCAGCACCGGAACCTGTACGCGTTCACCGGGCCGTCGGGCGGCGTCATCATCCGGAACCTCACCATCCAGAACTTCGGGCGCCACGGTTCCAACAACGACGAGGGCGTGGTGAACCACGAGACCACGGCGAGCTGGACGCTGCTGGGGAACACGATCCGGAACAACGCCGGGAACGCGGTCATGGTCGGTACCCGCAATCTGCTGCGACACAACTGCCTCGCGAACAACGGGCAAAGCGGCTTCGGAACCTACAACGCCACCGCCACCGTTTCGAACATCACGCTCGACAGCAACGAGATCACCGGCAACAACACCGACGACTGGGAGCGCCTCAGGCCGGGCTGCGGGTGCACCGCCGGAGGGAAGTTCTGGGAGGTCACCGGAGCGATCGTGCGGAACAACTGGGTGCACGGCAACAACGGCGCGGGCCTGTGGGCCGACACGAACAACGCCGGGTTCCTCTTCGAGGGCAACTACATCGACGGCAACGACGCCGAGGGCCTGATCTACGAGATCAGCTACAACGCGGTCATCCGGAGCAACACGTTCGTCGGCAACGGCCACGTCAAGGGTCCGACCAACGGCAGCTTCCCGACCGGAGCCATCTACATCTCGGAGTCGGGCAGCGACCCGCGCGTCCCCGCGGGCTCCGGCAAGGCCCTCGAGATCACCGACAACGTCTTCAGGGACAACTGGTCGGGCGTCGTGCTGTGGGAGAACTCCGACCGATTCTCGGGATCGCCGGCGGAGGGCAGCCAGGCCGACACCCTGGTCAATCCTGAGTCGGTCACCGCCAAGACCTGCACCCGGGACAACATCAAGAAGCGGCCCTACTTCGACGACTGCCGGTGGAAGACCCAGAACGTCCAGGTCCACCACAATCTCTTCAGCCTCGATCCGAGTCAGCTTCCGGCGACCTGCGGCTCGCAGACGGGCTGTGGCTACAACGGTCTGTTCGCGAACTACGGGACATCACCGGCGTGGTCGCCGTACAAGGGCACCGTGATCGAGGAGGCCGTCGCACTGCAGCAGAACAACAAGTTCTCGTTGAACGTCTACTCCGGCCCGTGGAGCTTCGTCGTTCCCGCGCAGGGCGCCCGGGCGAACTGGGCGACGTGGCAGGGCGCGCCGTACAGCCAGGACACGGACAGCGTGATCAAGCTGCCGACCGGGGAGCGCTGAAGCGACGATGAGGCCTCCGGAGCGAGTCGCCTGTGAGCAGATCGCGCTGCTCCGGTCGGTCGGGTACGCCGCGTTCGGCCGGCACGAGCGGGACCTGGACGTGCTCGACCTGGTCTTCGACAGCCTCGTCGACCAGCCCGGAGCCGACGACGTACGACGGCTGCGCTTCGCCGGGCACGGGGTGACGCTGGACGTGGAACGCACCTCGCTGACCGTGGAACTGCGGGTCTCCCCGGCCGGTCCGGTCGTGGTCGAGGCCCGCGGCGGCGAGGGACCTGGGGACGCGCAGCTGGTGAGCTTCCTGCTGCGGTGGCCCGGTACCGCACAACGGCCGGTCCGGACCGCCTGGATCATGCTCTGACCAGAGAGCACGATCGGTCAGCGGCCCGGACCGGGTCCTGCTGCCTCAGGAGGCAAGCAGCAGTCTGAGCTTCTCCAGGCAGCGGCCGCGGATCGGGCCGATGCTGCCGATCGGGATCCCGATCGTCGCGGAGATCTCGGCGTACGGCGCCGGCGGATCGGACATCAGCATGCCGAGCAGCTGCTGCCACCGGTCGGGCAGCTTCTCGAGCGCCCGTCGTACGTCGTCCGCCCGTTCGCCGGCGATCAGGTCGGAGTCGAGCTCCGGCTGGTCGCCGGCCACGTCCTCGAACGCCGTTGCTTCGTAGGTCAGCAGCACGCGCTTGCGGAACGCCAGTACCCGCAGGCATTCCCGGCGCGTGGTGACGACCAGCCAGGCGCCGACCCGTTCGGGGTCGACGCGGTTGATGTGCTCGAGCAACCGCAGCCAGACCATCTGCGAGACGTCAGCGGAGTCGCTGTCGCCCAGCCGGAAGCTGCGGGTGACGGCCCACACGAGCCGTGCATAGTGGTCGACCAACCGGCTCCATGCCCCCTGGTCCCCGGCCGCGGCCTGGATCACCAGGGTCGCAGCTTCGGAACGCGTCGCGGCCGACCTTTCCATTACTACAGTCACGAATTCCCCCCTCGGGAATGCACAGCTTCGAGACCACTCAGTACGCGCCGGCGCTCCCCAGCACTGCGCGTGCGGTCTTCCACAGAATCAAAAGGTCCAGCGCGATCGACCAGTTGTCGGCGTACCGCAGGTCGAGCCGCATGGACTCCTCCCAGGTCAGGTCGCTCCGGCCGCTGACCTGCCACAGGCCGGTCAGGCCGGGCTTCACGAGCATCCGCCGCGCGTCGTCGATCTGGTACTGCGCGACCTCGGCGGGCAACGGCGGACGCGGGCCGACCAGTGACATGTCCCCCCGGAGCACGTTCACCAGCTGCGGCAGTTCGTCGATCGAGAACCGTCGCAGGTACCGCCCGACCTTGGTCACCCGCGGGTCGTCGCGGAGCTTGAACAGGACCTTGTTGCCTTCGTTCAGCGCGTGCAGGTCGGCCTTGCGCGCCTCGGCGTCGACCACCATCGTGCGGAACTTCAGCATCTGGAACTGTTCACCGCCGCGTCCCACCCGGGTCTGCCGGAACAGCACCGGCCCGCGGCTGGTGAGCTTCACCAGAACCGCTGTGACCATCAGGAGCGGCGCAACCGCCAGCAACATCAGCAAGCCGACCACCCGGTCGAAGATGCTCTTCAGCACGTGCGGTCCACCGCTCACCGACGGCCGCTCCAGGTGCAGCAGCGACAGCCCGGCGACCGGCCGGATCGAGATCCGCGGACCCGCCACCTCGATGATGCCCGGCGACACGATCAGATCGACCCCACGCTGCTCCAGCGCCCAGGACAGCCGGCGCAGCGAGTGCCCGGCCAGCTCCGGGTCGGCCACGATCGCGACCACCTCGACGTCGTACTGGTCGACACCGGCCAGGATGTCCATCTCGGTACGGCCCAGCCGTTCGAACCCCTCCTCCTCCTCGAAGCTGTCGCCGCGCGGCAGGCAGCTGGCCACCACGACGTACCCGTCGGCCGGCCGCTCCTCCAGGTGCCGCCGCAGCGTGGTCACCTGGTCGTTGCGTCCGACAACGAGCACCCGGCGCATACACCGCCCGGCGAACCGCCGCCAGGAGATCTGCCGGTGCAGCAGCCAGCGGCCGAAGATCGCCGCCATGCACGTCATCGGCACCGCCAGCACGACGAACCCTCGAGCGACCTCGCTCTTGGTCGCGTACGACGTGACCGCCACCACCGCGGTCAGCGCGACCGCAGCCCGGATGATGGACCGGAACTCCTCCGGCCCGGTGCCGAAGTACCGCGTCTCGTAGCCGCGCTGCAAGGCCACACAGGCCACCCAGGCGATCGGCAGCAGCGCGCCCAGCACGAAATAGCCGAGATTGATCTGGGCTCCGAAGCGGGCCACCAGCGCCAGCGAGGCGCCGATCACCCCGGCGCCGAGATCGGCGGCCAGCGAGGCCCGCCGGTATCTCGCCACCCAGCGCGCTTCGGTGTACCGGGCCGAGCGCGGCAGCACCGCGGGTACCTCGTCCGGAACCACCCAGACCGGCCGACGTCGTTCCCCCGACGGCGCCGGCCGAAGGTCAGCCGAATCGGCCAACCCCTCGGACATGACAAGATCAGTCACGCACAGTCACCCCCCACAGGTGAAAACCGAAACCCGTGACCAACCCACACCCCGTCACGGACTTCGTCCAAACGCCGCCCCCACAACGGCTGAACCAGAGAGTACTACGTGGATGCACCGCGCAACAGCACCCGACGAGAGTGTTTACCCCTGCGCAAGCTCGACTCTCCGGTTCCGTAAATCAAAGACCCCTGAGAACCGTCGAACGGGTTCCCAGGGGTCTCAGATGACTACTTGAAGTGATCAGTCGCCGGGTCGGGGCACCGATCGGGTGGTACTCAGCCGGCGATCAGGCCGTCGCCGCTGATCAGCTCACGCATCTCGGCGAGCGAGCTGTCCGACGGGGGCAGGATGGCGTCGGAGTCGTGCAGCTCGGTGTCCGGCACCTGCTCGCCGGAGCGGACGAACTCCAGCAGCGCGGCGAACGCGGTCTGGTACGCCGTCTCGTCGCCGGACGACACCGCCTTCTCCAGGTCGCCGTCCACCGCGTTGAGCGCGCCCAGCTTGTCGTCGGCCAGTCGCCACTGGCCTTCACCCATGATGCGAACGATCACCGAACATCTCCGTCCTGAGGTCGCGCCGGCTCGGCTGCCGGCTGCTGCACTGGCTGGGCGGACTGCGGCTGGGCCTGAGCGGCCCCCTCACCGGAGAGCTCCTTCGGCGCACCGCCGCCGGACAGCTGGGCCTTCATGGCGGCCAGCTCGTTCTCCACGTCGGAGCCGGACGACATCCGGTCCAGCTCCAGGGTGATGTTGTCCTTGACCGTGCCGCTCGCGTCGTCGAGCGCGCCGGAGGCGAGCAGCTCGTCGATCGCGCCGGCCCGGGCCTGCATCTGCTGGGTCTTGTCCTCGGCCCGCTGGACCGCGAGACCGACGTCGCTCATCTCCTCGGAGATGCCGGAGAAGGCCTCGTTGATCCGGGTCTGCGCCTCGGCCGCGGTGTAGGTGGCCTTGATGGTCTCCTTGCGGGTCCGGAACGACTCGACCTTGGCCTGCAGCCGCTGGGAGGCGAGCGTCAGCTTCTCCTCCTCACCCTGCAACTGGGCGTGCTGGGTGGTCAGGTCGTCGATCTGACCCTGCAGACCGGACTTGCGGGTCAGGGCCTCGCGGGCCAGGTCCTCGCGGCCCATCGAGAGCGCCTTCTGCGCCTGCTCCTGCAGCTTGGCCGACTGGGACTGCAGCTGCGACGCCTGCAGTTCCACCCGCTTCCTGCTGGTGGCCACGTCGGCCACGCCCCGCCGTACTTTCTGCAGCAGCTCGAGCTGCTTCTGATACGAGTAGTCAAGGGTTTCGCGAGGATCCTCGGCCTTGTCCAGGGCGGAGTTCGCCTTGGCCTTGAAGATCGTCGACATCCGCCTGAAGATGCTCATCGATATCCGTACCCCTTCTGTGCCGGAGTGACGACCCGGCGTGCGTGCCTTCCACCCTATGTGCCTATGGGTCATCAGACCATCAGGACTGGCCCCGATAAAGTAGGAGAAGGTCCGGGGACCACCCCGAGTCGCGACCTGCCCTGCGAATGAGGTTCTGACCCCGTGTTCCGTCGTACCAAGTCTGAGACAGATACCACCGTACCCGCCGACCCCCAGGGCAAGCCGGGCGGCAAGGGCCGGCCGACGCCGAGCCGCAAGGACGCGGAGGCCGCGCGCAAGGCCGCGTTCAAGAAGCCGCGCAACCGCAAGGAGGCCTCGGCGATCCGGCGGGACAAGGTCCGGACCGAGCGCGCCAAGATGCAGGCGGCGATGCAGACCGGCGACGACCGGTACCTGCCGGCCGCCGACAAGGGCCCGGTACGGCGGTTCGCCCGGGACTATGTCGACGCGCGCTACTCGGTGATGGAGTTCGCGCTGCCGGTGCTCCTGGTGGTGTCGCTGATCGGTGTCGTGTTCTCGCCGCAGTTCCCGTGGCTGGCCGGGATGGTGAACCTGCTGTTCCTGTTCATGATCCTGCTGATCGCGGCGGACTGGTTCCTGCTCACCTCCGGGCTGAAGAAGCAGGTGGGGATCAAGTTCCCGAAGGAGTCCACCAAGGGGATCGGGTTCTACGCGGTCCGGCGGACCATGCAGATGCGCCGCTGGCGGCTGCCCAAGCCGATGGTGAAGCGCGGCGAGAAACCATCCTGAGCAAGTAGGGTCGGGGCATGGACTTCCGCTATCTGGGCAACAGTGGTCTCAAGGTCAGCGAGATCTCGTACGGCAACTGGCTGACGCACGGCTCCCAGGTGGAGAACGAGCAGGCCAAGGCCTGCGTGCGGGCGGCCCTGGAGGCCGGCATCACGACGTTCGACACCGCCGACACCTACGCCAACACCAAGGCCGAGTCGGTGCTCGGCGAGGCGCTGGCCGGCGAGCGCCGCGAGTCGCTGGAGATCTTCACCAAGGTGTACTGGCCGACTGGTCCGGGCGGACCGAACGACACCGGCCTGTCCCGCAAGCACATCCACGAGTCGGTCAACGCCTCGCTCAAGCGCCTCGGCACCGACTACGTCGACCTGTACCAGGCGCACCGGTTCGACACCGAGACGCCGCTCGAGGAGACGATGGAGGCCTTCGCCGACGTCGTCCGGCAGGGCAAGGCGCTGTACATCGGCGTCTCGGAATGGACCGCGGAGCAGCTGCAGGAGGGCCACCGGCTGGCCCGTGAGCTGCGGATCCCGTTCGTCTCCAACCAGCCGCAGTACAGCATGCTGTGGCGGGTGATCGAGGCCGAGGTGGTGCCGGCGTCGGAGGAGCTCGGCATCGGCCAGGTGGTGTTCTCGCCGATCGCGCAGGGCGTGCTCACCGGCAAGTACCTGCCCGGTCAGCAGCCGCCGGAGGGGTCCCGGGCGACCGACGCCAACGGGTCGAACTTCATCAAGCGGTTCCTCACCGACGACGTCCTCACCCGGGTCCAGGAGCTCAAGCCGCTCGCGGACGAGGTCGACCTGTCGCTGTCCCAGCTGGCGATCGCGTGGGTGCTGCAGAACCAGAACGTGTCGTCCGCGATCATCGGCGCCTCCCGGCCCGAGCAGGTCACCGAGAACGTCAAGGCGTCCGGTGTCACGCTGGACGAGGGTCTGCTGAAGCGGATCGACGAGGTGCTCGGCCACATCGTCGAGAGCGACCCGGCCAAGACCGCCCAGAACTCCCCGCAGAAGCGGCCGAACTCGTGAGCTGGAGCTGGCGGTTCGAGACCGCTTCCGGTGCCCTGGTCGACCCCGGCGAGGTCGGCGGGGCGGAGTTCTCTGCGCAGGGTGACGCCGAGAGCTGGCTGGGTGAGGTCTGGCGGGACCTGGCCGACCGCGGCGTCGGTCAGGTGTACCTGCTGGAGGACGGCCGTGAGGTCTACGGCCCGATGAGTCTGTCCTCCGCCGAATAAGGGGCAGAGTAGAGTTCGGTCGAACCACACGCCTGCGTCACAGGGAAGCCGGTCCGAGTCCGGCGCTGACCCGCAACCGTAGGCCACCCATCAGCTGGACCAGGGTGGCGAGCCGGAACACTGTGACGCAGGCAGTCAGGCTCAACTACCCGCCGTGGTCCGCGGGTGGAGCCCCTACCCTGCCGGTGCAGGCGGGACCTCCTCCACCGGGCTGCGGCCCGACCGAGGAACCACCATGACTGCACACCGGACCGTACGACTGGTCCTCAGCCTGCTGGCGGGTCTCCTGCTCGCGGGGACCGTCGCCACCACAGCGCAGGCCGAGGACGGCTACCGCTTCTGGGGCTACTACCAGTGGACCAATGGCGCCTGGGCCTTCTCCCAGAAGGGCGCCGACGCGTTCGTACCGGCCGACGGCGGCGTCGAGGGCTGGCGGTTCGCTCTTGGCGGCGCCAAGCCCCGCGTGCCGCGTGCCGCGGGCGACTTCGAGCAGATCTGCGGCAAGACCCCGGCGGAGACCGGTAAGAAGCGGGTCGCCGTGGTCGTCGACCCGGGTACGCCGGAGGACGCGGTCGCCGGTGACACTCCGAGTGCGGCCAAGGGCACCTGTGTGGTGACGGACCCGGCGTCGAACGGCGCGAAGATCCTCGCCGCGGTCGCACCGGTCCGGATCGAGAAGGGTCTGACCTGTGGCGTCGCGGGCTACCCGTCCAAGGGATGTGGCGATCAGGTGAAGAACATCAAGGTCCCGGCCACCGAGACCCCGGTCACGCTGGAGGTCGGGGCGGCGGTCGGCTCGACAGCGACCCCTCCTGCTTCCACTCCCGCTTCCTCAGACGACAGCAGCACCCCGTGGGCGGGCATCATCATCGCGGCCGTCGTGGTCGTCCTCCTGGCCGGCGGCGGATTCGTCCTGAGCCGCCGGCGTACCGCAGCTCAGTAGATGCGCGCCGTCCACCACCTGACACTCCCCCGGGCACTCCACCCGGGGGCCTGGTGGTTGTGGGCGCTCTGTATGGCTGTCGCGGCCAGCAGGACACGCAACCCGGTCCTGCTGGTCCTGATCCTCGCCGTGACCGGATTCGTCGTTTCAGCCCGCCGGAGCGACGCACCGTGGGCACACAGCTTCACTGCGTTCCTCAAACTCGGCCTGCTGGTCATCGGCGTCCGTGTGGTCCTGCAGGCACTGCTGTCCACCCGCTCGCAGGGAAACACGCTGCTGTTCACGCTGCCGCAGATCCCCTTGCCTGACTGGGCTGCGGGCGTCAAGCTCGGCGGCGACGTCACGGCAGAGGCCCTGGTGACGGCTCTGTACGACGGCGGTCAGCTGGCCGTCATGCTCTGCTGCGTGGGTGCGGCCAACGCACTGGCCAGTCCGCGGCGGCTGCTGAAGTCGTTGCCAGGGGCGCTCTACGAGATGGGTGTCGCCTGCGTGGTCGCACTGACCTTCGCGCCGCAACTGGTGACGGACGGCCGCCGCGTGCGCGCAGCACGACGGTTGCGTGGCCGTACGCGCGCCTCCTTCCGTACGACGGCCATGCCGGTCCTTGAGGGTGCGTTGGACCGGTCGGTGGAGCTGGCGGCAGCGATGGACTCACGCGGCTACGGCCGGACTGCGCAGGCTCCTCGTGCACAGCGCCGGCTCACGGCGCTGTGCGTGCTGCTGGGACTGCTGGGGATCCTGCTCGGTGTCTACGCGTTGCTGACCGACGCCATGGCGTTCCCGTTCGCCGCTGGCGCCCTGGCCGCCGGTGTGCTCCTGGCAGTCGCAGCCATGGCAGTCGGACGACAGCGGGTCAGCAGAACGCGCTACCGGCCGGATCCGTGGGCGCTGCCCGAGTGGCTCGTCGTAGCTGCCGGTGCCGTGGCCGCAGGCGCCATGGTGACCGCAGCGGTCCGTGGCGTGAACGGTCTGTTGCTGGCCGGCCCGTTGGTCGTCCCGCCAGTACCAGTGCTGCCGGTCGTCGGCGTACTGATCGGACTGGTCCCCGCACTGGCCGCACCACCCCTCAAGAAGGCGGTCACATGATCGAGTTCGACCAGGTGACTGTCACGTACGACGGGGCACGGGAACCGGCCTTGCGAGACGTGAGCTTCACAGTGCCGGAGGGCGAGCTGGCGTTGGTGATCGGGCGCACCGGGTCCGGCAAGTCCACGTTGCTGCGGGCAATCAACGGCCTGGTGCCGCACTTCACCGGCGGCACGCTGGCCGGGCGGGTGCTGGTCGGAGGGCGGGACACCCGCGAGTACCGGCCGCGCGATCTGGCCGACGTGGTGGGGATGGTCGGGCAGGACCCGATGGCGGGGTTCGTCACCGACACGGTCGAGGACGAGCTGGCGTACAGCATGGAGTCGCTCGGGGTGGCGCCGGACGTGATGCGGCGGCGCGTCGAGGAGACACTGGATCTGCTCGGGCTGGCCGACGTACGGGATCGTGCTTTGACGTCGCTGTCTGGTGGACAGCGGCAGCGGACTGCCATCGGAGCAGCTCTCACGTCGCATCCCGCCGTACTCGTGCTGGACGAACCCACGTCGGCGCTGGACCCACAGGCGGCTGAGGAGGTGCTTGCTGCGCTTCAGCGGCTCGTGCACGACCTGGGCGTCACTGTGGTGATGGCCGAGCACCGGTTGGAGCGCGTGATCCAGTACGCCGACCGCGTGATCGAAGTACCCGGTGGCGCCGCTGCTGTGTCGACAGGGCTGCCGGCAGAGCGCATGGTGACGGCACCGGTCGCACCGCCGGTGGTGGAGCTAGGACGGCTGGCCGGCTGGTCGCCGCTTCCCCTGTCAGTACGGGACGCCCGACGCGCTGCAGCAGGTCTCCGCGCCCAGCTGTCCTCACCACAGCCTGCACGCACCGGAGGCCCATTGGGTGCGGAGCTTGCCTACTGCAAGGACCTGGTCGTGAGCTACGGGAGCGTCACTGCACTCCGTGGTGTGTCGCTGAGTATCAAGGCCGGTGAGGTCGTCGCGTTGATGGGCCGCAACGGCGCGGGCAAATCCACCTTGCTGAACTCACTCGTCGGCATCCTCTCTCCTAGTTCTGGCACTGCGTCCGCCGCAGGAGTCGACCCACGCCGCACCAAGCCGAAGCGACTGGTCAAGGCTGTCGGACTGGTCCCGCAGGAACCCGCAGACCTCCTGTACGCCGCTACGGTCGCGGGCGAGTGCGCCAGCGCGGACTCCGACTTCAAGGTGCCCGCAGGTAGTTGCCGGGCACTGCTGGAGCGGCTGGCACCAGATGTGCCTCTGGACATGCATCCCCGCGACCTGTCCGAGGGACAACGGCTGTGTCTGGCGTTGGCCGTCGTACTGTGCGGTGCGCCGCCGTTGCTGTTGCTGGACGAGCCGACGCGTGGACTGGACTACGGCGCGAAGCGGCGGCTGGTCGCGATCCTGCGGGAGCTGGCGGCGGCCGGGCACGCGGTGGTGCTGTCGACGCATGATGTGGAGATGGTCGCCGAAGTCGCCACGCGGGTGATGGTGCTCGCCGACGGCGAGCTGGTGAGTGACGGCGAGACGGCCGAGGTGATTGCCGGGTCGCCGGCGTTCGCGCCGCAGGTGGCGAAGATCCTGGCCCCGCTGCCGTTCCTGACCGTGGGCGAGGTCGCCGAGGCGTTGGACCGGGCGTCGTGAACCGCATCCGGCTCAAGCCCCGTAGCACGGCGTCGACCGCCGCTCCCCTTCTCCGCCTGATTCGGCTCAAGCCGCGAAGCACGGCGGCGTTGCTGGTCGCGTCTTTGGTCGGCGTGCTCGCGTTCGCGTGGCCGTTGTTCTTCCAGACCTCGCAGGCGGGTGAGTCGGCGATCGGTCACACCACGGACGCGCCGTGGCTGTTCGTGTTGCTGCTGCCGTTGCTGGTGGCCGTCGTACTCGCGGAGCTGTCCGAGGCCGGTATCGACGCGAAGGTGATCTCGCTGGTCGGCATGCTCGCCGCCGTGGGCGCTGCGCTGCGGGCGTTGGGCCCTGGTACGGCGGGACTCGAGCCCGGGTTCTTCCTGCTGGTGCTGGCGGGACGGGCGTTCGGGGCCGGGTTCGGGTTCGTGCTCGGGGCGGTGTCGTTGCTGGGCGGGGCGCTGATCAGCGGCGGGGTCGGGCCGTGGATGCCTTTCCAGATGTTCGCGTGCGCCTGGGTCGGGTGCCTGGCCGGGCTACTGCCACGTGTCGGCGGGCGGTTGGAGTTGCTGCTGCTGGCGGCGTACTCGCTGGTCTCGGGCGTGCTCTACGGCGTGATCATGAACCTCTGGTTCTGGCCGTACGCGACGTTCGGCAGCGACTTCTCGTTCATCCCGGGCGACTCCCTGGCCGCCAACCTGCACCGGTACTTCTTGTTCGTGGTGGCGACGTCGCTGGGGTGGGACATTCCGCGCGGGATCCTGAGCGCTGTACTGGTGCTGGTGCTCGGACGGCCGATCCTGAACGCGTTCCGGCGTACGGCGCGCAAGGCGGCCTTCGAGGCGCCGGTGGTTTTCGAACCCGGGAGGACGAATGCCTGACCGAACCCTCATCCTCGGCGGAGCCCGCTCCGGCAAGTCCGTCGCCGCGGAACGCCTGCTGTCCGCGGAGCCTGACGTTCTGTACGTCGCAACCGGCGGAAACGACTCCGGTGACGCCGAGTGGGCGGCCCGCGTCGCGAAGCACCAGGCTCGTCGGCCATCCTCCTGGGGTCTGGCGGAAACGATCGACCTGGTGCCGCTGCTCGAGTCCCCCGGTCCCCCGCTCCTGATCGACTGTCTCACCCTGTGGCTGTCGCGAACGATGGACGCCACGAATGTCTGGTCGGACCTCGGCCGGGCCGACCTCGTCGAGCAGCAGATCACCGACCTCGCCGACGCGTGGTCCGCGACCGCCCGTCGTGTGGTTGCTGTCAGCAACGACGTCGGCTCCGGCATCGTCCCCGCCGACCCCGGCACCCGCCTCTTCCGCGACCTCATGGGCCGCCTCAACACCACCATCTCCCTAGCCTCCGACCAGGTCCTCTGGACGGTGGCCGGCCGAACCCTCCCCCTCACATGACCGAACCCGGTGGGGCCGACCAGGGTGCAGGGCGCTCGCGGGGTGGTTGGGCGGACGCTGTTCGGCTCTCGTTCGGCACCCTCACTGTGCTGCCTGCCGGCGTGCCTTCCCGGGTTGACCGAGAGGTCGGTGGGCGGGCGATGGTGCTGGCACCGGCCGTGGGAGTGCTGGTCGGTGGGATCGCTGCCGCGGTTGTCCTACTTGCTCAGCTGGTGCAGCCGGACGCGGACCTGCTGGCGGCAGTCCTTGGGGTCCTGGTTGTCGCCGGGCTCTCGGGTGGGCTGCATCTCGACGGGCTCGCCGACTTCGCCGACGCGCTCGGTAGCCGGCGGGATCGCGAGACCATGCTGCGGATCATGAAGCAGAGCGACATCGGCCCGTTCGGTGTCGTCGCGATCGTCGGCGTACTGCTCCTCGACGTCGCCGCCCTCACCGCCTGCCTGCAAGCGAACTTCGGCTGGCAGGCGCTCCTGATCGCCACCACCGCGAGCCGCCTCACCCTCCCCTGGTCCTGCCGTACGTCGATCCCCGCAGCCCGCCCGAACGGCCTGGGCGCCATGGTCGCGGCCACCGTCCGGCCAGCCACCGCTGCCCTCGCAACGGCCCTCGTCCTGGCCGCAACCGCCGCTCTCAGCTGGCAACCGCAGCTCACGGGCCCCGCAACCGCGCCCCTCACCTGGCAGCGCCTCGCCGGCACCGCGGACGCCGTACTGCTCGCCGTCGCCATCGGCGTCCTCACCAGCCGGTGGGCAAGCCGGAAACTCGGCGGCACCACCGGCGACGTCCTCGGCGCGACCGTCGAGCTGGCCCTCCCGACAGCACTCCTGGCCCTCGCCCTGACCGTGTGAGCGCTCGCCTCCACCACCCCGCCGCCCCGGTGGTCTAACCTCGCGCTCGTGAGTGCTCCGCGATCCGTTATCTTTATGTAATGAACGCAACCCGCCCAGCCCCGGGCTCGCAGGCTTCGCTGCGCGAAGCCAACCGTGCGCGCGTTCTCGGCGTCGTCCGGCAGCACGGCCCGCTCACCCAGGTCGAGATCGCCGCCGCCTCCGGCCTGTCCGCCGCCACCGTCTCGAACATGGTCAAGGAGCTCGACCAGGCCGGCATGGTCGGCCTGTCCCGCAGCATCCGCAACGGCCGCCGCGCCGTACTGGTCTCGCTCGCGTCCGGCGGCGGGCTGCTGGCCGGCGTCGCGTTCGGCGAGCGCGACGTCCGGGTCGCGGTCGCGAACGGTTCCCGCGAGATCCTCGCCCAGCAACTGATGCCGCTCCAGGCCGACCACGTCGCCGACGAGGGCATGGAGCGCGCCGCGCGGCTGCTCGCCGACCTGGCCGAGACGGTCAGCTCCGGCGTCGAGGACATCTCCGCGGTCGGGTTCGGACTGCCGATGCCGGTCGACTCGGTCAGCGGCGAGGCGGGTTCCGACGCGGTGCTGCCCGGCTGGCGCGGCGTCAACGTGACCCAGGCGATGTCCGGGTACCTGCGCGCCCCGGTCGCCCTCGACAACACCGCGAACCTCGCCGCCCTGGGCGAATTGCGGGCCGGCGCGCTCCGCGGCGTCCGGAACGGCTGCTACCTGAAGTTCTCGTACGGCGTCGGCGCGGGCATCGTGATCAACGGCGACGTGTTCCGCGGTTCGACCGGTACGGCGGGCGAGATCGGGCACGTCACGATCGACGAGAACGGCCCGATCTGCCGCTGCGGAAACCGCGGCTGCCTGGACACGTTCGTCGGCTCGCGGGCGCTGATCAGCAGCCTGGCCGCGTCGCACGGACCGCTGCGGCTGAAGGACATCGTGACCCGCGCGCTCGCCGGCGACCTCGGCTGCCGCCGGGTGATCGAGGACGCCGGCCGACGCGTCGGCGTCGCCGTGGCCGGCGTCGTGAACCTGCTGAACCCGGAGGCGATCGTGGTCGGCGGCCTGATGGCCGAGGCCGGTGAACTGATCCACGCCCCGCTCCGCGAGGCACTCGACCGGTGCGCGATCCCGAGCGCGGCCGCGACCGTCGAACTGCGCCCCGCCGAGCTCGGCGACGAGGCCGACATCGTCGGCGCGATCCACCGCGCATCGATGCTGAGTCACATCAATATCTCCATTTCTTGAATTCAAGTCTTGACGCCAAGACGCTGGAGGGCTTGACTGCGGGCAGGCCAATCGGGGCCGCCTCGTCAAGGAGTCGCCATATGTCCGTCTCAGCACTTCGTCTCGTCGGCCTCGGCCTTGCCGTCTCGGCCCTCGCCGCCTCCTTGGTGGCCTGCGGCTCCGACGACTCCGGCTCGGGCAGCGGCTCAGGCGGCGCGAAGAAGGTCGCGCTGTTGCTGCCCGAGTCGAAGACCACCCGGTACGAGGCGCTCGACCGCCCGCTGTTCACCGAGGCATTGAAGGCGGCCTGCGGCGACTGCCAGCTGATCTACAGCAACGCCGACCAGGACGCCGCCAAGCAACAGCAGCAGGCCGAGGCCGCGCTCACCCAGGGCGCGAACGTGCTGGTCCTCGACCCGGTCGACGGCAAGGCCGCCGCCGCGGTCGCCGCCTCCGCGAAGGCCCAGAGCGTCCCGGTGGTCGCGTACGACCGGTTCATCGAGAACGCCAACTACTACGTGTCGTTCGAGAACGAGGCGGTCGGCAAGCTGCAGGCGCAGACTCTGGTGGATGCGTTGAAGGCAGCCGGCAAGACGTCGGGCAACATCGCGATGATCAACGGCTCGCCGACCGACCCGAACGCCGCCGACTTCAAGAAGGGCGCGCACAGCGTGCTCGACTCGAGCGGCTTCAAGATCGCCGCCGAGTTCGACACCCCGGACTGGAGCCCGGACAAGGCGCAGGCCTGGATGGAAGGTCAGCTGAGCGCGATCAAGAACGGCCTGGTCGGCGTGTACGCAGCCAACGATGGCACTGCCGGCGGCGCGATCGCCGCGCTGAAGGGCGGTGGCGTGAAGCCGCTGCCGCCGGTCACCGGTCAGGACTCGGAACTGGCCGCTATCCAGCGGATCGTCTCCGGCGACCAGGCGATGACCATCTACAAGGCGGTCAAGCCTCAGGCCGAGGCCGCCGCCAAGGGCGCGGTGGCGCTGGCGAACGGCGGCAAGCCCGAGTCCACCACCGAGAAGAGCGGCGTACCGTCGACGATTCTCGACCCGGTCGCGGTGACCAAGGACAACATCAAGGACACCGTGGTCAAGGACAACATCTACAAGGTCGCCGACATCTGCACCGCGTCCTTCGCGGCCGCCTGCACCGCCGCAGGCCTGAGCAGCAACTGACCCGCCCCCTCGTCGCAGCCCCCCGCAGTGAGGTGCGGGGGGCTGTGCCGGGCCTCTCCCCAACCGCGCCCCCGGCGAGGATCATGGCCTGAAATAAGCCCCAGGAGGCTGATCGAGTGACTGTTACCCCGACTCCCCTCGACGTCGGCGCCGGTACGGTGCTGACGCTGCAGGGGATTTCCAAGCGTTTCGGGGCCGTGCAGGCTCTGAAGAACATCGAACTGGACGTCCGTGCCGGTGAGGTGCTGGCTCTGGTCGGCGACAACGGGGCCGGCAAGTCCACGCTGGTCAAGACGATCGCCGGCGTCTACACCGCCGACGACGGGTCGATGGTGTTCGACGGCAAGCCGGTCCGGGTCGGCAGCCCGGCCGAGGCGCAGCAGCTCGGCATCGCCACGGTGTTCCAGGACCTGGCGCTGTGCGACAACCTGGACGTCGTCGCGAACCTGTACCTCGGCCGCGAGCTCCTCAAGAACGGCGCGCTCGACGAGGTCGAGATGGAACGCTCTTCCTGGGAGCTGCTCCGGCAGTTGTCGGCGAAGATCCCGTCGGTCCGGATCCCGGTCGCCAGCCTGTCCGGCGGCCAGCGGCAGACCGTCGCGATCGCGCGCAGCCTGCTCGGCCGGCCCAAGGTCGTGATGCTGGACGAACCGACCGCGGCTCTCGGCGTAGCTCAGACCGCCGAGGTCCTCAACCTGGTCGAGCGGCTGCGCGAACGCGGCCTGGCCGTGATCCTGATCAGTCACAACATGGCCGACGTGATGGCGGTCGCGGACCGGGTCGCCGTCCTGCGTCTCGGCCGCAACAACGGCGTCTTCGTGGTCAGCGAGACCCGGACGCAGGACATCATCGCCGCGATCACCGGCGCTACCGACAACGCGGTCTCCGAGCGCGCGGCGCGCCGGAACCGGGAAGAGGGACCGGCCTCATGAGTCTCCAAGGATCGGGGACCCGCCCCCAGGACATCTCGGGTACGACGGCGACGCCCGAGGAGAACGGCGCGACCCAGCTGCCGGCCGACCTCCAGGACGAGCGGCTGATCGCCCGGCAAGGGATCAGCGGCGCGGTCGGCGCGTTCACCTCCCGGCTGCGGTCCGGCGACCTGGGCTCGGTCCCGGTGGTCGTCGGCCTGGTCATCATCTGGGCGGTCTTCCAGGTCGCGAACAGCTCGTTCCTGTCCAGCCGCAACCTGGTGAACCTCACGCTGCAGACCACGTCCGTCGGGGTGATTGCCCTCGGCATCGTTCTCGTCCTGCTGCTGGGCGAGATCGACCTCTCGGTCGGTTCGGTCAGCGGCGTGGCGGCCGCGGTCGTCGGCGTCACGTTCGTCAACGAGGGCTGGCCGATTGTGTTGTCGCTCGTCGCCGCCATCGCGCTCGGTGTGCTGATCGGTCTGTTCTACGGCCTGCTCTACACGCGCTTCGGCGTACCGAGCTTCGTCATCACGCTCGCCGGTCTGCTCGGGTTCCTCGGTCTGCAGCTGCTGGTCCTGGGCAAGGACGGCACGATCAACCTGCCGTACGACTCCGCGCTGGTCGGATTCGCGACCCGGAGCTTCCTCTCCCCCGCGATGGCCTACGCGCTCGTTGCTCTGGTCGTCGTGGCCTACGCACTGAGCCGCTGGCAAGGCCGGACCGCCCGCGCCGCGGCCGGTCTCTCCGCAGCGCCGAACTCGGTCATCGCGATCAAGGCCGCCGGCCTCGCGATCGTGCTGCTGATCCCGGTCGCGGTCCTGAACGGCGATCGCGGCGTCTCGTCGATGTTCCTGCTCTTCCTCGCCCTGGTCGTGGTCACCGACCTCGCCGTACGGCGGACGCGCTGGGGCCGCTCGGTCTTCGCCGTCGGCGGCAACGTCGAGGCCGCGCGCCGGGCCGGTATCAACGTCCGGATGATCTACCTGACGGTGTTCGCGGCCTGCACCACCTTCGCCGCGGTGGGCGGCATCCTCGCAGCGGCCCGGCTGGTAGCGGTCGGCCAGGCCAGCGGCGGCACGGACGTGAACCTGAACGCGATCGCGTCCGCCGTCATCGGCGGCACCAGCCTGTTCGGCGGCCGCGGTTCGGCGTACTCCGCGCTGCTCGGCGCGCTGGTGATCACCTCGATCTCCAACGGTCTCGCCCTGCTCAGCCTGGACTCCAACGTCCGCTACATCGTCACCGCCGGCGTCCTGCTGATCGCGGTCACGATCGACTCGCTCAGCCGCCGCAGCCGCCAGGCGCACGGCCGCGCATAACTGATCCGCACACAAGTAAGCCCTCCGTCGCCATTGACGGAGGGCTTACTTGTGTCTCAGGCGGTTTCGGCGATCAGGTCGACCTTCGGCTCCGCGAAGTGGCAGGCGGCCGTGTGGCCCGGAGTCGACTGCGGCTTGATCTCCAGCAGCGGCTCCTGGGTGGCGCAGATGTCCTCCGCCTTCCAGCAGCGGGTCCGGAACCGGCAGCCGCTCGGCGGGTCGATCGGCGAAGGTACGTCGCCGACCAGCCGGATCCGCTCCTTCGGCGGGACGCCCCGGATGGTGCCCAGGTCCGGCGCCGCCGACAGCAGCGCCTGCGTGTACGGGTGCTGCGGCGCGTTGTAGATCTGGTCCCGCGAGCCCTGCTCGACGATCTTACCGAGGTACATCACCGCGACCTCGTCACAGAAGTGCCGGACGACGCCGAGGTCGTGCGCGATGAACACGAACGCGATCCCGAGGTCCTTGCGCAGGTCCTCGAGCAGGTTCATCACCTGGGCCTGGATCGACACGTCGAGCGCGGACACCGGCTCGTCGGCGATGATCACCTCGGGCTCGACCGCGAGCGCCCGGGCGATGCCGATGCGCTGCCGTTGACCGCCCGAGAACTCGTTCGGGTAGCGGTTGTGGTGCTCCGGGTTCAGACCGACGCGCTCCAGCAGTTCCTGGACCCGCGCGAGCTCTTGGCCCTTCTTGACCAGGTTGTGCACGCGCAGCGGCGTACTGATGATGTTGCTGACCGTCTGCCGCGGGTTCAGCGAGCTGTACGGGTCCTGGAAGACGATCTGCAGCTGCCGGCGGAACGGCCGCAGCTCCCGCTCCTTCAGCTGCGCGATGTCGGTGCCCTTGAACACGATCTCGCCGGCCGTCGGGGTCAGCAGCCGGGTGATCATCCGGCCGGTGGTCGACTTACCGCAGCCGGACTCGCCGACCAGACCGAGGCTGGCGCCGGCCTTCAGCTCGAAGGAGACGCCGTCGACGGCCTGCACGACCTTCTTGGTCCGGCCGAGGCCTGCGGCTTCCTTGATCGGGAAGTGCATCTTCAGGTCGCGGACCTGCAACAGCGTTTCACTCTTGGTTTCGCTCTTGGTTTCGCTCATGGTTCCTCAGTCCCCTCGTCAGCCCAGTCTCGGCGCGATCTCGGTCTCGTAGATCGAGGCCTTGTCGTGCAGGTGACAACGGGAAGTGTGCGCACCGGCGCCGTCCACCGGCAGCAGGTCCGGAAGTTGGGTGGTGCAGAGCTCGCCCTTGACGCGCTCGACGTACGGACAGCGCGCGGAGAACGAGCAGCCGGCCGGCAGGTTCAGCAGGCTCGGCGGCAGGCCCTTGATCGGGCGCAGCCGCTCGTTCGCCGCGGAGACGGTCGGGATCGACTCGAGCAGACCCCAGGTGTACGGCATCCGCGGGTTCGCCAGGACGTCCTCGGCGGTGCCGTACTCGACACAGCGCCCGGCGTACATCACCAGGACGTCGTCGGCCATCTCGGCGACCACCCCGAGGTCGTGGGTGATCAGCACGATCGCGGAGCCGAACTCCTTCTGCAGGTTGTTCAGCAGGTCCAGGATCTGCGCCTGCACGGTCACGTCCAGCGCGGTGGTCGGCTCGTCGGCGATCACCAGCTTCGGGTCGTTGATCAGGCTCATCGCGATCATCGCGCGCTGCCGCATACCGCCGGAGAACTCGTGCGGGTACTGCGAGAACCGGCGCGGCGGGTTCGGGATCCCGACCAGGTCGAGCATCTCCAGCGCCCGCTTCTTCGCGACGTCCTTGGAGACCTTGTGGTGCACCCGGTACGCCTCGACCAGCTGGTTGCCGATCGTGTACAGCGGGTGCAGCGAGGACTGCGGGTCCTGGAAGACCATCGACATCGCGTCGCCGCGGATCTTCATCAGCTCGTTCTCGGGCAGGCCGACGAGTTCGTCGCCGCCGAGCCGGATCGAGCCGGTGATCCGGGTCCGCTTGCGGTCGTGCAGGCCCATCACGGCCATACTCGACACCGACTTGCCGGAGCCGGACTCGCCGACGATGGCCAGCGTGCGGCCGAGCGGGACCGAGTAGCTCAGCCCGTTCACCGCGCTCACCAGTCCGTCGGCGGTGGGGAACTTCACGGCCAGGTCCTCGACCACCAGGTACGGCGTCTCGCCGCTCGGGTTGATCGAACCCTGCCGGCGCTCGCGGGTGGCGACCGACGGACCGCGCTTGGCGTCCACAGGGCCAGCGCCGGCGGCGTCCGCCGGAGTGGCTGCACTCTCGGCCATGCTGTCCTTCTTGTCTTCGGGGGCGCGGTCTTCGGGGGCGCGGTCTTCGGGGGCGGGTGTGCTCACGACAGCCTCACTCGCGGGTCGATCACTGAGTAGGCGACGTCGACGAGGAAGTTCATCGCGACCAAGATGGCCGAGGAGACCAGGACCGTGCCCATGATCACCGGCAGGTCGTAGTTGCTCAGGCTCTCCAGCACCAGGTTGCCGAGGCCCGGCAGGTCGAAGATCCGCTCGGTGAAGATCGCGCCCGCGAGGCTGCCGGCGATGTCCAGGCCGAAGATCGTCATGACCGGGATCATCGCGGACCGCAGCCCGTGCTTGTAGGTGACCACCCGGTCCGACAGGCCCTTCGCCCGCGCGGTCCGGATGTAGTCCTCGCTCAGCGCCTCCACCATCGAGCCGCGCGAATACCGCGCGTACTGGGTGCAGCTGTACAGGCCGAGGACCAGCCAGGGGGTGAGCAGCCCGGTGAACCAGGCCGCCGGATTCTGGGTGATCGGTGTGTATCCGCCGCGCGGCAGGATCTGGTACAGGATCGTCAGGTAAAGCGAGATCATCAGCGCGACGATGTAGTACGGGACCGAGCTGAGGATCAGCGTGCTGCTCATCAGCGCACGGTCGCCCAGCGTCCCACGTCTCTTCGCAGCCATCGAGCCCACGAAGACACCGATGGTGAGGACGAGCACCGCGTACCCCGCGACCAGTGACACCGTGACCGGCAGCCGTTCCTTCAACATCTGGGTCACCGGACGGTCGTTCTTGAACGAGAATCCCAGGCAGGGCACCGAGCACTTCTGCTTGACGCCGGCCGTCTCGAAGGTCCGCCCGGCGAAGATGCCCGCCGTGTACTCGGCGAACTGCTGCACCACGGGCCTGTCCAGGTGCAGATTCTCCTTGATCTCGTTGTATCGCTCCTGGGTGCAGTTGCGATCACCGCAGATCGCGCCGGCCGGGTCGGTCGGCGCAACGAAGAACAGCGCGAAGGTCACGATCAGCGTGACCAGCACGACGCTGAGCGCGCTCACCAGCCGGCGCGCCACGAAGTAGAGCACGAGGGATTCTCCTCACCGGGGGTGGTGACCGGACCGAGTCCGGTCACCACCCGTCGTCAGATGATCAAACCGCTGGGACTACCGCGGCCCGGATCAGGGCTGCTTCAGGTAGATGGAGGTGAACTCCGGCAGGCCCTGGGTCGGGTCGTTGATGACGTGACCGAGGTTCTTGCCGACCGGATAGTTGCTGGCGCTGTAGTAAAGCGGGATCAGCGGCAGGTACTTCTCCATGATCATTTTGTCGACCTTCGACCATTCCTTGAGCTGCTGGTCGGCGGTCATCGAGTTGACGCGGTCGATCTCGGCGTCCAGCGTCTTGTCCTGCAGCATCCCGATGCTGTTGCTCAGTGCGACGGCGTCCGACCGGAACAGCACCGGGAACCAGCTGGCGCCGGACGGCCAGTCCGAGCACCAACCCGACGGCCCCTGACCGATGTTCACCGGCGCGGCCGGGTCGTTCCGGAAGGTCCGCAGCTTGGCCTTCGCGACGCCTACGGGCCGCACCTTGAAGCCCGCGGCCGTGTACACCTGGGTTCGCAGCTGGGTGACCTGCGTGGCGATCTTGTCGTCGTTCGCGTAGTACCAGCTGAGCTCGAAGTCCGACTTGCCGAGATCCTTCAGCTTCGCCTTGACCTCGCTCGCGACGGCCGGGTCCTCGGCGCCCTTACCCGTGCCGACCAGGCCCGGGAGCTCGTACTTCTCGTAGCCGGGAACAGCGGGCGGCAGGATCGTCGAGGCCGGGATCGCGCTCTGCGGCGTCAGACCGGCGACCTTGCGGTAGGTGTCGAACGGGTATGCCTTGGCGATCAGCTGCCGGACCTCCAGCGGGATCTTCCGCGTGTCCAGGCCCCAGACGTTGGTGCACGGCTGCGGACCGGTGACGAGCTGGCTCTGGTCCTTGACCTCGGGAACGAGGCTGGAGTCCAGGTCGGAGTAGTTCAGCGCGTTCGCGTCCGGGCCGTTGCTGGCCAGCACCTGGCGCTGCACCTTCAGCGTGTCCTGACCGAACTTGAAGTCCCAGGTGTCCGGGTACTGGTACCGCACCGGGTCGGTGTTCGGGTCCCAGTTCGGGTTCCGCTTGAGCTTCAGCTCCGAACCCGGGTTGTAGGAGTCGACCTGGTACGGCCCGGTGGTCATCGGCTTCAGGTCGTAGGACTTCTTGGTGTCCTTGGCCTGCGGGATCGGCGTGAACATCGGGAACGCCGCGTAGTACGGCAGGTCGTCGAATTTCTTCGCCAGGTGGATGACCAGGGTGTTCTCGTCCGGTGTCTCGACACCGGAGTAGTTGGCGCCGTTCGCGCCGTACGGGCCCTTGTAGGTCTTGCCGTCCTTGAAGTACTCGTTCTGGTATGTCGGTCCAGCGTCGTACAGGTCGTGCGCGAAGGACCGCTTGATCGCGTACGCGTAGTCGGCCGCCTTGACCGGCGTGCCGTCCATGTACTTGATGCCCTGCTTGAGCTTGAAGGTCCAGGTCAGACCGTCGGCAGACTTCGTGCCCAGGTCCTCGGCGAGGTCGGGAACGAGCACCGGCTTGTGGCTGTCACCGTCCAGCCGGTACTGGGTCAGCGCCCGGTACATCAGCTTGCCGATCTGGTTTCCGTCGACGAAGTAGATGTTCGTCGGGTCGAAGGTGTCCGGTGAGACGTCGGACAGGACGGTGGCGGCGCCACCCTTCTTGGCACCGTCGATCTCTGGCGCCGGGCCCTTCGCGGTCGGGTCCGTGGCCTTCTGCTGGGCCGTACCCGCGTCGCCCGAGTTGGCACCGCCCTTGTTGTTGCTGGCCGACGGGCTGCCACAGGCCGCGACGGCCAGCATGACCGTCGCCGCAACAGCGGTGATCCGTTTCCACTGCATTCTCGTGTTTCTCCTTTTCTGCCGCTGGGGCAACGCCGGGCTACCGGCGAGTCTTGGGGTCGAAGGCGTCGCGGACGGCATCACCGAGCAGGGCCAGCGCCAGTACGAGCGCGGTGATACCGAGGACCGGCAGCCACAGGTAGATCGGATCCGCCTTGAACCAGTTGGTCGCGGTCGCGATCGTCTGGCCCCAGGACGGGACCGGCTCGATCAGACCGACACCGAGGTAGGACAGACCCGCCTCGGCGGTCACGTAGGCCGGCAGTGCGAGCGACGCCGAGATGACGATCGGAGCGACCAGGTTGGGCAGCAGTTCTTTGAACAGGACCTGCCGGGTGGGGACCCCGATCGCCTTCGCGGCGAGCACGAACTCACGCTCGCGCAAGGACAGCACCTCGCCCCGGATGATGCGGGCCAGACCTGCCCAGCCGAAGAACGACAGGACGAAGATCAGGACGAAGAATCGCGTCGACGCCTGCTCCTCCGGCGAGAGGTTGAAGGACCCGCCGCGCATGCTCTCGACGATCGGCACCATGGCGATCGCGAACAGCAGGTACGGCAGGCTCAGCACGAAGTCGACGACCCAGGAGATGATCCGGTCGACCCAGCCGCCGAGAAAGCCGGCCAGCAGGCCCATCACGACGCCGACGACGGTTCCGAACAGCGTCGCGACGAACGCGACGATCAGCGACGGACGCGCGCCGTACACCCAGCGGGCGAAGTTGTCCCGCCCGGTCTTGGGTTCCACGCCGAACCAGTGCTGAGCGTTGGCGACGAAGGTCGGGAAGCCGTACTCGTCGACGAGGTCGGGGTTGAAGGTGCCGATATCGGCACCTTCGAGCTTGGTCAGTAACGGCGCGAAGATCGCGATCAGGATGAAGAAGATCACTATGCACGCGCAGATCACGGCTACCCGATCCTTGCGGAGCCGGTCCACTGCGACCCGAGTCGGGGACTTGCCGTGCGGAACCGCGGAACCCCGAACCGGCTCCGCCGAGGCCGGGTGATCTTCGACCCCTACGGTCGAGTCGGGCGACCCAATACTCATTCGCACTCCGTCAGTTCAGTCGGCCGGATTTCGGTCCGCGGATCCGGCACTTATCGGTGGATAGCGTGCCGACCTTTGCTCGCTTGCGGGCTCGCGTCAAATCCCCTTGACAGGGGATTCCGCCGTAGCCGCGCGCTAGCCTGCCCGACACCGTGACACCAAACCAGCAGTGCTCGGCAGCAGTGCACAAATCGTTACCGGAACCGGTACTCGAACGGAACATTTGCCCCATTTCGTCACCGTTCGCAGTCAATCCTGCGCAAAACGCGTCGGCACAGCACCGACAGTGGCCATTTTGTGCCAATATCTCACGCAATGTAACGAAAAGACACATTCGGTCTCAGTCCGAACTCTTCGTGCGGTGGTGCGCTCAGGCGGGGGTCTCGGGCCCTGGACGACGACAGGCGCACGCATGTCATCGACATGCGTGCGCCTGTTCGGAGCGTCTGTGTCAGGCTCCGCTGCCTCCCAGCCGGCGCCACGTGGCTCGTAGTCCCGATCGCATAGCGCGGCCGTGCTTGCGGACGAACATCACTACGAACAGCACCTGGAGCCCGCCCTCTACCAGAACGACCACGGCACCGTTGAGGAGGACAAGCGCATTGCCGTCGGCGACCCCTCGGCCGATCTCGCCGAAGGAGTCTGCGAACAGGCGCAGCAGGACCGGTGCTCCATATCCCGCGAAAATAGTCAACGACACACCGGAACCGATCAGCATGAACCAGGCGTACAGGCGCACTGGACGCTGCTCCCGTTCCGGCAGCGCCAGCACGGGATCTGCCGACTCATGCGATCGGTCACCCACCAACCGTCCGCGTTTGAAGTGCACGTACGCCCACGCATCGCCGAACAGGTTCTTGCACCGCAGGAGTTCCTGGCAAACGAAGTACACGTCGGTTCGCATGTAGAGGGCGAACTGGGTCGCTATCGAGATGAAGAGGGCGAGGATCAACGATTCAGCCGACCGCGCGACAAAGGTGGGGAGCGCTGTCCAGGTCAGGGTGATCGACAGCACCGCCATGACGCACAGATCGAAGCGCATACCGGCCGTGTAGACGCGGAAGCGGGTACGGCGTGGTGCGCCCCACAGACCCGCGACCTTGGTCTCAGCGACCAACAGGTTCAGCCTGGTTCCCAGGCCGAAGCGGGCATGAACGTTCGAGGCTCTCGCAGCAGCGAGATGGGAGAACTCGTGGCCCGCCACGGTCACCAAGTAGAACAAGGTGCTCCACGCGATGTTGAACCCGTTCCAGCCGGTCACGAAGAACGAGCTGTAGTCAGGCAGCAGATCGCGTCGACGCCAGGCTGCCAGCAGACCGGCGAGCCACAACAGGCCGACGAGCACGGCAGCAGGGCGGGAGAACAAGAAGCGCACATGATGGGCCTGCAGCCACGGCAGACTCGGCGGCTGTGCGCTGTCCGCGTACACATGGCTTCCGATCGACTCGACGTAGCCGAGCCCGACCAGCGAGGTCACGAAGCCTTCGCTGTCGATCGCCTGACCATGCCGCTGCTCGACGCGCAACTCCGCAGCTGGGATCGATCCGGTGAGCTGCAGAGCCTCGATGAAGGTAATCGCCTGGATCGGCAGCTCCACAAAGTCACCGGAGTCGTTACGGCCGACGATCCAGGAACCACCCTCCTCATGGATTGTCAGCGGGCGCATCCGCACTGCCAGATCGGTGCTCTCCGCGGTCATCCTGCGCTGGCTTGGTCGCCACACGCCGGACAGTCCGGCTGTCGCGGCCCTTCGATGAAGTACTGATGGTCGTAGTCGAGGAAGCTGCGATGGATCTGTCGCCCGGCAGTCTGGACCCTCATCCCGGCGAGAAAGTAGATGATTTCCAGCGCCCCGAAATGCCCGCTCATCTGCGCGGTTGGCGCCATCACCGGGTTGAATCCGTCCACCGGGCGGGCATCGAGGAGATCGTCGTCGCCGGCCAGCTCGAGCCGATTTCTCTCGGCCGTCCGCATGCATTCGTAGCATCCGGTCTTGCCCGGCAGGAACATCGAGCACGCCATCATCGGGCCGTTGTACGACGCCATCATCCAGGGAATCCCGAGTTCGACCGCAACCCGATTGGACCAGCGCTGTATACCCTGCGGTCTGTCGATGGCGTGCACGAAGATGTCCGAACCCCGGACCTGGCGCGCGATCTCGTCCTCAGTCTGGATCATCATGTCGGCACCAGTCACCTGCACGTCACTGTTCAGCCGCTTCAGCCGCTCGATCACGACGTCGACCTTGGACCGGCCGATGTCGGGTTCGCTGAACACCGTCTGGCGGTTGAGGTTGGACAGTTCGACGACATCCCCGTCGACGCAGTGGACCTGACCGACACCTGACGCGACGAGGCTGACCGCGACCGCGGAGCCGATACCGCCGACACCGAGAATCGTGACTCGCGCAGCCTTGAGACGTCCTTGCAGCTCGAAACGGCTCTGCCGGGGAGTCGTGTCGAGCCACGACAGCAGGTCGGCGTTCCGCCCGTAGCGCTCGATGTCGCGAGCTGTCAGGTTCTCCGGCAGGCGCCCGGCCGCGTCCTCGATCCAGCCCGAGCTGATCAGCAGCTCGATCACCTGCTCCACGTTGGCGGGGTGCCGTCCGCCGTCGGCAGTGAGTAGGTTCACGATCTCCGCGTGGGTTCGTGTGCCGTCCATCAACTGGCAGCATTGCCAGACCAGACCTGACGCATCCTGGATCTCCGTACCGAGGCCGAACTGGACGCTGCCGATCCAGATCCGTCCGTCCGGACGGAGCAGCGGACGATGCCCGTCCTTGACCCGAGGCTTGTTCATCGCGTGCATGCCGACCCTTTCTCGAAGGAACTCGCTGGCGGGTGCCCACCCGCGAAGGGTGGGCACCCGCGCTACAGCTGGATCAGAACGGACCCTCGACCTCACGGAAGGAGGTCGTCTCGAGCTTGTCCAGCTGCCGGACTTCGATGACCAGCTTGGGAGCCTCCGCAACGGTCGCGGCGGCCTCGGCGGTCGGCTTGTCGTCGTGCATCGAGGTTTCCTTTCGCAGTGGCCCACCTGGTTGTGGGCGCAGCGACAGCCTCGCAAGAACGCCTCATCCGACCGCTATACAGCCACTATTCATCGTCTGTTCGCTGGTCACTGCGCCACCCGCCCCTGGGCATCCGGCGCCGCGGTCGAAGCGCTGAACGGCCAAGTCCGCAGGTCCATCGCGGGGACCTGCGCCGCATGCAGCCGGACCAGGTCTGTCATCCAGTACCGCCCCGATCCGGTCCGGCTGACCAAGCCACTTGCCACCAGTTCCTCGATGATCTGGCGAACTGACGGCTCGTCGATCCGGGCCAGCTCCTCGACGTCCGAGGACTCGAACATCGAGCGCTCCAGCCCGCCCAACCGGCGGTAGAGGCGGAGCGCACGCGCCGACAGGTCGGCCACACATTCGTCCAGAGCGTGCGGCAGAGAAGCACCTGCCTCGGCCAGATGCAGATGACCAAGTCGGCCGGCCGGGTCGGTGAGTTCCTCGAGTAACTTCTGGACCGGGTAGCCGACGTCGACCAGGACCCGAGCCGCGGCGATCCGCAGCGCCAGTGGCCAATCACCACACAACTCGGCCAGCCGCTCGGCTCCACCGGGATCGATGGGATGCCCCACAGCGTGGCCCAGCATCTCGACCGACTCGTTGCGCCGCAGCGGACCGATCTGCACCAGTGGCGCGGACTCGCTGACCACCAGCCCATCGAGCCGGCGACGGCTGACCACGGCGAAACCAGGCTTGGCCGCCGGCAAGAGCAGATCGCGCACCTGAGCCGACGACTCGACATGATCGAGAACCACCAGTGCGGCAGAGTCGGTGAGGGTGGCGGCGTACAGCTCGGAGAGATCGTGTGGATCGGACGGCACCTCAGGTCCAGCCACCTTCAACGCCCGGAGCACGGTCCGGCGAGCCTCGAACACAGCAACTCGACGATCCCAGCGGCGCAGATCCACGGTGATCACACCGTCGGGGAACGAGGGCGCCAACCTGCGCGTCCATTCGGCGACCAGGGCCGTCTTGCCGATACCTGGCAGGCCGCACACCAGGATCGGTGCGTTGCGTGGGCGAGCTCGAACTCGCTCCAGCGCCGCATCCAGTGCCGACAACTCCTCGGCTCGCCCGATGAGCGCACCGACCTGATCCTCCGGCGCTGTCCTGGCTTTGGTTGGTCTCGCCGGCTCCTCGGCCCCATGGTGCTCCACCGGCGCTGTGCCGCCGTCGACGAAGTCCAGGCCTGGGTCGCCCCGCAGGATCGAGGTCTGCAATTGCTGGGTCTCCCTGGACGGCTCGATCCCGTGCTCCTCGACCAGAACTTCACGCAGGTCTCGCAGCACTTCCAGTGCCGCAGCGGCCTGGCCGCTGCGGTACAGCGCCAGCGTCAGAAGCCTGGCCAGCTGCTCTCTGCCGGGATACAACGCACAAAGCGCCGGCAGCTCAGTCGCCAGCTCGTGATGCTTGCCGAGATCGAGCCACAGCTCGGCGAGTTGCTCCTGGGCGAGCAGCCGTTTCTTGTCCAGCTGGGCCCGGCTGCTTTCGGCAAACGGAGCCTTCACTCCAACCATCGCCTGGCCACGCCACAGACCGAGAGCCTCGATCAGCAGCGCCTCCGACTGAGCCGGATCGTTCGCCATGCTCGATCGGGCGTCGATCACCAAGTTTTCAAACCTGGCGAGGTCGAACTCGTCGTCCCGCACCACAACCTTGTAGCCCTCTGGACCCGTGACAATGCGTTCCTGCTCACTGGCCAGTGCCAGAGTCCGCCGGAGCTTCGCGACCATCGTATGAATCTGGGCTCGGGCCGTCTCCGGTGACGTGTCACCCCATAGCGCCGAGATCAGACGATCGATCGTGACATGCTGGTTCGCGTGCAGCAGAAGGTAGCTGAGCATGCCTTGGAGTTGCGGACGAAGAGGCGGCAACACCACGTCCGGGACCACGATCTCGACCGGCCCAAGCATGCGGAACTCCACGGCGGCTACCACATGTAGGGGCTCATGGAGTGCAGAATCTTCAGGAGCGCCGCCCGGACCTCGGACTCGTGGTTCAACCGTAGCGGGGTCTTCTGCCTGCTCGGCCGCACACCGGTCGTCCCGAGGATGTACACCACGCGGAGCGTGTGCACAGCGTTGCTGACCTCGGCCGGGGGTGCACCCGGCGTCCGGTTGGCCCAGTTGTCAGCGACCGCGTCGAGCCAACGAACCGCCGTTTCGTCCGTCAGCTCGTCGCGCGTCAGCGTGAGTGCGATCGCATAGCCGAGCCTGTCGTGCTCGTGGTCCCGCCAGACGGTGTCACCTGGAGCGACGAGTCGCTCGGCAGCGATGGCAAGGACTCGATCCGGAGCCACGCCCGTGCTCCGTCCGAAGGCACCGAGGAGGTCTGCGCCGTGGGCGATCGCGTGCAGCCAGCCGAGCTTCTGGTCATGGCCCCGCAGATCCCGCTCTGCCGGATACCAAGCTGCGAAGGCATCGAACCATGCCGGCCTGAGGCGGCCTTTGGACACGATCGAATCCAGGATCAAAGGCGCGAATGTCCTGACTTGGATCGCGTCGCTGTCGAACCGTTTCGCCATGCAGTCGCCCAAAGCGTCCAGCTGTGTGGCAGAGAGGACGTCACGGTCGATCCACCGTGCCAGCGTCGAGAATGCCAGTTCGTCACGCGTGACGGGATCCTCCGACATCAGCATCTCGGCGAGCTCGTCGACCAAAGCTCCAAGTTCGACATCTTGAGGAACGGCAAAGTCCTTCGCTGTCACTGTACGCCAGTCGACCATATGCGGATTGTAGTCATGGCCGGTGCAGGCAACCCGCGAACTCGCTGTCAGCCCTAGCGCACGTGAACGGTCACGAAGGGCGGTTTGACGACGTCGAAGGTTTCCCCGCGGCCCCGGATGTCGACGGTTACCTGATCGCCTTCTTTCACCGACGCGTCCAGGAGTGCCAACGCAATACCTTTCTTCAGCGTCGGCGAGAACGTTCCGGAAGTCACTTCACCGAGCGCTGTACCGGATTGATCCAGAACCGACATGTGCGGCCGCGGAATACCCCGTCCGGCGGCGCGCAGGCCGCGCAGGATCCGGGCCGGTCCGCGCTCCTTCTCGGCGCGCAGGGCCGCGTCGCCCCAGAAGTGCTCCTTCTTCCAGCCGACGGCCCATCCGGACCGCGCCTGGACCGGCGTGATGCCGGGCGCGATGTCCTGGCCGTGCAGCGGGTAGCCCATCTCGGTCCGCAGTGTGTCCCGCGCGCCCAGTCCGGCCGGGACGATGCCGTACTGCTCGCCGGCCGTCAGCAGCGCGTCGAACACGGCCACCGCGGCGGCGTTCGGTACGACGAGCTCGAAGCCGCGCTCGCCCGTGTAGCCGGTGCGGCACACGACCACCGGCGTACCGCCGAAGTCGGCCGTGGCGAAGGACATGTAGTCGTGACCGGTCGGCAGCCCGATCGCGGACACCACCTCGTCGCTGTTCGCGCCCTGCACGGCGAGGATCGCGTAGTCGTCGTGGACGTTCGTCACCTCGATGCCGTCGGGGGCGTCGGCCTGGAGCAGGCGGACCACCTCGGCGGTGTTGGCCGCGTTCGGGATCAGGAACACGTCGTCGTCGGCGTGCAGGTAGGCGATCAGGTCGTCGACCACTCCCCCGTTCTCGTTGCAGCACAGCGTGTACTGCGCCTGACCCGGCGCGATCTTGCCGAGATCGTTGGTCAGGCACGCGTTCACGTACGCCGCGGCGCCCGGGCCCCTGACCGTCGCCTTGCCGAGATGGCTGACGTCGAAGACGCCGACCGACGTACGGACCGCGGTGTGCTCGGCCACGACGCCGGAATACTCCAGGGGCATCTCCCAGCCGCCGAACTCGGCGAACTTGGCGCCGAGCGCGACGTGGCGCTCGTGCAGTGGCGACTTCTTCAGATCAGGAGACTGGGTCATGGAGGGGAAACTACCCGACGCGTAGCATGCTCAGGCAGCACGCACGTACCGTGACGACCGGCCATCTGCCAGCCGGTCAAGGAGGACTGAGGATTTCGTGACCACCATCACCCTGAGCAAGTCAGATGCCGCCGGCGTCAAGAGCGACGCCGTGGTCATCGGCGTGGTCAAACTCGGCGGCGGCGTCACCCTGCCGGCCGGCACCGAGTCGCTGAACGCCGCGTACGGCGGGAAGCTGGTGGAGGTGCTGTCCGGTCTCGGCGCCACCGGCAAGGCCGGCGAGGTGACGAAGGTGCCCGGGCCGCTGCTCGGCAAGCCGGGCAAGTTCGCGACGCTGATCGCGGTCGGTCTCGGCGCGGCGCCCGACGGCGTGCTGAAGACCGAGGACCTGCGGGCCGCGGCCGGCACCGGTGTGCGGGCGGCGAAGATCTCGCAGTCGGTCGCGTTCGCGCTGCCGGCCCCGGACGCCGAGTGCGTGCGCGCGGTCGCCGAGGGCGCGTTGATGGGTCGCTACGCGTTCACGGCGTACAAGTCGTCGGACGGCGCGAACGACGCGCCCGGCAACCTGACCGTGCTGACCGACCTGGCCCGGAACAAGGACGCCAAGGCCGCCCTCGAGCGCGCCCAGGTGACCGCGGAGGCCGTCGCTCAGGTGCGGGACTGGGTGAACACCCCGCCGTCGGACCTGCACCCGGCCGAGTTCGCGGCCGACGCGGTCAAGCTCGGCAAGGAGTACGGCGTCAAGGTCGAGGTGCTCGACGAGAAGGCCCTCGCCAAGGGCGGGTACGGCGGCATCCTCGGCGTCGGCCAGGGCTCGAGCAACCCGCCCCGGCTGGTCCGGCTGACCTACACGCCGAAGAAGCCCGTCACCCACCTGGCCTTCGTCGGCAAGGGCATCACGTTCGACTCCGGCGGCCTGTCGCTGAAGACGTCGACCGGCATGGTGAGCATGAAGTCCGACATGGCCGGCGCCGCCGCGGTGATCGGCGCGACGCTCGCCATCGCGCGGCTCGGCCTGCCGGTCCAGGTGACGACGTACGCCGCGATGGCCGAGAACATGCCGTCCGGTTCCGCGGCCCGGCCCTCCGACGTACTGACGATGTACGGCGGCAAGACCGTCGAGGTGCTGAACACCGACGCCGAGGGCCGCCTGGTGCTCGGCGACGCACTGGTCCGGGCCTCCGCGGACCAGCCCGACCTGATCATCGACGTGGCCACCCTGACCGGGGCGTGTGTGGTTGCCCTGGGCACCAAGGTGGCGGGCGCGTTCGGGAACACCGACACGGCCCGCGACCGGGTGGTCGACGCGGCGATCGCGGCCGGCGAGTCGATGTGGCCGCTGCCGATCCCGACCGAGATGCTGGACAAGCTGAAGTCGCACTCGAAGGTCGCCGACCTGGCCAACATCACCGGCGAGCCGTGGGGCGGCGCCCTCGCGGCGGCCGCCTTCCTCGGCGACTTCGTTGCTGACGGCATCGACTGGGTGCACCTGGACGTCGCCGGTCCCGCCTTCAACGACGGCGGCCCCTCCGGCTACACGCCCACCGGCGGCACCGGGTACGCCGTCCGCACGCTGGTCGAGCTCGCCGCGTCAGCGAGCTGAGTAGCGAATCCCCGGCGGCCGGCAGGCGTGGTCGCCGGGGACGAACTCCCGCTCGTCTTTCAGGTGTCAGTCCCAGGCCGGGGCGAGCTGCTCGATCGAGTACACGACGCGGCTGGTCAGGCCGCGCGGGTCGGTCAGCTCCACCCGCCACGCGTCGGCGAACTGGTCGACGCCCGCGATCATCGGAATCGTGCCGCTGAGCAGCACGGTGCCCGGGACCAGGCGATCGCCGAGCTCCTTCAGCCAGTACGACGGCGGCAGCAACTGCGCGAGCGTGCCATCCTGGATCAGTTGCTCGGTGTCGCCGTGCCGAACCCACGCCTTCAGAGTGAACCGGTCGAGCTCGTCCTCGATCTCCCTGAGCGGCCACGCGACGTCACCGAGCAGGTCCGGCGCGGATTGCTTGCTCCAGGCAACACCGTGCACCTCGAGCGCCCGGTCGGTGTGATCGCACGCGGCCGTGAGCAGTACGTCGTCCTCGCCGACCACCAGTGCCCACTCCGCCTCACCCGACGTCTTGGCGTGGGCGACCTGCACGACCTCCGGCCTGCCGACGAGTGACGCGGACAGCGGGTACAGCGTCGGGATGCGGCGCGGAGCCGGTACGCCGAGCTCGGCCAGCTCGTCCACGTGATGCTGGACCTGCGCGGTGTCACGGCCGGCGTAGCCCGCGTTCAGCGCATAGCGGACCGTGACCGCCCGCTCACTCCCGTCGGGCAAGGTGAACCGCATCGTCATCAGGTTCCTCCAGATTTTCTCGAATCAGCGCTTGCGTGAACACGTCGTATACAACGAGTATGGGGCATCCCCCCAAGGAGGTCCACCCGATGACCAGCGTCCCGCCCTCTCCCCCCGATCGCCGCGGTCTGCACAAGGCTTTCGCCGCGAGCCTGTCCGGCACCTCGTTGGAGTGGTACGACTTCGCCGTCTACAGCTCCGCCGCCGCCCTCGTCTTCGGCGACCTGTTCTTCCCCGGCAGCGATCCGCTGACCGGGACCCTGCAGGCGTTCGCGACGTACGCCGTCGGGTACGTCGCCCGCCCGCTCGGCGGCATCTTCTTCGGCCGGCTCGGAGACGTGATCGGCCGTAAACGCGTACTGGTCGCCACCCTGCTGCTGATCGGCGTGGCCACCTTCTGCATCGGCCTGCTGCCGACGCACGCCCAAGCCGGTGCCGTCGCACCGACGCTGCTGGTCGTACTCCGCTTCGCGCAGGGTGTGGGTGTGGGCGGCGAGTGGGGTGGAGCCGTGCTGCTCAGCAGTGAGTTCAGCGAGGCCGGTCAACGTGGCTTCTGGGCATCAGCCGCCCAGGTCGGGCCGCCGCTCGGGACGTTGCTGGCGAACGGCGTACTGGCTGTTCTGGCCGGCGCATTGTCCGAGGACGCGTTCCTGAGCTGGGGATGGCGGGTCGCCTTCCTGCTGTCCGCCGTACTGGTCGCCTTCGGTCTGCTGATCCGTTCCAGGCTGGAGGAAACTCCGGTGTTCCGCGAACTGGAGGCGCGGGGCGACCGGCCGACCGCTCCGGTGTCCGAGGTGCTCCGGACGCAGACCCGGCCGCTGATTGCGGCGATCCTGGCTCGGGTGGGGCCGGACGTGCTCTATGCGATGTTCGCGGTCTTCGTTCTCACCTATGCGACCAAGGAGCTGGGCATGAGTCGCGGCGAGGCGGTGACCGCCGTACTAGTGGGTTCTGCGCTGCAGGTCGTGATGATTCCCTGGTCCGGGTGGCTTTCGGACCGGTACGGGCGTCGTACGGTCTACGCGATCGGTGCGGTCGGTGGAGCCGTGTGGAGCGTGGTCTTCTTCGCGATGGCGTCGTCGCTGGCGACCGTGTTGCCCGGTGTGGTGATCGGGCTGGTGTTCCACTCGCTGATGTACGGGCCGCAGGCCGCGTTCGTGTCGGAGCAGTTCACCGCGCGGCTGCGGTACACCGGGAGCTCACTGGCCTACACGTTCGCCGGGGTGATCGGTGGTGCGCTGGCGCCGCTGGCGTTCACGTACTTCCTCGCCAAGGCGGGCACGGGGTACGTCATCGCGGCGTACATCATTGTGGCGTGCTCGATCACCCTCGTCGGCCTTCGCCTCGGCCGGGCCGTGCAGGAGGAGTCCCTTGCCGTCAGCCCTGCATGAGGACCGAGCCGGTGGTGCCGAGATGGCTGAGGATCGCCTTCTCGGCCACGGCCGGGTCGCCGCCGGCCAGGCCGTCGACGATGGCCTGGTGCTCGGCGAGGACGTCCTGCCGGCGGGTGGCGCTGCGCTGCAGGGCGACGACGCCGAGCAGCACGTGCTTGGACCGCAGGTTCTCGTACAGCCGGCCGAGCACGGAGTTGCCGCCGGCCGCGACCAGCAGCGCGTGGAACTGGCTGTCCAGCTCGATGAACGCCTTCGCGTCTCCCTGCGCGACGATCGCCCGCTGCTGCTCGAGGACGCTCGTCATCGCCTCGATCGGGGCCGCGTCGGCCGCAAGAGAAGTCGACGCGGCCCAGCACTCGATCACGCCGCGGGCCTGCATCAGCTCGGCGATCTCGCGGCCGGGCAGTGGCGCGACGAACGCCCCGCGGTGCGGCACGAGCTGGACCAGGTCCTCGGCGGCGAGCATCAGCAACGCCTCGCGGACCGGCGTACGGGAGATGCCGACCTCGGTCGCGACGACCTGCTCGTTGATGAACGTCCCCGACACGGCCGGGTCGCTCAGTACTGTCCCCCGCAGGTATTGATAGGCACGATCACGGCCGGAGTCCCCACTCAATTGCATACTCAATGTATACAGCTTCGGAGGTTCTGATGACAGTCCTGCACGTGGCCGCGGCCCAGATCAGCAGTGGGCCGGACCCGGTCGCCAACCTGGTCGTCGCGACCGACGCGATCCGGCAGGCGGCCGCCGACGGCGCCGAGTTGATCATCCTGCCCGAAGCCACGTCGGCCTGCTTCGGCACCGACCTGGGCGCGATCGCCGAGTCGTTGGACGGACCGTTCGCCACCGGCCTGCGGAAGGTCGCGGCGGACGCCGGGGTCGTGGTGGTCGCCGGCCTGTTCGAGCCGTCCGAGGACGGACGGGTGCACAACACGCTGCTCGTCACGGGACCCGGCGTGGAGGCGTCGTACCGGAAGATCCATCTGTACGACGCTTTCGGGTCGCGCGAGTCCGACACCGTTGCTCCGGGCAAGGAGCTGGTGACCTTCGGCCTGCGGGACGTGACGATCGGGCTGGCGACCTGCTACGACCTGCGGTTCGCCGACCAGTTCACCGCGCTCGGGCGGCTCGGGGCGGAGCTGATCGTCGTACCGGCTTCGTGGGGTGCTGGGCCGGGCAAGGAAGAGCAGTGGGATCTGCTGACGCGGGCTCGCGCCGCGGACGCCCAGGCCTGGTTGCTGGCGTGCGATCAGGCGTATGTACCGCCGGTCGGCACGGATCCGCTGGGAATCGGGCGCAGCAGCCTGACCACTCCCCTGGGTCAGACCCACACCAGGCTCGGCGCCGGCGCTGAGACGTTGCACGCTGTGGTCGACACATCGGTTGTCGCTGCGGTCCGCTCCCGGGTGCCCATCCTCTGAGGCTTACGCGAGGCCGTTCTTCTTCATGCGGGCGTTGTACTCGCGCATCCGCGGCGGGTAGCCGACCACGGCGGCGTCGTACGACGGGATGCCGAGCTTGTTCGCGAAATCGTGCGCCCACTTGACCGACGGGACCCGGCGGCGGGTCCACTCGCCGTCGAGCGCGACCAGCACCATCGTGTACTCCGTCACCGCCGTCCGCGGCTCGACGAATCCCTCGACGCCCTGGCGGGTCTGGGCGAACTCACGCAGGTGCGCCTGGTCGGGAGTGTCCGACCGGCGCATCGTTCCGGCCTTCTGCCGGCGACCGAACCACTTCATGGGAGTAAGTGTCCACTATCTGTGCAAGTCCCGGCCGAAATCCTGGATAACGGTTGCGGCCGGTCCCGGCCTGTGCACCACGACCGGCCCGGGGATGGATCCGGCCGCGATCGGTGACAAGATGACGCCGGGCCGGAACCGCGATCCGGGGCCGCCCGCCCAGACCCACAGCCTTTTGGACCCCACGGAGGAACCTGTGACTGACAGTGGTACTGAAACTGGTACGACGTACGACCTGGTGATTCTCGGCGGCGGCAGCGGTGGCTATGCCGCCGGGCTGCGCGCGGCGACCCTCGGCCTGTCCGTGGCGCTGGTGGAGAAGGACAAGGTCGGCGGAACCTGTCTGCACCGCGGATGCATCCCGACCAAGGCGCTGCTGCACGCGGCCGAGGTCGCGGACTCGGCGCGCGAGGGTGAGCAGTTCGGAGTCCGGACGACGCTCGAGGGCGTCGACATGGGCGGCGTGAACAAGTACAAGGACGGCGTCGTCGACCGGCTGTTCAAGGGTCTGCAGGGCCAGCTGAAGGCCCGCGGCATCACGGTGATCGAGGGCGAGGGGCGGCTGACCTCGCCCACCACGGTCCAGGTCGGCGACACGACGTACACCGGCCGCAACGTCATCCTTGCCTCCGGCTCCTACTCCAAGTCCCTGCCGGGCCTGGAGCTCGACGGGCACCGGGTGATCGCGAGTGAGCACGCGCTGACGCTCGACCGGGTCCCGGAGTCCGCGGTGATCCTCGGCGGCGGTGTGATCGGCGTCGAGTTCGCGTCCGCGTGGACGTCGTTCGGCACGCGCGTGACGATCGTCGAAGCGTTGCCACGGCTCGTCCCGGCCGAGGACGCGGACTGCTCGAAGACCTTGGAGCGCGGGTTCCGGAAGCGGAAGATCGCGTTCAAGACCGGTACGCCGTTCGAGTCGGTCGCGGTGACCGATTCCGGCGTACGGGTGACCGTCGCGGGCGGCGAGGTGATCGAGGCCGAGGTACTGCTGGTCGCCGTCGGCCGAGGACCGAACACCGCGGGCCTCGGGTATGAGGAGGTCGGCGTCGCGCTCGACCGCGGGTTCGTGACCGTCGACCCGACGCTGCAGACCAGCGTGCCGGGCGTGTACGCGGTCGGTGACATCGTGCCGGGGCTGCAGCTCGCGCACCGCGGGTTTCAGCAGGGCATCTTCGTCGCCGAGCACCTCGCGGGCCTCGCGCCGACGCCGATCGACGAGGCGGGCATCCCGCGCGTCACGTACTCCGAGCCGGAGGTCGCGTCGGTCGGGCTGACCGAGGAGCAGGCCCGGGAGAAGTACGGCGACGTGGAAGTTCTCAATTACAACCTCGGCGGCAACGGCAAGTCGCAGATCCTGAAGACGGCCGGCTTCGTGAAGCTGGTCCGCGCTAAGGACGGCGCGGTCGTGGGGCTGCACATGGTCGGTTCGCGCGTCGGCGAGCTGATCGGCGAGGCGCAGCTGATCTACAACTGGGAGGCGTACCCGGCGGACGTCGCGCCGCTGGTGCACGCACACCCAACCCAGAACGAAGCCCTCGGCGAAGCCCACCTCGCCCTCGCCGGGAAACCTTTGCACTTCCATGACTGACCCTGCTGGACCGTCCCAGTAAGTTGGAGCTGTAGGAGCGTGGAGGATGGCCTTGACCCGGATCCCGAGCGCTCCGGCGGCACCGTAGGCTGACACTCGACCGATCAGACGAAGGAGCAACGACCGTCATGCCGACCTCTGTATCCCTGCCGGCCCTCGGGGAGAGCGTCACCGAAGGAACCGTCACCCGCTGGCTCAAGCAGGTCGGTGACACGGTTGCCGTGGACGAACCCCTGCTGGAGGTCTCGACCGACAAGGTCGACACCGAAATCCCGAGCCCCGTCGCCGGCACCCTTCTCGAGATCAAGGCCGCCGAGGACGAGACCGTCGAGGTCGGCGCCGAACTGGCCGTGATCGGCGACGCCGGCGAGGCCGGCTCCGCTCCTGCGGCTCCGGCCGAGCCCGCCGCAGAGCCCGCGCCGGCCGCCGAGGCTGCTCCGGCTCCTGCCGCCGAGGCACCCGCCGCCGCGCCCGCTCCGGCCCCGGCTGCCGAGGCTCCCGCTGCCGCGGCTCCTGCTGCTGAGGCTCCTGCTCCTGCCGCGTCTGAGGCTGCTCCGGCTGCTGGTGCTTCCGGTACGTCGGTGACGCTGCCCGCGCTGGGCGAGAGCGTGACCGAGGGAACCGTCACCCGCTGGCTGAAGCAGGTCGGCGACGACGTGGCCGTCGACGAGCCGCTCCTCGAGGTCTCCACCGACAAGGTCGACACCGAGATCCCGAGCCCGATCGCCGGCAAGCTCCTGGAGATCAAGGTCGCCGAGGACGAGACCGTCGAGGTCGGCGCCGAACTCGCCATCGTCGGCTCCGGCGCCGCCGCCCCCGCCGCCGCCCCGGCTCCTGCTGCTGCAGCCCCCGCCGCTGCGCCTGCTCCGGCTGCCTCCGCTCCGGCCCCGGCTGCTGCTCCGGCTCCCGCCGCTGCCCCGGCCGCGGCCCAGGCTCCCGCGGCCCAGGCTCCGGCTGCCCAGGCTCCTGCTCCGCAGGCGGCTCCGGCCCCGGCCGCGCAGGCTCCGGCTCCGGCAGCAGCTCCGGCTCCTGCGGTTTCGCCGAACGGCTCCGCTGACGGCGCGAACTACGTCACCCCGCTGGTGCGCAAGCTCGCCGCGGAGCACGAGATCGACCTGAACGCCGTACAGGGCACCGGCGTCGGCGGCCGGATCCGCAAGCAGGACGTGATCGCCGCCGCCGAGGCGAAGAAAGCCGCCGCGGCCGCACCCGCTCCGGCAGCCCAGGCCGCCGCCCCCGCCGCAGCCGCGAAGGCCCAGGTGGTCAGCCCGCTGCGCGGCACCACCGAGAAGATGAGCCGGATCCGCAAGGCGATCGCGGCCCACATGGTCAACAGCCTGAAGGTCTCGGCCCAGCTGACCACGGTCGTCGAGGTCGACGTCACCGAGATCGCCAAGCTGCGCAACAAGAAGAAGGCCGACTTCGAGGCCCGCGAGGGCGTCAAGCTGTCCTTCCTCCCGTTCTTCGCGCTCGCCGCGGTGGATGCGCTCAAGCAGTACCCGAAGCTGAACGCGTCGATCGACGAGGAGAAGGGCGAGATCACGTACCACGCCGCCGAGCACCTCGGCATCGCGGTGGACGTGGAGCGCGGCCTGATGGTCCCCGTCGTGCACAACGCCGGCGACCTGAACATCGCCGGCCTGGCGAAGAAGATCGCCGACCTCGCCGACCGCACCCGCAACAACAAGGTGCTGCCGGACGAGATGGCGGGCGGCACGTTCACCATCACCAACACCGGTAGCCGGGGCGCGCTGTTCGACACCCCGATCCTGAACCAGCCGCAGGTCGGCATGCTCGGGACCGGCGCCGTCGTGAAGCGCCCGGTGGTCATCACCCACCCAGAGCTCGGCGAGACGATCGCGATCCGGCAGATGGTGTACCTGGCGCTGACCTACGACCACCGCCTGGTCGACGGCGCCGACGCGGCCCGTTACCTGACGGCCGTCAAGCAGCGGCTCGAAGAGGCCCAGTTCGACGTCTGATCCGATCGGACGACAGGCGCCGGTGCATTGTCTCCCCGGAGACGGGCACCGGCGCCTTTGTGTTCAGCTTTGTGTTCAGTGAACCCGACAAGGAGCACAGCGGGATGAAGTACGTACTGGCCGGCGCCTCCGGCTTCCTCGGCAGGGCCCTCGCCCGCGACTTGGTTGCCAACGGCCACCAGGTGCTCCGGCTGGTACGCCGGCCGCCGTCGACACCGGACGAGGTGCGCTGGGACCCGGCCCGGGGCGATCTGGACGCGGCCGCTCTGGGCGATCCCGATGTCCTGGTCAACCTGGCCGGCGCGAACATCGGCCGCCCGTGGACACCGACGTACCGCCTGAAGATCCGGGAGAGCCGCGTCGCGACAACCACGACCCTGGCCGCGGTGGCGACCCAGCTCGACCGCCGGCCGGTGCTGCTCACGCAGAGCGGGATCGGCGGCTACGGCACCGACCTCGGCGATCGCATCCTGACCGAGGACTCCGAGCTCGGCGAGGGCTTTCTGGCCGACGTCGTCCGGCTGTGGGAAGGCGCGCTCGAACCCGCTCGTGAAGCAGGCAGCCGGGTGGCCGCGCTGCGTACGGGCGTCGTACTCGACGGCAAGGCTCCGGCGTTCCAGCTCTTGTCCCTCCCCTTCCGCATCGGTCTCGGCGGCCGCTTCGGGCCTGGCACGCAGTACTTCCCGGTGGTCTCGCTGACCGACTGGATCCGCGCCGTCCGGCACGTCGCCGAGAACGACAGCGTGAGCGGCCCGGTGAACATCACTCTGCCCGCACCGGCAACCAACCTCGAACTCACCGAAGCCCTGGCAACCGCCCTGCACCGCCCGTCCCTCGTCCCGGTGCCCGCAGTCCTCATGAAGGCGGCCCTCGGCGAGTTCGCCTGGGAACTCCTCGGCAGCAAACGAGCCCTCCCAACCCGCCTCCTGTCCTCCGGCTTCACCTTCCACCACCCCACAGTCACCACCGCAGTCTCCGCGGCCCTCGCCTAGCCTCCGCCGCGGTTCACACCAGCGCCATTCCAGGGACTCGCTTGCGGATGGCCTCCATCTCGGCCTCGTCGGAGATGCCCTGCCAGTCGTACCGCGGCGTGTACGGAGCCTCCAACGCACGGACGTCGTCGTCGGTGAGCTCGACCTCCAGCGATGCCACGGCGTCGTCGATCTGCTGAATCGAGCCGGCGCCGACCAACGGTGCGGTCACCACCGGCTGGCTGCGCAGCCAGGCGAGCGCGATCTGCGCACGGCTGACGCCGTGCTCCTGCGCGACCTGTCCGACCGCCTCGATGATCGCGCGGTTGGAGGCCTCCTGCTCCGGCGAGTAGAGCAGGTCGGCGTAGGCACCGTCGCTCTCGGAGCGAGCCGTCGACCTGGCGTCGTCCCAGCTCCGGCCGAGCCTGCCGCGAGCCAGCGGCGACCAGATGATCGTGCCGACACCTTCGTCGAGGCACAGCGGGATCATCTCCCGCTCTTCCTCACGAGCCAGCAGGTTGTAGTGGTCCTGCATCGACACGAAGCGCGCCCAGCCGTTCTGTTTCTGCAGGTTGAGCGCCTTGGCGAACTCCCAGGCGTGCATCGACGATGCGCCGAGGTACCGGACCTTGCCGGCTTTGACGAGATCGCTGAGTGCCTCGAGCGTCTCCTCCCACGGAGTCGCGTGATCGTTGCGGTGGATCTGGTAGAGGTCGATGTAGTCGGTGCCGAGTCGGCGCAGCGAGTGGTCGACCTCGGTCATCACCGCCTTGCGCGACAGGCCGCGGCCGTTCGGGCCGAGCCGCATCGGGTGCCGGAGCTTCGTCGCGATCACGACGCTGTCGCGGTCGGCGTAGTCCCGGAGCGCGCGGCCGAGGATCTCCTCACTGGACCCGTTCGAGTACATGTTCGCGGTGTCGAAGAAGTTGATGCCCGCATCCAGCGCGTGCCGGATCAGCGGCCGCGCCGCCTCCTCGCCCTTCGACCAGACGGGATGCCCGCGGTCGGGTTCGCCGTACGTCATCGCGCCGATCGCGATCGGTGACACGTCGAGGCCGGTGGTGCCGAGCTTGATGTATTGCATGATGCTCCTTAAGCTAATTGGAGAGGTCTCCACTTACCGTAGTGGAGAGCTCTCCACTTAGCAAGCGAGGAGCTCATGGTTCGTTCGGACGCCCGGGAGAATCGGGCCCGCATCGTCGCCGCCGCCCTCGAGGCGTTCGCCGAGGACGACCGCACGTCGATGAACCAGGTGGCTCAGCGCGCGGGGGTCGGCGCCGGCACCTTGTACCGGAACTTCCCGACCCGGGAGGCGCTCGTACTCGCCGTCTACCAGGACGAGGTCGACCGCATCACCGGCGCCGTACCGGAGTTGCTCGCCGAACTGCCGCCGGTCGAAGCGCTCCGGCAGTGGACGACCGGACTGGTTGAGGCGATGCGCAGGAAGCACGGCCTCGGTGACGCGCTCAGCCCAGCCGCGCACAAGGAGATCAGCGAGCAGACCTACGGGCCGGTCGTTGCGGCGATCACCGAACTACTCGACGCCGGCAAGAAGGACGGCAGCATCCGCGAGGACGCCGACCCCGGCGACTTCCTCCAACTCACCGGCGCCCTCTGGCGCGCCACCACCCACCCCGAGGACCGAGCCCCCCACATGCTCACCGTCATCCTCGACGGCCTCCAACCCCACTAGGCCAGTCGGCAGGCCTCGTGTGGTTGGTTGGGTTCAGGGCGCCGGATGCCGGTGAAGGGCCGCAGAGGGGAACCCCGCTATGACAGTCACGCCGAAGGCGGCCGCGCGGTATGACGGTCTTGCCGAGTGGTACGACGAGAACAACGCGGCCGCGGCCGACTCCAATCGGGAGCCGCTGCTGGATCTGCTGGGTCCTGGAGATGGTCTGTGTCTGGACCTTGGTTGCGGGACCGGACAGAACCTGCAGACGCTGCGCAGCACGGGACGCACCGTCGTTGGCCTGGAGTACTCCGCGGACCAGTTGGGACTTGCCCAGCAACGCGTGGCCCAGGGCGAGGCGCTGGTTCAGGGCGATGCGGCTGCATTGCCGTTCGCCGACGCTGTCTTCTCTACTGTCGCCGTTCTCTGGTTGTCCACCGACGTCGATGACTTCGCCGCTGTCCTGCGCGAGGCGGCTCGCGTGCTGCACCCGGGCGGAGCGCTCGTGTTCTACGGAGCCCATCCGTGCTTCAACGGCCCGCACACCGAGAGCCGTCCCGATGACGGGCGCATCGTCCACCCGACGTACCGCACCTCTGGCTGGCATCCTCCAGCGCCCTGGTGGGGCGAGGGCGGTATCCGCGAGCGCCTCGGCATGCGCCACATGCCGCTCGCCGACCTCCTCAACGCGTTCGCCGACGCGGCCCTGACAATCACTCGAACCGTAGAGCCACGCACCGACCCAATCCCCTGGGTCCTCGCTCTCCGCGCCGAAAAGCGCTAACTCGCAGAAACAGGAGCCGTGCACACCGGTTCGCCCGGCTGGACGAGCTGGATCTGTCGGCCGCGACCGAGCGGGACGCGAGCACCTGCTTCGTACGCGACGTGTTCGACGCACTGAACCGACCCGTCGCGTCTGGTTCGGCGGGTCCTTGTCAGCGTCTTTGTGCACCCACCGACCGTTTTGGCGCGCTCAGAATGGTTGGTGGGTGCACAAAGACGCCCGGGCACCGGAGTGTTGTCGTCTAGCTCGAGCTGGTGATTGTGGTGATGCGCCAGGTGTGGGTGGGTTGGCGGGTGGAGCTGCGGGAGGGGGCGGGGGTGCGTGGGGTGGTTGTGAGGGTGATCAGTCTGGTGGCCGGGGGGCCGGGTGGGAGTGGGGTTTTGGCGCCGGTGTGGTCGACTGCTTGGCCGGCTGTGAGGTGGTCGGTGGTTTTGAGGGTGACGGTGGTTGCGTTGCGGCGGGTGATGGCGGTGCTTTCGATCGTGATTCGGAGGCCTTGGACGCGGACGTTCTGGTCGCGGTAGGCGGACAGGAGGGCTCGGTCGGCGCGCCAGGGGGCGCTGCCTGGGACGTAGATCCGGTCGAGGGCGTCTAGGTCGAGGGTCCAGAAGGCTTGGGCGCGTTGGGCGTCGAGCGCCTGCAGTGTCTGGATCCAGGTCGCCAGTTCTGCTGAGGACTCGGGGCGTGGCGCCGAGGTCGTGGCACGGGACTGGCTTGGCGACGTCTCGGGTCGCGCGGGAGACGTCGCGCGGGCGGTGGGCGACTGTGTGGGCGGGGATGCGGAGGTGCCTTGGGTTGTGGACCGCGAGGCGGTGGGGTCTGGTTGGGCGGTTGCTGGGGTGTCGATGGTTCGGAGTGTGGCGATGGCGATTGCGAGCACGATGATCGCGGCCAGGGCGGCTGCGGCGAGTACGCCGTACGCGGGGTGTGGGAGTCGCGGGAGTGCGGGGGTCAGCACAAACCTGGTGCGGCGGGGCTTGGTGCGGCGGTTGGAGCGGATGCGCTTCGAGCGGGCCTTGGCGGACGGTGCGGTGGGGTGAGGTCGCTTCGGCTGCGTCAGTGGTGAGGGCGGTGGGTCCGCTGGAGGTGGAGCGAGCGGCGCACGAGCGACGGCAGGGGCATCGTCATCGTCTGCATCTCCTTGGGACGACGTCGGAGGGCGGTCGCCTGGCCCGGGGGCAGTCGCCGCCGGGGTCTCCGGGCGGGGTGGAGTGCTCGGCGGTCGGGTGTCCGGGCGGGGAGGCGGGGGGCTGGTTGGCGGCTGGGTCGGAAGTGGCTCGGGCGGCGGAGGGCTCGGTGGCGGCTGGGTGGGGAGTGGGTGGGGCGTCGCGGACGGGGCGGTGGGAAGAGGGGATGGGGTGGTCGTGGGGTGGTTGGTGCCGGGGGACGCAGCGGTGGGGGTTGGCGTGGGTGGGGTGTGCCCGCCGGCGGGGGGATGCGTTGCTGTGGGGGTGGTGAGTGGGGCTAGGTCTATGGGGGTGGCGGGGGTGTGGGTTAGGAGGCGGTGTGGGAGGGATTTGAGGGGGGTGGTGGTGATGAGGGTGGGTGGGAAGGGGGTGGGGTGTGCGCTGACGTGGTGGGTGAGGGTAGCTAGGGCTTGATGGTCCGAGGTGGGGTTGGCGGGGCGGAAGGTGGCGTCGGTGAGGATTGGGCGGCCGTCGGCGTCGAAGAGGATGTTCTCTGGGGTGATGGAGCCGTGGGTGAGGTTCGCGGCGTGGAGGTGGGCCAAGGCGTCGGCGAGGGGAGCTAGGAGGGTGACCAGTTCGCCGCGGGACAGCGGAGCGCGGCGGGTGAGGAGGGCGGCGAGGCTGCCGGCGGCCAGGTGCTGAGTGATCAGGACCCAGCCGGTGTCGGTCTCGCGGAACTCGTGGAGCTGCGCGACGTGCGGGTGCCGGAAGCGGGACAGCATGCTCAAGTCCTCGCGGAGCCGCCCCCGGTCGGGATACGCGCTGTGCGGGACGTGTTTGAGCACGGCGTTGCGGCCCGAGGCACGGTCCCGGACCTGCCAGACGGTGCCGGACGGTCCGGACCCGAGCTCGCGGCGCAGGCTGTAGCCGGTGAGATCTGCGAGGTCCATGTCCAAGAGGATGCACCGATCGCGACCTCGCCCGTCGAAGTTATCCACAGCCCAGGGCACCGGTCCCGATCAGCCGCCGCCTACACTCGAAGGCGTGAGGGCTATCAGGTACGTGGAAGCTGGATTCGGCGCCGACGCGGTGGACTACGAGACCGCGTGGGCCGAGCAGCGACGACTGCACACGGAGGTTGCCGAGGGCACCGGATCGGACACGGTGATCCTGCTCGAACACCCGCCGGTCTACACGGCAGGCAAGCGCACCGAGCCGCACGAGCGACCGATGGACGGTACGCCGGTGGTCGACGTGGACCGCGGCGGCAAGATCACCTGGCACGGCCCCGGGCAACTGGTCGGGTACCCGATCGTCAAGCTCGCCTCACACGTCTACGTCGTCGACTACGTCCGGCGGCTCGAGGAGGCGCTGATCGGCGTCTGCGCCGAGCTCGGTGTGAAGACCGGCCGGGTCAAGGGCCGCAGCGGCGTCTGGGTCGCGGCCGACGACCGCGGCCGGGAGCGGAAGATCGCCGCGATCGGCATCCGGGTCGCGCAGGGCGTGACCATGCACGGCTTCGCGCTGAACTGCAACAACGACCTGGCTTGGTTCGACCGAATCGTCCCGTGCGGCATCTCGGACGCCGACGTGACCACGCTCTCCAAGGAGCTCGGCCGCGAGGTCACGACCACCGAGGTCCTCGAGTCAGTACGCCGGCACCTCGACGAGCTCCTCGCCTGGAACGAGTACGAGCGCAGCCCGGACATCGATCACCACGAGGAGCCGCCGACCGCGATCACCTACGGATTGACTGTCTGAGCCTCGAGCCCGACCTCCGCACGCCAATCGGCGTGCAACAAGCGCAACTGGTCGGCGATCTCCGGCTGCGCTGACAGGTGGTTGGTCTGCTCGCCGATGTCATCGGCCAGTTTCGCGAGGAACCAGCCCTCCCCCATCGGCGCGTGCTCGTAGTCTCGCAGGTGCCTGGTGTTGGCGTCGTCGGCCACCCAACTGAGCTTCCACTCCCCCGACCGCACCGCCCACTGGAACCCGCAGTCCCAGTGCAGGTTCTCGTGCGCCGCCTCGGCGGTCCCGGCCAGCACGGGCAGGATGTCGATGCCGTCGGCACCGTCCACGGTCGCGCCCGCCGCCGCGGCCAGCGTCGGGACCAGGTCCATCGTGCTGACGAGTGCGTCCGTACGACGTCCCGCCGGCAACTGGTCCGGCCAGCGCCAGAGCATCGGGATGCGGATGCCGCCGTCCCACAACGTGTACTTCGTCCCGCGCAACGGCGCGTTGTCGCCGAAATTGCAGGTCGACCCGCCGTTGTCCGTCACGTACACGACGATCGTGTCGTCGCCCGCCACGTCGAGCAGCCGCCCGATCTCCGCGTCCATCAGCTCCAGCTGGGCGAGGTAGTACTCACGCCCGTGCGGCAGATTCGGCACGATCACGTCGTCGTACCACTCCATGAAGGGTCCGTCCGCTTCCGGTGACCAGTCGCGGAAGGCCGGGAGCCCACGCGCTTCCAGCTCGGCGTCCGGCAGCTGCCAGCAGAAGTTGTGTACGGCGTTGAACGCCACCATGCAGAAGTACGGCCGCTCGTCCTCCGCATCCATGAACTCAGCGGCGCGGCGACCGAACTCCGCGGTCAGAAAGCCCTCAAGCTCAACTGGCTCGTCCCCTGACAGCAGCGGCTGCACAGCCATGTGGTGCGCGGCCGGCTGACCGTACGACTCGACCGACTCGTCAGAGTGATGCAGGTAGTTCAGCCGCCCGAAGGACTGCCCTGCCAGCCCGTACAGCGTCTCCTCGAACCCGTGGTGCGGCGGACACGCCCTGTCCCCCACGTCCTCTTTGCCGTAGTGCACCTTGCCGAAGTACGCCGTCCGGTACCCCTGGTCGCGCAGGATCTCCGCGAGCGTCGGTACGTCGTCCGGTGGGAACGCGGCCGAGTCGAACCATTGGCCGCCCCACCGCTGCTGGTACCGCCCGGAGATGATCGAGGCCCGTGACGGGCTGCAGATCGGCGCTGTCACGTAGGCGTCGGTGCAGCTCACTCCCTCCGCGGCCAGCCGGTCCAGCGCCGGAGTGCGTACGTCGGAGTGCACACCGAGTCCACCGCGGTCGGCGTACCCGTGGTCGTCGGAAACGATCAGCAGAATGTTGGGTGGGCGCATGGCCCTAGCTTAGGCAAGCGGTTGCCTGTCGGCGTGTGCCGAAGTGTCTGCACGGTGTGACGGCAGTTCGTCGCTACCTTGGGGGTGTGACCAAGTTTCTCGGGTTCTTGCTCGGCGTAGCTGTTGCTCTGGCCGGACCGGCCGTGTTCGGAGTCCTCGCGGCGCCGGGTGGTATCGAGCTGAACGCGAAGGGGATGGCGCTTGCCTTCGGCATCGGCGCGCTGATCTTCTGGGCCGTGGTGTCGTACTTCTCCGGCGCCGGCGCGCTGGGGGCGTTCATCGCCTTCGGCGCCCTGATCTACTGCTGGCTCTGGATCCCGAACCGGACCACGAACTTCCTGAACGACGTCCCCGGCGTCACGAACGGGATGATCGAGGGGTCGAAGCAGTACACGCTGAACGGCGTGGTGCCGATCCTCGGGGTGATCTCGCTGGTGTACGCGATCCAGCTGATCGTCCGCGGCGTCCAGCGCCGGCGGCGCGAGCGGGTCGACGCCGAGCGGCTGCAGCGCGAGCAGGAAGCGGCGCAGGCGCAGCAGGAGGCGGACGTCGCGGCCGTGTATCCGGTTGCCGGAGGCACCTATCAGGCGCCGGCGGCGTACGAGAGTCACACGCGGTACGACGACCTGTTCGACGAGCCCGAGCCGGCCCAACCGCGGAACCAGGCCGACGACCAGACGCGCCAGTTCCCGGCGAGCGAGGCGGAGGAGTTCGAGCACACGCGGCAATTCCCCGAAGCAGATGCCGAAAGCAACTACCCCGGCGAGGAAACAGTCATCGCACCACCTCCGGCAGCAGAGGAGCCGGTTGCGCAGGCGACCCCGGCAGCCGAGGTAAGCGAGCCGACAGACGAAACCCAGCCGGTAGAAACCAAGCCACAGGCGGTTGAGGAGACCCAGCCAGTGGAGGCCAAGCCGCAGGCAGCCGCGCCGGTCGAGGAGACTCAGCCGATGGAGGCGACGCCCGAGGCGGTCGCGCCGGTGGAAGAGGCTCAACCGGTGGAAGCCAAGCCCGAGGCAGCCGCGCCCGTTGAGGAAACCCAGCCGGTGAAGCCCGAGCCGCAGGCCGCCTCGCCGGTCGAAGAGACTCAGCCGGTCGAAGAGACTCAGCCGGTTGAGAAGGCCGAGCCGGTGGAGGAGAAGAAAGCGGAGCGGAGGGTTTCGCCTCGGGAGCAGGTGGGGTCTCAGTATCGGGAGCGGATGGAGGACCCGGAGGACACCGGGGAGTTCCACCTCGCGTTCGAGAATCCGGTGGTCAAGCCCGCCTGAACGGGCTCAAGCGACGTGCATGCGCTGCTGGTGCTGATCCCGGCGCGCGTGCTCGGTGATGGCCTCGTCGTACGCCTCGCTCGCCATCTGCAGCACGTCGCCCGCCATCTGGGCCCGCGGTGAGTCGGTGCTCCACGCGAGCACCAACTTCCGGTGAATCGGGTCACCCACCAGGGTGCGAGTAGTGACGTCCGCCGAGAGCATCCGGTACGACGTGGGCGAGATGAGCGCCACGCCCTGACCACTGGTCACGAACCCCATCAGCACCGACGTGTCGACCGAGTGATGCTCGACCCGAGGCTGGAACCCAGCCGCCTCACACGCCGCCCGGAACAGCACATGGAACCCGCTGTCGTCCGGCGGCTCACCGATCCACTCCTCGCCCGACAACAACGCCAGGTCGACCTCACCCCGCGCCCGCGTCGCCTCCGCCACCGGGTGGTCCGCCGACAAGGCGACGTACGCCGACTCGGATTCGACGACCGTGGTGGACTCGACCCCGGCCGGCAGCCGCAGCTCGAACCCCGGGAACTCCCGCAATAACGCGAAGTCGAGCCGCCCGCTCTCCAACTGCTGCAAGAGCACGCTGGTGGACCACTCGACCTCGATGCTCACCTGCTCGATCTCACCGTGCGCGCGGAGCCGGGACGCGATCCCGGACATCGGCGCGGTCGGGAACCCGCCGAGCCGGACCGCGGACGACTCGACCGCGGTCATCGCGGACACGGTCGCCGACAGGTGGTCGACGTCGACCAGGATGGCTCGCGCGCGGTCAACGGCGTACCGGCCGAGCGGAGTCGGCTTCACGCCGGTGCGGGAGCGTTCGAACAGCTCACCGCCGAACGCGGCCTCGATCCGTTTCAGCTGCGCGGTCAGGCTCGGCTGGCTGACTTTGAGCCAGCGGGCGGCCCGTCCGACGGAACCCGCTTCTGCCACCAGGACCACCACCCGCAGGTGGCGCAGCTCAACGTTCATGCGTTGAGACCGTAGTCGAGGTCTACACACAGCACACAGCGACCCTACATTGCGGTTTCGTCACAGCCGGGCCCGGAGCTGTAACGCCGGGCCCGGTCGTGACGATGTGCTACTTCGATTCGAGCGCCAGGGCCTCGCGGTAACCGAGACGGCGGCCGGTCTGCAGCAGGGTGCGCTCGTACAGCCGCGCGCCCATCCGGACGATCAGCACGGTCGCGGCCAGCAGCAGCGCGATCGCGACCAGCGGCTGCCAGACCGGCACGTCCTCGGTGAGCATCCGGCCCGGCATCGACATCGACGACGCGATCGGGACGAACGACGCCACGGTCTTGGCCGACGACCCCGCGAACACCGAGAAGAAGAACGGAATCATCAGGATCATCTGGCCCGGCAGCGTGGTCGACCCGAGGTCCTCCTGCCGCGTCGCCAGCGAACCGGCGACCGCCCACAGCCCGGCCAGCGCGACGAACCCGAGCACGAAGAACACCACGAACCACCCGGCGACCGGCGTGACCACCTCGAGGATGTCGGCCTGGTCGGTGGCGAGCAACCCGATCAGCGACGCAGCCGCGATCACCACGATCTGGCTCAGCGCCAGCACCGTGTTGCCCAGCACCTTCCCCCACAGCAGCGACCGGATCGGCACCGCGGCGGCCAGGATCTCGACAACCCGGCTCTCCTTCTCCTGGACGACGCTCTGCGCAATCATCATCCCGAAGCCGAGCGCGGTCATGTAGAACACCAGCGCCAGCCCGATGTTCACGAAGTCGGAGACGATGTCCGGCAACGGTCCCGGGTTCAGCAGTTGCAACGAGACCTTCGTGCCGGCGTGCAACTCCGTCGGGGTCAGTCCCGCCTTCCCGGCGTTCGCTTCCATCCCGACGGCCGCGGCCGCTTCGCGCAGGGCACCCTCGACCCCCGAGTCGACGCGGTCCTTGCCGAGGACGACGTACCCATCGGCGTCCGGCAGCAGCGCGGCCTTCACCTTGCCGTCGGTCACAGCCTTCTCAGCGGCCGGTCGGTCGGAGAAACGCGTCGCTTCGTAACCGTCGCCGCCTGCCGTCACCGACGCCGTCTGAACGACCTTCTGGCTCGCGTCGTCGATGACCGCGATCTTGTCCGGTCCGCCCTTGCCGGCGAGGATCGCGGGCAGGATCACCGCAACCATCACGATCAGCAGCATCACCAGCGTCGAGCCGATGAACGTCTTGTCCCGCAGCTTCGTGGTGATCTCGCGCTCCGCGATCAGCACCCACGGCTTGTCCAGTGTCTTCATCGGGTCGCCTCCCGGAAGACGTCGCTCAACGCCACCCGCTCCGGCCCGAACTCGAGCACCGGTCCGCGGGTCAGCGCCTCCTGCAGGATCTTCTGCTCCACGGCTCCGTCCAGTACGTCGAACAACGCCGTACCGCCGGCCACATCGCGCACCTGGATGCCCCGCACGTCACGCAGCCACCCGGCGTCGCCGTCCACCACCAGGCGGTACGTCGACGTAGGCCCGGCCGCCAGCTCGGACACCGCGCCCGCGGCGACGACCTTGCCGCGAGACAGTACGACTAGGTCGTCGCACAGCCGCTCGACCAGGTCGAGCTGATGACTCGAGAACAGCACCGGCACCTCGGGCGTCACCTCCTCGCGGAGCAGGTCGACCATCGCGTCGACGGCGAGCGGGTCGAGGCCGCTGAACGGCTCGTCGAGCACCAGCGCGATCGGCTCGTGCACCAGCGCTGCCGCGATCTGCACCCGCTGCTGGTTCCCCAGCGACAGCGTCTCGAGTATGTCGGTAGCGCGCTCGGCCAGCCCGAGCCGCCCGAGGATCTTGTCGGTCCGCGCGGCGGCGCGCTCCGGGTCGAGCCCGTGCAGCCGGCCGAAGAACACCAGCTGGTCGCGGATCTTCATCTTCGGGTACAGCCCGCGTTCCTCGGGCATGTAGCCGAAGTCCCGGCGTACGTCCTGCGTCAGCGGCTTGTCCTGCCACCGCACCTCGCCGGCCGTCGCGGCCAGGACCCCGAGGATGATCCGCATCGTCGTCGTCTTCCCGGCCCCGTTGGCCCCGACGAATCCGGTCATCCGTCCCGGTACGACGTCGAAGGTCACGTCGTCCAGCGCCAGATGATCACCGAACCGCCGGGTGAGCCCAGCCACCCTCAGCATGTGTCACCGTTCCCATCAGCTTTCAGCCCCCAGCCGGACACTCGCCCGACCCTCCCAAAGCTAGTCAGCCGAGGTATGCCGGCACGTCGCCCGTGAGGGTGATCACCGGCGTCATCCGTACGACGGATGGATCAGCCGGTCGGGTCATCGCCCGGGGTGACGAGGCCGCATTCGTACGCGAACACGACCGCCTGGACGCGGTCGCGCAGGCCGAGTTTCAGCAGCACGCGGGATACGTGGGTCTTGACCGTCGCCTCGCCGACGAACAGCTGGTTGGCGATCTCGGTGTTGGTCAGCCCGCGGGCGATCAGCCCGAGCACCTCACGCTCCCGCTCGGTCAGCTCCGCGAGCAGGTCCGGCCGGTACACCCGCTCCCCCTTGCCGGTGAATCGCTTGATCACCCGCCGGGTCACCTCGGGCGCGAGCAGCGCGTGCCCGGAGTGCACGACCTGGATCGCCTCCACCAGGTCCTCGGGCGCGGTGTTCTTGAGCAGGAATCCGCTCGCGCCGGCCCCGAGCGACTCGAAGAGGTAGTCGTCGCGGTCGAAGGTGGTGAGGATGACGACCTTTCCGGCGTCCTCCGCGACGATCCGCTGCGTCGCCGTGATCCCGTCCATGCCGGGCATCTGGACATCCATCAGTACGACGTCCGGCCGCAACGCCAGCGCCAGCTCGATCGCCTTCTCGCCGTCCGCGGCCTCGCCGACCACCTCGATCTCCGGCTCGACCGACAAGATCATCCGGAACCCGGCCCGCACCAAATCCTGATCGTCGACCAGCAGCACCCGCATCGGGTCACTCACGCGCTTCTCCCCCAGCCAATGGACGGTTCTGCGGATCCAATGGGATCCGGACCCGGACGCGGAATCCTCCCACGGGACGCGGGCCGATCTCGCTCTCGCCGCCGAGCAGGCTGACCCGTTCGCGGATCCCGACATGGCCTAGCCGGCTCCCGACCGGGGCATGTTTCGGGCGGCCGTCGTCGAGGACCTCGAGCTCGACCGCGTCACCGAGGTAACGCAGTGTGACGTGAGCGCTGCGAGCCGTCGAGTGTTTCCGGACGTTCGCGAGCGCTTCCTGGGCGATCCGGTACACCGACACCGACACGGTCTTGGGCAGCTCGGCCGGCGACCCGATCTGGTGGAAGCCGACCTCCAGGCCCAGGCTGTTCGCCTCCGCGATCAGCGCCGGCAGCCGGTCCGCGCCGGCCTGCGGCTCTTTGGGGTCCGGCGTACCGACGTCGAGGTCGGGGTCCGCCGAGCGGAGCATGCCGAGCAGTTGGCGCATCTCGTTCACCGCGCTCCGGCTGGACTCCTCGATCACGTTCAGCGCGTTCTTCGCGGCGTCCGGGTCGGTGTCCATCACCCGCCGGGCGCCGCCGGCCTGGATGCCGATGCTGCTGATGTGGTGGGCGACGACGTCGTGCAGCTCGCGGGAGATCCGCAGCCGCTCGTCGATCACCGCACGCCGTGAGTTCGCGTCCTGCTGCGCCGCGAGCTCGGTCGCCTGCTGCTCGAGCTCGAACCGCTGCCGCGCGGTCGCCCACGCGGTCCGGCCCCAGAAGTACGCGCCGAAGAAGTACAGGACGTTCAGCGCGACGGCCATGACCACGCTGGAGACGTACGGCGAGAACAGGGCATGGTTCGGCCCTTCGATCGCGTTGTTCCGCAGCGCCTTGACGAAGTTGAGCGCCAGCCAGCCGAACATACCGATGAACACGACCGCGTTCGCGGCCTTCATCAGCCGCCGGTCCCGCGCCCACGCGACCGCCGCGTAGATCGCCATGAACATCGTCGCCTGGGTGACCAGGTTGCCCGCGAACGAGAACATCGCCCGCTGCCCGTTCACCACGAACAGGACCGCGACCACCAGCAGCACCGGGATCGGCCACCGGCGCCGGAAGCACAGCGGCAACGCGGAGGCTGCGCTCAGCACGTACGGCTCGATCCCGCCGATGCCCAGGTCCACGTGCGTCGGCGAGGCGCCGCGGGCGAGTTCGGTCCCGAGCAGGCCCGCGGCCGCCATCCCGAGACCGAGCAGTACGTCGTACCGCTGCTCGCGAGCCGTCGGCCCGGGACGGGTCCAGCCGCGTGCCGCCGTACCGGACGCAGTACCGGACGCCGGCGGTGTGACCGGTTCGGCATCCGTACGCAGGTCAACCGTGGACATAGCTCATCAGCGTACGGGTGGAACGGCCCTGAGCGGGGACGCGTACCCTTGAGGGCGTGACCATCGCCCCAGAAGGACGGAAACTGCTCAGGCTCGAGGTGCGCAACGCGGAGACCCCGATCGAGCGCAAACCCGAGTGGATCAAGACCCGCGCCAAGATGGGCCTGGAGTACCAGGCGCTGCAGAAGCTCGTGAAGTCCGAGCAGCTGCACACGGTGTGCCAGGAAGCCGGCTGCCCGAACATCTTCGAGTGCTGGGAGGACCGTGAGGCCACGTTCCTCATCGGTGGCGACCAGTGCACCCGGCGCTGTGACTTCTGCCAGATCGACACCGGCAAGCCGGAGGCTCTGGACCGCGACGAGCCGCGGCGCGTCGCCGAGTCGGTCCGCACCATGGGTCTGCGCTACGCGACCGTGACCGGTGTGGCCCGCGACGACCTGGACGACGGCGGCGCCTGGCTGTACGCCGAGACGATCCGCCAGATCCACGAGCTGAACCCGGGCACCGGTGTGGAGATGCTCGCGCCGGACTTCAACGCCGTACCCGAGCAGCTCGCCGAGGTGTTCTCGTCGCGGCCGGAGGTGTTCGCGCACAACGTCGAGACGGTGCCGCGGATCTTCCGCCGGATCCGGCCCGGTTTCCGGTACGAGCGCTCGCTGGACGTCATCACCCAGGCCCGCGACTACGGGCTGGTCACCAAGTCGAACCTGATCCTCGGTATGGGCGAGACCCGCGACGAGGTCAGCCAGGCACTGAAGGACCTGCACGCGGCAGGCTGCGAGATCATCACGATCACGCAGTACCTGCGGCCCTCGGTGCGGCACCACCCGGTCGAGCGCTGGGTGAGGCCCGAGGAGTTCGTGGAGCTGGACGCCGAGGCGCAGGAGATCGGTTTCGCCGGAGTCATGTCCGGTCCGCTGGTACGGTCCTCGTACCGCGCCGGACGGCTGTACCGTCAGGCCGTTGAGTCACGTATGAACGCCGCACAGGCATAGAGGACAAGGTAGAGATGGCCAAGAACGACGCGCCCGAAGAGAAGACCAGCAGGCTCAAGCAGATCGTTTCGGCGTACAAGCTGACCCGGAAGTCCGAGCCGCTGGTCGGCCTGGTGCTCGCCGGGATCTTCCTCGGCATCGTCGGGCTGGCCGTGCTCGGCGGCTTCCTGGTGGGGCCGCTGCTGGTGTGGATCCCGCTCGGCGTCGCACTCGGTTTCCTGGCCGCCACGATCGTCTTCGGCCGCAAGGTCGAGAAGGCGGCGTACAGCCAGATCGAGGGCCAGGCCGGTGCGGCCGCGTCCGCGCTGCAGACGCTGCGCCGCGGCTGGAGCGTGGACCCCGCGGTCGCGGTCACCAAGAACTCCGACATCGTCCACCGGGTGGTCGGCAAGCCCGGCATCATCCTGGTCGGCGAGGGGCAGCCGAGCCGGGTGAAGAACCTGCTCGCGGCCGAGGCCAAGAAGCACAACCGGGTCGCGGGTGGCGCGCCGGTGACCCAGATCATCGCCGGCAAGGGCGAGGGCGAGATCGACATCCGCAAGCTGACCAAGTACGTGATGAAGCTGCCGGCTGTCCTGCAGCCGTCGGAGATCACCGACCTGCTGCAGCGGCTGAAGGCACTGGACGCGGTCCGTCCGCAGGTGCCGATGCCGAAGGGTCCGGTGCCGACGAGTCTCAAGGGCGCCCGCCAGGCGATGCGCGGCCGCTAGAATCTCGGCTGGGGGATATCTCTGAGTGAGACGCCGGTAACCCGGTGGCCGCTCAGGCAGTTGATCTGTCGTGACGTGGCACGTGTGTGCCTCCGTGTCGCGCTGTGGGGTGGCTGGTTGGCCTTAAGGTGCGACCAGGACGGATCGATACAGGGGTAGAGATGACGGATGTGATGCCGCGCGTGCAGCATCCCGTGCACGCGCCGGAGACCGAGACCTGGCCGACACTGGCCCGGCCACGGTCGAACCCGGTCCGTCGGTACGGCGCTGCGACCGCGATCCGGCTGATCGCCAAGGATCTCCCGGCCACGATCCACCTGGACCGCAACCGCTCGTTCGGCCTCGGCGGCCCCGCCATGCGGGTGCACCGTACGTCGGCGTTCCTGGACCGGCTCGGTCAGGACGCCGGGTCCGGGTTCGGCGAGGCGTACCTGGCCGGCGACTGGGACCCGGAGCCGGGCACCGACCTGGCCGATCTGCTGGTCCCGTTCGCCGAGCGGTTCAGCAACGAGGAGACCCGGCATCTGCTGCCGAAGTGGGCGCAGTCGCTGCGCTGGCTGGTCACCCGGTCGCAGCCGGGCGAGCAGGAGAACGACCGGGCCGGCGCCCGGGAGAACATCAGCCGGCACTACGACCTGAGCAACCCGATGTTCGCGGAGTTCCTGGATCCGACGCTGACCTATTCCGCGGCGTACTTCGGCGGCGATCCGACGGCCGATCTCGCGACGGCGTCGTACGACGAACTCTCCGCCGCCCAGCTGCGCAAGCTCGACTCGATCCTCGACGCGGCCGGGGTGCGGTCCGGGTCACGGGTGCTCGACATCGGCTGCGGCTGGGCGAGCCTGGCGATCCGTGCCGCGCAGCGTGGCGCCTGGGTGACGGCGATCACGATCGCCTCGCAGCAGGCCTTGCTGGCACAGCGCAAGATCGCCGAAGCGGGCGTCGGTGACCGGGTGCAGGTCGCGCTCCGCGACTACCGCGACCAGATCGGCGAGTTCGACGCCGTACTGAGTGTGGAAATGATCGAGGCGGTCGGCGAGAAGTACTGGCCGGTGTACTTCGACGCGATCGAGCGGCGGCTCGCGCCCGGCGGGGTCGGCGTCGTCCAGGCGATCGTGATGCCGCACGAGCGGATGCTCGCGACCCGGAACACCTTCACCTGGGTGCAGAAGTACATCTTCCCCGGCGGGCTGATCCCGTCGATCAAGGTCATCGAGGACGTCACCGCGCAGCACACCGGCCTGCGGGCGGAGGTGATCCGCCACCTCGGCGGGGACTACGCGCGGACGCTGCGGGTGTGGCGGAACCGGTTCATCGAGCACTGGCCGGCGATCGCGGCGCTCGGGTTCGACGACACGTTCCGGCGGATGTGGGAGTTCTACCTCGCGTACTCCGAGGCGGGCTTCCGCACCGGGTACCTGGACGACGTACAGCTGCTGCTCACGCGGCGCTAACTGTCGTCTAACGCAGTACGACGACCGTCCGCGCCGCCAGGTCGTGCAGGCCGCGCCGGTCGCGGTCGAAGATCACGGCGGGGATCAGCAGGCTGACCAGCAGCGCGCGGACGATTCCGGCCACGAGACCGGGCGGGGCGGTGTACGTCTTCCGGTCGCGGACCGGAACCACCCGCAGGTCGCAGATCCGGTGGCCGATGGTGGCGCCCGCCAGACCGGTCAGGATCCCGGTCGTCGCGGCGAAGATGGCCGAGTGCATCACGCCGAAGTCGCTACCGCCCGCCCACATCGGCCGGCCCATCACCACGGACGCGATCAGACCCGCGATCAGCCAATCGATCAGCAGCGCCACCAGGCGGCGGCCCCAGGTCGCCACCGAGCCCGGACCGGCCTCGGGAAGCCCCAGCCGATTGCCCGGGTAACGGAATTCTTCGGAGGGTCCGGTTGCGGCCGCCGCGGATGATGCCATGATGTCTAGCCTACGGACACACCCGGGGACGGTCGCACGCGGACCGCGAGATCTCAGGGCGTAACCGCCGTACACCAGTGGGTCAGCGCGGACACGCTGGGCGTAACATCCGCGAAACATCAGGGTCACGACGGAGAAACCGGCGGGCCCTACGTTCAGATGCAATCTCTGAGCCACCCTAGGAGTACGTATGTTTTCCAGCGCTGAGGAGCTGCTCGCCTACGTCAAGAACGAGGGCGTCGAGATCGTCGATGTCCGGTTCTGTGACCTGCCAGGCATCATGCAGCACTTCACCGTCCCGGTGTCGTCGTTCGGTCCCGAGGTGTTCGAGGACGGCCTCGCCTTCGACGGTTCGTCGGTCCGCGGTTTCCAGCAGATCCACGAGTCCGACATGAAGCTGCTGCCGGACCCGACCAGCGCGTACGTCGACGAGTTCCGCAGCGCCAAGACGCTGGTGGTCAACTTCTTCGTGCACGACCCGCTGACCGGCGAGGCGTACTCGCGTGACCCGCGCAACATCGCCCGCAAGGCGCAGGAGTACCTGAAGTCGACCGGTATCGCGGACACCGCGTTCTTCGCGCCCGAGGCCGAGTTCTACGTCTTCGACGACGTCCGGTTCGAGACCAAGGCGAACTCCTCGCACTACTCGATCGACTCGATCGCCGGCGCCTGGAACACCGGCCGGGTCGAGGACGGCGGCAACCGCGGCTACAAGGTCCGCTACAAGGGTGGCTACTTCCCGGTCGCGCCGACCGACCACTTCGGCGAGCTGCGCGACGACATCACGCTGGCGCTGGAGCGGTCCGGCCTGATCGTCGAGCGCGCCCACCACGAGGTCGGTACGGCGGGTCAGGCGGAGATCAACTTCCGCTTCGACGAGCTGCTCAAGGCCGCCGACGACGTGATGAAGTTCAAGTACATCGTCAAGAACACCGCCTGGAAGGCCGGCAAGACCGCGACCTTCATGCCGAAGCCGATCTTCGGTGACAACGGCTCCGGCATGCACTGCCACCAGTCGCTGTGGAGCAACGGCGACCCGCTGTTCTACGACGAGTCCGGGTACGGCGGCCTGTCCGACACCGCCCGCTGGTACATCGGCGGCCTGCTCAAGCACGCCCCGTCGCTGCTGGCCTTCACGAACCCGACCGTGAACTCGTACCACCGCCTGGTGCCGGGCTTCGAGGCGCCGGTCAACCTGGTCTACTCGTCCCGGAACCGCTCGGCCTGCATCCGGATCCCGATCACCGGTTCGAACCCGAAGGCGAAGCGGATCGAGTTCCGCTGCCCCGACCCGTCGGCGAACCCGTACCTGGCGTTCGCGGCCCAGCTGCTGGCCGGCCTGGACGGTATCCGCAACAAGATCGAGCCGGCCGACCCGGTCGACAAGGACCTCTACGAGCTGCCGCCGGAGGAGCACGCGGGCATCGCGCAGGTCCCGACCTCGCTCCCGGCCGTGATCGACGCACTCGAGGCCGACCACGCCTTCCTCCTCGAGGGCGACGTCTTCACCGAGGACCTGATCGAAACCTGGATCGACCTCAAACGCGACAACGAAATCGCCCCCATCCAGCTCCGCCCCCACCCCCACGAGTTCGAGCTCTACTACGACGTCTGAGTTCGTAACAACTCTCCGAGAGCCGCGTCCACTCCGGTGGATGCGGCTCTCGCACGTTCCCAACGGCCGCAGAGCGCGACTTTGTGCACGGTTCGACCATTTCACGGGCCGTTTCATGGTCGAACCGTGCACAAAGTGCGGCTGCAGCACCCCTTTCTTGGAGTGATCGCAGGTTGGCGCCTGGGTGTTACCGCCCGCTCACCGGTGCATCTGAGTCGTAGCCGGATGTCGGCAGCCCACTCGGTTCGTCCGGGTGGGCTGCTTTGTCTTAGGAGAGGGCGTCGAGTTTTGCGAGCGCCTCGGGGTCGAGGTGGAGGTTGGCGGCGCGGAGGTTGTCCTCGAGGTGGGTGATGCTGCCTGTGCCGGGGATGAGGGCGGTGTGTTCGTCGTGGGCGAGGATCCAGGCTAGGCAGATCGCTGCGGGGGTGGCTCCGAGTTGGGTGGCGATTTCTTGTACGGCGGGGTGCTCGGTGGGTGATGGGATCTGGTCGAAGGCCGAGCCGAGCGGGAAGTACGGGATCCACGTGATGCCGTTGGCTGCGCAGAGTTGGAGTTGGGGCTCGGACGAGCGGTCGAGGAGGCTGTAGGCGTTCTGGACGCAGACGATGTCCGCGGGCAGCGCCTGCTCGAGCTGCTCGGTGCTGATGTTGCTGAGGCCGATCGCGCCGATCAGGCCTTCGTTGCGGAGGGCAATCAGTTCGGCGAGCTGGTCATCCAGGGGTACGACGTCGTCGCCGGAAGCAATGAGGCCGGGACCTTGGTCCGCCCGGCGGAGGTTGACCACGGGCACCTGCTCCAGAGCGAGCGACGTGAGGTCGAGGTGGACCTGCTCCCTCAGCTGCTCCGGCCGTTGCGCCAGGGCCAGCGGCACCGGCGCGTCCACCCGGCGGGCGCCGACCTTGCTCACGATCACCAGGTCGTCCGGGTACGGGTGCAGGGCGGCCCGGATGTGTTCGTTGACCGTGGTGTGCCCGTAGAACGACGCGGTGTCGAGGTGGTTGATGCCGAGCTCCACAGCGCGGTGCAGGACCGCGCCGGCCGCGGCAGTGTCGACGTGTTCGAGTTGCATCGCGCCGTACCCGATCCGCGCGATCTCGTGCTGCCCGAGCTTGACCATGCCACCTGGGCCGCCCGGTCGTTCGGATGTCATCAGCTGTGTCCTCAGGTAGAGTCGAGGTTAAATGGAGTTTTCTCCGGTTAACTCAACCGTAGCACTAAATGGAGGTTTCTCCACTTATGGGTGGGCAGACACGGCCGTTGCGGGCCGACGCGGCGCGGAAACGTGCGCAGGTGGTGGCGGCAGCCGGCGAGGAGCTGGCGGACCTCGCCCTGGCCGCGCGCGACGGCGAGCCGGCTCGCCTCTCGCTCGACCGGGTCGCCACCCGCGCCGGTGTCGGCATCGCCACGCTCTACCGGCACTTCCCCACCCGGGAGGCACTGCTCGAGGCGGTATACCACCAGGAACTGGCCCGTTTGTGCGCGGCCGCACCGGCGATGGCCGACTCAGGTCCCGCGGACGCGGCGCTGCTCGCCTGGATGCACCGGTACATCGACTTCGTCGACTCCAAGCGGGCGATGGGCGTCAGCCTCCGGGCCATGGTTGCCTCGGGCGCTGTCACGCAGTCGGACACCCGTGCCAGGTTGACCGCGGCAGTCGCGCACTTCCTCGACGCCGGGGCGGCGTCGGGTGTGATCCGGAGCGACGTACCTCCGGGGGACGTCATCGCGGCGATGGCTGGTGCCGTGATCGCCGCCGATCCGGATCAGCAACGGGAGCAGACCGAGCGCCTGCTCGCGCTGCTGATTGCAGGCCTGCGCTCTCGTTAGGCGAAGGTCTGGGTGCCGATGACGCGGAGGAGGTCGAGTTTTTCGCGGGCGTCGGTGCCTTCGATGGGGAGGAAAGCGCGGACTCGTACGTCGGCTGCGGGTGTCAGGAGGGTTTCGCAGGTGAGGTCGAGTTCGCCGACCTCCGGGTTCAGGAAGCGCTTGCGGGGCAGGCGGCGTACGGCGACCTCGTGGAGGTCCCACAACGCGCGGAACTCCTCGCTGTGTTCGACGAGTGCGTCGACCAGGCTGGTGACGTCGTGATCGCCCATCCGGCGTGAATAGGTGCCGCGCAGGTCGGCGACATGGGCGGCCGAGTGGGCGTCCCAGTCCTCCTCGGGGAACAATTGGCGGATCGCCGGATCGGTGAACCAGAGCCAGGTCAGGTTCCGGTCGCGGCCCGCGCCGGAGCGGCGGCCGATCAGGACGTCGGCGAGCGCGTTCTGCCAGAGGACCTCGTCGAGGTCGGTGGCGACGAACACCGGGATGTCGGCGAGTCGTTCGACCAGACCGATCAGGCCCGGCCCGAGGTGCCGGCCGGCCAGACGGAGCGGCGGCGCGAGGCCGGCCAGGTGGTACAGGTGGTCGCGCTCGTCCAGGTCGCAGCGCAGTGCGCGGGCGAGGCCGGCGACGATCGGCTCCGACGGGTTCGCGCCGCGGGACTGCTCCAGCCGCGAGTAGTAGTCCGTCGACATGCCGGCCAGCTGCGCGACCTCTTCCCGGCGCAGTCCCGGCGTACGGCGTCGTGCGCCGTCCGGAAGGCCGACGTCCGCCGGCCGGAGCAGCCCGCGGCGACGGCGGAGGAAGTCGGCCAGGCCGTCACGATCGATCACACGTTCCATCATGCGTGACGTCCCGCGCGCTATCCAGGGACAACCTGTCCGTGGACGAAGTAGGCCTTCTCCACGGCCGGCCGCACCTCCAAGGTGGAGACAACACCAAGGAGGAAACACATGCACTACCGCACGCTCGGCCGGACCGGTATCAAGGTCAGCCCGTACGCGCTCGGCGCGATGATGTTCGGTGCCGTCGGCAACGACGACCGCGCGGAGTCGATCCGGATCATCCACAAGGCACTCGATGCCGGGATCAACTTCGTCGACACCGCCGACATCTACTCGCACGGCGGTTCCGAGGAGATCGTCGGCGAGGCGCTGAAGGGCCGCCGGGAACACATCGTGCTGGCCACCAAGTCGCACCTGCCGATGGGCGACGACCCGAACCAGCGCGGCAACTCCCGGCGCTGGATCATGACCGCGGTCGAGGACTCGCTGCGCCGGTTGCAGACCGACTACATCGACCTCTTCCAGATGCACCGCCCGGATCCGGACACCGACATCGAGGAGACCCTGTCGGCGTTGACCGACCTGATCCGCAGCGGGAAGGTGCGCGCGATCGGTACGTCGACGATGCCGGCCAGCGAGCTCGTCGAGGCGCACTGGGTCGCGGAGCGGCGTGGCCTGGAGCGGTTCCGCACCGAGCAACCGCCGTACTCGATCCTCAACCGCGGGATCGAGCGCGAGGTGCTTCCCGTCGTGCAGAAGTACGGGATGGGCGCGCTCGTCTGGAGCCCGCTTGCGCAGGGTCAGCTGACCGGACGGGCGCCGGCGGACCTTCGGCGTACGGCGATGTTCCGGCATATGTCCGACGAGCGGCGGCTCGAAGTCGTCGAGCAGCTGATCCCGGTCGCCGACGCGGCCGGGCTCAAATTGACCCACCTGGCGATGGCGTTCGCGATCGCGCACCCGGCGGTCACGTCCGCGATCATCGGCCCGCGCACGATGGACCACCTGGACGACGCGCTGGCCGGCGCCGACGTCGTACTCGGTGACGACGTTCTCGATCAGATCGACAAGATCGTCCCACCGGGCACCGACGTCGGCCGCCTCGACATGGACTACGACACCCCGCCCATCCTCAACCCGTCCCTGCGCCGCCGGACGCTCGAGGACCGACCCGCGGCCTAGCTGTACGTCGCGTTCACGTGGTAGACCCGGCCGCCCCAGCCGTCGTCCGGGAACGAGTCGGAGATCCGGACGTAGCCGGCCTTGTCGGCACCGAGTTGCGGCGTCAGGTCGAAGGTGCGGACCGCCTTGTTCTCGCCGTCGTGGTACGGGGTCGTCTCGGTCGCGACCGTGGTCCAGTTCTGCCCGTCGCCGCTGACCTGGACGACAAACTGATTGTCGATTGTCAACGATACGGATGCCGACGTGGTGTCGGCCGGGAATGGGAAGCGGTAGACGAAGTACGAGTGGCCGTCGGCGAACCGGTTCTGCACGCCGTTGCTCTGTGACCCGTCCGCGTCCCACAGCCACGGCGTCTCGGCCGCCGTACCGGTGTCGAAGTCCGCGGTGTGCGCAATGAGAATGTCGGACCGGGTCGTGAACGACAGTTGCGACCCGGACGTCACCGACGCGGTCACCGAATGCAGGCCGTCCGGAGTACCCGCGGGGATCGTCACGTCGAGGTCGACCGACTTGGCCACCGGTACGGCGTTGCCGCGCGTCGTCAGCGTCACGGTCGTCCGGCTCGGCGAGACCGTCCAGCCGGACGGGGCGGTTGCCTGAACGACGGCCTGGATCCGATCCCCCACCGGACCGGTGGCCTGTACGCCGACCTTCACCTTCAAATGAGTCGCAGAGCCAGTCGCCGGCATCACCACGGGCAACGCTGGATCGGTTGTCGCGGACAACGATCGCACCGGCGGCGTCTGCGGTACGGCGGCGATCAGGGCGCTCAACGCACTGGCCTGGGTACGCCAGTCGAAGACGTTCGGGGTCGCGCCGGACCACCGCACCCCGAGCCGGTCGGCCGCGTCGTGATTGTTGTCCCAGATCGTTGCGGCCTGCTGTGCAACGAAGTCGGTGTACCGGCGGTCGTGCGTGGTGTCGGCGAGATCCGTCCAGTAGCGCATGAAGATGCCCTTGAACTGCTTGCCGTTGTCGTCACACGTGCGGCCCGGCGCATCGCAGGCCTCCGTCAGGACGCCGTCGGTCACGAGTCCGCCCGGAGCGATCGCGGCGTCCGCCAGCCGCCGTACCGTCGTCAGCAGTTTGGGGTCGCGGGTCGCACGCCACAGCTCGAGGCCGGCGCCGATCGCGAGGCCCTGGTTGTAGCTCCAGACCGTGTCGCGGTTGCTCTCGCAGTTGCTCTTCAGGCCGTCGTTGACGAGGCCGGCGGAGTTGATCATGCCGCTGCCGGTGAACCAGTTCCAGCCTTCCTGCGCACGGCCGAGCCAGCGCTTGTCGTTCGGCAGGCGGTTGTGCAGTTCGGCGGTGAGGCGGATCCAGAGCCCGTTGGTGACGGCGTTCTTGTAGGTGCGTTCGCCGTCCCACCACACTCCCCCGCCGCACGAGCTCGGGTCCCAGTAGCCCTCGACGTACTCCGCGATCGTGATCGCCATGTCGAGGTACTTGCGGTTCTTGGTCAGGTCGTACGCCTGGATCCAGGTCAGGCCCCACCACTCGGAGTCGTCGATGGCGCGGCTGGTGAAGTTGCCGAGCAGCGGGTCGCCGGACAGGTACCCGGCCGGGAACACGCCCTTGTCCTTCTCGAACGTGTTGTCGAGCTGCCCCAGGTAGCGCCGGTCGCCGGTGCGCTGCATGTAGTCGCCGATTGTCTGCAATGCGACGGCCGAGTTCCACCAGGAGGACGGGAACCAGGCCTTGTTCGGCTCGTACGAGCCCATCAGTACGTCGGCCGCGACGCGCGCCCGCGCGGTCGCCGTTGCACCGGCGGACCCACCGGTCGCACCGGCGGGTTGTGGCACGAGGGCCGCGGCGAGCAGGATCGCCCCAGCCGTCAGAACCTTCAGAATCTGCACACGACGATTCACACGATCTCCTCGAGATGCTTCATGGCGGCTCGGCTCACCGAGGGGCTGGAAAGACGGTCTGGAAACGTTTCGAGACGGTATCGTCGTCGCCCCCGACAACGATGTCAATGCCCTGTTACCGCCTTTGTTCAGACGCCGGTCCGGGCCTGCACCCGCCCGGAGTCGACCGCGTCGGTGAAGGTTTTGTGGTCGCGACTGTTCTGGTCGGCGTACGTCGCGGCGAAGGCTGTCACGGCGTGGTCGAAGCGGGTGGACTTGCCGAGGTAGGCGGCCACGGCGAAGCGGTCGCCCGAGCGGGCGTGGGCACGGGCGAGGGTCCAGCCGCAGAGTCGGGCGTACAGGGTCATGGCGTCGGGGTTGAGGTTTTCGATGTCGGCGGAGATCTTCCAGTCGCGCAACTGGCGGACGTAGTAGTCCTGCTCGCCATCAGCGGCGTCAGCGCGGAGCCAGCCGAGGAAGATGTCGCTGGCGGCCTGCATCAGACGCTGACCCACGACCACACGCTCTCCTTGATTCGCGTGATCCGAGGGAGCGACGACGTACGGCGACAACACGGACGGGCCGGCCTGTTTCGCCTGCAGGAGCAGCGCTTCGTCGGCCACGGTCGACTCCAGCAGCATGATCCATGCGCGCGTCCCGACACTGCCGACGCCGACGACCTTGTGCGCGACGTCGCTGAGCCGGAAGTGGTCGAAAAGGTGCCGATGATCCGGCCGCAACGTGCCGCGATAGCCGTCGACGAGGTCCTGCAGCCGCCCGAGTACCAGCGACCCGTCGAGCTCGGTGAGCTCGTCCATCGGTACGACGAGCGGCGGGTCCGACACGATCCGGCGCCCGTCGCCGCCACCCGTGGTGAGCTTCCCGATCGCCTGCAGGCTGTCGCGGGTGTACGCCTTCGCGAGCTTCCCCTCGGCCGCCTTGAAAACCTTCCGCTTCCGCTTCCCCGACGACAGCGTCGCCTTGTACCGCGTGACGAGCTCCTCGATGTCCAGTCGCGCGTACCAGACCGAAAGAATCGTCTGCCCCGCGAACTCCCGCATCGCCTCGCGATAACTCCGTACGGCGATCGACGCGACCGTCCGGCATTGCTTCGCGCTGAACCCGTTCTCCCGCCCCGCCACCACGAAGCTCGTCGCAAGTCGCTTCACGTCCCACTCGAACGGGCCCGGCAGCGTCTCGTCGAAGTCGTTGATGTCGAATACCAGCCGCCGCTCGGGCGACGCGTAGGCGCCGAAGTTCGACAGATGCGCATCGCCGCACAGTTGCACCGAGAGCCCTGTCGCCGGCGTCTGCGCCAGGTCGGCGGCCATGATCAACGCGGCACCGCGGTAGAAGGTGAACGGCGACACCAGCATCCGTCCGTGCCGGATCGGCACCAGCGCCGGCACCCGCCCCTCGGCCTGGGTCAGCAGCAACGCGACCGGGTCCCGGGTGTCGCTCGACCCGACGTCGGCGTGCGACTCGAGCGGCACCTTCTCGCGCTCGGCCTTCCCGCGCGCCGCCCGCTCCTTCACACTCAACCGTTCGCCCACCCCGTCAGCGTCGCCCACCGGTCGGCAATGTGCCAGCACCGGCACGACGCCCAGTCCGCGAGACGCCTCAAAGTCAACTAATCAAGTGGATTTAGTCTGCTTCTCATGACTTTTCTCTGGTACATCCCGAACCAGGTCGACCCCGGTCACCGCGGGGACGACACCGTCCAGGGACACAACAGCATCGAGCGGCTGACCGAACTGGCGCGGCTTACCGAGGACCACGGGTGGTCCGGCGCGCTGCTCGGCACCGGGTGGGGCCGGCCCGACACGTTCACGGTCGCGACCGCACTGGCCGCGCGGACCACGACGTTCCAGCCACTGGCCGCGATCCGGCCCGGGTACTGGCATCCCGCCCACTTCGCGTCCGCGGCGAGCACGCTCGACCAGCTCACCGGCGGGCGGCTGCTGATCAACATCGTCTCCGGCCAGGACAACCTCGCGGCGTACGGCGACAGCGAGGGCGACCAGCCGCAGCGGTACGCCCGTACCAAGGAATTCCTCCAACTCGTACGGCGCCTGTGGACCGCGGAGGACGTGACGTACGCCGGCGAGTACTTCTCCGTCACCGGCTCCACAGTCGCGACACGTCCCGTCGTACGGGAAGGCCGTCCGCATCCCCGGTTGTACTTCGGTGGAGCGTCGGATGCCGCGCAACGAGTCGCCGCGACGGACGCCGACGTACAACTCTTCTGGGGTGAGCCGCTCGACGGAGTCGCCGCGCGGATCGCTCGACTGCGCGAACTGGAGAACGAGCTAGGTCGCGAGCATCCGCCGCTGGAGTTCGGGCTGCGGATCACCACCCTCGTCCGCGACACCACCAAGGAGGCCTGGGCCGACGCCGAGGCGAAGGTCGCGAAGATGGCCGAATCGCAGGGCTCGCGGGACAAGCGCTGGTTCAAGGCGGTCGGCCAGCAACGCCTCCTCGATCTGGCCGAACGCGGCGAGGTCCTCGACGACAACCTCTACACCGCTCCCGGCAAGTACGGCGGTGGCGGCGCCGGCACCACGTGGCTCGTCGGCTCACCCGACGACGTCGCCAAGTCGCTCGACAAGTACCGCGACCTCGGCATCACCCACTTCATCCTGTCCGACACGCCGTACCGCGACGAGATCATCCGCATCGGCGACCAGCTACTCCCCTTGTTGTCCTGACGTCGAACCCCTTGGACTGATTGGATGTGATCACCGCTTGACGGACGCATGCCGAGTGTGATCGGTTGATTACCGAGCGCCAAGTCTGGGTATGTGGCGCTGTGAGGCATGTGAGGAGCACTGATGGTCGAATATCTGCCCCGGTCCGCGTGGAACGCGCGCCCGCCGAACGGCGGACCGGGCAACCTGACCGTGTCGCGGGTCGAAGGCGCGGTCATCCACTGGCCAGGGACCGGATCGACGAGTGTCATCCACTCCAAGGCGGCGGTCGCGTCCGCGTTGCGTGGCTGGCAGGACTACCACATGGACACCCGCGGCTGGTCCGACATCGCGTACCAGATCGCGGTGGACCAGGCCGGCCGTGCCTGGACGCTGCGCGGTCTGCGGACCCAGTCCGGCGCCAACGGCGACACCGACGTGAACGAACGGTACGGCGCGATTCTGCTGATCCTGGTCACCGGGGAGCAGCCGTCGGCCGCGATGAAGGCGACCGCCCGCGGAGTGATCGCCGACTTCCGCAGAATCTTTCCCCGCGGTACGGCGATCCGGCCGCACTCCGCGGTCCGCCCGGAGCCGACCGACTGCCCCGGCGACCCCGCCCGCGCCGCGATCGCTCGCGGCGAATTCACCCCCGGCCACTCGGAGGACGACGACATGACCCCGGCCCAGATGCAGGAACTGAAGAACTTCATCGAGGCCCGGACGCAGGCCTACGCGCTCTGGACGCACCGGCAGCTGCGCAAGGACCTGTCCGCGGTGGTGAAGGCGTACGCGCTCGACATCAAGAACTACGAGCGCCAGACCGACGCCGCCGATGCCGCCCGTGCCGCCGCCGCGGTCTGGGCGACCGCCCCGAGGAGCCTGCAGGTCGACGGCGCCCCGGCTCCGGAGCAGCCGGCCGCCCCCGACCCGAACACCGATCCGGACCTCAGCCTCCCGGACCTCGACCCGTTCCCGGACACCCCCGCTCCCGAAGAGCCGCCGGCCTCCAACGGCGACCAGCCGACCGCCTGATCCGACGCTCCGTCAACGCCCTGCGGCCTTCAGAACCCGCAGGGCGTTGAGCGTGATCATCTCGTTCGGTCCGCTGCGCCCCCAGTCGACGACTTCCGGCGTACGGTTTCCGCCGAGCGGACCCCACCACGGCGTGCCCGCGTTCCACCGTCCGTCCGGGCGACGCCGGCGCTCCAGTTCGTCCAGTGCGTCGGTGGCGCGCTCGTCCTTCCCCAGCCCGAGCCGTGACAACACGAGCAGGGCCTGCAGGATGTCGTAGTGCCAGTACGGCGGATAACTCGGGCGCAGCCACTGCGCATTGATGACCTCACCGGTCGACAGACTGCGGAACAGCCGGTGCTCCAGAAACAACTCGCCTGCCCGAAGCGCGGCATCTCGAGCCGCCGTCTCGCCCGTGACTCGGTAGTACTCGTGGAGTCCCCAGGCAGCAGCATGCGTCTCATGGAACGACGATCGCCGGCCGGACGCGCTCCGGTCGCAGTTCCAGCCGCCGTCCGGCCACTGCCACTCGATCAGCCCTTCCGCCAACTGCTGCACTCGTGGATCGGCAGCCATGCCGAAGCGGCTGCAGGCGCCGAGCGTGTTGCCCTCGACGGACCCGCACCTCCGCACCAGCCCGTCGATGACAGTCACGCCGTACTTCAAAGAGCGCATGACCTCGGCCAGGTCGTACTCGGCCGCCGCCACCGCCCGCGGCTCCTGCGCCGGAACCTCCAGTTCCGCCAAGGAAACGATCCGCCAGTGGGCGCCGGTCCACTTCTTGTACGCCCGCTTGTCCGCGCAGGCGTCAGTCAGCAGTCGACTCACGATCGCCCCGCTCAGCACGTCCTCCGCGTGCTCCTCCCCCAGCAGGTCCCGCCGGGCCATCCCCCGAACCGCCGGCTCACTTGACTCCAGCAACCACGCCACCGCGTCCATCCACCCATTCTGGACCGGTGACTCGGCGATTGTCGGCGGAAGCTGATTGGGTGGGTCGGTGGATATCGTGGAGTTGTCGCAGCGGTTGGAGAAGATCTCGGTCGGGTACGGCGAGCGACTGGGCTTCGAGCGTGACCCGGACTGGTTCCTGCTGAAGCTCCAGGAGGAGGTCGGCGAACTCACGCAGGCCTATCTCCAGCACACCGGCCGCGCGCGAGCCAAGGGCGCGACGCCGGACGACATCCGCGACACGTTCCACCAGGAGTTCGCCGACGTACTCTGCCAGCTTCTGCTCTTCGCTCGCCGGCACCAGGTCGACCTCCCGGCAGAGGTCGACCGAAAGTGGCTTCGCTACGAGGCCTGACCGGCCGGCTGCACCTTGGCGGGCGCCTTTGCCGCCAGCACCATGCCGACCAGCAGGGCGACTCCGATCAGGATGTCAACTGTCAGGCTCAGTGCCCACGGCGGCTGGACGGTGACCTCCATCCCGAGCAGGACGGCGTACGCGAGCGGCCAGTTGAGCGTGCCGAGGAGCTTCCACCCGACGGTCCAGCGGTTCGACGACCACAGCATCCCGATGCCGATCATGTAAGCGATCAGCGGCACCCAGATGCCCGGCAGGTAGGGACCGAAGAACACCAGCGCAAGGGCGACCATTTCGCTCGGGCGCAGCTTCGGTGGGACCTCCACCAGGACCAGACCCTCGGTGGCCGCAGCAACGATCTCTTGCGGGTCGCCGAGGCGCTGCAGGACCTGCCGGATCTCGCTCTCCGAGGAGGCACCGGCCGCGCGCTCCTCGGCGATGTGCGCCCTCATGTCGTCGATCAACTCGGTCCGGCGCGCTGCCGGCAACGCCTCGGCTGCCTTCGCCAGCTCTTTCAGGTACGCGTCGACCAGCCGGTCGTTGTCCTGCTCCACGTTCATCCCTATCTCCCACTCTGCAAGATCTTGTCGACCGACGCGCAGAACCGTTGCCAGTCCGCGGTGAAGGCGGCCAGCGCCTGGCTGCCCTCGGCCGTCGATGTGTAGTACCGCCGCGGTGGCCCGGACTCGGACTCGCGCCAGCTCGTCTCCACCAGACCTTCCCGTCGTAGCCGGGCCAGCAGTGGATAGATCGTCCCCTCGGTGGTCACCAGACCGTCGACCTCGCCCAGCGCCTTCACCAACTCGAAACCGTAACGGGGCTCTCCCTGCAACAGCGCGAGGACGCAGAACTCCAGCGTCCCGCGACGCAGCTGGGTGAAGACCTTCTCCGCTACCATGCGACACAAGGTACCTGTCCGCACCAAGAACCTGCAACCACCACTGAGCGGTAGGCCCTGTCTGGACCACCAGACAGGGCCTAGTCAGTTTTGGGGCGGACCGCGAACATCAGCATCAGGACGACCGACGGGATCACCACGACCCAGAGACTGCTGAGGTTGAACAGGACCGGCGCCAGGCACAGCACCAGGAGGTCGAAGCCGCGGGCCGGCTGGGAGAACAGGCCAGGCGGGATCGCGCCCATCGGAGACGTGACGAGAGGTCCGGCGTACGACGGCGGCCGGGCGGACGCCTGCCGGACGGTACCGGAAATGACGGCCGCAGCCACCGCGAAACTGGAGGCCGCGCTGCCGATCGCGGGATAGGCACAGGCCGCCCAGACGATCGTGAACAGGCCGGGGACGACGGCCATCACCACCCGCAACTCGCGGAGGTCCCAGCCGAGCGCACGCACCAGGCCGGTCGAGCGGCACGCGGTGCGGAGTCCGTCGAGCATCGGCCGTACCGCGATGAAGCCGGCGATCGCGGCCGCAATCGGTACGAGGACGTGGAAGCCGGCGCCGTGGACCGCGTACGGGACGACGAGCAGCCCGAACGCGACCGCGATCCGACGCGGCCAGCGCAGGATCCGGCGGAACTCGCGGTGCACGATCGCGACCCCGTCCGCACCCCGACCGCGCCGCGAACGCACCCGCCCCTTCAACCGCCAGTGCCGCCCGGCGATCACATCCCCGAGCATGCTCACATCAAGACTGCTAGCCGCCCCCGCAAGCCCGGCCAGCAGTTCACCACCCGCAATCACACTGACCCGCCCCAACCGACCCAGAGTCCGCGAGACGAGGAAGGTCAACACCACGCACACCACAACCGCGACGGCGCACAACAGCAGCAGGTTGAGCTGACCCGACGTCACAGCGTCCGCATCGCGAGCCGCGCCGAGGTGGAGCGTCGGATAGCCGTAGGTGTCGGTGATGATCTGGTTGGTGAAGCGGTCCTCGCGTGGGCCGAACGCCAGGATCAGCCCTGGGACCACCGCAGCTACCAACAACACATCGGAAACTCTCAGCGCCCACTTGGAACGACGTGTGGTCTGCTGTGCCCACACCGTCGCGACCGCAGTGCACACGAGAGCTGCGACGATCAGGATCGCCGCCGTGAAGACCTCGAACCAAGGCACCCCAAGCAGCGCCCAGGTCACCGCTCCGGCAACGAGTCCGATGATCGCGACCGCGGCGATCACCAAGCGGTAGGCCGGTCGCAGGAGCGTCGTCCGATCCACCGGCGTGCCCAGCAGCCAGAAACCGGTCGCGCGCGACGCCGAGACCGGGCCGACCGCCAGCAGCACCCGGATTGTGGTTGCCAGGAGCAACGGTACGGCGATCCACGGCATCGCCTGGGTCAGTTCTCCGCACGTCGACGTCGTACACCCGGAGGCGTTCGAGTTCAGATGGCGTACGACGTTTCCGCCGGTCGCGCCGACCATCGCCAGGGTGAACAGGACCAGGTACACGTCCTCGAAGATCTCCCAGAACGACCGGTCCGCGTGCTGCCGTCGCGTCGTCCGCATCCATGACCGCAGCGTCCGCGACGAAGGGATCGTCCCGAAGTCCGATGGATCGAACCGCACCGGCCCGTCGGCAGCGCTCATGGGAGCGGAGTGAGGGTGACGACGGAGTCCGCGACCGTCTCGACCAGCGCCGGGTCGTGACTCGCGAAGAGGATCGCCGTACCCGACTTCTTCTCCTCGACGAGCCGGTTAGACAGCCACTGCACGCCGTCGGTGTCGAGCCGGGCCTCAGGCTCGTCGAGGACCATCAGCTTGCGCGGGCGGACGAGCGCCGTCGCCAGCGCGAGCCGGCGCCGCTGGCCGGACGACAGCGAACCCGGCAACTGATCGGCCGCCGGCAACAGACCGATGTCGTGCAGCGTGGTGTCCACCAGATCTTCCGGCGACGAGTTGCCGTGCGCGCGGGCGAGCAGATCGAGATGCTCGGCCGCGGTCAGGTCCGGGAAGAAGTCCAGGTCGTCGAGCAAGGTGGCGACGTTCCGGCGTACCGCCTCGGCGCGCTCGTCGATCGGCAGACCGTCGAGCAGGATCTTCCCGGCCGCCGGTTCGGCTGCGCCGACGATGCACTTCAGCACGGTCGTCTTGCCCGCGCCGTTCGGCCCGACCAAGGCGATCGCCTGCCCGGCCCGCACGGTGAACGTGAGGCCCTCGATCACCGGACGGTCGCCGTACTTGTGCTGCAGATCCGTCACCGCCAGCCGGGGCGCCGCCTTCTTGCTCACTTTTTCCGGACCAGCGTCAGCCCGTCGCCGATCCCGAGCATGATCACGTCGACGCGGTCGTCCTGCGCGACGTGCGCGTTGAACTCCTTCCGGTCCGCCGGACCGTCCGCGTCCACCACCCGGCCGCCGGCCAGCGTGTTGTCGAACAGCAGCAGCCCGTTCGGCCGGATCAGCGGCAGCACCGTCTCGTAGTACTGGATGTACCAGTCCTTGTCGGCGTCGACGAAGGCCAGGTCGAACTCGCCGTCGAGCTTCGTCACCGACTCGTGCGCGTCGCCGATCCGCAGGTCGATCTTGCCCGCGACGCCTGCCCGCTCCCAGTACTTACGCCCGATCGAGGTCCACTCGTCGCTCACGTCCAGGCAGATCAGCTCGCCGTCGTCGGGCAGCCCGCGGGAGATCGCCAGCGCGGAGAACCCGGTGAAGGTGCCGATCTCGACCGCCCGGCGGGTGCCGATCAGGCGGGTCAGTGTGGTCAGCAGACCGGCCTGGTCCGCGGTGGTCAGCATCCCCGCGGCGCTGCCGAGCTTCTCGGTCTCGGCGCGCAGCTCGGTCGCGATCTCGTCCAGCGGCATCCCGTGGGCGAGCATGTACTCGTGCAGTTCCTCGGTCACCGGTACCTGATGGCCCATGAAATCCACCCCTCCGTGTATTAGATCGGTCGCCTGTAGTCTCTATTGGCTGTCTGTTGGCCGTACACCCACCCCACCTCGAGGGAGCACCCCGCATGCGCATCGCCGTCGCCGGCTCGATCGCGACCGACATCCTGATGACGTTCCCGGGCCGGTTCAAGGACCAGTTCCTCGAGGAGCAGATGCACAAGGTCTCCCTCTCGTTCCTGGTCGACGAGCTGGTCGTCCACCGCGGCGGGGTCGCCGCGAACATCTGCTACGGCATGTCCCAGCTCGGCTTCCCGTCGCTGCTGGTCGGCTCGGTGGGCGCCGACTTCGCCGAGTACGGCGCGGCGCTGACGGAAGCCGGCGTGGACGTCTCGCATGTCCGCGTCTGCGGAGGAGTACACACCGCCCGGTTCACCTGTACGACGGACCTCGACGCGAACCAGATCGCCTCGTTCTACACCGGTGCGATGGCCGAGGCCCGGGAGCTCGACCTGGGCGCGATCCATCAGGCCGCGGGCGGTGTCGATCTGGTGCTGATCGGCGCCGACGACCCGGACGCGATGCTCAAGCACACCGAGCTCGCCAAGCAGCACGGGATCGCGGTCGCGGCTGACCCGTCGCAGCAGATGGCGCGGATGGACGGCGAGGACATCCGCAAGCTCGTCGACGGCGCGGCGTACCTGTTCAGCAACGAGTACGAGGCCGGGCTGATGGTGCAGAAGACCGGCTGGAGCCACGCCGAGATCCTCGAGCGGGTCGGCGTACGCGTCACGACCCACGGCGGCGACGGCGTCGTCATCGAGGACACCACCGGCATCCTCGCGAAGGTCCCCGCGGTGCCCGCGCCGAACCTGGTCGACCCGACCGGCGGCGGCGACGCGTTCCGGGCCGGCTACCTGACCGGTCGCGCCTCGGGCCTCGACCACGAAGCGGCCGCCCACCTCGGCTGCACGCTGGCGACCACGGTGCTGGAGACGGTCGGCACGCAGGAGTACAGCCTGGACCACCCGACCTTCCTCGACCGGCTCACCAGCACGTACGGCGCCGACGCTGCCGCCACTGCCAAGCAGGCGCTGCGGGTCATCTCCTAAGTCGAGGTGATCCGGTCGATCGTGAACGTGGCCTGTTTGCTGTTCGCGATACCGACCCGGATCCGGTAGCCGCCGATCGCCGCGGACTTCTTCGGCCCGAGCGTGACGTGCTTGTTGCCGACGTAGAACGTGATGGCGGTCTTGTGCCGCTCGTACCCGACCATCTGCCCGCCGTTGCAGGTGAAGCCCTGGTCGGAGATGTAGATGTTGGTGCCCGAGAAGTTGAACATGCCGTTCTTGAACGACCCGGTGCAGTCCGCCTCTGGCATCACCGGCTTGGGCTTCACCGTCGGCTTCGGAGTCGGCTTGGGTGTAGGTCGCGGCGTCGGGGTCGGCGTGCCGATGGACGTCGGCGTACTGCTGACCGGCGTCGACCCAGCGCCCGACCAAGTCCCTGCCCCGCCGCCACATCCCGCCAGCACCAGCGCCACACCCACCACGCCCAACCACCGCAGATCACCCATACCGCCAGCGTCCCAACACCCCAGGTGTCAGGGAGCAGAATGGCCGCAACCTGTCAGGTCGAGCGGGCCCACAGTCCTCGGACGTGGCCGATGTGGCGCCGCATCAGCTGCTCGGCGCCCTCGCCGTCGCCGGCTTCCACGAGGTCCAGCAGTTCGTGGTGTTCGGCGGCGGATGGGACCAGGCGGCCGCTCTCGACCAGTGGCGTGAGGCCGAGCAAGCGCGTCTGTGAGCGCAGGTCCGACACGACGTCGACGAGCTTCTGGTTGCCTGAGTACGCGAGCAGCGTCACGTGGAAGACGCGGTCCGCCTCGATGTACGCGATCAGATCGCCGGCCTGGGCCGCCACCACGATGTCCTCGGCGAGCTGCCGCAACCGCGGGTAGTCCGTCGTCGGGATCGCCGGTACGACGTCCCGGATCGTCGGCGGCTCGATCAGCTGGCGCAGCGCGGCCAGGTTGTCGAGGTCCTCGTCGGACACGTCGGTGACCCGGAAGCCCTTGTTCCGCAGCGAGATCACCAGGCCCTCGCGGACCAGGTCCAGCATCGCCTCGCGGACCGGCGTCGCGGAGACCCCGAACCGCGCGCCGAGCGTCGGCGCCGAGTACACCTCCCCCGGCTTCAGCTCGCCGGAGATCACCGCCGCCCGCAGCGCGTTGGCGACGCTGTCGCGCAGGTTCTCGCGGTGCGCCAGCCGCCGTACGCTCGGCAGCGGCTCGATCGAATCGGCAGCCATGGTTCACCTCCTGGGTCGCCGCCTATTGTGAAGCACCGGTCATCAGTGTTTCGGGATGCCACCCCCGATGGAGGCGACCAGCTCGGTGAGCCGCTCGAAGACCCGCTGCGTGCCCAGTCCGTCGTGCTCGTACTCGTTCGTCACCCACGCCTGCACGTTGCCGACCCGGTGCGCGGTGTCCAGCTGCAGCCCGGAGTCGACGTACATGTCGTCGAAGTACACCGCGGCGGCCACCGGTACGTCGTTCGCGGCGAGCCGCTCGAGGTCGTACAGCTCCGGCCACCGCGGACGCTGCGCGAGCACTTCGACCGCGCCCTGGAACGGCCGCAGCCCGCGGATCTCCTCGAACATCCAGGGGTACATCATCTCGCCGGTGAACAGCAGCGGGCGCGCGTCCTCGGCGAACTCCGGATGCCGCGCCCGCTCCGCCTCGGCCGCCCACCCGGTCGCCCCGTCACCGGATCCGTAGATGCTCTCCTGGAGCGCGGCGAACAGCGGTCCGTCGAGGTACGACGACGATGCCAGCACCTGGCCGAGGAAGCCGTCGGACAGCTCGTCGCCGTCGAAGGCCTCGTCGATCAGCCAGTGGATGCGCTCGTACCCGGGCTTCATCCCGAAGTCGATCCCGAGCGACTGCAACCGCCGTACCGTCAGCCGATCGCCGTCCGGGAGCCGTACGTCGGACTCCGCCAGGCGGTCGGCGATCCGGCCGATCCGCTCGACGTTGTGCGGGTACCGCCGGTAGAACTCCCGGTTCTTGGCCGCCACCCGCGGATAGGTCCGCCGGTACACCTCGGCCGCCGACGGGTCGATCGACGCGAGCCCGCCGGTCACGTAGCAGGCGGTCAAGGCGTCAGGTGCCTTGGACAAGTAGGTGAGCGTGAGGAAACCGCCGTAGCTCTGGCCGAGTGTCGACCAGCGGCGGCCGCCGAAGACCTTGTTCCGCAGGTGCTCGGCGTCCGAGATGATCGAGTCCGCCCGGAAACACGCGAGATAGTCGGCGCCTTCCTCGGCCGACATCGACGCCATCCGCCGCCCGCTGACCGGCGTACTCCGGCCCGTCCCCCGCTGGTCCATCAGCACGACCCGGTAGTTCTTGAGCGCGTGCTCGATCCACCCCGACACCCCGGTCGGCCGCGGCCCCTTCCCACCGGGACCGCCCTGCAGGAACAGCAGGCACGGCAGGTCCTCGTCCTTCCGGGTCGGATCGATCAGCTCCCGCGCGAACACGGTGATCGACTCACCCGGGTCCGACCAGTCCAGCGGCACCGAGAGCTCGTGCTCACGAACATGCATCCCCGGAATCGTGTAGCTGATCATGAAGCCCTCTTCCCCCTGCGTCTGGCGTCCCATTCCGGGTTGATCCGCGGTACGGCGGCCAGCAGCGTCTTCGTGTACTCGTCCTGAGGATCCCCGAACACCTGGTCCCGCGTCCCCACCTCGACGATTCTGCCTCGGTTCATCACCGCGACCCGTTGCGAGATCTGCCGTACGACGGCCAGGTCGTGCGCGATGAAGACGTAGCTGAACCCGCTCTCCCGCTGCAGCCGCATCAGCAGCTCCAGCACCTGCGCCTGGATCGACACGTCGAGCGCCGACACCGCCTCGTCGCAGATCACCAGCTTCGGGTTCACCGCGAGCGCCCGGGCGATCCCGATCCGCTGCGCCTGCCCACCGGAGAACTGCGCCGGGTAGCGCCGGCAGTGGTCCGGGTTCAGACCGACCCGCTCCATCAGCTCCTGCGTGAACGCCCGCCGGCCCTTGGCAGGTGTGATCCCCTGGTACGTCAGCGGCGCGGTGACGATCCGCTCGACCGTGTACCGCGGGTTCAGCGACGAGAACGGATCCTGGAACACCACCTGCACGTTGTTCCGGAACGACGCCAGCTCCCTGCCCCTGACCTTCGTCACGTCCTGCCCGTCGAACACGACCGTACCGGCGGTCGGCTCGAGCAACCGGGCCGCGATCCGCGCGGTCGTGGACTTGCCGCTGCCCGACTCTCCCACGATCGCGAGCGTCTCGCCGAGCTCGACCTCGAAGCTCACGTCGTCCACGGCTGTGAACGTCGACTTGCGGGCCATCGCACCTTCGCCCCGGGTGACGAACTCCTTCGTCACGCCCTTCACTTCCAGCAGCGTCATGCTGTGCTTCTTTCTTGGGCAACCTCGTCATCGATCCGCGGTACGGCGTCCAGCAGCATCCGCGTGTACTCGTGCCGCGGATCCGAGAACACCTGCTCCGCGGTCCCGTACTCGACCGGATCGCCCGACTGCATCACCAGCACCCGCTGGGCGATCGAGCTGATCACCGCGAGGTCGTGGGTGATGAACATCATCCCGGTCCCGGTCGTCGACTGCAGTTCGCCGAGCAGCTCCAGGATCTGTGCCTGCACGGTCACGTCCAGCGCGGTCGTCGGCTCGTCCGCGATCAGCAACGACGGCGAACAGCACAACGCCATCGCGATCATCACCCGTTGCCGCATGCCGCCGGAGAACTGGTGCGGGTAGTGGTCGACCCGCCGCGCCGCATCCGGAATATGCACCCGCTCCAGCGCCTCGATCGCGACCTTCCGGGCCGCGCTCCGCGACCCGCCGCGGTGCGTCTGGTACATCTCGGAGATCTGCAGACCCACGGTGTAGTAGGGATTCAGCGACGACAGCGGGTCCTGGAACACCATCGAGATCGCGTTGCCCCGCACGGATCTGAGGTCGCGGTCCGAACGCCCGAGTAACTCGGTGCCGTCCAGCCGGACGCTGCCCGACGTACGGGCGCCGCGCGGCAGCAACCCCAGTACGGCGAGCGCGGTCATCGACTTGCCCGATCCGGACTCGCCGACGATCCCGACCGTCTCGTCCCGGCCGACCGTGAACGACACGTTCTTCACCACGTCGACCGGTCCGCGGCTGGTCGGCAAGGTGACAGTCAGATTGTCGACAACGAACAATTCGTCACTCATGAGGTCACCACCCGGACCCGCGGATCGAGAGCCGTGTACAGCAGGTCCACCACAACGTTGCCGATGACAACGAAGAAGGCGGCGAGCAGGGTGACCGCCATGATCACCGGCTGGTCGTTCTTGGCGATCGAGTCGGCGGCCATCTTGCCGATCCCGTTCAGCCCGAACACGGTCTCGGTGATCAGCGCGCCGCCGAGCAGCCCGGCGAAGTCCATCCCGAAGATCGTGGTGATCGGCGTCAGCGCGGGCCGCAACGCGTGCCGGCGCATGATCAGCGCGCCGCTCAGTCCCTTGGCGCGTGCGGTCCGGTAGTAGTTCTCGGCCAGCGTGTCGATGACATTGCTCCGGGTGAGCCGTGCGTACAGACAGGCGTAGCCGACGGCGAGCACGACCCACGGCATCAGGTACGACTCGAACCAGACAAGCGGATTGTCAACAAAAGACACCGCCGACGGGAACGGCAGCACCTGAAGCTTCACGACCAGCACGTACTGCAGCACCAGGGCGAGCACGTAGTTCGGCACGCTGACGCCGCCGAGCGCGAGGCCCATCGCGGACCGGTCCCACCACGTGCCCTGCTTGACCGCGCTGACCAGACCGCCGATCACGCCGACGAGCAGCCAGAGTACGGCGGCGCCGACCGCGACCGTGATGCTCACCGGAAGCCGCGCGGTGATCATGCTCCACACCGATTCGTTGGTCTGGAAGCTGTACCCGAGACACGGCGCCGAGCAATGCACCGAACCGTAGTCGCGGCCCACGAAGATTCCGCTCAGGAAGTCCCAGAACTGCGTGAGGAGCGGCTGGTTGAGCCCGAGCACGTCACGGATCGAGTCGATGCGCTCCGGCGTACATGTCTTCCCGCAGATCATCACCGCGGGATCCGGCGAGAGCTTGAAGAAGATCAGGTACGTGAACAAGCAGACGGCCAGCAGGATCAGTACGACGCCCCCGAGCCGGCCGAGGACATAGCGCGTCATGGGGCTTCTCCTTGGTCGATGAGCGTGCGAATCTTGTCGCCGAGGACGGTCAGCGAAAGCACGGTGAGGAACAGGAACAGACCGGGGATCGCGAAGAACATCGGGTCCACCGAGTACCAGCTCACCGAACTCGCAATCATCTGGCCCCAGGACGCGGTCGGCGGCGAGACACCGACGCCGAGGAAGGACAGGCCCGCCTCGGTGCCGATGTAGCCGGGGATCGCGAGCGTCGTCATCACGACGATCGACCCGCGCAGGTTCGGCAGGATCTCCCGGAACACCACCTGGGAGTCCTTCGCCCCGGACGCCCGCGCCGCCTCGACGAACTCACGGTTCGCGAGCGTCATCGTCTGGCCGCGGATCACCCGCGCCAGGTACGGCCAACCGAACGCGCTGATCACCACGACCAGCAGCACCGGCCGGTTCCCGGACGGCAGCGACGACAGGATCGCGATCATGAAGATCAGCGCCGGGAACGCCATCAGGAAGTCCATCAGTCGCGAGATCACTTGGTCGACCCAGCCGCGGTAGAACCCCGCGAGCATGCCGAGCACGACGCCGAGGATCCCGGTCAGCAAGGTTGCAGACAATGAGATTGTGATCGATACGCGTGCGCCGTACACGATCCGCGCGAACAGATCGCGGCCGTTCTGGGGCTCGACGCCGAACCAGTGCGAGCCGCTGATCCCGCCGAGCGAACCGTGCGGTACGCCGCCGAGGTCAGAGTTGATCGCCGCCGAGTCGAACTGGTACGGCCCCCACCCGCTGAGCTTGGTGATCAGCGGCGCGGCCACCGCCATCAGGACCACGATCGCCAGGAACACCAGGCACGCCAGCGCGCCCTTGTCCCGCGTGACCGCGGTGAGGATCCGCCGGCCCGAGGTGGGCGGTGCCGACGACGGCACCGCCTCCTCGACCTCGACGAGAGTCGGACTGGTTGTCACCACTCCCCGCCCTCTCTGCTCTCCCTCACTTGCTGCTGTCCTTCAGCCCGACCGACACGAGGTCGATCCCACCCGAGAACCCGTCGTGCAGGTAGGCGCCGCCAATGTTGCTGCCGACAAGCATCAGGACCTTCTCGTAGAGCAGTGGGACGACCGGCGCCAGCGCCATGATCTGCTTGTCCAGTTCGCCGTACGCCTTGTTCGCCGCCTGGACATCGGTCAGCTTCGCGATCTCGTCGATCTTCGCGTTCACGCCCGGGTCGTTCAGCTGCGACAGGTTGCTGTTGCCCTTCGGCGTGATGTTGCGGCCGTCGAACAGCGGCGGCAGGAAGGTCGCGCCGGACGGCCAGTCCGGGCACCAGCCGGTGATCGCCGCGTCGTGCTGCTGCGACGTCGTACCGATCACCTCGTAGTACGTCGCGGTGTCGATGGTGTTGATCTTCACGGTGATCTTCAGCGGCTCGAGCGCCTGCTGGATCGCGACCGCCATCGCCTGCATCTTCGGTTGCGCACGGGTGTCGAGCGTCATCGTGAAGCCATTGGCGAAACCGGCCTCGGTGAGCAGCTTGCGGGCACCGTCGACGTCACCCTTGTGGTCCGGGCTCGGGTACGGGTCGTAGTCCACCCGGCCGGCGATGGTCGGCGGCTGGATGCTGGTGGCGATCTCGGCGAGGGTCGACCCGCCGACCGCGTCGCGGACGGTCTGCTTGTTGACCGCGAGGTTGATCGCCTGCCGCACCTTCACGTTGTCCAGCGGCTTCTTCGTGGAGTTCAGCCCCATGTACGTCGTACAGCCGCCGAGACCGCTCATCGTGCGCTGCTTGAGCTGCGCGGTCTGGATCCGGGCCACCGTGGCGGCCTGGATGGTGCCGGCGATCGCGTCGGCGTCGGTGCCCTGGCCGGCGATCATCCGCTCGTCGATCGTCGCCGGGTCGAGGCCGAACGTCCACTGGTACGCGTCCGGGTTCGCCTGTCGTACGTCGTCGGTCTTCTTGTCCCACTTGTCGTTGCGGACCAGCTTGAGCGCCGCGCCCGGCTTGTACTCGGAGATCTTGTACGGCCCCGACGCGATCGGCTTGCTGTCCAGCGCGTTGCCCGCGCCCTGCCCCTTCGGCACCGGAGTGAACGTGTTCTGCGCGACCACGCTGCCGAAGTCGGCGTACGGCTTCTTCAGGTGGAACACGATCGTCTTCGCGTCCGGTGTTTGGATTGTCGGCAATTCACCGGACTTGTAGGGGCCTTGGTACGACGCGGGCGCGGCGATCAACTGCTTCGCGTACGGCGAGCCGATGCCGATCTCCGGATCCCAGGCACGCGAGACGCCCCACTTCACGTCGGCACTCGTGATCGGTGCGCCGGTCTCGAAGAACAGGCCGTCCTTCAACGTGAACGTCCAGGTCTTGCCGCCGTCGGACGGCTTGCCCGTGTCGGTGGCGAGGTCCGGCACGATCTTGGTGCCGTCGGCCCCCGGCGCGGCGCCCTGGGTGGTGAGCGTGCGGTAGATCAGCCGGTAGAAGTTGTTGACGCCGCCGTCGAAACCGCGGGCCGGGTCGAGGTGCGAGAAGCCTGCGTTCGCGAGCACCTGGAGCGTGCCGCCCTGCGCGGCCTTGGCGCCGGGGCCGGCGGCTTCACCGTTCGCGCCGGACGCACCGGATGTGTTGCCGCCGCACGCGGTCAGCGCGAGCGCCGCCGATGCCACGAGCCCCACCAGCATGGAAGTTCTCTTCATCAGTCGTCTCTTTCGGTTCGCAGCCACACACGCATGGCCAGGGCCTGACGGTTTCCCCAGAGGAAGTACGGCGTGAACGTCACCGGTACCTCGTCGATGGCGGATCCAGGGGTCTGTTCGGTGATCACGGGATAGAGCTCGGGAGGCGGCGCCGGGGCGACACCCGCGGTCAGTTCCAGCACGAGATGGTCGTCCTGCTGCCGCGCGGTCGCCTTGGTCACGGCGGTCGGCGTAAGCAGCAGGTCGTCGACCGGTGTCTCGACATCTTGTTGCTCAACGCAATAGACCAGCGGCCCGCGAGCGACGGCGATCGCACCCCGAGTCGCATCAAGGTACGGATGCGACCCGTGCGCCCTCGGCCCCATCGGCAACGTCAACCGCAGTACGTCTCCACGCTTGAAGCTTCGGGTTGTCACGGCCCAGCCGACGTCTACGGACTGTCCGTCGAGCTGCGCATCCGAAGCCCATCGCGGGATGCGGAGGGCGATCGTTCGCTCCTCGGACGGTGCGTTCTCGACGGTTAGCGTGATCTCGCCGTTCCACGGGTAGTCGGTGGTGACGTTGACGGTGAGATCACCGGCGGTGATGCGGGCGTCGGCGTAGATCCCGACGTACAAGATGTTGTCGCGGGCATCTGCTACGTGGTCCTGGAGTTCGGACATCCAGCGGATGATGTTCGGCGGGCAGCACGGGCAGCCGAACCACGCGCGCCGGAGCAGCTCACCGCCATCCTCAGCACCGGAGCGCTGCTCATGATCCGGCCGGCGCTGCAGCGGGTTGTCGTAGAAGAACGCCGAACCGTCGGCCGAAAGCCCAACGGCGTAAGCGTTGTAGAGCACGGTCTCGTACACGTCGAGGTACGACGCCTTGCCGGTGGCGCGGAACATCCGCCAGGCCCACTGCATCGTCGCGATCGCCGCGCACGTCTCGGCGTACGCGCGCTCCGACGGCAGCTCGTACCGGTCGCCGATCGCCTCGTCGGAGTGCCGGCTGCCGAGCCCGCCGGTGAGGTACAGCTTGGTCGCGACCATGTCGGCCCACAGCCGCTCCAGCGCCGCGAGCAGCGTCGGGTCGCCGGTCTCCAGGTGTACGTCGGCCGCACCCGCTGCGAGGTACGCCATCCGTACGGCATGACCGGTGACGGACGGCAGCTCGCGGAACGGCACGTGGTCCTGGAAGTACTCCCCCGGAAAGATCGTGTGCTTGAGCTTCCCCCGACCACGCCGGTCGACGAACAGCCGCGCCTGCGTGAGGTAGTCCTCGTCGCCGGTTTCTCGATATAGCTCGACCAGCGCCATCTCGACCTCGGGATGACCGTCGACAATCTCCTCGCCGTGCTCGCCGTACTTCCGCACGACCAGGTCCGCGAACCGCCGGGCGATTGTCAACAATCGGCCGTCCGACAATCTGCGGTTCGCCGCGACGGCCGCCTGGATGAGGTGGCCGAGGTTGTAGAGCTCGTGGCCCCAGCCGAGGTCCGACCAGGGCTGCTTGGGCTGGTCCGGGTCCTGGAAGTACGAGTTCAGGTAGCCGTCCTCGGCCTGCGCCTGCTCGAGCAGCTCGACGACCTCGTCGAAGAACTCCCGCGCACCGGCCGGCGCGTCGTCGCGATCGACCTCGTAGGCGAGGCCTTCGAGCGTCTTGTAGAGGTCGGTGTCCAGGAACGGGTACCGCCCGCGGTACGGCCCGACCGACGGGTCGGCCAGCCGCCGCAGGTTCTCCAGGTTCCCGGCTTTGCGCAGCTCCGTGATCGCGTGCGGGATTGTCGCCTGCCGGTTTCGCTGCTGCCAGTCGTGCAGCAACCCTCCGGTCAGCTGCACGCTCAGCCCAAGCTCCGACTCTGTACCGTGTGACATTGCACAGACCCTAAGTGCAATGTCACACCTTGCCAAGGGATAACGACAGACGTTTACACGCCGGATACAACCGCCCGCTCAAACCAGCCTCCCCGCCCCACGTCAATCTGAGGAGTCGGGCGGCGGGTCCGTCCCACCGGCCGGCCCTGACCCAGCGCGGCGAGAGCCCCCGCACACGAGGGGATATCCGCCGGCGTTGTGCCTTCTCCGTTGGCATCCGAGGGGAGAACCCACAACACCAGGGGATATCCCCCCTCAGATGGTCACGGCGGCCGGGGACGGGGTGTTAGAGGCGGGGGTCGATTGGTTCGGATTCGAGGGCCAGTACGGCGAAGACGCATTCGTGGATGCGCCACAGGGGTTCGCCGCGGGCGGCGCGGTCGAGGGACTCCAGGCCCAGGGCGTACTCGCGAAGGGCCAGGGAGCGTTTGTGGCCGAGGTTGCGGTCTCGGAGGCGGGTGAAGTTGGCCGGCTCGGTGTAGTCGGGGCCGTAGATGAGCCGCAGGTACTCCTGCCCGCGCACCTTCAGCCCCGGCTGAGCGAGTCCCTTCGCCGTGCGGATCAGGTTCGCGGCAGGTTTCACCACCATGCCCTCTCCCCCGGCCCCGGTCAGCTCCTCCCACCACGCGATCCCGGCGTCCCAGTTGTCCGCATCCACGAACAGTCGTCGCGTCTCCGTGATCAGCTCCGGGCCTGCGGCAACCATCCGGTCCGCGACACCGAGGTGCCAAGCATGCGGTCGTTCCTGGTACGTCGCCCCTTCGGACGCAAGCACCTGGAACGGCGCGACACGCACGCCGTCGAGCCCATCGGTCGGCCAGCAGTACCGCCGGTACGCCGCGGTGAACCGCTCCGCGTTCGCCGAACGGCGCTCGGCCGACGCTAGCAACCCACCCACGTCCAGCCCGGCAGCAGCAGCGGACCGAAGCGCGGCGGTTGCTGCAGGCAACGACGTACGGGCGGCCGCGCCGACGGCGGCGTACTGGTTCCGGAGCAGGTCCTCGGCCTTCGCGCTCCACGGCAGCAGCTCGGCGTCGAGCAGCAGCCAGGACGTGTCGAACTCATCGAAGACACCAGCAGCAGAGGCAACCGAGCGCAGGCGGAGCAGCAGCTCGTCGGTCAGGTCCGCGTCGAAGAACGACCGCCCGGTGCGGGTGTGGATCGCGCCACGGCCGGCCAGACCGAACCGCTTCTCGGCCACGTTGTCGTCCCGCGTCAGCAGCACGACCGCCCGCGAACCCATGTGCTTCTCCTCGCACACCAGCTCGGTGACACCCTGCGCCCGGAACGTCTCGAACGCCTGCCGCGGGTGCTCCAGCAACCCCGGCTCCGGCGACGTCGCGACAGGGCTCATCGTCGGAGGCAGGTACAGCAGGAACCGCGGATCGATCGCGAACCGGCTCATCACCTCCAGCGCCGCACCGGCCTGCTCGGCCCGGATGCTCAGACGTCCGTGCGAAGCGGTCTCGATCACCCGGCGGCCGGTCACGTCGGTCAGCTCGAGTACGTCGGGCTCGCGCGCCGGCGCCGTTGCCACATGCAACGGTTTCGCCGGGGCGTAGTACTCCTCGGCCGCCTGCACCGCCACCAGCTCCCGCTCCGGGTAGCGCAGCGCGGTGAGCGATCCGCCGAAGACGCAGCCCGTGTCGAGGCAGATCGTATTGTTGATCCACTCCGGCTCGGGCGTCGGCGTGTGACCGTAGACGACCATCGCGCGACCGCGGTAGTCGTTCGCCCACGGGTAGCGCACGGGCAGCCCGAACTCGTCGGTCTCCCCCGTCGTCTCGCCGTACAGGCAGAACGAGCGGACGCGTCCCGACGTACGACCGTGCATCCGCTCGACGAGGCCGGCGTGCGACACGACCAGCTGGCCACCGTCGAACACGTAGTGCGAGATCAGTCCGTCGATGAACGCCGCGACCTCATCGCGGAACTCCGATGGCTCAGCGGCCAGCTGCTCCAACGTGGTCTCCAGGCCGTGGCTGATCTTCACGTTCTTGCCTCGCAGCGCGCGCAGCAACTTGTCCTCGTGGTTGCCGGGTACGCAGTAGGCGTTGCCGCCAGCAACCATCCCCATCACGAGCCGGAGTACGCCGGGAGAGTCGGGACCGCGGTCGACCAGGTCACCGACGAAGATCGCCCGCCGGTCCGGGTGTACGGCGTCGACCGGTCGGCCGGCGGCGTCGCGGGTCAGCGTGTAGCCGAGATCGATGAGCAGCCGCTCGAGTTCGGGACGGCACCCGTGCACGTCGCCGATGATGTCGAACGGGCCGTTCTGGTCGGTCAGGTCGTTGTACAGTCGCGTCCGTTCGATGCTGACGGCATCGATCTCCTCGACGCTCTCCAGCACATGAACCGTCCGGAAGCCTTCACGCTTCAGGCTGCGCAGTCCGCGCTTCAGCTGCGAGCGCTGCCGGGTGACCACCTTCGGCCCGAACTGCCGATCGGACCGCTGCTCGTTCCGCTCGACACACAGGCGCTCCGGCGGGTCGAGCACGATCGCGACCGGGAGTACGTCGTACTCGCGGGCCAGGTTCACGAGCTCCTTGCGGACCTCCGGCTGCACGTTGGTGGCGTCGATCACCGTCAACCGCCCGGCGGCCAGCCGCTTCCCGGCGATGAAGTTGAGCACCTCGAACGCGTCCTTCGTCGCGCTCTGGTCGTTCTCGTCGTCCGACACGAGCCCACGGCAGAAGTCGCTCGAGATCACCTCGGTCGCCAGAAAGTGCTTCCGCGCGAAGGTCGACTTCCCCGACCCACTCGCACCCACAAGCACGATCAGCGAGAGAGCTGGTACGTCGATCCTCATCGGGCCTCCCGGCGGAACAGTGCGAGCTGGGTCGGCGGTCCAACCTCAGGATCCTCGGCGCCGACGGCCCGGAACTCCACGGCGTAGCCGAAGCGGTCCGCGACCTGCTGGGACCAGGTCCGGAACTCCGCGCGGGTCCACTCGAAGCGGTGGTCGGGGTGGCGGAAGTTGCCGGCTGGGAGGGACGGGAAGCGCACGTTGTACTCGCTGTTCGGGGTGGTGACGACGACCGCGGCAGGGTGTGCCGCGCGGAAGACCGAGTCCGCCAGGGCAGGCAGCCGTGGCGGATCGACGTGCTCGACGACCTCCATCAGTACGACGGCATCGAGCCCGGCGAGCCGCTCGTCGGCGTACGTGACCGACGACTGCAGGAACTTCAGCCGGTCCCGCTGGCGATCCGGAAGGTCGTCGTAGTGCAGCCGTCGCTTGGCCTTGATCAGCGCCCGCGCCGACACGTCGGTCGCGATCAGCTCGCCGATCATCGGGTCCTTCAACAGCTCCCCGACGAGCGCGCCCTCACCACATCCGATGTCCGCGATCCGCCGCGCACCGAGCTCCCGCAGTACCCCGGCCACCGTCGTACGCCGTTCGACCGCCAGCGACACCGAGCCCTCATCCGAACTCTCGTCCGCCAGTTCGACCCCGTCCGCCTCGGCCAGCCGCTCCAAAACAGCGTCGGCCAGATAGCGACGGTGCGCGAGATAGCGGTGCGAGATCAGATCCTTCTCGGGATGCGTGCCCAGCCAGCCGTCCCCGGCGCGAACGAGTTTGTCCACCTCGTCCGATCCGACCCAGTAGTGCTTGGCGTCGTCGAGAACCGGGAGCATCACATACAAGTGCTTGAGTGCGTCTGCCAACCGCAGTACGCCGGTCAGCCGCAGGTCGACGTACCGCGAATCACCCCACGCCGGGGTCTCCGGATCGAGCGGCACCGGGCGGGCGTCCACGGTCCAGCCGAGCGGCGCGAACAACCGCTCCGCGAGGTCGGCGCCGCCGTTGCACGGGAGCGCCGGGACGTGCACCTCGAGCGGAATCGGGCGCGCGGCGAGGTCCGGGCGGGCGTCGCAGCGACCGTTCATCGCCGTACGGAAGAGTTTTCCGAGCGCGACGGCGAGCAGGCTGGAGGCGGCGTACGGGCGGTCGTTGACGTACTGCCCGAGCGTGAAGCCTTCGGCCGCCTTGCCGCGGCCGGCCTTCACCAGGCCGATCGGGTCGATCTCGAGCAGTACCGCCGCCGTGCAGCGCTCGCCGGTCGCTTCCGGGTAGAAGACATGGGCCGATCCTCCGGTGACGTCGATCGCCTGCGGACGGGCCGGGTTCTTGTGCAACAGGAACCCGAAATCACTCGCGGGCGCGTCCACTCCGGCCAGATCGGTACCAATCGTCAGGAACACCGTGGTATTCGATCACGGGTCGAGGATTGAGACACGCGGATTCAGGTCTGGCGTGTTCGGGGGGTTTGGTTCTAGCTTGTTTTGAGAAGATGAGTCGCTACAGACCGTCCTTCCCCGCTGACAGTCAGTACATGTCCCCGGTTTGTGGCGAGAGCCCAACCACGCCACCACTACGGGGAAAGGATCATGGCAGCTCTTTCACGCCACACGGGGTGCCGCCGGTGAAACCCCAGACGTTCGAACTCGTCCGTTACACCGACATCAGTGGAGTTTCCGGGACCGGCGTCGTCGCCGAAGGCTGTGTGTTCACCGACGGCTCGGTCGCCCTGCGCTGGCACGGCGCGAACCCGTCGACGGCCGTCTGGCCCGACCTGGACTCCATCCTCGCCGTCCACGGCCACTGCGGCGCCACCGTCGTGCGCTGGCTGGACGTCTCCGAGATGGAGCCGGTCCCGGGCACCGACCTGCTGCCCGGCGAGCTCACGCACATCCTGGCCACCGGCCGCCGTACCCACATCCACCCGCCGGCAGCCGCGTCGGCCTGACTGAAGCTTCGCCTGGCTGCCCTTACGGGGTGAGGCCGGTCAGCGCGAAGAACTCCTGCCGCGAACTGGGGCTGTCGCGCAGGATCCCGTGCAGCGCGGACGTGACCGTCCGCGAGCCTGCCGCCCGTACGCCGCGCAACGACATGCACTGATGCTCGGCCTCGATCACCACGCCGACCCCCTTCGGGTCGAGGTGATCCTGGAGCCAGTCGGCGACCTGCTTCGTCAGCCGCTCCTGCACCTGGAAATCGCGCGCGAACAGCTCCACCACCCGGGCCAGCTTCGAGAGCCCGAGGATCCGGTCGCCGGGCAGGTACCCGACGTGGGCGACGCCCTGGAACGGCAGCAGGTGGTGCTCGCACAGCGACTGCACCGGGATGTCCTTGGCCAGGACAAGCTCGTCGTACCCCTCGTCGTTCGGGAAGGTGGTCAGTTCGAACTCCCGCGGCGTCAGCATCTCCGCGTACGCGTTCGCGACCCGGCGCGGGGTGTCCGCCAGGTGCGCGCTCTGCGGATCCCGCCCGAGCGCGGTCAGCAGATCCGCGACCGCACGCTGCGCGGCGGGCAGGTCGATCTCCGCCCGGCGCGCGACGATATGGAGGGGCACGGACTCGAGGTCGGCCGAGATCGCCATCTGCACACTCCCTGAGATATCAACGAACTGACAGCATACTGTTAGTCCAACCGATGTTGTCGATAGAATCATTCCGTGGACATGTCCTGGGACGCCGCTGTTCAGGCGGTCGCCGTGCTGGAGGAGCCGACGCGTCGCCGGCTCTACGAGTACGTCGTCGGCCGTCCCGAGCCCGTGAGCCGGGACGACGCCGCGAGTGCGCTCGGGATCCCGCGGACCACGGCCGCGTTCCACCTCGACAAGCTGACTGAAGAGGGTCTGCTCGACACCTGCTACGAGCGCCGCACCGGCCGCACCGGCCCGGGAGCGGGACGGCCCGCGAAGCTGTACCACCGTTCCGACCGCGAGATCGAGATCAGCCTCCCAGAACGCCAGTACGCCGTCGCCGGCCACCTCCTCGCCACCGCCATCCAGGACGCCGAAACCAGCAACCTCACTCCCCGAGAGGCGGTCAACCAACGAGCCCGCGAGTACGGCGAAGCTCTAGGCCGAACGGCCCGCGATCGAGGCGAGGGGGACGTTCTGGTGCAGGTGCTCGAGGCGCACGGGTTCGAGCCGCGGCCGGACGACGACGGGATCGCGCTGGCGAACTGCCCGTTCCGGCGACTGGCGAAGGACCACCCGCAGCTGGTCTGCGGGATGAACCTGCATCTGGTCGCCGGGTTGCTGACCAGCCTCGACTCGCCACTCCGGGCCGAACTCGCCGGCACCCCCGGCCACTGCTGCGTGCGGCTCACCGGAAACTAAGCTCGCCCCGTGGCGAAGAAGCAGAGTCAGGGCACACCCGCGACCGTTGCGTTGGCGAAGGCGAAGGTCGAGTTCACGACGCATGCGTACGAGCACGACCCGGCGGCGAAGTCGTTCGGGCTGGAGGCTGCCGCGGCGCTCGGGCTGGCGCCTGAGCAGGTGTTCAAGACGCTGCTCGTCGAGGTCGACGGGAAACTCACGGTCGGCGTCGTACCGGTCGACAAGCAGCTCGACCTGAAGGCGATCGCAGCCGCGGCCGGCGGGAAGAAGGCGGTGATGGCCGACCCGGCCGCCGCCGAGCGCACCACCGGGTACGTCGTCGGCGGCATCAGCCCGATCGGCCAGAAGCGCGCCCTGCCCACGGTCGTCGACAGCACCGCCGCCGACCACCCGACCGTCTACGTGTCGGGCGGCCGGCGCGGTCTCGACATCGGCCTGTCCCCCGCGGACCTGATCACCGTGACCAAGGCCCGTACGGCGGCCATCGCTCGCTGACTACACGCCGATCATTCTGTGGGATCGGCGTCCAGATTGGTCGCGCCGGTCATGATCGCCACCCCCTCGCTCATGGTGTGCGAGTCCGGCGTGATGACCCCGGCGCATCTGCCGAGTCGCTGGATGTGGATGCGGTCCGCGACCTCCCAGACGTGCGGCATGTTGTGGCTGATCAGGATGACCGGAAGCCCCCGTTCCCGCAGGCCTTTGATCATCTCGAGCACCTGGTTGGATTCCTTCACACCGAGCGCTGCCGTCGGCTCGTCGAGCACGACGACCTTGCTGCCGAAGGCGGCTGCCCGGGCCACCGCGACCGCCTGCCGCTGGCCACCCGACAAGGTTTCCACCGGTTGTTGCATGTTCTGGATCGTCTGGATGCCGAGATCACGCACCGCGGTCGCAGCCCGGTCGCGCATGCCGCGGTGGTCGAGCATCCGGAAGACCGAGCCGAGAACCCCTCGCCGTCGCTCCTCCCGTCCCAGGTACAGGTTGCTGGCGATGTCGAGCGCCGGTGCGACCGCCAGCGTCTGGTAGACGGTCTCGATGCCTGCCGCACGCGCATCCTGCGGCCGCCGGAACATCACCGGCCGCTCCTCCAGCAGGAGGTGGCCGGCATCCGGGACCAGTGCGCCCGTCAGGCATTTGATCAGCGTGGACTTTCCCGCGCCGTTGTCGCCGATGACCGCGAGGACTTCACCGGGGTACAGGTCGAGGTCGACGCCGTCCAGGCCGATGACCCGGCCGAACGTCTTCACCAGACCACGCCCCGACAGGACGGGCGCGCGCAACTGCGTGTCCTGTGCGCGACTTGCCGTTGCCGTCATGAGCGCACCCTTCTGATCCACTGGTCGACCGAGACCGCGACGATCACCAGGATCCCCACCGCCAGCAGCCGGTACTGCGCGTCGACGCCGGCCAGCGACAGGCCGACGGTGAAGGCCTGCACGATCAGAGCGCCGAGCAACGTTCCCAGCAAGCCGCCGCGGCCGCCGAACAGACTGGTCCCGCCGATCACGACGGCCGTGATGCTGTCGAGGTTGGCGTCGACGATCGCGTTCGGGCTGGCCGCGCCGGCCCGGCCGATCAGCGTCCACCCGGCGATGCCGTAGATCAGGCCCGCAACGGCGTACACGCTGAGCAAGACCCGGCTCGAGCGGACACCGCTGAGGCGGGCCGCCTCCGGATCGTCGCCGACGGCGTACACATGTCTGCCCCACGCGGTCTGGCTGAGTGCGTAGCCCACCACGAGATACAGGGCGACGACGATCACGACGCCGGTCGTGATCGTGAACTGGCCGATCTTGAACCCGTCCCCGGTCCAGTTGAGCAGCGCCGGCAGCCGGTTGTTCTGGATGCTCTGACCGCTGGAGTAGAGCAGGGCGATCGCCGTGAAGATGCTGAGGGTGCCCAGCGTCACGATGAACGGTGGCAGGCCGATCCGGGTCACCAGGACCCCGTTCAGCGCACCGGCGGCCAGGCCGAGAACGATGCCGGTGGCAAGGGCCAGCCAGGCCGGCCAGCCGTTCTCGGCCGCCAGCGTCGCCATCACCATCGTCGACAAGATCGTGATGGCCCCGACCGACAGATCGATGCCCGCGGTCAGGATGATCAGCGTCTGCCCCACCGCGAGCGCGGCCACCACGGCGGTCTGCTGGACCAGCAGTGAGAGCGCAGCCGGATTGGAGAACCTGCTGTTGACCGCGGTGAAACAGACCACCGTGAGCAGCAGAATGAGGGCCGGGCTGAGCGCCGGCCGCTGGTGCAGAAGATGCTGCACCCGCTGGCTGAGCGTGTGTTCCCGACGCGCGAGTTCCTGCGCGGCGGCGCCCGGCGTCGTACTTTGGACGGTCATCGCGTCACCCTCCGACCAGGCGATTCAGGCGATTCAGTGGTCAGCCCCAGCACAACGAGCTTCCCTTCGTCGTGTCGATGCTGGTAACGCCGTCCACGCCCTTGTCGGTGACCAGCGCGACACCGGTGTTGAAGAAGTCGAGGCCGTCGCTGGTCTTCGGCTTCTCGCCGCCGCGGGCGATCTTGGCGATCGACTCGACACCGAGCGAGGCCATCTTCAGCGGGTACTGCTGCGACGTCGCGCCGATCACGCCGTCCTTGACCGACTTCACGCCGGCGCAACCGCCGTCGACCGAGACGATCAGGACGCCGCTGGTCTTGCCGGCCGCCTTCAGAGCGTTGTACGCGCCGATCGCCGCGGGCTCGTTGATCGTGTAGACGACGTTGATGTTGGAGTTCTTGGTCAGGCAGTTCTCCATCGCCGACCGGCCGCCGTCCTCGGCGCCTTGGGTGGGCTCGTTGCAGACGATCGAGTAGGAACCGCCGGCGTACTGTCCGGACTTCTCCTCGTCACCGTTCTTCTTCTTGTCCTTGACGTCGATGCCCATCCCGGTGAGGAAGCCCTGGTCGCGGTTGTAGTCGACCGACACGACCTTGTCGTTGAACAGGTCGAGCAGCGCGATCGTGGCCGGCTTGCCGGCCAGCTGCTTGTTCGTCCACTGGCCGATCAGCTTGCCGGCCTCGAAGTTGTCGGTGGCGAAGGTGATGTCGACGGTGTCGGCGGGGTCCGGCGGGGTGTCCAGCGCGATCACGTACAGTCCGGCGTCGCGCGCCTTCTTGATCGCGGAGTTGACGCCGGGGCCGTTCGGCGTGATCAGGATGCCCTTCTGCCCCTGGGCGATGGCGTTCTCGATCGCCTGAACCTGGCCCTGTTCGTCGCCGTCGGCCTTGCCGGAGGCCACGGTCAGGTCCACGTTGTTCTTGGCGGCCTCTTCCTTGGCGCCCTTCTGCATGGCGACGAAGAACGGGTTCGTCGAGTCCTTGGTGATGAGCGATACGCCGATCTTGTCGGTCGAGGAAGCCGACTGGTCGTCGGAGCCACAGGCCGCCAGCGCGAGCAGGCTCGCGGTCGCGGCCACGGCGACACCGAGGCGCGCCGTACGTGAGTTCAGGTGCATGTCCAGGATCCCTCTCCAAGCGGCGAACTTTGTTCTTACGTCAACGTTGACGTAGGGCAAGACAACCGCTGGCCATGCTTGTAGTCAAGGCCTCAATCGGAAATACTGCATCTCATGACGACAACGATGACGCAACCTGATTCGGAGGGTCCGAGACCGGCTCGGGCCACCATGAAGGACGTCGCTCTGCTGGCCGGTGTCAGCGTGAAGACGGTGTCGAGAGTCGTCAACGGAGAGCCTGGCGCGTCGACCGCCGTACGGCAGCGGGTGCTGAACGCCGCCGAACGGCTCGACTACCGGCACAATCTCGGCGCCAGCACCTTGCGCCGCAAGGACGCCCGGTCCGGCATCGTCGGCGCGTTGCTCCAGGACGTCGGAAACAGTTTCTCCGCCGGCCTGCTGCGGGCGCTCGAGGATGTCCTCCGGCAGGCCGGACTGTCAGTACTGGCGGCAAGTCTCGACGAGGAACCGGAGCGGGAACGCGACATCGTCTCCGATCTCGTCGCCCGCCGGGCGGACGGCCTGGTCCTGATGCCGGCCACCCATCGCCATGAGTACCTGGTCAGCGAGCGCCGGGCCGGCCTGCCGATCGTCTTCGTCGACCGCCGGCCGCACGGCCTCGACTGTGACTCCGTCACCATCGACAACCTCGGCGGCGCGAAGGTGGCCACGAACCATCTGCTGTCCGGCGGTCACCGGCGGATCGCCATGCTCAGTGACCTCGAGGAGATCGAGACAGCCGTCGAGCGCCGGGCCGGATACCGCGCGGCGCTGGCGGAGGCGGGCCTCGAGCTCGCCCCCGAACTCCTTGTCCACGGCATCCGCAGCGATCGGGAGGCGGCCGCCACCGTGACCGCCCTGCTCGAACTTCCGGACCCTCCGACCGCCGTCCTGGCCGGGCGCAACATCATCACGGTGGGCACGGTTCGCGCCCTGCGGGCCGCCGGGGCGGCGCACGAGATCGCCGTGGTCGGCTTCGACGACTTTCCGTTGGCCGACCTGGTCGAGCCCGCCCTCACGGTCGTCCGGCAGGACGTCCAGCGCATCGGTGCCGAGGTGGGCCGGATCTTGCTGGACCGGCTGAACGGCGCCGGCGGCCCACCTCGTCACATCGTCCTCGAGCCCGCGCTGGTTCAGCGCGGGAGCGGCGAGATCCCTCCTCGATGACTTACCTGGATGCCGTGTGCGTCAGCCGGTGATGCCGGGCTTGCCCGTTTCCAGGTGGCCGGAGAGACGGCGGCGGTACGTCGGGTCGTCGGGAGTCGTGACCTCCACGTCGTACCAGCCGCTGTCGGTCGGCCAGAAGAGCGGGCGGGACTGCTTGCCGCGGAGCTCGATCGTCGTGGTCTTGCTGCCGTAGCCGCGAGCCTTCAGCTTCACGGTCAGGGGTTTCCTCGAGGCGTTGACCAGGTGCAACTGGAGGGCGCCGGCGCGGTTCTCGATGCGTACGTCGAGGCCCGCCGCGGGGCCCGAGGACGAACCGGCGATCTCCGCCCAGAACCGGTTCGGGCCCTGCACCGCGAGTTCGAACGGACCGTCGACGGGGATCGCGACCACGGTCGGGTTGTCGCCCGGCGTCTTGTCCGCGTGCGTGTGGTGGACGTCGAAGTGCGCCGGCGCCGGGAGTTCGCCGCCGTACGGATAGACGGCGAAGTGCGCCGACTGCGCGCCGTGGTTGCTGAGGGCAAGCATCAGCTTGCCGTCGGCCACCGATCCCGAAACCGCCGGTCCGTAAGGGAGTGCGCGGGCGGGACGCCGACCGGGCTCCTGCGCCGGCACCGCCTGATCGGTCGGCGGCGCCGGGTGCCAGCGGTTGATGGGCGCCGGGACCGGGCCGGGCTTGTCGACGGACGGCTGCCGGTAGCTGCGGTCGAAGTCGAACGTCGAGGTCAGGTCACCGCAGACCGTCCGGCGCCAGGAGCTGATGTTCGGCTCGCGGACACCGGTCCAGCGTTCGAGGAACCGCAGTACCGAGGTGTGGTCGAAGACCTGCGAGTTCACGTGACCGCCGACCGTCCACGGTGACACCACGGTCATCGGGACTCGCGGGCCGAGACCGATCGGCTTCCCGGCATACCAGTCGTCGCCCTCACCCGAGGGAGGCTGCGGCGCGACCGGCGGCGGGACGTGGTCGAAGTACCCGTCGTTCTCGTCGAAGTTGATCATCAGGACGGTCTTCGACCAGGTTTCCGGGTCGGACGCGATCGCGTCGAGCACGTCGTAGATCAGGTTCGCGCTGCCGACCGGTGTCGACGAACCGGGGTGCTCGGAATCGACCGCGGACGGCACCAGCCAGCTCACCTTCGGCAGCGTGCCGGCCTTGATGTCGGCGCGCAGCCGCGGCACCAGCGACTCCGGCTCGGACCGGTACATCGCCTTGCGGAACAGCTTCTGGTCCGCGGCCGGGAGCTTCTCGACGGCCAGGGACAGCTGCTGCAACGCGATGGCTCGCTCGGCCTCGGTCTTCGCGAACAGCTTGTCGTAGAACTCCTCGGTCGTCCGGTACCCGCCCGGCACGTTCTCGAGGATCTTGTGCCCGATCTCCTTGAAGGTCTTGAAGTACTCGACCGCGTTGTCGGTGAAGTTGTCCCACTCCTGGTAGATCTGCCAGGAGACACCGGCCTGCTCCAGCCGTTCCGGGTACGCCGTCCAGTCGTAGCCGGCGTGGTTGTAGTCGTACGCCGCGTTCGTCACCGCGCGCTTCGTCGTACCGGGCTCGTAGCCGGTCGTGCCGGACCACAGGTAGTTGCGGTTCGGGTTGGTCGAACCGTTGACCGAGCAGTGGTACGCGTCGCAGATCGTGAACGTCTCGGCGAGCTCGTACTGCAGCGGGATGTCGCGGCGGTCATAGTGGGTCATCGTGGCGGCTGTCTTGGCCTGCACCCAGTCGTCGTTCCAGCCGCCTGCCCAGGCCTGCGTGGCGTCGCTGTAGCCGTGGGCCAGCGCGCCGAGGTACTGGATGTCGTCCGGGTTGCGGCCCGCGTCGGCGGCGGCCTTCCGGAGCGAGAAGGGCAGCACCTCGCCGCCGCCCGTCTTCGGCTGGTGGAAGATGCTCTTGCCGTTGCGCAGCCGCAGCGGCTGACGGTCGCCGTACCCGCGGATTCCGCGCAGCGCTCCGTAGTAGTGGTCGAACGAGCGGTTCTCCTGCATCAGCACGATCACGTGCTCGATCGCGCGCAGACCACCACGCCTCACTGGTTGCGCCATCGCGGTGTGCAGTGACGGTGGGAGCAGCGAGACCGCTGCCCCACCCGCCACCGAACCGAGCACCAGGCGCCGGGAGATCTCAGTCATGGTCCGGACCTTATGGGTGGCCCGTAGCCGAAGCGAGACCTCGAGATGAACAGCTATCCGCGTCGAGCGATTGCTGCATCCCGCAGCTCTTGGAGCGTCTGCTCGGTCGTCTCCCAGCTCATGCAGGCGTCGGTGATCGACTGGCCGTAGACCAGCTCCCGCGTCGGGTCGAGGTCCTGGCGACCCTCCTGCAGGAACGACTCCAGCATCACGCCGACGATCGCCTGGTTGCCGGCCGCGACCTGCGCACCGATCTCCTGCGCCACCAACGGCTGCCGGCGGTGGTCCTTGCGGCTGTTGCCGTGGCTGGCGTCGATGACCACGCGCTCCGGCAGCCCCGCCTTGCGGAGGAGGTCGACCGCGCCGGCGACCGACTCCGCGTCGTAGTTCGGGCCACTGTCCGAGCCACGGAGTACCAGATGGCAGTCCGGGTTGCCGCGGGTGTGCAGGATCGCTGGCGCGCCGTCGTGGTCGATACCGGTGAAGACGTGCGGTACGGCGGCTGCCTTGATCGCGTCGACGGCGGTGGCGATCGAACCGTCCGGACGGTTCTTCATCCCGATCGGCATCGACAGGCCGGACGACAACTGCCGGTGGACCTGGCTCTCCACGGTCCGGGCGCCGATGGCACCCCAGCCGACGGTGTCCGCGATGTACTGCGGGGTGATCGGGTCGAGGAACTCGCAACCGGCCGGGAGCCCGAGCTCGCTGACCTGCACGAGCAGCCGCCGGGCGATCCGCAGACCGCGGTTCACGTCGCCGGAGCCGTCCAGGCCGGGGTCGTTGATCAGGCCCTTCCAGCCGAGGGTCGAGCGCGGCTTCTCGAAGTACACCCGCATCACGACAAGGAGGCCGTCGGACAGCCGCTCGGCGACCGGCCGGAGGCGTTCGGCGTACTCGAGCGCCGCGTCGGCGTCGTGGACCGAACACGGGCCGACGACAACCATCAGGCGGTCGTCGACGCGGTTCAGTACGTCGGCCACCGCCTGGCGACCGTCGGCAACGGTTCGGGCGACGTCGTCGCTGAGCGGGAACTCGTCGTGCAGGGCGAGCGGGGTGACCAGGGGAACGGCCTTCTCGATTCGTCGGTCGACGACTCGGGACTGTTCACTCGGCTTCGGGAGGGTGTTCATTCTGGGGACCTTTCCGCCGGTCCGTATGCGTGCGACGCAGTCAGCCGGCTGGGAACGAGAAAAGGCAAGGACGGTTGTCCTTGCCTTCGTGCCGGCTCTGGTGTGTGCGGGTGGGCGTCAGCGATCGGCCGAGTCGCCCGGCACCAGGGCCGGCCACTCAAAAAATCGCCAATAGCTGCGCTTCACGAGGACGACAATAGCACCCATGAACATCCGTACCGCCCATCGAGACGAGCTCCCCGCTCTCCAGGAGCTCGAGCTTGCCGCCGGCGTGCTGTTTCGCGAGATCGGTATGACGGACGTTGCGGAGCATCCGCCGCCCGCGGTGGAGGTCTTCGAGGAGTTCCGGCAGGCCGGGCGGCTGTGGGTCTCGGTCGACGACGCGGACAAGCCGACCGGCTTCGTGTTCGTGAAGCTCGTGGACGGCGGCGTACACATCGAGCAGGTGAGCGTGCATCCGGATCAGCACGGGCACGGCATCGGGCGAGGGTTGATCGAGTACGTCGGAACGTGGGCCGCCGAGCAAGGGTTTCCGGTGCTGACGTTGAGCACGTTCCGGAGCGTGCCGTGGAACGCGCCGTACTACGCGCGTCTCGGGTTCACGGAGCTGCCGGCCGCGGAATTCACGCCCGGGCTGACCGAGATCCTGGCCGCGGAGACAGCCTTCGGACTCGACCCCGCGGAGCGCGTTTTCATGCGTCGGCCGGTTGCTCGCCAGTAACCACCTCATGGGTGGCTTCGTTGATCGCTGCAAGACCGGATCGAGACATCGGGGAGTGCAGCAGGTGGTGAGGCCGCGAACCTTCGAGTTGGTTCGGTACCGAGATCCCAGTGGCGTGTCCGGGACCGGCGTGGTGGCGGAAGGGTGTGAGTTCACCGACGGCTCGGTGGCCCTGCGCTGGCGCGGCGACAACCCGGCGACGGCCGTCTGGCCGAACGTCGACGCAATCCTGGCCGTGCACGGCCACCAGGGCGCGACCGAGATCCGCTGGATCGACGCACAGACTGCACAGACCGGGCCGGCGGCGCCTCGGGCCGGCGTCGACAACCTCTTCGACGAGCTGCACCAGGTGCGGCCGCCGGCGTCCCTGACCGACTCGCCGCCGCCCGGCCACACCCGTGGATGGGCGGGGGCCCGACATCTCAGGTAGAACATGCCCGTGACTCAGATCTACCTGGTCCGGCACGGTGAGCCGGACTACGAGCCGATCGATTCCCGCGGCTGGCCGGGGATGGCGGCCGACTCCGCCCCACTCACCGCGCTCGGGATGAAACAGGCCGAGGAACTCGCCGACCTGCTCGGCGGCATCCGCGCGACGTACCTGGTCAGCTCCCCGTTCACCCGGGCCCTGCACAGCGCCGCGATCATCGGCCACCGGCTCGCGCTCGGCGTGAAGGTCGACTACGACCTGCGCGACTGGTTGCCGGACCACACCGGTCTGTGGCGCAGCGCCGCCGACGTCCGCGCGGCCCAGGCCGAGTTCGAGGCGTACGACGGGGAATGGCCGGACGGCATCCAGCGATCCTGGGAGCCACTGTCCCGCGTCCGCGAACGCGCCCGCGCCGCCCTCGCCCGGCACACCGCCAGCACCGACGGACCGGTTCTGGCGATCACGCACGCGACGGTGATCCGGGCCCTGACCGGCGAACGGAACACACCCCACGGCACCCACGAGCACTACCGATTCGACCCCGAAATCGGTGCCTGAGGCATCTGCACGTGCAGACGAACTTGCACCGTTAAAGTGACTCATGTCACATCAGGTGATGACGTGAACACCCCGCCCGCCTGAAATCCCCCGATCACGGGCCGCGACGGCACGCGGCGATAACGAATGGCCCGAACTTCGAGACAACAAGGGTTGAACTCGCTCTGAGATGAGCATAGTTTTCACCGAGCGCCCGTCCGCGCTTACGGTGAGTCATAGGAGGTTGCCATGTCGAGAGGGATGCCTCGTCTGCCCCGCCCGCTCATGGATCTGTGGGACTGGCAGTCGCAAGCCGCATGCCGGGACGTCAACCCGGAACTCTTCTTCTCACCCGAATCGGAGCGTGGCGTTCGCAAACGCGCCCGCGAGATGGTGGCCAAGTCGCTGTGCGGCACCTGCCCGGTCCAGCCCGAATGCCGCCAGCACGCCCTCGCCGTCGGCGAGCCGTACGGCGTCTGGGGCGGCACCACGGAGTCCGAGCGCGACAACACCCTCCTGCCCGAACACCGGAAGTCCGCCTAGGTCCCAGCCGGCGAACCGCGTAAGGCCTGTGTGGAAAACTCAGGCCTTACCTTCGTCGGTCTCGGACGGGGAGTCCTCGGACCCCTTGGTGTCCTTCGGTTTCTTCGGTGTCTTCGGTGGTTGCTTCGGCTCGTCCGCCGGGTCCTCGGGCTCGGGCGGTTTCACGGTCGTGCGCGGGTCCCGGTAGCGATCCAGTGACTTGAGGAAGTCCGGATCGTCGTCCGGCGCCGTCGGTCGCGCGGGCGGCTTCGACGGTTCCCGCCGTACGACGCTCTCCTGGCGGTTGAGGTGCGCGCGCGACATCAGCAGCCAGACGATCGGCCCCGCGAACGGGACGAACACGATCAGGACGATCCACAGCAGCTTCGGCAGATGCGGCACGTCTTCGTCGGGTGTCTGGATGCACGAGAACAGCGCGTAGACAGTGAGCACCAGGCTGATCAGGAACGGCAGAAATCGGACCACGTTCCAACAGTACGGCTACTGCGGGCACACGCCGTATCAGCGAGCGGATGTGGTGAGTCCTCGGGCGCGCAGCACCGAGTTCTCCAGCGGCCGGAAGACCAGCAGTTCGATGCCGACGCCGACCACGAAGATCAGCACGATCCCGGCGAACACCATCGAGATGTCCGACAGCGACATGCCGTTGTGCAGGAACTGCCCGAGGCCCTCACCGAGCTCCGGCGAGGTCGCGATCAGCTCGGCCGCCATCAGCGACCGCCAGGAGAACGCCCAGCCCTGCTTGAGCCCGCCGAGGAACCCGGGCAGCGCAGCCGGCAGCAGGATGTACCGGATCCCGCCGAAGCGGCCGGCCCCGAGCGCCTTGCCGACCCGCGGCAGGATCGGCGGCACCTGGTCGAGACCGGACACCAGCCCGTTCGCGATCGACGGCACCGCGCCGAGCAGCACCACCCAGTAGATCGCGCGGTCGTTCAGCCCGAACCACAGGATCGCCGCCGGCACCCACGCCACCGAGGGCAGGCTCTGCAGCCCCGACACGAGCGGCCCGATCCCCCGCCGTACGACGCGGATGTTCGCGATCGCGAGGCCCAGCGGTACGGCGATCAACAATGAGATCGCGAACCCGATGACGGCCCGGTGCACGGACACCCAGAACAGCTCGACGATGTCGCCGCTCGTCACCAGCTGCCAGATCTGACCCCAGACGGCCGCCGGCGAGGGCAGTTTGAACTCGGGCCAGAACGCTGCGGCCCACAACGCCTGCCAGATCGCCACCAGGACGACGATCGCCCCGATCGGCGGCAGGACGCGCGCGGCAATGCGCCGTACCCGCGAACCCTCGGGCGCGTTGACGGGTGTGTCGAGGGCGTCCAGGCCGGCCTCGACGGATCCTTCCTGGACGTCAAGCGGCATGACTGCTGATCACCTTGCGCAGCGCGGTGTTGATCTCGTCAACTGCATCAGGTGCGTCGTCCACATCCCACTGCTGTACGACGCGCCCAGGACGCGACGACAGCAGTACGACGCGTTGCCCGAGCCGCACCGCTTCGCGGACGTCGTGTGTGACGAACAGGATCGCCGTACCGGTCGCACGCCAGATCCGCAGCAGCTCGCCCTGGAGTACGTCGCGAGTGATCGCGTCGAGCGCCGAGAACGGCTCGTCCATCAACAGCAACGACGGCTTGCCCGCGTCCGCACTGTCCGTGGTTGATGCAAGCGCGCGGGCCAGGGCGACCCGCTGCCGCATGCCGCCGGACAACTCGTGCGGCCGCTTGTCGCCGAGGCCTGCAAGCCGCACCAGCTCCAGCAGCTCCGCGGCCTTGGCCCGCCGCTGCGTCTTCGGTACGCCGGCCATTCGCAGCGGAAGCTCGACGTTCCCGGCCGCCGTCAGCCACGGCATCAGCGCGGCCTCCTGGAAGACGACCGCCGGGCGCGACGAGTTCAGCTCGATCCGGCCGCTCGTCGGCCGGTCCAGACCGGCGACCAGGTTGAGCAGCGTGGTCTTGCCGCACCCGGAGGCGCCGAGCAGGCAGACGAACTCGCCGGCACCGACCTCGAGGTCGACGCCGTCCAGCGCGACCACAGCCTTCCGGCCGCTGCCGAACGCCTTCCCTACTTGGTGAAACCGCACCGGAGTGAGCTGGTTGGGCGGCGCGTCGACTGTGGCGGTCATCGAGCTCTCCTTACTACTACTGGCCTGCTACTTGACTGCTACTTGGCGTCCAGGCCGGCGGCGTCGACCGCCGGCTTGCCTGCCTGAGTGAGGACCTCGTTCAGCGGTCCCAGGTCCGCGAAGCCGGCCACGTTCGGCGCCTGCTTCGCGATCCCCGCGGTGACCTGGTCCTTGGCCAGCTGCGGGAAGGTGGCGGCGATCGGGTCCGCGGTGATCTTGATGTGCTGCCATGCCCGGTCGATGACCGCCGGCTTCAGCGCCTTGCCGGTCGCCGCCTTGAGCTGGTCGTTCACCACGGTCTTCGCCTGCGCGGCGTCCGACGTGCTGAAGTCGATCGCCGCGTTCAGGCCCTTCAGCAGCGCCGTCACCGTTGCCGGGTGCTCCTTCAGGAACTGCGTCCGGACGATCAGTACGGTCGTCGGGAACTGCCCGTTCGGCCACAGCGTCGCCTCGTCGAGCAGCACCTTCGCGCCCGCGTCCAGGACCAGCCGGGACGACCAGGGCTCGGGCAGCCAGGCCGCGTCCACGTCGCCCTTCTTGAATGCGTCCAGCGTCTGGGCGTTCTCCAGGTTGGTCACCTTGACCTTGCCGGTCAGCTGGTTCTCGGCGAGCCACTTCTTCAGCGACACGTCCTGCGTGTTGCCGAGCTGCGGCGTGACGACGGTCTTGCCGACCAGGTCGGCCGGCTTGGTGATCGTCGGCTTGACCACGAGCTGCGCGCCGCCCGAGGTGGCGCCGGCGATCAGGCGGACCGCCTCGCCGTTCGACTTCGCGTAGGCGTTGATCGCCGGGCCGGAGCCGATGAAGGACGCGTCCAGCGAGCCGCCGAGCAGCGCGCCGACGGCCTCGGGGCCGGCGTTGAACTTGGTCGGCACCAGCTTCGTGCTGCCGAGTTCCTTGGTGAACAGGCCCTTGCCGAGGCCGACCAGTGCGGCGGCGTGGGTGACGTTCGGGAAGTAGCCGAGCCGCAGCTCGGTGGCGGGACCCTTGTCGCTTGACGCGGCAGCGGACTCGTTGCCGTCGGCGCGCGAGCAGCCGGCAGCAGCGACGGTCAGCGCCAGGGCGGCGGCGAGCAGGCGGAACGGACGGATGGCGGAGATGCTCACAGGAAGACCTTTTGTCTTGAAGGAACGTGAAGTTCAGGAAATGGGCTCGAGCTCGGATTCGTCGAGCAGTCGTTCGGCCTCGCGGACGGTACGGCGGGCCGCGGCGCGGACGCCGTACGTGACGATCGCGGCCCAGCCCAGGACGAGGGCCGCGTAGACGGCGTACCGCGGGCCGGTGGTGACGTCGAGGCCGTTCAGCACGGTGCGGGCGTTGGTCAGGATCAGCACCAGGCCGACCCCGACGCCAAGCCAGCGGGTGGCCAGCCGCGACACCAGCCAGGCGGCGAGCGGGGCCGCGATCACGCCGCCGATCAGCAGCGCGGCGACGATGCCGAACGGCAGGTTCTTCCCGCCCAGCCCGAACAGGAATCCGATGCTGGCGGCGACCGACACCAGGAACTCGGCGGCGTTCACCGAACCGACGGCCCGGCGCGGCGCCAGCTTGCCGCTGGACAGCAGCGCGGAGTTCGCGACCGGACCCCAGCCGCCACCGCCGGTGGCGTCGATGAAGCCGGCCACCAGACCGAGCGGGCCGAGGAACTTCCCGGCCGGGCGGCCCTCGATCACCGCCCGGACCTTCCCGGTACCGAACCGGACCAGGATGTAGACGCCGAGCAGGAGCAGCAGGCCGGCCACCCACAGGGACGCCGACTCGGTCGAGAGGCTGGACAGGAACGTCGCACCGGCGAACGCACCGACCGCGCCGGGCGCCCCGATCAGCGCGACGACGCGCCAGTCGACGTTGCCGAACCGCCAGTGCGACAGGCCGGAGGCCAGCGTGGTGCCGACCTCGGCCAGGTGGACCGAGGCCGAGGCGACGGCCGGGGTGATCCCGGTGATGAGCAGGGCGGTGCTGGCGGTGACGCCGTACGCCATGCCGAGGGTGCCGTCGACGAGCTGGGCGATCGAGCCGAGCAGCGCGATCAGGACGAGGCGACGCATGGATGTACTCCTACGGAACGGGGAGGAGACGGGCAGGAAGGTACGCCGTCGTTCAACAACCCGAGGAGTTCACGCGCAGCAGATCGACGTGCCGGCGCCGTGTGAGGGCGTCTCCGGGCGCGTTCGTGATCAGCTGCATAGGACTATGAAAGCGGACAAAGTCGAGCAAGATGCTGAGGTTTCAGTATTTGGACCTGTCAATCACTTACCGAGACAACCGATCAAAGGTGATCATCGGCCGGATCTGGTCAGACGGTTGAAAGCCGGGCGCGCGACTGCCTACGGTCCTCAGCGTGCTGACTCCTCGATCTCTCAAGACCGAGTACGCCGCCCAGCCACTCGGCGTCGACGTCCCTCGGCCACGCTTCAGCTGGGTCGCCGTCGCCCCCGGGTACGGCGCGACGCAGACGGCGTACCAGATCCTGGTCGCCTCTGCGCCGGAGCTGCTGACGCCGGAGCGCGCCGACGTGTGGGACTCGGGCAAGGTCGAGTCCGCGCGGACCTTCGGGATCGAGTACGACGGCCCGACGGCGGCACGCACGCGGTACTACTGGACCGTCCGACTCTCTGACGACGGCGTTGGCGAGTGGGCCGAGCCTTCCTGGTTCGAGACCGGGCTGCTCGACGAGGGGTTCGGTGCCGCGCAGTGGATCGGAGGCGCGACCGAGAGCGCGCCGCTCCTCCGGCGCGGGTTCACGGTCGACGGGACAGTCACGCGCGCCCGGCTCTACGCGAGCGGTCTCGGGTACGCCGATCTGCGGCTCAACGGGCACGCAGTGAGTGACGCCGTACTCGATCCGGGATTCACCGCCTACGACCGCACTGTCCTCTATGTCACGCACGACGTGACCGAGCTTCTGCAGGCGGGCGACAACGTGGTCGGCGCCGAACTCGGGCGTGGCTTCTTCGGACTGACCTCGGTCAACGTCTGGCGCTGGCACGACACCCCGTGGACCGCCGATCCGCGACTCATCGTCCGGCTGGTCGTCGAGTACGACGACGGCCGCGTGGACGAGGTGGTCACGGACGAGACGTGGCGCATCACTGGCGGGCCGACGCTGTCGGACTCGCTGTACACCGGCGAGACGTACGACGCGCGGCGTGCGCTGCCCGGCTGGGATGCGGCCGGGTTCGACGACTCCGCCTGGTCCGCCGCATCGGTCGTCGAGGCGCCCAAGGGGAAACTGACCGCACAAGCCCACGAGCCGATCCGGGTGGTCGAGACCGTCGACCCGGTCGACGTCACCGAGGTCCGGCCGGGCGTGTGGATCGTGGACTTCGGACGGACCGTGGCGGGCTGGACCAGGCTGTCCACCACTGCCCCGGCCGGGACGACGATCAGCCTCACGCACGGCGAGACGGTTGCCGATGGCAACGTGGAGGCGTGGAACGTGCACGTCGACGGCGACCGGATCCAGCGCGACGAGTACATCGCGGCCGGCACCGGGGTCGAGACCTGGGAGCCGCGGTTCTCGTACAAGGGCTTCCGGTACGTGCAACTCGAGGGCGCGGCCGCCGACCTGCAACTGCGGGTGGTGAACTCGGACGTCCCGTCGGTGACCCGGTTCGCCTCGACGCAGGCGCCGTACGAACAGTTCGAACGGGCGATGCGGCGGACGATCCTCAGCAACCTGCATGGGATCCCGACCGATACGCCGTACTTCGAAAAGAACGGCTGGACCGGCGACGCGCAGGTCGGCGCGCCGACGATGCTCGCGACCTTCGGCCTGGCGCGGTTCTTCACCAAGTGGCTCGGCGACATCCGGGACAGCCAGGCCGACTCCGGGCAGCTCCCGGTGATCGTGCCGACCAGCGGCTGGGGCTTCACCGACCTCTCCCCCGCGACCGAATGGCCGACCGTCTATCCGTTCCTGCTGCGCGAGATGTACCGGTGGTACGGCGACGAGCGGCTGCTCCGCGAGCACTGGGACTCGCTGACGCGCTACCTCGCGTGGGAGCTGGACCGCGTCGAGGACGGGCTGTCGGTGAGTGTGCTCGGCGACTGGCTGCCGCCAGGGTTCGGAGGTGGTCCTGCACCGGAGGACCGGCGGTTGACGGGTACGGCGTACCTCTACCGGGCGCTCGTCGTCGCGGCGGAGATCGGCGAGTTGATTGGACAGCCCAACGAGTACCGGAAGGCGGCGGAGGAACTCGCTGACGGGCTGAACCGGACGTTCCTGGATCGCGCCGAAGGACGGTACCGGTCGGCCGACGACCCGGACTACCGGCAGACGTCGAACGCGGTCCCGCTGGCGTTCGGGATCGTGCCGGACGAGTTCGTCGAGCAGGTCGCGGCCGGGTTGGCCGCCGATGTCGAGGCGCGTGGCTTCCATCTCAACACGGGCTGCCTGGGCGTCGGCGTACTGCTGCCGGTGCTGACCGCGCACGGGTACGGCGACGTGGCAACGAAGGTCGCGCTGCAGCGGAGTTACCCGAGCTGGGGTTACTGGTTCGACCTCGGCGCGGACACCATGTGGGAGAAGTGGGAGGACGACTCGCGGTCGCGCAACCACTACTTCCAGGGCACCGTCGTGCAGTGGATCTTCGAGAACGTCGCCGGGCTGCGCGTCGTCGACGCCGGGAGCGAGCGGATCGTCGTACGGCCGGATGCCCGCGACGAGGTGGACTCGGCGAGCATCCGCACCGAGACGATCCGCGGGCGCGTGGCGGTCTCGTGGAAGAAGACGGGACGGGTGCTGTCGCTGGACGTGCACGTGCCAGTTGGTACGACGGCCGAGGTTCATGTGCCGTCGGCGCGGACCGCGGATGTCGACGCCGTACCGCGGGCGTTCGCGGGCTCGGCGACGTACGCCGACGGGTACACCATCTACACCGTCGGTGCTGGGCAGTGGTCCTTTACGAGCCGGTCCGCTTCGTGAAGATGAGGTCGCGGACGTCGCGGCCCTCGGCCTGGGCTCGGGACTCGAACTTGGTGACCGGCCGCCATTCGGGGCGCGGAGCCCAGCCGTCGTACTGGTTACGGAGCGAGGGCTCGGCCTCGCACGCCTCGAGCATGCGGTCGGCGTAGTCTGCCCAATCCGTTGCCAGGTGCAACGTTCCGCCCGGCTGCAGGCGGTCGGCGATCAGCGCTACGAACGGCGCCGTGACGAGTCGGCGTTTGTGGTGCCGCTTCTTCGGCCACGGATCCGGGAAGTAGATCCGTACGCCGGCCAGCGCGCCCGAGGCGACGTGATCACGCAGGAAGTCCACCGCGTCGCCCTGCAGCAGGCGGACGTTGTCGAGGTCGTACTTCTCCACCCACAGCATCAGCTGGCCGAGACCGGCCGGGTAGACCTCGGCGGCCACATGGTTGACCTCGGGGGCGGCGACGGCGAGCTGCGCGGTCGCCTCCCCCATCCCGGAGCCGATCTCCAGCACGGTCGGCGCCGTACGGCCGAACCACTCGGCCAGATCCAGCTCGCCAGGCGGCAGATCCTCCTGTGTGCGACCGAGCTCAGGCCACCGTGTCTCCCAGACGCGCTTCTGCCCCACCGTCATCCGCACGCTGCGGCGGACGGTGCTGAAGACACCGACTTGCCGGACCTGATCTGTTGCTCCCACCAGGTGAATTCTAGGAGAAGGTGATCTCCAGGGTTCGCGCGGTCTCCAGGTAGGTCTTCAGGTTGGCGAGGATCGGGGCCCAGCCGTTCCGCCAGCCCTCGACGGTGTCCTCGGCGATCTCGTCGTGCACGACCTTCAGTTTCACTACGTTCTTCCCGGCCGGCTCGATCGTGAACGTCACCCGACCCGGGTCATCCGTCTGGGCTGCGTTCTTGAACGTGTACGCCAGCGTTTTGGGCTCGTCGTACACCAGGACCTCGCCGGAGTCGGACAGGCTGTCGTCCGCGCTGTCGTAGAACCGCACCGGCGAACCGACCGTCCAGTCGGACTCGATCCGGCGGCCGAACCAGTACAGCTTGGTGAACGCTCCCGAGGTGAGCGCTTCCCAGAGCTTCTCCGGGGTGGTCTCGATGTAGGTCACGTGAATCATGGCCGGTTTGCTCATTTCTCCTCCAAAGCAGCCTTGAGCGCGCTGAGCGCACGCAACTTGTCGCGTTCGTAGTTGCTCAGCCACCGCTCGGCGATCTCGTTGATCGGCACCGGGTTCAGGTAGTGGTGCTTGTGGCGTCCGCGTTTGACCGTGACCACGAGGTTCGCGTCCTCGAGGATCCGCAGGTGCTTGGTCACGCCCTGCCGGGTCAGGTCCGGCAGCAGCTCGCACAGCTCCTGCAGGCTCTGCCCGTTGCGCTCCCGCAGGGCGTCCAGCAACCGCCGCCGCCCCTCGTCGGCCAACGCCTTGAACACCAGCTCCACGACTCGACCATAGGCAACTAAAAGGTTGCCTGTCAATGCTGCGGACCGAAGGACGGGTAGTGGTCGGCTCCGGCGTGCAGGCGCGGGCGGGCGGAGTGGGTAGATCGGACGTCGGGCGGGAGGACTACCCGTTCTTCGGTACGGTCAGTCGTCCCAGAACAGGCGGGCGACGGTGTTGTGGGCGCGGCGGGTGGTGCGGAGGTAGTCGTCGGAGAAGCGGCCGGACTCGCCGGGCGGGTAGCCGCAGATCTGCGCTACGGCGGCCAGGTCGCGCGGATCGCGCGGGAGTGAGTCGCCCGGGCGGGCGCGGACGAGCATGATCGCGTTCCGGATCCGGGTGGCCAGCACCCAGGCCGCTTGCAGCGTCTCGGCCTCGGCGGGGTCGACGAGGTTGGCCTCCACCCCGGCGCGGAGCGCGGTGAGCGTGCGCGTCGTACGGAGACTGGGAACGCGGTGTGCCTCGCGGAGTTGCAGGAGCTGAACGGTCCACTCGATGTCGGCGAGACCGCCGCGTCCGAGCTTGGTGTGCGTGCTCCGGTCAGCGCCGCGTGGCAGCCGCTCGGCGTCGACGCGCGCCTTGATCCGGCGGATCTCCATCACGTCCCGCTCGCTCACCCCGTTCACCGGGTAGCGCAGCGGGTCGATCAGCTCGCGGAACGACTGACACAGGTCGGCGTCGCCGCACAACGGGTCGGCGCGGAGCAGCGCCTGCGCTTCCCACACGGCCGACCAGCGCGCGTAGTAGGAGGCGTACGACGCGAGCGTCCGTACCAATGGTCCTTGCCGGCCCTCGGGGCGCAGGTCCGCGTCGATCGCGACGGCCGGGTCGGCGCCGGGCAACGACAGCATCCGGCGCAGCTCGGTCGCCGCCTGGGTCGCGAAGTCCGTCGCCTTCTTCTCGTCCGCGCCCGGGAGCGGATCGTGTACGAACATCACGTCCGCGTCGCTGCCGTACCCGAGCTCGTGACCGCCGAACCGGCCCATCGCGACGATCGACATCCGGGTCGGCTCGGGCTCACCCTTCGCGACCGCCTTGCGCGCGACTTCGAGCGCGGCCGTCAGCGTTCCGACGGCGATGTCGGTCAGCCCGTCGCCGACGGTCTCGACGTCGAGCAGGCCGGACAGGTCTGCCGCAGCGGTCCGGAAGAGTTCACGGCGTCGTACGGCGCGGATCGCGGCGACCGCGGCCTCCGGCGAATCCTGCCGCCGGGCGGCGGCGGACATCTCGGCCAGCAGGGCGTCCTCGCCGCGCGGCGTCAGCTCTCGCTCGTCGGCGAACATCGCGGTCGCTTCCGGGGCGCGCTGCAACAGGTCGACGGCGTACCGGCCGCTGGCCAGCAGGTGCGCCAGCCGCTCGGCCGACGCACCCTCGTCGCGCAGCTGGCGCAGGTACCAGGGCGTGGAGCCGAGGGCGTCGGAGATCGTGCGGAACGCGAGCAGACCGGCGTCCGGATCGGGTGATTCGGCGAACCAGCCGAGCATCGCGGGCAGCAACGCCTTCTGGATCGACGAACGCCGCGAGACCCCTTCGGACAGTGCTTCGATGTGCCGCAGCGCCGACCCCGGATCGGCGTACCCGAGGGCCGTCAGCCGCTGCTTGGCCGCCTCGGGCGTCAGGCGTACTTCGTCGCCCGGGATCCGCGCGACCGCCGCGAGCAGCGGGCGGTAGAACAGCTTCTCGTGCAGGCGCCGTACCTCGAGCGCGTGCTTCTTCCAGGCCGCGGTGAGATCGGTGACCGGGTTCTTCGTGAAGCCGAGCGAGCGGCCGAGCCGTCGCAGGTCGGCCTCGTCGTCCGGGACCTGATGCGTACGACGCAGACGGAACAGCTGGATGCGGTGCTCCATCGACCGGAGGAAGCGGTACGCATCCGCGAGTACGGCGCCGTCCGTACGGCCGACGTACCCGCTGCTCGTCAGGGCCTCCAGCGCGACCAACGTCGTACCGCTGCGGACCGAGTCGTCGCTGCGACCGTGCACGAGCTGCAGGAGCTGTACGGCGAACTCCACATCGCGCAATCCACCGGGACCGAGTTTCAGCTGGCGGTCCACGTCCGCTGCCGGGATGTGGTCGATGACGCGGCGGCGCATCGCCTGGACGTCGGCGACGAACCCTTCCCGGTCCGCCGCGGACCACGTGAGCTGACCGATCTTCTCGGAGTACTCACGACCGAGCTCGGCGTCGCCCGCGACCGGGCGGGCCTTGAGGAGGGCCTGGAACTCCCAGGTCTTCGCCCAGCGCTGGTAGTACGCGAGGTGGCTGTCGAGCGTGCGGACGAGTGGACCGGACTTACCTTCCGGCCGGAGTGCGGCGTCGACCGGCCAGAGCGTGCCCTCGCCGGTGTGCGCCGAGCAGATCCGCATCGCGGCCGCGGCCAGCTGGGTCGCCGTCTTGAGGGCCGGCAGCTCCGGTTCGCCGTCGAGCGGCTCGGCGACGAACAGTACGTCGACATCGCTGACGTAGTTGAGTTCCCGGCCACCACACTTGCCCATGGCAATGATCGCGAGCCGGCAGTCGGCGGCGGCCGGATGCGCGGCGAAGTACTGGTTGCGGGCGATGTGCAGTGCGGTCTCGAGCGCTCCCCCGGCGAGATCCGCGAGTACGGCGGCCACCTCGTCGACGAGCAGTCCTTCGGCGAGATCCCGGGCCGCGAGCCGGAGCAGCAGGCGGCGGTACTCGACTCGCAGCGCGTCGACTGGGTTCTCCGCATCGACGGCGGTCGCGAGCTTGGCGGCGACGTCCTCCACCGACGGCCGGGCCCCCGCGAGCGCGGGGTCGGCGAGGTCGTACCAGTGACGCGGATGTACGCCGAGATGCCGCCCGAGCGCCTCGCTCGCGCCGAGCACGTACACGAGCCGGCGACGGAAGCCGTCGTCCATCTCGAGGGTGCGGGCGAACGCGGCGAGGTCGTGCTTGTTCCGATGCAGCGCCTCGGCCATCGAGCAGAGACTTTGCAGCGCGAGATCGGGATCAGCCGATTCCGAGAGCGTCGTGATCAGCTGCTCGGTAGCCAGCGGACTGTGCGAGTCCAGCGCGTCGAGGTCCTCGAGTATCCCGGCCGCCCGCCGGGGGTCCTCGAACCCCAGCCGAACCAGCCGGCCTTCCCACGACCCCCTCCGCCCGTCAGCCACCCCCGCAGGCTACCCAATCCCCCACCTTGAGCCCGCACCAACCGTTTCCGGCCACGCAGAACGGTTGGTGCGGGCCCAAAGATCTCGGGTTGATTGCGGTGAATACACGGTGTCGTGTAGCGAACTCGCTCAGTAGTCGGGCATGATGACTGTTCATGGTGATGATGACGGGGTCGCTCGCCGTGCGCGGCACGGTGGTGTGGTTGACACCCCAGCAGGGCGGACGAGTCTCCGGGCCGCCGGAGCCGGACTACGACTACGACTACACGGCGACCGCGTACCTCCCGCCCCGCACTCCCGAGGACGGCCAGGCCGGGATCGCGCTGCGGCACTTCTCGCCGGGCGCCTGGCGGACGCCGATCGACGGAATTCTCGTTCCTGCCAAGGGAAACCGAGCCCAGCAGGTGATCCCCGGCTGCATCGTGATCATCACCGAAGGCGTCCGCCCAGTCGGCATCCTCACGGTCGAAGAAGTCAACGCCCTGGCCCCCGACGGCACCCCGGTCGTTGCCGCCGCCCCCACCTACGAAGCGGCTGTCGAGATGCCCCCGGTCGCCGCCGAACCGCCGTACCGGCACTCCACCGCGGCCGCCCGCTGGGCCTCCAAGCACGCCTCCGACGACGCCCCACCCCAGACCGCCGCCGTCTGAACCGAGTGGTTCTACGGATGTGGCGGCGGCTCGGGCAGTCGACGATTCCGGCATGACGAAAAGAATCCAGCCACAGCAGACGGCAGCCTTCTACGCCCAGGCAGTCGCGTCTTTCGGGATCTCGGTCTCCGCGATGGTCCTCGCCCTGGCCTACCTACCAGCCGAACCCTGGGTACGGGCGTTCCTCGCACTCGGCCTGTTGTACGTCGTCACGTCAACGGTCGTCCTGTGCAAAGTGGTCCGGGACCGGCAGGAGATCTCCGCAGTAACCACCCGAGTAGACCAAGCCCGCCTAGACAAACTCCTCACCAACCACGACCCCTTCAAGGTCGACGGCTGAAGGTCCTACAGGACCGGGAGGAGTTTGTTGAGTTCGAAGGGGGTTACCTGGCGGCGGTAGTCCTGCCATTCGGCGCGTTTGTTGCGGAGGAAGAAGTCGAAGACGTGTTCGCCGAGGGTCTCGGCGACGAGTTCGCTGTCCTCCATCGCGCTGATGGCTTCGGCGAGGCTGCCGGGGAGGGGTTTGATGCCGAGCGCCTTGCGTTCGCGTGGGGTCAGGGACCAGATGTCTTCCTCGACCTCGACGGGGAGCTCGTAGCCCTCCTCGATGCCCTTGAGGCCGGCCGCGAGCATCAGCGCGAAGGCGAGGTACGGGTTCGCGGCCGAGTCGAGCGACCGGAACTCGACCCGACTCGACTGCCCCTTGTGCGGCTTGTACATCGGCACCCGCACGAGCGCGGACCGGTTGTTGTGACCCCAGGAGACGAACGACGGCGCCTCGTCCCCGACGGCGAGCCGCTTGTACGAGTTGACCCACTGGTTCGTCACCGCGGTGATCTCGGCGGCGTGCTGCAGCAGGCCGGCGATGAACGCCCGCCCCGTCTTCGACAGCTGGTACTGCGCGCCGCCCTCGAAGAACGCGTTACGGTCGCCCTCGAACAGCGACATGTGGGTGTGCATCCCGGATCCGGGCTGGTCCGACAACGGCTTCGGCATGAACGACGCGTAGATCCCCTGCGAGAGCGCCACCTCCTTCACCACGACGCGGAACGTCATGATGTTGTCGGCGGTCGACAGCGCGTCGGCGTACCGCAGGTCGATCTCCTGCTGCCCCGGACCGCCCTCGTGGTGGCTGAACTCGACCGAGATGCCCATCGACTCGAGCATCGTGATCGCCTCGCGGCGGAAGTCGTTGCCGATGCCCTGCGGCGTGTGGTCGAAGTACCCGGACGAGTCCACCGGCTCCGGCGTCGTACCGGGGGCGCCGGTGAGCGACTTGAACAGGTAGAACTCGATCTCCGGGTGCGTGTAGAACGTGAACCCGAGATCGGCCGCCTTCGACAGGGTGCGCTTCAGCACGTGCCGCGGGTCGGCGAACGACGCCGAGCCGTCGGGCATGTTGATGTCGCAGAACATCCGCGCGGTGCCCATCGTCTCGCCCCGCCAGGGCAGGATCTGGAACGTCGACGGGTCCGGCTTGGCCAGCATGTCGGCCTCGGTCACCCGGGCGAAGCCCTCGATCGCCGACCCGTCGAAGCCGAGCCCTTCCGCGAACGCGCTCTCCAGCTCCGCCGGCGCGACCGCCACCGACTTCAGGAACCCGAGCACGTCGGTGAACCAGAGCCGCACGAAACGTACGTCGCGCTCCTCCAGCGCGCGCAGTACGAACTCCTGCTGCTTGTCCATCAGTCCACCTCTCACCGGCATATCTCTCAGGCACATTCACAAGGTCTCTCACAGTGTGCCCCGCCCTTGTTAAGCAGACGTTACGTGCCAGGGAGGACTTGACCGCATTCAGGGCCTAGCGTGTCCCTTTGTGCAGACGATCTTCCACGCCGCCCTGATCGTGGCCGCGGTCCTCTGCCTCAGCGACCTGATCGTCAGCACCGCCCGCTTCGCGCAGTCGCTGCGCCGTCAGCGACCCGCCGAGCGGGACGTGCTCGGGCGCCGCTGGCTGCCGATCCCGGAGCTCGGGTTCGGGATGTGCGCGTTCTGCTGCCCGGGTCTGGTCACGCTCGGGCTGACGCATCACAACGCCGACAACCTGCCGACCCGCCAGATCCTGCTCGCCGCCCTGGTCTTCGGGTACGCCGGCGCCGTGCTGTCCCGGGTCGTCCGGACCCCGGGCCCCGGCGGCCGCCGGTTCAAGCTACGCGCCGGCCTGCTGCTCGGCCTGCCTGCCGTGTTCGGCCTGGTCTTCGGCCTCTCGGGCATCGCCGTCTGAGCGGGCTGCGCGGCGCTGCCGGAACCACGGTACGACGCGCTCGAGCGGCGCGAACGCCAACCAGCAGACGACCGTCGGCAGGAAGTGGATCAGCAGGATCGCCGTGTTCGCCGCGTGGAACCCGAGGAAGAACAGCGCCCCGAACAGCTGCCAGCGCCCCTTGAGCCACAGGATCACCGGCGAGCAGAACTCCCCGATGATGCCGACCCACTGCATCACGTGCAGCACCCACGGATAGTGCAGCAGCCACTCCCCGACCGGGTGCGGCCGCCGCACGATCGCCCACGTCAGGATCGCGCTGCCCGGCCACGCCAGCGTCCAGCCGGCACCGCGGAGCTTGGCGATCGCGGACAGGAAGTAGGTCGCGATCACCGAGATCTGGATGCACCGGATCGCCCAGCCGGCCGCCTCGGACTTCGTCTGGTCCGCGTACGGCGAGACTTCGCGACGCCACCGCAGATTCCAGCCGCCGGTCCGGGGCGCCACCGTCGGCAGAACCCACAGTGCGACGACGAGGGCGAGATGGTCGTGATCGACCTTGCCGTCGCTCATGCCGATCAGCACCCACCAGGTGAACGCCGGGGCGACCACCCAGCCCGCGAGTCTCGGCAGCCGGTTGGTCGCGGCGATCAGGCAGGCCGCGATCAGGACGACGTACAAGGCGGTCGTGTTCGCGACGGACGGCGTGGGCAGGTCGAGGAGCCTGGCCAGCAGCAGCGGCTGGTAGAGGCCGGGGTGCTCGCCCTTGTCGCGGGTGTCGCGGACGAACGCATGCATGTCGAGGATGACGAACAGGTAGAGGATCGTCCGCAGCCACGCGATCCGGGCGAGGGCGATCGTCGGGGTGAACCAGTCGGCGACCCGGCCGGCGGCGGTCCGATGGGTGGTGCTCACTTGCGCACCTCCCAGGTAGCGAGGACCTCGGGCGTCGGTGGGCCCTCGACCCGGCCTTTGACCAACTGAGTGGTGTCCCGGATCAGCTCGAGCTTCACGTACTGCGGCTTGTCCGGGTGCTTGCGCGCCCAGCCGTCCGCCACCTGCTGCAGCAACGACGGGTCGTTCACGATCTCGCCGGACCTGGCCTCGATCTCGGCCCGGGCGACACCGGCGCCCTCGATGTTCAGCGGCACGTCCACGGTGGTGCCGGCGTCGGTCTGCGCGCTGATCCGGGTGAACGTGATCTTGGCGTCGTCCGGGACCGATCCGGCGTACTGCGACATCGGACCGAACGGCCACGCGTCGTCGCTGGCGCGCACCGAGCCGTTGATCAGCAGGCCGATGCCGGCGACGGCCACGAGCACCCGCAGTCCCTTGCCGACCCGCCCCACCCGCACCACGTCCGGTGCCTGACCCTGTGTCACCACGTCATTAGATCATTCCGGTTTGGAGGCCTTGGCGGTAGGGGATTTTCTATAACATGACCGCCCCAGAAAGATTCCAACATGCCCGGGTGTCCCGGCGTACCGTCCTCGGCGCTACCGCCGGCGGCGTACTGCTCGGCGGCATCACCGTCCCGACCGCAGCGCATGCCGCCCCCGCGCCGCGCTGCTACACGCGCACCGAATGGTCGGCGCGCCCGCCGAAGTCCGCGACGCAGGTGATCGGCAAGCCCGACCACATCGTCATCCACCACACCGCGAGCCCGAACGTCACCGACTACTCGCTCGCGGCGGCATACAAGGTCCAGCACTGGATCCAGGACCTGCACATGGACACCAACGGCTGGATCGACATCGGCAACCAGCTCACGATCAGCCGCGGCGGGTTCCTGATGGAGGGCCGGAGCAAGTCGCTGTCGTCGATCAACAACGGGCAGAACGTGCTCGGCGCGCAGACCGCGAACCACAACAGCCACACGATCGGCATCGAGCATGAAGGCATCTACGTGAGCCAGGACGTGCCGGTCGCGCTGTTCGACATGTCCGTGCTGACGTGCGCGTGGTTGTGCACGAAGTACGGCCTGGACCCGCATGCGGCGATCGTCGGGCACCGGGACTACAACACGACGCAGTGCCCGGGTGACGTGTTCTACGCACGGCTCCCGGAGTTGCGGGATCGCGTCGCGGCGGTGCTCTTCGGCTGATAGGTGATCCTCCGGATCAGGAGCTCGAACGGTCCGCGGTAGTTGGCGCGTCGCATCCGGTCGGCGAGCAGTACGGTCGCCAGCCAGGTCGCGACGGCGAGCAGAGCTGTCGTGGTCGTGGTGAGCGTGTCCGACAGGTCGAGCAGGTACGGCGTGAACACGAGAGCCCAGACGACGGACTGGGCCAGGTAGCACGTCAACGATCGTTGTCCGACGGCGGCGATCGCCGTGGTCAGAGGTCCATGGCGATCGCTCAGCCGGTGTGCGATCAGGGCGATCAGAGCGGCGTACCCGAATCCGCCGAAGACACCGGTTGCGTCGTGCAACGGTCCGAGGAGCGTCACCGCGTGGTCGCTCGGCCGGGCGATGACGCCGCCGACGACGAGCGAGACCGGGAGCGCGCCGAGGATCGCGATCGTGAGACCGAGCAGGGCCGTGTCCGCAGCAGGGTGAGGTGCTCGGCCGGGCGTTCGAGGATTCGGCGGCGGCCCGCCCACAGGCCGATCAGGAACGGCGTGACGAAGCCGATCCAGCCGACGCCGGCGATGAACGGCTGCACCACCAACCGGTCGGGGAACTGACCGAGGAACGTTGTCGGGAGCATCGAAGGATCGGGCCCTTCGGCGGATCCGGCGAGGCTGTCGTCGCTGGGCAGTGCGGTGAGGACGAGGACGAGGGCAGCGACGACGAACAGCCAACGGTCCTTCCAACGCAGGGCCCAGACGCCGAGGAACAGGAGTACGCCGTACGCCGCGAGGATGTCGCCGATGTAGAGCAGCATCGCGTGCAGGAAACCGAGCACGATCAGGACGAGGCTGCGGCGCCACAGCAGTTTCCGGATCGGCCACCACTCCTTGCCCGACTCGCGTTGCCGGCGGACGATCTGCGCGACGCCGTACCCGAAGAGGACGCCGAACATCGGGAACGCGCGACCGTCGACGAGCGTCGAGATCAACAGCCCGAGCCCGCGGTCGACGGGCGATCCGTCGGTCGGGAATCCGCCGAAGTAGCCACGGCCGGCGATGAAGTAGTGCGAGTTCGCGAGCGCGATGAACAGCAGCATGAAACCGCGGGCGAGGTCCGGGCCCAACGCGCGTTCGCTCAGTCCGGTCGGTCCGCCTTGGGTACTCATGATTCCCAGTCAATCCGCGCGGCGTCGGCGGAACATCCGACGAAAGTCCCTGCCGAGTGAACCTTCGTCGCTGTTCGATAGTTGCATGCACGACGAAGCCCTGACTCGTTGGCAGCGTGGGTGGTCCGCCTCCCGCGGATGGACCGACTTCCAACGCATCGATGACGTCACGGTCGTCCGGATCGGCGAGCCGGAGCGGCGGGTCGAGTACGTCGCGACCGAGCAGCACGCCATCGCCGCCGCGCATCTCGCGCTGACCGACTGCAATCCGCCCGGTACGTCGTGGCTCACGATCGCCGCCGGCGCCGCGGGTCGCGTCGCCGCCGACCTCAGGCCGCTCGAGATCGTCCGCACCGAGTGGCTGATGACGGTCCGGCTGGCCGACCAGGTGTCGTATCCCGTTCCCCCGCCGTACTCCCTCGAGCTCTCCGCCACGCCGTCGGTGATCGAGGCACAGGTCTGCGGATACGGCGAGATCGCCGCCACCGGACGGATGGCGGTCCTGCACACCGGCGCCGTCGCCGACATGATCCAGACCGACCCCGCCCACCGCTGCCGCGGTCTCGCGCGGGCCGTCATGACCGCCCTCGCGCACGCAGCCCGCTGCCGCTCCGCCACCACCGCCTACCTGGCCGCCTCCCCCGAAGGCCGCCACCTCTACCAGTCCCTCGGCTGGACCACCCTCACTCCCCTCCTGGTCGCTCGGACCTCGACACCATGAAGCAGATCATCGCGTTCACCGGACTGCCCGGAACCGGAAAGTCGACGCTGGCCGAACAACTGGCCGCAGAAACCGGAGTCCCGGCTTTCGCAGGCGACTGGTTGCTCGGAGCCCTCAGACCGCACGGCGTCCTCGGCGGTCTCGACCGTCCGACGTTCCTGGCGATGTACTACGACCTCCTGGGGACCCTCGCCGAACGGCAGCTGATGCTCGGGCAGTCGGCGATCGTGGACTGTCTGGTCAACGAGGAGATCGCGCAGCGGTGGGGCGAGCTGGCGGCGCGGTACGACGGGCGGTTGCGGATTGTGGAGTGTGTCTGCAGCGATGAAGCCGAGCATCGCCGGCGACTGGAAGGGCGGCGGCGGGGCATCCCGGGATGGCATGAGGTGGGGTGGGATCACGTGCTGCGGATGCGGAGTGAGTACCCGCAGTTGGAGGGTGAGCGGCTGACCGTGGACGCGATCGAGACGGTCGACGGGAACCTCGATCGGGTGCGGACATTCCTTCGGCATTCGTAAGAGGTTGGCGATGGGCGTGGGGTCGGGCCTGATGACCCAGTAATGTGCTCTCGTGCCTCAGCTTCGGGTAGCGCTCGCTCAGCTCAATGTGACCGTGGGTGACATCGACGGGAACACCGACAAGATCGTCGCGTGGACCCGTAACGCGGTCGAGCGAGGTGCGCACGTGGTCGCGTTCCCGGAGCTCGGGCTGACCGGTTACCCGGTGGAGGATCTGGCGCTGCGCGCGTCGTTCGTGGACGCCTCGCAGCACCGGATCCACTCGCTCGCGAAGCGGCTCGCCGACGAAGGACTCGGCGACATCGTGGTGATCTGCGGGTACCTCGACCGAGCCGGCGGTACGGCGATGGGCATCGACCGCCTCGGCCGTCCGAAGGGCTCCCCCACCAACGCCGCCGCGGTCATCCACCAGGGTCGCGTCGTCACGAGCGCCGTGAAGCACCACCTGCCGAACTACGGCGTCTTCGACGAGTTCCGGCACTTCGTTCCCGGCAACACGCTGCAGGTCGTCCGCATCCACGGCGTCGACGTCGCCCTGGTGATCTGCGAGGACCTCTGGCAGGACGGCGGCCCCGTCGCGGTCACCCGCGAGGCCGGTGCCGGCCTGCTGCTCGTCGTCAACAGTTCGCCGTACGAGGCCAACAAGGACGACGTCCGCGGTGATCTCGTACGGCGCCGCGCTCGCGAGGCCGGCTGCGCACTCGCGTACGTGAACCTGGTCGGCGGCCAGGACGAACTGGTCTTCGACGGCGACTCGCTGATCGCGGATGCCGACGGCAAGATCTTCGCCCGCGCACCGCAGTTCGAGCAGGGCAGCATGGTCGTCGACCTCGACCTCCCGGCCGCCTCCGGTACGCCGTCCGGCACCCACGAAGGCATCGAGATCGTGCACACCGTCCTCCAGGACGACGAGCTCCCGCCGTACGAAGCGATCGCGTCGAACATCGCGCCGCGGTTGTCCGACGAGGCCGAGATGTACGGCGCGATCGTCACCGGACTGCGCGACTACGTGCAGAAGAACGGCTTCAAGTCGGTGCTGCTCGGACTGTCCGGCGGCATCGACTCCTCGCTGGTCGCCGCGATCGCCTGCGACGCGATCGGCGCCGAGCACGTGTTCGGGATCTCGAACCCGAGCGTGTACTCCAGCGACCACTCCAAGGACGACGCCGCCGACCTCGCCGCTCGGACCGGCCTGAACTACCGCGTCGTACCGATCCAGCCGATGGTGCAGCCGTTCCTGGACACGCTCGGCCTGACCGGGCTCGCCGAGGAGAACCTGCAGGCGCGGGTCCGCGCGGTGATCTGGATGGGCCTGTCGAACGCCGACGGCCACCTGGTACTTGCCTGCGGCAACAAGTCGGAGCTGTCCGTCGGCTACTCGACGATCTACGGCGACGCGGTCGGCGGGTACGCGCCGCTGAAGGACGTGCCGAAGACACTCGTCTGGCGGCTCGCGAAATGGCGGAACGCGGACGCCAAGGCTCGCGGCCAGCAGCCGCCCATCCCGGCGAACTCGATCGCCAAACCGCCGTCGGCCGAGCTTCGCCCCGGGCAGCAGGACACCGACTCGCTGCCGCCGTACGACCTGCTCGACGACATGCTGGACGACTACGTCGAGCAGGACCGCGGCAGTGCGGAACTCGTCGCCGCCGGGTTCGAGACCGGGCTGGTCACGCAGGTGATCCAGCTCGTCGACCGGGCGGAGTACAAGCGCCGGCAGTACCCGCCGGGCCCGAAGATCACCCACAAGGCGTTCGGCCGGGACCGCCGGTTGCCGATCACCAATGCGTGGCGTGAGGATGCACGAAAGGCGGCCGAGCACTGAGCGACTCCTGGCGGTACCGACCGTCCCAGCCCGACCCCTGGGCCCAGGACCAGTCGTGGGACTCCACCGAGGAGACCCACGACCGCTCCGGCCTGCCCAAAGAGGATGTGAGCGATCGCTCACCTACAGGCGGTGGCGCTCACCCTCCGCATCGGTGGGACGATGAGGGCATGGTTGACAACTTCCTGTCGGCCGGTACCCAGGGTGACGACGAGGAGTTGCCCTCGCCGTACGGGACCGGACCGGCGAACCGGGCAACCGAGGAACACCGCCGCTCGGACTATGAGAACGACAGTTGGCGGGACCGCGACTCTGCCAGTTCTGGATGGGGTCTCGACCCGTCGCCGTCGCTTCCGAACGCGCCGCGGACGTACGAGCGCGGGCCGGTCCCGCAGCAGCCGTACGTCCCGAAACCGCCGTACCTGCCTAGTGCTCCACCTCCTTCACAGCAGCCACCGCGAGTAGAGCGGGCGGAGCGGCAGGAACAGCCGGAGCGGCGGGAGTACTACGGGGAGTCGCGGGAGGAGTCGTACGGGCGGGAGTACCAGGAGCAGAACCCGTTCCGGCCGCAGCCGCCGGCGCAGCAGCCTCCGCAAGCGCCGCCGCAGGGGCGGCCTAGTCCGTTCGGGCCTGGGTCCAACGGAACGTCAGGTGCGTCGGGTGCAGCACAGCCGCGGCCGGCGCAGCCTCCGGCGCCTCAGGCTCCGGGGAGTGGTGCGCCGCAGCGTCCGCCGCAGTCGTCCAACGGCAGTACGAACTGGGGCAGCCCGGCGCCACAGCCGAACCTGTTCGCCGCGCAGCCGCCGTCGCCCGCCGCGAACAACGGCACCAGCAATGGGTTGAGCCATGGCTCGAGCAACGGTGTGAGTGGTCACGGCTCGAGTAACGGGCTCAGTAGTAGCAATGGGTCGAGCAACGGTTTGAGCAATGGGTTGGGTCCGCAGCAGCCGCCGCGGCCTCCGCAGCGTCTTCAACCACCGGATGCACCACGAGCCCAGGAGCCCGGCCGCGGCCAGGAACCACCTCGCCGCTACGAGCCTGGTCCTGGCCCCGAACCGATCTGGAGCCACGACCGCATCCCCGAGCCAACTCGCGCACCCGAGCCACCCCGCCCAGCCGAGCCGCCCCGCTCCCCTGAGCCCGACAACGCCCGCCGCCAAGAAGAAGCGGTCCGGCACGAGCAACCCCGTCGGCAGGAGGATCCCCGCAGAGACGAAGACACCCGGCGACGCGAGGACGCTGAACGCCGCCTGGAAGCTCTGCGGCGTCAGGATGCTGAGCAACGCGAAGCAGCTCGGCGACGCGAACAGACCCAGCGCGAACAGGCCCAGCGCGCGGAGGCTGGGCGGCGGCAGGGTGGGGGTGAGGAGACTCAGCCTCAGGAGATTCGGCTTCGGCCGGGTGCGCCGTCGCAGGACGCGGCATCAGGTGCGCGGGACAACGGGTATCCGTCGGACCCGAGCGCCGAGTACGAGAGCAACGCACCGATCAGCGACGAGCCCGTTGGTACGCGGGCCGGCGAGCAGCCGCATGTACCTGGCGCAGCTCGCCCGCTCGGCGCCCGTCGGCGCGCGGGCGTCCAGCAGGACGCCCCCAGCCAGATCTCCACAGAGCAAGTCACCTCACACCGAGCCGGCCGCCGCGCCCAATCCACACCGAGCAATCCGTTCGGGGGCCCGTCGGCGACCAACACACCAGAGACAGCCGCCAACAACCCGGCCGGTCCGAGCTCGAGCGACGCCGCAGGCCCGTCCGCGAGCAACGCACCGAGCACCGCCGCCTCCGCCGGCAACGTAGGCCCGGCAGCTGCAACCGCCGGCAGCGCGTTCCCGGGCAACGGAGCAGGTGTGGCCGCAGGTGGTGCAGCTGCAGGTGGTAGGTCGGCGGGCGGTTCGCCTGTGGTTGCGAGTGTTGCGCCCGGTGCGGATGCCGAGGTTTCGCCGTACGGCGGAGGTGCTGGGAAAGCTGCAGCGCCTAGTGATGGAGTGAAGCGGCCGCGCCGGTATCGGATTCATCATCTGCGGGACTTCAAGAGCCGCGGTGAGAAGTGGGCGATGCTGACGGCGTACGACCAGTACACCGCCGAGATCTTCGACCAGGCCGGTATCCCGGTGCTGCTCGTCGGTGACTCCGCCGCGAACAACGTCTACGGCTACGACACCACCCTGCGCGTGACGGTCGACGAGCTCATCCCGTTGGCACGCGCGGTGGCCGGTGCCGTCGAGCACTCGCTGGTCGTCGCGGACCTGCCGTTCGGTTCGTACCAGGCGTCGCCGGAACAGGCGTTCCACACGGCAGTGCGCTTCATGAAGGAAGCCGGCGTCCACGCGGTAAAGCTCGAAGGCGGGCGCACCGTCGTACCGATGGTCGAGAAGCTCACGCAGTCCGGCATCCCGGTGATGGCGCACATCGGCTTCACCCCGCAGAGCGAGCACAGCATCGGCGGGTACCGCGTCCAGGGCCGAGGCGATCAGGCAGCCGGTCTGATCGACGACGCCGTGGCGCTCGCCGAAGCCGGTGCGTTCTCGGTGGTGCTGGAAATGGTCCCGGGCGACGTCGCCGCGGAGATCACCAAGCGCATCCCGATCCCGACGATCGGCATCGGCGCCGGCCGCGACACCGACGCCCAGGTGCTGGTGTGGCAGGACATGGCCGGCCTCCGCTCCGGCACCATGCCCCGCTTCGTCAAGCAGTACGCCGACCTGCGCGGCATCCTCACCAACGCCGCCACCACCTACGCCTCCGAGGTCGCCTCGGGCGCATTCCCAGGAGACGAACACACCTTCTGACGCAACTCTCCGCACCTCCCCGGTAGCTGTCCGGAAACGGTCGGCGAACCCTTGTCCGGCCGATTACATCGGTTCACGATGTTTTCGGCAAAGGGGAACCGTCCGAACGGGACGAAGATCCAGCTGGCAGTGTCGCGCATCAAGCACAAGACGCCCGACTCGCAGGCCCAAGGTCCGATGCTGGTGAACCCGGGCGGCTCGGGTCTGACCACGCTCGACTCGGTCCGCGACATGGAGAGCATCCGGATGGCGCTCGGCGCCCCGCAGATCAACTACTACGGGTTCTCCTACGGCACGTACCTCGGCCAGGTGTACGGAACGCTGTGCCCGAACCGCTTCCGCCGCGTCATCTTCGACGGCGTCGTGAACGCGACGCGCGTCTGGTACGACGCGAACCTCGACCAGGACTTCGCGTTCAACAAGAGCGTGAAGGTGTTCTTCGCGTACGTCGCCGCGCACAACTCCACCTGGCATCTCGGCACCACCGAGGCCCAGGTCGAACTCCGGTATTACGCCGAACTGAAGAAGCTCATCGGCCATCCGGCCGACGGCAAGATCGGCCCGTCCGAATGGAACGACATCTTCACGCAGGCGGCGTACTACGTGTACGGCTGGGTGTTTGTGGCGAACGCGTTCGCGGCCTGGGTCCACGACGGCGCCGTTCCTGACCTGGAACAACGCCTGGTTCAACGCACCGTGCGCGTTCTGGCCGGCGACGGCCGGTCACCCGGTGAAGGTCGACGGGAGCCGGGTCCAGAGTCTCTTGATGATCAACGAGACCCTCGACGCCGCAACGCCGTACTCGGGCGCACTGCAGACCCGCAAGACGTTCCCGAACGCGGCGCTCAGGCCGTCAAATCCATGGGAGCGATGAGCGTTCGGTCCAGTACTCCTCGGGTTGCTGGACGAACTCGGTGAGCGGCCCGTCGGTGCGGTAGGCGAGGTTGCTGGCTAGTTGGGCCGTCGTGGTTGCTCCGCTGAGGACCACGTCGGCCCACGGTTGGGCGACGGCCGCTCCGACGGCCAACGCGTCAGGTGCGACGCCGCGCTGGCGAGCGAACTCGTTGAACGGTGTCTCGCCGGCGCGGGACGTGAGGCGGCCGTTGGCGACGGCCTCCTTGACGACGACGAACCAGCCGGCGTCGTGCGCCTCGGCGAGTGCGGCGCCGGCTGACGTCTCCAGGACGTTCCAGGTGGCTTGTACGGCGGAGAACGGCGTACCGGAGGACAACGCCTTGCGCAGCGTCTCGGCCTGTCGTGGACCGCTCGTGGAGAGCCCGACGCGGACACCGGAGTCCGCGAGTTCGCGCAGCCGATCCAGCAAGCGCTTGTCCTCGAGCGCGGGACTGTCGGTCGTCAGGCTGTGCACGAGGTGGAAGTCGGGCGGTCCACCAAGCGCTTGAAGGGTCTCCGGCCATTGGCGTTCGAACGTCGCGAGGCTGTGGTCCTTCACCTCGTGCGTCTCCACGTCATGCCGCCAGTCGGCGACGTACGTGTAACCCCATTTCGACCCGACGGTCATCGCCGTACGGCGTTCCGGTGTGATCCACTCTCCGAGGAACTGCTCGGCAAGACCGTACGAACGCGCGGCGTCGAAGTACCGAACACCTGCTTGCCACGCCTGCTCCAGCAACTCGTGGGTCCGCACCCGCAGGTCCTCGACCGCACGTCGCGGCGGCAGGTCCTCGTCGTGCCCGAGATTGATGTACCCGGGACGCCCGAGCGCTGCCAGTCCGAGACCGATGCTTGCCATGCCTTCGATCGTAGATGTCCACAGCAACCATGTGAGACGCGCCGCAACACCCGACGTACTGCGGCCCGTGTCCCTTAGCGTTTTGTGGTGTGAGCGAATCCCAGATGCCACCACCAGGAACGGTCCGGCACCGTACGACGGCGCGCGTGCTGCCGGTGCGTCCGGACGGCAAGGTGCTACTGCTGCACGGCTGGGATCCGCTGAAGCCGCAGACGCCGTACTGGTTCACGATCGGCGGCGGCGTCGAATCCGGTGAGACGGTCGCGGAAGCGGCCGGCCGCGAACTGCGCGAGGAGGTCGGCATCGTGCTGCCGATCGACGCGCTCGGAACACCGGTCGCGACGAACACGATCGAGTTCGAGTGGGGCGGGTGCCGGATCATTCAGCACCAGACGTTCTTCGCGGTCGCGGTGGACCGCGTCGACGTGACGTTCGCGAACCAGGAGGAGCTGGAGCTGCAGACCATCAGCGCACACGGCTGGTGGTACGGCGACGACCTCGAGGCGACCGGTCAGGCCGCGCACGCCACGATCCCCGGCATGCTCCGGCGGGCAGCGGACGTGATCACACTGCGCCGGGCCTCTTGAGTCAGCGCTTGCGGGCTTCCTTGAGGACCTTCTTCGGGACCTTCTTGTCCACCTCGTAGTGCACGCGATCGAGCCGCTCGGCGCAGCCTGCCTTGGACAGGCGCAGCAGAACAACCGGGCACTTCTTGCACCTCGGCTTGTCCTTGCAGCACTTCTTCTTCGCGGTCATCGACGGCACCCGGCGAGCGTAGGTGAGGCATACCTAACACGTCTAGATGTCAGGCGACGATCGTGGCGGAGGTCACGAAAGCTGTCCGCTCAGCAGTTCGTGGGCTTCGACAAGTGACGGTCCGTACCAGGTCAGGTGCCGGCCCGAGACACAGCGTGCGGGTTTCGTGAACGCCTCCGGACCGTCCTCGGGTGAAAACGGATAAGGCTCGTCGGGCAGTACGACGACGTCGTAGTCGGGTAACACGTCCGGGTCGATGCGCGGATAACGTTCACCGGATTCTCGGAGCACGTTGTCGATGCCGATCCTCGACAACAGATCTCCCGCGAACGTGTCCCGGCCGAGTGCCATCCACGGCCGGCGCCAGATCGGTATCACGGCCCGCCGGCGCATTCCGTCGTACGGCGTACTCCACACCTCTCGCGCATCGTGCAACCACTGCGGTTCGCCGCCGATGATCGCGGACAGCATGCGACCGAGCGAGTCGAGTGATTCAGGCACCGTCCTTGGCGCCGTCACCCAGACCGCGATTCCACTCGTTCGCAACGCGTCGAGATCGACGGCGCGATTCTCCTCGGCGTTCGCGACGACGACGTCGGGTGCGAGTTCGCGGATGCGATCGAGGTCGGGATTCTTGGTACCGCGAAGACGGGCGACGTCGAGGTCCGCGGGATGCGTGCACCAGTCGGTCGCACCAACGATTTCGGCCGGATGCGTGACCGCGATCGACTCCGTCAACGACGGCACGATGCTCACCACACGATGCACCTCATCGGGTAGCTCGACGACGTTGCGCAGGTCGTCGTACGCGCTCTTCATCTGCTCGATGCACCTCACGTTCGCAGGACGTTGCCGAGGACAACACTCGTCGATCAGGGCGTTCGATGGCCAGATTGTGCGCGTGTCGCCAAGAAATTATTCTGCCTATCCGGCATGCTCGGGGCGCGGCGGAATCCCTTCTGCACAAGGATTTTCGGCATTTGCCCGCGAACCCGCCGCCAGTTCTCCTTAACCTGCGGACGTTTCCGGTGCTTTACGTAGCGCACAAGTGTTGTCATCATCATGACGACGAGGAATCCACCGTGGTTTTCCTCAGCCGCACCAAGGAGGCAGAGTGCCAGCCAAGAAGGCAGCCGCAGGGAAGGCGACAGCCAAAAAGGCTTCTCCCGCCAAGAAGACTGTCGCGAAGAAGACCAGCGCCGCGAAGACGACCACCGCGCGCAAGGTCAGCGCAGCAAAGAAGACAGCGACGAAGAAGGTGAGTGCGGCCAAGAAGACCGCCGCCAAGAAGACGGTGGCGAAGAAGGCGCCGGCCAAGAAGACCACCGCCAAGAAGGCCCCCGCGAAGAAGGTCGCGGCCAAGAAGGCCCCCGCGAAGAAGGTCACGGCCAGGAAGACCGTCGCGAAGAAGGCGCCGGCGAAGCGCGCGACCGCTGCGAAGAAGACGACGGCAGCGCGGAAGACGACGGCCAAGAAGACGGTCGCGAAGAAGACCGTCGCCAAGAAGGCGCCGGCCAAGAAGGTCGCGGCGAAGAAGGCGCCGGCCAAGAAGGTCGCGGCGAAGAAGGCGCCGGCCAAGAAGGTCGCCGCCAAGAAGGCCCCGGCCCGCAAGGTCGCCGCCAAGAAGGCTCCCGCGAAGCGCGTCGCCGCGAAGAAGGCGCCGACCCGCACCGCCGCGAAGAAGTCCGCGGTGAAGAAGACGGTTGCGAAGAAGGCACCGGCGCGCAAGGCGCCGGCCCGGAAGACCGCGGCCAAGCGGGTAGCCCGCTGACCTTCACGTCAGCAAAGCAACAGAAGTCGGTAACTGTCGAGGGGCACCACCTGGTGGGTGGTGCCCCTCGGCACGTCGTCGTCGGAGCCGGACCTCAGTCGTCGTCCCACTTCGGGTCGTTGTCCCAGGCCTCGTTACGTTCCTGGGCCTTCTCCAGGGCGCGGGCGGCCTCCTCGGGCGAACTGTACGGCCCGAGCCGGTCGCCGGACTTCGCACCCTGGTACTGCTCGACCTTGCCGGTCTTGGTGTTGTAGTACCACTCGTTGCTGTGATCGTCGCTCATCTGGATGACCACCTCCTGGGAGTCTTGTCGCAGCTCTCTAGAATGATCTCACCATGTCTGTCCTTACCTCTGGCGTCATTTCGCCGCGCCGCGACGTACCTGCTTCCATTCCGCGTCCGGAGTACGTCGACAAGCCGGCGCCGACGCCGTTCGACGGGTCCTATGTGACGTCGCCCGAACTGGTCGACAAGATGCGCGTCGCGAGCAAACTCGCCGCGCAGGCGTTGCAGGCGGTCGGTGCGGCGGCGAAGCCGGGTGTGACCACGGACGAGCTCGACAGGGTCGGCCACGAGTACCTGGTGGAGCGCGGCGCGTACCCGTCGACGCTCGGCTACCGCGGCTACCCGAAGTCGCTGTGTACGTCGGTGAACGAGGTGATCTGCCACGGCATCCCCGACGACCGTCCGCTCGAGAACGGTGACATCGTCAACGTCGACATCACGGCGTACCTGGACGGCGTGCACGGCGACACCAACGCGACGTTCCTGGTCGGCGACGTCGACGAGGAGAGCAGGCTGCTCGTCGAGCGCACGCTCGAGGCACTGAACCGCGGCATCAAGGCGGTCAAGCCCGGTCGTCAGGTGAGCATCATCGGCCGCGTGATCGAGTCGTACGCGAAGCGGTTCGGGTACGGCGTGGTGCGCGACTTCACCGGCCACGGCATCTCGACGTCGTTCCACTCCGGCCTGATCATCCCGCACTACGACGACGAGCGCTTCGACGACGTGATCGAGCCCGGCATGACGTTCACCATCGAGCCGATGCTGACCCTCGGCACGTACGAGTACGACCTGTGGGACGACGGCTGGACCGCCACCACCAAGGACAAGTCGCGCACGGCCCAGTTCGAACACACCCTGGTAGTCACCAACTCCGGCGCCGAAGTACTCACCCTGCCGTGACTGTCACGCAGTATCTCGAGGCCCACCTCCCGGGCATCCTGGCGATCTGCGAGGCCGAGAACTGGCCGAGCCTCCCCGCCGATCCCACCCGCGCGCACGCCGTCTTCACTGCTCCTGGTGTGACGACGGTCGTCGCACTCGACGGCGAACAGGTCATCGGCTTCGCCTACCTGCAGAGCGACGGCCACATCCAGGCACACCTGTCCCAGATGGCCGTCCACCGCGCATACCGCCGCAAGGGCATCGGCCGCGCGCTCCTCGAGTACGCCACTCCCCTGACCGGCGCCCAACGCGTAGACCTGGTCACCGACACCGCCGAGGACTTCTACCAGTCGTTCGAACACAAGACGTTCAGCGGCTTTCGGATCTACCCGGGCTGAAATCCCACTGATCGGTAGAGCGCGAGGGCCGCCGTGTTGATGTCCTCGACGCGGAGAGCGACTGTCACGTTCGAGCAGGCGCTCAGCAACAGTCGCGCGATGCCTTGGCGGCGGTGGGATCGGGCTGTGAAGAGTTCGATGATGAACGGGCAGTCCGGGGTGTCCCGCCAGGGTGCGCGTTCCACGACGAGGAGCGCGCCGACCAGTTGATCGCCGTACCAGGCGAGGCGGCTGAGGTTCGGCGCCAGTACGCCGTACTCTCCGGCGAACGTCAACTCGATGTCCTCGAGTGCTTCGCGTTCGGTTGCCGAGGCGACGCCGGGGTCGTAGGCCTCGAAGTACAGCTTGCCGAGTGGAAGTGCGTCCTCAACCGCCGGTGGACGCAGTACGACGCCTGGAACAGTCGGCGTCGGTACTGCGTCTGCGCGGCGGATGAGGATCATCGGTTGGACGACGCGGTGATGAAGGCGCCGAGGTCGGCGGACTGCTGAATGCGGGACTGGTCGTGGAGGTACATCATGTGGCCGGCCGGGTAGTACTTCGTCTCGATGTTGGCGGTGAGTTCGGCGGGGATCTGGAGGCGGGCGAGGGTGTGCTCGGTGGCGAAGTACGGCGTCGCACCGTCGTAGTGGCCGGAAGCGACGTGCACCTGCAGATGCGGGTTGACGCGCATCGCCTCGGCGAGCTTGTCCGCGACCGAGATCTGCTGACCCTCGAACTCCTTGAACGACCAGTTCTTCGCGGCGTCCATGTTGATCACCTCGTACGGCAGGTCGTTCTCGTAGCCGAGCTCGACGCGGACGTAGTGGTTGAGCGCCGCGGAGTACGGCCCGGTGATCGCGTTCATCGACGGGTCGCGGTCCTGCCGTTCACCGGCCGCGTCCGGGTCCCATCCGGTGAAGCGGCCGTCGAGCCGGCCGACGATCAGCCGCCGGGCGCGGAGCAGTTCGGCGAAGAAGCGGCCGTGCTCGATCCGCAGGTTCACGCGGTCGATGTAGTCCTCGCTCAACCCGGTCAGCGCGGCCAGCCGGGTGACCACCTCGGCGCGGTAGTCCGCCTGGATTCGGTTGCCCTGGGCAAGCGCATTCGGATACCGCCCGGCCGCGAACCGTTCCGCGTCCGCGAGCAGGTCCGGCAGCGACTGCTCCTCGACCATCCCGTGGTAGTGCGCGATCGCGGCGCACGTCGGCAGGAACAACGTGTACGGCAGGTCGTTGCCCGGCGTGAAGTCGAGCGTCGCGAACTCCAGCACCACCGAGATCAGGATGACGCCGTTGAGATACATCCCGTACCGCTGCTGCAGATGCGCGGCCAGCCCGGCCGCACGCGTCGTACCGTAGGACTCGCCGGCCAGGAACTTCGGCGACATCCAGCGCCCGTTCCGCGACGTCCACAGCCGGATCACCTCACCGACCGACTCCAGGTCCCGCGTGAACCCGTGGTAGTCCCCCGGCTTCTCCCCCTCCGCGGCCCGCGAGAACCCGGTCGACACCGGGTCGATGAACACCACGTCGCTGTACTTCAGCAACGTCTCGGCGTTGTCGACGATCGAGTACGGCGGGGGCGCGAGCTCACCCACGTCACCTGAGACCACGCGCCGCGGCCCGAGCAGACCGAGGTGCAGCCAGATGCTCGACGATCCCGGGCCGCCGTTGAACGCGAACGTGACCGGACGGTCCTCGGCGTCCGCGTCGTCCAGCGTGTACGCGGTGAGGAACACCTCGGCCTTCGGCTTCAGCCCGTCGAACTTGCCGTCGGTGTACACCTCCTCGCGGAGCACGATCCGTCCGGTGGTCGCCGTGTACCGCAACTCCTGCCCGTCGACCGTCAGCGTGTGCTGCGTCGTCACCAGGTCGTCGACCGGCTTCGCGGGCTTGGTCTCCGCCTCGGCCCCTGCCTTGGTCTCGGCGTCGGCGTCGGTGTGCTCCTCGTTGGCCATGTCGAGCACCTTAATCCACCGCCGCAGCCACTAGCGTTGGGTTTATGGCGACGATTCTGCACATCGCGTTCGCGGACCAGTGGGAGGCGGCGCTCGGGGCCGGGAGCTACCGGTGGTCGACCCGCGGCAAGAGCCTCGACGACGGCGCGACGTTCATCCACGCATCCCGCCCCGAGCAGGTCGCGATGGTCGCGAACTTCGCGTACGACGATGTGACCGAGCCGCTGTGCCTGCTGGTGATCGACACCGCCCGGCTGGTGTCCGCGCTCTGCGACGAGGACCTGGACGGGACCGGGATGAGTTTCCCGCACATCTACGGGCCGCTGAACCTGGACGCGGTGGTCGACGTACGCCCGTACCACCGGGGTCCGGACGGCCTGTGGCCCGAGGTCACGGCCGAGGCCGTATCCTGATCGTACGGAACGGGTCGGTCGGGCGATCGCGTCGTCCTTTGCAGAGGACGCCGAGGAAAGTCCGGACTCCACAGGGCAGCGTGGTGGGTAACGCCCACCCGGGGTAACCCGCGGGACAGTGCCACAGAGAACAGACCGCCAGCGGCTCCGATGAACCCCGTGGTTCATAGGAGTGCGGGTGAGGGTGAAACGGTGGTGTAAGAGACCACCAGCTCCGCAGGTGACTGCGGAGGCTAGGTAAACCCCACGTGGAGCAAGGCCAAGAAGGGTGATGGGCAACCACCACCCGCGCGAGCGTCCGAGGGCTGCCCGCCCGAGCTCGCGGGTAGGCCGCTAGAGGTGCCCGGCAACGGCCACCGTAGATGGATGATCGCCACCACAGAATCCGGCTTACAGACCGACCCGTTCCACTCCCCGATCCGCTTAATTGCTTGGCTGTTCAGACGTCTCGCGCCGTACAGTTGACGGGAAGACAGGCCCGGGTGGGCCGGAGTTGATCGGTTATCACCTTTTAAGTGGAGTGTCGCAGGTTCGAGTCCTGCCGGCGGGTGTGAGCCCGGCGTAGCTCAGATGGATAGAGCATCTTCCGGTCGACGCACCACGTCCGCCCTGGCCTGTCTTTTTCATGCCCGAAAACGACAGGAGAGAAAGGACATGTCCACAGACCCGCTGGCGCTCATCAGCACCCGGCAGACGCGACAGGACGAGCAGGCCGACCCGCGGCAGCGTAAGAACCACGCCGGCGGCTACACGTTCGTCCAGGACGACTTCGCCCGGCTGCACCGGTTCCTGACCCTGGGCACGACTGGAGGCACCTACTACGCCTCTGAGCGTGACCTGACGAGGGAAAACGCCGGACTGGTCGTGGAGCTCGCGCGGAAGCAGGCCTCCGAGGTTGTGGCCGCCGTACTGGACATCTCCCTCGCAGGTCGGGCACCGAAGCAGGATCCGGCTCTGTTCGCTCTCGCAGCAGCTGCCAAGCTCGGTGACGACGACGGTCGCCGTGCCGCGCTGGCCGCCGTGCCGCTGGTGGCGCGGACCGGGACGCACATCTTCCGCTTCGCCGGCTACCTGGAGCAGTTCGGCGGCTGGGGCCGCGGTACGCGACGGGCGATCGGCAACTGGTACGTCGACCGTAGCGCCGACACGGTTGCGTACCAGGTGCTCAAGTACCGTCAGCGCAACGGCTGGTCGCACGCCGACCTGCTCCGCCTGTCGCATCCCAAGACGACAGAGCCGGTACGACGGGAGCTGTTCGACTGGATCCACGGCCGGCCGGCGGACCTGTCCGGACTGCCGCTGCTGACTGCCTTCGAGCGGATCCAGGCTGCGATCGACGTAACCGAGGTTGCCGACGTGATCGCGCTCAACCGTGGTCTGTCATGGGAGACGATCCCCGACCGGTTCCTGAACGAGCCGAAGGTCTGGGAAGCCCTGCTCGCGAACGGCCTTCCTCAGACCGCGCTGCTCCGGCAGCTCCCCCGCCTCACCCGGCTGGGGCTGCTCGAGCCGCTCGGCTCCTGGGCCGGGATCGTCGCGGACCAGCTCGCGGACGCCGCCCGCCTACGGAAGGGCCGGGTACATCCGGTCAACGTACTCGTCGCCCAGCGCACCTATTCCGCGGGCCGTGGCGCGCGCGGCGCGGGCGAGTGGACGCCGTCCCGGCCGATCGTGGACGCGCTCGACGCTGCGTTCTATCTGGCGTACGACGCGGTCGAGCCGACCGGGAAGCGGATGCTGCTCGCGCTGGACGTGTCCGGGTCGATGACGGCGCCGGTATCGGGGCTGCCCATCACGTGCCGGGAGGCGACGGCGGCGCTCGCGCTCGTCACGGCCGCGACGGAGTCGTCGTACGAGATCGTCGGTTTCACCAGCAAGGGCGGCTACCGGCGTACCGAGCTGACTCGGCTCCCGATCAGCCCGCGGCAGCGGCTGGAGAACGCGATCCGGGCGGTGTCGGAGCTGCCGTTCGGTGGCACGGATTGCTCGCTGCCGATGGAGTATGCGCGTCGCCGGAAGATCTCGGTCGACACGTTCCTCGTTTACACGGACAACGAGACCTGGTACGGCGACATCCACCCGCACCAGGCGCTGCAGCAGTACCGCCGGGAGCTGGGGATCGACGCTCGTCTCGTCGTGGTCGCGATGACCGCGAACGGCCGGACGATCGCCGATCCGTCGGATCCGGGGATGCTGGACGTATCCGGTTTCGACAGTGCGGTTCCGGGACTGATCAGCGACTTCGCGCGCTGACGCCGGGGGCAGCAGGCACGCACCTGCTGCCCCCGCCAGCTCAGTGGCAGTGGTCGTCGTGGTTGTGCACGGCGCGGCCGGCTGGTTTTTCCCAGGGTTCTTGGCGGCCGAGGGCGGTTAGGTCTAGGGCTGTGACGGTGAAGGTCATTGCGTCGGGGCCCCGGCCGTAGGTGGAGTAGGTGTGGTAGACCTGCTCGTCGACGCGGAGGAAGCAGCTCAGGCCGTGGAGGTCGAAGGGCTGCTCAGACTGGGTATGCTCGTTGTTCGGGAGTGCGTCCCACTCGGGCTTGGTGCGGTAGTTGTACTCGAACGGTACGACGGACTCGTCCAGGGTGCCGTGGTAGTCGTAGTTGAAGTCGCTCCCGTACGACGAGTACCAGGGGTACTCCCAGCCGCGGGCGACCTGGTACGCGGCGAGTTTCTCGTACGGCGCTCGCGAGACCAGCGCGAACGTGGTGTTCGCCGCGTTGAGCAGCTGCGTCGACCCGATGTCGTCGACGAACCCGGTGCAGTTCGGGCACCCGGCGTCCCACTCCGGCTGGAACATGAAGTGGTACACGACCAACTGGTCCCGCCCCTCGAACAACTCCAGCAGCCCCACCGGCCCGTCCGCCCCGGTGAACGAATACCCCTTCTCAACCAGCACCATCGGCAACTCCCGCCGCCGAGTGTTCAGCGCATCCCGCTCCTTGGTGAACGCCTTCTCCGCGGCCAGCAACTCACGCCGAGCCCCCAACCACTCGTCCCGCGACACAACCTCCGGCAAACTCATCCCAACTCCTTCTCCAACCAACAGAACACCCGAGACGTCGGGGCCATCCCCACCACTTCGACATCCGCCCGCGAACAATCGTCGTACGATCGAAACCGTGGCCGCCGACGAGTCGATCCGCATGCCGTACCTGCCTGTCCAGGAACGCCCGGCAAAGAACCTGGCGGCGCGACTCGAAGGAACACTCTCGCTGGACGACGCCACGAACTGCATCGTCGTCCTCAAAGCCGACCGCCTCATCGAGGTGGCCTGGCCACCGGGATGCTCAGTCGTCGCGCGTGACGGCTCATTCGCCGTACTCGACCCCGACGGACGCACAGTCGCCGAGCTCGGCAGCACGGTCGTACTGGGAGGCGGCTATGTCCCGCCTGCGGCCGCCCACATCACCTCCCGCACCGGCAGCGCAAGAGTCTTCGCCGTCGGCGGCTCCTGGGGGCTGCTGACCTGAGCCGCCGCCGAGTCGTGGCGATTGGTTGGCGGGGGGGGTTTGTCGAGTCGTGGATCGTGGCGGGATATTCGGGGCCGATTCTCACGACTCGGTGGTGGTACGGCGGGGTGTGGCCGCGTCGGATGAGAAAGTGGGGGTATGCGGAGGCGAGTGCGGACTGGGGTCGTGTTCTTGCTTCTGGTTGTGCTTGTGGGTGGGGCTGGGTATGTGGGGTGGGTGTTGGTTCAGCGGTCGGAGCCGGTGTCGTTGCCGGAGACGACCGGGAGTTTTCAGGTGGGGCGGCGGACGTACGAGTGGACCGACACACCCCGTCGCGACCCGTACTCGAACGGACCCCGTCGGCTCGCCGTCTGGCTCTGGTATCCGGTTGCCAAGGACACCACCGGCCGCCGCGTGCAGTACGCGCCGGGTGAGTGGAGCGGGCTGCACCTCAAGGCGCCGACCTCCTTGTTCCAAGGACCGTTCGACACGTTCCAGGATCGCGCTCTCGACCGCGTCGCCGTCGCACCCGGCCGGTTCCCGGTCGTTGTGTTGCTGCCCGGTATGGGCCTGTCGGCTCCGATGTACGCCGCGCTCGCGGAGGATCTCGCCAGTCACGGATACCTGGTCGCCGGCGTCACCCCGACGTACAGCGCGAACCTCACCGTCCTCGGCGGGCAGACCGTCGAGAGCAAACCGGAAGCGAACCCGCCGAACCTCGGCGAGAGCACCGAAGGCGCGAAGCAGGTCGGCGATCACCTCGTCGGCGTCTGGGCCGCCGATGCGCGGTTCGCGGCCGGCATGGTCGCCAAGGAGCTCCCGAACTCGGTCGACTCCACGATCGGTCCGTCGTACGTCGGCCACTCGTTCGGCGGCGCGGCGTCACTCGAGGCCTGCCGGCTGGACGCACGCTGCGCGGCCGCGGTCGACCTCGACGGGATCCAGTTCGGTGACGTCGTGACGAAGGGAGTGAAGGCGCCGATCCTGCTGCTCGGCGCCGACGACTCCTGTATCACCAGCGTCTGCGGCCCGGACGCGAAGAACGACCACGACCGGGACCGCGCCCTCTCGTTGCTCAAGGCAAGCACCGGTACGGCGTGGTGCGCCACGGTCCCCGGCACGCGGCACTTCAACTTCACCGACTACGGCGCCTACTACCTGGCGTACCCGCTGCGCAGATTCCTGCCACTCGGCAGCGTCCACCCGCGCCACGCGCTGACCGTCACGAACGGGTACGTGAACACGTTCCTCTCGCACGCGATCTACAAGACCGCCGCCTCCGGCGCACCGGCTTGTAAGAGCTAGAGGTCCAGCTCGTACGTCTGACCGACGAGGCTTTCGCCCCACATCTCATGTACTTCGGAACCAGTGAGGCGGAACCCGCGGGCCAGATAGATGTGCCGCGCCGCGACGAGCGGATCGTTCGTCCACAGCACCATCCGCTTGTATCCAGCTGAGCGCGCGAACGCCAAACACGTGTCGACCAGCTCGGCACCGAGCCGGAGGCCCCGTGCAGCCGGCGTCACGAGCAGCAACCGCAACTGCGCGGTCGTCTCGTCTGGCCCGCGCACGCAGAAGATGCTGCCGGCCCGTTCCCCGTCCACCTCGGCTATCCACGCGGCCTCGCGCTCGTCGTCGTGGTCGGACGCGTACGCCGACACGATCTGCGCGATCAGCGTCTCGTACGACGGGCCCCAGCCGTACTCCGCCGCATAGACCTCCGCATGCGACTGCACGACCCAGCCGAGGTCTCCAGGCTGCCCCAGCTTCCTGATCAGTTTCGTCATCTACCTACCCGATCTACTGACACGACTGTTTCAGTAAGCAATACTACCCCTGTGCCAACCACCAAGGAAGCGCCGTCCGCACGAGAGCAAGAACTGCTCGAGCGTGCGTACGCCTACTCGCTCACGCACGGGCTCGCCGACCTCTCGCTGCGACCGCTGGCGACCGCGATCGGCTCGAGCCCGCGCGTGCTGCTGTTCCTGTTCGGCAGCAAGGACGGCCTGATCCGCGCCCTGCTCGCCCGCGGCCGCGCCGACCAGCTCGAACTGCTCCGCCAGACCGAGCAGCGGTACGACGAGCCGCCCGGCCTGACCGTGATCGCGCGGGAACTGTGGACCTGGCTGGCCGCCCCGGAACGCCGGCCGTTGATGACGTTCTGGGTCGAGGCGTACGGGCGTTCGCTCGTCGCGCCGGAGGGCCCGTGGTCGGACTTCGCCCGCTCGACCGTCGACGACTGGCTCGAGCTGCTCAAGACGAGCGCGCCCGACGAGACGGAGGCACGACGTACCGCCGTACTGGCGATGCTCCGCGGCGCCCTGCTCGACCTGCTCGCGACCGGCGACCTGGACCGAACGACCGCCGCCCTAGAGGACTATCTAAGGGACTAGTTCGAACGCCACAGTGCGCTTGGCGATATCGGCCTCGACGAGCTTCACCCGGACCTGCTGACCGAGCGGCAATGCCGCACCGGTGACCCGGCCCTCGATCGCGAACTTGGTCAGCGCGACGATGCCGCGGGTGTTCTCCTTGTCGTCCACATCCGTGATCACGCCGTCGAACTCGGCGCCGACCTGGTCCGCGACCAGGCCCGCCTCGACCATGCTGACGATCGACCGCTCGTACGCGTGCGCCCGCCGGTCCGCGTCGTCCATGGTCTTCGGGATCTCGTCCATCGACTCCCGCACCCAGGCCGGCACCTCGACGCCCGCCGACAGCGCGACGCAGATCTCCCCCGCCCACCGGTCCACCAGCCGCCGCAACGGCGCGGTGACATGCGCGTACTCCGCCTTCATCGCAGCGTGCCCCGACTGCTCCGGCACCTGGCCGTCGAACGCCGTGTACCCGGCGCCGCGGAACAGCACCGTGCAGGCCGCGAGCATCGCCGCGTGCGCTGGCACTTTCGGGTCGAGCCCGTGGATGAATTCGGCGTACGTCGCCTCGTCGGCCCAGACGATCCCGAGCGCCTTGGCGGTGTTGCCGAGCTTGCGCCGCAGGTCGTCGTGCGACTCGGGCAGCGTGCGCAGGATGCCGATCTTGCCCTTCGTCATCAGCTGCGCGGCCGCCATGCCGGTGAGCAGCGAGATCTGCGCGTTCCAGCCCTCGACCGGCAGCGGCGCACGGAACTCCAGGCCCCAGCCGTGGTTGGAGGTGACGATCTCCTGGTCCGGGATCGGGAGGTTGACGCCGCCGCGTTCCAGTTCGCGCTGCTCGCGGAGCTTCCCGACCTCGCGCAGCAGCTGCAACGACTCAGACGCCGTACCCGCGTCCAGATCCTTCTGTACGTCGGCGTAGTTGAGCTTGGCGCGCGACTTCACCAACGCACGCTCGCACACCACCTCGGTGCCTTCGCCACGAGCGTCCACCGTCATCGTCCACAGCAGCGCGGGACGGACCACGTCGGGCAGCAACGAGGCCGCGCCCTCGGACAGCTCCGGCGGGTGCAGCGGCGTCCGCTTGTCCGGGGCGTAGAGCGTCTCGCCGCGTCGGCGGGCCTCGGCGTCGATCGGATCGCCGGCCTGGACGAACGCGGCCACGTCGGCGATCGCGTAGTACACGGTGAACCCGTCACCGGTCCGCTCGATGTACAGCGCCTGGTCGAGGTCCATCGAGTCCGGCGGATCGATCGTCACGAACTCGAGGTCGGTCCGGTCGAGTTCCGGTAACCGCGCGTTCTGGGCAGCCTTCAGAGCCGCGGCGGTCACCTCGGGCGGGAACTCCGCGGGCACCTCCTGCTCCCGGCGGATCTCCTGCAACGATGCCCGGAAGACCTCCGGAACGGCCTCGGCGAAACGAACCCTCTGCAGCGGCATAGGGGTCAGACTAGCGAGGGCTGCACATTGAAGGAGCGTAGGGACGCGAGGCCGTCGGCGTACCAGTGGATCTCGGTCAGCGTTGCCGGGCGCAACTCCATCCGGAACAGCGCGGACATCGGGGCCTGGAGCACCGACCGGACCATCAGCTTGATCGGCGTCACGTGGGTGACCACGACGACCGTCTTGCCCGGGTACCGCGCCAGCAGACCGTCACGCGCCGAGCGGGCCCGCCGGGCGGACGTGTCGAACGATTCGCCGCCGGGCGGCGCGACCGCGGTCGACGCCAGCCAGGCGTTCATCGCGTCCGGCCACTTCTGCTGGACCTCCGCGAACGTGTGCCCGTCCCAGTCCCCGAACGAGACCTCTCGCCAGTTCTCGTCCACGACCGGATCGAGCCCGAGCTTGGCCGCGACGACCGCCGCGGTCTCCTGGGTACGGCGCATCGGCGACGCGACCACCGCGTCGACCCCACCGATCCGCGACAGGTACTCGGCGGCCGCCTGCGCCTGGGCGCGGCCCGTGTCGCTCAGCCCGGGATTGTCACCACCGGATCCGGAGAAGCGCTTCTCGACGGTGTGCGGCGTCTCGCCGTGCCGCAGGAAGATCAGCTGCGTCGGCGGCTCGGCCTGCGGACCCCAGCCCTGCAACGCCTTCTGCAGCTCCGACGGCTCCTTCTTAGAGGCTGCGGACGATCCGGCGGGCTCCGGCGTCAGCGGGATGTCCACGCCGTCGAGCGCGTTGTTCGCGAGCGCGTCGGCGGCCGAGTTCTGTGCCCGCGGCACCCAGGTCCACTCGGTCCCGAACGGCGCCAGGGACTGCGCCTTGATCGCCAACGGCTGCAGGTCCGGGTGCTTGATCTTCCAGCGGCCGGCCATCTGCTCGATGACCAGCTTGGAGTCCATCCGGACCTCGATCGAGGCGTTCGGCGCGTACTCCGCGGCGAGCTCGAGCCCCGCAATCAGACCGGAGTACTCCGCGACGTTGTTGGTCGCGATCCCGAGCGTCCGCCCCTGCTGCGCGATCACCTTCCGTGTCACCGGGTCGCGCACGAGAGCGCCGTACGCCGCCGGCCCCGGGTTCCCGCGCGATCCACCGTCAGCCTCGACGATCACGTGGTCGTACGTCATGCGGCGCTCTCCGACGTCCGCACCAGGATCCGTCCGCACTCCTCACAGCGCAGTACGGCGTCCGGCGCGGCAGCCTTGATCGTGTTCAGGTCGGAGGGTGCGAGCTCCATCCGGCAGCCCATGCAGCGCTTGCCGACCAGCGGCGCGGCGCCGATCCCGCCGTTGTGCTCCCGCAGCCGCTGGTACTGCGCGAGCAACTGCTCCGGCAGTTCGGCCGCGACCGTGGAGCGCTTGTCACCGAACTCGGCGCGCTGCTCGTCGAGCTCCTTGAGCGCGGCGTCGCGGGTGGTCTCGAGCTCTGCCTGCCGGCCGGCGAACGCCTCGGCCCGGGTGCGCAGGTCGGTCTGCACCGCCTCCGCGGCCTCGAGCTTCTCCATCACCTCGAGCTCGGCGTCCTCCAGGTCCGAGATCCGCCGGTCGAGCGAACCGATCTCGTGCTGCAGGTTCTCCAGGTCGCGCGGCGACGTGATCTGACCGGAGTCGATCCGCTGCTGGTTGCGCGCCTTGCGCTGCCGGACCTGCTCGACATCGCTGTCGGCCTTCTTCTGCTCACGCTGCAGGTCGCTGACCTCGGTGTCGGCGGTGACCAGTTCGCGGTCGACCACGGACTTCTCGGCGGTCAGCTCCTTGAGCGCCTGGTGCTCGGGCAACGACGCGCGCTTGTGCGCGACCTGATCCAGCTGCAGGTCGAGATCCTGCAGGTCCAGCAACCGGCGTTGGACGGCGGGCTCGGCGTTCAGAGTCGGCTCCTTCGAAGATGTGGCGGCGCGCTCAGATTCGCAGGGTCCATGCGTCCGTGCAGAGCGTTGAGATGTGAGTGTCTACGGTACTGCCTTTGACCGCTAGTCCTTCGCGCAGGAGACGGTCTGCGTCGACCAGCCACGGCCACTCGCTGGCCCAGTGCGCCACGTCGACCAGCGCAGGATCGCCGTACGCACGGGCCTCGGTGGCGGGATGGTGGCGCAGGTCCGCGGTCAGATAGGCGTCGACGCCCGCCGCGCGGACCCGGTCGAACTCCGAATCTCCCGCTCCCCCGACCACCGCGACGGTCTCGATCACCCGGTCCAGATCCCCGGACACACGGACACCGTGCTCGGTCTGCGGCAAGCTCTCCGCGACGAGCCGCGCGAAGTCGGCCAGCGGCAGCGGCTCCGCGAGTACGCCGACCCGCCCGCCGCCACGCTCACTCGGCAACGCGGCCACCTCATAGATGTCGTACGCCGGTTCCTCGTACGAATGCGCCGCGACCAGCGCCTCGACGACCGCGCGGCGCTTGCGGCGCGGCAGGAGCATCTCGACCCGGTTCTCCGGCACGACCTCGATGTCCCCGACGGTCCCGATCGTCGGGTTCGCGCCGGCGAGCGGCCGGAAGGTCCCCTCGCCGGTACCGCTCCACGCGGCCCGCTCGTAGTCGCCGATCTGTCCCGCGCCGGCCTTCGCCAGCGCGTCGAGCATCGCCTGCGTCTCCGCGACCGGGACGAAGACGACGACCTTGTCCATCGGCTCGGCCGGCATCGCCTTCAGCGGCCGGGTGTCGCGCAGCCCGATCGCGGCGGCGAGTGCGTCGCTGACGCCCGGGTTCGCGTTGTCGGCGTTGGTGTGGCAGACGTGCAGCGCGACACCGGCGCGGATCAGGTCGTGGATCACGCGGCCCTTCGGCGTCGTCGCGGCCACGCTGTTCACCCCGCGCAGCAGCAACGGGTGATGCGTGACGAGCAGATCGAACCCGCCGTCGATCGTCTCGTCGATCACGGCCCGCATCGGGTCGACCGCGAACAGGATCCGCCGTACCTCCTGCTCCGGGTCGCCGGTCACCAGACCGACCGCGTCCCAGGACTCCGCCCAGGCCGGGTTGTAGAGCCGATCGAGAACCGCGATCACATCTCCGAGCGTCGTCACGACGCTTATCCTGACATTTCATGGATCGTGACGGGGGCGCCGCCCGCGCCCCCGCCACGTCCATTCACGCTCCGGTCACAGGGGGAGGGCCGTCTTGCGCACGGCTTGACCGAAGCGGGTCTGTGGAGTGACTAGATCAGCCAGGCGGTCGTCGCGCTGGGGAGTTTGTCGCCTTCGAGTGGGCCGCTGGACAGCACGACCGCCGCGTCGGGCAGTTCGACCGGGGCCGCGCCGAAGTTCGTGACGCTCTGCCAGCCGCCTGAGCGGACGAAGTGCAGGACGTCGTCGGTGCCGTCGATCCAGGTGAGTGAGCTGCCGGTGCGCAGCCCTCGCCGTACGGCGAGAGCCTTGCGGTACAGGCTCAGCGTCGACTCCACGTCGTCCTGCTGCGCCTCGACGGAGTACGCGCCGAACCACTTCGGCTGCAGCAGGTGCGAGCCACCCGTGCCGAAGCCGAACGACAGGCCGCCGACCGTCCACGGCAGCGGCACGCGGCAGCCGTCACGGCCCTTCTCGGCGCCCTTCGAGCGGAAGTACGCCGGGTCCTGCAGGTTCGCGGCCGGCAGCTCGCCAACCTCCTGCAGACCGAGCTCCTCACCCTGGTAGAGGTACGCCGAACCCGGCAACGCCAGCATCAGCAGGGTCGCGGCGCGAGCACGGCGCAGGCCGAGCGCGACGTCGACGGTCGGCTCGGTGCCGTTGCTCAGCAGCCAGTCCTTGCCGTCCTGCCAGCCGCCCTTCGGGTTCCGCGGCAGGCCGTACCGGGTGGCGTGCCGGACGACGTCGTGGTTCGAGAACACCCACGTCGACGACGAGCCGTTCTCCTCGGCGAGCGCGAGGTTCTCCTCGATCACCTTGCGGAACTTCTCGTACTCGAAGTCGGCCTGCAGCAGGTCGAAGTTGAACGCCTGCCCGAGCCCGTCGGCACTCGCGTACCGGGCCCGGCGCGCGGCCGGCACGAACGCCTCGGCGACCGCCGACCGCGGCGGGTCGTAGGTGTTCAGCAGCTTGCGCCAGTCCTTGTAGATCTCGTGCACGCCGTCCTGGTCCCAAAGCGGGTGCTGACCGTTCGACTCGGACTGCCGCGGCAGCGTGGTCTTCGACGGGAACGGCTCGGACAGGTCCTTCACCAGCGCGTGCGCGACATCGACGCGGAAGCCGTCGACGCCACGGTCCGACCAGAACTTCAGGGTGTCCAGGAAGTCCGCGCGTACCTCGGGGTGCTGCCAGTTCAGGTCCGGCTGCTCGGCCGCGAACATGTGCAGGTACCACTGGCCGTCGTCGGTCTGCGCCCAGGCGGAGCCGCCGAACACGGAGTCCCAGTCCGACGGCGGCTGGTCGGGGGCGCCGTCCGGGCCGTCGCGGAAGATGTACCGGTCGCGGGCGGGGTGGCCCTTCGCGGCCTCGAGCGCCTCGACGAACCACTCGTGCTGGTTCGACGTGTGGTTCGGGACGATGTCGACGATCAGCTTGATGTTCTCCGCGTGCAGGGCCGCGATCAGGCCGTCGAAGTCCTCCAGGGTCCCGAGCCGCGGGTCGACGTTGCGGTAGTCGTCGACGTCGTACCCGCCGTCGGCGAGCGCGGACGGGTAGAAGGGGCTCAGCCAGACCGCGTCGATCCCCAGCGCCACCAGGTACGGGACTCGACTGATGATGCCGGGCAGGTCACCGACACCGTCGCCGTTCGCGTCGGCGAAGCTGCGGGGGTAGATCTGGTAGACGACAGCCTGCCGCCACCAGTCGGGATCGGTCGTCTGCGGACTCGTCACGATCGCCTCACTCGGAATCTGCTGGTAACCCAGCGTTTATATATAGGCTCTAAATTTAGAATCTGCATGTATTCTGCGGTCGGTACTACGACGAGGTCAAGGGGCTTTCATGGCGAAACCACCGACAACGCCGCCCACGGCCACGCCGACGATGTTGCGCCGGGTGAACGCGGGCAAAGTACTCGGCGTGCTCACCCGCGCCCGGGTGATGACAGGAACCGGCCTGATCGAGGCCACCGGTCTCACCCGCGCGACCGTGCACGCGGTCTGCAACGACCTGATCTCGATGGGCTGGGTGGTCGAGCTCGACCCCGGCCGGACGTCGGTCGGGCGGCCGTCGCGGCGATTCGAGTTCAACAGCCACGCGGGGTACGTGCTCGGCATCGACATCGGCGCGGCCAAGACGACGGTCCTGGTCTCCGACCTGCGCGGAGAAACGGTGGCCAAGGCGGGACGATCGGCCGTCGGTGTGAAGACGCCGAGCGAGCGGACCGAGATCGTGCACCAGACCGTGGTCGAGGCGCTCGCGTCCGCCGGCGTGACGGACGCGCAGGTCCTCGCCGCCGGCGCCGGGGTCGCGGCACCCGTCGACCGGGACGGCAACATCCTGGTCGACGACGAGTTCTGGCGGCGCTTCGACACCGGGCTGGCGCAGCGGTTGACCGAGCTGCACGGGTGGCCGGTCCTGCTGGAGAACGACGCCAACCTCGCGACCCTCGGGGAGCACTGGCGGGGAGAGGCGCGCAACGTCGACGACCTCGTCGTACTGCTCGCCGGTGAACGGTTCGGGTCGGGTCTGATGGACTCCGGCCGGTTGCTTCACGGCAGTCGCGGCGGCGCCGGCGAGATGGTGTTCCTCAAGCTCATCGAGGGGGTCGGCGACACCCATGGGATTGCCCGGATCGCCCGCGAGGACGGTACGGCGGCGGTCGCGGACGCGGCCGTGGAGACGTCGTTGCGGAAGCTCGCGACCGACGGCGAGGTGACCGCGGAGCAGGTGTTCCGCGCAGCCGCCGACGGCGACAAGGTTGCCCAAGGCATCCTTCAGGACATCGCCGGGCGGACCGCGCGCGTGGTCGCGACGCTCGGCACCCTGTTCAACCCCGAACTGGTGGTCCTGGGCGGCGCCGTCGCCGAGGCGGCCGGCGCTCTGCTCCCCGACCTCGAGGCCCACCTGGCCCGCTACACCAGCACTCCCCCGCGCGTCGCCGTCTCCTCGCTCGGCGACGCGATCGTCTCGGTCGGCGCCGTCCGCCACGCCCTCAACCACGTCGAACAGCACGCCCTCGACCTCGAACTGGGCTGCCGCCCGACCTGAGACCTTCTGCAGCACGACAGTACGTATACGCCCACTAGGCCGGATCACCGGTCCCGCTGAGCGTGAGCCCGGCCAGGTCTGCCGGACACGTCCTGTCGAGCTGCCGGTCCAGGAGGGTTAGGGCTCGCGGGTGAGTTGGCGGGCGATCGCTTCCAACACGATGACGTTGCGGCCCGACGTGGTGGCGGACGGGATGCCGGCCGGGACGAGGGACTGGTCCTCGGGGATGCCGGTGCAGAGCACGAAGACGTTGTCCGGGTGGCCCTGGACGAGGTGGTTCAGGGCCTCGCGCATCCACGGCGTACGGCCGGCGTCCTGGACGGCGATCACCAGCGGGCGGCCCTGCGCGGCCTTGGCCGCCTTGCCGATCGCGTCGTCCTGCGGCTCACCAGTGTCGGTCAGGTGGTGTTCGCCGCGGAGTACGACGCCCTCGGCGCCAGGAGCGACCCGGGTGAAGATCTCCGGCAGGCCGGAGAAGTACGGGTTCCAGGCCGGGTGCAGACCCTGCGTCAGGTCGATGACGTACGGCGTCGCGCCGTACGCCGGGAACGTCTGCCCGGCCACCACGCGCGCGGCGACCTCGCGGATCGGGGCGCCGTCGAGACCTGGCTGACGGCTGCGCTGCCCCAGTGAAGCGGCGAGGGCCCGAACCCGGGCGGCGGCGTCGGCGACCCGCTCGGCGGGGAGCGTGCCGGTGCGGACCGCGTCGACCACGCGGGCGGTCAGCGCCTGCGGGTCCGCCGTACCGACCGCGATCATCGCGAGGTCCGCACCGGCGCCGATCGACGCGACCGCGGCGTCCTCGATCGAGCGGTTCTTGGTGATCGCCTGCATCTCGAGCGCGTCGGTCGTGATGACGCCGGTGAAGCCGAGTTCCTCGCGCAACAGTCCGGTCAGTACCCGGTGCGAGAGGGTGGCCGGCTGGTCGTCGTACGCCGAGAAGATGATGTGCGCGCTCATCACGACGTCGGCGCCGGCGGCGATGGTCGCGCGGAATGGTGCGAGCTCGACGGCCGCGACCTCCTCGACCGAACGGTCGACGCGCGGGAGGTCGGTGTGGGAGTCGACCGAGACGTCGCCGTGGCCCGGGAAGTGCTTCGGGCAGGCGGCGATCCCGGCGTCGTGGACGCCCTCGACGAACGCGACGCCGTGCCGCGAGACGACGTCCGCGGTGCGGCCGAACGAGCGCGTGGAGATGATCGGGTTCGCGGGGTTGCTGTTCACGTCGACCGACGGGGCGAGCATCAGGTCGATACCGAGGGCGGCCAGGGTCGCGGCTGCGTCCCGGGCCGCGGCGCGGGTCAGGTCGACGTCGTCCAGGTCGCCCAGCAGGCGCGGCGACGCCAGCGGCCACGGGTTCGCCGGCGCGAGGTGGCTGAACTCGCCGCCCTCGTGGTCGATCGCCACGATCAGGTCCGGCCGCTCGGCCCGCAGGGCGGCCGTCAGCGCGGCCACCTGCTCGGCGTCCGCCACGTTCCGGGTGAACAGGATGACCGCCCCGAGCCCGCCAGCCACCGCCCGCCGGAGGCCGTCGGGAGCCGTGGTCCCGGTGAAACCGACGACCAGCGAGCCGGCCGCGTCACGATCCAGTTGATCACTCATCCCCCAACCCTCTCGCAGCCCCGCCGTCGCGCGCCAGCTATCACCGACAGCTAATAATTAGCCGCTTCGAACGCCTGGAGGGGCATCGTTGTCAGGCGTTGTCATGGCAGTTTCCTGCCTCCTTCCTGCGCGTTTTCCGTGATTACCTCGAATCACCCCTGTCTGTTCGGGCCGACTACAGATAACGTTGTCTCTCGACCTGACCGCCCTGACCGGGGGGACGATGAGCGACGACACAGCGAAAGCGCGGGGAACCGTGCTGGGAATCGACATCGGCGGCACGAAGATGGCCGCCGCTCTGGTGTCTGCGGACGGCACGATTCTCACCGCCGACCGGATCCGTACCCCGTCCGGCGACGGCGACCAGGTGTTCGCCGCGCTCGGTGAGCTGATCGACCGCGTTCGCGGCGACGAGACTCCCCTGGCCGTCGGCATCGGCACCGCCGGACCGGTCGACCAGCAGCACGGTCTGGTCTCCCCCGTGAACATCGCCGGCTGGCGCAACTTCCCGATCGTCGACCGGGTACGGGCGATGACGGGCGACATTCCCGTGGCGCTCGGGCTCGACGGGCACTGTTTCGCGCTCGGCGAGTTCTGGAGCGGCGCAGGTCGCGACGCGCACACCCTGCTCGGGATCGTCGTCTCGACCGGCGTCGGCGGCGGCCTCGTCGTCAACGGCAGACCGCTGATCGGCCAGTCCGGCAACGCGGCGCATATCGGTCACGTGGTGATCGACCAGGATGGCGAGGCCTGCGTGTGCGGGTCGTTCGGCTGCGTCGAGGCGTACGCGAGCGGCCCGCGGATGGTCGCCCGCGCGCAGCGGAGCGGCTGGCGGACGGGCGAGGACGTGGATGCCGAAGTACTGGCTGCCGATGCCGCGGCCGGGGACGAGCTCGCGCTGGCTGCGTTCGACGACGGTGCGCAGGCGCTGGCCGCTGGGATCGTCGCGACGGCCGTGACCGTCGACCTGACCGCAGTCGTGATCGGCGGCGGGGTCGCGAAGGCGGGGCCGGTGCTGTTCGACCCGGTGCAGGCGTGGGTGAAGCGGCTGGCGCAGCTGCCGTTCGTCACGGACCTCACCGTGGTGCCCGCTCAACTGGACAACGCGGGCCTGCTCGGCGCCGCGCACCAGGCCTGGGCCGCACTGTCCTGATCCCACTGTCCTGATCCGCACACTTTTGCGCGTCCGGTAAGGCCTCTCCCGCGCATCTTTGCGCAATTTTTACGAATCTCCGGAATCCGTGTAACGACCGGCCTTCGTCACGCGATGCAACGGATGGATGGGGTGGGGGCACCGTCATCCACGACCGGTCGAGGGGGGCTCAGACCGGGCGTCAACCGGGAGATCGAGGGGGGCTTTGGTCGACCGGAACACGTGAGCGGCGGGTGAGGGCACTCTCCCGCCGCAACCGTGTGAACTGCAGGGCCGGGAACCAGTCTGCCAGCGGAAGCGTCCGACCGGTTCGAATGCGATCGATCCTGTGGAGGGATGGGATCGAACGCTGGTTCTGCACCGTGAACGGCGGACGGTGGTTACGGGAGGAGAGCCACCGGCCATACCCCCGTCCACGGTGCAGAACTACGGTCTGAGCCACTCCGGCTCGGGCAGCCGGCTGCGGTCCAGCCGGCCGTTGTCGTCCAGCGGCAGCTCTTCGATCGGGATCAGGTCCGCCGGCACCAGGTAGATCGGCAGTTCCTTGCCCAGGTCAAGCATCAACCGTGCCAGTACGGCGGGATCGCTGTCCTCGAGCACGACGTACCCGATCAGGCAGGTGTCACCGCCCGGGTCCGAGCAGGCCACCACGACCGCGTCGACGACACCGGGCTGGTCCGCCAGCACGTGCTCCGTCTCGCCGGGCTCGACCCGGTGGCCGCGGATCTTCACCTGGTCGTCCGCGCGGCCGAGGTACTCCAGGGTGCCGTCGGCGCGCCAGCGGCCGAGGTCGCGGCTGCGGTACAGCCGCGCGCCCGGGTGTCCGGGGTCCGCGACGAACGCGTGCTCGGTCTCCTCCGGCCGCCCGATGTAGCCCTGGGCAACCGCGGCGCCGCCGAGGTGGATCTCCCCGACCGCACCGACCGGCACCGGCCGCAGCGCGGCATCCAGCAGACGTACGGCGACACCGTCGATCGGGCGCCCGATCGACGGCCGGTCCTCGGACGGGTCGACCGCGTGGATCGTGGTCACGATCGACGCCTCGGCCGGACCGTACTCGTTGAACAGCCGGCACTTCGGATGCGCGTCGAGGAAGTCCCGCACCTTGTGCGTCAGCACCATCGCCTCACCGCCCGCGACGATCTCCCGCAACTCGGGCAGCTCCGGCAGCCGGCGCATGGTCGCCAGCAACGCGGTCAGCGGGCTGAACGCCATGAACAACCGCTGCACGCCGTGATCACGCAGCGCCGCAACCACCGCGTCCGGGTCGTAGCGGTCGTCCTCGCCGATCAGCACCAGCGCCGCACCCGAGGCCAACGTCGTGAACATCTCCTGTACGTGGACGTCGAATCCGAACGACGTCCACTGCAGTGTCCGCAGCGACCGCCGCGTCCGCAGGTAGTGCCGGACCAGGTTCACCGGGCCGCGGTGCGGGACCACCACGCCCTTCGGGTTGCCGCTCGAACCGGACGTGTAGATGCAATACGCCACGTCATCGGCAGCGGCGCGCACCGGCGGCGCCTGCCGCGACCGCGGGTCGCCGTCGATTCGTGCTGCCGGACCTGCGACCGGCACCAGTCGCAGACCGAGACGGTCCGCTAGCGCCGCGTCGTCACCGACCAGCGCGACCGCTGCCGCGTCCTGCACCATGAAGGCCCACCGGGACTCCGGTACGCCAGGATCCAGCGGCAGGTACGCCGCACCGGACTTCAGGACCGCGAGCACCGCGACGACCATCTCGGTGCCGCGAGCAACTCGTACGGCGACCAGTTGGCCCGGCTTCACGCCGAGGTCGACGAGCTGCCAGGCGACCGCGTTCGAGCGGCGGTCGAGTTCGGCGTACGTCAGCTTGCGGCCGTCCTGGATCAGCGCGATCGCGTCCGGCGTCCGCGCCACCTGCTGCTCGAACAGGGTGTGCAGGCCGCTGAGTTCACCGGCGACCACCGCGTCGCGGCGTACCCGGCCGATCGGCCCGCTCGCGTCGGCGTCGGACTCGAGTTCACGGAGCGCCTCGAGGTCGGACTCGATCGGGAGGACCAGCTCGGGCAGGCGGAGGTTCGGCTTGGTCGTTGCCCTGCGCAACACTTCGGCCACGTAGTCGAGTAGGCGCTCGACCGTCGGCTGTTCGAACAGGCCGGAGCGGTAGTCCGCCGTACAGGTGATGCCTGTCTCGTGCTGGGTCAGGCGGAACCGCAGGTCGACGCTCGGCGGCAGGTCGTCAGTGTCCGCAGGGTCCGCGTCCTCGAATTCGACCTGGATCTGGAACAGCGGGTCGCGTTCGAGGATCGCGAGATCGGTGCGGGCGTGCTCGGACGCGCCCGACGTGATGTCGCGGATCCGCTCCGTCAGCTCACCGAGATCGGGCTCGCCGGACAGGTCGATCCGCAGCGGGAGCGGGCGGTTCTTCTTCGGGCCGAGCAGCGCCGAGCCGATGGTCACGTCGTCCTGCGCGGCGAACCGGCCGAGCACAGTCGCGACCGCGGCGAGCATCGTCATCACGGGGCTGAGCTTGCGCTCCCGGCTGTACGCGCGCACCGCGTCGCCGAGCTCCTTGTCCAGTTCGTGCTGGACCGACGCGACCGCGTCGTCGCCGGCCGCGCGGGCGCGATCCGCGGGGAGGACCAACGGTTCGGCACCGGAGAGCACCTGGCTCCAGTACGTGAAGTCACGGCGCTGCACGTCAGCCGCCGATTCCGCCGCACGACGGTCGGCGTCGGCGCGCAGCTCGTTGGATGGGGCGGGCTGCTCTTCTTCTGTTGCCTGCTCGTCTTCTGCTGTCTGCTCAGTTGTTTGCGCAGCTGGTTCGCCGAGGAGGGCGAGCTGTTCGCGCATGAGCTTGGTGACGCCGTCGACGAGCTGCCCAGCAACCCGGAGCTGCTGCGACATCAGCGCCGCCATCCCACTCCCGGGCAGATCTGCCTCGCTCGTGGCGGCCGCAGCCTCGTCGACCTTCGCCGCGAGCTCCGCGAGTCCCGATCCGAGCACAGCCAACGCCGCCCGCGCATCCCGCGCCGGCTCCTCCTCAACCTGCTCGACTGGAGCCTCGTTCTGCGGCTCGACAGCCTCAACCTGCTCGACCGGCTCGGCTGTCTGCACAGCGACCGCTGTCGCAAGCTTGTGCGGTGTCGTGTACGTGAGGAACAGGTCGTCCGGCGCCAACTCAGCCTCGAACCGGCTCTTCAACTCGTCAATCACCGGCGCCATCGACGCCGGCGTCGCCCCGAGCTCGGCGAACGTGTGGTCGACCGTGAGGTCGTACGGGTCGAGGTTGTGCACCTCGCAGGTCAGGTCAAGGACGACATCCAGCGACTCGCGGTACCGCTCCGCAGACATCTCGTCACCGGACAAAGACCCGGCCTGCGCCAGATAGTCCGCGTCGATCTGATGCGTCTCGGCCGGCAACGCGAACGGCGATCGCTCGGATTCCTCAACAGCCTCGACAGGTTCGCTCGCCACCGGCTCCGGCGGGTCCAGCGGGATCCGCTTCACCGCGGCGCTCGACGGCGGCTCGAACACCACGGCCTGTGCGCGCGCGGCCCGTTCGAACGCGTTCAGCCGCGGCGCATTGTTGTCCACGGCAACCGCCGTACCCGGACCGGCCAGCACCGTCACCGACGGGTCGACCGGATGGTGCACCCGACGGAACGGGTACGTCGGCAACGGGACGCGCCCGCCGTCCGCGTAGACCTTCGCCCACGCGATCTCGGTGCCCTGCTCGTACAACTCGGCGAGACCGTTCATCGTCGCGAGCACCGGATCCTGACCGAGGCGCTGCGCGGGAATCCACGTGCTGTTCGGCGCGATCCTGCGACCCGCGGGACTCAGTACGGCGTCCGGCCCGAGCTCCAGGAACCGGCGACAGCCGGCCGCCGTCACCGCCTCGACCGCGTCGCCGAACAGCACCGGCTGCCGCAGCTGACCGACCAGGTAGTCGCTGTCGAGCACGGTCCCGGACTCGAGCAGATCACCCGACCAGCTCGACACCATCGGCGTCCGCAGCGGCTTCAGTGTGATCTCGCGGACGATCTCCGCAAAGTCAGCCAGTATTGGATCGACCAACGAACTGTGGAACGCGCGGTCGACGTCCAGCCGTTGCCAGGCGACCTGCAGCTGATCGAGTTGCGCGGCGAGCTGCCCGACGATCACCTCGGATCCGGTCAGCACGAACGACTGCGGACCGTTGCCCGCGGCAACCTCCACGCCGGCGGTCCGGGCGATCTCGCGGACCCGGTCGGCGTCGGCGCGGACGGCGACCATCGCGCCGGGGACCGTGCCGCGCTGCATGAGTTCGCCACGCTTCGCGGTGAGGCGTACGCCGTCTGCCAGCGAGAGAGCGCCCGCGACGCACAGAGCGGCGTACTCGCCGACGCTATGACCGACGACGAGCGCAGGCTGGACGCCGAACGACTGCCAGAGGCGGGCCAGTGCGAGCTCGAACGCGAACAGTGCGGGCTGTGCGGTCTCGGTCGGCCAGACGCCTTCCGCCGTTCCCTTCGGGGTGAGGAGCAGTTCGAGCAGGCTGCCGCCGGTCTCCTCGTGGTAGACGCGATCGCATTCGTCGAGGACCGAGCGGAATACGGGGAAGCGCGCGGCCAGGCCGGCCGCCATTCCGCGACGGGCAGCGCCCTGTCCGGTGAACGCATAGCCGAGCGGGCCGGGTCCGCCGCGCGGCACCTCCGTCGGCTGGGCGGAGCCGAGTGCGGCGACGAGCTCGCCCTCCGTACCGCCCGCGACCGCGACGCGGTGGCGGTGCGCCGGGCGGCCGAGCGCCGCCGTACCGGCGAGGTCGATGAGGCGGTGGCCGGTGCCGTGGCCCAGGTCGGAGCGGTACAGCTCGATGAGGTCGGCGAGGGCGTCCGGGTCGGGCGCGGACAGCGGCAGTACGACGGGGCCGTCGTCGCCGCGGCGGATCTGGCGCGGGGCCTCTTCGAGGATCACGTGCGCGTTCGTGCCGCCCGCGTCGAGGGCGCTGACGCCGGCGCGGAGCGTCGTACCGCCGGACAGCAGCGGCACCGTCCACTCGCGCACCTCGGTGCCGATCACGAACGGGCTGCCGTCGAGCGCGAGCTCCGGGTTCGGCTCGGCGACGTTGATGGTCGGGACCAGCATCCGGTGCTGCAGCATCAGGATCGTCTTGATCAGGCCTGCCATCCCCGCGGCACTGTCCAGGTGGCCGATGTTCGGCTTCACCGATCCCAGCGTGCAGAACCCGACCTTGTCGGTGTGCCGGCGGAGCGCGGTCGTCAACGCCTTCACCTCGGCGGCGTCCGCGGCCGGGCTGCCGATCCCGTGCGCCTCGATGTAGCTGAGCGAGTCGGCGTCGAACCCGGCGCGGTCGAGCGCGCGCTCGATCAGCTCCGTCTGGTTCCCGGCCGGCGCGTCCTCGTTGCTGACCGCCGTACCGCGAATCACGGCGTACACCGTGTCGCCGTCGGTCAGGGCCTGGTCGAGCCGCTTCAGGAGTACGGCGGCGACCCCGTTCCCGCCGACCGTGCCGTCGGCGTCGGCGGCGAACGCGCGGATCTGACCGCTCGGCGACAGGATCGAGTTCGGCGTCGGGTGATAGGTCGTTGCCTGCGGCACCTGTACGGCGGCGGCGCCGGCCAGCGCGAGGTCCGCGTCGCCGGATCTGAGCGCCTGACACGCGAGATGCACCGCGACGAGCGACGACGAGGAGGCCGACTGCACACCGATCGCGGGGCCGGTCAGGCCGAGACGGTACGCGACGCGAGTGGCGATCGAGTCGCGGGACTGGTGCTGGCGGTTGTACAGGTTCATGCCCGAGCCCGCGAACACCCCGACGCGGTTCGTCGTACCGGCGTACCCGCCGTGCTCCAACGCCTGATGACACACCTCGAGGAACAACCGCTGCGCCGGATCCATCAACTCGGCTTCACGATCACTCAACCCGAAGAACTTCGCATCGAACGACTCAACGTGCTCCAGTACGCCGCTGACCGCAACGACTCCGTCCCCCGACTCCCGCCGGACGCTCTCCACACCCGCAACCAGGTTCTCCCAGAACTGCTCCACCCCCTCAGCCCCCGGAAACCGCCCAGCCACCCCCACAACCGCAACCGGCTCCACAACCCCAACACCAGCCGCTGCGACAACAACGTCCTGCCCAACCCCAGGCACGGCAGCAGCCGCCGCCAGCTCCGCAGCCTCCTGCTCCCCGGCCGCAACGGACTCACCTTGCTCAAGCACCGCCGCCGCGACAACTCCCTCGGCAAAGTCACCATCACCTGCGTCGCCTACAACCGCTTCGTCAGTCCCCGCCCCATCCTCAGCACCCGCGTGCTCAGCATCCGCATCGTCTGCATCCGCGTCCTCGACGCCTGCGTCCTGAGCATCCGCGTCCTCAGCAACCGCGTCGGCGCTTGCAGTGTCAGTCGTCGGCTCGCTGCTGGTCTCGTCGGTCTCTGCGAGGTCAGCCGTCGGCAAGACGTCCGCAGCGGCGACCGCGTCAGTCGCGTCCGCGTCGCTCGCGTCCTCCTCAATCTCGTCGACGTACGTGGAAGTCGAATCTGCGGACTCGTCTGTGCCCGCTCCACGGCCGCTGGTCTCGTCCTGAGCAACCGCAGTCTCGGAGGTAGGAGCCGACAGCGACAGTGCCGAAGCATCAACCGCAGCTTCTATGTCGGACCCCGCGTCGTCGGCACCCTCAGCCGAACCCGACTCATCCACACCCTCGGCCGAACCCGAGTCGTCGGCTTCCTCGGCTGAAACCGAGTCCTCGGCTTCCTCGCCGGAAACCGACTCGTCCGCATCCTCGGCAGAAGCTGTCTCGTCGCCGTCTTCTTCGGACGCTCGGTCTGCATCCGTCTCGTCCTGGTCGAGGTCGGCAGACTCCTCAGCCGTCTCGTCGTCTGAACCCGCCTGAGCGTCCTGCGATCCCGCCGCTAAATCGTCTGCGGAATCCACGTCCCCGTTCGCGTCATCCGAGTACGCCGCAACCTCATCCGCGGCGAACTCCTCAGCCCTGGCAGCGACATCGGTCGCATCCGCAGCATCGTCCGCAGAGATCGTCTCCACAGCCTCCGCCGCATCGGTCGCGTCCACCTCGCCCGCTGCATCGACCACGTCCGTGGCATCGGTCGCCTCCGCCTCACCCGCCGTATCCGCTGCATCGACCGCGTCCGCAGGATCCGTCGTCTTCGCCGCGTCCGTCGTGTCGGCGGCATCGGTCGCGTCGATGGGGTCCGGTGTGTCCAACTCGTTCGCGGTGTCGTTCGACTCGCGGTCGGCGGACTTCTCGTCGGCGGACGGGGTCCGGTCTTCGTCCAGTACGCCGGCGTCGACGACCGCAGCGTCGTACGACTGCGCAGCCTCAGACCGGCCAACAGCCTGCTCCGACTCAGCGGACTCCTCGTCCGCGGACGGCATGTGTTCTTCGACCGGTATGTCGGCGCCGGCCGTCTCAGCGTCCTGCGATTGCTCGGCCTCTGACCGGCCGGTGGTCGGCTCCTGCTCGGCCGACTCCTCATCCGCGGCCGGCGTCTGCTCTTCGACCGGTACGTCGGTGCCGGCGACCGCAGCGTCGTACGACTGCTCAGCCTCCGACCGGTCAACAGGCTGCTCCGACTCGGCGGACTCCTCGTCCGCGGACGGCGTGTGTTCTTCGTTCGGTATGTCGGCGCCGGCCGTCTCAGCGTCCTGCGAGTGCTCGGCGCCCGACCGGCCGACAGTCGGCTCCAGCTCGGCCGAGTTCTCATCCGCGGCCGGCGTCTGCTCTTCGACCGGTACGTCGGTGCCGACAGCCGCAGCGTCGTACGACTGCTCAGCCTCCGACCGGTCAACAGCCTGCTCCGACTCGGCGGACTCCACGTCCGCGGACGGAGTCTGCTCCACGTCCGGTACGTCGGCGCCGGCCGTCGCAGCCTCCTGCGATTGCTCGGCCTCCGACCGGCCGACGGTCGGCTCCTGCTCGGCCGTGCCCTCATCCTCGGACGGCGTCTGGTCTTCGACCCGTACGTCGGTGCCGACAGTCCCAGCGTCGTACGACTGCGCAGCCTCAGACAGCCCGGTCGTGTGCTCCTGCTCGGCGGAGTCCTCGTCTGTGGACGGCGTCTGGTCTTCGACCGGTGCGTCGGCGCTCACGGTCGGAGCGTCGTGCGGCTGGTCGGCGGTGTCGGAGTGCGCGTTGGCGGGCCTCTGCTCTGCGGCGGGTGCTGAGGCGGACGGATGTGTGGCGGGGTCCGGGGTGATGCCGGGCGCGGCAGGCGCTGACGAGTTGGTGAGGGCCGGAGCGGACGCGGGCGGCGAGTAAGGCGCGGGGATGGGCGGGGGCGGGGCGGTGGGACCAAGCGCAGGTGCCGTGGCGGAGGCAGTCGGCGCGGATGCGGTCGCGGCAGGGTCTTGCTCAGGTGCCGACGCGGTGCGGATGCCCTCGGGAGCCATCTCGTTGGAGGTCGGCTCGTGCTCCGACCCGGCGGACGCGGGTGCGGAAGCCGGTGCGGTGGACGCCGGCTCGGGAGCCGATGCGGTGGACGCGGGCTCGGGGGCAAGCGCTGTGGGGTCGGGAGATGGGGCCGCGGGTGGTGGGGTGCCTAGGGTGGGGCGTTGGGGTGGGGTGGGGATGGATTGCTGGAGTTCGCGTTTCCAGGCCAGGCGGACTACCGGGAGTTCGGTGGTGCGTTCTGCGGCGTCCTCGTCGGCGAACGGGGTGGACTCAGGGGTGCTGGAAGGGCCCTGGCCAGTAGGGCCGGAGGCGGGGGTGGCGCCGGCTGGTTCTACGTGGGTGGTGGCGGGTTCGAGGAGGGTGCCGTCGATCCAGCGTTGCTTGAGGAGGGGGCGGAGGATTTTGCCGCCGGGGGTGGTCGGGAAGTCGCGGCGCGGGACGCCGACGACTTGGGCCGGCAGGCCGAGGCGGGTCTGGATCAGGCTGCGGATCGCCTGGTCCATGCCGGGGACGGAGTCGGCGGTGAGGGCGTAGAACACGACCAGGCGGTCGGTGCCGGTTTCCTCGTCGGCGATGCCGCAGGCGGCGACCAGGCCGTGTTCGGCGCCGACGACCGTTGCCGCGACGGACTCGATGTCGTGGGCGTAGTGGAGCTTGCCGGACATGATGATGCGTTCGCTGTCCCGGCCGGTGATGACGACCTGGCCGCCGGTGATGAAGCCCTGGTCGCCGGTCGCGAGCCACTTCCGGGCCGGCCAGTTCCCCACCGGGAACGCGGTGCGGTCCGCCTCGAGATTCCCAAGGTACCCAGGCGTCACCCGCGCCGACGCGACCTGCAGCTGACCGATCCGGCCTTCGGGCAGTACGGCGCCGTTCGGGGCCACGATGCGCACCGTCGTACCGGGGGCCGGCGCTCCCACCGAGACCAGCGAAAGCACACCCGGCACCTCGGTCCGCGGCTTGCCCGGGCGCGCGACCGCGACCTTTCCGGATGACGGACGCTGGTCGACCCACTCGACGACGCCGGTCGGTGGGATGCGGACGCGGTGCACGTTCGGTGTCAGGCCGGGCCGCGCGAACGTGATACCGGTGACCGTCTCGGTCATCCCCCACGCTGCCACGAACGTCTCCGGAACCACCCCGAACCGGTTCGTCACCCGCAGGAACTCCGACATCACCGGCACTGTGATCTGCTCACCGCCGCTGACCAGACTCCGCAGCGCCGACAGATCCCAGTGCCGATCCGGCTCCCCGGCCACCGCCAAAGTCGCGAGCCGGTACCCGAAGTTCGGCGACCACGAGTGGTTCACCCGGTGCTGCTCCATCAGGTCGAGCCAGCGCAGCGGGTTGGCCAGCACCCAGTCCGTGTTCACGTGGATGTTCGTGCAGCCGGTGAACACGGGCAGCAGGTGATAGAGCAGGAACGCACCGCTGCGCTCCAGCGGCAGCCAGTTCAGCGTCGTCTGCCCGGGTCGTACGGGAAGCATCGCCGGCGTACCCGCGGCGAACTCGACCAGCCCGCGGTGCGTGAGCTGCACGATCTTCGGCGTACCCGTGGAGCCCGAGGACATCATCAGTACGGCGACGTCGTCCGCGGCCGGCCGGTGGAAGTCGGAGGTGGGCTCGTGCCCGGCCATCGCGTCCGGGTCGAGGACCGGGAGGCCGAGGTCGTTCGGCAGGTCGGACGGACGGCCGATCAGGACGGTCCAGCCGAGCAGGTCGGTGATCCGGCGGAGCCGTTCGCGGCCCTCCTCGGTGCGGTCGCCGCCCGGGTTCGGCGCGACCAGCAGCGGGCGGATGCCGCCGAGCGTGCAGGCCCAGAACGCGGCGAAGAAGCCGACCGGTTCGGTGCAGTGCACGACCGCGGGGTCTCCGGCGCGTACGCCGTTCGCACGCAGGCCGGCCAGGATCCGGGCGGCCAGCTCGAGCAGCGTCGGGAAGTCGAGTTTGGTCTCGCGGCCGTCCGGCCCGATCTCGACGACACCGGCGCCGCCGAAGTCACGGGCGGCACGGAGCAGTGCGCTCGGCAGGTCACGGGGGTACCCGGCGGGAATCATCAACGCCGGCCCGGTGGAGATCGCCGGCCGGTCCGCACCACTTCTCACGCCGATGCCACCACCAGCTGAGACCCAGAGGACGACTCGGGTACGACGGGGCGCTCGGCCGGTTGGCGACCCACGGACACGTGCCTCCCCAACTGGACGGGGCGGGTTCTGGGCAGACCCGCCTCACTTTCACACCGACAGCAGCCCCGTTCTCCGCCTGCCGGAACGATGTCGTGACCGGGCACACCCGGTGCGTCATCGCGCCGACCGACAGCCGTGAACCCTACCAGCCGCGACCCGCCCTGGAGGAGTCCGTTCTCACCAGCCGATGGTTAAGAATTCCCGTGAGAAACCACTGACCACCGACATGGTTCCAACGAGTGACCACGGGTTCCGATACGGCCCGTACGAAAGCCGGTCACCCGCGCCGCGTCAGCGTCGTGGCGGCTCCGTGTCAGGACTCCCCGTGATCGTGAGTGACGTCGAACAAACAGCACTCGAACGAGGAGTACGACCCATGTCGATCCAGTCCGCTTCCATCAATAGCACCGACCGTCCTGAGCTGCAGAAAGCCGCCCAGGAGTTCGTCGACGCCGGGTTCGGCGGTCTCGAACTGCGGGTCCACGACGAGCGCGGCGAGTGGGTCGGCACCGCCGGGATCCGCGAACTCGGCAGCACCGAGAAACCGCCGGTGGACGGTCAGTTCCGGGTCGGCAGCGTCACCAAGACGTTCGTCTCGACTGTCGTGCTGCAACTGGTGGCCGAGGGCAAGCTCGAGCTGGACGGCGCGGTGGCCGGCCACCTGCCGCGGTTCGAGCTCGACCCGCGGATCACGGTGCGGATGCTGCTCGACCACACCAGCGGATTGTTCAACTACACCGGCGAGTACTACCCCGACGGCACCGTCGTCGCGGGCCTCCCGGCGACCGGCAAGGAATGGGCCGAGAACCGACTGCAGGGCTACACCCCGGACGAGCTGGTCGAGTTCGCGCTGGCCAAGCCGGCGCGGTTCGAGCCGGGCGCCGAGTGGAGCTACGCGAACACCAACTACACGGTCGCCGCGCTGCTGATCGAGGCGGTCACCGGCCGCACGTTCGTCGAGGAGCTGCAGACCCGGATCGTCGAGCCGCTCGGCCTGACGGGCACCGTGGAGCCGGGCGACCGGACGGACATCCCCGGTCCCCACTCGCACGGGTACTTCCGCTACCAGGACGGCGACGAGTGGAAGGTCGTTGACGTCACCGAGCAGAACCCGTCGCTGCTCTTCGCCGCCGGCAGCATGCTCTCGACCACGCAGGACCTGCACAAGTTCATGTCCGCCCTGCAGAGCGGCAAGCTGCTGCCCACGGAGCTCCTGACCGAGATGCGTACGGCGCAACCGAAGAGCGGACCGCTCAACTACGCCTTGGGCCTGTTCGCACAGGACACCGGCACTGAAACCATCTACCACCACAACGGCAGCGCACCCGGCGGCTACGGCGCGCTCATGTACAGCTCCGCCGACGGCGAGAAGACCCTGACTGCCGCCATCACGATGGGAGACGCCGACATCGACCTGCTCCAGGCCTTCCCGCCAGCACTCGAGCGCCTCGTGAACGCGGTGTTCGGCGCCTCCAGGTAGGTGGTTGGGGAGGATTTCTTCCCGATCCGGGTAGGAAATCCTCCCCAACCCTCGATCCGTCGCGTGCTTGCTGACGGCGCGGCTCGGACGCATGCTCGGACCAACAGGAGGCGGTATGGACGAGTCACGAGCTCTTCAGCGTGCGGGATGGGCGGGCGCCGCTTCGATCGTGCTGCTCGTCGTCGCGGTGGCGCTGGGTTATCTGGTCGGCGTCGACAACCCAGGTATGTCGGACTCGGACATCCTGGCGAGGCTCAACGACGACGCGCGGCAGGCCGCCGCCGGTATTGGGATGCCCGTGCTCGCTGCGGGGGTCGCGCTGCTGCTCTGGTTCGCCACCGGTCTGCGGCGCGTGCTGGACCGGCTGTCCGGCGGCGACCCGCTCGCGCATGCGATCGTGCCGGCCGCGGCGCTGTTCGGCGGGCTGATGATCACCGGTGTCTCGCTCGATGTGGGGAGCGCGTTCGCGGCGTGGTCGGACGAGTTCACCGCCGACCCGAACACCGTGCGCGCGCTCGGCATGGCGGGGCAGGTCCTCGCGCTCACCGGGCTGATCGGCTGCGGTGTGTTGGTCGCCGTCACGACGCGGATCGCCCAGCAGGCCGGCGCCCTCCCGACGTGGGCGATCTGGGCGTCCTACGCGGTCGCCGTGCTGTGCCTGTCCGGCTTCTGGAGCGGGGGCGTGGCGTCTGTGGCCTTCGCGCTGTGGCTCGTCGGCGCCGTGACCGGGGTCCTGCGAGTGGCGCGGCGGACACTCCAGGCGAGATGATAAGGTCGATCCGCTTGCTCCACAGGAGCGCAACTTCCCCGGCCCGTCGTTGGCCGGGCTTCGTTTGCCGTGGGCATGGGCTGTTAGCTCAGTTGGTTAGAGCACCTCGTTTACACCGAGGGGGTCGGGGGTTCGAGTCCCTCACAGCCCACCACAACGCCCCTACCCAGGCGTGAGACTCGCCAAGGCCTCGGCGTAGTCGTCGGGGTTGCGGGCTTCGGGGATCGGGTTGAGGACCGACCAGCGCACGATCCCGGACCGGTCCACCACGAAGGTGCCGCGGAGGGCGCAGCCGCGATCAGCGTCGAGGACGCCGTACGCGGTGGCGATCGCGCCGTGGGGCCAGAAGTCGGTCAGCAGGTTGAAGTCGAGGTTCTGCGCGTCGGCGTAGGCCCGGAGGGTGAACATCGGGTCGCAGGAGATCGCCAGGAACTCGGCGGCGGCGAGCAACGACGGCCGGTCACGCAGCGCGGTCAGTTCGCTGGTGCAGACCTGACTGAAGGCATACGGATAGAAAACCAGTACGACGTCCCGCCGGCCGGCGTAATCGCTCAGCCGGACCGGTTCGCCGTACTGGTTCTGGGTCTCGAAGTCGGGTGCCCGGCTGCCGACAGCCGGGAGGCTCACCCCCGGCGGCCGGACTTCGGGACCACCAGCTTGGTGGCGGACCAGTCGTCGGTCACGCTCAGAGTGCTGGTCGTCGCCAGGCCCGCAACGGGCGCGGCCTCGGTGATGTCGCTGGTCTCGACGTAGCCGTCGCGGCCGACCTTCGGGGTCAGCAGCCAGACCACTCCACCGGCCTTGAGGTCGGTCAGGATGTCGAAGAACGCGTCGACCAGGTCGCCGTCGTCCTCACGGAACCAAAGCAGTACGACGTCGACGACTTCGTCGGTTTCCTCGTCGACGAAGGCTTCGCCGGTGATCTCCCGGATCGCATCGCGGAACTCGTCGTCGCAGTCATCGTCGTACCCGATCTCCTGGACGACCCAGCCGGCCTCCAGGCCGAGCCGGGAGGCCATGTTCGGCACTCCGCTCTTGCCGTCCGCGTGGTCCGCGGTCGCGCTCACGTGTCCTCCTCCGTGGTCCCCGCTTACCCGGGGGTAGGTGTCAGTAGCCTGCTGCTCAGCGATAGTCCATCGTGACGTACCGCGTCGCGCAAGTATGCACCAGGGTTCCGTGACGTGTCCGGTATGCGCGTGGCGGGTACGAGGCGTGTCCGCTGAGATCTGGTCCGGACAGCCCGAATCCGGCCGGAAAGGAAGGCGAAGTAGAACGCATACCGAACAGGTGACAGGATTGCGGTGAAGACAACCAGAGAGAACGGCAGGACAACGTGGCTTCCGGACACGAACCACCAGCCATCATCACCGAGGGGATGCCCACCCAGCTCCCCGACATCGACCCCGACGAGACACGGGAGTGGGTCGAATCGCTCGACGCGGTCCTGGACGAACGGGGCAAGGCGCGAGCGCGCTACCTGATGCTCAAGCTGATCGAGCGCGCCCGGGAGCGACAGGTCGGCGTGCCCGCACTGCGGAGCACCGACTACATCAACTCGATCCCGCCCGAGCGTGAGCCCTGGTTCCCCGGCGACGAGCACATCGAGCGGCGGATCCGGGCGTTCATCCGGTGGAACGCCGCGGTGATGGTGAGCAAGGCCAACCGCAAGGGCCTGGAGGTCGGCGGTCACATCGCCACCTACCAGTCGGCCGCCAGCCTGTACGAGGTCGGCTTCAACCACTTCTTCCGCGGCAAGGACCACCCCGGCGGCGGCGATCAGATCTTCATCCAGGGTCACGCCTCCCCCGGGATGTACGCGCGCGCCTTCCTCGAGGGGCGGCTGACGACCGACGACCTGGACGGCTTCCGCCAGGAGGTGTCGCGCGGCCCGCACAAGGGCCTGTCGTCGTACCCGCACCCGCGGCTGATGCCGGACTTCTGGGAGTTCCCGACCGTCTCGATGGGTCTGGCCGCGCTGAACTCGATCTACCAGGCGCGCTTCAACCGGTACCTGCACCACCGCGGCATCAAGGACACCAGCCAGCAGCACGTCTGGGCGTTCCTCGGTGACGGCGAGATGGGTGAGCCGGAGTCGCTCGGCGCGATCGGCCTGGCCGCGCGCGAGGAGCTCGACAACCTCACCTTCGTGATCAACTGCAACCTGCAGCAGCTGGACGGCCCGGTCCGCGGCAACGGCAAGGTCATCCAGGAGCTGGAGGCGTTCTTCCGCGGCGCCGGCTGGAACGTCGTCAAGGTGATCTGGGGCCGCGAGTGGGACAACCTGCTCGCCCAGGACCACGACGGCGCGCTGGTGAACAAGATGAACACCACGCCGGACGGTCAGTTCCAGACCTACTCGGTCGAGTCCGGTGAGTACATCCGGAACAATTTCTTCGGCGGCGACCAGCGGCTCCAGCAGATGGTCAGCAACCTGTCCGACGAGGATCTGCGCAAGCTTCCCCGCGGCGGTCACGACTACCGCAAGGTGTACGCCGCGTTCAAGAGCGCGAACGAGCACGTCGGGCAGCCGACCGTGATCCTGGCCCAGACGATCAAGGGCTGGACGATCGAGGCGCTGGAGGGCCGCAACGCGACCCACCAGATGAAGAAGCTGACCTCGGACGACCTGAAGGCGTTCCGGGACCGGCTGTACCTGCCGATCGACGACTCCGCGCTCGAGGACGCCTACAACCCGCCGTACTTCCACCCCGGCACCGACTCGCCGGAGTACCAGTACATGATGGAGCGGCGCAAGCAGCTCGGCGGTTCGCTGCCGCAGCGGCGGGTGGCGCCGAAGACCTCGCTCAAGCTGCCTGGTGACGACGTCTACAAGCCGCTGGCCAAGGGCAACAACTCGCCGGTCGCGACGACGATGGCGCTGGTCCGGCTGTTCCGGGACCTGATGAAGGACCCGGAGATCGGCGCCCGGATCGTCCCGATCGCCCCGGACGAGTACCGCACGTTCGGCATGGACTCGATGTTCCCGACGGCCAAGATCTACTCGCCGCACGGGCAGCAGTACGAGGCGGTCGACCGCAACCTGCTGCTGTCCTACAAGGAGTCCGAGCAGGGCCAGCTGCTGCACGAGGGCATCAGCGAGGCCGGCGCGATGGGCTCGATGATCGCGGCGGGTACGGCGTACGCGACGCACGGCGAGCCGATGATCCCGTTCTACATCTTCTACTCGATGTTCGGGTTCCAGCGGACCGGTGACTCGCTCTGGGCGTTCGGCGACCAGCTCGGCCGGGGCTTCCTGGTCGGCGCGACGGCCGGCCGTACGACGCTGACCGGCGAGGGACTGCAGCACGCGGACGGTCACTCGCCGCTGCTCGCCTCCACCAACCCGGCGGCGGTGCACTACGACCCGGGCTTCGCCTACGAGGTCGCGTACATCGTCAAGGACGGTCTGCGCCGGATGTACGGCTACGGCCTGGACAAGGACAAGCCGTTCGGCGAGGACGTCTTCTACTACCTCACGGTCTACAACGAGCCGGTGGCACAGCCCGCCGAGCCGGAGAACCTCGACGTCGCGGGGCTGCTCAAGGGCATGTACCGCTTCGACGAGTACCAGACCGCCGAGGGTGACGACGTACCGCGGGTGCAGCTGCTCGGGTCCGGCGTCGCGCTGCCGTGGGTGCGGAAGGCCCAGCAGATCCTCGCCGAGGAGTACTCCGTGGCCGCGGACATCTGGTCCGTGACCTCGTGGAACGAACTGCGCCGGGACGCCGTCGCCGCCGAGCAGCACAACCTGCTGCACCCGGAGGAGCCGGAGCAGGTGCCGTTCGTGACCGAGCAACTGAAGGACACCAAGGGTCCGGTCGTTGCCGTCAGCGACTTCATGCGCGCGGTGCAGGACCAGATCTCCCGCTGGGTGCCGAACGACTACACGTCGCTCGGGACGGACGGCTGGGGCCTGGCCGACACCCGGGCCGCGGCCCGGCGCCACTTCCACGTGGACGCCGAGTCGATCGTCGTGGCCACGCTGGAGATCCTCGCCAAGCGCGGTGACGTGAAGCCGGAGGTCGCCGCCGAGGCAGCCCGCAAGTACCGCATCGACGACCCGACCGCGGTCGCCGGTGTGAAGCAAGAGGGCGCCGGCGCCTGACGCCGAACAACGGGCCGCTCACCCCACTGGGGTGGGCGGCCCGTTGCATATTCGTTGGGGCTGCACGGCCCATCGGTCCTACCCTCGGCACATGCCTGAGTTGATCGAGCCGACTGTCGAACTGCGCGACTCCTGGATGGAGTCGGCCGGCGAATGGGGCGACACCCATCAGGACGGTGCCGGGCTCTGGGAAGCCGACGACCTCAGTACGGTCGAGGAGTTCACCGCGTGGACCCAGCGGCTGCGCGCGCAGAGCGACGACAGCATCCCGGTCACGCCGGAGCGGGTGCCGGCGACGTACTGGTGGATCGTTGACAGCGGCACCCACCTCGGTGCGATCACGCTGCGGCACGCGCTCAACGAGAAGCTGCTCGAGGGCGGCGGCCACATCGGGTACGGCGTACGCCCGTCGGCTCGTGGTCGCGGGCTGGCGACGTGGGCGCTCGGCGCGGTGCTCGAGCGGGCCCGAGCGCGCGGGATGGACCGCGTGCTGATCACGTGCGACGACGGCAACGTCGCGTCGGCGCGGACGATCGAGCGGAACGGCGGCGTACTCGAGGACGTTCGCGAGACCTGGCTGGGTCTGACACGGCGGTACTGGATCACCCTCTGAGTAGCTGAGCGGCTACCGATTGCTACCGTCGGAGCATGTCCGAGACGCAGCAGGCCGCCCCCGAGAAGACATTCTTCGGGCATCCGCGCGGGTTGATGACGCTGTTCACCACGGAGCTGTGGGAGCGGTTCAGTTACTACGGGATGCGCGCGATCCTGCTGCTGTACCTGACCGACAAGGCGCACGGGCTCGGGCTGGATGAGTCGCTCGGGCAGGCCGTGGTGTCGATCTACGGCGCCTCGGTGTACCTGCTGTCGGTGCTCGGCGGCTGGTTCGCGGATCGCGTGTTCGGCGCCCGTCGCACCGTCCTGTACGGCGGCTCCGTGATCGTCGCCGGCCACCTGTGTCTGGCGCTGCCGTCGACCGGTCCGGCGTACGCCGGGATCGCGCTGGTTGCCCTCGGCACCGGACTGCTGAAGCCGAACGTGTCGACGATGGTCGGCACGCTCTACGAGCAAGGCGATGCGCGGCGGGACTCGGCGTTCTCGATCTTCTACATGGGGATCAACATCGGGTCGTTCTCGGCGCCGTTCGTGGTCGGGTTCCTGCGCCGCGAGTTCGGGTTCCACGTCGCGTTCGCGGCGGCCGCGGTCGGTATGACGCTGGCTCTCGTCGCGTATCTGCTCGGCCGCCGGACCCTACACGGCCGCGGCGACGCCCCGCCGAACCCACTGACCGCCGCGGACCGGCCGACGATGATCAAGGTCTCGGCCGCGGTCCTCGCGCTGCTCGCGGTGGTGTTCGCCTGGTCGGCCTGGCGGTCCGGCGGCGTCGGTCCGCGGCCGGTCGTGGACGCGATCTCGTACGTGTGCTTCCTGGCGCCGATCGCGTACGTCGTGATGCTGCTGCGCAGCCCGCTGGTCACACCGGTCGAACGGCAGCGGGTCCGCGCGTACATCCCGTTGTTCGTCGCCGCGATGCTGTTCTTCATGCTCTTCGAGCAGGCCGCGACCACGCTGACGACGTTCGCCGCGAGCCGGACCCAGCTGGACCTCTTCGGGGTGGAGATCTCGCCGGAGTTCTTCCAGTCGGTGAACCCGTTCTCGATCGTCGTGCTGGCGCCGGTGTTCGCGGTGATCTGGATCAAGCTCGGCGACCGCGGGCCGTCGATCGGGCAGAAGTTCGCGACCGGGCTGCTGCTGGCCGGCATCTCGTTCGCGGTGATGGCGCTCGCCTCGTCGGTTGCCGGGGACAACCTCGCGTCACCGCTCTGGCTGGTCGGCGTGTACGTGATCCAGACGCTCGGCGAGCTGTTCCTCTCCCCCGTCGGCCTGGCCGCGACGACAGTCCTGGCGCCGCGGGCGTTCCTCAGCCAGATGATGGCGCTGTGGTTCCTCGCCCCAGCCGCAGGTCAGGCGATCACCGCACAGCTCGTGCAGGCGACCGAGGACGCGTCGGACACGGCGTACTTCGGCGGTCTCGCGGTCGTGACGATCGTGGTGGCGTTCATCGTCTTCGCGCTGGCGCCGTGGATCCGGCGGCACACCGACGTACGAGAAACCTCGTAGTCGCGTCGTTCGCGAGTTGCGCATTCCGTCCGACGCGGACGGCGGTCCGGGAGACCTAGCGTCAGTGACATGACTGGCGCAAGCGTTGCTCTTCTCGCGGGGACAATGTCCACCATCCTCTTCGCGTCGAGCGCCCTGCCGATGGTGGTCCGGGCGATCCGGACCCGCGACCTCGCGTCGTACAGCCCGGCCAACCTGGTCCTGGCCAACGTCGGCAACGCCGTCCACTGCATCTACGTGGTGCACCTGCCGCCGGGACCGATCTGGTTCCTGCACGGCTTCTACGTCGTGACGTCCGCGCTGATGTTGCTGTGGTGGCTGCGCTTCCACGCTCCCCGGCGCCACGTCGGACGCCCTGTCAGGGAGGTTGTTACATGAACACCATCATCATCGGCGCCGGCCAGGCCGGGCTGTCCACCGGCCGCCACCTGCAACGGCTCGGGGAGCCGTTCACCATCCTCGACGGCAACGCCGCTGTCGGCGACCAGTGGCGGTCGCACTGGGACAGCCTGCGGCTGTACTCCCCCGCGAAGTACGACGGGCTGCCCGGCCTCCCGTTCCCGGGCGATCCGTGGCACTACCCCGGCAAGGACGAGGTGGCCGACTACCTCGCGTCGTACGCCGCTCACTTCGAGCTGCCGATCCGGCCCAGCACCCGGGTCGACCGGCTCGAACGCCGCGACGACCGGTGGGTCCTCACCATCGGCCGCGAGGAGCTCACCGCGGACAACGTCGTCGTCGCGACCGGCACCTTCGGGCGTACGCCGTACCTCCCGGACTACGCGGTCGACCTCGACCCGGCGATCCGGCAGCTGCACTCGTCGGAGTACCAGCGGCCGGCGCAACTCAAGGACGGGCCGGTGCTGGTCGTCGGCGGCTCGCACTCCGGCACGGACGTCGCGTACGAGGTCGCTGAGACGCACTCGACGGTGCTGTGCGGCCGCGATCCCGGGCAGATGCCGTTCAAGCCGGGGCGGCCGGGGCAGAAGCTGTTCTGGCCGATCTTCCTGTTCGTCGGACGGCACGTCATCACCCGCCGGTCGCCGATCGGCAAGGCGGCGATGAAGGACCTGCGGTTCCACGGTGGCCCGATGATCCGGGTCAAGCGGGCGGACCTGCTGGCCCGCGGGGTCGAGCGGGTGGCCGACCGGGTCGTCGGCGTTCAGGACGGCCGGCCGCTGCTGGCCGACGGGCGGGTGCTGGACGTGGCGAACGTGGTGTGGGCGACCGGGTTCAAACAGGTCTTCGACTGGATCAAGGTCCCGGTGGTCGACGCGGACGGCTGGCCGCGCGAGTACCGCGGGGTCGCCACGGACGCACCGGGGCTGTTCTTCTGCGGGCTGTGTTTCCAGTACGCCTTCAGTTCGATGGTCCTCCCCGGGGTCGGCCGGGACGCGGCGTACGTCGCCCGGCGGATCGCAGCGCGCACCGGCGCAGGCCGGAGTCTTGCCGCCGCCTGACCTGGCAGCGCATGCTCGCTGGTGGGGGTCTACATGGGGATTGTCGACGATCTGCAACGGGCCCGGTCCGCGTTCGAGCGGCGGGACTGGGCGGTCGCGTACGAGCGGCTCACCGCGGTCGACCGGGAGCAGGGGGCGACCGCGCTGGGTCCGGACGAGCTGGGAACGCTGGCCACCGCCGCGTTCCTGCTCGGCGACACCGATGCCTGCATCAGGGCGCTGCAGCGCGGTTACCGCCAGCAGATCGAGGCCGGCGACGTGCTCGGTGCGATCCGGTTCGCGTTCTGGCTGGCCCGCGTACTCAACGGCCGCGGCGAGGGGGCCGTCGGCAACGGCTGGGCGGCCCGCGCCGAGCGGTTGCTGGTCGACCAGCCGGAGGACGTCGTGGAGCGCGGCTACCTGCGGATCCACGACTTCTTCCGGTGCCTGGACGACGGGGATTTCCCGGGCGCACTGGCCGTTGGAGAAGACATCGTCGCCATCGCCCGGCGGCACGGCGACCCGGACCTGCTGGCTCAAGGCCTGGTGTGCAAGGGCCGTTTGCTGCTGTACTCCGGCCGCGTACCGGAAGGCCTCGCCCTGATGGACGAGGCGATGGTCGGCGTCGCTGCCGGTGAGCTGTCACCGATCTTCGCGGGTACCGTGTACTGCGCGATGATCGAGGGTTGCCAGGAGGTCCTCGACTTCGGGCGGGCCTCCGCGTGGACGGCGGCGCTGACGCGCTGGTGCGACAGTCAACCGGACCTCGTGCCGTTCACCGGCCAGTGCGCAGTCCACCGCGGCCAGATCCTGCGGCTGCATGCGGCGTACCCGGAGGCGCTCGCGGAGTTCGAGGACGCGTGCCGGCGGTACGAGGCGTCCGGGTCGGATGTCGCGGCAGGGCTCGCGTTGGGCGAGCGTGGCGACGTACTGCGGATCCGGGGCGATTTCACGGCGGCGGATGCGTCGTACGACGAGGCGGCCGGGTTCGGGTACGAGGCGCAGCCTGGGCGGGCGTTGCTGATGGTTGCGCGCGGGCGTGTCCCGGGCGCGGTTGCCGCCGTACGTCGGCTGCTCGCGGAGACGGGTGATCCGGTCCATCGGTCGCGGTTGCTGGCCGGTGCGGTCGAGGTACTGCTGGCCGGTGGCGAGTTGTCTGATGCAGACGATGCGGCTGTCCAATTGTCAACAATCGCCGAATCGTTCGGGTGCGTCGGGTTGCGGGCGTCGGCGGCCTACTGCCTCGCCCTGGTGGCGCTGGCGCAGGACGATCCGGACCGGGCGTTGCCGCACGCTCGCACGGCGGCCCGGTTGTGGGGTGAGCTGCGGGCGCCGTACGAGCTGGCGCGCGCGAAGGTGCTGGTCGGGCGGGCGGTCCGGTTGCTCGGTGACGACGACTCGGCGACGGCCGAGCTGGCCGCCGCCTGCCGCAGTTTCGCCGAGCTCGGCACCGAACCGGCCCGGCAGGGCGTCGAGCGGTTGATCGGCCGCAGTACCGCGGGCGGGCTGACCGGGCGCGAGCTCGACGTCCTCCGGTTGGTTGCGGTAGGCAACAGCAACGCCGAGATCGCGGAGCGGCTGGTGCTGAGCGACAAGACCGTCGCCCGGCACCTCACCAACATCTTCGCGAAGCTCGACGTACCGTCCCGCACCGCGGCCGCGGCGTACGCCCGCGATCACGACCTGCTCTGAGTCACCCAGGTCGATAGCGCTTCTTCAAGTCCCGTCACGGTGCCGTCCGCGGCGGCCCAGGCGACGTACCCGTCCGGCCGGATCAGTACGCCGGTGAGGTCCCCGTCGTACTTCGGGGTGAGCACGCGCACCCGCCCCGACGCGACATCGCGCAACTGCCCCGAGTCGGCCAGGTCCAGCAGCAGCGGCCTGCCGTCGAACAGGTGCTCCCCCAGCCGCGTGCCGTCCGCGAACTTGAAGTCCGGCGCACCCGAGCCGACCAGCTCGTGCGTGCCCTCGATCGGGTAGCGATGCAGAACACCGGACAACTTCTTCGCAAGGTACGTCGTACCGCCCGCCGTCTCGAGCAAGTCCTTGACCACACTGCGCAACGCCGTAGTCCGGAAATCCGTGCGCATCAAGGCGATCTGGGCCCGCGTCCAGTCCAGCACCCACTCGCCGACCGGGTGCCGTTCGGTCGTGTAGGTGTCGAGCAGGCCCTCGGGTGCAGTGCCCTGGATCGTCGCGGCCAGCTTCCAGCCGAGGTTGACCGCGTCGCCGATCCCGAGGTTCAGACCCTGGCCGCCGAAGGGCGAATGCACGTGGGCCGCGTCGCCGGCGAGCAGCACCCGCCCCATGCGGTACGTCGTGGCCTGCCGCGCGTTGTCCGTGAACCTGGTCGCCGAGAGCACGCGAGTAACCGTGACGTCGACGCCTGTGACCCGGCGCAGACTGCCCTGGATCTCGTCCGCGGTGATCGGCGCATCGCGATCCTCCGGCGGACCGTCGAACTCGACAGTCAGCACCCGACCCGGGACCGGACCGTGCGCGTAGAGCCCGGTCGAGGTGTAGTTCCAGCCGCGCCACAGTCCCTCGGCACCCTCGAGCTCCACAATCGCCTGCCGGCCCGTGATCGCCGGCTCAGTACCGGGAAAGTCGAAACCGGCGAGCTTGCGCACCAGACTGCGGCCGCCATCGCAACCGACCAACCAACCCGCCCGCACCGAGCCCTCACTCAACCGGACGGTCACGCCCTCGTCGGAGGCGTCGAGGCCCGTGACCTCGACACCACGCCGGATCTCGACACCGAGCTCGGCAGCCCGGGCACCCAGCTCGGACTCGATCGCCTGCTGCCCGACCGCGATGACCGACACCGCGGGACCGGCGTCACGGAAGTCCGGATCCGCGAAGTCCACCCCGGCGGAGCTGACCATGATCCCGGCGAAGTGCCCGGCCGGCGGCGGACCGCTCGGCGCATTCCCGCCCCGGAACGCCGTCATCTGCTCGTACGCCAGCCGCTGGTGCTCCTGCAGCACCGGCAGCATCGCGCGCCGGTACAGCGCCTCGGCGGTCGGCACGTTGATCGAGCCGGCCTTGATCGTCGGGTCGATCTCGAGCAGCCGCTCGACGACGAGTACGTCGACTCCGGCCAGCGCGAGCTCGCAGGCCAGCATCAGTCCGACCGGTCCGCCGCCGGCGATCACCACGTCCTTGTTGTCCATGCCGAGAATCTTAGACCGAGTATAAAATTTGGTCCAGTACAATTCACGTCATGGCCGAGCAAGGACTGCGCGAACGCAAGAAACAGGCGACCCGGCGGATGATCGCGGACGTGGCCACCGGCCTGTTCGTGACCCGCGGGTTCGACGCGGTGACGGTCGCCGAGATCGCCGAGGCCGCCGGCGTGTCCAAGATGACCGTCTTCAACTACTTCCCGCGTAAAGAGGACCTGTACCTGGACCGGCACCTCGACCGGCTCCGTGAGCTCGAGGCCGTCGTCCGCGACCGGCCAGCCGGCGAACCGGTGGCCACCGCGATGCGCCGCTACCACCACGAGTTGCTCGCCGCAGGGCACCCGCTGTCCGGCGCGATCGCGGGCGTGCACGGGTTCTGGAGCGTGCTGCAGTCCAGTCCCGCCCTGATGGCCCGCATGATCGAACAGGAACACGAGATCGGCGACATGCTGGCCGGCGTGCTGGCCGAAGAGACCGGCGACGAGTTCTCCGCACGCCTGGTCGCGAACCTGCTGACCGCGACCATCACCACAGTCTTCCGCACGCCGGTCGGCCGGATCCTGGCCGGCGACGACGTCGACCAGGTCCGCCGCGATCAGGTGGCCGTCATCGACCGCGCGTTCGACGTACTGGAACAAGGGATCGGTCCTCGGAGGGAGCAGCTTCACTCCGACGGGTGAGGCGGCGCCGGGGCCGCACGCCGGATGCTCGGAACGTGAGCACAACAGAGCGTCCCGTCCCGCGCTGGGCCTACGTCCTCGCCCATGCGATCCCGTTCCTGACCCTGCCGTCCGGGCTCTGGCGTCTGGGCCTGGTGTTCGGTTCGTCGATGGGCATGCTGGACGACAACGGCAACCCCGCCCAGCTCGGCGGTATCGGCGCCAAGGTGTACGTCGTCTCGCTGTCGATCTTCTCCGAACTCGTCGCCCTGACCGCACTGGGCCTGGTCAGCCGCTGGGGCGAGGTCGCGCCGCGCTGGATCCCGTTCATCGGCGGCCGGCGGGTCCATCCGTACGCCGCGATCGTGCCCGCCGTCCTGGGATCGCTGTCGCTGATGGCGATCTGGACGTACGGGTTCCGCGACGTCTTCAGCAACGACTTCATCCCGTTCGCCAGCACGCCGTGGGCGGCGCTGATGATCGCGTGCTACGCGCCCCTGCAGCTCTGGGGTCCGGCGCTGCTGGTCGTCACCTGGGCGTACTACCGGCGACGGGTCAGCGCGCCCGCGGTCGCGGTTTGAGCGTCGTCCCGGGCAGCGGCGGCGCCGGCAGCGGTTCGCCGTCGTACCCGGGGACCATGGCGAACCTATCGTTGCCCTCAGCATCGATCGCGGCCTGCCAGGCGTCCCGCGCGGCGACGATGTCCTCGTGCGAGCGGCCGATGAAGTTCCACCACATCACCAGCTCCTCCTCGAACGGCTCGCCGCCGAGCAGCAGGAACCGCACACCATTGCCCGAGGCAACGAGCTCGATCGCGTCGCGGCCGGCGCCGAGGTAGGTCATCTCGCCGAACCCCGGGTTCAGTTCCCCGACCGTCAGCGATCCGTCGACCACGAGGACGGCGTACTCGTTGGACGGGGTCAGCGGGAGGCTCAGCGACCGCCCGGGCTCGATCGTGACGTCGGCACCGACCAGCGGGGTGTACGCCGGGGCGGGTGAGGTGACGCCGGCGACGGTCCCGATCATCACGGTGACCTGCGCGCCGTCGAGTTCGAGCTGCGGCAGGTCGGCGTACGCGTTGAAGGCGGGCGGGGTCGTCGTACGGACGTCGTCCGGGAGGGCGACCCACAACTGGGCTCCGTGCAGACGCGGCGGAGCGTCCGGGGTGGAGACCTCGGAGTGAGCGATGCCGTTGCCGGCGGTCATGATGTTCAGCTCACCCGGCCGGACGAACGCGTGCGATCCGACGCTGTCGCGGTGCTCGATCTCGCCCTCGAACAGCCAGCTCACGGTCTGCAGGCTCGTGTGCGGATGCGGCGGGACCTGCATGCCCCGCTCCCCCGGTACGTCGTACGAGTCGACGCGCTGCGTCAGATCGTCCGGCCCGTAGTGATCCACGAAGCACCACGCGCCGACCATCCGCCGATTCTTGTTCGGCAACAACCGCCGCACCGTGGTGGACCGCCCCAGCACAACCTCCCGGCCCTCGAGCATCTCCAGCGCGGGCCCTTCACAGTCCCCGGTCCCGACGACCTCGGCCGGGTCCTTTTCGAGATCACTCATGACGCCGTCCATTCCACGAGTTGTTGCTGGTCCCAAGTGTTGATGACGCGGTCCGCCGTGACACCGCAGTCCTCGGCGCGTTCGCAGCCGTAGACCTGCCAGTCGAGCTGGCCGGGCGCGTGTGCGTCGGTGTCGATCGAGAACACACAGTCCATCTCGACCGCCATCGAGAGCAGCCGCTTGGGCGGGTCGAGCCGTTCGGGACGGGAGTTGATCTCGACCGCCGTACCGAACTGGCGGCACGCCTCGAACACCACCTCGGCGTCGAACTCCGACTCGGGACGGGTCCCGCGGGCGCCGGTGATCAGCCGGCCGGTGCAGTGACCGAGGACGTCCACGTGCGGGTTCGCGACCGCGCGGACCATCCGCTCGGTCATCGGCTCGGACGCCATCCGCAGCTTCGAGTGCACGCTGGCCACCACCACGTCCAGCCGGGCGAGGATCTCGGAATCGCAGTCGAGCGAGCCGTCCTCGTTGATGTCGACCTCGATACCGTTCAGGATCGTGAAGCCGTCCAGCTCGTCCTGCAGCTTCTTGTTGAGCTCGGCAACGACTTCGAGCTGCTGCAGCCGCCGCTCCCGGGAGAGCCCGTTGGCGACGGTCAGCCGCGGCGAGTGGTCGGTGAGCGCCATGTACGAGTGGCCCAGGCGATGCGCCGTACGCGCCATCTCCTCGATCGGGCTGCCACCGTCGGACCACTCCGAGTGCAGATGCAGGTCCGCCTTCAGTTCGGCGCGCAGGCCCTGCCCCGCGCCGGTCAGCTCGCCCGCGGCGCCCTCCAGCTTGACCAGGTACGCCGGGGTCTCGCCGTCCATCGCCTCGACGATCACGGCCTCGGTCTTCGGCCCGATCCCCGGCAGCTCGGTCAGTGTCCCGGCCCGGCGGCGCGCCCGTACCTCGGCGGCCGGCAACGCCGCGATCGTGTCGGCCGCCCGCCGGTACGCCTTCACCCGATGCGTCGGCTGCCGATCGCGCTCGAGGTAATACCCGATCGCCCGCAGCGCGGCCACGGCGTCCGCGACGCCCGCGTTGTCCGTCATACGCTCCATCTTCCCCGCTCGCCCGCACACTTGGAGGGTTGCCCCCTCGTATTTTCAGTAGGCAACCCTCCCGGTGAGGGGATGCCCGCTCAGGTGGAGGGTTTGCGCCGGACGGTGGGCGTGGGAGCTATGGTCAGGGCGTGGCGACGAAGGCGCATCTGGCGCGGGCGGAGCGGTTGCAAGGAGCGACCGGCGCGCTTGCCACGGCCGCGATGGCGGCGATGGAAGAGAAGCTGCCGTGGTTCGGGAAGCTGTCGGCGCAGGATCGGTCGTGGATCGGGCTCGTCGCGCAGTCCGGGATCTCGGCGTTCGTCGAGTGGTTCCGCGACCCCGAGGCGCACTCGTCGATGCCGACCCGGATCTTCGGCTCCGCGCCGCGGGAGTTCACCCGGGTGATCTCGCTGCACCAGACCGTCGACCTGGTGCGGACGACGATCGAGACCATCGAGAACACCATCGGCACCCTGCTGCCGCCCGCCGACGTGCCGATCGTCCACGAGGCCATCCAGCGGTACGCCCGCGAGGTCGCGTTCGCCGCCGCCACCGTCTACGCGCAGGCCGCCGAGATGCGCGGCGCCTGGGACGCCCGCCTGGAAGCGCTCCTCGTCGACTCCGTCATCCGCGGCGAGGCCGACGAGTCGGTCCGCTCCCGCGCCTCCGCCCTCGGCTGGACCGGAGCCGCCGGTACGACGGGGGCCGCCGAGGTCGCCGTGGTGGTCGGACGGGCTCCCGCCGCCGAACCGACCGAAGCACGCGACGCCGGCTCGAACGTCGCGGATCAGGTCCGGCACGCGGCCCGCGAGGCGGGTGCTGACGCTCTGTGTGCGGTCCAGGGCGACCGCCTGGTGGTGGTACTCGGCGGTACGAGCAAACCTGTGGAGATCGTACAAAAACTCGCGCCCTGGTTTGGACCCGGTCCGATCGTGGTCGGACCGGTCGTGAAGGACCTGATGTCTGCCGTGACCTCGGCACGAGCCGCGGTCGCCGGCCTCCGCGCGGCCGTGGCCTGGCCGGGTGCCCCGCGGCCGGTGCCGGCTGACGAACTGCTCCCGGAACGGTCACTCTCCGGAGACGGCCACGCGCGCCGGCAGCTCGCGAACGAGGTCTACGGCCCACTCGCCGTAGGCGATGGGGTACTCCTCGACACGGTCTCGGCGTACCTGGACTCCGGCGGGTCGATCGAGGCGACGGCCCGGGCGATGTTCATCCACGCCAACACCGTCCGGTACCGGCTGAAGCGTGTGGCGGACATCACCGGGTACAACCCGCTCAATCCCCGCGACAGTTTCACATTGCGTGTCGCACTGACCTTGGGTCGCCTGCTCAATCCCGAGCCCGGAAGCACCGTTTTGTAGGATCTCTACAAACCGGCCCGGGAGAATTCGTGTTCGCCTTTCCGCTCACGACAGGCAGGTGTGAGGGAGAGTGGTCACGTGCTCGTCATCGTCGCGCCCGGTCAGGGTGCCCAGACCCCAGGATTCCTCGAGCCGTGGCTGGCGGATCCCGTGTTCGAGAGCCGGTTGAACTGGCTCTCCGCGGTCGCCGGTCTCGACCTCGCCCACTACGGCACCGAAGCCGACGCCGACACGATCCGGGACACCGCGATCGCGCAGCCGCTACTGGTCGCCTCCAGCATGCTGGCCGCGCTGGCGGTCTTCCCGCACCCGGCCGACGCCTTCGCGAAGGTCGGCGCGGTCGCCGGCCACAGCGTCGGTGAGCTCGCCGCCGCGGCCGGCACCGGTGTCCTGAGCGCCGAGCAGGCGATGGTCCTGGTCCGCGAGCGCGGCAAGGCGATGGCCGCCGCGTCCGCGCTGACCCCGACCTCGATGACCGCGGTGCTGGGCGGCGACCGCGACGAGATCCTCGCCAAGCTCGCCGAGCACGGCCTGACGCCGGCCAACGACAACGGCCCCGGCCAGATCGTTGCCGCAGGCACCGTCGAGGAGCTGGCCGCGCTGGCCGAGGACCCGCCCGCGAAGGCCCGGCTGATCCCGCTGTCGGTGGCCGGCGCGTTCCACACCAGGCACATGGAGCCGGCCGTCCAGACGCTGGCGAAGTACGCGACCGCGATCAGCACCCACGACCCGCGGACCCGCCTGATCTCGAACCGCGACGGCCATGTCGTCCACGACGGCCGGGACGTCCTGCGACGGCTCGTCACCCAGGTGAACTCGCCGGTCCGCTGGGACCTGTGCATGCAGACCATGGCCGACCTCGAGGTGACCGGCATCCTGGAGCTGCCGCCGGCGGGCACCCTGACCGGGATCGCGCGGCGCGCCCTCAAGGGTGTCGAGACGTTCGCGCTGAAGACTCCGGACCAGCTCGACGACGCCCGCGCGTTCGTCGAGAAGCACGGCAGCCCGTCCGAGATCGATGCCTCCCCCACCTGGCGGCTGCTGGTCGCCCCGATCAAGGGCACCTTCACCCGCAAGGTCGACGTACTCCGGGAGACCGGGGCGACCGTCGAGGCCGGTGAGGTCGTCGCGAAGGTGGCGAGCCTGCGGGACGAGGTCGACGTGACCGCGCCGCACGGCGGCATCGTGGTCGAGTGGCTCGTCGAGGAAGGCGACCCGGTCGCCCCCGGTCAGCCCCTGGTCCGCCTGCACCCCGCTGGGAGCAACGCATGATCACCGCATCGACAGGCTCGCAGTACGCCGGGATTCTCGGCATCGGCTCGTACCGGCCGCGGCGGGTGGTGCCGAACGCCGAGATCCTCCAGCAGATCGACTCCAGCGACGAATGGATCCAGACCCGCTCCGGGATCAAGGAACGCCGCTGGGCGAGCGAGGACGAGACCGTCCTGATGATGTCGGTGAACGCGGCCAAGGAGGCGCTCGCCGACTCCGGCATCGACCCGTCCGAGATCGGCTGTGTGATCGTCGCGACCGTCACGCACCTGTACCAGACGCCCGCGATCGCGACCCGGATCGCGGTCGAGGTGGGCGCCCCGACCGCGGCCGCGTTCGACATCTCGGCGGCCTGCGCGGGCTTCTGCTACGGCGTCGCGATGGCCAATGACCTGGTCCGCGGCGGCAGCGCGAAGTACGTGCTGGCGATCGGGGTCGAGCGGCTCAGCGACATCACCGACCGCACCGACCGCGGTACGGCGTTCATCTTCGCCGACGGCGCCGGCGCCGCGATCGTGGGACCGACCGACGAACCGGGCATCGGCCCGGTGGTGTGGGGCTCGGACGGCACGCAGCACCAGGTGATCAGCCAGAAAGAGTCGTGGGTGGAGGTGCACGGCAACCACAACTGGCCGCACCTCACGATGGACGGCAACCCGGTGTTCCGCTGGGCGTCGTTCGAGATGGCCAAGGCCGCGCAGCAGGCGCTGGACGTGGCCGGTGTGAAGGCCGAGCAGCTCGACCTGTTCGTCCCGCACCAGGCGAACATGCGGATCACCGACGCGATGCGCCGCACGCTGAAGCTGCCCGAGCACGTCAAGATCGCCCGCGACATCGAGCGCCAGGGCAACACCTCGGCCGCGTCGATCCCGCTCGCGATCACCGCGATGCGCGAGGCCGGCGAAGCCAAGAGCGGCGACCTCGCCCTGATCATCGGCTTCGGAGCCGGGCTGGTGTACGCCGCCCAGGTCATCCGCCTGCCATGAGTCACGAGTAGTCCATAGTTGTCCGGGGGCGGCTCAGGTGGCCGCACCCGGCTGTGACAGCCAGAAGAAATCCGAAAGGGAACCAGAGAACATGGCCAGCACCGAAGAGATCCGTTCCAACCTCGCCGAGATCGTGAACGAGATCGCCGGCATCCCGGTCGAGGACGTCCAGCTGGACAAGTCCTTCACCGACGACCTCGACGTCGACTCGCTCTCCATGGTGGAGGTCGTGGTGGCCGCCGAGGAGAAGTTCGACGTGAAGATCCCCGACGACGAGGTCAAGAACCTGAAGACCGTCGGCGACGCGGTCGCGTTCATCGAGCGCGCCCAGAACGGCTGACGTACGCCGTCACCGTGCTGGCCCGGGTGCTCATCGGGCCCCTTCGTCGCAAGGCAGTCCGATGAGCACCACGCCCGTACCGCGACAAACGCAGCCACCCCTCGCTCCCAACCGCAGAACGCTCATGTGAAGGATGAGGTAACCATGTCGAAGACCCGAGTCGTCATCACCGGACTCGGAGCCACGACTCCGCTCGGCGGCGATGTGACCAGCACCTGGGAAGGGTTGCTGGCCGGTCGCTCCGGCGCACGGCGGCTGACCGACGAGTGGGTGCAGAACCTGGCGGTGCAGATCGCCGCACCGGTCGCGGTCGAGCCGACCGAGGTCATCGAGCGCGTCAAGGCCCGCCGTCTCGACCGTACGGCGCAACTCGCCGTCGTCGCCGCCCGCGAGGCCTGGGCCGACTCCGGCCTGGAGGACTCCGGGCTCGACAAGGAGCGGCTCGGTGTCGCGGTCGCCTCCGGGATCGGCGGCCTGCACACGACGCTGTCGAACTACGACGCCCTGCAGCAGAACCCGCGCCGGGTGTCGCCGCTGGCGATCCCGATGCTGATGCCGAACTCGTCGGCGGCCTACGTGAGCCTCGAGCTCGGGGCCAAGGCCGGCGTCCACACCCCGGTGTCGGCGTGCGCGTCCGGTAACGAGGCGATCTGGCTGGGTCTGGACCAGATCCGGCTCGGCCGCGCGGACGTGGTGGTCGCCGGTGGCGCCGAGGGCGCGATCATGGCGCTGCCGCTGGCCGCGTTCGGGATGATGCAGGCGCTCAGCAAGCGCAACGACGACCCGGAGAGGGCTTCCCGTCCGTGGGACGTGGACCGCGACGGGTTCCTGCTCGGTGAGGGCGCCGGGATCCTGATCCTGGAGTCGTACGAGCACGCGAAGGCGCGCGGCGCGAAGATCTACGCCGAGCTCGCCGGCGCGGGCATCTCCGCCGACGGCCACGACATCGCGCAGCCGGACCCGACCGGTTCCGGTGCGCGGCGGGCGATGGAGCGGGCGCTGTCCGAGGGCGACCTGACCCCGGCCGACATCTTCCACATCAACGCGCACGCCACCTCGACGCCGCAGGGCGACATCGCCGAGTCGATCGCGATCCGGCAGGCGCTCGGCAAGGAGGCCGACCACGCGGTCGCCACCGCGCCGAAGTCGATGATCGGCCACCTGCTCGGCGGCGCCGGCGCGGTCGAGTCGGTCGCCACCGTGCTCGCCCTGAAGAACCGGGTCTCGCCGCCCACCATCAACGTGGACAAGCTCGACGACGAGATCGACCTGGACGTCGCGACCGAGCAGCGCAAGCTGCCCGACGGGGACATCGCGGCGCTGAACAACTCGTTCGGCTTCGGCGGCCACAACGCCGCCATCGCCTTCAAAACCCTGTAGTCCTGGAGGCAACATGACCGTCGCCCCGGCAAAACCCGCCAAACTGCCCCGTGAGCTGGATCCGCGGAACCCCGTCACCCGGCTCACGAACCTGCTCGACCCGGGCAGTCTGGAGCTGATCACCCCCGATGATCTGTCGGGGATGATCGCGGCCCGCGGGCGGATTGCCGGAGCGAAGGTCGTGGCGTTCTGCTCGGACGCCACCGTGATGGGCGGCGCGATGGGTGACATCGGCTGCGACGTGGTGGTCAAGGCGTACGAGGTCGCCCGCGAAGAACAGGTGCCGATCATCGGCTTGTGGCACTCCGGCGGCGCCCGGCTGGCCGAGGGCGTGCTCAGCCTGCACGCCGTCGGCAAGATCTTCTACGCGATGACGCAGGCCTCCGGGAAGATCCCGCAGATCTCCGTCGTCCTCGGCCCGGCGGCGGGCGGCGCGGCGTACGGTCCGGCGCTGACCGATGTCGTCATCCTCGGACCGGAGGGCCGGATCTTCGTGACCGGCCCGGACGTGGTCCGCTCGGTCACCGGTGAGGACGTCGACATGCTCCGTCTCGGCGGCCCCGAGCCGCACGGGCGGCGGTCCGGCGTCGTCCACATCACCACCGACAGCGAGGCGGCGGCGCTGGAGCAGGCGCGCCGGCTGACCGACCTGCTCGCCAACCAGGGCACGATGTCGACCGCGATCCCGGACACCGATCTGTCCGGGTTCCTGCCCGAGTCGGCGAAGCGCGCGTACGACGTCCACCCGCTGGTCGGAGGGGTGCTCGACGAGGACTCCTCGGTCGAACTGCACCAGCGGTGGGCGCCGAACATCGTCACCACGCTCGGTCGCCTCGGCGGCCGCACGATCGGCGTGATCGCGAACAACCCGCTCCGGCTCGGTGGTTGCCTGGACGCCCTGTCCGCGGAGAAGGCGTCCCGGTTCGTCCGGATGTGCGACGCGTTCGGCGTACCGCTCGTCGTCCTGGTCGACGTACCGGGGTACCTGCCTGGCGTCGGTCAGGAGTGGGACGGTGTCGTACGACGGGGCGCGAAGCTGCTGCACGCGTTCGCGGAGGCCGTCGTACCGCGGGTGACGCTGGTGACCCGGAAGACGTACGGCGGGGCGTACATCGCGATGAACGCACGCTCGCTGGGCGCCACCCGCGTGTTCGCCTGGCCGCGCGCCGAAGTCGCCGTGATGGGCGCGGTGGCGGCCATCCGGGTCCTGCACCGCCGCAAGCTCGCCGAGGTCGCTCCGGAGCTCCGGCCCCAGGTCGAGACCGAGCTGGCCGCGGAACACGAGAAGATTGCCGGCGGCATCGACCGGGCCATCGAGATCGGCGTCGTCGACGAGGTCGTCGAACCGACCCGCACCCGCACGGCACTCGCGACCGCACTGGCCAAGGCGGAGGCCGACGGCCCGATCCGCGGGAACCACGGCAACATCCCGCTGTAGACAGCCCTGAAACGGCTTGAAGGGCACGGATCCGAAGATCCGTGCCCTTCACGTGGTGCGGCCGCTGTGGTTAACAACCACCGGGGGTGTCCCGACACCCGGTGGCCCAGCGGCCACGGCCCCTCCCACCCTTGTAAAACGTCTGATGCTCAGTCTCACCGAAAAGTTCGGCGAAATCCCCTAGTTCACAGGTTTCTTCTGAAGTTCTCAGCATCTCCTTAGACGACCTGGTGGAGCCAGCGCACCGGGGCGCCGTCGCCGGCGTACCGGAAGGGCTCCAGCTCGTCGTCCCACGGGCGGCCGAGCAACCGCTCGACCTCCTCGGTCAGGTCGGCCTCGCCGCTCGCCGCCTTCAGCATGGCCGCCTTCAGCCGCTCCTCGGGCACCATGATGTCGCCGTGGACGCCGGTGGTCGCGTGGAAGACCCCGAGCGCCGGGGTGAAGGAGTACCGCTCGCCTTCGACGCCGTTGCTCGGTTCCTCGGTCACCTCGAACCGGAGCTTCTGCCATCCGCGCAAGGCGGACGCCAGCTTCGCCGCGGTCCCGGCCTCGGCCTGCCACGACAGTTCGGCCCGGTACTGGCCCTGGGCCGCGGGCTGCGGTGTCCAGTCCAGTTTCACGGGCACGCCAAGGATGCCGCCCGCGGCCCACTCGACATGCGGGCACAACGCTGACGGCACCGTGTGGACGTACAGAACGCCACGAGTTGTCGCCACCGGGACCTCCTGTGCTCGAGGGGCGCCTTCCCCAGCGTTCTCGATCACTTGTCTGTCGGTCCTGGCGGTACTGAATCCCTCACGGCATCACAAGATGCCCCGCGGAACTCTGGTACATCTTGCACCACAGTCCCCTCCAACACCAGCAACCTCGCCGTGTCAACTACATCACCGTCGTGTCGCGATCTCAGCTGGACCCGCGGCGCACCAGGCGAGTGGGGAGAATCAGCGGCGTCGGCGTCTCCCCGGAAATCAGTGCCAGCAGCATCCGCGCCATCTCCCGGCCGAGGGACTGGATCGGCTGGGCGACCGTGGTCAGCGGCGGATCGATGTGCCGGGCACCGGCGATGTCGTTGAAGCCGACGATCGCCACATCGCCCGGAACCGAGCGCCCGGCCTCCTTCACCACCTGCAGCGCGCCGACGGCCATCTGGTCGGACGCGACGAACACCGCGTCCAGGTCGGCGTGCTTGTCAAGCAACTCGCGCATCGCTGCTGTTCCGCCGTCCTCGGAGAAGTCGGCGTGGGCAACTCGGCCGGCGTCGAGTCCGGCGACGGCGAGGGCCTCCTGGAACCCCTTGTACCGCGCGCTGCCGGCGCCCTCGTCCATCCGGCCGGTGATCGTGGCGATCCGGGTCCGTCCGCTCGCGATCAGGTGTTCGGTCGCGAGCCGTGCGCCGCCGCGGTTGTCCGCGTCGACGTAGTACCGCGGTTCGAAGCCGATCGGGCACCCGCCGAACACCACCGGTACGTCGGACTTCTCGGCGAGCCGCGCGAGCGGGTCGTCGCCGTGCATCGACATCAGCATCACCCCGGCGGCCTGCCGCGTCCGCAGCAGCTGCTCGAGCCGGGTCTGTCCCCGCGACGACGTTGCCAGCAGCAACATCAGCTCCAGCTCGGTCTCGTCGAGCACCGCCGAGATGCCGACCACGACCTCGGCGAAGAACGGGTCCGCGAACACCTGCGGGCTGTCGCTGGAGATGGCGAGAACCACCGCGCCGGCCTGCTGCGTCGCGAGCGCCCGCGCTGTCGCGTTGGGCACGTAGCCCAGGTCGGCGACTGCCCGCAGTACGGCGGCCCGCTTCGCCTTGCTGACGTGCGGGGCGTTGTTGATGACACGTGAGGCCGCTGACCGGGACACACCGGCACGCTCGGCGACTTCGTCGAGCGTCACCTGGCGTCTGGAGAGGTCGGTCACCGGCGGTTCCTTACTTTTGGCGTAGGGCGAGCGTAGAACATCACATCCTGAGTGCGCCCTCCAGCACCAGAATGGTAGCGCTCCCAAACCTTGACACAGGTGTTCCCGGTCGGCAGCATCAGGTCCCACTTGGTCCATAAACTGCAAGCGCTCCCAGCGGAGGCCCGCCATGCTCAGATCTCGACGGCGGTCCGGTGCGATCGCCCTGCTCGGCGCCCTCACCCTGGTCCCGCTCCTCACCGCACCGGCCGCCGCCGATCCGTCGTACGAGCGGGTCCTCAACGGGACCTTCGACGTCACGAAGGAGCCGTGGTGGAGCAGTGGCAACACGCCCGCCACCGTCGCCGACGGCAAGCTCTGCGCGCAGATTCCGGCCGGCACCGTGAACCCGTGGGACTCGATGATCGGCCAGGACGACCTCCCGCTCGAAGAGGGTCAGCCGTACACCCTGAAGTTCGACGCGTCGACGACCCGGCCGGTCCAGTTCCATGCCGTCCTCCAGCAGGCAGCAACGCCGTACGCGACCGTGCTCAACAAGACCGTCGACGCGACCAGCACTCCGCAGACTTACGTCTTCACGGGCACCTCCCCCGTCACCGACACACACGGTCAGGTGTCGTTCCAGATGGGCGGCGCGACCGAGCCGTACACGCTCTGCCTCGACAACATCTCGGTCATCGGCGGCGTCATCCCACCCGGTGGAGTCCGCGACTTCGGCTCACCGGTGCGCGTCAACCAGCTCGGGTACGTCGCCAACGGGCCGAAGCGCGCCACCTACGTCACCACAGCCACCGCTCCGCTCGACTGGCGCCTGCTTGCCGCGAGCAACGAGGTCGTCGCCACCGGCCGCACCACGCCGTACGGTACGGACGCGCTCGCCGGGGACGCCGTACAACTGATCGACTTCGCCGCGTACCGCGGTACCGGCACCGGCTTCCGGCTGGTCGTCGGGGAGGACGTCAGCGAGCCCTTCGACATCGGCAAGCACCTGTACGCCGGACTCCGCCAGGACGCGCTCGAGTATTTCTACAACAACCGCAGCGGCCTCCCGATTGAAGCGAAGTACGTCGGCGCGGAGTACGCCCGCGCCGCCGGCCACCTCGGCGTCGCGCCGAACCAGGGCGACACCTCCGTGCCCTGCTACCCGGGCACATGCGACTACAGCCTCGACGTCCGCGGCGGTTGGTACGACGCCGGCGACCACGGGAAGTACGTCGTGAACGGAGCGCTCGCCGCGTGGCAGCTTCTCGATCTGTACGAGGAGACCGGGCCCGGTATCGCGCTGAAGATCCCCGAGTCCGGCAACCGGACGCCCGACGTACTCGACGAGGCCCGGTGGGAGCTCGACTTCCTGCTGCGGATGCAGGCGCCGAACGGCATGGTGCACCACAAGGTCCACGACGAGAAGTGGACCGGGCTCGGCCTCGCGCCCGCCGACGACCCGCAACCGCGCTACCTCTACCCGGTGTCGACCGCGGCGACGCTCAACCTCGCGGCCGTCGGCGCCCGCTGCGCCCGGGTCTACGCGCGCTGGGACCACCGGTTCGCCGCCCGGTGCCTGGCCGCCGCGGAGACGGCCTGGAACGCAGCACGACAGCACCCGGCGTTGTACGCACCGGCAGGTGGTGAAGGCGGTGGAGCGTACGACGACACGAAGGTGACGGACGAGTTCTCGTGGGCCGCCGCCGAGTTGTTCGCGACGACGGGCAGGACGTCGTACAAGCGCTTCATCTCGACGACCCTGAACGCGGCCGACGGGTTCTCGTGGCAGGAGACCGGCGGACTGGCCGATCTCGCGCTGGCCCGCGTGCCGTGGCGGCTGTCACCGACCGACCGCTGGAAGCTGCGCACGCGGATCACGGACGCGGCGAACACTTACCTCGCCGACCTGAAGTCGCAGGGCTACCCCAACCCGTACAAGCCGGCGGACGGCCAGTACGTCTGGGGATCGAACTCCGCGACGGCCAACGACGCGATGATCCTCGCCCTCGCCGCGGACCTCACCGGGCGGTCCGCCTACCGATCGGCGGCGCTCGAGTCGCTCGACTACCTACTCGGCCGGAACGCGCTCAACCAGTCCTACGTGACCGGGTACGGCGAACGCTCGAGCCACAACCAGCACCACCGCTTCTGGGCCCACTCGCTCAACCCCGCATTCCCGTCGCCGTACCCAGGCTCGCTCGCCGGCGGGCCGAACTCGCACCTGCAGGATCCCGTTGCCCAACGCAACCTCCCGGGCTGCGCTCCTGCCAAGTGCTACCTCGACGATATCGGCTCGTACTCCACCAACGAGGTCGCCATCAACTGGAACTCGGCGTTGGCCTGGCTGACCGCGTACGCCGACTCCTAGGGGAAGCGTGTGGCGAGTGCGATGCAGGCGCCGGCGGCGGCGAGGGTGAAGAGCATCGCGATCCCGGCGTACCGGGCGGTGATCTCCTTGTCGACCTCGTCGTACCCGACCGAGGAGCCGATGTCCTTGTAGACGTCCTCGAGCTCGCCGGCCGACTCCGCGGTGTAGGCCTTGCCGCCGCTGATCTCGGCGACCGACCGCAGCTCGGCGCGGTCCGGTGGCACCCGCTGCCGGATGCCGTCCATCTCGATGAAGCCGGAGTCGGTGCCGAAGCAGATCGTGTACACCGGGGTGCTCTTCGCCTTCGCCGCCTGCGCGCCCTCCTGGGCGGTCCGGCCGACGGTGCGCTTCCCGTCGGACAGCAGCACGATCCGCGCCGGGGCCGGCTCGGTCGGGTGCTCAGGGTCCGGCGGGACCTGGGTGAGCGCCTGCAGCGAGGTGAAGATGCCCTCACCGGTCGCGGTCGACTCGGCCAGCTCGAGCCCGTCGATCGAGCGCAGCACGGTCGCCCGATCGGTGGTCGGCGGCACGATGATCGACGCCGTACCGGCGAAGTTCACCAGCGCCACGTTGAACTTGCTGGGCAGCTGGTTGACGAAGTTCTTCGCCGACTTCTTCGCGGCCTCGAGCCGGTTCGGGTCGATGTCGGTGGCCATCATCGACAGCGAGACGTCGACCGCCACCACGATCGTGGCCCGCTCGCGCGGCACCTTCACCTTGTCCTTCGGCTGCGCGAACGCCACGATGCAGGTCAGCGCGGCCAGCAGCGCCAGCCCGACGGCCAGGTGCCGCCGCCACTGCGGCCGCCGCGGCGCGACCCGGTCCAGCAGCGCGATGTTGGTGAAGCGCAGCGCGTACTGCGAGCGACGGTGCTGGAGAAAGATGTACCCCGCGACGATCAGCGGGATGAGCAGCAGGAACCACAACCGCCCTGGAGACAGGAACTCCATCAGCGAGCCACTCCCTTCGGCGGTTGGTGCAGGCGGGACGCGACATGCCGGTAGGCGAGCACGAACCGCACGGTGTCGGCGACCCAGTCGCGGTCGGTCCGCAGTACCAGGTGCCCCGCACCTACCCTACGCAGGGCGGCCCGCGTTCGTTCCCGCTGCGCGAGCGCGGCCGTCGCGAACGCTTCCCGGACCTTGCGGCGCCGGGTGTCGATCTCGCGGATCTCGCCGGTCTCCGGGTCACCGATCGTGACGACGCCGATGTTCGGCAGCTCCAGCTCGCGCGGGTCGACGATCTCGACCGCCAGCACCTGGTGCTGCGCGGTCAGCTTGCGCATCGCTCGCTCCCAGGACGGCTCGATCTGGCTGGCCACCTCGCCGTCCTGCGGGGTGAGGAAGTCCGAGACGATCACGCGCAGTCCGCGCTTACGCTGCGTCCGCGCCATCGACTCGAGCGCCGCGGCCAGATCGCTGCGGTGCGCCTCCTCGTCGCCGTTGAACTGCTCGGCCAGCAGCGCGCGCAGCAGGCCGTAGAGCGCGAGCCGCCCGGACCGCGCCGGCCAGCGGCGCAGCGCCGAGTCGCGCAGCATCAGCCCGCCGAACCGGTCACCGAGCCGGTGGGTCAGGAACCCGACCGTCGCCACGGCCGCGACCGCGAGCTCCCGCTTCTCGAGCGTCGACGTACCGAAGTCCATCGAGCCGGACAGGTCCACCAGCGCCCAGGTCTCCAGCTCACGGTCCGCGATCAGGTCGCGGACGTGCGGAACCGTGGTGCGCGCGGTGACCGCCCAGTCCATCCGCCGTACGTCGTCGCCGACCTGGTACTCCCGCGCCTCGGCCAGCTCGGTGCCGGGCCCGGGCAGCAGGCCGAGGTGCTCCCCGTGCAGGTAACCCTCGAGCCGCCGTACGACGGTCAGCTCGAGCCGCCGCAACGCACGCTCGGGAGCGAGCTGCGAGATCGTCATCGCAACTCGTGGATCAGGGCGATTGGGCACTACACGAACTCCGGGCGGCCGGAGCCGTCGGTGCCGTCGCGCCAGACCGGCTGCGGCGGCGGGACGGTGGCCAGGATCCGCTCGATCACGGCGCGCGGGTCGATGTTGTCCGCGACCGCGTCGAAGGTCAGGCCGAGCCGGTGCCCCATCACGTCCAGGGCGACGGTCTGGATGTCGCTCGGCAGCAGGTAGTCCCGCCCGTGGATCAGCGCCAGCGCCCGGCCGGCCGCGATCAGGCCGAGGGTCGCGCGCGGGCTGACGCCGAGCTCGATGATCGGCTCCAGGTCGGGCAGGTGGAAGTCGGTCGGCGTCCGGGTCGCCATCACCAGGCGGACGGCGTACTCCGCGACCAGGTTGTGCACGAAGACCTGCTCCGCGGACCGCTGCAGCTCGAGGATCGTCTCCGGCTTCAGCACCTGCCGCGGCTCCGGCGGGTCGACGCTCATCCGGCGGAGGATCTCGAACTCCTCGTGACCGCGCGGATGCGGTACGTCGATCTTCACCAGGAATCGGTCACGCTGCGCCTCGGGCAGCGGATACACGCCCTCGGACTCGATCGGGTTCTGGGTCGCGATCACGATGAACGGCTTCGGCATCGGGAACGTCTGGCCGCCGATCGACACCTGCCGCTCGGCCATCAGCTCCAGCATCGCGGACTGCACCTTGGCCGGTGCGCGGTTGACCTCGTCGGCCAGCACGAAGTTCACAAACGTCGGGCCGAGCTCGATGTCGAAGGTCTCGCGGGTCTGCCGGTAGATCCGGGTGCCGACGATGTCGGACGGGACCAGGTCCGGGGTGAACTGGATCCGGGCGAACGTGCCGCCGACCACGCTGGCGAAGGTCCGGACGGCGAGTGTCTTGGCGACGCCCGGGACACCTTCGAGCAGGCAGTGACCCTTGGCCAGCAGCGACACCATCAGCGTCTCGACCATGTGCTCCTGGCCGACGATCACCCGCTTGACCTCGCCAAGGGCCTCGCCGATCAGCCGGGACTGCTGGGCCACCGTTCCTGCCGGCACCGTGGTTTCGGTCATGCCTGTCCTTCCGGGGCCCGCACCCGAGCCTTGTCATTCCCCACTTCACACAACACGGCCATTCCATCAGATCACCGGGGCCAGCGCTCCCGGAGCCCCGTCCCATCCTCCACCCCGGCCCCAAATCCCGGGCCCGCCGCACCTTGAGCCCCCACCAGCCAAATGTCCGGTCCGGAAACGGTTGGCGGGTGCTCAAGGTGGGTTCGGTGCGCGTGCTACCGGGGATGTGGTGGGATTGGGGTGATGACTGCGACCGAATCCCAGCCGAAGGTGCAGCCGGAGGACCGGCCTGCGCTGGAGATTCCGGACGCCCTCCCGCTGCAGCCGGAGGACCCGCCGCGGGTCGGCGAGTTCTGGCTCCGCGGCCGGCTCGGCGCGAACGCGGCCGGCTACCTGTACACCGCCAGCTCCGAGGACGGCCGGGACGCGATCGTCGCGATGATGACCGAGGGATCGGCCGACGACGCCGCCGCCCGCGAGCGGTTCGTGAACGCCGTCGACGAACTGCCCGAGGACGCCGTACTCGCGCACAACGACTCCGACGACGACGATCTCGCGCTCTGGGTCGCGGTCGGGCCGATCCGGACCGACGACGGGTCCAGCGCGGCGTCCGACGAGCGGCTGATCGCGGAACGCCGCGGCGAGGAGATTCTGTCCGCGGTCCTGATGGACCGGATCCCACAGCCCGGGAAGCTCCGCGGACCGGACTTCCGGCACTACTGGGAGAACCGTCGCCGCCCCGGCCTGTTCCGGATCTGGCCGCTTCCGTGGCCGAACGCACTACGCCCCGCGTCGCGATGGGCGCTGGCGCTCGCGTTGCTGACGATGGCCGTGATCATGGCGCTCGCGGTGTTCCTGGCGTGGCTGCTGTTCCGGCACGCCGCGCCGCTGGAGCCGGAGCCCGTCATCCCGACCCCGAGCGGGACCACGACGGTTACGGTCACGCCGACCACGCCGCCGCCGGGGACCGGGACAGGGTCCGCGTCGCCGCCGACCGCCAGCCCGACTACGGTCACACCGAGCACCGGCATCCCCACCGTGGTGCCGACGGGTACGTCCGGTACGGCGACGAACCCGGGCGACAAGTTCTAGTTCGCGTCCTCGCGCCTCAGCAAATTCAGCAGGCCAAGCAGGCTGATCACCGCCCAGCTGCCTTCCAGCAGCAGGAAGCCCCAGGACTGATGGACGGCCGCGATCGTTGCCAGCACCCCCGATCCGAGCAGGTTCAGGAGCTGGTACGTGATCGTGCGCTGGTGCAGCTTCCCGGTCTGCGCGGCCGCGAACGCCACCAGAATGGTGAGCGCGCCAACGATTTCGACGACATCGATCGCATGCATGGGACGACCCCCTCCCTGAGGGGCAAGGCGTCGTCTTCTCAGACCGGGTACGGCGCCGCTCGTCCGGGGAGCCCGCTGAAACGCGAACTCCTCACTTCAAGATAGCAAACGCAGCAACTCCGGATCCTTCCAGAGCCGCTCCGGCACCGGCTGCCTGACGAGCGCTGCGTCGGCGCGGATCTCCGCGGGTGACGACGCCGCGATCAGCACCGACGTGACCGCGGAATGCCTGCTGGGGAAGGCGAGCGCGGCCTGCGGCAGCGAGACGCCGTACCGCTCGCAGACCGCCGATAACCTTCTCGCCTGGATGGTCTCCATGTGCAGCACCTGTGGTGTGAGTACGCCGGAGACGACCGCGGACACCCCGCGCGCGACGCAACGATCCAGCAGCGGCCTGGCCGACTGGTCGAGCAGCTCGTACTGCGCGGTGAGCAGCACACAGTCCAGTTCGACGTCCCGCACCTGCCGATCGAGCTCGCGCCAGTCGTCCGACACCGCCCCGAGTGCCTTGATCACGCCGTCCCGCCGCAGCCGATCGAGCACCGGGTACGCCGCGTCGTCCTGCGCGAACACCAGATCGACGGCGAGACCGAGTCGCTCGCTGCTCGCCCGGACCGACTCCTCCGGGTCGGCGCCGACCACCTTCGTCGACACCAGGAACTCACCACGCGGCCGCCGCTGCAGGGCCAAACCGAGTCGTCGCTCGGAGTCGCCGTACGCCGGGGACGTGTCGAAGAACCTGATGCCGGCCTGGTACGCCGCATCGACCGTCGCGACCGCGGTCTCGTCTCCTGTGTCGTGTCCGGTCTCGTCTCCTGGATCGGGTCCTGGGTCGCCGAGATGTGAGCCGCCGAGCCCGAACCGCGGCGGGCGGAACCGGGCCGTGGTGCGGGGTGCGAGCACCTGGCTGGGTGCAGCCATCGCACTCACCTCCGCTGGTCGGTTACCTACCAGGATCAGGGCTCGGCGGCTTCTTTGCATCTCGAACTAGCGACCGGATTCGTACAGGGTCTGCACCTCCGCGTCGGTCAGGGCTCGGTCGTAGAGGTGCACCTGGTCGATGGTCCCGTCGAGGAAGTCGACCTGGTTGCCGCCGAACTTCGCCCGGCCGATCACCGTGTTGCCGGTCGAACTGGAATCGAGCGTGCAGGCGGACTTGGCTGCGACGAGCTGACCGTCGACGTACAGCCTGAGCTCACCCTTCACCACGTCGCGTACGCCGGTGACGTGGTACCACTGCCCCGGGTTCGGCTTCGTCGGCGACAGCGCCCGGATCCCCGGGAAGCTCATCGCGAACCGCTGGTCCTGGCCGGAGTACTGCAGGAAGAACGCGCTGTCGCGATCGCCGTCCTGGCTGACGAACGTCTGGAACGAGGCGTCGGCCTTGTTCAGCTTCACCCAGGCGCTGGCGGTGTAGTTCTTGCTGGTGTCGAGCAGCGCCGCGCCGGTGTCGGCGTACTGGCCGGATCCGTTCAGCGCGAGGCCTTGGCCGTTCTTGCCGGGTCCGTAGACTGCGCCGCCTTGCAGCGTCGCGTCGTTGTTGCCGACGGCATCTTCTCCGGTTCCGTCCAGCGGGTAGAAGTGGATGCCGTCGACGCCGGGCGTGCCCGGGCCGGGGTCCGGGGTTCCGGCGCCGGTTCCGTTCGCCTTGTCGACAATCTGCTTGTTGATTGTCCGCACCTGGGCGAAGTCCATCTTCGGCACCCGGCGGTCGTAGGTGAAGAACCCGTTGAGCTCCCTCTCGACATCGGTGATCTGGGTATAGACCGAGCCGCTGATCCCACACTGTTGGGCGGATCTGAGCACATCGGTCTGGTTCTCGACGTACCTGCGGGTGAGAGTCGCCGAGTCCGGCTCCATCTCGTACGCCGACCCGTCGCCGAACCACATGTGGTCGGGCACCTTGAGGCCGAACCCGCCGTGCTCACCGTCGACCGCCGCGCGATCGCTTGTCGGCGCCGTGGTCGCCGGGCCGAGGTACGCGTGATAGTCGAGGAGGTCACCGCGGCCGGAGTCGCCGTGCGAGTTGCAGCAGTTCACGCCGCTGTGGGCGTTCACCAGGCGGGACGGGTCCTGCGCCTTCACCGAGTCGGCGATCGCACCGGTCTCGGTCCGGTCCCACTCGCCCCAGCCCTCGTTGAACGGCACCCAGACGGTGACCGAGGTGAAGCTCTTGTGCTCCTCCACCATCTCGTGCAGCTCGGACTTGAACTGCGTACGCCACGGCTCGGGCATCGCGTCGGTCTTCGACGCCGGCATGTCCTGCCAGACCATCAGGCCGAGCTTGTCGGCCCAGTAGTACCAGCGGTCCGGCTCGACCTTGATGTGCTTGCGGACGGTGTTGAAGCCGAGTCGCTTGTGCTGCTCGAGGTCGAAGCGGAGCGCCGCGTCGGTCGGTGCTGTGTTCAGTCCGTCCGGCCAGAAGCCCTGGTCGAGGGTGGACAGGTTGAACAGGATCTTCCCGTTCAGTCCCATCCGAAGTTTGCCGTCGGCACCTTTCTGCAATCCGACCGAGCGCATCCCGGCGTACGAACCGATTTGGTCTACCATTTTGCCGCGGTCGAACAGCTTGACCTTGAGGTCGTAGAGGAACGGGTCGGCGGGCGACCAGGTCTTCGGGTTCGGGATCTTCATCCGGAGCTCGGTGTCCGCTTTGCCTCTCACCTGGCCGACCTGCCGGCGTCCGTCGTACGCCGTGACCTCGACGTCGAGGTCCGCCGGCCCAGAGGTCTCGGCTGTGACCTTGAGGGTCTGGTTCGGCAGGTCCGGCGTGAGCTGGAGGCGGCTGATCGAGGCGACGTTCACCGGCTCCATCCAGACGGTCCGCCAGATGCCGGAGCTGCCTTGGTAGAAGATGCCGTGGTCGCCGACCTCACGCTGCTTGCCGATCGGCTGGTATGTCTCGTCGGTGAGGTCCTCCGCCCAGACGATCAGCTCCTGCGGGCCCTTCGCGTGCAGGGCGTTGGTGACGTCGACGTCGAAGCCGTCATAGCCGCCGCGGTGCGTGGCGACCTGACGCCCGTTGACCCAGACCTTCGCGTCGTAGTCGACCGCGCCGAAGTGCAGCACGAGCCGCTGGCCCTTCCAGTTGTCGGGGACCTGGAAGGTACGGCGGTACCACATGCGGTCCTCGTGCTTCTGCAGACCGGAGAGCGCGGACTCGATCGGGTACGGGACGAGCACCTTCTCGTTGAGCGTGCGTCCGAACGGGGGCTGCTCATCTGGGGTCGCGGCGGACCATTCCCATAGGCCGTTGAGGTTGCGCCACTCAGGGCGGGTCAACTGCGGGCGCGGGTACTCCGGGAGCGCGTTCGTGGGCGAGACCTCGTCGGTCCACGGTGTGGTCAGAGGTGGTGTACCAACGTGCCAATCGGGTGTTGCCTGAGCCGTGGGAACCAGGACGGCTGAGGCCACGAGGGCTGCGGCGGTGAGGATCTTGAGCATGGGCGTCGTCCTTCCGGGGCGGGGAAAGGCGATCCCATGGAAACGTTCTCATCACAAAAGCGCAAGAGCTCGCGCACGATCAAACATTCACGCAGACCGGCGTCGGCGTGCTGAAGTCGCCGGTCTGCGTCAGCGTGCCGGCCGTTTGGTCTACCGAAAACGTCGTGATGTTGTTCGACTTCTGATTGGCGACGAACAGCAGGCCGCCGGTCGGGTCGAATGCGGCATGCCGCGGCCAGTCCCCGCCACAGCTCGGCGATCCGAGCAGCTCGAGCCCTGCCTCGTTGGTGCGGAAGATGGAGACACTGTTGTCGCCGCGGTTGGTCACATAGACGAAGCGGCCGTCGGCGGAGATCACCACCTCGCCCGGGTAGTTCTCCCCCGCACCGGTCGGGACCGTGTCGAGGACCGTGAGTACGCCGTTGTCGTAGCCGCAGATCGTGACGGTGCTGTCGAGCTCGTCGGCGACGTAGGCGTACTTGCCCGACGGATGGAATACCAAATGCCGCGGGCCGGCGCCGGTCCTGACCTTCGTCTGGTGCTGCAGCGTGAGCCTCCCGGCCGCGAGCGTGTAGGTGTAGATCGTGTCGGTGCCGAGGTCGACTGCCAGCACGTAGTCACCGACCCGCACCACCTGATGCGCGTGCGGTTCCGGCCCGTCGTGCCGGACCAGGTCAGTTTGTTGCTCAAGGCTCCCATCTGCTGCGATCGGATGGACCGCGACGTCACCGGATCCGTAGTTCGCACTCAGCAGGTAGTCACCGACCTTGGCCAGGTGGCACGGTCCGGATCCGTGGTTGGGTTGGCGATTCAGCACGCGCGGCGTACCGGAGATGTCGATCGCCGTCACCGCGCCGGGGTCCTGCTCGTTCACGGCGTACAGGAAGTTGCCGTCCCGGATGACGAACGACGGGTTCGGTATACCGGCGATCGTCCCCGTCCTGGTGATCTTCCCTTCGGCGTCGTACGTCGCGATGCCCACGCCGTCGCCGTACGTGCCGAGGTACAGCGTGCCTCCGGCCTCGCGGCGCGATCTCCGGCCGATCGCTTCCCCATGGGCCAGACCTTCGCCGTCGGGTGCCTCCCAGGTTGCGGCCTGGTGGATCGGGACGAGGGCAGCGGTGAAGCCGAGGAATCCCCGGCGGCTGAGGTTCACGACGCCACCGGAACGCTGACCCAGGACGGATCGCCCGCCGGTGAACTGAACGTCACCGTCGACCCGATCACGCTCCGCCCGAGGTACCGCGGATCGACCGTGTCCACCACGAGCACGAGATGATGCCCGGCCGGCACCTCCCAACTCGTCGCCTCCAACCGGAGGTCGAGCGGGACCGCCTTACCCGGCGTCGCGCCGCGCAACGTGTACGGCTTGTGCGAGATCAACGAGCCGACGCCGAGCGCGTCGACGTCGTACAGGTAGGCGAACAGCGACGTACTCGCCGCCGACGGCTTCACGGTGAGATGCAGCTTCGGCGACCCGTTCACCACGGTCGCCCGGTCGAACGCCGGACCGGACCAGACCCCGGCGAACGCCCGGTTCACCAGCGGCGTCGCGACCCCGGTCGGGATCGACAGCAACCCCTGCAGCGCACCCGAGACGAGCGCAACCCCACTATCGGCAACCGTTGGTATACCAGCGCCGATCGCCCGGCTCCACCCGATCGACTCCTGACCCTGCAGCGCGCCCGCCTTGGTGAGGTACGACGTACGCTCTTGGCCGACCGCCGCCCAGTTGGCATACCCACGCCACACCCCGCGCTGCGATTTGAGCTGCACCGGCGCTTCCGTGTCGGCGCCGTTGTCCGCGCCGGTGAGGTAATGCCGCAACCAGCCGGCCAACTCGTCCCACGTCTCATTTGGTAGACCAACCGCCCCGCTCGCCTCAGGCGTGGCGTGATCACCATGCGCCAGCAACAGCCGCTTCGGGCCGGTCAGCGCGGTGAAGAAGTCCGTGTACTGCGCCGGCGGGAAGATCGAATCCTCGAACGCGTTCGCGAGGAAGACGGCCGGTTTCCGCGCATTGATTTGGTCTACCATCGTCGCCGCCGAGCGAACCGGCGACAACTGCTTCGCCTCCGCGATCGCACCGTTGAAGTCGCCGGTGGCGAACTTCGTCTGCAACGACGCCATCTCCGGCCCGGGCCGACCGGTGACGTTGCCCAGGGCAAGCAGACCGGCGACAGCCTGGAGCGCGACCGTGTCGTTCGGATCCAGCGACCGGATCAGATCCGCCCAGCCGCTCAGCGCGCCGACCGCCTTGATCCGCGGGTCCTTCGCCGCGGCGAGCAGCGACGTACCGGCGCCGTACGAGATCCCGACCGCGGCGACCCGGCTGGTGTCCGCGGGCGTGTGCGCGTCGGCCCAGTCGATCACCTTGCTGACATCGGCGACGGTCGGCGGTCCGGCGATGTCGATGCCGCCGCCGGTATCCCAGAAGCCGCGGCTCGAGTACGAGATCACCTGGAACCCGGCGGTGGCCAGCATCGCGCCCTGACCGATGTACTCGACGTTCGGCACACCCCAGCTCGACGGCATCACCACGAGCGGGAACGGCCCGTCGCCCTGACCGGTCGGCGTCAGTACGACGGCGCCGACCTCGATCCCGTCGGCGCCGGGGATCCGCTGGTACGACGTACTGAACCCTGGCGCGGTCTGACTTGCGTCCGCACTCGTACCCCTCGCGATCAGGGTCACGGCGATCAGGGTCAGGGCTACTGCTAGGGCGGCAGCGAACTTGCGCACTGGAGGACCTCCGGCAACTGGAATTACCGGAGGGTAACCAGAAAGTTGCCGCTCTGTCACTACCTCGGCACGGTGAGTGCCGGATCGACCCCGGTTGCCTCGACCGACCACTCCCAGAGACGCTGCGCCAGCTCGGGGTCCTGCGCGGTGCGGGTCGGCAGCACGACCTTCGGCGTACCGCGGTACTCGAAGAAGCTCGGGCCGACGAATGATCCAGGACGCAGATCCGGGTACGTCGCGGCGTACAGACTCGGCCACGCGCCGGCCGCCGCAGATTGTGCGACCATGCGCGTGGCGGCGCCCCACAACTGCGCCTGCAGGGCACGCCCGGCGAGCTCAGGACCGGCTGCCTGCAAGTGGGTCGACGCGTACCCGGGATGCGCCCCCACGCTCAGCAGATCGGCTCCGTCGGCGCGAGCCCGGCGGTCGAGCTCCAGCATGAAGAGCAGGTTGGCGAGCTTCGACTTCCCGTACGCCTCCCACTTCCGGTAGCTGCCCGCCGGCCGGCGCAGGTCGTCCTCGCTGAGGCCACGCACGGTCTTGTGCATGAACGAGCTGACCGTGATCACCCGGCTGCCCTTGACCAGCGACGGAAGCAGGCGGCCGGTCAGCGCGAAGTGCCCCAGGTGGTTGGTGCCCAGTTGCAACTCGAACCCGTCCAGCGTCTGCCGGTACGGCGGCGCCATCACGCCGGCGTTGTTGACCAGCAGATCCAGCTTGTCGTACGACTTGACGACCTCCTCGGCCGCCCGCTGGACACTCGCCAGATCGGCCAGGTCGAGCTCGAGGACCGTCGGCGCTCGTCCGGCCTTCTGCGTCAGGGTTTCTACCGCCTGCGCAGCCTTCTCCGGGTTCCGCGCGGCGACGAGCACGTCCGCGCCGTGTCTGAGCAGTTCGAGCGCGGTCTCGTACCCGAGTCCACTGGTGGCGCCCGTCACGAGCGCGAGTCGTCCGGTCAGGTCGGGAATGTCCGCCGTACTCCAGGTCATGCGCCCACAGTAGTCGTGGGCGCACGACCTGGTATTGGTTATGGGAGGATCTTGCGGTCCTGGAAGGCCTTCGTGACCTGGGCGGCCGCCGGCTTTCCGTAGAGCAGCCGGGCAGCCTGGACGGTGTCCTGGGCCGCGGCGGCGAACGACGTGTCGGGGTCGTAGAAGAACGTCGACTCGAGGATCAGCTTGTTGGCCTTCGTCCGGCCGAGCGCCTGGTGGATGTCCCACAGCGCGTTCGACCAGATCTCACCGTCGTCGTGAACCTCACCGGTCTTGTCGTCGATGGTCTTGCCGGTATCCGTCCGGCGCAGGCAGTGCGACTCGTCCGTCGTGTACGACGTGGCGTCCCAGTCCATCACGCACGGCAGCTCGAAGCCCTTGCTCACCGGCACCGACATCGTCACGGCCCAGTAGTCGCCGAAGCCCTCGCCGATCGCGCCGGCCTCCTCCGACTCACCGAAGTTCGGCACCACGTCGTCCTGGATTGCGTGCCCGTACTCGTGCCAGATCACCTCGGCGTCCTCGGCATCGTCGACACCGCCCTCGCCGACGGTGATCATGTCCGTCGACGGGTCGTAGAACGAGTTGTCCCCGGAGAACGTGTCGACCGAGAAGTCCTGCGACTCGTTGTTGACCTCGGTGAATCCGAGCTGGTGGATGTACTCCTGCGTCTGGTTGATGTGGTAGTACACCATCACCTGCTCGAACTTCTCGTTCGCGCGCTGGTAGACGAAGGTGTTGGTCTTGCTCTGCGCCACGCCGCCCTTGGCCTCGGTGATGTTGACATAGGGGCCGTTGAGCTTGCCGGAGCCGTCCAGGTTGCGCAGGATCACGTTCTTCTGCGCCAGGAACAACGCGTCCTGGTTCTTGTCGTTCTGGTCGGTCAGCTTCTCGTTCTGCTCACTGACCACCGGGTTCGGGTCGAACACCGAGCCGCGGCCGTCGACGTTGTCGCTGATCACCTTCGACTCGACGACGGTGCCGGTGTCCGCGTCGACGAGCGAGCGGCTGACACCCTCGGCCGAGCGGCTGGTGACGTTCCAGACCAGGCGCGCGTTCGGTCCGCCGATCACCGCGAGCTGCGCGGCGCCGCTGGTGGCCCCCGGCTGCGGCACGAGGTTCTTGTTCGGCCCGGCGGTCCGGGCACGGTTCGCCCGCGCGGTGACCGCGGCGTTGGCGGTCTGCGTGGCGGACGCCGGCGCGACGGTCGCACTGACATCCAGGTTCGCCGGTACAGCGTCCCGGCCGTCCGCGATCTGCACCGCGCCGTCCTTGGCCACATGCTTGGCGTAGTACCCGTTGATCACCGGCAGCCCCTTGAAGGTCTGCTGGTACCAAGAGTGCTTGCCGAGCAGCGACGTCTTGGTCTTGATCAGCTTCAGCCCGTTCGGATTGGCCGTCGCTGCTTCCGGCGCGGCCCCCGCGGCGCTGGTGAACGACAACCCGAGCGAGACAGTGGCCAGTCCTGCGGTGACGGCCACGAGCGCCTGACGGCGTTTCCTCATCCGTTTCCCTCCCACGTCCAGGTTGCGTAACGCAACCACTACGGTCCGTCGAACCCTAGTTCCGCGCAGTACCCGCTGGGAAGCAGATCGTCACCAGATTCACGCCGTGCAAGGGAAAACCCTGCAGCATTCCCGGCTGCCTTTTGGGCTTCAGCCGCCGGCGAGGATGCGGATCACGCCGGGCAGCACCGCAACACCGACACCTGGGTCAATGGCCCGCTGCACCCCGAGGCCGACACCAAGACTCAGCAACGCCGTTGCGCAGTCCTCAGCCGGCATCGGAAGCTCAATCCCGAACGCCTCCGCATGCTCGGTCAGCAACGCCGCCACCGCGTCCCGGATCTGTGCGTTCCGCTCCGCGAGCCCCCGCCGTACCTGCTCGTCCTGCCGCGCACGGGTCGCGAACTCGACCTCGAACACCGTCCACGCCACGTCGCCGATGGTCGCGTCGGCCCAGCGCTGAAACGCCTTGAGCATGGCGTCGAGCGTCTTCGCGCCCTCGAGTGCGAGCGCCATCCGATGGGCCTGATCGGTGCGGATCGCGTCGACGACCGCGAGGCAGAGCTCGTCCTTGTTGCGGAAGTTCGAGTAGACGGCGCCCTTCGAGTACCCGGCCTCGTCGGCGACCTTCTCCAGGCTGGTCGCGGCGTACCCGTCCCGGAGGAACAGCGCGGTCGCGGTCGCCACCAGCGTCTCGCGGGTCCGGGCCTGGCTCTCGGCGCGGGTCATCCTCGGCATGATCCGACTCTAGTGCCTCGGGTATTGGAATTCTGGCAGTATTCGAATACCGTCGGTTTCTGGAGGTGGTTCGATGGACGTGGTCGTAGTGGGTGCAGGGGCCTCGGGAATCGGCGCGGCGGTCCGGTTGCGGCAGGCCGGGATCAGCTTCGCGGTGCTCGAGAAGGCGCCCGCGCTCGGTGGAACCTGGCGGGACAACACGTACCCGGGGTGCGCGTGCGACGTACCGTCTGCGCTGTACTCGTACTCCTTCGCACCGAACCCGTCGTGGACGCGCGCCTTCGCCCCACAGCCGGAGATCGAGTCCTATCTGGCACAGACGGCCGAGCAGTACGGCGTACTGCCGCACATCCGCTTCGGTGTCGAACTGCTGCGAGCGTCATGGTCCGCGTCGGCTGAGCGCTGGTTATTGGAGACGAGCGACGGGCCGCTGGAAGCGAGGGTGCTGATCACGGCGACCGGTCCGTGGCACGAGCCGCTGCTGCCGTCGATCCCGGGGCGCTTCGACGGGCCGATGTTCCACTCGTCGCGGTGGGACCATTCGATCGACCTCACCGGCAAGCGGGTTGCGGTGATCGGGACGGGCGCGTCGGCCGTGCAGTTCGTGCCGGCCCTGCAGCCGTCGGTGTCCGCGCTGCACGTCTTTCAGCGGACGGCGCAGTGGGTGCTGCCGAAGCCGGATCACTACGTGCCTTCGGTCGAGCGGTGGCTCTTCCGGCGTTTTCCGTCCGCCCAGCGGGCGCTTCGCCGGCTCGAGTACCTCGGCATGGAGGGGCTCGGGCTGGGCTTCCGTCATCCGCAGGTCATGCGGGCGGTGCAGCAGGTGGGGTTGTGGCACCTCCGCCGTTCGGTGCGCTCGGCGTCGTTGCGCGCTGCGCTGACGCCGTCGTACACGATCGGCTGCAAACGGCTGCTGATGTCGAACAGCTACTATCCGGCGCTTGCCCAGAGCAACGTTTCGGTCCATCCGACGGCGGTGGCCGGGTTCGACGGTACCGCGGTCATCGGCGCGGACGGGACGCGCGCGGACGTGGACGTTGTTGTCCTTGGCACCGGCTTCAAGATCCTGGACCTGCCGATTGCTTCCCGGGTCGTCGACGGCGCGGGCCGGAGTCTCGCGGATCATTGGCAAGGGACTCCGCAGGCGTACCTGGGTACGGCGGTGAGCGGGTTCCCGAACTTCTTCAACCTGCTCGGGCCGAATCTCGGGACCGGGCACACGTCGGCGTTCATGATCCTCGAGGCGCAGCTGGACCACGTACTGGGTGCTGTCACGCGGCTGTTGGCCGGTCCGTGGACGAGTCTCGACGTCCGGCCGGAACGGCAGGCCGCGTTCGTCGCCGCTGTGCAATCAGCGTTGCGGGGCACGGTTTATGAGACCGGTGGTTGTACCAGCTACTACCACGATGTGAACGGGCGCAACAGCTTCAGTTGGCCTTGGTCGAGCGGGCGCCTTCGTACCGAAGTGGGTCGCTTCGACGCGTCGGCGTACCGGACTTCTGTTCGGGTCGGCTCATGAGGCCCATGGATCTGCGTCGTTCGGTGGTTGTCGTCACCGGCGCGGCGCGGGGGATCGGCCTCGCCACCGCGGAGGCGTTCGCCGCGGCCGGCGCAACAGTGCACGCCGGTGACCTCGACGACTCCCTCGATGTGACCTCACGCGAGTCTTTCGCGCATTTTGTTGACAATGTGCTTGTCGACAGTGGGCGGATCGACATTCTGGTGAACAACGCCGGCGTGATGCCGCTCGGCCCGTTCCTCGACGAACCCGACGAGATCAGCCGGACGACCCTCGACGTCAACGTCTGGGGCCTGATCAACGGCATGCGCCTCGTCCTCCCCGGCATGATTGCCCGCGGCAACGGTCACGTGGTGAACGTGGCGTCGATGGCGGGCCGGGTCCCGTTCCCCGGTATGGCGGTCTACAACGCGTCGAAGTACGCCGCGGTCGGCCTCACAGCCGCCGTACGCCGGGAGCTCGAGGGCACCGGGGTGACGATCAGCGCGGTGCTGCCGAGCGCCGTACGCACGTCATTGTCATCCGGTGTGCGTCTTGGCGGCCTGCTGCCGACGGTCGATCCCTCAGACGTGGCGGCCGCCGTACTCCGGTCCTGCCACACGCGTCGTCCGGAGCTCGCCGTACCTCGCTGGCTGGCCGGCTGGAAACTCCTCGACGCGGTAGTTCCCTCAGCCATGATGACCAGAGCCCTGCGGCTGGCGGGCGACGACCGCGGACTCACGGCCGATCCCGCGGCGCGTGCCGACTACGCCGAGCGCGTCGCGGCCTTCGCGCGATCTCGCGCACGGAGGTAGCGGACCGAAACTGACCGCTTCTCTGCCTACCGTTGGATCCGCCGATCGGAGAGGATCCGCCATGACCAAGCTGAGCCTGCAGGCCCTGAACCGCGCCACCCTGGACCGCCAGTGGCTCCTCGAACGCCACGACGCGACCGCCCTGGACGCGATCGAACACCTCGTCGGCATGCGGGCCCAAGCCCCGCAAGCGCCGTACGTCGGCCTCTGGACCCGGCTCACGAACTTCGACCCCGCCGACCTCTCCACCCTCCTGGAAACCCGCCAGGCTGTCCGCGGATCGATGATGCGAGCAACCATCCACCTGGTCTCCAGCCGTGACTTCCTCGCATTCCGCCCAATCATCCAGCCCCGGCTGGAACGCGAGGTCTACCAGAACCAGACCTACGGCCGGCACCGCCTCGAAGGCCTGGACATGGACGCCGTCCTGGCCGCCGGCATCGCCCGCATGACCGAAAGCCCCGCCACCGCCGCCCAACTCCGCGACCACCTGGCCCCCCTCTACCCCGACCGAGACCCCGCCGCCCTCGCCCATGCCGTCCGCTGCCTCCTCCCCACCATCCAAACCCCACCCCGAGGCCTCTGGAACAAACCCGGCCAACCCACCCTCACCACAGCCCCCTCTGGCTCCCCCAAACCCCCACCTCAACCACCGCCGACGACTCGGCTCGTAGCGACGAGAACCCAACTGCGTCTGCCGAGGCGATGATCCTCCGCTACCTCGCCGCCTACGGCCCAGCCTCAGTAGCCGACGCCCAAACCTGGTCCGGCCTCACCCGCCTGTCCGAGGTCTTCGACCGCCTCGACCTCCGCACCTACACCGACGCCACCACCAACCGAACCCTCTACGACCTCCCCCACCTCCCCCTCCCCCTCCCCCACGAAGACACCGAGGCCCCCACCCGCTTCCTCCCCGAATACGACAACCTCCTCCTCTCCCACGCCGACCGAACCCGCTTCATCTCAACCTCCACCCGAGCCTCCCTCACACTCCACCAGGTCCTAACCCAGGGCACCGTCCTCTACAACGGCCAAGCCATCGCCCTCTGGAAACTGACCAAGAAGACCAAGACCGCTGCATTGCAGATCGAAGCGATCGGTAATATGAGCCGCCAGGCGCACGAATCCATCGAAGCCGAGGCGCACCAGTTGCTGGCATTCACGAGCGCCGCATCGGAGACCACAATCACGTTCGTGTGATATGTCCCCAGACGCCCCGGTTCAACGAGGTGCGTCGCGACTCATCGGCGCTGCAGATATACCTCAAGCGCACTGATACGTTCTGCCACCGACGGCTGGCCGGTGAGCCAGTCAGGCTGCGCGAACCCTCCGCGACGTTGTCCGCCCTCATGCTGGGCTTGCCATCCGTAGAGGACCTCGAGAAATTTGCGGCCGTAGCCTAGGTCGCTTGTCGTGTGATCCGCCATCCGTTCCGCGAACTTGTTCGCACCGATGAACAGCAATGGCGAGAACAGCGGTGCCAGAAACGCCAACGGCACGGCAAGGCTGTCATAGAAGATCAATGCGCCGAGGATCAGGCCCAGATAGGCAATGAGAAGGAAGCCGATGATGGTGCATCCGACCGCCGGGATCGTCCGGCTCAGTTTGAGCAGTTGCCAGATCACGAAGCCTACGAGTCGAGCCGGAACCGAATACCAGTGCAGGACCCGACTCACCCACAGGTGGCCGTGACGACGCACAGAGAAGTCATGAGCGAGCGCCGCCTCCAAGTGACTCGGAGGCAAAGTGTAGAGCGCCCAACTCGTCACTGAGAGCGTGTTGCCGCCGGTTGCCGAACCGGTTGGGGTCTCGGCTCTTTCAATCCATATCGTGAACCTGCTCGGGTCGACTCCAGACCTGTTCGCGACGGCGTACCAGATAGGAGCGAGGCGCTGGTTCTCCACCATCGTCGGCCGGCGTAGTCCGAGCAGAAAGCGTGCGATCAGACCGTCCGAACCCGGCCAGAACACGATGAGTCCCGTGAGAAGCCATGCGCCGACGACAACGACCGGGTTCCAGTCGAACGTTCCCGACAGCCAAAAGGTGATGACGAAGCTCGCAGCACCCCAGAGCAGCATGGCGACGAACTCAGCAGCGAACATGCCAGAACCACCCGGTGTCCCCGATGCGGCAGGCCCGCCGATCCCGCGCTGCTCGTGCCCATGCGGGCCGTTGACCGGAATCTGCGGCACGGCATTGTCCGCGCCCGGTGTCCTCGGTGCCGAGTCGCGAAAACCATGCTCTCGCGAGCCATCATCGGTACGATCATCCGGGTTCTGCGAGTTGTTCATGTACCGCCTCGGCAATTGGAATCAGTAGAGCGACACGTGAACGTGATCGTAGTGGCCACCTGTCGCATCACTCGGATCGTAGACGCCGCCGCCGTTGTACGGCTTCCACTGCCCAGTGCGTGCACTCCAGATCTTGCCGTACCAGATGAGGTAGTGCAGCCCAGTCGTGCCTGCCGTCTGAATCGCCCAGTTCGCAATGCGATCCCCCTTCGCTCGCGCCGGCGCGGATCGCCGCGAGTCCCCGCCGACGAAGACGTCACACGCTTTCCCCTTCGGATGGTCACTGGTCGGGTTCCAGACATGGGCGTCCCAGCAGCTCATCGGCGGATTGGCGAGCGCGGCACGAGCCTGCGCGACCCACGCAGCCGTGCGTTGGGTGACGAGCCCGCCTGTGCCCGTCGGATCCGTGACGCTTGCAGTCTGCGGGGGCCATACGCCGTTGATGGGGCGGCCTTCGATCAGTCCGCCTCCGCCACAATTGTTGTCGACGTCGGTCGGTTGCGACGGGCCGACGGTAGGTTTCGGCCCGGAGCGCCCCGCGTAGGGATCGCCTGCCCGCTCGAGGTCGATACCTGCCTCCGCTGCGATTTGCCGCGCCGTGCGTTCATGTCGCGCATAGGCATCGGGGAACGCCGAGACCTGAACGGCCTGGGCAGCCTCGGTGAATGACATAGACGGCCAGTCGTCGATGTCGACCAGGCCGGGAGGGCTAGGTGGATTCGCACCACCGAAGAACGCCTCGGCAGCGTACGTCGGATCCAGAATCTGCTGGACCGTGCCCCAACCTGCTGAAGGACGCTGCTGAAACAGCCCAACCGAATCGCGGTCGCCGTAGTCGATGTTCTCAAGTCCCGATTCCTGCAGCGCCGTCATCAGGGCGACCAGAGTCGCTCGACCCGGAAGGCCACGCGCCACTGCGACGCCGTCGATGATCTTGGCGAAGGCAACCTGCCTTGCTCGCACCGGCGCACCCGCAGGCGGATCGTCGACCCGGGAATCACCGCTTCCCGGAGGGCAACTGGCGAGGAACCGGTCGCCTCCAGCACCGAAGGGAACGATCAGGACAAAGCTCATCAATCCGACTACGGCCATTGCTCCGAGCGCCTTCAGGCCAAGGAGTTTGCCCGCGCTCGAGCCGAAGACACCGCCTGCGCCACGATCCATGAACATCACAGTCCCCGTTCGCTCATGGACCGGTCCCGCCGTTCAAGTCGCTGATCACCCAACTGGTTCCCTCGGGCACCAGAGTGATCAGGAGCGGCAGTACCATGCGGTTGGGGCGCTTGCCCGTGACATCGATCGTGACGGAAACCAGGCGGCTGATCCGCGTCGGCGTGTCCACCGGAGCTGAATCCGGCTTCGGCATCTCGACTTTCACGGCGGCCACAGTGGATTTCCCACCGTCGGACTTCAGGGCGTCGTAGGTCGAATCGCCTTCGGACTGCAGGCTCTCTCCGAGCTCAGACGTGATGTAGGCAGCTGTCTTGTCGATGAGATTCGCATATGTCTCACTCGACGGATCACGTGCGTAGAACACCCGTGCCCAAGCATTGAGGGTAGTCGTCACGGCCGTCGTTGCAGCCGCCGACGGACGCTCGGTCAGGATCGGCGGAGTGGAGTTCTGCAGCGTCGCTGGGCCTGAGGGAGTCGTCGACGACTGTGGTGCCTGAGAAGACTGCGCCTCGTCGGGCGGTCGCGAAGGAGTCAGCACCCCAACATCTCCACGGGTGGGAGATTCATCTCCTCGCAGCAGACGCGGCAACCCGCCGCCGAGACCGAGAACGATGATCGCGAGGATCACGACGGCGACTATGACCGTCACCGGGCTCGTAGGCTCCGCTTGTCGCTGCTGGCGGAGCCAAGCCACACGTTGTGCCTGATCGTCACGGCGCCAGGTGCGCTTCGCCCGACGACGCTCTCGCCGGCTCAGCTCGTCAATCTCGTCGGGATAGTCGTAGTCCGTCCGAACCATGTCACGCCAGTTCGTCGGCTCATCGGGCCGGACCCTGCCGGAATCGTCATCGCGATCACGCCGCGAAGAGTCGCCGCCGCTCTTCATCGTCTGGTCACCTGCGGCTTGGCACCATGACCGTCACGCCGTCCTTCGTGACGCTCGAATATTCGCGGAACCGTCGGCCCGAACTGGACGGTGCCTTGCGGCGATCGCGAGCCGCCTTGGGAGGTCCGTCGCGCAGGCTCGCCGAATGCGTATGAGCTCTCGGCTCAAATCTGCTGTGCGAGGCGGGACGACTGTCGTTTCTGATCGACTTCGCGTGCCTTGCCTGCCTGGCTTCTGCCTTCGACGATCCGCCACCGGCCCCGCCCGACTGAGCTCCGCTGTTCGCTGTACTGGATCGAACGGACGGCGAGGACGACAATCCAACGGTGATCGTTCGGCGTCGACCAGAGGCGCCGCCCGAAGTCGCAGAAGGGGTTGTCGCCGATGTCGCGTCACTGGATGTCTGTGCGTGGTCCTTGAGGCGCGCGAGCTTCGAATCCTGATTTCCGCCAGAGCCCGCACGAGCCGAAGTCGTCCCTGCCGGCTCGATAGCTCGACGTTCAGGAGAACTCATCGCATGAGCCGGCGCCTGTCGTGCCGACAGCATGCGATAGTTGCCTCCGAGCGCCGGTGCCTGTCGGAAGACCCGGACGGATGAGGCTCGCTCGACTTTTGTCTCGTACGACCCTCTCGAGCTCTTCTCCCCGACCGTTGGACTCGCGGCTCGGCTGCCTACAACGCCCATGAGACGCCGAACGGCCCCCATAGCTCCTCTGCGAGCAAGGCCTCCCATGACCAGGCTTCCCATTCCCGGCCGCATCATCGAACTCATGCTCTCGAAGAGCCGCCGAAGCCGGAACCCTGCAATGAGAACGGCGATCGCGAGCCCACTCACAGGAAGCCATCCGAGCGTGTCGGTCAGGCTGAAGACCGCAGTGACAAGTGCCAAGGTGGTCGAGAACACCAGCAGGGCAAGGATCGACTGCAGAACCAGGCCGAGTAAGGCCTCGAACCAGTTCATCCCCCATTGCCTGGTCCGGCCGGGAACAGCCCACAGACAGGTGAACAGGACACCGACCACCAGCAAGATCATGCAGCCGATGAATGCCATCAAGGCTGTGAACGCAAGTGACACCGTCAAGAACGCGAACAGCGTCGCCGCTATCGCACCAAGAGTCAGCACGCCCACGCGTCCGAAAGGATTGTCACCCTTCGCCCACTTCACTGTCGGCGCATCTCCGCCGCCCTCAGCCTTGCTGATCTCCTTATCGATGTAGCTGTTGCGGGCATCGCCGTCGGTGCCCTTGTCGAGGATGGCCTTGCCGTAGCGCTGACAAGCCTGGAGAGAACCGAACTCAGCAACGCACCACGGGGTCGCCGCGAAGGCTCGCCAAGTTGCGTCACCGGATTTTCGCAGCAGCGTGTCACGCTTGGAGCCAGCAAAACTAGGTTCGGGCCACTCGATCGGAACCTTTGTCGTCGATCCGAGTACCTCGGTGGACGTTCCGACAACCGCGTCGGAACCAATCTGCCGTGCGCCATCGACGCCGTGCAGCCAAGTCGCCGGCGCGACAGCGAAACTCGTGGCCAACAGTCCAGCGGCAAAGACCCATACCAACTGACTCATCGAGCTACCGCTGGCCCGCCGCTGCGCGTATGCGGCAATCGCGCCGAACGCCAGAGCGGACGGCAGCAACCATCCGGCAAGTTGCGTGTTCACCAGACCGATGGCCGACGAAGCGGTGTCGGTCAAAGGCTTCAGATCTGTGAACGAGAACAGCCACCAGCCCACAGAGATCGCTGCGCGGGTGATTGCGACGATGTACAGCATCACCATGTGCGCGTAGCCGTTGAACACGGCCTCCATGGGATCGCGGAAGCTCGTTTCGAAGTCCAGCCCATAGACCGTCGGGCTGTACTGCTCGAAGAGCGTTCGCGAATCACCGTGGGTCAGGTCAGGGGTAGGTAGAAGGTCACCGAAACCGGTTGGGTTGGTCGGGCCTTGGTTGGGGTCGGCGGCTAGGGCTAGTTGGGAGGTGAGGATCAGGGAGACGGAGAGGACGGTGAGCGCCGTTCGGGTGCGGCGCTGCCATCTCATGCGACGTGCTCCTTGCCGGTGGGGGACTTGGTGGGTTGGTCGGAGCCGTTGGGGGTGGGGTCGGTGGTGTCGTAGGCGGGGTACATCGCCTCGTTGTAGGCGGCCTCGTCTGCCTCTTGGTCGTAGACCTCATCGGGGCCGATCGGGGACTCGTAGCGGAGCGCGTGGTGGCGGTCTTCGCTGGAGGGGGTTGGAGGGTGGCCGTTCTGCTGGGCGACGGCGGAGGTTGCCTGTGCAGCTGTGGCTGGTGCGGGATCAGGGGCCGCGGTGGGCGGCGGGCTCGGGTGTGCTGGGTTGCCTTGTGGTATTCCGTTGCCGGTCGCGAACGGCTGGTGCTCGGCGGCAGGAGTTGCGGGCTGGGGTGCGTGCGGCACATCCGGTGTGGAGGTCGGCGCGGCCGGAACTGGTTGCTGGTGCTCCGGCGTTGCCGCCGCAGCCGCTGCCGAAGCCGCCTCTGCCGGTCTTGGGGCGGCCTGAGCCGGTGCCTGTCGCTGAGCGAGCGACTGGGCCGCAGCGGGTGCCTGGGCCTGAGGCTGGGCCTGGGCCTGGGTTTCAGGCTGGGCCTGGGTTTCAGGCTGGGCCTGGGGATGCGGCGCCTGGTTGCGGAGTTCGTCCTGGACGCGTGGGCTGACGGCTTGCCGGTCGGTCTGCTGGTCTGCAGCCTCGCGGTCAGGGCTGGCCTGCGCGAGCGCTGGTTCGAAGGCCGGTTCCTCGTCCTCGGCGAAGGGGTCTTCCGGGACGGCGATGGTCTGGGCAGGAGCCGTAGCGGCCGCGTGTTCGGATTCGGGGGTGGTGCGGAGTAGGGCTGCGACCTGTTGGCTGGGGATGTCGATTTGGACTGTGGCTACTTCGTCCCAGCGGTCTCGCATGATGCAGTGGCCGTGGCGGATGGATTTGCCGTTGGCGGCGGTGTTGATGCCGCGGACCAGGGTTTGGTACGGCGCAGTCTGCGGCCGACCCAACAACTCCAGGAGTGAGTCGACCTGTTCGCGGGAGCGGAGGCTGAAGGCGAACAGGGTGGTGATCTGCTCGACGAGGCCGGGGAGTTTCAGGATCGAGGCCGGGTCCTGGGTGTCCAGGACCAGGGAGGCGCCGAGGGCGCGGCCGACACGGGCGATGTAGTCGAGGAAGGAGGCGCCGTCGGGGGTCTTCGTCAGCAGGTGGACCTCAGGGACGATGACGACCTTGGAGCGGCCGCGGAACTCGCGGCGGCCCGTCGTACGGACCATCCAGGCCAGGCAGCCGCGGAGGCAGGCCATGCCGACGCGTTCGATGGGGGACCAGGACTCGGGGGCCGACTCGGGGGACGGCAGCGTGAGGCCGGGCATCTGGACGACCCAGAGGCCTGGGTTCGTGGTCAGGGAGGAGAGGCCGGACGGTGGGCCGGCGACGACGGAGCCGAGACCTGTCTCGACCAGGTCGCGCAGCGCGAAGCCGACAGTCCGCACCGTCTCCGAGTCGGAGGCGCAGAGCCGCTGGATGACACCCCACGACGAAGGATCGGGAGACTGGATCTCCGCGCGGGTAGCGGCCATGACCGGTGCCTCGGCCGCACCACGCAGATGAGGCGGCAGCAACAGCATCAGCTGCGACGGGGCCTGCAGCAGTGCGTCGTCAACGGGCAGCACCCGCAGCAGGTCTGCAGCGCCGGAGAACTGTGCCGTGATCTCAATGACAGCAGTGGGTACGCCGTACTCCGCGGCGACCGCGGAGACGCCGGCAGCGTCGCCCTTCAGGTCCAGCAGCGGCACCCATGCGCCGGCGAACGCGGAGTCCAGACCGCCCAGCATCGCGGCAGTCGTCTTCCCTCGACCGGACCGGCCGAGGAAGAGAGTCGTGGTCGCGTCACCGAGGGCAGAACCAGCTGCGGCGTCGAAACGCACCAGACCGGGTGTGGAGCCGGTCAGGTACCCGATGGCCGGGCCGGTGGCGTCACCGATCGAGGCACCGCCCCAGAACCAGGACCCGAAGAACGCGGTGGACTCACGCACGTGCCCGAGGTCCGGCACGCGCAGCTGGTCGCCCGGCAAGGACTCCAGCCACAGGTCGCGCTGCTCGTCCGCGCCGGCGGCAACGGTGATGCCGCGGTCCGCGTAGTGCGCGATGACCGCGTCGACGTACGCCTCGAGGTCCTCACGCGTGTCCGCGCTGACCAGCAACCGCGGGTGGTCCTCGACCAGTGTTAGACCGCTGCGGTTGATGTCGCGCTTGACCTCGCGCATGACGCGTTCGGTCTCGACGATCTCGTCGGCCGTCTCCTCCGCAGTACCCTTCGCGGCCGAGCGGCGCTGCTCCTTCGCGCTCTTCCGGGTCTCGTCTACCAGGTGGCGCGCGGTCTTCTTCGTCAGTACGCGGAACCGGACGGAGGCCTCGACGGTGACGTCGATCTCCTCGCCGTCGTCGTCGATCGCCTTGATCTCCGACAGCGTCCGCAGCCACTCCCCCGCGCCCGGTGTCTCGAGCTCCTCGGGGAAGTCCGTCATCGCGAGGACAGTCGTGTACGCCGCGATCTGGCCACGCGTGTCGTAGATCCGCAGGTGGTCGGTGTACGGCACTACGCGTCCGGACGTCAGGCGAGCCAGCGAGGCACCGGTGATCAGGCCGCGTCGCGGCGCCGCGACTGCTCCGCGGTGCATCTCGCGACTGATCAGCCAGGAAATCACCTCGGCCGGCGCTGTGTGCGCACGCCAGACCGTCGAGCCGAGTTGACGAGCGAGCTTGCGCACCCGCTCGTCCAGGTGCGCGAGCTCGCGCGCGCTGACCCGCCACGACGTCGTACCGAGTGCGTCACTGATCGAGCCGCGGACCTGCGCGGTGGCCCGCGGGTCGCGGTCGGACAGGTGTACGCCGAGTGCGACGTACCGCTCCGGCATCCGCATCTCGTCGATCCGGTCGGCCCGGGTCTGCGCCCACGCCTCGTGGTCGCCGAGCCGGTAGTGGCCGGCCACGGAGTCGATGTAGTCCTGACCGGTCGAGCGGCCCCACACCACCTTCAGGTGGCTGAGCCGGTCGCCGAGGATCGTCGCGGCGGCGCTGACCGCGGCGTCCAGGGCCGCGTCCTGCTCGGCCTCGGTGGCCAGGTCGGTGTTCGCCACCGAGATCAGGAACCACGCCTCGGCGCTGCGCTCGGTCACCAGCAGACCGTCGGCGATAGCAACAAGACGAGGTGGCGGCAGGCCGCGCTCGCGGCCGACCCCCACCAGGTTCAAGAGCTTGTCAGCGATCTTCATTCGCGGCCCTTCCCTGACGACGTCCTGCGACTCACCCGTTGCACATGATCCGAACCGAGCAGGCGGGCCCGCTGGTTGACGGTGATGTCCGCACCCGCGCGGACCCTCGGGTCGACCTCCACCACGACCTCACGTTCCCACTCCGGCGTGACCCGGGCCTTGGCCAGATCGGCCACCTTCCGGGTCGAGATGCGCTCCCGCCAGGGCAGGTACTCCGTCTTGTCGGCGGCGCGCGCGCCCAGGCCGATGATGGGGCGGTGCGCACGCAACGCGTACCGGACGGAGAGCGCCCATTCGGTCACCCGCCGGCGACGCTCGTGGAACTTGCCGGGGCGCCAGCCGAACGCGGTGATCACGAACGGCGGCACGATGTACAGGCTGACGGTGGGTTTCTTCGGTACGCCGATGAACGGGAACAGCAAGGCCACCCAGAGCACGATGATCACCGCTCCGAAGATGATCATCCGGCGCCGGGCGCCTTCTCCGAGGTCGATCCCGAGCAGGTCGTACTGCCGGGTCTCGATCTCGAAGTGGTGGGTCAGGGTGCGGCCGACTCGCATCAATTACCTCCGGACAGCAATCCCCAGAAGCCCTTGAGCACGTTGATGGTCTGGTTGTTGGCGTAGATCAGCCCGCCGACCAGGACCCCGGCCGCGATGTGGCCGAACAGCTCGCCCCACTCGCGCTTGAAGTAGTGGCCGATGGCACGCAACACGAGGATCGCGATGAAGATGTTCCCCGCGATGACCAGGACCCAGTCCTTGAAGTCCGCGCCCGTCGGCACATTGGGGTCGGCCATGGGCACGGCAAGCTGAAGCACGCTCGCAGCCAGTTCGTGAGTCGTCATTGCGGTGTCTCCCTTGTTGCCTCGGTCATCCGATGGCCAGTAGCTGGATTCATCCGACGGCAGCCACTTGCCATCGCTGTGCTCCGTCCGTGGCGACAGTACGCCTCAGCGTGAGCGTGTACGTCTGGTCCAGCGTGGTGTCACCCACGCCGTTCCAGGTGACGGCCGCGGTCGCCCGCCGCTCGTCGTCGTTGCCGGTGTACACCTGCCAGTCCTTGAGTTCGCCGAACTTCACCGCCCCGTTCAGGCTGCGGATGGTCGAGCCGGGCGCGGTCACCGCGGACACCTTGTTGTCGGACTCGGCGTACGCCGAGAAGAACGCCTCCGCGTCCTTCTCGGTCGCCGTCGTCAGGTCGTCGTCAGGCTTGCCGGCGTCCGGCATGTTGCTCGGCAGCGGCGCCCGCAGGTCCGGTACGAACGTCGGCGGCCCGCTGACCACCACGCGTGACGCGGTCCGCGCGACCGGGACCGAGATGCGTTCCCAGGTGATCGGGCCGGCGGCCCAGCTCCTGCCCTGCTTGGTGAACGTGTAGACGCGGACCCGGACGTCCACCGTGGCCGTGATGCCGTTGGAGTCGGCCTTGACCTCTCCCGGGTACGCGACGTCGGCGGTCTGCTTGCCGCGACCGTTCCAGCCCGCACGGCTGTCCAGTCCGGCGGCGAGATCCAGTCCGATCTGCGCCGGACGAGCGTCGGGGTTGCTCTCGTCCCAGGTCAGGTACGACACGGCGTACCGCGTCGCGACCGCACTCGCCTCTGCGGACGGGAAGCTGCTCTGCCCGCTGACCACTGTCTCGGGCGTCTTGTTCGGCGCGATCCAGGAGCGGATGCCGCTGATCGCAGCCAGCAGCAGTACGACGACCACGAGGCCGCGGAAGAACCGCCGGGCCCACGTGGAGAAAGAGGACTCCGGTTCGGTCGACCACGGCGTCTGCCCCGGCTCCAGCACCTCGCGGACCGGGCCTGGCGCCGCGTGCGCGCCGTGCGGCGAACGCTGTTTCAAACGTTCGGGTGTGCGAGGCGCCGGGTTCTGGTGCTGTTCCTCCGGGGTACGCGCGCCCGGACGACGCGGCGGTGCCATCACGCCACCGGGCGGCGGCGCCTGGTTCTGCGGTGTCTGCTTCTGCGGAGGCTGGCCCTGCGGAGCGGCGTACTGCGCGGCTACACCCTGCGCCTGGCGAGGGGTAGGTGACACCGGCCCGCCGGGGTGGGCCCACCACTCCGGCGCGGTACTTTGCGGGCGACCCTTGCCCGGCCTCTTGGTCCGGCGCTGGTCCGACCAATGCTCACCTTTTGGCGGCAGATTCAGCAACGTTCGCCACCAACTCATCCCTACCCGCCCCTCAGACAGCAGTTACGCGGACAGTAGCCGGGAGAATACGGCAAGCGACCGCACTCCGGGAGACCTGAGCCCAGGATCCGGATGGTCCATCGCTCCCCGCTGCCATACTGTTACCCCACTCGCGGGCAGTGTCACCCTCGCCGTCACTGTTTCCGGCCAAGCGTGACACCTTCGGTACCGTCGTCATAGCTCCTCTCTCATGCCCGCTCAGGTCGGGCGGGCAGCGCACACCATGCCACACGCCGCGGACAGGTTCGAAAATCCGTGCGAACAACATGGTAAGAGAACGCACCAACTGATCACTCATAGTAACCGATCGGGTGGTCCGCCTGTGGAAAACTCTCCCGTGGCGAGGGGTCAAAATCGGCTGTGGACAACCGCTTGCCGAGAGCGCTTCCGGGCATAAGGTCGGAGTGACCCCTGCTACCCCTGGAGGACCAGGATGGAAACTCGCCGACTGGGCAGACTCGGCCACGAAAGCTCGGTGCTGATCTACGGCGCCGCCTCGCTCGGCGGCGTCGACCAGGACCGCGCCGACGCGTCGATCCAGGAAGCCCTCGACGCCGGCCTCAACCACTTCGACGTGGCCGCCGACTACGGCGACGCCGAGCTCCGCCTCGGGCCCCGGATGCCGGAGATCCGGGACCGGATCTTCCTCGCCACCAAAACCGGCCGCCGGACGTTCGAGGAGGCCTGGAGCGAGATCAACCGGTCGCTGGAGCGGCTGCAGACCGATCATGTCGATCTGATCCAGATGCACGCCGTGTGCGACCTGGAGAACCTCGATCTCGTGACCGGCAAGGGCGGTTCGCTGGAGGCGGCGATCCGGGCCAAGGACGAGGGCATGGTCCGCGCGATCGGCATCACCGGCCACACCGCGCAGGCGCCGTCGGTGCACACCGAGGGACTGCGCCGGTTCGACTTCGACAGTGTGCTGACGCCGCTGAACTACAAGCTGTCCACGGATCCGCAGTACGCCGATGACTACGCGGCGCTCGTGGAGGCCGTCAAGGCGTCGGACGCCGCGCTGATGACGATCAAGATGATCGCCCGGCGCAACTGGCAGGAAGGTGAGCAGAAGTCGTACGACACCTGGTACCGGCCGTTCGACGAGCAGCGCTACATCACCGCCGCGACCGCCTGGCTGCTGAACGGGCATCCCGAGATCACCGGTCTGGCTACCGCGGGTGAGACCCGGCTGCTGCAGCAGATGATCGTCGCGGAGCGCGAGCGCGCCGACCTCACCCCGGAGGACGCCGCGTCGATCCTCGGCGAGGTGCAGGACTACGCATCACCCTTTGTGGACATGCCCATCTGACAACGTGGCCCAGGTCACATACGAGACTCCGCATTCCGGTCAGGTCGTACGGCGTACGAGATCAGCCGGCGTACCTGACCGGGGTCCGGGAACAACTCGGCCGTCGATCGGTGTTGACTACGGCGTACTCATCTACTTTCGGAGGTCGTAGTGGCAACGGTCGAGCTGACCCAGGAGAACTTCAACGAGGTGGTCGGTAGCGACGGTCTCGTGCTGGTGGATTTCTGGGCGGAGTGGTGTGGCCCGTGCAAGATGTTCGGGCCGGTGTTCGAGAAGTCGTCCGAGCAGCACGGTGACATCACCTTCGGCAAGGTCGACACCGAGGCCCAGGGCGAGCTCGCCCAGGCCTTCGAGATCCGGTCCATCCCGACCCTGATGGCAGTCCGCGACGGCGTCGTCCTGTACTCGCAGGCGGGTGCGCTCCCGGCCGCGAGCCTCGAGGACCTGATCGGCCAGCTGCGCGCGGTCGACATGGAAGAGGTCAAGGCCCAGATCGCCGCCCACGAAGCCGAACACGGCACCGAGCCGCACACCCACTGAGCTAGGTAGTAGGCGGAATCCGGGGACTCTTCGCGAGTCCCCGGATTTCTTCTGCCAACTCGCGACGAGCCGGACCCCTGGCGATCTGAGGATTCGCTTCAATCGCGGCGCCGAGCTCGTTCCGCTGAGCGTCGGAGAGCTGACCCCACCCGTTCAGGACGATCTTCAGGGCGTGGTACTGCTCGTTGCCGGTCAGCGATTTGTTGATGGCTTCGAGGAGCACCTCGCCGTCGATGAGTGAGAGGTCGCCCTCCATCAGGCCGAGGGCGAGCACGCGGACGATCGGTGAGCCGCTCAGGTAGAGGTCCTTGACCTCGGTCTTGTCGAACTTCTCGACGGCGGAGGCGTTCGCGACCCGCTGGACGATCCGGTCGAGGACCTCGCCGCGAACCGCCTTGAGCTCCGATCCGCGGAGCTCGGTGTAGATCGTCGCGTAGGCGTCCAGCTGCGGCTCCATGCCCAGTCGCCGCAGGGTCTCGGCGCTCTTGCGGGCGGTCGCGGCGATCTGCCGGACGAGATGTACTTCGAACTGCCCCAGCCTCATGCTTCGCACCCGGTCGACGATCGACGGCATCACCAGGAGCAGGAGGCCCGCGGTGAGAACCGTCACCAACTGGCCTTCGCCGACACCGGTGAACAGCCCGACGAGGCCGGCGACCAGCAAGCCGCCGCCGATCACCAGGCAAAGGATGCGTGCCGACACGTCCACAACCGGCCGCGCTCGCACTGTCCAGGCAGGTGCGTCCGTCGATGGAGCAGGTGCTGGGGATCTCTTCACGTCCGACATCGGGCGGGAGCCTCCGTACGTCGCTGGTGATTCCGCTGATCGTGCCTGTCCCGTCAGCGATCGGCAACAGGTTGGGTGGTCAGGCGGGGGTCGGTGGTGCGGCGCATCAGGTGGGACATGCCGACCTGGGTGGTGAAGCCCCAGCGGTTGTAGAAGGGGATCAGGTCGGGTTGGCAGACGAGTTCGAGGCTGCGGACGGCGGCGAGGTCGGGGTGGGTGACGACGGCGTCGAGTAGGGCGGCGCCTGCGCCGGTACCGCGGTGACGTTGGCCGACGATGACGTCGAGGATGAGCGCGACGGACGCGTAGTCGGTGAGGACTCGGGCGAAGCCGACCAATTGGTCTGTTGGGTGGTGGGTGATGGTGATGACCAGGTCCGAGTGGTCGAGCAGGTGGCGGACGTCGGCGGGTGTGCGGTCGGTCATCCACCACGCCGTACGCATGAGGTCGGTCAGCTCTGGGATGCGGTGCGCGGGCACAGTGGATTCGGTGGTGAGCATGTCGGTGTACGCCGGGGCTCAGAAGTCGCGGGAGCTGAGGACGCAGAATTCGTTGCCTTCTGGGTCGGCCAGGACTGTCCAGCCGGGGTCTTCGGGTTGGCCGACGTTGACGCGTTGGGCGCCGAGGGCTTCCAGGCGGGCGATTTCGGCGTCGCGGTCCTGGCTGGTGTGGGGCGCGAAGTCGAGGTGCAGGCGGTTCTTCAGGGTCTTGTCCTCGGGCACGGGGACGAAGACCATCCCGGGGCCGATCCGCTCCCACGGGAGGTCGCGGAGGCTGTCCGGCTCGACCCAGCCGGGCACGTTCACGCATTCCTCGTCGGTCGCGATGATCGTCTTCCAGCCGAACGCCTCGGCCCACCAGGCCGCCTGTTTGCGGACGTCGTGGCAGTCGATCACGACGGTGTACCAGCGAAGCACCATGACATGTCCTCCCAAAAGTCTGAGCAGAACAGTCGCACAGCCCACCGACAGAAAAGAGCGGGCCCTGGGCAGGAGAAAGACGCCAGGGCCCGCTCTCAGGGCTGACCGGAGCGGCAACGTGGTGGCCTGAGGAGGTGCGGGCAGGTGAGGTGCTGCCCGGGGAGGGTCACCGAAGGGGCTGCTCGAAGAGACGGTCAGCGAGATGGAGGGACCACGTCGTTGGGGTCCCTCCAGCCGAAGGTCAGCGGAGCGGGTTGAAGGGACGCAGTTCCGCCGGCGCGCGGCCGGTGGTGATGGTCTCGGCCAGCAACTGGCCGGTGATCGGGCCGAGTGTGATGCCCCACATGCCGTGCCCGCCGGCGGCGAACACCCGCGGCGATGCGGTGGCGCCGATGATCGGCAGGCCGTCGGGGGTGCAGGGCCGCGGGCCGACCCACTCGAAGGTCCGCGCGTCCAGGTCGGCGTCCCGCAGCAGCGGCCGGGCGGCCTCGACGATCGCGTCGATGCGGCGCGGGTCGAGCTTCGCCTCGGGCTTGCGGAACTCCATCATCCCGGCGACCCGGAGCCGGTCGCCCAGCGGCGTGCAGGCGATCCGCTGCGCCGGGAAGTACACCGGGCCGGCCGGTACGTGCGCGATCGGCACGCTGAAGCTGTACCCGCGACCGGCCTGTACGACGGTCTTCACGCCGAACTGCCGCGCCAGGTCACCCAGCCACGCACCGGTCGCCATCACGACCGCGTCGAACGGATCGGTCTCGCCGTCGCCGGTGACGAGCCGGACGCCGCGGATCTCGTCGACGACGTCCTTCACCACAACACCGCTGATGATCTGGCCGCCGCGGGCGATCACCGAGTCGGCGAGCAGCTGGACGTATTCGCCCGGGTTGATGAACCGCTGCCCGTGCAGCCGGATCGCCGCGCCGATCTCGTCGGACAGCGACGGCTCGATCTCGCGGGCGTCGTCACCGCTGATCGCCTCGAACTCGATGCCCTGGCCGGCGGCGTGGATCTGCTCGATCTCCTCGAGCAGCACCTTGCGCTCCTCGACGGTCCGGTAGGCGGCCAGGAACGACTTGGCCTCGTACGTCTGCGCCTCGACCCCGGCCTTGGCCAGGAAGTCGAACGCGGGCAGGGCCTGCCGGTTGATCGGGACCAGCGCGTCCATGGCGGTCTTCCAGCGTCCGGCGGTGCTGTTGCGAGCGAAGCGGGTGAGGAATTTGAGGAGCCGCGGGCTCGCGGTCGGTGGAACGTACACCGGTGAGGCAGGGCTCAGCACCGCACGGACGCCGTACTTGAGGACCGCTGGTTCCGGGAGCGGGGTGGCGAGGCCGGGGGTCAGCCAGCCGGCGTTGCCCCAGGACGCGCCGGCGGCGACGCCCTCACGGTCGAGCACGGTCACCTCGACGCCGGCCTCCTGGAGGAACCAGGCGGTGGCCAGGCCGACCATGCCCGCGCCGACGACGGCGACGCGGTCGGGGACGATCTGAGTGGAACCAGCTGTGGTCATGTATCGATGGTGCGGCCGCCACCGACGGCTGTCATGGTGCGATCACACCATTGCCGCGACGAATGACTGTGCTCATCGCACAATAACCCGCACAATGGACGCATGATCTCCTCGTCCGACCTGATCGTCGCCGTCGGTCCGGCACTGTTCGAGGTCGTGGTGCCCGGCAAGGGCGACCGGGAGGTCCGGGACGTCTTCCTGGCCGACCCGCAGGAACCTGCGACGGGTCAGCCGGGCGACCTGGTGCTCGGACTCGGTCTACGCGACGCAGAAGACGCCGTGGAGCTGGTGGAGCGCTGCGCGGCCGGCAACGCCTCCGGGGTGGTTCTCCGTACGGCGCTAGCACACAAGCCGACCGTGGTGGCTGCAGCGGAGCGGGAGGCCATGACCCTCGTCGCACTGCAGCCGAGCGTGACGTGGGCCCACGTGGTCTGGCTGCTCCGCGGTGTACTCGACCGGGCGGCCGCACCGGACTCCCCTGCCGCTGGCGACGCCGGTGTGCACCAGGAGCTGTTCGCACTGGCTGACGCTGCCGCTGCGATCGTCGACGCACCTGTGACGATCGAGGACAACCAGTCCAGAGTCCTGGCGTACTCCTCCGGGCAGGACTTCACCGACCCCACCCGTGTGTCGACAATCGTCGGACGCCGGGTGCCGCCCGAAGTGATCGCACACTTCCGGGCCCGTGGCATTTTTCGCCGGCTGGCACGATCCAGCGAGCCGTTCCTGGTACCTGACGGACCCAACGGCATCCGCCCGCGTCTCGTCGTACCGGTCCGGGCTGGGGGTGAGTGGCTGGGGTCCATCTGGGCCGTTGTCGACGGTCCGGTGAGTGACGCGGTCACGGCGGAGCTCAGCAACGCCGCCTCCGTTCTCGCCTTGCACCTGTTGCGGCTGCGGGCTCAGGCGGACGTAGCGCGGCGGAGTGCGATTGACCGGCTGCGGACGATCCTGCGGCAGTTCTCCCCGGACAACCCGGTCGACGTACGGCTCCCGCGGCAGCCGTGGCGAGTTGTGGCGCTCGGGTCGCCCGACGGGTACGACGTACCGCAGCAACTCGACCTGTGGGAGTCGACCGGTCGCAGGCACGGCTGGAGCGAGCCGCAGTTGGCCGACCTCGACGGGACGGTGCTGGCTGTTGTTACAGACACTGACGGACCAGGGTCATGGACCTGGTTGCAGAAGCTCGTCCTTGAACAGGCCGCCGGTACGTACGCCGCTGCCGGCGGCCCCGCGCGCGGTCCGGCCGATCTGCCGAGCTCACGCGCCGAGGCGGTCGAGCTGCTGGGTCTGGTACGGCGGGGTGTCGCGCCGGGGCCGGCGTTGCGGGTCGAAGAGGCGTGGCACGTGCTGACGGTGCACCGGGCAGTCACGTCGCTTGATACCACCAAGATGGATGGTCCGCTCGCGACGTTGCTGCGGCACGACATCGAGCACGACACGGGGTACGTGGAAACGTTGCAAGCCTGGCTGAACTTTCCGGGGCAGCCGCAGCGGGCGGCGCGGGAACTGCATCTGCACACGAATACGTTGCGGCACCGGATGAAACGGATCGGGGAGATCTCCGAGCTCGATCTGTCGGATCCGCGGGAGCGGTTGGCGTTGCAGCTGCAGATAGCCGCGGTCCGTACGGAGCACTGAACATGGGCACTGAGATCTACGCCACAGCCCCATGTAACAAGGCTTCACATTCCGGCAACTGTTGGGCAACATCCGCCTGACAGAGTCTTCCTTGTCAGCAGGTCCGACTCTTCACCAGGGAGCCGGAAAGGCTGCGGGGTCCGAGCTTTTCACCAGGAAGCTCGGGCCCACCCGTTAGGCCCGGCGGTTGTCTGAGCGATCGCCGGGCCTACGGCATTCTCTTACCCCGGAAATTTGCCTAGGACAACCGGTTCACGATGGTGCGGTAGACGGCCGGGAGCGCGGCCGCGGCGGGGACGATCCGCGGTGCGAGGATTGGGCGGTTACGGGCCCACAGCAACGACGCGGTGAGCAGGCGGCATTCCCAGGAGACGCGGCGCCAGGCTGCCTCGTAGTCCTGTGGGCGGTCGGCGCGGATGCAGTCGACCAGTTCGGCGGAGGTCCGCAACGCGACCGCGATGCCTTCGCCGGTCAGCGCGTCGACGTACCCAGCGGCGTCGCCGACGAGCAGGACCCGGCCAGCGGTGCGGGCGCTCACTCGCTGGCGGAGCGGGCCCGCGCCCATCACGGCACTCGCCGCGACCGCCCCACGCAACCGGCGCTTCAGGAGAGGGAAAGCGTCGAGGTGCGAGTCGAATGTGCCGCGCGCGGAGGTGAGGACGGCGACCCCCACGAGGTCGTCGGCTACCGGAGTCACGTAGGCCTCACCAAGCTTTGACCAGTAGACCTCGACGAGGTCAGTCCAGGGCGAGACAGCGAAGTGCTGCCGGAGCCCACGACGTACCTCACCTGAATTCCCACCACACAAATCCAACTGCCGGCGGATGGGTGAGTGGAGGCCGTCGGCGGCGGCTAGGTAGCGGGCGGTTTGGCCGGCTGCGGTGACGGACGTGGTGTTCTGGGTGATCGGGCCGACTCGGGCGCGCACGACTGGGATATCTAGCGCTGCTAGCCGGGACATGAGCGCCGCGTGCAGCGTCGTACGGCGTACTCCGAGGCCTGGGCCCGCGGTGAAGCGGGCGTCGACGGTGTGACTTGCGTCGAGGTAGCGGATGCCGTGGAACTGGCGGCCGGATAGTTCCACGCCCAGGCGCTCGAGATAGGAGACCCCGCTGTGGGCGATGCCTTCCCCGCAGGCCTTGTCGATCGGGGCCGAGCGCGGTTCGACCACGACGACCGACAATCCGGCGAGCGCCGCGCGGATCGCAGTGGCGGCACCGGCCGGCCCGGCACCGGCGACGAGCAGATCGATCATCGAGTAAGCACTGTGCGCAACGCGGTCTCTTCGGTCCGGATCCGGACCGCCAGCAACGGGATGTTGAGGACCGTGAACACGATCGCGGTGATCCAGGCCGAATGCACGAGCGGCAGCGCAATCCCCTCACCGATGACGGCGACATAGTTCGGGTGCCGCAGGAAGCGATAGGGCCCACCGGTGACCCGTCCGAGCCCCGGTACGACGATCACCCGGGTATTCCATTGATGCCCGAGCACTGAGATGCACCACCAGCGCAGCGCCTGCATCGCCACCACCACGGCCAGCATCGTCCACCCGAGCTTCGGATCGAACGACCGATCGGACACGATCGCCTCGACCACGCACCCGGCCAGCAGCCCGGTGTGCAGCACCACCATGAACGGGTAGTGCCCCTTCCCGAACTCCACGCCGCCGCGGGCAAAACTCCACTTCGCGTTCCGCAGCGACACCGCCAGTTCGGCGACGCGTTCGAATCCGACCAGCACGACGAGTGCGACGTACCACCACAACGATTCCGTCATGACCACTCCAAGAGGACGAGCTCGGAACAGAAACCCGGGCCCATCGCGAGCAGCAGACCCATACCCGAAGGATCCAGCCTGAGCGTGTCACCGAGGACATGCAGCACCGAGGACGATGACAGGTTGCCGACCGCATCGAGCGACTTCCACGTCAATTCGAGCGCCCCGGGTCGCAACGACAACGTCTCCGCCACGGCCTCCAGCACCTTCGGGCCGCCCGGATGACTCACCCACGTCCCGATGTCGGGAACGGTCAGCCCGTGCGCAGCGAGGAATCCGTCCACGTCCCCACCCAGGTACTGACGTACCACGTCCGGCACATCCGCCCCGAGCACGATCCGGAACCCACCCGACCCGACGTCCCACCCCATCACCCGCTCGGACTCCGGGTACAGCCGACTCCTCGTCGCGACCACCGAAGGCCCGGACGCCGCCGGATGTTCCGACCCCGTCAGCACCACCGCCGCCGCACCGTCCCCGAACAACGCGCCACCCACCAGGTTCGGCAGCGACGAGTCGTCCCGCTGCAACGTCAACGAACACAGCTCGACCGACAGGAGTACGGCGACGTGCGTGGGCCACGCCTTCAAGTAGTCATGCAACCGCGCAATCCCCGCCGCTCCCCCGACACACCCCAACCCGAACAGCGGCAGCCGCTTCACGTCCTCCCGCATCCCCAGCCGCATCGCCACCCGCGCATCGATCGACGGCGCCGCCACCCCGGTCACCGTCGTGAACATCAGTACGTCGACATCGTCGAGCGTCAGCCCCGCGTCCTCCACCGCGCCCGCGACCGCCTCGGCCCCGAGATCCACGGCAGCCGCGATCCACGCGTCGTTCGCCTCGCCGAAGTCCTTGAGTACGGCGTACCGCTCCAACGGCAGCGCGAGATGCCGATAAGAGACCCCTGCGTTCGCGTGCAGCCGGCGGAGCAACGCCGTACCGCGGCCGTCCGGGAGACAGATGGACTCGAACGCCGCGGTCAGCTCGGACTGCGGATACCGGTACGGCGGGAGCGCGGGCCGGACCGCTGCGATCCGCGTCATCGTGGCATCGTTACGTCGGTGAAGACCGTCAAAGGTCTGGCTCTTGCCTGCCACCCCGGGCCCACTGTCGCCGTGACCGCCCTGGTCACCGCCGTCGCGTGGTCGGCCGGGCGAAGTCCGGCCGGGTGTCTCCTCGTCGCAGCAACGATCCTCACCGGCCACCTCTCGATCGGCTGGAGCAATGACGCGATAGATGCCGCCCGCGACACCATTGTGAACCGCCGGGACAAGCCTGTGGTGCTCGGACTGGTGAGTCGCCGGACGCTCGCGGTCGGTGCGGGCGTGATGCTGGTCGTCACCGTTCCGGTCTCCCTCGCCAACGGCATCGCGTCCGGGTTGATGCACCTGCTGTTCGTCGCCTGCGCCTGGGCGTACAACCTGGGCCTCAAGTCGACCGTGATCTCCTGGCTCCCGTACGCCGTCGCGTTCGGCGGACTGCCCTCGTTCGTGACGCTCGGCACCGCACACGTCTGGGCCCCGTGGTGGGCGACCGCGGCGAGTGCCCTCCTGGGGATCGGTGCCCATCTGGCAAACGTCGTACCCGACCTCGCCGACGACCTCGCCACCGGCGTCCGCGGCTGGCCGCAACGCCTCGGCCGCTACGCCCGCCTGATCGCACCGCTCCCGTTGGCGACAGCAACGGGTCTTCTGGTCATCGCGCCGCCCGGAGCGATCGGCATCATCGGCTGGATCGCCCTCGCAGTGGTCGCCGCCCTCCTCGCCACCATCCTCCTGTGGCGCAACGCCCCCTTCCTCATCACCATCGCCATCGCCGCGGTCAGCGTCATCTCACTCATGCTCCGTGGAGACGCGCTGGTCTAGCCCGCGTCGGGCTTGAGTGGGGCGTTGCTGCCCAGGATGGCGGCGGTGAGGGCTTCGGCGGGTTCCTTCGCGGCGCGGGGGTTGGTGATGAGGACGAGGTCGATGGAGGGGAGTTCGGGGAGGCCGGCGCTCGGTGGGGGCTCGACCAGGTCGGCGGGCATCAGGGAGCGGGCGAAGATCGCGATCCCGAGGCCGGCGCGGACGGCCGCAAGTACGCCGTTGACGCCGCGGACGATGCACGTGATCCGGCAGGTGCGACCGGCCTGTTCGAGTGACTGCACGCCGAGCGACCGGCTCAGCGACGGCGCCTGGTACGCGACCAGCGGGACCGGGACGTCGGGCGCGATCCGGGTCCCGGCGATCCCGGCCCAGACCATCGGGTCCCGCCGTACCAGCCGGCCGTTCGGCTCGTAGCCGCCGCCGGCGCTGTGCTTCACGTAGGCCAGGTCGAGGTGGCCGGACTCGACCCGGCGGAGCAGGTTCGGGCTCTGGGCAACGGTCAGCTCCAGGTCGATCCGCGGGTACAGCTGGCGGAAGTCGCGGAGGATCTTCGGCAGCGGCGTGAGCGCCAGGTCGTCGGTCACGCCGAACCGCAGCCGGCCGCGCAGCTCCGAGCCGGTGAAGTACCCGGCGGCCTCCTCGTGCGCGGCCAGAATGGTCCGGGCGAAACCGGCCATCGCCTCGCCGTCCGCGGTCAGCGTGACAGTGCGGGTGTCACGGACGAACAGCGGCCGTCCGACCGCCGTCTCGAGTTTGCGGACGTGTTGACTGACCGTCGGCTGCCGGATGCCCAGCCGCTCGGCCGCCTGGGTGAAGCTGAGCGACTGCGCGACCGCGAGGAACGTGCGCAGCTGGTCCGGGTCGTACATCGATAGACCTCCCATTACGTGACGCAATAAGACTAATAGGAGTAATTCGTTGGAGGAATCCAGCACCTAACCCTGAGGATGGACATGTCCTCCCCTGACCAGTCCACTCGCGTAGGGATCGCTCTTGACCACCCGGGCCACCGGTACTGTCCCGTCCACCGACTTCCATCTCCACCGCTCCACCGACTCCACCAAGCTCCGGGAGCAGCGCCCGGGCTTCAAGGACACCTTCAGCGCACTGCGGGTCCGCAACTTCCGCCTCCTGGTCAGCGGACTGCTGGTCAGCTCGACCGGCGGCTGGATCCAGCGCATCGCCCAGGACTGGCTGGTGCTCACCCTCACCGGCAGCGCCACCGCGGTCGGCATCACCACCGCGCTGCAGTTCCTCCCCACCCTCACCCTCGGCCTGTTCGGCGGCGTGATCGCGGACCGGTTCCCGAAGCGGAGGATCCTGCTCGTCACGCAGCTCACGATGGGTACGTGTGCAGGCATCCTCGCGCTGACCGCCTTCACCGGTCACGTCCAGGTCTGGCACGTCTACACGATGGCCTTCGTCCTCGGTCTGGCGACCGCGGTCGACAACCCGACCCGGCAGTCGTTCGTCACCGAACTCGTCCCGCGCGACACCGTCCGGAACGCGATCAGCATGGTGTCGTCGACGTTCCAGCTCGGCAGCCTGATCGGTCCCGCGCTCGGCGGCGTACTGCTCGGCACGATCGGCGCCGGCTGGGCGTTCGCGCTCAACGGGCTGACGTTCTTCGCGTCGATCAGCGCGCTGCTGCGGATGCGCGAGAGCGAGATGCCCGGGTTCCACGCGGCGCGCAAGGCGAGCGCCGGGATGCGGATCCGAGACGGGCTGCGCGACGGCGTACGGTACGCGTTCCACGAGCCGGCCGTCCGCTGGGCGATCGCGCTGGTGGGTATCTACGGCATGTTCTGCATCAGCCTGCCGGTGACGCTGACCGCGTTCGCCGACCGGGTCTTCCACACCGGCGCTTCGGGGTACGGCGTACTGAACTCGGTCGTCGCGTTCGGGGCCCTGGCGGGCGCGCTCCTCTCGGCCCGGCGCGTCCGGCCGACCCGCCTGCGGAACCTGATCGGTATCGCGTGCCTGCTGACGATCACCGAAGTACTGGCCGCGATCCAGCCCTCGCTGTGGACGTTCATCCCGGTGCTGGCGTCGATGGGAATGGCGACGCTGATGTTCCTGACCGCGGCCCAGTCGATGGTCCAGCTGACCACGCCGGACGGCCTGCGCGGCCGGGTGTCCGGGATCTACAACCTGGTCTTCATCGGGGGCGGCGCGATCGGCGGGCCGCTGGTCGGGTTCCTGGCCCAGCACTTCGGTGCTCGCTCGGCGCTGATGATCGCGGGCCTGGTCCCGGCGGTGGCGACGGTCGCGATCGGCCTCCGGCTGCGACGCGACGGCCGGCTCCGGCTGGTCCTGGTCCGGACGCGCTCCCCATGGCACCAGGTCCCGATCCGCGTGAACCTGCAGCAGGCCGAGATCCAGCTGTCGGCCCCGAAGAGCGCCCCACTGCCGAGCCGCACCTCACGCCCGTTCGTACTCGGCCGCCGGCAGCACGCCCGCACCGATCCCCACCTACGCCCCCTCCGCCCCCGCCGCCGCCCTCAACACCACTGAGCTCCTGGGGCGGGACCGCGCTGCCTTCCCAGTCCCGCCCCAGGCAACCTTGAGCACCCACCAACCATTTCCCACCACGAAATCTGGTTGGTGGGTGCTCAAAGTCGGTCTGGAAAGGCTCGCGCCCCCGGCTGGATCGTGGCCGGGGGCGCGAGTGCCGGCGGGCGGGCCGGCTGGGCGGCATCAGGGAGCGTTGATGACGCCGACTGGGGGCACCTGGACGGTGCGGTGGTGCTTGGTGCCGCCGAGGATCACCTTGCGGAGGGCGACGTTGTTCTTCGTGCTGGACTCGAACAGCCGGTTCTCCGGGTTGGCCGTCACCTGGACGTAGTACGTGCCGTTCGCCAGGTTGGTGATGTCGAAGGACTGGCCGGGCAGCGTCTGCTCGTACGTGTCGCCGGAGCCGACGTCGAGGACCTCACGAACTGACAGCGAGCCGTGGTCGCCGCAGGCGGTGTGCAGGTCGGTGTTGTCCGGGTGCCAGTTCGCGTTCTTCACCGTGTAGTCGATGGAGTCCGTCGCGGCCAGGCAGAACGCCTCCTTCTGGCTGCGCACCACCTCGGTCTGCTTGGCGTTCAGCAGGCTGTAGCGGGCGAAGTCGGTGAAGTGCCAGTGGTTGTGGCCGTCCCGGCCGTCCCACTCCAGCGTCCCGGTGTTCTGGTACCCGACCTGCTTGCCCTGCGCGTTGTAGAAGTACTGGTACGCGTCCATCAGGTCCTTGCCCTGCCGCCGGAACCCGTCGAGCACCAGCGGCGACGGGCCCGCGTTCCACACGGTCGCCGAGAACTGCAGGAAGTCCTTGTTCGCGTCCGGCGTACCTTCGTCGCCCGGCGTGGCCACGATCCCCCAGGCCGGCACCGGCCGGAGGTCCGGCTTCGGGCCCTTCGGAACGCTCGCCTTACCGACCGGACGCGCCGCGTTCGGCTTCGGCGCCGCCGAATTCGAGCTCATCTTCTGAACCCCGGAGGCGTCGGACTTCTGCACGGTGACGTTCAACTTCACCGACGAGTCCTTCGCCGGGATCTTGAAGAAGTCCCGGTACGCCTTGTTCACGGTCACCGTCGCCTTGTACTTGCCGACGGCAAGCTGCACCGGCTTCCCGTCGCCGTACGTTCGTGCCGACCACCCGGTCTGCAGTCCCCACACAGCGCCCTGCGTGAACGGGTTCGCCGTACAGCCGTCCGGGTACGGCGAGGTTGCCGGGGCATCCGGGCGGGTCCGCGACCCGTCGCCGTTCAGGCAGACCGACTGGTCTTTCTCGAGCACCTTCCTGCCCGCGGCGTCGGTCAGCGTGATGTGCAGGAACTTCCCCAGTCCGGAGAAGTCCGTGACCAGCCCCTTCGGCAACTGCCGGACCGGCTTGCCGTGCACGTACTGCGTCGCGACTACCGGCGAGCTGTACGACGCTCGCGTGGCGCGGACCTCGATCGGCGCGTTGCCGGCCACCACATGCGTACCGAGATCCAGGTCGACGCCGTAGTCCTCGACGCTTTCCAACGTCACATTGGTGCCTCCAGCAACCAACTTCACCGGTGGCGGCGACGCCGATGATGCCGCCGATGCCCCGGCGGCCGCGAGTGCGACCAGGCCGGCCGCCCCGGCCGCGGCGACCGCCGTCCGGCCGAGTTTCCTTGTGTTCACGATGACGGAACCCCCTCCTGCCTCCGGCCGGCGTCCTCACGAAACCGGCCCGTTGCTGGTACGACGACCCGGGCGCGGAGCGAAGTTGATCAAGGTTCCATGGCAGTCCTGTCACACGAAGTAACAGTGCCTCAATACTTGACTGTGTAAATTAAGCCTGCCTAGGCTCGACGGCGTCCGCTCACTCCTCCCCCGGAGGACGTTTCCATGTCCTTGAGACGCCGTACGACGCTCGTCCTGGCTGCCCTCGCCCTGGTGTCGACAGCAGCCGTGACCGCCCCAGCCGATGCAGTCCAAGACCAGAAACCCGCTGATCCGCAGATCGCCGCCAAGCCGTACATGGGCTGGAGCAGCTGGAGTCTGCAGTCGACCAACTATCCGGGCGTGAATCCCGACGGCCCCGGCAGCTTCATCAGCGAGAAGAACATCCTCACCCAGGCGAACGCCCTGGCCACGAAGCTCAAGCCGTACGGCTACGAGTACATCAACATCGACGCGGGCTGGCAGGACGGCGGTGACGAGTACGGCCGCCCGGTCGCGATGGCGAAGCGGTTCCCCCGCGGTATGAAGGCCGTCGGCGACGACATCCACAAGCTCGGCCTGAAGTTCGGCATCTACACGACCGTCGGCCTCGGCATGGACGTCTACCGCGACGGCAACACCCCGATCTACGACGCGCCGGGCTGCTTCACGCGCGACATCGTGTACCCGGACCTGCGCAAGACGAACGGCTGGGACGCGGCGTACAAGATCAACTACGAGAGCCCGTGCGCGCAGAAGTACGCCGACTCGATCGCGAAGCTGTTCGCGTCCTGGGGCGTGGACTTCATCAAGATGGACGGCGTCGGCCCGGGCTCCTGGAAGGGCGCGCCGGACGATCCGAACCACAACAACACCGAGGACGTCGAGGCCTGGTGGCGCGCGGTGCAGAACGCCGGCCGGCCGATGATGTACACGCTGTCCTGGTCGCTCAGCCACCGGTACGCCGACGTGTGGAAGCAGAACTCGAACGGCTGGCGGATCGACACCGACGTCGAGTGCTACTGCGACACGATCGTCAAGTGGGACAGCTCGGTGAAGCAGCGTTGGTGGGACATCGCGCAGTGGATCGACGACGCCGGGCCGGGGCACTGGAACAACCTGGACGCGATCAACGTCGGCGTCGGCGCGATGGACGGCCTGACGGACGCGGAACGCCAGTCCTATATGACGTTCTGGGCGATCAACTCCGCGCCGCTGTTCGCCGGTGACGACCTGACCAAGCTGGACGCGTATGGCCTGAAGCTGCTGACGAACCGCGAGGTCATCGCGATCAACCAGTCCGGCAATCCCGCGCGTCCGCTGAATCAGGATCAGCTGCAGCAGGTCTGGTACGCACAGAACGCGGACGGCAGTACGACGGTCGCCCTGTTCAACCTGGCTGACTCTCCCGCTACGGTCACCGGCAACTTCGACCAGCTCGGCATCGGCGGGAAGGCCACGGTTCGCGACATCTGGGCGAACCAGAACACCCGCAACGTCTCCGGTTCGGTCAGCGCCCAGCTGCCGGCGCACGGGTCGAAGCTGTACAAGATCACGCCGAACCAGTACGCGCCGGTGAGCATCCCGGCCGATCTGACCGCGACGGACGTCAGCCGTACGTCGGTGTCACTGAACTGGCGCCCGAGCGCGGGCGCGACGTCGTACCAGGTGTTTGCCAACGGCAAGCAGGTTGCGACGAGCACGAAGCCGAGCGCCGTGGTGGGCGGGCTGCAGCCGCAGACGCAGTACACCTTCACGGTGAAGGGTGTGAAGTACGGCCCGTCGGACGCGAGCGCCGGGATCACCATGTACACGTCGAAGTCCGGCGGGCCGGTGCGCTACGAGGCCGAGGCACCCACGAGCACACTGACCGGGAACGCCGGCATCTCTGGCTGCACCCTGTGCTCGGGTGGCGCGAAGATCGGCAATATCGGGTACGACGCCTCGGTGACGCTGAACGGCATCACCGTGCCGACGACGGGCACGTATCTGGTGAAGATCGCCTACACCGACGGCGACACCAGCCGGCAGAGCATGCTGACGGTCAACGGCACGGACAGTTACTGGGTGAACTACCACGGGCTCGGTGACAACGACTGGGGTACGCCGCAGGTCACCTACCTCCCGATGAAGCTGACCGCCGGATCGAACTCGATCAAGGTCAGCAACCCGAACGGCTACATCGCCGACATCGACTGGATCACTGTCTGATCCAGCCGGAAAGACCGCGGGGCCGGCACCACCAGGGCCGGCCCCGCACCCCTTTCAGCGTGGTTCAACGGTGTAGTGGATAGTCTGGGCAACGATCTTGCCGTCCTCGATCACGTACGAGTCGGCACCGTCGCGGACCTGGACCTTCGAGTCCTGGTAGGCCCACTCCAGGAAGCCGATGTTGCCCTCGGCGGCGACGTAGGTGTACTCGAACGCCGCGTGCTCCGGCAGCTCGTCGGCGAGCATCACCGCAAGTTCCCGGACGCCTTCGTGCCCGCGGAACGTGCCGCGGTTGATCAGGATCACGATGTCCTCGGACACGTTCCGCCGCAGGTCCTCGGCCAGCAGCTCCTCCATCGTTCCGCCCACCCAGTCGTTCGCGATATTCAGATGATCGTCCAGCACCTCACGTGCCGATCGCTGACTCAACTCCGCCACGATCCCTCCCTGGCTCGTAGTAGGACTTCATGCTGCGCTCAGCGGCCGAACCGCACAAGTTCCAGGGTTTACTGGACGAATGAGCGCCTACCCCGAACCTCTGATCCCGCCCGGCGGCACCGCGCCGGTCCCGCGGCGGATTCGCGCGATGCTCGACGACCGCGTCGTCCTCGACACGACGGATGCGATCTACCTCTGGGAGTTCCCGCCGTACCCGCAGTACTACGTCCCGCTCGAGGACGTCGCCGACGGGTTGCTGACCGACACCGGCGAGACCAAGACGTTCGCGCACGGTGTCGCGCGGGTGCACACCGCCGGCGTCGGCAAGGCCTGGGTGTACGACGACGGCGTCGCGAAGGGCCGTGTGCGGTTCCAGTGGGACGCGCTCGACAACTGGTTCGAGGAGGACGAGGAAGTCTTCGTCCACCCGCGCAACCCGTACGCCCGCGTCGACGCGATCAAGTCCACGAGCCACATCACGGTCACCGCCGACGGCCAACTCCTCGCCGACTCGTCCGCGACCGTCATCGTTTTCGAGACGGGTCTGCCACCGCGCTACTACTTCCCGAAAACGTCCGTCCAGCTCGAGCAGCTCACCCCGTCCGACACCGTCACGGCCTGCCCGTACAAGGGACGTACGTCGGCGTACTGGTCGGTCCCCTCGGTGCCGGACGTCGCCTGGTCCTACGACTTCCCGACCGCGCCCCTACTCCCCATCGCCGGTCACGTCGCGTTCTTCAACGAGAACGTCGACATCACCGTCGACGGCGTACCACAGGAGCGTCCGATCACCCCGTTCTCGACCCCAGGTCAGCGACCAACCGACGGAACTGTGAACAGGCCGTGAAATCGGGTTCTGCACACGTCAGCGCATGCGAAATCAGTCGTTTGGACTCCTGAGCCTGCCGGATCTGCTCGTCGAGCAGTGCATCCTGCTCACCCAGCACAGCACGACGTTCGGAGCCGTTCGGCGCGTCGAACATGCGGCGGATCTGGGCCAGGCTCAGACCCGCCACCTTCGCCCGCTGAATCATCACCACGCGCGCGACATCCGACTCGTCGTACTGCCGGCGGCCCGCGACGCGCGCAGGGGTGAGCAGGCCCTCGTCCTCCCAATGGCGGAGGACGTGGGTGGCGAGCCCGAACCGGATTGCGAGCTCGCCGATGGACAGCATCAGATGCCTGCGGTTGTCGCGCCGTCCATGGTGATGATCGAGGCGGTGACGTAGCTGGCGCGGGGTGAGGCGAGGAAGATCGCGACGTCGGCGACCTCGTGCGGCTCGCCTGCGCGGCCCATCGGGATCTCGCGGACCATCTCCTGGAGCAGCTCGTCCTTCGGCTTTCCGGTCGCCCGTACTGCGGCTTCCAGCCCCTCGTCGACCCGGGAGGTGCGTGTCATGCCCGGGTTGATCACGTTCACCCGGACACCCTGACCCGCGTACGCCTTCGCATAGCCGACCGACGCGAGCATCAGCGCCGCGTTGGCCGCGCCGCCACCGATGTGCAACGGGTTCGCCGCGCGACCACCTTGGCCGACCACGTTCACGACCGCGCCGCTGCCGCGTTCCGCCATCCCACGGATGACGGCCTCGGTCGCGTGCATGTACGTGAAGTACTTCGCATCCATCGCGGCGTGCAGCGCCGAACTGTCCAGCTCGGCGACCGGGGTCCGGCGGGCCGCGCCCGCGCAGTTGATCAGGATGTCCGGTACGCCGATCCGCTCGAACGCCGATCGCGTCGCGTCGGCGTCGGTGAGGTCGACCGCTTCGGCCTGGAAGCTCAGCCCTTTGGCGGCGAGCTCCTCCTGCGCCTTCGCCAGGTTGCCGGCGTCCCGCGAGATGCCGACGACCACCGCACCCTCACGCGCCAGCGCCTCGACACACGCCAGCCCGATCCCTTTGCTCGCACCGGTGACCACCGCGGTCTTCCCGGACAGTTCCAGCTCCACGTGACTCCTCAGTTCGGCTCGTCAGCCGTGAGTCTACGTGCGGCGACCGGACGCCGATTCGGTGAGTGATCGTCACGTTCGAACCGGTCCTGAGGAGTCACTCGGAGCCGAGGGCAACGATTTCGGCGGATTGCTGTTGTGGGCTTGATCCGGTCAGTACGATGAGTAACTAGATCGACACTCTTTGTTTCGACGCCTGATGCCCGAGCAGTTGCCCTGAGCACCGACGCCGGAGGACCCCGTGCCGACCACTTCCCATTCCCCACCGACTTCCGGTCTCTGGAAGTCGGTTCTCCACCATGACCTACCGGCCTCGCTGGTGGTCTTCCTGATCGCTGTACCGCTTTCGCTAGGAATCGCCGCCGCATCCGGCGCCCCGCTGATCGCCGGCCTGGTGGCCGCTGTGGTCGGCGGTGTCGTCGCCGGCGCGCTCGGCGGCTCCCCACTCCAAGTCAGCGGCCCGGCGGCCGGCCTGACCGTTGTCGTCGCCGGACTCATCACCCAGTTCGGCTGGGCCGCGACCGCCGCCATCACCTGCGCGGCCGGCCTGTTGCAGATCCTGCTAGGCGTCACCCGAATCGGGCGGCTGGCGCTATCTCTCTCCCCCGCCGTCGTGCACGGCATGCTCGCCGGGATCGGCGTCACGATCGCCGTCCAGCAGTTGCATGTGGTGCTCGGCGGCACAGCCCAGAGCTCGTTGATCTCCAACGTGACCGCATTGCCCGCGCAGCTGATCGCGCACCACGGCCACTCGGTCCTGGTCGGCGTACTCACGGTCGCGATCGTGCTCACCTGGCCGCGAATCCCTAAAGTAAAGGTGATTCCGGCACCACTCGTCGCCGTCGTGGCGGTCACCGCACTGGCCGCCGTCACCATGCCCGACGTGACCCGGGTCGATCTGCCGGACAACCCGCTGCAGAGTCTGATCCTCCCGGTGATGCCCGAGGGCACACCGCTCGAGATCGCCACCGCCGTACTGACCGTTGCGCTCGTCGCCAGTGTCGAGTCGTTGCTGTCGGCCGTTGCCGTCGACAAGCTTCATCGCGGCCGGCGGAGCAATCTCGATCGCGAGCTGATCGGTCAGGGGGCCGCGAACGCGGTGTCCGGTGCGCTCGGCGGGATGCCCGTCACCGGCGTGATCGTGCGCTCGTCGACGAACGTCGCGGCAGGCGCCCGGACCCGCGCGTCGGCGATCCTGCACGGCGTGTGGATCGCAGCGTTCGTGCTCGCCGCAGGATCGATGCTCGAACTGATCCCGATGGCCGCGCTGGCCGGCGTACTGCTCGTCACCGGACTGCGCTTGGTGCAGCTCGCCCACATCCGCACGCTGCGCCGGCACGACGAACTACTCGTGTACGTCGTGACCGCGGTCGGCGTCGGCGTACTGGGACTGGCCGAAGGCGTGCTGCTCGGTCTCGTGCTTGCACTCGCGCGCGTTCTGTACCGGCTCGCGCGGGCAACAGTGACGGCGACCGAAGCGGACGGCGTATGGACGGTACGGATCCGTGGTGCGCTCGTGTTCCTCGGCGTCTCGTCGCTGGTGCGCACGCTGCGGTCGATCCCTCCCGGCGCGACGGTTCGGGTCGACCTCACGGTGGATCATCTGGACCACGCGGCGTCCGAGGCGATCGAGGACTGGCGGCGCGGGCACATCGCGCGCGGCGGCTCGGTCGAGGTGTTCCGCGCTGGGTCCGCTGAGCAGCTGGACGACGTACCGATCCGGGTGTTGCTGGCGAAACTCGCGGCCGACGGGCAACAGCCGGCACACCTGTTCATCACGTGCGCGGACTCGCGGATCGTGCCGACGATGATCACGACCAGCGGTCCGGGTGACCAGTTCTGCGTGCGGAACATCGGGAACCTGGTGCCGCCGAAGGGATCGAACAGCAACTCGGTCGACGCCGCGATCGAGTACGCGGTCGATGTCCTCGGGGTGAAGTCGATTGTGGTCTGCGGTCATTCCTCCTGCGGCGCTGCGGCCGCCGCGCTCGCGGCCGACGTACCCGAAGGATCGGGACTGCAGAACTGGCTCCGACACCTGGAACCGTCGGTACGGCGAGCGGTCGCACTGCCCGACATCGTGGATCCGGCGACCGGCGTGCAGTTGTCGCCCGCCGACAAGCTGTCGGTCGCGAACGTCGCCGTACAGCTGGAGAATCTGCGGAGTTTCCCGTGCGTCCGCGCGGCCGAGGATCAAGGCCGGCTCGAGCTGATCGGGCTCTGGTTCGACATCGGCGCGGCGACGGCACGCTCGGTCCTGGACCGCGCGCCGTTCCTCGTCCGCGCCGACGAGGACCTGTCGAAGATCAGGAGCAGTGGTACGGCGAGGGCGATGGCGACCAACCCGTCCAGCCAGTAGTGGTTCGCGGTGACCACGACGACCGTGAACGTGAGCAACGGATGTGCGATCCATAGCCAGCGCCAGCGTGACCGGGTCGCCCGGATCAGGAAGACCGCGACCATGAACGCCCAGCCGACATGCAGGCTCGGCATCGCGGCGAACTGGTTCGCGACCCCGGAGTGCGTGCTCGGTCCGTAGACCGACTGACCGAGCAGCACCCCCGTGTCCACCCAGCCCGGCATCATCCGCGGCGGGGCGAGCGGGAAGAACATGTGCCCGATCAACGCCAGCCCGGTCAATGACGCGAGCGCCCAGCGCGCCTTCCCGTACTCGGTCGGGCGGCGGATCAGCAACCAGAGCAGCACCACCGCGGTCAGCGGGAAGTGCACGCTCGCATAGAACACGTTGGCGAGCTGGGCGAGGCCGTCGATCTTCAGCGCGTGGTGCTGGATCGTCGCCTCGCTCGGCAGCCCGAGCCAGGCCTCCCAGCGGATCAGCTCGTCCGCGTGCCGGAACGCCGACCCCGCATGCTCCGCGGACAGGAAGCGGCCGAGGTTGTAGACCCCGAACAGTACGGCGAGCAGGGCGATCTCCTTGACGATCCGCCAGATCCCGCCGCGATGCCGCCGCAGTTCCGGCACGCTCGGTTGGCCTACCCGCTCCAGAGTCACCTGCGCCATGCCCGACCCCCACATCAAACCGAACGCTCGTTCTCTGAAATCCACCCTGCGCCTCGGATCACCCGCAGATCAAGAACGGTTATTCGTTTTCCCTTGTGATCCTCGGCACTCTTTCAAATTATCGCAACATGCTGATAGTTGCGAACAATATGAACCAACTCACATCGGGCCATGGTGAAGGTCCCGGCTAAATCGGTCGACGCGGGGCGCCGGCCTCGGGAGAGTGCTGGCATGGTGACCGTCTTCATCCGGTGGACGTGGATGCGGGCGGTGCTGCACAACGGGTGGTGGCTGGTCACCAGCGTCTATCTGGTCGTCGACGCCGGGCTCTCCCCCGCCGAACTCGTACTGATCGGGTCGGTGCAGAGCGCGTTCGCACTCGTCTTCGAAGTACCGGCCGGCGTCATCGCCGACACGATCAGCCGCAAGTGGTCGCTGGTCATCTCCCAGGTCCTGATGGGTACGGCGATGCTCGCGACCGGGCTGTTCTCGTCGTTCCCCACGTTGCTCGCGACCCAGGTCCTGTGGGGCATCTCGTGGACCTTCGCCAGCGGATCCGACGTCGCGCTGATCACCGACGAACTGGACGAGCCCGGGCGCATCAATCACGTGCTCGCGCGGGCCGCCCGCGCGCAGCTGACGGGCGCGGCGACGGGTCTCGTTGTCCTCGGGCTACTCGCCTGGGCGACCCGGCGCGACCTCACCATCGTGATCGCCGGCGCCGCGATGGCGGCCCTCGGGCTGTACGTCGCGTTCCGCTTCACCGAGCACAACTTCGTCCCGACCCGCACCGCCCGCTGGTCAGCGTCCTGGAACACGTTCCGCCGCGGCGTGACGCTGGTACGACGGAGCCGCGCGATCCTGTTGATCTTCGCCGCGACCTTCCTCGTGAACGGCGCCGCGAGTACGGCCGGACGCCTTACCCAGAAGCAACTTCTCGTCTTGGGCCTGCCGACTGCACCGAATCCGATCGTCTGGTTCACCGCCCTCGGCGTGATCGGTCTGCTCGTCGGTGCCGTCGTACTCCGGCTCGTCACCCGACGGATCGACGGCGCTCACGCCGCGACCGACTACGCGCTCGCTGCCGCCGTCGGGGCGCTCGGCATGCTGCTCCTCGCGTTCGCGCCCGATCCGTTCGTCGGCGCCGTCGCTGTCGTACTGCTGAACGGGATCGTCCAGCCGCTCACCCGGGTGATCAGCACGATCTGGGTCAACGCCCGTACGACCGCCGACATCCGCGCCACCACACACTCGTTCCTCGCCCAGCTCAAGTATCTGGGTGAGATCGTCTGCGGCCTGACGATCTCCACGATCGCAGGACTCACCACACTGCCCCTCGCCCTCACGGGATGCGCAGTCCTGTTCGCGGCAACCGCCGTACTGATGCGCCGGCCAGTCACCAGGTGATCGTGCCGTCGGTGACCTGCACCAGTGCGTCGGCGGGGATGGCGTCGTACTGCGCGACGACGACCGGGAGGTTGAGGCCGTACAGCTCGGCGGCGATGAGGGCGCCGAGCGGGATGATCGGGTCGGGGCGGGACAGGATGATGGCGGCGGGGGCAGTGCCGGCGCGGATCTGTTCGGCGAGCACGCTGGATGCAGAGCTGGAGCCGCGGCCCGATTCCATCAGGAGGATGCGGCCGGTGAGGACCTCGCCGCACTGCGGGTGATGCGCGTCGACGATGCGGCATTCGTTGTCGGTGCCGCCCCAGAAGGACAGCGGCGCGGTGAGGCGGATCGGCGTACCGGAAGCGGTGCCGGGGTGGAGGGTTCGGCCGTGGATGATCATGCGTCGAGGACCACGTGACCGGCGCGGGCCGAGGCGACGCATTCGGCGAGCGAGCCGAGGATCGCGGAGACGTTGATGTTGCCGGGTGCGTAGTGCGCCCACTTGCCCGAGTTCGTCATCACGTACTTCCAGGTGGGCGACAGGATCGCCGTGACGTACGTGCAGGTGTCCACGACGACGGTTACGCCCGCGGCCTCCAACACTTGCAGTACGCCGTTCTCGGCCAGGCGCTCCCGCGTCGCGCGAGCGGTCGACAGGTAGAACGGCAACTTCAACGGCGGTCCCACCACCAGCTCGGACAGCCGGACGCATTCGGCGTACGACGCGTGCGGCGTACCGATGCTCACCGCATCGAGCTCTGACGCGACCGTCGACAGCTCGCGTCGGACACGCTGCAGTGTCTCGAGGTCGACCACTCGGACCGGCATGCCGTCGATGGATGCCGGTGCCTCTGGCGTTACCCCGACTGCGTGGAACAACGCGACTCCTCCGGCTGAGGCGGCCGCTGCGCCGAGTGCCTTCAGGTCGTCCTCGCTCACGTCGGCCGGAATCCCCAGCAGTACAGGGATCTCGGCGCCGACCACCGATCCGATGTGGTGGCCGAGCAACGGATACGCCAGGTCTGTTCGGAGGAAGTCGCCCAGCGAGCGGCAGTCGAAGATCACAGTCCCTCGCCGCGCCTCGCGAGTCTGCAGTCCGGCGTACGGCGCTCGTCCGGTGATCGCCGCGCAGACGTCGAGGAAGTCGCCGTACCGATCGGTGCGCGCGCCGAGGACCGAGTTCGCGAACACGATCGCGTTCGACTCCGCCCACGCGACATGCTCGCCGAGCGTGGGGCGATTCGGGAGCTGGTACGGCGCGCAGGTGAACGTCGGCGTACAACCGAGCTCGACGTACGCCGCCATCAGCTCCCGTCCCGCCGCCGCGAGCTCCTGATCCCGGACGAGGCCTGGATGGATGAGGTCCGTCGAGCCCACGTTCAGGGTCGTCGGCACGCGCACTCGAGCGCCTAGGTCGACGAGGCGGTGCGCGAAGTCCAGGCTGACCTGACCGTGGTACAGGCACGAGTCGACGTGCGCCGACGTGATCTCGACCAGCCGCGGCGCATCCGAGATCCGCGCCTGCCCGACAATCACCCGCATCGCAAGCGCCACACCACCCCCGTCCCGACCACCGAGCATCGCCTCTTCGTCGGCGGTCAGGTACAGGGTCGGCATACCTCAGACGGTAACCCGGCGGGATGCGACGAGTTCGCCCGTGTCGTAGCCGTCGGCGCGGAGGAGTTGGCCGGGGTTCACCTCGAGGATGTCGATGCTCAGCGGGGCGGTGTAGTCCTCGGAGCTGATCGGGCGGCCTTCGACGTAGAGGTCGACCCGATCGATGCCCTGGGCATCTATCGCGACAGTGAGCGTCGTACCGCTGAGCGAGGTCTTCAGGTCGAGCCGGCGGACCGGCAACGCGGCGAGCAGCTCACCTGCCCTGTTCAGCAGGTCGACGTTGCCCTCGAGCAGGTCGGCCCTCGTCATCTGGTGGGTCTCCTGCGGCTTGACGCCGAGGTCCTCGACCGGCGTACCGGCGAGCTTGCCGACCCGCAGCGTGCGCCGGATCGCGACCCGCAGGTTCGCGCCGTTCGGGAGCGCGACGTACGGCGAGGTCTCGTCGGGTGGCGGCGGTTCGTTCAGCAGCGCCGCGAGCAGACCGTGTGTCCAGACGTTCGCGCCGCCCGCGCCGGTGTTGTCGTCGACGCCGAGGATCGTGCCGATCTCGTGGTCGGCGAACCCGGCGGCGAAGATGTCCGTCGCCGAGTAGACCCGGGCGTCGGTGATCAGGACGACGGGTCCGTGGTACGTCTGGCCGATGTCGTTCGCACCCTCCTCGGGCGTGATCGGCTTCGCCGCCGAGTACTGCGCCCCGGTCTCGATCGCCAGGTCCAGCGAGTCGAACCACGGACCGAGATCGATCCCCGCCGGGTTCTCCTGGTGCCGCCGGCAGAGCCGCAGGTTGAGCGGCGAACTGATGAACTGCACCGGCTCCGGCGCCACCCACCGCGGGGTCATCGTCTGCAGGGTGAACTCACTAGCGTAGATGTGCCCGCCGCCGTTGTCCCGGACGTCCACGATCAGGCCGTTCTGCGGCAGCAGCGCGGCCAGCCGGACGAACTCGTCCCGGAACGCGACCGGGTCGGGCACGCTGAACGTGAAGATCCGCAGGTGCCCGAACGTCCCCGACGCCGTCACGACCTCACGGGCCCGGAACACCCCGGGCATCGTGGTCGGCAGATCGGCGCCGGTGACCGCGGCCGGGGCGGCCAGCTCGGCGGAGCTCTGACCGCGTTCGAGGTCGACGACGTCACGGACGTACAGCGCCTTCTTCGCGCGCGACTTCTCGTCGGAGTCGAGGTCGAGACCCATCAACGCGGACGCCTCGCTGATCGCGTCCAGGTCCGTCATCGGCGGCAGGTTCGTGGTGACCTTCCACTGCTCGCGCAGTTCCTGGTCCGAGCCGTCGAGGCCGACGTACGACAGCGTCACCCAGTCCTCGTCGGGCGGGGCCTGGATGACCAGCGGGCGCAGAGTCAGCGACTCCAGGCCGCGAGCCAGGTTCGCGGCATCGTTGCTACCGGCGAAGACGGCGCCGTTGAGAGCGACCGCGCGGGCGATCGGCGTACCGTTCCAGTGCGTTACCTCGGCGCCGGGACCGAACTGCGGTGCCTGGTAGCCCGTGACGGTGCGGGTGATCAGGTAGTGCTCCGAGTCGTCCGCGTCGTAGCACTTCTCGATCATGAACGGCAGGAACGCGATCTTCCCGGCGAACGGCACCGGCAGCAGGTAGTTGGTGTGCAGATCACGGACCGAGTGGAAGATGCTCGACATCTCGCGATGGAACAGCCACTCCTCCTCCATCGTCCCCGTCGACAAACGCTCCATCCGCGCGCGCATCACGCGCAGCCGCTGCAACGGGTTGACGGCGTGCATCGCGACCTTCAACGGCAGGTGCACGTAGTTCTCGCTGAGCAGCAGAAGCGCCTGATCCACCAGGAGTTTCCGCTGGTCGAGCGTCAGCGTGCCGGCCGCGTCGAGGAAGTCTGGCAACGGGACGGCGGCCGCTGCGTCGGTGCCGACTGATTCCCGCACTGCGGGCCGACGCGCGGTCGTCTTGCTCGCCGCCGTCCTCTTCGCTGCGGTCTTCTTGGATGCAGACTTCTTGGCCGCTGTCTTGCTGGCTGCTGTCTTCTTGGCTGCTGTCTTGCTGGCTGGGCGTTTGGTCGTGCGTGGTTGAGACATCGTCCCCCCAATACGGCAGGCCCCTCCCCGGGCCGCGATCCCTCCACCGTGGTCCGCGCACCAGGCGATGTCAACGGCCCGCCACGCCGTTCCACGAGGACATCCCACCGCCTCGTCAATCATTATCAGAAGCATGCGGATCAGCCGTTTGTTCTTGACGGCCGCCGCGCGCTGTGCCACGAGACGTACCTGAACGCGTCGCTCAGTCCGCAGGGGTTCTGCTGGCAGGACGGCGAGGACGACGACGAGAACGTCTGGATCCCGCAGGGCGTCAGCGGTTCCGGCGACGCACAGCCGGCCAGCCGATCGGTCCTGCGGTGTTCGACCTGCAGCACATCTGGCGCACGGACACGAGCACCGGCGAGGTCAGCCACGACCTAGGTGCTGACGGCAAGTATCACGCGTTGTGGCACGCGTTTCGCGTTGCCGCAGGTCGGCGCCTACTGGTACGCCGGTGGCGGCTGCGCGAACACGATCGGGACCAAGCCGTGTTTCGCGTCGCTCGGGATCGACCACGGCGGGACGGGATCGTTCGTGGCGGTGGAGCACACGACGCGGGGCGGCGGGCGGATCGTCCGCTGGCCGCTCGACGAGTCGACCGGGCTGCTGCGTGCGGGGGCCGACGGAGTCGTGCATGCGGTCGAGGCGTTCGACTCGCCGGTGTGGGGGATGCAGGGCGCGACGTCGTACAACAACAGCTTCGTGATCACCGGCGTGTGTCCGGAGTACGCCGGGAACATCGGCGACGGGATCGACTACCCGAGTTGCCTGCATAGAGGCGTCGGCGGTGAGTCGACAACGGTCTGGACCAAAGCACCGAAGAACACCGAGAACCTGTCGTACTGCCCCGCGACCGGCGAGCTGTGGCTGATCAGCGAGCAACTCCGCGAACGTGTGACCACCAGACACCCCCTCATAGTTGACCACTCGCCTGTAAGGATGGGCGGGTGAAGGAGTTCTGGGACAACATCACGTCGGTTCAGCCGGATCCGTCGCTCCAATTGATCATCGGTACGGGCGTCGCCGCGCTGCTGCTGATCGCCTGGCGCCCGATCTGGCAGCACACGCGGCAGGTCGTGACGATCGCGCACGAGGGCGCGCACGGGCTGATCGCCGCGCTGGTCGGCCGGAAGCTGTCCGGGATCCGGCTGCACTCGGACACGTCCGGCGTCACGGTGTCGCGCGGCAAGCCGACCGGCGGCGGGATGATCGCCGTACTGCTGGCCGGCTACCCGGGTCCCGCTCTCTTCGGCCTGGCTGCCGCGTTCGTTCTCAGCCGCGGGTACGCCGTTGCGCTGCTGTGGGGACTGCTGGCGGCGCTGGTGATCTTGCTGCTCCAGATCCGGAACCTGTTCGGGCTGTGGTCGGTGCTGGTGTTCGGCGCCGTGGTGTTCAGCGTGACGTGGTGGGGCTCTCCTTCGGTGCAGTCGACCTTCGCGCACCTGCTCACGTGGTTCCTGCTGCTGGCCGCGCCACGTGCCGTGCTGGAGTTGCAGCACTCGCGGCGGCGCGGTCAGGGGCGCAGCTCCGACGCAGATCAGCTCCGACGCCTCACCGGCGTACCGGCGTTGATGTGGGTCGGTGTGTTCGGGCTGGTCACGCTCGCTTGCCTGGCGCTCGGCGTGCTCTGGTCCGGTGTGCTTCCGAGCTAGGGAGGTGGCAGGGTGACGCCGAAGCCGGTCACTGCGAGCCGCAGCAACACCTGTCCTGGTCTGAGCAGGTCAGCCACCTTCGCCGCACTCAGCACCTCTAGCTCAGCTAGCCGCTTCTCGTAGTTGCCTTGTACGCGGGCATGCTGCAGCTCGACCGTGTTGTGCCAGACCTTCTGCCGGGATTCGCGCAGGAAGCGTTGCGACGCCAGTCGGTTGAGTGGTGTGAGGACACGATCAACCAGGCTGCGCGCTCCGGTCGCGGCGAGCTCACCGTCCTCTGCCGCGACCCGTTCCGCCAGCACACGGTCGATCCGTTCGTGATCGCGCCGGCGTTTGTCCATCAGCTGCGGATCCAGGAAGTCGTCGTCACTGATCACCGCGAGCAGCGCCTGGGGTAGGTCGTAGTTCACGTGCGCGTTGATCCCGAGCAGCACATGCGCCAACGCCGGCAACTTCGCCGGCGCCTCGAACGCCAACCGCCACGGCCGCGCCACCGACGTACCGTCGTGAGCCTCCAGGTAGAGCTCCGCGAACTCCACGTCCCAGGCCTCGACCCACTCCGGATCCTCGAACCTGGCCTGGTCGATCGCCCGCCCGACGGCCTGTGTCGTCCGCAGGTAGGTCTCCAGGAAGAACCGCCGGTGCGCGACCTCCGGCGGCAACTCGTCAACGCGCTGCCGCATCCGCGCCACCACGTCGTCGATCGGATTACCATCGGTCATCGGATCTCCTCAGGGGGAGGGATCATGCGCACCAGTCCACTGTCCTTCGACCCGGTGGTGGTCGGCAACCGCGAGACGGACGCCTGGGCCGCGTACTACCGCCACGAGTGGCGCCCGTTCCTCGTCGCCGCGGTCGGGATGGTCGCCGCCGGGTTCGGCATGCCACCGCGTCGGACACTCACCGGGGCCTGGTACGTACTACGCGCCAACCAGGTGTGGGCGCCGTACCCCGACAACCAGCCCGACGCGGCCCTCGCGTACATGCGCCGCTTCTACGAACTCGTCGCCGTCTCCAGCACCTTGACCTTCGACCCGTCCCGCGCCGCGCGCCTGGAGGTCGAGTGGTGGCGCGTGCATCGAGCCCATCAGCACTCGGACCACGTGACCGAGGACCAGCTCGAGACCGCGCTCGTCGACCTCTACTCCTACGTCTACGACGCCGAGCGGGACGCCGTACGACAGGCAGCGCGGAAGCGGGTCGAGGCGATGGACCTGTCGGATCGATGGGTTCGGGCGGGATGCGATCGCGGCGACCCGCTACTTGCGGAGGAGCGGCGCGCGTTGGTCGCGTCGTACGCCGCCCTCCGAGCTGCTGTTGAGAACTAGGCGCGTCCTCCGCTGATCGGGCGGTCGCGTTGGGCTACGCCTGGGCCGCCGTAGGGGTAGTCGGCTGCGCCTGGGTCGCTGGCCTCGTCCAGCTTTGCGGTTTCCTCCGGGGTGAGGTGCAGGTCTGCCGCGGCGAGGTTGTCGTCCAGCTGCTCGAGCGTGCGGGCGCCGAGGATCACGGACGTGATCGCGGGACGGTCGACCAGCCACGCGAGGGCGACCTGCGCCATCGAGATCCCGCGGGCCTCGGCGATCTCGCGGAGCGCGTCGACCACGTCGCGGACGCGCTGGTTGCGGCTGCGGCGGTACCAGGACTCGACACCGCGGTCCGGGTTCTCGCCGAGCCGGGTCGCACCCTCCGGCTCCTCGTCGAACGAGTACTTGCCGGTCAACCACCCACCACCGAGCGGCGACCACGGGAGCAGGCCCAGCCCGTTCTCCTGCGCGGCGGGAACGATCTCCCACTCGATCTCGCGGACCAGCAGGTTGTACTGCGGCTGCAGCGTGACGAGCGGCGACCACCCGCGGTGCGCGATCAGGTCGCACGCCTTCTGCAACTGCCATCCCGTGAAGTTCGACAGGCCGGCGTACGAGATCTTGCCGGCGCGTACGGCGTCCTCGAGGAAGCTGAGCGTCTCCTCGAGCGGCGTGACCGGGTCCCACGCGTGCAACTGGTAGAGGTCGATGTGGTCCACGCCGAGTCTCTGCAGTGACGCCTCCAGCGCCTTGCGGAGGTGGCGGCGCGACGTACCGACGTCGTTCGGTCCGTCACCGGTCGGGAACCGGCCCTTCGTGGCGAGGACGACGTCGGCGCTCTGCTTCTTCGCCAGCCAGCGCCCTACGATCTCCTCGGACACGCCGGCCGTGTACACGTCCGCGGTGTCGACGAAGTTGCCGCCCGCCTCGACGTACCGGTCGAGCTGCGCGTGCGACCCGGCCTCGTCGGTCTCGTTGCCGAACGTCATAGTGCCGAGCGCGTACGTCGAGACAACGGCGCCGCTCGCGCCGAGAGTGCGATATTCCACGATTGCTCCCTCTCATCGAACTGTCTGAAGCGAAGACTACGGTGGCGGGTATGAAGACAAGTGAACTGCTCCTCGATGCGCACAGCCGGGTTCACGAGGTGCTGCACGACGTCGTCACCGGACTCGACGACAAGACGCTCGCGACGCGCCCGGGCGACACGGCGAACTCGATCGCCTGGCTGGTCTGGCACCTGACCCGGGTGCAGGACGACCACCTCGCGGACGCGGGTGGGTACGAGCAGATCTACACCTCGGACGGGTGGTTCGAGCGCCTCGGGCTGCCGCTCGACGCCGCCGACACCGGGTATGCGCACACGTCCGACCAGGTCGAGCTCGTGAAGCTCTCGGCGGATCAGCTCCTCGGGTACTACGACGCCGTACACGCCCGGACCGCGGAGTTCCTGCGCACCCTGATCGACGAGGACCTCGACCGGATCGTCGACCGCCGATGGAACCCGCCGGTCACGCTCGGAGTGCGACTGGTCAGCGTCATCGACGACTGCGCGCAGCACTCGGGCCAGGCGGCATTTGTGAAGGGCCTGCTCAGCTGAGCGAGGTGCCGGCGATCAGGTAGAGGTTGCGATCCGGAATGAGTACGGCGTCGGTCGCCTTGCAACCGCGGTGAGGCGGCGCAGGTCAGCGGCTCTGCGGAAGCTTGGTGGTCTTCTTCCGGCCGGTCCTCGGCGCGGACGGCGGTGGCACGACCGGACCGATGTCGCCGTCCGGTGCGGTGTCGAGGTCGATGATCACCGGGGCGTGGTCGCTCGGGCCGGTGCCCTTGCGGGCCTTGCGGTCGATCCACGCCGCCTTGACCCGCTCGGCGACCGGGACGGTGGCGAGCATCAGGTCGATCCGCATGCCGAGGTCCTGGTGGAACATGCCGGCGCGGTAGTCCCAGTAGCTGAAGATGCGGTTGTCCGGCCAGCGGTCGCGGACGACGTCGTGCAGGTCCTTCGCGGCCATCAGTTCCGCGAGCGCCTGCCGCTCGGGCGGGGTCACATGCGTCTGACCGACGTACGCCGCGGGGTCGAAGACGTCGGCGTCGGTCGGGGCGATGTTCATGTCACCACAGACGATCTGATCGGCCGGTCCGTCCGCCACGACTTCCGTCAGCGCTGCGAGCCAGGCGAGTTTGTAGCGGTAGTGCTCGGAGTCGGGCTCGCGGCCGTTCGGCACGTACAGCGAATGGATCCGTACGCCGCCACAGGTCGCGGCCACCGCGCGGGCCTCGGGATTCGGGTAACCGGGCGCGCCGGCGACTCCGGTCACCACGTCCTCGAGTCCGACCTTGGACAGTAGGGCGACCCCGTTCCACTGCGGTTCGCCGTACAGGCCGATCTCGTAGCCGCGGCCGGTCAGCTCGTCACCGAGCAGCTTCCTGAGCGCGTCGTCCGCAAGCTTCGTCTCCTGCAGGCACACGACATCCGGCTGCCGCTCGTCCAACCAGTCCAGCAACCGCGGCATCCGCTGCTTGACCGAGTTCACATTCCAGGTGGCGACTCGCATCCGACCAAGGTAGCGCCCGCCACGGACCATTTCAGCCGAGCTTCGGCGCCCGCCAGACGAGAGTGTTCAGGAGGTCGGTGCCGGGACGTTCGACGCTGTTGTTGTGCCGGGGTTTGTCCTGGCGTCCCCAGGCGTCGCCCAGCCACGGCGGTACGCCGAACGGCAGGTCCCGTGGCGGGATCGGCGCATAGTCGGACTCCGCGAACTTCACGCCGCAGTTGGGAACCGTGGCGTCGCCGTCCGGATCCGGCGTCGCGGCCGGGGTGCGGTTGTGCCTCGGGTCCGACTGGGGTCCGTCGGGGACGCGAAATGTCCTGTGGGAGTTGAAGGTCGCCGATCTGTGGAACAAGACGGAATCGGTTTTCACCGACGAAGAACTGGTCCGGATGGTGACGTCGAATCCCGGTGCCGCATTGTCCGGCGTCTGGCCGCGTCCGGTCGGCAAGCTCGAGCCCGGCGCGCTCGCGGACCTGGTCGTCGTACGGCGCTCCGCCGCGGGCACCTATCGCAGCGTGATCGAGGCGACCGAGTCCGACATCCGACTGGTCGTCGTGGGTGGTCGGGCGCGCTACGGCCTCCGGTCGCTCATGACGCCGCTCGCACCGGCGGCGACGTCGATCAAGGTCGGCCGGCTCTCGCGTGCGATCGACTACGGCGACCCGGCGGTCACCTGGAAGACCGTCGTCGCGGACCTGGAGAAGATCCGGAGCGACCCGGCCGGGGCGTCTGCCCGCGCTGCTGTCACCTTCGCCGCATTCATCGGGGACGGGGTTGCAGGGAACGGTCTCGCCGACTCGTTCGTGCTGCTGCCCGACATGCCCGCGCCCGAGGTCGACGATGAGATCCTCCGCGGCGGACCCGCCACCCCCTCCCCCGACCCTGTCACCATCCCGCCGCTGGAGCCCCTGACTACCAGCACCGCCTGGTTCGACACGGTCGACGCGAACCCGTTCCACAACGGCCTCCTCAGCGGCCTCCGTGCGTACGCCTGAGATATATCACTTGAACTCTATATACGCTTCTTGTAATACTTCTCGGCATGGACGTGTTCGAGGCGATCGCGGAGCCGAGCCGGCGGGAAGTACTAGATCTGCTCGCGGAGCGGGAGCGGCCGGCCGGTGAGCTGGTCGAGCATCTGCACCGACTGACCCAGCCGGCAGTGTCCCGGCACTTGCGGATCCTGCGCGAGGTCGGGCTGGTCGACGTACGGCCGGAGGGTCAGAAGCGGATCTACGCGCTGCGCGCCGACCGGCTGATCGAGATCGAGAACTGGATCAGCCGGTACCGCAAGTACTGGCCGCGGCACCTCGACGCCCTCGAACAGCATCTGGCCGACAACCCTGAGGAGCACCCGCATGACTGACCGCTTGGGTGAGCTCGCCATCGACGGCGACCGCACCACCATGACCTTCCGGCGCCACCTTCCGCACCCGATCGAGCGGGTGTGGGCCGCGCTGACCGATCCCCTTGAGCGCAAGGCCTGGTTCGGCGAGACCGTGATCGACGGGCGCACCGGCGGCAGCATCGAGATGGTCCCGACCGATCCCCCGGCGGCGCCGGACGCCAAGCGATTGACCGGCCGGATCCTCGTCTGGGACCCGCCGCACGTCCTCGAGCACGAGTGGCGCCAGCGCATCGTCGAGAATAGCGTCGTGCGGTACGAGCTCCGTCCGGACGGCGACGGGACCTTGCTCACCTTCACCCACACCGGCCTGTCCGAGCAGAACGCCCGCGGCTTCATTCCCGGCACGCACGCGTTCTTCGACCGGCTCGAGGCCTGGCTCGACGACGCCGAGATCCCCGACTGGTCCGACCGGTACGCCGAGCTCGCGCCGTCGTACCCCGCCTGGATCTAACTCGATGTAGTTATCCACATACTTAAAGTCACCGGTCCTGCGTGGGTCGAATCGCGGCACTCTCTTTGGCAAGGAGATTGGCGGCGAAGGGTCCGGAATGGGAGATCTCGACTGTGAACCGGCGGACATCACCGCACTGGTGGCGTACCTGCGCGACATCGGGCAGCACGAACTACTGACTTTGGAGGAGGTGAGCGAGCACTCGTACTGGATCGAGGCCGGCGTGCTGGCGGCGGAGCAGCTGGCCGGCGATCCGGGGCGGCACGATCCGCGCGACCTGCAGAAGGTGGTCGCGCTCGGGCGGCACTCGTGGCAGCGGATGATCGAGGGCAACCTGCGACTGGTCGTGTCCCTCGCCCGGCGGTACGGCGGGAAGGGCATCTCGCTGCTCGACCTGATCCAGGAGGGCAATATCGGGCTGATGCGCGCGGTCGAGCGGTTCGACCACCGGCTCGGCCACCGGTTCTCGACGTACGCGATCTGGTGGATCCGCCAGTCGATCGGGCGCGCGATCTCGGACCGTTCCCGCCTGGTCCGGATGCCGGCTCAGGCGTACGCCGACGCGTCCCGGGTGGCGTCGGCGCGCCACGACCTGACCCAGGAGCTGGGCCGTGAACCCGGTACGCCGGAGCTTGCGCGGGCGACCGGGCTGAGCATCGCGCGGATCGAGCGTGCGCAGGCGTGGCGGATGCAACCGGAGACGCTCGATGTCGAGGACACCGACCCGGTGATCGACGACGACCCGATCGTTCTGCGAGCCGCGCTGCGCCGAGACCTTGCCCACCACCTCCAGTTTCTCGACGACCTGCACCAGTCCGTGCTCCACCGGCGGTACGGGCTGCACGGCCATATCCCGTCTACCGCTGAGGAGATCGCGATCCAACTGGGTTTGAACACGGCCAAGGTTCGCGCACTGGAACGAGAAGCCCTGCGGCAGCTCCGGCGCCGAGCACTACCGCAACTCCGCGACTACGTCGCCTGATCGGCTGCTTGGTGCGGCTGGAATGATGGGGGTGTGAGACTTCTGCGTAATCCCTGGCCGCGCGAGCTGGGCGTAGCGGTGTCGGCCGCCGCCCGCGAGTCGACCGGGAGCAAGGAAGACGTCCTGGCCGCCGTCGAGTTGACGAACGGCCGCTGGGTCGCCGGCACCCGCGCCGCCGTCTATCTGCCGTCGGACGCCGCCGATGCCGACCGCCGGGTCGGCTGGGAGAAGATCGAGCGCGCCAACTGGGACTCCGAGGCATCGGTCCTGCACGTCTACGAGACCACCGACTTCGGCACCCCGTTGCGCGCCACCGAGCTCAAGGTCGAGGACCCGGGCCGCTTCGGCCAGCTCCTCCGCGAGCGCGTCGACGCGAGCATCGTCGTACAGCGTCATGTCCCGCTGTCCGGCAAGCGCGGAGTACGGATCGTCGGCCGCCGCAACCCGGCCGCCACCGACGCGGCCGTCACCTGGAACTTCGTTCTGGACAAGGGATTGGAGCCCACCCAGCCCGGCGTCGTGGACGCGGCGGAGGCGGCCCTCCGGCAGGTCCGCGACGAGTTCGGAATCTGACCCGGCAGCGGCCCGAATCCCGTTTTTGTAGTTCGCCGCCCGCCTGCTAACCTACTCAAGTCCTCGGGGATCGAGGGCTTGAGCACCACCACGATCCCGCGTAGCTCAATTGGCAGAGCAGCCGGCTGTTAACCGGCAGGTTACTGGTTCGAGTCCAGTCGCGGGAGCAACACATCAGCCGGGCCTCCACAGGAGCCCGGCTTCTGCATTTCCCAGGCCGCTCAACCGCCCGGCGGGTAGGTTCGGGGAATGACGTGCCGGGGGTGGGTGGGGTTGGTCGGCGGACTCCTGTTGCTGGCGGGATGCGGAACCGAGGCCGCAGGGTCCGGAGCAGTTGGCGGAGGGCCGACGTCGCCGAGAGTGAGTACTCCGACTGCGCCCACGCCTACTCCTCCCCCGCCAACCTGTCCGGCGTCCGGCGCGATGATCACCGTCGGCCCGGTGGAGCCGGCGCTCGGGCATCGGGCCGTCGTACTGAAGCTGACGAACTGCCGGACCGCGCCGATCACCGTCAACGGCTACCCGGACGTTGCCGTACTCAACGCTCGCCGGCGAACGATGACCGTGACGATCGCGCACGGTACGTCGTACATGGCAAGGGATCCCGGCCCGACCCAGATCCGCCTACGTAAAGGGGAATCGGCACTCGCGGCCGTCTCCTGGTCGAACACCGTGGAGGTTGCCGAGGACAAGGCCTCCGGCACCTATCTCGCCGTCGCCCGCCACCGCGGCGAGCGACCGATGATCTTGCCGGTCGACACCGACCTGGGCACAACGGCCAAGATCACGCTCACCGCCTGGTGCCTGAAGTTCCCGAATTGATTCGCCACGAATCCATTTTGCCTATTGGCCTAGACCGCCAACTGGGCTAGCTTCCTCTGCAGTATCCCGAGGGGGGCCTCGGGGATGGAGGGGAAGGAACCCTGTGAACATCAAGAAGGTTTTCAACACCAAGGGCGGCCGGCTGCTGGTGGCCGCCGTACTGGGGGCCGGCGTGCTCGTCGGTGTCACGGTCGCGGCGAACGGCGCCGTACGGCCGGACTGCAAAACCCTGTCGTACCCGCTCTGCGCGCGCTCGGTCGCCGCATCGCAGGTCGTCGACAACAGCATCCCGGCGAGCAAGCTCGTGCCGGGCGATCGCGCAGCGTTCCTCAAGAACACGGACGTGTACGGCAAGTCCGGGGTGTCCGCGGACTTCAAGGCCGTGACGATCGACAAGATCGGCGGATCGTTCAAGACCAACAAGACCAAGGTCGGCGAGTTCAAGCTCGAGCCCGGCACCTGGTTGCTGAACTCGACCGCGTTCTTCGCCCGCACCACCGCCGGCGCACCCGGCACGCGGCCGCAGTTGGCCCTTCGCGTCGGCGCCTCTGACACAGCGTTCGGCGAAGACTACGGCACCATCCTCGGCGCCGAGATCTCCCCCGCGAAGGACCGCGAACTGACCGGCTCCACAGTCAAGGTCGTGACCGTCGCCAAGGCGACCACGGTCGAGGTCTTCGCCTTCGGCTACAACGACGACGCCGGCTCCGCCGGAAGCGGCGAGATCGCCGCCTCCGCATCCGTCGTAGCGGTCCTGGTCGGCTGAGAAACTACCGACTTGTCAAGGAGGCCCTGACCGCATCGGGCGGTCAGGGTCTCTTCGTGCTTCAGGAGGAAGTGTCTACTTCCCCTTCTTCCGGTCGATCGCTCGCTGGATACGTTGCTGAGGCTGACCGAGGATCTTCGCGAGCAGCGGCACGCGGTACTTGTACGCCGCGATCGCGCCCACCACGATCACCAGGAAAATGAACCAGCCCATCGGGGTTCCCTTCGTCCGGACTTGCCTCCATCATGCCCGGTCAGCGGTAATCACAGCTCAGTCAAACCCCTGACCCACCCCTGGTTTCGCACCACGTCAGCGGCCGCGCGGCGGTCAACCGCCTCCTCACCGGACCTGATCTGCCAGGAGCTCCCGAGCCAGCACCTCGGCCCACCACAGCTCGACGCGTTCGGCCGACCAGCCGCGCTCGTCGATCAGCGTGTGGTAGACGTCCACGTTGCAGACGCCGGCGTAGATGTCGACGGCCGTCTCCACGTCCAGGCCCTCGCGCAGCGCGTTCTTCCCCCAGGCGGAGAACACTGCGACGCGAGTTTGGTCGGCTTTGCGGCGGCCGTCGCGGTACACCGCGTCCAGCACCGGCTCGGCGCGTCCGGCCTCGCGCAGGAGCAGGATGACGTCCGCGGCGCGCTCGTACAGGCGCCGGTCGAAGCCGGCCATCGCGGCGAGTTGCCGTGCGGGGTCGTTCTTCGCGGCCTCCAGGTCGGCGAGTTGGCGGTCCAAGTCGCCGGACAGGTCGGCTGCGTCGGCGAGTGCCTGGGTGAGGCCAGTCTTGTTCCCGTACACCGCATAGACCGTCGGCGCGGAGACGCCCGCCTCCCGCGCCACGTCGCGCACGGTGGTGGCGGCCCAGCCGCGGCTGACGAACAGCCTGCGTGCGGCGTTGGCGATCTCGGCGCGGGTCTGCAGCGCTTGCGCCGTACGGCGCATCGAGTCGTACCGCCGTCGCTCCACCTCTGCTCCCATGCCCGCACCCTAGCCGGATCGATGCTTTACGCTGTTTATAATGAATATGATCAGCGTAAGAGTCCAGCGAAAGGCACACAGATGAAGCTCGTGATCTTCGGGGCCAACGGCCCGACCGGACGGCTCACCACCGCCCAGGCACTCGCCGAGGGCCACACCGTCACTGCGATCACCCGGCACCCAGAGACGTTTCCGCTCAGCGACGAGTCGCTGAGCGTCACGAAGGCGGACGCCCTCGATCCTGAGGCCGTACACCGAGCGGTGGCCGGGCATGACGCCGTGATCTCGACGCTGGGCGTGCCGTACGGCTCCGAGGCGCCGACCACGTTCTCCGTGTCCGCCACCAATATCGTGAAGGCGATGACCGCGCATCGCATCCGGCGACTGGTGTGCGTGAGCTCGACCGGCGTACCGATGAAGCCACCGCCCGACGAGACGCTGATCTACCGCAAACTGGTCGTGCCGATGCTGCTCAAGATGGGTCGCCCGCTGTACGAGGACGGCGGCCGAATGGAGGAGATCGTCGCCGGCAGCACCCTGGACTGGACCGTCATCCGCCCATCGGGCCTGTTCGACGGCGACCACGTCACCAGCTACACCGTCGGGGCACCACAGATGGTCGGCCGCTTCACCTCCCGCCGCGACCTCGCCGACGCCCTCCTCCGGGAGGCCGTCGAAGGACGCAACCTCCGCTCAGTCGTAGAGGTCATCACCACCGAGGACACCCCGAGCGTCTACCGCGTGTTCCTGAAGGAAGCCCTCCGCATCGGCAGCAAGTCCTAGGCCGCCACCATCCGCCCCGCACCTCCATCCCGCCCGCCCCACCCAGACCCGATACGATCTGCCGCACACGGGGCGGTAGCTCAGCTGGTTAGAGCAGGGGACTCATAATCCCTGGGCCGCGGGTTCGAGTCCCGCCCGCCCTACTCTGTAAAGCCGCAGGTCACGGCCACATCCGCCATGGCCTGCGGCTCGCGCCGCAGCCGCTCGTGACATTACTCGTGACACGAGATCGCGTTATCGGCGCAGCATGGTCGGCGACGGCGGCCGCTAAGCGGCGCGAGAGAAAGGGCCGGCAGGCGGGCCTTTCCCAGCGCACTCACATCCGGCTCCCGCACCGCGGCTAGCAGCGCCACGCCCTCCGGCATCAGGCGCCGCGCCACGAAGGCGAACGCCTCCAACGAGGATCGTCCAGCCACTGCGCATCGTCGACCACGACCCGCAGAGGCCTGTCCTCGCCAGCTGGCTGAGCAGGCTCAACAGTGCAGCAGCACGGCTGCCCGTGCTTCCGCTCGCAGACCTGACGTGCGCGAGGCCGGACCCCGAGGAGGCCGACACGCAGGCCCAGGCTGGGACGGTCAGCACGGCTCAGATGGCCTCGTGCAGGTCCCTGAAAACGGCGTGGTCCAAGCCGTCGGAGAAGCGGTCGTACTCCTCGGTAAACGCCGAGTCGTCCTCACCTATCTCTTCAATGTCCGGCCCACGGGGGAACAGCAGCAGCGCAAGACGAACCGTGGTGTCGGCTCTGATGCCCGGCATCAGTTCTCGTATGGTCACCTCGTCCGGCGGAAAGACGTCGACGTCGGTCCTCCATGCTTCTCGCCACATCCGGGCTGCGCAGGCGACGGCATCGTCTTCGCGTCCCTGCGTCCAGATGGAGTCGAGGAGTTCGAGCGCCCGAGCGCGGATGTCTACGTAGAACTGCAACGTGTACTCGTCAGGGGGACCGCCGGTCAGGTGGAAGAGGTACGAGTGAAGGACCGCTCTGCCGAAACAGACCGCTGCCTGCTCTGGCCTTCCCTGCAGCCAGTGGATGTCACCGCGCACTCGGTGCAGGTTGCTCATCAGCTCGTGGTCCGGTTCCGCCGCCGGTGACTCGACCTCTTCCTCTGTGTCGGTGTCCTCTGACGGCGCGCTCGCCGGTGCCGATCCGGGTGTCGGTTGAACGAAGTCCGCCGCGTCCTTGCTGAGACGCAGCGCTTGCTCGAGCGCGTTGAGGTCGAGCAGCTCATCCTTCCTGGCTCGCTCGAGGTGCAGATCTGCTCGCTCGAACGCGACCCAGGCCAGGTCCCAGGTGTCACCGTTCTCCCTAAACCTGCCGTTTGCATCTTGGTATCTCTTGTCCGCACGACGGAAGTAGGTCTCCGCGTCTGGTCTCGCCTTCGCCTGGTAGCGCCACGTGTGCGCGAGGAACACGTTCAACAGCGCGTAGATGTGGCGCTGGCGCGCGCTCGGCCTTTCCGGCAGACGTGCAAGACCGCAGGCCCGTTGGATCTTCAGCAGCGCGGCGCGCACGAGCGGCCACTCCGCCCGCGGAGGCTTCTGCGAGCGAAGCGGGTAGCTGGCAAGGACGTCCTCTAGTCCGCTGTGCAAGGTGCTGAGCTCTGGCCAGACCCTGAGCTCGACACCTGCCTGCACCCGAGCCGACGAACCTGAGCCGTCGGATGCCAGGTTCCGGACCAGGTGGCCCAAGTCGGCCACGAGTCGGTCGCAGAAGTCGAAGTGGACGTAGTTCCCCCACCACCAGTGGGCGTCGAGGAACAGCCGCGTGGCCTCGAGGAGAGCGCCATGTCTCTTCTTCGGGTCCTCCAGGCGGGACATGTGGTAAAGCCACTCTCGCTTGCGGTTCTGCCAGACCGGGCTTTCGAGGAAGTACCAGTCGCCGTACGATCGAGCCCGGCCTTGCTCGTCCTCGAAGTCTCTTCGAAGGCGGTGCTCGTAGTAGGTCTCCGCTCGTTCGTGCAGCTTCTGCAGACGCGGTTTTTGTAGCGTCCCCATCCTGGCGACGATGCTTGCCCTCACGTACTCGTGGATACGGAGCTCGCCGTCCCGCAGGCCAGCCTCGGTGAACGGCAGCGTCCTGATGCGTTCGAAGTGGTCCCGCAGGCCCTTGTCGACTTGTCCATCCTCGTCGACCGCTCCCGATGGCGACCCATCGTCGCCTCCTGGTGGCTCCTGGACGAGCAGGGCGGACAGCAGTTCCGCATCAAACCGCCGAGGCACCGCAGCGGCCTCAATGGCGTCCATCAGACCGGGTACGTCGAGGCGGGCGACAAGCCGCTCGACAAGGCCGGCGGACCTCTCCTCCCGGGGCAGCGGAAGGTCATGGAGGAGCTCCTCCACGCTGCCTCCCGGAGCAGCGAGCGCCTCGCCCCACAGCAGATCGCAAACCAGACGAAGGATGGCCGGATGACCGTCAGTCACACCGTTGATGCGCGTCAACGTCGCACGGTCGACCTCGGCACCGCCAACCTGGCGGCGGCCGTCGCCCAGCGGACGGTGCGCCGCAAGCTCCCGTCGGTACCCAGTGACGAATTTGTCGACCTCCTCCAGGCTCAGGTTCGACAACGACCACGATCTGACGCGTTCTCCGGGCAGCACCGAGGGCGCGCTCCCCTGGGAGCGGGTCACAACCAGGATCGGCCGCGCCAACGGTTCCACGCTTTGGCCGTGCTGGTCGCGCCTGTGCAGCAGCCCAGTGAGCCACACGCCGATCTCCTGTTCGGACACCGAGTCGAAGTTGTCCAGAAGGAGGAGGCAGCCCCGGGCGTCGCCTTCCCAGAGTTCGAGGAAGATCTCGGTGATCGCATCCGCAGCCCTGCGCCACGCGTCGGCGAGCGCCTGCGGATCGAGCGGAGCATTCAGCTCGTCGAGGCTGGCCTTGATGCTTACGGTCCGGCCGGCGAAGATCTCGTCGTTCCTAGCCTTTTGGATCGCCTGCCGCATCCGTCCAGTGGCTCCCGACGGGGCGGCCTGGTCGACGAGGAACTGCAGCAGCCTCGCGTACTCGGTGAAGTTAGCCTGCACCGCGCCGACCGACGCCTTGTCGCCTACCTGCCCGGGATGGTCCGGGTTGAAGTCGTCGAGATCGACGAAGATCGATCGCACGTCCGGAGGATGCTTTTCGTCTAGGTGCTGGAGCAGCCGGGTTCGCCCCGTGCCCAGATCACCGCGAATGTCTGCCACGAAACGATCGGCGGGGTCGTGCCGCCTGATCTGGTCGACGATCTCGTCACGGCCGATGAACATCTCGCTCACTCTTCCCCATCGCTCCGAGGTTCACGGGACGGAGCCCCTCGTCACCTGCCGGTGCAGGGCTCTGGAGGTCGTCTCCGCACGGCGGCGCGTTGAAGTCAGGGGGCCACGAGGCGTTCCGGCATCGCATCGGAACGCCGTGCTCACCCGTGAGCACGGCGCCTCTCAGCTCGATGTCGTCGAGGACGGCGTCATCCCAGTCAGCGCCCGTGAGGTCTGCCCGGAGCGCGTATGCGCTGGTCAGGTCGGCACCGCCGAGCCTCGCACGTGCCATCCGGGCGTCGGTCAGGCGGGTCCTTGACAGGTCGGCTCGTTCGAGGTGTGCGTCGACGAGGTGAGCGCCACCCATGTTGAGCTCCTGGAGCTTGAGACGTTCGAGACCGAAGAATGCCGGCGGCGCGGCGGTGAGCAGCGTGAGGGCGGTCTGTACGTCCGAGGGCAGGTCGGTCGCTGGTGCCGATGCGTCCTTCGGCGCCTCCTTGAGAGGACGCCTGTCGCGGATGTATGCGAGAAGGACATCACCGCAAGGCTTGCGATAGGACTCCGAGAGCGCCGCGAGCCTGGCGAGCCCGTGCAACCCAGCTATCCTGACACTGTTCTGATCGCTCCCAAGTCCACTGAGCGCCTGGCCATACAGGTCGAGGTGAAAGTCGTCGCGCTTCTCATTGCGCTGCTGGACATACTGCCGCCATGCGAGGACAGCACCGGAAAGAGCGACCAGGCCGACGATCCCCTGCAGCGTCGTCCCGCGCAGGCCAGACTGAAGCTGAAGGCGGGCGGTCTGGACGTCGTAAATCTCCTTGCTCCTCAGGCCGTCAGCACGCATGTCGGCGGCATCGAGGGAGGGATAGGCCATCACCGGGACGACGACCAGGACAAGCCAGAGCAGGAACCCGACGGCTCCCACGACCAGCACGGCGACGACGCCGTACGTCCAGCGCCGCGCTGCCTCCCCCGCAACGAGGCGCTCTTGCCAACTGTTGCGCATGACTCCCCCTCCGTACAACCACGCCCGCCGCGGCGCTCTCGTCTCATGTCCTGCCGGCTACCTGACCGCGGACCGCTCAGACGCACGGCGTCCAATTCAAGGACTACGCTGCGACGATCCGTCCGCCGTCACCCGGTGCGGCCGGCGGCCACCTCGGCGACAGGCGCGGACCAGCTGTACGCCCGGGTCACCTCGGCAACCGTGATGTCGTACGAGCTATAGAACTCGTCCCGACCGCGCTGCTGGGTCCGGACGTGATCGGGCTGAGACTTCCAGGCCTCGATCGCTTCGTCCGAGTCGAATCGCACCAGCGCCAGCTCGCTCCCGTCCTCACCGGTGAAGCCTTCGATGCTGATGAACCCGTCCATCTCCGAGACGATGGCATACATCTGCTCGAACGCTTTCTCGTACGCTGCTTCGTCCATCCCGGGCCGGTGGCGGTTACGGAACAACACCACGAAACTCATGCTTGCGTCCCCTCGTTCGATACGGCGGCAGCGAAGTCGCGCAGTGGGTACACCGGCAGGCGACCATCGACCGATTGGGAAAGAACCGATTGGATCAATCGCGCTAAACCGTCGTCGGATGCCGCTGCGGCTCCTTCGCACGCCGTGAAGTACTCGTTCAGAAATTCCGTGATCGTCGCGGCCTCGACCGTTGTCTCGCTCGGGTCAACGATCGAGATCAGGAGCATCCCGTCAACTCTGCTCGAGTCTGGATACAGAGCTGGCTGGAAGTATGGGAACGGCAGTACCACCGCCCCAAAGCGGTCGTAGAACCGTACTCGCGCTCGTGGATCGCCGTACCCGTCAGCGGCGGCGTGACAGCGCGGGTCGTCGATCTCCAGCAAAACCATCGATGCCGAGGTCTGTGAACGCCAACGGTGGAGGCACTGCCTCACCAACGCTGATCCGAGGCCTTGTCCGCGGACGTCGTGGCGAGCAGCGAGATAGCCCACGAGCAGCACGCGGCTGGCCGGATATATCTCGGACAGCATTCCCGCGACGACTCGTCCCTCCGCATCAGTCACAACCGCCGCCGGATCACGCCGATCCGGCGATGCGTACACCTTCAGAATGTCGGTGAGCGACATCAACTCGTCGGCAGGGATGGAATTGCGCAGCACTGCATCGAACAGTTGCTTCAGGTGATCGCCCGTTAGCTCGTCGCCCTCAAGTATGCGAAAGCCGTCGGCCAGCTGAATGGACATCGGTCGTCTCCCCCGGTTCCTATCGTCACCCGGGTCATACCAGTGCACAAGTGGTTAGCTTCCAACTTTGACCGCCGAGTGCTCGGCAGCCATCACGGACTCCAGGAAGTGCAATTTGGAAGCGCAGGACAGCTAACGCTGACTGGTTCCAGAAAAGGGGAGGATCCGGGGCCCAACAGTACATCGGTCCACGCCGCGCTCGAAGGCTGGCAAGGCATCATCAAGGAACTGCCCCCGGGGCACTGAGCAACTGCTACAGGCTGAAGGCGATCGAGCGCAGGATCAGTGCCGCGATGAAGACCGCTGTGAAGGCCAGGTCGAGTGACAGGCCGCCTAGGCGGACCGGTGGTAGGACTCGGCGTACTCGGCTGATTACCGGCTCTGTCCAGGCGTGGGTCAGGGTGCGGGCTCGGCTGGCCCATTGAGGGCCGTTCGCCAGGACGCCTGTCCAGTCCAGGACCATCCGGGCGAGCAACACCAGGATGAACGCCGTCAGGATGTACCCGACCAGGGCTCCGATGAGGCTCATGATCAACTCCTCCGTGATGGCCACGCTGACCGTCTTGTCAGTATCAACGGTGCAGGCCACGGAGGAATGTCCCCGGCGCCGACTTCTTAGCGGACTATCAGGATGGTGGGGTTGCCCCTCCGGCGTTCGGAGGGGCAACCCCAGCATGCGATTAGTGGCGGGTAACGGCGGCGTAGGCGTCGACGATGCCGTGGCCGTAGAAGCCGTTGAAGTCTCGCGTTCCCTCACAGAGGGCGTTGAACTCTTCTGAGCGGCCTTCGTTGATGTAGGTCTGGAGTGGCGGGTTCGGGCAGGCGCGTGGCTGCGCTGTGTTCATGAGGATCCGGCCGACCTTGTCCGGGTCCATCCCGAAGTCGCCGTGGCTCTTCTTGCCGAACTGGCTGACGATCAGTGCGGCCACGCCGGTGGCATGAGGTGACGCCATCGACGTGCCTTGGAGCACGAAGTAGTACCCGCACTTGGTGAAGTCCGTGACACCGGCAGGGCACTGCTTCTGCGCCCCGGCCGTGACGCCGGCCGGCGTGATGTTTCCGGCCGCGTCGACCAGGCCGCCGGCCTGCAGCGTGTTCACCGGGTACGTCGACAGGATCAGGTTCCCGTTCGTCCGGAACTGCGGCGTCCCGAAGTAGTCGCGGAACCATCCACCCGGCGCGGAGACCTCGATCTGCTCGAGGCCGTAGTTGGAGTAGTCGGCCTTCGTCGTCGACGGACCGAGCGCCGAGACACCGATCACGTGCGGGCCCTCGACCGGCAGGTCGACGCAGGTCGAGTTGTCGATCGTGCGCGGGTACGCCGTGTTCAGCGGGAAATCAGGGCTGCTGAGGTCGGGCCGCGGCTTGCCGAGATCCTCGTGGTTGTTGCCGAGCGAGCCGACGAGCGTGACGCCGTGGTTGTGCGCGTAGTTCAATGCCCGGTTCATCGCCCGGATGATGGTGCGCTGCTCGGCCTGCTGCTCAGGGCTGTCCGCCGGGTTGTTGGTGCAGTTGTACAGCCACGGGTCGACGTAGAAGGACATGTTGACGACGTCGAGTCCGACATCACCGGCGTACGTCAGCGCGTCGGTGACCGGGCCGAGGAACAGAAAGCCGCTGTCCTGGCCGCCGCGAATCTCCACCAGCGTCACGTTCGGCGCGACGCCGGAGACGCCGACGCCGTTGGCGGCGGCACCGATCGTGCCGGCTACGTGGGTGCCGTGACCGCTGTCGTCCCAGCCGACCGGGTCGACACAGCCGCGGAACTCACACACGCCGTCGATCTCCGGGATGTCCGGCGCGAAGTTGCGGGACAGCTTCCAGTCGAAGTTCGGCGCGATGTCCGGGTTGCGCGCATCGATGCCTGAGTCGAGTACGCCGACCTTGACCGACTTCTTGCCCGGCTGGACCGTCCGCGCCAGATCGGAGCGGACCATCTTCAGACCCCACAGTTGCGCGTCGAGCGGGTCCATCCCGACTGTCTTCTTGCCGACCTTGGCGCCGGACGTGCTGGTGCCGCCGTTCTCGGTCTCGACGGTGCGCGGTTTCTGCTGCGGCACGGTGCCGATCGGCCGGCTGCGGGCCGCGCCCTCGACCGCGCTCGACGCGGACACGCGGCTGACGAAGCCCGACGCGGCCGCCCGCACGGTCAGTGTGCCCAGGTGCGCGTTTTCCTTGACCACTTCACCGCCGGCGGCTTTGACCGCCGCGATGGCCTGGCTACGGTCCGCACCTGTCTCGAGCAGGACCAGATACTCGGTGTCTCCCCCGGCAACGCTCGTAGCCCCGGCGCCGGCTGTGACCGGTGCCGCGAGCGTGGCAGCGACCAAGGCGATAGCCCCTGTCACCACCATCAGATTTCTCCGGACGTCCCTCATTGGTGGATCCCCTCCCCTGAAGAATGTTGCGACGGGGCTCACAGTAAGTCGGAGTACCGCAACCGAGAAGGGGACGACGTTGTCAGTTCCCGAAGCACAAGCCCGCACGACCGCGTCGGTTCCGTCCCATCGCCGGGGTCTTGGCGCGCGGGTTGGTCCGTCGGGTGCGGCATGCTGGGCTGCCTCGCACGATCAGCGTTGACGGAGGGGTGGTCATGGACTGGAAGGATCTGCCGATCGATCATTGCCCGCGGGGTGACGAGGTCGAGACGTTGCAGTTCGCGTTGGACCGGGTGCGGCAGCAGTTCGCGTGGAAGACCGGCGGGCTCACCGCCGAGCAGCTTCGGCAGACGCATCCGCCGTCGACATTGACGCTCGCGGGGCTGATCAAGCACATGGCGTTCGTGGAGGACGGATTCACCGGGCGGGCCGCCAAGCAGCCGCTCGGTCCGCCGTGGGACACCCGCAGCTGGGTCGAGAACGACCGGTGGGGTTGGGAATCCGCGGTCACCGACGACCCGGACGAGCTCTACGCACTCTGGTACGCCGCTGCCGCGCGCTCCCGTGCCACCTGGCAACAGCTGAGTGCGGACGGCGGTCTGGACGCCTTGGTCGAGGACCCGGATCCGGCCTGGACGTCGAACCGCCGACGGATCGCGATCGACCTGCTCGAGGAGTACCTCAAACACACCGGCCATGCTGATCTCCTGCGTGAGGCCGTCGACGGCGTGACGGGCAACGATCCTGACTGACATCGCGGACGCCCTGCGGGATTCGTACGGCGTCCACGTAGCCGAACTGCACCGGATCCCCGCCGGCACCAACACCATCAATTACCGCGTCGTCGACGAGAACGGCCGGCGGTGGTTCGCCAAGATCTACCGCGGCGACCTCGAGCGCGAACGCGCGGCGATCGAACTGACGGAGTTCGCCCGTCAAGGTGAGGTCCCGGTGCCGGTAGTACGGCGAACCCTCGACGGCGACGTGATCTGCGAACGGGCGCCGATGTCGTTGTGGGAGTTCGTCGACGGCGAGACGGCCGAGGGCGGGCTCACCGGTGCTCGCTGGCCTTCGGTCGGCACAGTGCTCGGCCGGCTGCATCGACGGTTGGCCGAACATCCGGCGGCGACGCCGACGAGGCAACCGGCTGTCGGCGTGCGCGATGTCCGCAAGGCACCGCGCTCCTTCGACCGGGTGATCGACGGGTATGCGAGCCGCACGCGCCTCAGCCCGTTCGAGCAGTGGGCCTGGGAGGCCGCCAAGGAGCGCCGGGGACTGCTCGATCGGGCCGGCGCGATCCTCGCGGGGCTGCCGGACCTGACGGTGCAGATCGTTCATGGTGATCTCGCCTCTCCGAATCTGATGCTGCGCGACGACGAGGTCGCCGCCGTGATCGACTTCCAGCCGCCGAGCCCGCGCTTCACCGCGTGGGAGATCGCCCGGATCGGTTGCGACCCGCGGACCGTGATGCTCGGCGACGACTGGATCGACGGGCTGGCCGAACTGCTGGTCGCCTACCGCGACGAACATCCCGCGGCGCACGTCGACGACCTCGTGTCTTCGGCCGCTACAGGGTGTGCCTACACGCTCGCGTCGACGTACCCGCTCGCGGAACCGCTCGACGATCCAGCCGCCGTCACTCCGGCTCTCGAGCTCTACGCCCGGGCGCGTCATCAGGCGGCGCTCGTGATGCTCGAGCGGCTGCCCGACGTACAGGAAAGCTTGCGGGAGCGGCTCAGACCGAGACCTTGAACATGCGCTCGGCGTTGTGCAGGGACTCGGTCACGATGGGCTGGGAGTTGGCGATCACCTCCTGCTGGTACGTCACGAGGTCCTTGTCCGAGGTCAGCGCGCGGGTGAGTCGCGCGGCATCCCAGAGAGCCGTGTTGGCGCCAGCGCCAGCGGCAGGGGTCATCGGGTGTACGGCGTCGCCGAGCAAGGTCACACGCGACGACGACCAGGACGGGACGGTGATGCAGGTCCGCAAGGTGATCGGGAACGCGGCGCCGGGCTCCCCCGCATCGACCAGCTCGCGGATCGTCGGATGCCAGTCGGCCACGGATCGCTCGACGATCGCCCACAGCTCGGCCGGGCTCATCGCGAACAGTTCCTCGTCCGACGCACCGAGCACCGCGTTCGTCCCGGTCAGCACCGCCATCAGATAGTCGCCGTACTCCGCCGGCGGCTCCCGGAACAGCACCGGCGCGAACGCCGCGCCAAGACCGGCTCCATCGCTCGCGAAGCAGAACCCGCGAAGGAAGGCTTCCGGCGCGGTCTCCCGGACGGCCGGAGTCAACGGCACCTTCCCGTAGATGCAGCGCACCCCGATGTCCAGCACGTCGAGCTCCGGCACCAACTGGCCACGCACCCGCGACCCGACACCGTCCGCGCCGACCAGCACGTCCGCGACCGCGGAAGTCCCGTCCGCGAAGGCGATCTCGACCCCGTCGGGCGTCTCGACGTACGACGAAAACTGCTTGCCGAACTGCAGCACGTCACCGAGCCCGGTCATCAACGCGCGACGGAACGCATACCGATCCACCGAGGTCACCGCGTCCGGACCGGCAATCGGGAACACCTGCTCGAACTGCTGGTTCAGCTGGGCGTCGAAGCCCGCCACCAGGTCACCGGGCTGCGTCGCCGTGGCGATCACCCGACGCCGCACCGCGTCCGGCAGCATCGCGGCCATCGCCTCCTCCCCGACCTGGCTGATATGGATTCGGTACCCCTGCTTGCGGTACTGCGGGGAGGGATCGCGCTCGAACACCGTGACGTCCACGCCCGCCTTGAGCAACCCCTGCGCCAGCGCCAGCCCACCGATCCCGGCACCCATGATCGCGACCTTCATCCCCGACTCCAATCATCCGCTCAGACAACTTTGTCATCCGTATGGTTGATTAAGTTAGCACGCCGGATGGAAGTCCGCTAGGATGATTTTCGTGCGGAGATCACCGGATCCTGAGCAGCGACAACGTGACCCCGAGCGCACCAAGCAGCAGTTGCTGGACGCGGCAGTCGTCGAGTTCGGCGCGCACGGGTTCAGCGGGGCGCGGGTGAGCGAGATCGCCGCCCGGGCAGGCGTCAACAAGCAACTGATCTCGTACTACTTCGGCGGCAAGGAGGGGCTGTACCGTGCGGTCGCCGACCGCTGGCGGGCCGGCGAGCCGGATCTCACGGCGGAGACCGACTCCCTCGGCGAGGTGGTCGGGGCGTATGCGAGTGCCGCGATCGCGCAGCCGGACCTGCTCCGCCTGCTCGTCCGCGAGGCCGTCGAGCGGGACACCAGCAACCTGGATCGGGAGGGTCAGCGCGCCCGGTTCCGGGCGATGGTCGCCGACTTCATGCGCCGGCAGGCCGACGGGGAGCTCGCGCCCGACCTGGATCCGCGGCACACCGCACTCGCGTTGTTCGGCCTCGCCGCTGCACCGGTGGTGTTCCCGCAGATCGCCGAGGCGCTGGGCCTCGACGCCGGCAGCGAGGAGTTCGCCGCCGAGTACGCCGACCAGACGGTGAAGCTGGTCTCACACCTGAAAAGACCCTAGATCGCCCCGGAGATGGCGCGGTTGCGGAGTTCGGACTTGTAGGCCTCGAGCGCGATGAGTTCGCCGAACATCCGGTTGTACTCGTCCGCGCGCTCGATCGGGTTCGTCCGCTGCAGCTTCGACTTCAGGTCCTGGATGCGGCGCGCGCACGTCAGCTCCTGCAGCCGCGCCAGCAACGCGAGCGCGTATGGCTCGTCGGGCTCCCGCCCCAACCGCAGCGGATCCACCGCCAGCGCACCGACCACCGCGGCCGCCGGGTCGTTCCCGATGGCATCGCGTACGGCGACCACCCAGGCCTCGCCGGGTGGCGCCGCGGCCGGCCCGCCGATCTTCGCCATCGCGGCCCGGATCGCGCCCAGCCACGGATGCGTGAAGTCGTGGTCGTCGAGCTCGTCGAACGCGACCCCGACCAGCGCCGGATGCTGCATCGCGACCTTCAGCACGTCCCACTCGATCACGAACCGCTGGTCCCGCGGCGACGGGATGTCAGTCCGCTGGACGCTCGGCTGCGGCACGTGCGCCTTGGCCCCAACTGTCTGTGGCTGCACAGTGGTCGACCGGGAAGCCGCCTTGTAGACCTCGGAGCGGACCTGGTCCTCGTCCATCCCGAGATGCCCGGCGAGCTCGCGCGTGAACGCGTCCACCTTCGACCGGTCACGGATGCTGATCACCAGCCGCGCCGCGTCCCGCAGCGCGTCGATCCGGGTGTCGGCCCGGTCCAGGTCGTACTTCGACAGCACGTTCCCCAGCACGAACCGGTACAGCGGGACGCGCCGCCCGATCAGCTCCCGGACCGCGGCGTCCCCCTTCTGCAGCCGCAGGTCACACGGGTCCAGCCCGTCCGGCTCGACCGCGACGTACGTCTGCGCGGCGAACGCCTGGTCCCCCGCGAACGCCTTCAGCGCCGCCCGCTGTCCGGCCTCGTCGCCGTCGAAGGTGAAGATCACCTCACCGCGGAACTGGTCGTGGTCGAGCAGCAGCTGCCGCAGCACCCGCGCGTGATCGTCGCCGAACGCCGTACCGCAGGTGGCGACCGCGGTCTGCACGCCCGCGAGATGACAGGCCATCACGTCGGTGTAGCCCTCGACGACCACGGCCTGCCGGCCCTTCGCGATCTCCCGGCGGGCGAGGTCCACGCCGTACAGGACCTTGGACTTCTTGTAGATCGGCGTCTCGGGGGTGTTCAGGTACTTCGCTTCGATCCGGTCGTCGTCGAAGAGCCGGCGCGCGCCGAACCCGATCACGTCGGACGACGCGTCTCGGATCGGCCACATCAGCCGGCCGCGGAACCGGTCGTACAGCCCGCGCTGGCCGTCGGCGCACAGGCCGGACGCGACCAGCTCCGCGTTCGTGAAGCCGCGGCCGCGGAGGTGGCTGGTGAGCGCCTCGCCGCCGCGCGGCGAGAACCCGACCCCGAACTGCACCGCGGCGTCCTTGTCGAAGCCGCGCTTGTCCAGGAACTGCCGCCCGATCGACGCCTCGGCCGCGCCGAACAGGTTGTCGACGTAGAACTCGGCCGCGACCTTGTGCGCCTCGACGAGCCGCGGCCGCTGGTTACCCGGTCCGCGCTGCACCGGCGCCCCGGAGTCCTCGTACCGCAGCTGGATGCCGACCTTCGCGGCCAGCGTCTCGACCGCCTCGGAGAAGGTGATCTGGTCGACCTTCTGGATGAAGTCGATGACGTCGCCGCCCTCTTGGCAGCCGAAACAGTAGAAGAACCCGCGGGACGGGGTGACGTTGAACGACGGCGACTTCTCGTCATGGAACGGGCAGAGGCCCTTCAGGTTGCCCCCGCCGGCGTTCTTCAAGGTCACGTACGAGCCGACGACGTCGTCGATCCGGGCTCGCTCGCGCACCAGCGCGATGTCCTCTTCCTTGATCCGGCCTGCCACCCCGCGAGTCTAGCCGGGCGGATCACGTAGGTTTGCGGGTATGCCACGTACTCTTCGCCCAGGTCAGCGGTCCGAGCTGTACGTCGTCGACGTCGCGACCGATTCCCACCGGCTGGTGTTCAGCTCGGACGACGTCCTGTTCGAGGCGCCGAACTGGCTCCCCGACGGCACTCTGGTTGTCAACGGCAACGGGCTGCTGTTCCGGGTCGCGGACGGACTCGAGGAGATCGAGCTCGGCGGCGTACCGGCGATCAACAACGACCACGTGGTGAGTCCGGACGGGCGCACGGTGTACGTGTCGGCGAACGACGGGCACGTGTACGCCGTACCGATCGAAGGCGGACCGGGCCGCCGGGTGACGAACGATCGCGGACCGGGCTTCCATCACTACCTGCACGGTGTTTCGCCGGACGGTACGACGCTCGCGTACATCGGGCTGGAGTGGGTCGACGACCAGCGGATCACCAACGTGTGGACGATCCCGAGCGCGGGCGGCGCCGATGTCCAGGTGACCGACGACGACTTCGCCGACGACGGATCGGAGTACGGTCCGGACGGCGACTGGATCTACTTCAACTCGGAGCGCGCCGGTCAGGCCCAGCTGTTCCGGATCAGGGACGGTCACGTCGAGCAGCTGACCGACGACGAGCGGGTCAACTGGTTCCCGCACCCGGCACCGGACGGGTCGGCGATCGCGTACGTGAGCTTCCCGCCCGGCACCGAAGGACACCCGGCCGACATCGAGGACGTCCGGCTGAGACTGCTGATGAAGGACGGCGAGATCCGCGAGCTGACGAGCCTGTTCGGCGGCCAGGGCACGATGAACGTACCGAGCTGGTCGCCGGACAGCGCGTCCTTCGCCTACGTCACCTACCCGCTCTAGACCTCCGCGAGGTCCACGGACGTGTCGGCCAGGCGGGCCGGGTCGACCTCCTTGCCGGAGCGGATGAGGTCGCGGACCGCGTCGATGGCACCCCAGGTGTTGACGTGCATGCCGGCCAGGACGTGGTGGTCGTCGTCGACCCAGAACGCCACGTAGGCACCGGACTTCGGGTCGCCGCGCAGGACGACCTGGTACGACGTTCCGCGCGGGACATCCCCGGCGTACTCCATCCCGAGGTCGAACTGGTCGGTGAAGAAGAACGGGATCGCGTCGTGCGCCACGTCCTGCCCGAGCATCGCCTTCGCGGCCGACGCGCCGGTGTCCTTCGCGTTCTGCCAGTGCTCGACCCGGACGAACCGCCCGAACAGCGGGTGGTCCCAGCGGACCACGTCACCGGCGGCGTACACGTCCGCGACCGAGGTCTGCAGGTCCGCACCGGCGACGATGCCCGAGCCGTTGTCCGGTGTCGCGACCTCGATACCGGCCGCCTCGGCGAGCTCGGTGTTCGGCCGTACGCCGACCCCGACCACCACCAGCTCCGCCGGAATCACCTCACCGCCGTTCACGCGCACCCCGGTGACCTTGTCGGTCCCCTCGAACCCTTCGACTCCGGTCCCGAACCGGAACTGCACCCCGTGCTGCCGTTGGAAGTCGGCGAACAACTCACCGACCTCTTCACCGAGTACGGCGGCCAGCGCGGTGGACTGCGGTTCGACGACCGTCACCTCGCACCCGCGCTCGCGAGCAGCCGACGCCGCCTCGAGCCCGATCCAGCCGGCACCCACCACGACCACGCGCGGCTTCGCGGCGTACGCATCGGTCAGCGCCTGCGCCTCCTCGGCCGTCCGCAGGTAGTGCACGCCCGGCAGGTCTGCACCCGGTACGTCGAGCTTGCGGACGCGACTGCCCGTCGCGATCAGGAGCTTCGTGTACGACACCTGCGAGCCGTCGTCGAGCGTGACCGTGTGCGCGGCCGGATCGATCGCGGTGACCGTGGCACCGAGGCGCAGGTCGATGTTGTTGTCGTCGTACCACTGCTGATCGTGCAGCTGCGCGGACTCGGTCTGTTCCTTGCCGAGCAGGACGCCCTTGGACAGCGGTGGTCGCTCGTACGGCAGTGACTGCTCACTGCCGATCAGGACGATGCCACCACTCCAGCCACCCTTCCGGAGGGCCTCGGCCGCGGTCGCTCCCGCGAGACTCGCGCCGACGATCACGAACTGCTCTGCATCAGCCATGCAACGAACCTTAGTCCTCGCCGACCTCTTGCCGCGGGCGACGCGGGTGACTACTTTGTCGCAGGACATCCCACGTCCTATGACCTCCCGGGAGAGCCATGCGCGTTCTCGTACCAGGCCGTCTCGCGGCCGCCGCCCTGCTGGTGTTCACGACCCTCACCGCGCCGCCGGCCCACGCCGGCGCAGCGCCCTTTGTCGACGACAGCGTGCTGTTCAAGCAGAAGACCGAGGGCTACTCGTGCTTCCGAATCCCGGCCGTCGTGCACGCGACGAACGGTGACGTGCTCGCGTTCGCCGAGGGCCGGGTGGCGGACTGCGGTGACGACGGCGACATCGACATCGTGCTCAAGCGGTCCACCGACGGCGGCAAGACGTGGGGACCGTTGCAGGTGGTGTCCGACGGCAACGGCAGCACGCACGGCAACCCGGTTCCGATTGTTGACAATCAGACTGGCCGGATTGTCCTCGTGACGACGCACAACGGTCCGGAGCCGTGCACCAACGGCTGCGACCGCGACCCGTACGTCCAGACCAGCGACGACTCCGGCGCGACCTGGACGGCGCCGCGAGAGCTGACCGACGCGAAGCTGCCGAGCTGGAACTTCTGGTACGCGACCGGCCCGATGCACGGCATCCAGCTCGAACACGGCCCGCACGCCGGCCGGCTGATCGTCGGCGCCAGCTTCGAGACGTACGACGGGGCCGGGCCGCATGTCTACGGCACCCACTTGCTGTACTCCGACGACGCCGGCGAGACCTGGCACATCGGCGCAGCGACATCTCGCGACGACGGGAAGGTGATCGCGCAAGAGGTCACCGTGGTCGAGCGCAACAACGGACAGATCTACGCGCTAGCCAGGGAACGCGGCACCGATCCCGGGAACCGCGCGTACGCGATCAGCAGCGACGGCGGGGCCAGCTTCGACGCACCGTTCCGGACCATCCCGAAGCTGGTGATGCCCGACGTCCAAGGATCGCTGCTGCGGTTCGACAGGCACCAGATCCTGTTCTCGGCGCCGGCGCATCCGGCCGCGCGCGAGGTGATGACCGTGCGGTCGTCGTACGACGAAGCGCGATCGTTCAGCACGTGGCAGCAGGGGAAGGTCTTCTACTGGGGGCCGTCGGCGTACTCCGACATGGTCCGGCTGGACGGTGACGAGGCCGGGTTGCTGTACGAGGCCGGCGTCGCGAACCCGTACGAGTCGATCCGCTGGGCGCGGTTCAACGAGGCGTATCTGGCGACGCCGAACGGGACGCCGCCGGGCATCCCCGGTCCGCCCGCGCCCGGGCCGCTGACGCCCGACACCGGGCCGGCGCGCAATCCGGCGTACGTGCGCGGCGGCGCGACTGTTGCCGCAGGCAAGTTCGGGAACGGACTCGCGCTGGACGGGGCGGACGACTACGTCGAGGTGCCGTACGACCGGTCGATCGATCTGGGCGCCGACGACTTCACGATGATGGCGTGGATCAAGTACGGCGCGACGACCGGGACGCACGCGATCCTCTGGGCGTACCGGACCGGATCGGGCAGTACGCCGCAGGTGTGGTTGCGGGCGGAGCCGGAGAGCAAGCGGATCCGCGCGTTGCTGTCGGTCGATCGTTTCAACGTGACGGTCCAGTCGGCGTCGGCGTACAACGACGACCAGTGGCATCACGTCGTACTGCAGCGGGTCGGCGGGAAGTTGCGGTTGCTGGTCGACGGCACCGAGGTCGGCTCGGCGACGGCACCGGCCGGATCGGTGACGGCGGGCAAGGAGTTCGGCGTACAGGGCATCCACGTCGGCCAGCGCGTCGACGGCGTCAACCGCTTCCGGGGGTCGCTCGACGAGGTCCGCGTCTATCGCCGGGCACTCACCGATTCAGAACTCACGCAGATCCGGGAAACCAACAAACCCATCACGAACAAGCTGGGCCTAGACCTTCCCCTCGACAAGGTGAGCGTGCCAGGTCAGGGCTGAGGGGTCGGTGAGGGAGGCTACCTGGTCGACGATGACGCGGAGGCGGGCGTTGTCGTCGGTCGCCTCCGCGAAGTCGGAGCGGAATGGGGCGTCCAGGTGCCGCGGGGCCGTTTTCCACAGGGCTTCCACGAGTTCGGTGAGAAGCTCGCGCTGGATGGCCCGGCGGGCCTGGCGTTCCGGTGAGTTGAGGACGTGGAACATGCCGACGCCCTTCAACAAGCCGATCTCGGTGCGGACGCCGTCCGGCACCACCAGATCGGCCTCGTACCGGATCAGCCGGGACCGGCCGAACACGGCGTGTGTGGCCTGCTCGGCGGCGGTCGCGAACCGCCCAATGAGCTGGCTGGTGACATCCTTGAGCGCACCCAATGCCTGCCTGCTGTCGTCGAACGCGGCGCGCGGCCAGTAGTTCAGCGCCTTGAGCCGAGCCCAGCCCTCGTCCAGCTCGGCATCGGTTGCCTCCGGCAAATACATCTGCCGGACCGTCTCCCAGTACGGCGCCGGCTCGGCATCGACCGCGGCGAGATCGATGTGGTGCGCGACGATCCCGTCCTCGACGTCGTGCACCGAGTACGCCACGTCGTCGGCGAAGTCCATCACCTGCGCCTCCAGGCAGCGCCGCTCCCCCACGCCCTGACGCAACCAGGTGAAGACCGCGAGGTCGTCGTCGTACACCCCGAACTTGCGCTCTTCCGGCCGTCGCGGCCACGGGTACTTCGTCGCGGCGTCGAGTGTCGCGCGGCTCAGGTTGAGGCCGACGCTGCGTCCGTCGGCGTCGAAGGTCTTCGATTCCAGCCGAGTCAGCAGTCGCAGCGTCTGCGCGTTCCCCTCGAAGCCGCCGATCTCCGCGGCGACCTGGTCCAGCGCGCGCTCGCCGTTGTGACCGAACGGCGGATGCCCGAGATCGTGCGCCAGACAGGCCGCGTCCACGATGTCCGGATCGCAGCCGAGCGTCGCCGCCAGCTCGCGGCCGATCTGCGCGACCTCGAGGCTGTGCGTCAACCGGTTCCGCACGAAGTCGTCGCTGCCCGCCGTCACCACCTGCGTCTTGGCCGCCAGCCGTCGCAACGCCGCACTGTGCAGCACGCGCGCCCGATCACGAGCGAACGCAGTCCGCCCCGGTCGCTTGACCGGCTCGGCAACCCAGCGCTCTGCGTCGTGCTCGTCGTACCACTCATGCTGCTTCCTCATTACCGCTCACAGTAGCGGCGACCACCGACAGTTTCGCGACCTTCAGATGGCCACGCAGTAACGCATCCAGATGACGCCGTCCTTGAACACCTCGGTGCCGGCGTGCTGGAGGTTGAGGCGTCCGGTGTCGTACCAGCGGTCGCCGCCGATCAGCACCGGATGCACGAGGAGCGCGAGTTCGTCGATCAGTCCGAGCGCCAGACAGGCCCGCAGCAGTACGCCGGACGTATCGACGCGGACGGTCTGCACACCACGGCGACCCAGGACGTCGAGCACCTCGACGAGATCGACCTGGTCGTACCCGGTGATCAGCTCACGGGTCGTCGCGTCCGGCGGTCGCTCCGGCGTCTGGTCGGCGTACAACGCAAGGACGCCGGACCAGTAGCCCAGCTCCCGCAACGAGTCCCAGCTCCGGACCCGCGCCCGCTCGTCCACCACCGCGAGCAGCGGGCCTTCCGCCCGCGGACCGCGCCGAGGAGCCGCGAGTACGGCGCTCTCCTGGGCGAGGATCGTGCCGGCGTCGATCAGCGTCACATCCTCCTGCCACAGCGACGCCAGCGCATAGAACCGCGCGAGGTCGACGTCGAATCCCGACGTCACCCCGTCCAGCGAAACCGCCAGCTGAGCCACCACATGAGGCCGCATGTCCTCAAACCTAGGGGCGCCCACCGACAAATCCGTATTGCAGAGACTCCTTTGCAGAGACTACTCTGCATTCATGCGACGGATCGATGCCCGGAGTCTGCGCGGTCTCGCCCACCCGCTCCGGATGCGCATTCTGGAGGCGATCGAGCTCGACGGGCCCGCGACGTCGAGCACCCTGGCGACGCGGCTCGGCGAGAACACCGGCACGATCAGCTGGCACCTGCGGCTGCTCGCCGAGCACGGGTACCTCGTGGAGGACCCCGACCGCGGCACGAAGCGCGAGCGCTGGTGGCGGATCCCGGGCCGGACCGTCCTCGATCCGTCCGAATTCCTCGACGACCCCGAGACCCGCCGTGCGCTCGACGTGTACCTGCGCGATCTCGTGGAGCGCTATTACGACCGCGTCCGCACGTACGTCGACGAGGACTGGCCGGGCGAGTGGCAACAGGCGGCCGCACTGTCGGACTGGCGGGACCTCCGGCTGACTCCGGCGCAACTGCGCGCGCTCAACGAGGAGGTCGCCGCAGTCATCGATCGGTACGCCGACTCTGGCTCTGACTCTGGCTCGGCGGCCGAACAGGCTGACGGCTCGGAGCGTGTGATCGTCCAGCTGCAATCGTTCCCGCGCCGCTCATGAGCCTGCTACGAACGCACCGCGACTTCCGCCTCTTCTGGATCGGCGAGACGATCAACCGCTTCGGCAGCGCGACGTCGTCGGTGGCCCTGCCGCTCGTCGCGATCTCGATGCTCGACGCAACAACCTTCGAGGTCGGCCTGCTGACCGCGGCTGCGTGGGCACCGTGGCTCCTGATCGGCCTGCCCACCGGCGCCTGGATCGATCGGGTACGTCGACGTCCGCTGATGCTCGCCTCCTCGGCGGTCTCCGGCCTGCTGCTCGCCGTGGTTCCGCTGGCCGGCGACCTGTTGACGATCGAGTTCCTCTTGGTCATCGCGGGACTCGTCGGAGCCGCGTCAGTCGTCTTCCAGACGGCGTACACCGCCTATCTCCCCACGCTTCTGGATCCGCCCGATCACGCTGAGGGCAACGCGAAACTGCACGGCAGCGCGTCGGCCGCGCAGATCGCGGGACTCGGGTGCGGTGGCCTCCTGGTCCAGTTCGCGGGGGCGGCGAACGCGTTGCTCGTCGACGCGGGCAGCTTCCTGGTCGCCCTCGGTTGTCTCGCCGCGATCCGCTTCCGGGAACGCCGTACGAACGCGCCGCGGCGGGCCGGCGCGATCCGGGAAGGCATCCGGCTGGTCGCGCACGACGTCTGGCTACGGACGCTGACGATCTTCGGCGCGGTCTCGAACCTCGCCTTGATGGGCTATCAGGCGATCGTCGTCGTGTTCCTGGTCCGCGAGGCCGGTCTGACTGCCGGCACTGTCGGCGCACTGATCGCGGCGGCATCCAGTGGCGGTGTTCTCGGCGCGCTCGTCGGCCGCAAGATGATGCGGTTCGGTACGGCGCGTGCGCTGCTGCTGTGCGAGCTCGGCCTGCCGACCTTGGCGTTGCTGATCCCGTTGGGCGGCGCGAGCCCGTGGTTCTATCTGGTCGGCGCGTTCGGCGTGAGCCTGGGCGTGGTCGGCGGAAATGTCGTGAAGGCGACCTTCCTGCAGTCCTACTGCCCGCCTGACCTGTTCGGCCGGCTGACCGCGACGAACGCCTTCGTCAACTACGGCACCATCCCGCTCGGCGCCCTGCTCGGCGGAACGCTCGGCCAGACTCTCGGCCTCACCCCGGCACTCTGGATCACGACAGCCGGCGTACCGCTGGCCGGTCTGGTCCTGCTCGCCTCACCGATCCGTGGGTGCCGCGACCTGCCGACTCACCAAGGGACCGGCACACCGGGAACGACCGCCGACTCCAGCCGGATCCGCACCGCCTGACGCGCGCGTTCGTACCCCGCCTCGTCGTTGTGCAGGATCGAGGCGAGGTTCGCGGCCTCGTAGTACGCGTTCAGGTCGAACGCGAGCTGCACCGGATCGGCCGCGAGCTCGCCCCGTTCGACAGCCTCGGCGACCGCGGTCTCGATCAGGTCCATCCACTCGTGATGCACGGCCGCGAGGTACTCGTGCACGGCGCCGTCGCGCGCGGAGAACTCGTGCGAGACCTTCTGGAAGAAGCAGCCGCCCGGGAACACCCGGCTCCGCGAGTAGTCCAGCCAGTGCCGGCTCAGGGCCCATACCCGCCCGAGACCGGGCTCGACCTCGTACGCCGGAACCACGACGTTGTCGGCGTAGATCCGGCGCGCGGCCCGGACCGTCGCCAGCTGCAGCTCCTCCTTGGAGCCGAAATGCGCGAAGAGCCCGCTCTTGCTGATCCCGAGCTCGGTCGCGAGCCGCCCGATCGACAGGCCCTCGAGCCCGTCGACCGACGCGATGTCGACCGCGCGGCGCAGGACGGCGCGGCGGGTCTGGTCACCCCGCGCCAACCGTCCGTCGACCTTCTCCACGATTCCCGATCCTAAGTCCCGTTGACTGCTAGCCTGTGCGAAACTAATAATACGACCGTTCGTATAGTTTGCCGGAGGGGATGTCATGCAGAAGCTGGTCAGTGTCGGATTGCAGACAATCGGAGTGTTGTCACCGCGGCTCGGCGGACGGCTCGCGTTCAACCTGTGGCGGCGCCCGCTCGCCCGCGGCCGGGTCCGCCCGGAGGAGCAGGCCGTCCACGACACCGCCCGGGTGGAGATTGTCGACAATGTGAAGACCTACACCTGGGGCGACGGCAACCGCCCGGTGCTCCTCGTGCACGGCTGGCGTTCCCGCGCCTCGCGGTACGCCGGATTCATCACCCGCCTGCTCGAGCTCGGGTACAGCCCGGTGTCGTACGACGCCCCGGCGCACGGCGACTCGGACGGCGACGTCGTGTCGATCCTCGGCCACCAGCGGATCATCCGCGCGCTGGAGGAACGCCACGGCCCGTTCGAGGGCGTGATCGCGCACTCGCTCGGCGTACCGTTCGCGTTGTACGCCGTCCGCGAGGGCGTCCCGGCCAAGCGGCTGGTGATGATCAGCGGCGTCGCGGACTTCGGCTACCTGGCCGACACGTTCTGCGCCCAGCTCGGCCTGAGACCGAAGATCAACCAGCAGCTCCGACGACAGATCGAGCGCGGGTACTTCGACGGCGACGACCAGATCTGGACGCGCTTCTCGGTGACCACCGGCAAGCTCGAGCTCCTGGTGATCCACAACGACGAGGACGAGATCGTCGACCCGGCGCAGGCCCAGGTGCTGCTACGGAACTACGGCGACCGCGCGCACTTCCTGCCGACGACCGGCCTCGGCCACCGCCGGATCCTCTCGGACCCGGCGGTGATCACCGAAGCGGTCACATTTCTCCAAGACCAAGACCAAGACCAGGATCAGGACTCAGATGTCCCGGAAGGTCTCGATCTGAGCGCCTAGCGAGTTCAGGCGGGCGGCCAGGTCCTCGTAGCCGCGGTTGATCACGTAGACGCTGCGCAGGACCGACGTACCCTTCGCGGCCAGCATCGCGATCAGCGTGACGACGGCCGGCCGGAGCGCCGGCGGGCACATGATCTCGGCGCCCGAGAAGTGCGTCGGGCCCTCGACCATCACCCGGTGCGGGTCGAGCAGCTTGACCCGGCCGCCGAGCTTGTTCAGGTCGGTGAGGTAGATCGCGCGGTTCTCGTAGACCCAGTCGTGGATCAGCGTCTGTCCGGTGGCGATCGCCGCGATCACCGCGAAGAACGGCAGGTTGTCGATGTTCAGGCCCGGGAACGGCATCGGGTGGACCTTGTCGATCGGCGCGTGCAGCTTCGACGGCCGGGTGGTGAGGTCGACGAGCCGGGTCCGGCCGTTCTCGGCGAGGTACTCCGTACTGCGGTCGTAGTCGAGCCCCATCTCCTCCAGCAGCGCGAGCTCGATCTCCAGGAACTCCACCGGCGCGCGCCGGATGGTGATCTCGGACTTCGTGACGATCGCCGCGGTGAGCAGGCTCATCGCCTCGATCGGGTCCTCGGACGGCGCGTAGTCGACGTCGACGTCGATGTCGGCCTTGCCGTGCACGGTCAGCGTCGTGGTGCCGATGCCGTCGATCTTCACGCCGAGCAGGTCGAGGTAGAAGCACAGGTCCTGGACCATGTAGTTCGGGCTGGCGTTGCGGATCACCGTGACGCCGTCGTACCGGGCGGCGGCCATGATCGCGTTCTCGGTCACGGTGTCGCCGCGCTCGGTCAGCACGATCGGCTTGCCCGGAGCGATCGCCCGGTTCACCAGCGCGTGGTACTGCCCGCCGGTCGCCTTCACCTCGAGACCGAACGGGCGCAGCGCGGTCAGGTGCGGCTCGACGGTGCGGGTGCCGAGGTCGCAGCCACCGGCGTACGGCAACTCGAAGGCGTCCTCGCGGTGCAGCAGCGGGCCGAGGAACATGATGATCGAGCGGGTCCGACGGGCCGCCTCGGCATCCATCGCGCTCAGGTCGAGGTGCGTCGGCGGGATGATCTCCAGGTCGCCGGCGTCGTTCAGCCAGGTGGTCTTGACGCCGATCGAGTTCAGCACCTCGAGCAGGCGGTTGACCTCTTCGATGCGCGCGACCTTGCGCAGCGTCGTACGGCCCTTGTTCAGCAGCGAGGCGCAGAGCAGCGCGACACCGGCGTTCTTGCTCGACTTGACGTCGATCGCGCCGGACAACCTCCGGCCGCCGGCGACGCGGAGGTGGACCGGACCGCCACCGAGAGAGACAATTTCTGAATCGAGCGCCTCGCCGATCCGGGCGAGCATCTCGAGGGTGAGGTTCTGATGACCCTTCTCGATCCTGTTCACCGCACTCTGGCTGGTGTTCAGTACTTCCGCGAGCTGCGTCTGCGTCCAGCCACGATGCTTGCGGGCGTCCCGGATGAGGTTTCCGATCCGGCTCAGGTAGTCATCGGTCATGGGCGGGACCATATCTCACATGTGAGATACCGCTGCACCGACCCGCCGGTGCCGGCGTAGCGAATGTCACGCGCGCAAAGGTTCTGGGGTCGCGAAGGACCCACATGACCTGGTGAAACGCCCAGAGCCTACAGTTACCCCCAACTCCCGCCGCCACCCGGAGAGGACCCAGCAGATGCCCGACGACACCTCCGCCGCGGTGGTCAACGAGTTCGAGGCGGAGTCGTGGCCGCTGGAGGCTGCCGCGGACAGCCTGCACCAGGTCATCGACGGCTTCCACAACGGGGACACCCGGCCGCTGGTGATCGGCGACGGCGACCAGCCGGTGCTCGTGGTGCTGGCGATCGCCGACCTGGCCGACTTCCGGGCCCGGATCGCGGACCTGCTGGGCAACCCGGTCGACGCCGGCTGGCTGCGGTACTACCTGCGCTCCAACTTCGACATGAGCTCCGAGCGGCTGGTCGAACTGCTCGGCGTGGACACGGACCACGGGCTGTCGTCGCTGGCCAGCCAGGTGAACGTCGAGCAGGCTGCGACGCTGATGTCCGACCACGTACGCCGTACCGAGGCCGGCGGCAACCCGCTGATGCTGATCGGCGACGGGACGATGGCGACCGCCGCGCTGCTGTCCTTCCAGGCGTTCCAGGTGCTGCTCGCGATGGAAGGCGACGGCAAGGGCGAGGACGACTCCTGCGCGCACGACGACGAGGAGAAGCCGACCACGCCGCTGGAGGTGCTCGCCGAGCGGATCGGTCCGGTGTCGACGCAGCTGGTCGCACAGATCAACGCCGGCCGCGAGCTGGGCCTCCCACGGTACGAGCTGCACTTCGAGGACGACCTGGTCGAGCACCTGCGCGACCTGGAGGCGCGTGCGCAGAAGGCGCCGGGCGGTGGGGCGTACGACGAGCTGAACGGGCTGCTGCACCAGTTCGACCAGATGCGCAGCGGGCTGGTCGAGGCGGAGGCCGAGGAGGAGCTGGACGAGGCGCCGTACCTCGAAGCGTCCGACCTCAAGGCAGCGCTGCCGGACATCCGGGACGCGTTCCGCGACGGCGCCGACGACCCGTACCTGGTCGGCCTGGACGGGCGGCCGATCGCGGGGCTGATCTCGTTCGACCTGTACGAGGAGCTGCAGAAGGTCTCGGTCGAAATGAACGGGACGGACGAGGCACCGGTCCTCCCGCTGCCCGAGCCCCGCTGGGAGAACGGCCCGCGGCTGTTGCCGTTCGAGGTCGCGCTCGAGATGTGCGAGGCCGTCATCGAGGACCTCACCAACGGCGAGGCGTCGATGCTCTTCATCGCCGACGAGGACAACGAGCCGGAGCTCGTCCTCGCTCCCCTGGTCTGGCTCTGGGCGTACGTCGACCACCTGAACATGGAAGGCGCCGGCGCCTGACCCGGTGGGGACTGGCCCGCCTGGTGTTCGAGGGCGCGGGCCGAGCGATCAGCTGAAGGGGAAGAGGGGCTGCCATTCGGCGAGGGTGGCGATCTCGTAGACGTCGGCCGGGGTGTACGGGTCCTTGGCGAGGATGTCGCGGAGCTCGGCCTCGTCGGCGACGTCGTACACGAGCAGCGCGCCGGTCTGATCGGCGAACGGTCCGGCGGCGACGAGCTTGCCGTCGGCCTTCAGCGCGGTGAGGTACTCGCGGTGCGCCGGGCGGACCTCCATCCGGCGGTCGGTCTGGGTGACGTCGAAGCGCAGCTGCACGACAAATTGAGCCATGCCCCAAACCCTACGGCATGACCCAGGGGCCTTGGAAACAAGGAGATTTGGTGCGGGAAAGGGAGTCACGAGCCGCCACAGCGGCTGGTTCAGGTCAGACCCGAAAGTCGACGAGTGATCTCCCTTCCCGCCCGGATATTCTCACCAGCCGACGGCCTCCTACGCAAGGGGTTGGTTAAGGGAAATTCCTACAGACAGTTGATTCAGATAACGCTTCGTGACCGAACCTCCGGCCGCGTCGATGAGCGCGCCGATGCACCCGTACAGTCCGTCACGCCGGTCCGTTGTCAAGGCCCGATGACCCGAATACGAGGACAGAAGTTCGAGGTACGCGGCCGTCGAATAGGCCGCGTCCCAGGCATAACTGCGGAACTCCACGGACCCGAAAAGCTCCGTCTCCCCGAGCCCGGCCGGATCCTTCGGTACGTCGTCCGCGGCTGGCAATCCGTCCTTCGCCGGATCGTCGGTGAACCGGTCGTAGCAGGACTGCACGTCGACGAAGAACTGCTCGGAGCCGCCCGCGACATGATGCGTCGACACGACCGCGAGCGCGCCGCCCGGTCGCAGCCCGTCCACACAACGCTGAATCCGCGTCGCCGGATCGAGCCAGTGGAACGCGGTCGCCGAGATCACCAGGTCGTACGACGCCGCAGGCAACTGCCAGGTGTCGAAGTCCGCGACGATCACCTCGACCGTCGGGAACTTCCGCTGCAGGACCTCGGCCAGCCCAGGACTCAGTTCAACCGCGGTGACCGACCAGCCGCGCTCCACCATAGCGGCGGTGGCCTGGCCGGTCCCAGGGCCGATCTCCAGTACCTTCGGGCGCTCACCGAGCAACTCGGCGAGATCGTCGTACAGCTCGCCTGGGTAGCCAGGCCGAACGCGATCGTAGAGCTCGGCATCTTCCCCGAACGTGCTACGCAGACTCTCCCGACTCACACCCCGACGCTAGCCGCCCACTTTGAGAAGCCACCAACCATTTCGCGGGCCGACTCGTGGTCGGTGGCTTCTCAAAGTCGGGATCGGAGTCAGGCCAGAGCTGCCCGGCCTGCCTCCAGGCGGGCTACCGGAATACGGAACGGCGAGCAGGAGACGTAGTCGAGGCCGACGTCGTGGAAGAAGTGGATGCTGTCCGGGTCGCCGCCGTGCTCGCCGCAGACACCGAGCTTCAGGTCCGGCTTGGTGGCCCGCCCGCGGTCCACACCGGTGCGCACCAGCGCGCCGACGCCCTCCCGGTCGATCGACTCGAACGGCGACACCGCGAAGATGCCCTTCTCCAGGTACCGCGAGAAGAACGCGCCCTCGACGTCGTCCCGGCTGAATCCCCACGTGGTCTGGGTCAGGTCGTTGGTGCCGAACGAGAAGAAGTCGGCCGCCTCCGCGATCTGGTCCGCGATCACCGCGGCCCGCGGCAGCTCGATCATCGTGCCGATCGGGATCTCGGCGCCGTCGGCGTAGTCGGCGAGCACGCGTTCCACCTCGTCACGCGCGAGGTGCAGCTCCTGGACGGCGCCGACCAGCGGGATCATGATCTCCGGTCGCGGATCCTTGCCCTGCGACCGCAACTCGGCAGTCGCCGACGCGATCGCCCGGACCTGCATCGCGAACAGACCAGGGACCACCAGCCCGAGCCGCACCCCACGCAGACCGAGCATCGGGTTCTCCTCGTGCAGCCGCTCGACCGCCGCGAGCAGCTTCACATCGTGCTCCGACTCGACACCCCGCTCGCGCGCCACCGCGACCTTCACCGCCAGGTCCTCCATCGACGGCAGGAACTCGTGCAGCGGCGGGTCGATCAGCCGGATCGTCACCGGCAGCCCGTCCATCGCGCCCAGCAGCTCCAGGAAATCGCCGCGCTGCAACGGCTCCAGCTCGGCCAGCGCGGCCTCGCGATCCGCGTCGTTGTCCGCGAGTATCAGCCGCTCGACGGATTCGCGCCGCTCCCCCAGGAACATGTGCTCGGTCCGGCACAGCCCGATCCCGGCCGCCCCGAACCGGCGCGCCCGCGCCGCGTCGTCCGCGGTATCCGCATTGGTCCGTACGCCGAGCCGCCGTACGTCGTCCGCGTGCGTGATCAACCGGTGCACCGACGCGACGAGCTCGTCGCCCGCGTCCGGGGCCAGCGTGCCCTCGAAGTACTGCACGACCGGGGACGGTACGACCGGGACCTCGCCGCGGAACACCTCACCCGTGGTGCCATCGATCGAGATCAGCTCGCCGGCCTCGAGCACCGAACCGTTCACCTTGATGGTGCCCTGGGCAACGTTCACGTCAAGCTCCTCGGCGCCGCAGACACAGGTCTTACCCATGCCGCGCGCGACCACGGCCGCGTGCGAGGTCTTGCCGCCGCGGCTGGTCAGGATGCCCTGCGCCGCGATCATGCCGTGCAGGTCGTCGGGGTTCGTCTCGCGCCGGACCAGGATGACCTTCTCGCCGCGCTCCGCGGCCTCGACCGCCGCCGCCGACGTGAACACGACCTTGCCCGAGGCCGCACCCGGCGACGCGCCGATCGCCTTCGTGATCAGGTCCGTCGCGGCATCCGCGTCGAACCGCGGGAACATCAGCTGCGCGAGCTGCGCGCCCTTCACCCGCTTCAGCGCCTCGTCGGTGTCGATCACGCCCTCGTCGATCAGGCTGGTCGCGATCCGGAACGCCGCCGCCGCGGTCCGCTTGCCGACACGGGTCTGGAGCATCCACAGCTTGCCGCGCTCGACGGTGAACTCGATGTCGCACAGGTCGCGATAGTGGCCTTCGAGCTTCGCCATGATCTCCATCAGGTCGTCGTACGACGCCTTGTCGATCTGCTCCAGGTCGGCGAGCGGGACGGTGTTGCGGATGCCCGCCACGACGTCCTCGCCCTGGGCGTTCTGCAGGTAGTCGCCGTACACGCCGGGCTGACCGCTCGACGGGTCGCGGGTGAACGCGACGCCGGTGCCGGAGTCCATGCCGAGGTTGCCGAACACCATCGAGCAGATGTTCACCGCCGTGCCGAGGTCGGTGGGGATGCGCTCCTGGCGGCGGTAGAGGATCGCGCGGTCCGAGTTCCAGGAGCGGAACACGGCTTCGGTCGCGAGGTCCATCTGGGTCCGCGGGTCCTGCGGGAACTCGCGGCCGGTGTGGTCGTGGACGGCCTGCTTGAAGGTCTCGACGAGGCGCTTCAGGTCGGCGGCGTCCAGGTCCAGGTCGTTGCTGGTGCCCTTCGCCTGCTTGGCCTGTTCGATCGCGTCCTCGAACACGTCGCCTTCCATGCCGAGCACGGTCTTGCCGAACATCTGGATCAGCCGGCGGTATGCGTCCCACGCGAACCGGGGGTTGCCGGAGTGGTGCGCGAGCCCGTTCACCGAGTCGTCGTTGAGGCCGACGTTCAGAACCGTCTCCATCATGCCGGGCATCGAGACGGCCGCGCCGGAGCGGACCGAGACCAGCAGCGGGTCGTCGGCCTGGCCGAGCTTCTTGCCCATCTTCTGCTCGAGCAGCGCGACGTGGTGGTCGATCTCGTCGGCCAGGTCGGCCGGGACCGCGCCGGTCTCCAGGTACGCGCGGCAGGCGTCCGCGGTGATGGTGAAACCGGGTGGCACCGGCAGGCCGAGGTTGGTCATCTCGGCCAGGTTCGCTCCCTTGCCGCCGAGGAGCTGCTTCATGTCCCTGTTGCCTTCGGCGAAGTCGTACACGAGTTTCGGCACGGTCACTCCCTGGGTTGCAGGCGGGTGTTTTCACGCGCGGGAAGATGGCCCGCTGGCCCATCGACTCCGGCGGCGGGGGCGTGTTTTCAGAGTAAGCCCAAAAACCAGTCCAGTTGAACACTGGTCTCACGATGCTGACGTGACCCTCCCCACAGGTCGAAGGCCGGAAAACCCTTCCCTGATTGACAACGCGAGACATTCGGCGTCTTCACCGATGAAACCTCCGGCGCGGGCGCTGCGGGGGTTTCGTCGGGAGTTCGGTGGGTAGTCGGGCTAGAGTCTGCGGGGTGCGGATCGTGTCGTTGCTTCCTTCGGCGACCGAGATCTGTTTCGCGCTCGGTGGCGGTGCGGATGTGGTCGGGGTCACCTTCGAGTGCGACTTTCCGGCGGCTGCTCGCACCGGCGGATCGTGTCGACGACCGCGCTGCCCGAGGGTCTGACACCGGGCGAGATCGACGCGGCTGTACGTCGGATGGTCGCGGCCGGGGAGGATCTGTATCACCTGGACGCGGGTGCGTTGCGCGAGCTCGACCCGGATGTGGTGATCACCCAGGACCTGTGTGCGGTGTGCGCGATCGACGTGACGGATGTCGACGAGGCGCTTGACTATCTGGGGTGTCGCGCGGACGTGGTGAGCACGGATCCGCACAACCTGACCGAGATACTCGAGTCGATCGAGACCATCGGAAAGGCAATCGGCCGAGACGCCACGCAGTTGGTGGAGAGCCTCCGGACCCGGCTGGGTAGGCGGGCCAGTGGTGGTGCGCGAGTCGCGTTGTTGGAGTGGACGGATCCGCCGTTTGCGCCGGGGCACTGGTTGCCGGAGATGGTGACGGTGGCGGGCGGGGTGAATGTGCTGGGGGTGGCTGGGGAGCGGTCGAAGGCGATCACGTGGGAAGCCGTGCGGCAGTCGCAGCCCGAGGTGGTGGTGTCCGCGCCGTGTGGGTTCGGGCTTGATGGGGCTACCGAGTTGACGGAGCTCCTGATGGGCGACCTGCCGGCGGACATTCCGGTGTGGGCCGTGGACGCCAACGGGTACTTCGCGCGACCGGGGCCTCGGCTCGTCGACGGTGTTGACGTGCTGGCGGCCATTGTCCGCGGAGAGATCCCGGATCCGGCCGTCGCGCGGCGCCTGCGGTAGTGGCGTTGGTCTCGCCGTACGCCGAACCGCATCCGGCGCGCGTACGCTCGATCGTGCCGACGGTTCGCGTGGTCACGCAGGATGTGGCTGGGCGAGGCAAGAGGGAACCCGGTGAGAATCCGGGACTGCCCCGCAGCGGTGAACGGGAACGACCGCCGTCACAAGCACTGGACTAACGTCCGGGAAGCGACGGCCAGTAGGTCCACCGGTCCTGGCCGGTCTGCCCGTGAGTCCGAAGACCTGCCGCCGGCCCGCACGCCCAACCCGGGTGCGCGGGGGATCGGTGGTCTCGTGGGAGGACCCGCCCGGGCTCACGGCGTACCCGTGGTCCCTGCGTTTTCCCGCGAGCGATCCGCCGATCCATCGGCACGCTCGCGAGGAGAGAGACGTGAACACCAGTAACACTCTTGGCAACACCCTCGGCACCACCATCCTGGGCTACCCGAGGATCGGCCCCGGCCGCGAACTCAAGCACGCGCTGGAGCAGTACTGGGCCGACGGCGACGCGACGCAACTCGAAACCACAGCCCGCCGGCTCCGGGCGGAGACCTGGCTCGACCTGAAGTCCCGCGGCCTCGGCACCATCCCCGGCAACACCTTCTCGTACTACGACCAGATGCTCGACCACGTCCAGCTCTTCGGCGTCGCTCCGGACCGATTCCGTGGCCTCGGCGACCTCGACCAGTACTTCGCGATGGCCCGCGGCCGCGACGGCGTCGCCCCGCTCGAGCTGACCAAGTGGTTCGACACGAACTATCACTACCTGGTGCCCGAGCTCGACCGCGAGACCCGCTTCACCCTGAACCCGGCCAAGATCCTGACCGAACTGGCCGAAGCCCGTGAGTACGACGTGAATCTCCGCCCGGTCCTGATCGGTCCGCTCACCTTCCTGCTGCTCTCCAAGTCCGACGACGTCCAGCCGCTGACCCTGCTGGACCAACTCGTCGACGTGTACGCCGAGTTGCTCGCCCAACTGGACACCGACTGGGTACAGCTCGACGAACCCGCGCTGGTGCAGGACCGCACCCCGGCCGAGCTCGACGCTCTGCAGCGCGCGTACACGAAGCTCGCCGCCCTGACCGACCGGCCACGCCTGCTGGTCGCGACGTACTTCGGCGACCCAGGTCCGGCGCTTCCCGTGCTGACCTCGACCGGCGTCGACGGTCTGGCCCTCGATCTCGTCTCCGCCCCTGGCCTTGTCGATCAGATCGCCGGGCTGCGATCACTTCGCCAGAAGACGGTCGTGGCCGGCGTGGTCGACGGCCGGAATGTCTGGCGAACCGCGCTGGGCGACGCGCTCTCCACGTGCGCCGCCCTCGCCGGTTCCGTCGGCCGACTGGAGGTGTCGACGTCCTGCTCGCTCCTTCACGTCCCGTATGACGTCGACGTCGAGGACGACCTCGATCCACGGGTTCGCGCGCGGCTCGCGTTCGCCCGTCAGAAGGTGGACGAGGTCGTACTGCTCGGCCGCGCGTTGAGCTCGGACGCAGGTGTCGTCGTGGATGCCGCCAACCCGGCAGGCGGTCCGCTCAAGGAGTCCGACCTGGCCTGTGAGCAGGCTGTCTGCGACCGGGTCGCCTCGATCCGGCCGGAGGACCGACAGCGTCCGTCGTACGACGACCGCCGTACCGCGCAGGAATCACTGGAGCTGCCGAAGCTCGCCACGACCACGATCGGCTCGTTCCCGCAGACCGCGGAGATCCGTCGTACCCGAGCCGACCTCAGCAAGGGCAAGATCGACCAGGCGGCGTACGACGAGCGGATGCGGGCCGAGATCGCACAGGTCATCGCGCTACAGGAAGACCTCGGGCTGGACGTGTTGGTCCACGGGGAGCCCGAGCGGAACGACATGGTTCAGTACTTCGCTGAGCAGTTGGACGGATTCGCGACCACGAAGCACGGCTGGGTGCAGTCGTACGGCAGCCGGTGTGTCCGGCCGCCGATCCTGTACGGCGATGTGTCGCGGCCCGTGCCGATGACGGTGCAATGGTCGTCGTACGCGCAGTCGCTGACCGCACGGCCGGTGAAGGGCATGCTGACCGGACCGGTGACGATCCTGGCGTGGTCGTTCGTGCGCGACGACCAGCCGCTGCAGGTGACGGCGGATCAGGTCGCGCTGGCGCTCCGCGACGAGGTCGCCGATCTCGTCGCGGCCGGGATCCGGATTATCCAGGTGGACGAACCCGCGCTTCGTGAGCTGCTGCCGCTCCGCAATGCCGAGCGGAAGGCGTACTTGGATTGGTCGGTCGGCGCGTTCCGGCTGGCGACGGGTGGGGCGCCTGCAGAGGTTCAGGTGCACACGCATCTGTGCTACTCGGAGTTCGGCGCTGTCATCTCCGGGATCGATGGGTTGGATGCCGACGTCACCACGATCGAGGCGGCGCGCTCGCGGATGGAGGTGTTGGGGGATCTTGCGGGCGTCGGCTTCCGGCGCGGGGTCGGCCCCGGGGTCTACGACATCCACTCGCCCCGAGTCCCGACGACCGAAGAACTCACCGCCCTCATCCAAGCGGCCCTATCCACCACGCCCGCCGACCAGCTCTGGATCAACCCCGACTGCGGCCTCAAAACCCGCACCTATGCAGAGATCGCCCCCGCCCTACGCAACCTCACAACAGCAACCCAGCAGGTCCGCGCAACGCTGTAGACCGCGATGGGGTCCTGGGACATGTCTCAGGACCCCATCCAGTCGGGCTACAGCTTGCGGCGGGTGCGGAGGTAGTCGCCTACTACAGCTGCGCCTAGGCCGTCTGCGTCGGGGGCGAGGACTCGGCCGCCGCTGCGGCGGGCCAGGAGGTCGACGAACGCGTTGAGGCGCGGGTCATCGCCCAGGCGGAAGACGGTCAGCGAGGCGCCGAGTTTCGCCAGGCGGTCGACTTCGAAGATCGTCTTGCGGAGGGTGGCTGCCTCGGGTGGGTACGAGAACTCGGCCGTGCCGTCCGGCTCCAGGTGGGCGGTCGGTTCCCCGTCCGTCACCATCAGTACGACGGGCTGCGCGTCCGGGTGCCGTCGCAGATGACGCCCGGCGAGGAGCAGCGCGTGGTGCGCATTCGTCCCTTGCTCCCACGTGCCTTCCATTCCGATCAGCTGAGGAAGCTCGACAACCCCGGCGTACCGGCCGAACGTGATCAGCTGCAACGCGTCGTTCCGGTACCGCGTCGAGATGAGCTGATGCAACGCGAGCGCCGTCCGCTTCATCGGCAGCCAGCGGCCCTCCTGCACCATCGACCACGACGTGTCGACCAGCAACGCCACCGCGGCCCGGGCCCGATGCTCGGTCTCGGCGATCTCCACATCCGCCACATCAAGCTTGACGGACCCATCAAGCGAAGCACTACGCAGTACCGCGTTCCGCACCGTTCTCGGCACGTCCCACGGCTGGGTGTCCCCGAACTCCCACGGACGCGACGATCCACTCAGCTCACCGGCCGCGCCCGCGTTGGCCGCGTCCCGTTCACCCGAGCCCCGAGCGGTCCGCAGTACGTCGGCCAACGCCGTCTGACCGAGCTGACGCAACGCCTTCGGCGACAACCGCAGCGAACCATCCGGCGCCCGCTCGATCAGACCCTGATCGCGCAACTGCCGCTCCAGCTCACTCAGCCGCCGCGCGTCGACCGTCGCCTCGTCGCCCAGCTGACGGGTGAGCGCGTCGAGATCGATGTCTTCGAGCCGCGCCCCCGGATACGACTGCGCCAACTGCTCGGCCAGCGCATCCAGTTCCGCGAGATCGGACATCGCCTGAGCGCCTTCGGCGAGACCGAGCGGATCGTCACCACGCATCTGCTCCGACCCGTACCAGTCCTCCCCCGGCCGCAGCGACTGCAGCTGAGCGTCCAGCTGCGCCAACTGCTGCGCGAGTTGCGGACTGCCGAACGCCTGCTGCGAAAGCTCCGCCAGTTCGGCGCGCTGTTCGGGTGTCATCGAGTTCAGCATCCGTTGCGCGGCGGCCGCCCGCTGCGCGAGTACGTCGATCAGTTCGTCGACGTTCCGCGGATTCTCCGGGAAGAACTCGCCGTGGTTGGCCATGAACTCCTCGAAGAGTTCGGGTACCTCCGGCCTGCCTTGCGCGTGCGCCGTCAGCAGGGCGTTGAGGTCGGCCAGCATCTCGTTGATCGCCTCGACGTCCTCAGGCGTGGTCTGCTGCAGCGCCTCCTTCATACCCTCGAACCGCGAACCGAGCAGCTCCCGTCCGAGCAGCTCACGGATCTGCTCGTACTTCTCCCGGGCCTCCGACGACTCCCACTGGTAGTTCGCCAGCTCCCGTACGGCGGCCGCCGTACCGGACGGAAGCGCGTCGAGCTCCGCCTCCTTGAACCGCGCGTCGTCGGACGGATTCGGGAACAGCTCGCGCCGTTCCGCTTCCAGGGCCTCGTTCAGCAACCGCTGCACGTCCCGCAGGGTGCCGTCGAGGTTGTGCCGCCGCTCGATCTCGCGGCGGCGCTCCCACAACCGGCGGCTCAGGTCGTCCAGGCCCTGGGTGTTCCGGGTGCCGCGCCGGAGCAGTTCCTCCAGCGCGGACCGCGGCGACGACCCGTTCATCACGTCTCGGCCGATCTCGTCCAGCGCATCCCGCAGATCCGCCGGCGCCTTGAGCGGATCCGGCCCGTCGTGCCACGGTCCGTAGGACCAGCCTTCCGGAATTGACGCCGACATGTCAGGCTCCGTAGACCGTGGTGTCGTCATCGGCGTCCTTGGCGACGCGTTTGGACAGGTACAGCATCTCGAGGGCGAGTTCGATCGCGGCGGCGATCCGCCCGGACGAGTCGTCCGGCTCGACGCCGGCACGGGCGGCGACATCGTGCAGGACAGGCAGCTCGGGCAGCGCGGCGAGTACGTCGCGGCCGGGCACCCGCTCCCCCGTCGTCACAAGGTTGCCATTGGCAACAGCGTGCGCGAGCGGGGTGAGGTCGAGACCCGCGAACCGTTCGCGTGCGGTGTCGGCCACCGACCGGCGCAGCAGGTACTCGAGCAGTTCGATCTCGCGCCCCTCCTCACCCGGCTCGAACTCGAGCTTGCCCCGCAGTACGGCGGGAACTGCCTCGAGATCCACCGGGCGGGCGACCGCGGGCTCCTCGCCCGTGATCGCCGAACGGCGCAGGGCCGCGGCGGCGATCGTCTCGGCCGCAGCGACCGCGAACCGGGCGGACACCCCGGACCGCTGGTCGATCGACGTCGACTCGCGCAGGTGCCGGACGAACCGGGCCAGCACCTCCAGCAGCGGCTCGCCGACCTCGGCGGTGAACTCGGCCTCCTGCCGGATCACGTCCACCTCGGCGTCGATGTCGAGCGGGTAGTGGGTCCGGACCTCGGCGCCGAACCGGTCCTTCAGCGGCGTGATGATCCGGCCGCGGTTGGTGTAGTCCTCGGGGTTGGCCGTTGCCACCAGCAACACGTCGAGCGGCAGCCGGAGCGTGTACCCGCGGACCTGGATGTCGCGCTCCTCCATCACGTTCAGCAGCGCGACCTGGATGCGCTCGGCGAGGTCGGGCAGCTCGTTGATCGCGACGATGCCGCGGTGCGCCCGCGGGACCAGTCCGAAGTGGATGGTCTCCGGGTCGCCGAGACTGCGGCCCTCGGCAACCTTCACCGGGTCCACGTCACCGATCAGGTCGCCGACCGACGTGTCAGGGGTGGCGAGCTTCTCGGCGTACCGTTCGCTGCGGTGGATCCAGCGGACCGGCAGGTCGTCGCCGAGTTCGGCCGCGCGCCGCCGGGAGGCCGGCGTGATCGGCTCGAGAGGGTGTTCGGGAATCTCGGCGCCGTCGATCACCGGGGTCCACTCGTCGAGGAGACCGACCAGCGTGCGCAGCAGGCGTGTCTTGCCCTGACCGCGCTCACCGAGGAGTACGATGTCGTGCCCCGCGAGCAGGGCGCGTTCGAGTTGCGGGATCACCGTCCGGGTGAAGCCGACGATGCCGGGCCACGGATCCCGCCCGGCCCGGAGTTCTTTCAGCAGGTTGTCACGGATCTCGGCCTTGATCGACCGAGGAAGATGCCCGGCGGCCCGGAGGTCACCGGCTTTACGAGGGAGTTCAGCAGGTGCACTAGTCACCCTGACGACGTTAGCTCGGTCACCCCAAATCGCACCCGCTTTATCTCAGCGCCTGGGCGTGACGCGTCCAGACGTGAAGACGTGCGTCGGGGTGAACGTGACCGGCACCCACGGGTGCGCGGGCGACTCGCGGGTGACGAAATGGTTGCCGTCGGCAGGCTCGGTGGGGCGCAGCTCGTACTCGTGCACCGGGTCCTCGGAGAACAGCAGCCGGTCCCCCGTAGCGGTGTAGACCATCACCAGTTCGTCGTCACGTTTCGCGACGTCCAGTCGCACGCTGGCACGTTCGTAGCGGCCGGCGTGACGGTCGTCGACGGGTACGTCGATCGGCTGCGGCCCGGCCGGATGCGCGACACCGGCGTACTCCGTGAACACCGCGGAGGCGAGCGGCTCGAACAGGCGGGTGCCGTTGCCGGAGTTGGTCAGCAGGCACATCGCCAACCGCGCCTCCGGATCGATCCGCAGGAAGGCGAGCTGGGAGATCGTCGACCCGTCGTGACCGAACAGGCGGCGGCCGCCCCAGTCGTAGATCCGCCAGGTCAGGCCGAGGTCGACGAAGCCGCCGATCCCGGCCGCGAACGGAACCTGCGGCTCCTGCATGGCGGCGTACCGCTCGTCGGTCAGGTGCATCCGGGCGAACTCGAGCAGGTCTGCCGCGGTCGCACTGATCGTCCCGGCGGGGCCGATGCTGCGCGGGAGTTGCCACGTCTTCACCCGCTCCCCGTCCGTGGCCGTATGGCCGACCGCAACGCGCTCCAGGATCGCCTCTTCCGGCAAGGTGACCGTGTGGGTCAGGCCGAGCGGCTCGACCAGACGGGCCTTCAGCGATTCGTCCCAGGTCCGGCCGTCGAGGACCTCGATCAGGCGGCCGAGCAGGATGAATCCGGCATTGCAGTACGAGTACGCCGTACCGGGCTCGAAGAGCTGGTCCACGTCCGCGAGCAGAGCGACGTACCGCTGCAGGCAGTCGTCGCCGCGACCGGTGTCGGTGAACAGGTCGCCGTCGATGCCACTGGTATGCGTCAGCAGGTGACGGACCGTGACCCGCGGGTCGACAGGTGCCTCGGGCAACAACTTGACGATCGGGTCGTCCAGCCGCAGCCGGTCCTCGGCGGCGAGCTGGACGATCATCGACGCGGTCCACGGCTTGCTGACCGAGCCGATCTGGAAGAGCGAGTCGGCGGTCGTCTCGACGCCGGTCGTGGCATTCAGGACGCCGTACGGCGCGATGGTCGTCTCGCCGTCGTGCCAGATCCCGAGCACCGCACCGGTGACGTCACCCGCCACCGCCAACTCGTTCAACCGCGCAGACCAGTCAGACATGCAGCCAACCTACTTCGTGGCCTCCTCGAGCAACGCACGGATCCCCGCCCACGCAGCCTTCTCGTCGAGGCCCTGCTCGACCAGGACCTGCGTCGCGACCCCGAGCGAGTCCCGGTAGAACGCGAGCAGCAAGTGCTCGGTGCCGACGTAGTTGTGGCCGAGCGTCAACGCCTCGCCGACAGCACCCTGCAGGACGTGCGCCGTCCGGCGGGTGTACGGCGGGTTCTCGCCGTCGAGCGCCTTCTCGGCACTCTTCGCATCAGCCGACGGCCCCGCCGGGCTCTTCGCGTCCACCGCCGCCCGCACCGACTCTTCGGTGATGTCGTGCGCCAGTAGCACCTTCGTCGCCAGCGCCTGGGGCTGGGCGAAGAAGGCGAGCAGCAGGTGTTCGGTGCCGATGAAGGCGTGGTTCCTGCTGCGCGCGACCTCTTTCGCGGCCTCCACGACGGCTTGCGTCCGTGGGGTGTACCGGTCGAATGCGGGCTTGGTGGTCCAGGAGTCGGCGAAGCGTTTGTGGGCGGCTTGTTTGCTGACGCCGAGCACGGTGCTGATCTCGACCCAGGACTTCCCCGCGCCGCGGGCCCGGTCGACGAAGAACCCGAGGGCGGCGTCACTGGTGGCGGTCAGTTCGCTGATGGTCGCCGCCGCGGTCCCGAGCTGCACCAGCTCGTCGTCGCTACCGGCGTCCGTCTTGATCGTGTTGATGAGCTGCTGCAGATCAGGTCCAGGAGTCATGCCGTCAACCCTAGGTTGACAACCTGGCCCGCGTCAACCCCGGGTTGACGCGGCTAAGGACAGGAGGTAGTCCCCCTCAGGCGGCCTTCGGGTCGGGTGCCAGGCGTACACCTGGGTGGCCGGGACCACTACCTCCTGTCGTTAGCTACGGTGTCCCGCGTGGACGGCATTCCGGATGTGATCGGGCCTGGGTTGCGGGTGTTGTTTTGTGGCATCAATCCCGGGCTGATGTCGGCGGAGACTGGGCATCACTTCGCGCGGCCGGGGAATCGGTTCTGGCCGGCGTTGCACCTGAGCGGGTTCACACCTCGCCAACTGCAGCCGGTCGAGCAGCAGGAGTTACTGACCTACCGGCTCGGGATCACCAACGTGGTCGACCGCCCGTCGGCGAAGGCCGCGGAGTTGTCGCGGGCGGAGTTCGTGGCGGGCGGCGAGAACCTGGTGAAGAAGGTGCTCGACGTGCAGCCCGAGTGGCTGGCGGTGCTCGGCGTCACGGCGTACCGGGACGCCTTCGACGAACGTACGGCGGCAGTGGGCAAGCAGGACCGGACGATCGGCGCGACCCGCGTCTGGATCTTGCCGAATCCGAGCGGCCTGAATGCCCACTACACACTGCCGAAGCTGGCTGCGGCATTCGCCGAGCTCCGACTGGCCGCCAATTAATTCACATTCCTTCGACGGAGCTTCTGGCTACGCTCAAGCGCATGGCAAAACGCAACTACCTGGTCGAGGGCGGTTCGGGCACCGGGAAGAGTTCGGTGTGCCGCGAGCTTCGCAAACGCGGTTACACAGCCGTTGACGGCGACAACGAACTCGCCTACGCGGGCGATCCGGAAACCGGAGACCGCGCCGAGGCCCACGACTACTACACCCACATCTGGGATGTTGCCAAGGTCCGTGAGATCGCCGCGGACACCACCGAAGAGATCGCCTTCTTCTGCGGCGGTTCGAGGAACTTCGCCAAGTTCCTCGACGTGTTCGACCAGGTCATCGTGCTGGACGTGGACACCGAAACCCTCAAGCGGAGGCTGGTTGCTCGCGAGGCCGACGACTGGGGCGGGAACGACGAACAGAAGGAATTCATCGTCCGCCTGCACGCCACCAAAGCAGACCTACCCCAGGGCACAGTCATCGACACCGCGCGCCCGCTCGACGAAGTTGTCGACGCGATCTTCGACGCTATTCGTTGAGTGCCTTGCGCAGCGTCGAGATCGCGAGCTCGATCGCGGCGTCGGCAGCATGCGTGTCGCGCAGCGCGTCCAGCATCACGAAGTCGTGGATGATCGCCGCGAATCGGACCGCGGTCGTCGGTACGCCGGCCTCGAGCAACTTGGCGGCGTACGCCTCGCCCTCATCCCGCAGTACGTCGGCCGCACCGGTGATGACCAGCGCCGGCGGCAGACCCTTCAACTGCTCGGTCGTCGCCCGCAACGGCGACGCGGTGATCTGGTTCCGCTCGTTCTCGTCGGTCGTGTACTGATCCCAGAACCACTTCATCCCGTCCAGCTGCAGGAAGTACCCCTCGCCGAACTCCTTGTACGACGCCGTGTCGAACGAAGCGTCCGTGACCGGGTAGAACAGCACCTGCTGGACGAACTTCACGTCCCCGCGCTCCTTCGCGAGCAGGGTCACGGCGGCCGTCATGTTCCCGCCGACAGAGTCGCCGGCGATCGCCAGCCGCTCCGCGTCCAGACCGTGCTCCTTGCCTGAGGCAATGATCCAGCGAGCGACCGCATAGTTCTGCTCGAGCGCGTGCGGGTACCGCACCTCCGGCGACAGGTCGTACTCCGGGAACACCACCGCGGCCCCCGCGCCGACCGCGAGCTCACGCACCGGCCGGTCGTGGGTGTGCGCGTTGCCGAACACCCAGCCGGCGCCGTGGATGTAGAGGATGACGGGCAGCACGCCGGTCGCGCCCTGCGGCTTGACGATGCGGGCCTTGGTGCCGTCCGCGGCGGTCACCCACTCCTCGTCGACCGGGAGCTTCGGGTAGTCGGTGGTCTGCACCTCGTCGACGGCCTTGCGACCTTCTTCGGGGGTCAGCTGGAACAGGTACGGCGGCTTGGCGGTCGCGTCGGCGAAGGCCTGGGCAGCGGGCTCCAGAACGGTCATCTTCCTCATCCTTCCCTTGACGAGAGAACGCTCGTTCTCTCCGGTGTTTGGTACTGTAGGAGAACGATGGTTCTCCGCGCAAGGTGGCGCGGGTCACGCGGGAGGTTCACCAGATGGTGCTGGACACGGCGACAGCGCAGCAGCAGGTGCTGGACGCGGCGGACGCGCTGTTCTACGAGCGCGGCGTGCAGTCGGTCGGGATGGATGCGATCCGGACGGCGTCCGGGGTGTCGCTGAAGCGGCTCTACCAGCTGTTCCCGTCCAAGGACGTCCTGATCGAGGCGTACCTGGACCGCCGCGACGCCCTCTGGAAGTCGATGCTCGCCGAGCATGTCGATGCGGCCGCCGATCCGCGCGACCGCATCCTGGCGGTGTTCGACTTCCTCGACGAGTGGTTCCGCCAGCGCGACTATCGCGGCTGCGCGTTCATCAACTCCTTCGGTGAGCTCGGCGCCGTCTCGCCGCGGGTCGCCGAGATGGCGCTCCGGCACAAGGAAGGCTTCCGGCAGGCGCTCACCCAGCTCGCCCTCGAGGCCGGCGCGGACGACCCCCACCGGCTCGCGGACCACCTGATCCTGCTCAGCGAAGGTGCGATCACCCGCGCCGCGATCTCCGGCTCGGCCGACCCCGCCCTACGCGCCCGGGAGGCCGCGACGATGATCCTGGACGCCTCACTGAAGAGCTGACACCTCCCATTGGGCAGGATGGGCGCATGCGTCTGCCCGAGCTGCTGCGATCCATCGACGGACTCTCGTACGGACAGCGCGTACGCCTGCTCGCCGACCAGGCGTCGCAGCTGGTGAGTCTCCTCGACGAGGTGGGTCGAGGTACCGCGTTCGAGCGCGTCCTCGGTCTCCAGATCGCCGAGGTCACCCGCGAAGCGTCGTACGTCAGCCGGATGCTTCGGGACCCGGATCCGACCGTGCAGTCACGGGCGCTCGCGGCGGTCGGTCGCGGGGTGCCGGTCGCGGACGACGACCTGCGGATCGTGTACGACGACGCGCCCGCGGCACTGCGCTCGAAGCTGGTGACCCTGGTACGTCGGCAGCGGCGCGAGCATCTCGCCGTACGGCTGATCGACGAGCACCGAGCGCGCTGGGGCGACGTAGCAGCGACCGGTCTGCTCGACGCGACCGATGATGCGACTGTGGCGCGGCTGCTGCCCGAGCTGGCGTACTGCGTGACGCCTGGCGGGTGGCGTCAGCTCGCGAAGCATCACCCGGACGAAGTACTTGCGTTTGCTCGTCAGACGCTCCCTGCTAACGACGAGTGGTGGCAGGGCGTCGGCCACGGCGTCACCGCGTCGCTAGAGCACGCACCGGACGCGGTCCTCGAGCTGATCAAGCAGGCGGTACCTGCGCACGACCTGCCCAGCGCAGTGCTCGACATCATCGGTCCGCTCACGGACCGGGACCCCGCAGGTGTACTGGAGCTCCTGCTCGCCCCTGACCGGCGTGGTGTGGTGACGCGGGCGCTGACCCCGGCGTTCCGGCGTCGCTTGCACAGGTACTCCGACGACGAGCTCGTCACTCTCGGACGGGTCCTCTGGCCGCAGCTGGCCACGTTCCTCGACACACTGGAGCCGTCGCGGCGGGCGGTGATCTTCGCGGCCGTAACGCAGTACGTCGACCTCGGACAGGCACAGCTGAGTACGGAGCTTCTCCAGGCGCTGCCGCATGCTGTGCGCGCGGAGCAGGCACGTCGGATGCTGGCGCTACCTGCGATCAGTGAGGACGCGTGGTGGCGGCGCAGCATCGCTAGTCACCTCCCGTTCGACGAGGCCTTCGCACTCCTCGAACCTGACGTGAGCGATCCAGACGCCGCCGTGCGCAGCTCGGTCTACCAGGGGGTCATCCAGTCAGCCGGGTATGGCAGACGGCCGGAGCAGGTGGTGCAGGCTGTCACGTGGGCGGCAGGGCGGATCCGCAACGACCAGGACACAGTGCGGCTCAACGCCGTACAGGCGGTCGCGGAGCTGCCGCCGACACTGCTGACCGATGCGTTGACCGAGTCGTTGGACACGCTGATCACGGATGCGCTGGCAGCACAGGATACCTCGTGGGCAACGCGGCATGCCTTGACGCAGCTGGCCGAGAATGCCGTCGTACAAGGCGTCTTGGGCAACCGAACCACCCTGCTGGACTGGGGCTTGCATGCGCACGCGCGACTCTCGGAGAACCGGGGCCGGATCGACTTGGATCCGCTGGTCGACAGGCTGCCGCGCGGACGGGAAGCCGCCGTGTACGAGGCGCTCCGGCCCGCGATCGAAGCAGCCGCCAAGCGCGACGAGTTCTCGCTGGCGTTCACGGTGGCCGCTGCCCTGGGCCGCCGCGACTGGACGACGGAACACCTCGAGAGTGTGCTCGAACAGGCGGTCTGGTCGGACCAGGAGCACACGTCCGAGCAGGCCTGCAGATACTGGCTGGAACCGCCCCGGACCCGGTACAACCGCCTCCGTCAGATCGTTGACCAGGACGTCACCATGGCCCGCTGGCAGCCGGTGTGGTGGCTGGTCACCGAGCACTACACCGACCTGCTCGACCCGGTACTCGCCGCGGCGGATCGGATCCGTCGCTTCGATCGCAGCAGCACGTCCTGGCAGGTGCCCGACTACGCCCTTCGCCGCTGGCTGCCGCGCCAGCAGGCCCGGTACGCCGAGCTACTCGTCCAAGCTGCCCGCGACGACCGGATGCACACGTGGTACCGGGCGCTGGCGGTACGGACGCTTGGACGCGTGCCGGTTGCGGGCAGGGCTGCGTTGGACGAGTTCCTCGGGAGTTCCGACGTACTGCTGCAGGAGGCGGCACTGGCGGCGTTGGCGTGGACAGAGCGACCTGACCTCGCTATGCCGTTGCTGCTCGCGCATGCGGGTGACGATCGGGCTCGGGTCGCTGCGTATGCGGCTAGCCGGGCGGCGCGGTTCGTTCGGCCCAGTCTGTTGCCGGGGCTGCTGCAGCCGGTGCTGACTGGTGGCCGCGTGAAGGTCACGTCGCGGAAGGAGGCGGTGCGGCTGCTTGGCGAGCTACGGGCTCCGGGAGCTAGCGCCGTACTGACGGAGGCGTGGGCTGGTGCGCATCGGGACGTGCGGGCAGCAATTGCGCGGACCGTGTCGCAGTACTTGCTGTATGACCCTGCCGCGTGGGCCGTGCTGGAGCAGGCAGTGCATGACTCTCCGGCTACTGCGACGGCTCTGACGGTACGGCGCGCGTACGACGTACCTGTGGGGTACCGGGCGCGGTACGCCGACCTGTTGATCGCTGTGACGACACGCAGCGAGCCAGAGGTTGTGGGGCCGGCGTTGCTCGCGTTGCGAGGGTGGGCGCGGTACAACCCGGCTGCTACGCGGGTCTGTGCGGACTTCATCAGCCGGCTGTCGCTGCGCAGTCGGGTGTGGCGGGACGCGATCACTGCGCTCGTCTCGTTCGTCGCTACGGATGCGCCGGCAGGGCTGGATGACGTGGTTGACGTCGCTCGGCTGCTGGTGCGGTCGGAGGCGAACCCTGCGCTGCCGAACGCGTTGCCGGATCGGGATCATCCGGCTCGGCAGCGGCTCACGTATCTGGTGAGTCAGCTGTCCTCGCAGTTCAGCCGCCGGTCGGCAGAGGACCGGCGGTACCTGCGCGTGGTTGCCGACGAACTGGTTGGCTCCGACTTTCTGGAGCTCCGGCTGGAGCTCCTGGTGCATTCGCAGTCGGCGGTCGAGCTGCGCGATCTGGTCGGTGATGATCCGTTGGCTGCGCTGAGGGCCGCTGACCTCGTCTCCGCGCGGCTGTCCGGGACTGAGCCGACCTGGACGCCGGCGGAACTGCTGCCGGTTGCCGAGTCGCTCGTCCACTCGCCTGACTTGGCATCCGGGTTGCTGGCTCACGTCCTCGTGCGCGCGGCCGCGCCCCGCGCCGGGTGGTCCACCGAATGGCGCGAACTGTTGGTTGCCCTCCGCAACCACCCTTCCCCGCCCGTCCGCCGCCGCGCCCTCGACCTGACAACCGCCCCGGAGTAGAAGCCCGAGGGTCGGTACTTGGGCTCTGCAGGGGCCGGGCTCGGATGGCGTTAGTCGGCCTGCTTCTGTTCCTCGGCTTCGCGGGCGCGTTTGCGGCGTTTGCCTTCGTGCATGGCCGCGACGCGGGCGACCGGGATGGCGCGGCCTTCGAGGAGGACGTCTTCCGGGATCTCCTGCGGGGCCGGGAGTTGCTCGGCCCACGGATCACGATCGCCGAGCAGGGCCGGGGCGCTGCGGACGGTGAAGTCGCGCGGCGTCACGCTCTCCAAGTCGTCCCAGCCGACCGGGAACGACACCGTCGTACCGGGCCGGACGCGCGGACTGTACGCCGCGACAACCGTCGCACCGCCGGACCGCGTGGAGTCGACGAAGACCTTCCCGTGCCGGTCTTCCTTGATGTACGCCGTGGTCGCGACCGACCGATCGATCTCCTCAGCCCGCGCCGCGATCGCCCGCGTGGCGGCCGCAGCGTCCTCGATCGTCACCGTGTCGACAATCGGCACGATCACGTGCACACCCTTCGCACCACTCGTCTTGACCGCACCGGACAACCCGCAGTCCGTCAACGCCTGCCGCACCAGCAGCGCGGCCTGCACCGCCATCGAGAACGTCTCGCCCTCCGGCGGGTCGAGGTCGAGCACGAGATGCGTGACGCGGTCCCAGCGATCGGCGCGCATCAACGTCGGGTGGTACTCCACCGCACGCTGGTTCGCGAACCACAGCAGCGTCCGGCGGTCGTCGCACAACGCGTACGACACCTGGCGCTTCGACGCCTCCGCCCAGACCTGCACGGTCTTCACCCAGTCCGGCGTGTACTTCGGGACATTCTTCTGCATGAACTTCGGCTGCCCCGGCCGGATCCGCACGACCGACAAGGGCCGCTCCCGCAGCTCCGGCACGATCCGCTCATGCACCGCGTCCAGGTAGTCGACGAGATCCCGCTTCCGCGCATCAGCCCCGTCGAACAACGGCTGATCCAGGTTGGTCAGGTCAACGCCGTCCCGCGTCTCATCCGGCTTACTCGCCATCCCCCGAGCTTAGCCCCGCGCCACTAGAAGCTTGTTTCACCGCTGCCGCACTACAACCCGCCACCCGTCACACAACCCACCATCGACGAGAGGTTCCGCGCGCCCGACCCGGCACTCGACCCGGTTTCAGTCTGGCATCGTCCGACGAACTCGTTGTCCCTCCAGGTGATCAGGTAGTCCCCTCACCGGCCGGCTCCATCGCGAACCATCCCAGCTGGTGACGGCCGTCCAGCAGCCGGGTCCCTGCCTCTCGCGGGTTAGAAAACCCTTATCGCCGCAGGCCGCTGACGAATAGGCTCGCGCGCATGACCGAGGGCGACTGGAGGGATAGCGGGTTCAGGCAGCGTCGGTCCTCCGCGGAGACTCTCGCCTGGGTTGCGGCGTCGATGGGTCGGGGCAGTCGCATCGTCGGCTATCGCCGGTTGACCGGTGGCGTCTGCTCCGCCGTGAATCGGCTGACTGTCGAGCGACGTGGAATGCGAACATTCGTCGTACTGCGGCAGTACCCCGGCGGGCTTGACCTGCAGGGGACCTTGGAGAAGGAGATCGCCAACCTCGGTGTGGTGGCGGGAAGCGGGCTCCCGGTTCCGGGCATCCTGGCTGCTGATGTCGCCGGTGCTTCGACGGGCGGCGCGCCGTCGTTGCTGATGACACGGTTGCCGGGGCATGTTCACCTCAATCCGGCGGAACCTCGGTCGTGGATGACGAGGATCGCGGAGCTTGCTGTACTGCTGCATTCCCTCGATCTCCCCGCGAAGGCGTTCAGGCCTTGGACGGATTCTTGGATCGCTCCTCGAGACGGGTTTCAGGTGCCGGTCGACGCACAGAAGCCGGCTGTGTGGAAGGCGGCGTTCGGTGTCATGGCGACGCCGCCGCCCAAGGACACTGCCGTCTTTCTGCACTGCGATCTCCTGCCTGTCAACATGTTGTGGTCGCGCGGGAGGATTACTGGACTGACCGACTGGAACTCCATCCATCGGGGGGCGCGCGCGATTGACGTCGGGCACTGTCGGCGATACTTGGCGGCGCTCTACTCGCCCGAGTGGTCGGAGCAGCTTCGGTCGCTCTACGAGTCGATCGCCGGGGTGACTCTCGATCCGTGGTGGGACCTTATGCCCTGCTGCACTATGACGACAGCGTGCAGAAGTGGATCCGTGGTCAGGTCGCGGGGCGCCGTCCCGTCGATGTGCCCGGCATGACGTCCCGGGTCGAGGTCGCCATCGAGATAGCCCTACGGCGCCTCGGATAACTGCGGGGTCCCTACTGGTCGCCGTTCCGGTTCTGGCATGCCGCACAGACCCCGGCGAAGGCTCGTGTACTCGGGCACTCGGGAGCTACGGGGCGAGGACTTTGAGGAGGGCGGCGAGGACTTGTTTGTCCTCGCCGGGTTGGAGGGTTTGGGGGTTGAGGGCGATGGCGTCGTCCGGTACGCCGAAGGTGCCTACCGCGATCCGCGGTTCGCCGTCCCACAGCGCCTTGATGACCTCGTCGCGGTCGCGGGTGAGGCGGAGGACGGCGCGGCTGTGGGGTTGGCCGGCCTCGCTCGGGTAGCCGCGCTCGACCGTCACGATCCCCTGCAGGCCGACGATCCAATCGTCGACAATCCGCTCGTAGGTCGCCAACAATTCGTCCTCGTCCTGCGCGAGCGTCCACTCGACCGCTGCGAGCAGACCCATCAGCTCTTCCTTCCCCACCTTCATCCCGCGGCCGAGCTCCTGCTTCGGTGACGTGTGGGCCTGCACCCGATCCACGAGCCACCGCTTCCCCAGCACGAGCCCGCTCGACTGCGGCCCGCGCAGCCCCTTCCCGCCGCTCACCAGCACCGCGTCCGCACCGATGTCCCGCGTGAACCGCCACAGCGACGCAACCGGCGGGATCTGCGCCGCCGCATCCACAATCACCGGTACGCCGAACTCGCGCGCACCCCGCACCACCTCCTCCACCGGCAACGCTCCGGTCGCGTAGTGCGCGCCCGCGAACCACAGCACGCACGCCGGCTCGCGTGCGAGCGCCGTACGCAACTCCTCGTACGACGGGCCGACCTCGACGACGCGGGCGCCCGTGAGTCGGGCCGAGTAGTCGTAACCGTTGCGCTGGCTCGCGAACATCACCACCTCGGCGTCGGTGGGGAACGCCTGCGATTCGGTGCTGATGCAGGCGGCAACCGTCAGCGAGATCGCGGCCGCGGCGCCGGACGTCACGTATGCGGCTTCGTTGTGAGTGAGCTCCGCGAGCCGCTCCCCCACCCGTTCGTTCAGCTCGGGCAGGTCGACGAACTGCGCCGCCGCGTCGTTCATCGCCTTCAGGACCGGGGCCGGCATCAACGATCCACCCAGCACCGTGACTGTGGCGTTGGCGTTGATGACAGGCCGCACGTCGAGTGGTGCGGTCATGCGACGAACTTCGACATCGCCGGCACGCCGACGCGTTCGGCCAGCCACGCGTCGAGGAAGTCGTTGTCGGTCCCGTCGAGGTGGGTGACCTGGTAGACCTCCGGATCCGGCAATGCCGACAACAGCGACCCGCACCAGTCCGCGTCGTCAACGGCAAGCAATGTCCGACCAGTGACTGCGGGAGCGTGCCGCGACGGATCGAAGTACGCCAGGGTTGTCGACAATGCGTCAGTCGACGATCCACCCCGCAGATGGTCGTTCAGCTCCTCCAGCGGATACAGGCACGACGTCAACCGCGCCTCCATCGCGCGGTAGAACAGCAGGTCCGTCACCCGCACCGTGCTGAACCCGGGCCGTCGCGCCGCCGTGAGCACCGCAAGATCGTCTCCGGTCACCGCGACCCGCGCCGGATCGACCTCCGCCAGTCCCATCAGGAACTCCGCCGCTCGTAGACAATCCGCCGCGATCCCTCGATAGACGTAGGTCGACGGGTCGTCGATCCCCATTGTCAACAATCCCGGGTAGGCGGCCGCGAACCCCTCGTCGGCGAGCCGCTGACCGCGGTGCATCAGCCCGAGGACGACGTACCGGCTCCGGTCGTTCGGGTGCGGGATGTTGTTGACACTTCCGTACCGCGGCGTGCTGAGCAGGCCGGGGAACGGGCCGTCGCCCTTCGGGATGCTGAGGTTGCCGTACACGCGGTACGGCCCGGAGCTGGTGATCCGCACCGTGTAGAACGTCGCCTCGTCCGTCGTCCGCGCCGGCACCACGTCCAGCACGGGCCGGCCGGGAATCGCCGCGAGCTCTTCGTCGACCGCGGCCCAGTAGGCATCGAACGTCATCAGGTCACCGTCCCGGGGTGAGGTGCTCGGCAAGGAAGTCCTCCACGACGCGCATGACGTCCGGCAGGCCGGCGTGGTGCGCGCAGTGCGGATAGGTGTGCAGCGTCTTCTCGCACGTCAAGGTGCGGTGCAACGCGAACCCGGTCTCCGGCGGGCAGACGTCGTCCTCGAGCCCGAGGTAGAGCAGCGTCGGCGCCTGCACCTTCGACGCGAAGTTCAGCCCGTCGTAGTACGCGACCGTCTCCCGCACCCGGTCGACGTCCTTCGGATGGATCCGCAGGTACTCGTTGATCTCCTCGTACGGGTACGACCGGGTCAGCGTCGGCGCGGTCATGATCCCGCAGAGGTACGGCGCTCCCGCCGCGACGCACCGGATCACGTCGGGGAGCAACGCGGCCGTGGAGATCCCGAGTCCACCGCCCTGACTCGACCCCTGCAAGCCGATCCGCAGATTGTCGACATCTGGACGATCAAGCAACACTTCGACCGCACGCACCACGTCGAGATAGAACCCTCGGTACCCGTACGTCTGCGGGTCGACGATGTTGTGCGTCAGCAGGCCCGGGTACCCGGGGTTGAACACGTCGTTCGAGCGGAGCTTCCCGCGCGGCGCGATCGCGAGCGCGGCGTACCCGAGTTCCGCCCACTCCTTCGGGACGGTCGGCTCGGAGATGTACCCGGGGATCGTCACCAGGCCCGGGTACGGCGCAGTGCCCGAGCGCGGCACGGCGTACCAGCCGGCGATCCGCAGACCGCCGTAGCTGGTGAAATGCAGATCGTAGACAATCACCGTGTCCGTGGAGAGCGTCGGCATCTCGGTGAGGACCGGGTCCAACGGGTACGACGCGCAGTCCGCCAGTCCCGCCGCCCAGAAGTCGTCGAAGTCGGCGGGCAGTTCGACGTCGACGGTCGCGTTCTCGGGGTCTCTCAAGAGTGTTCCTCTCGTTCGGGCGCGTGGAGTGCGGTGCCGTCGGCGGCGAACAGGTGCAGGCGGTTCGGGTTGAACCCGACGTACACCGTGCTGTCGTGACCGAGACGGAAGGGGGTCGGGACGCGGGCCTTGATCAGCTCGCCTTCGATGCGGACGGTTACCAGGACGTCGGGGCCGAGCGGTTCGGAGACGAAGACCTTCCCGGGGCGATGGCCGTCGACGGGGGTTGTCGACAATGTGACGTCTTCGGGGCGGATCCCCAAGACCACGGCCGGGTCGGTTGGTTCGGCGGGCAGGCGCAGGGTTTGGGTCAGGGCGGGCGAGCGGAAGGTGCGGATCCCGTCGACGTCGGCGAGTTCGCCGGTGACGAAGTTCATCGGCGGTGAACCCATGAACGACGCCACGAAGCGGTTCGCCGGGCGCTCGTAGATCTCCTCCGGTGTCGCACACTGCTGGACGACGCCGTCGCGCATCACCGCGATCCGGTCCGACATCGTCATCGCCTCGACCTGGTCGTGCGTGACGTAGATGAACGTCCGCGCCACGTCGACGTGCAGCCGCTTGATCTCCGCACGCATCAGCACCCGGAGTTGGGCATCGAGGTTGGACAGCGGTTCGTCGAGCAGATAGGCGCCGGCATCGCGGACGATCGCCCGCCCGAGCGCGACCCGTTGCCGTTGGCCGCCGGACAGTTCCCGCGGTTTGCGGTCCAGCAGGTCCTCGATGTCCAGCGTCCGGGCCGCCTGCAGTACCTGCTCGGAGATGGTTGCCTTCGGCACCCGCATCATCTTCAGCGCGAACCCGATGTTCTGCCGCACGGTCTTGTGCGGGTAGAGCGCGTAGCTCTGGAACACCATCGACACGTCCCGTTTGTTCGCCGGCAGCCAGCTGACCGGCTTGCCGTCGAAGAAGATGTGCCCCTCGGTTGCCCGCTCCAGCCCGCAGATCATCCGTAAGGTTGTCGACTTTCCGCAACCGGACGGTCCGACCAACGTGAGGAACTCGCGGTCCTCGACGGTCAGGTTGAGATCGCGGACGGCGGTCTTGCCGCCGAACGACTTGGTGACGCCTTCCAAACGCACTTCAGCCATGTGTCTCAGCCCTTCACGGATCCGGCGGCCATGCCCTGCACCAGCTTGCGCTGGAAGAGCAGGGCGAGCACGAGGGGTGGAACGACCGCGAGCACGCCGGCCGCGGCCATCACGGTGAACTGGGTGTTGAAGTCGGTGGCGAAGTTCGCCGCCACCACCGGGATCGTCTTCGCCGCCTTGGTACTGGTCAGGAACAGCGCGAACATGAACTCGTTCCACGCGGTCATGAACGCGAACACCGCGGCCGCGACCAGCCCAGGCGCCGCGACCGGCAGGAACACCGTCCACATCGTCCGGAACCATCCGCACCGGTCGACGCGCGCCGCTTCCTCCAATTCGCGCGGCACCGACCGGAAGAAGTCCTTCAGGATCCAGATCGTGATCGGCAACGCGAACGTCGTGTACGACAGGATCAGCGCGAGATACGTGTCCAGCAGCCCGAACGACCGCATCAGCAAATAGAACGGGATGATGATCGCGATCCCCGGCACCATCCGGGTCAGCAGGTACAGCACGAGCAGCACCTGACTCCCCCGGAACTTCAACCGCGAGAACGAGTACGCCGCGAACGTCGCCAGCACAAGGTTCAGTACGGCGGTCGCGGTCGCGACGACCAGGCTGTTCCGCAGCGAGTACGGCGTCTCCGACACGGCCCGCCCGCCGACAAGCTCCTGCGCCGCGTTCGGCCGCACGAAACCGAGATAGTTCTCCAACGTCGGATGCGTCGGAACCCAATGCGGCGGCACCGAGATCGCGTCCACCTCGTGCATGAAACTCATCGCGACAATCCAGTAGAACGGCAACACCAGATAGAGTGCGAAACCAACCGCCAGCACATACAGCACGATCTTCTTCCACGGAATCCGGTAACTCAGGGGAATGCGTACATGAGTGCTCATACTTCGAAGTTCCCCTTTCGATACAGCAGGCCGATGTAGCCGACGGAGATCAGGAGGGTGATGGCGGTGATCACCCAGGCGTAGGCGCTGCCCAGGCCGAAGTCGGTGAAGGTGAGGACGGTCTGCACGTCGAGGAGCGCGATCGTGGTGGTCGCGTCGCCGGGGCCGCCGCCGGTGAGGACGTAGATCGTGTCGAACGCGCGGAACGCGTTCATCGTCTCGAGGATGAGGACGATCAGGAGCGGATGGAGGAGCCACGGAACGGTGACCTGGGTGAACCGTCGCCATGCGCCGGCGCGGTCCACGGTCGCGGCGTCGTACAACTCCGAGGGGATTGTCGACAATCCGGCGAGCAGGATGATGACCGAGAACGGGAGCGTGTTCCAGACCTGGGCGAGCGCCGTGAACAGGAACGCGCCCGTGCCGGACGTCAGCCAGGCGTGGTAGCTGTCGATCAGCCCGAGTTGTTGCAGCAGACCGTTCAGTGCGCCGGTCTTCGCGTCGAAGATCGTCCGCCACATCAGGCCGTTCACCACCCCGGGCATTGCCCAGGGCAACAAGGCGAGGCTGAGCAGCAGACCGCGGCCCCGGAACCGTTCGTTCAGCACCAGCGCCAGGATCAGCGCGAGTACGACGGTCAGCCCGAGCACCACGAGCACGAACAATGCCGAGACCTTCAGCGCGGACAGGAAGGCCTGGTCGCTGAGCAGTGCCTTGTAGTTGTCGAACCCGATGAATCGCTTGGCCCGCGGGCGTTTCAGGTTGTTCTTCTGCAGGCTGACGTAGAACGAGTACCCGATCGGATAGGCGACCAGCAGGGCGATCACCGCGATCGCCGGAGCATTCAGAGCCCAGGCCTTCGCGTTGTCGCCCAGCGGCCGGCGTTCAGCGGACCCGATCCCCTTGAGCACGGCCATCCCTCTGAGCACGGCCATGCTCAGGAGTACTTCTTCTTGAGCGTCTCGGCCGACTGCGCGAGCGACGCGACCGCGGCCGATGGCTGGGTCTGGTTGCTCAGCACGCCTTGCACGACCTTGTGCATCTCGGTCTCGAACTCGGTGTACCAAGGCACCCCGAGAACGTTGCGCGGCTTCGCGATCTCGGCCAGGTGCGTGTAGATCTTCGGATCGGCGAACTTCTTCAGCGCCGCGGTGATTGTCGGATCGTTGACCATCGCTTTGTAGGCAAAGCCCAGTCCGCGCTGCAGGAACCAGAACTTCGCGGTGTACGGCTGCTTCTGGTCGTCGTACCCGCCGAGGTACGTGAGCAGCTTGAACGCGTTGTCCTTGACCTCGGTGTCCTTCGCCAGGCCGTACATCCGGGTGTTGCTGACGGTCCCGTGCTCCTTGCCGTCCAGGCTCGGCACGAGCCCCATCCGGATCTTGCCCGCGGCCTTGGACTTGGCCGGGTCGTTGTAGTCGCGGCTCGCGTAGCGGGCGCCGATCGTGTACGCGTACCGGTTCGCCTTCATCGCGTTGTCGACCGGCACCGGCAGCAATTGCAGCGACGCCGGATCGATCACCTTCGACTTGGTCGCGGCCTGCTGCAGCCAGGCGAACACGTCCTTTGTCACCGTGTCAGAGGTGTTCATGATCGGGTTCTGCTGATCGTCGAACATGTTCCCGCCGCTGCCGAACAGCAGCGCCCACACCCAGGACCACCAGGTGTCGGACAACTGCGCGGGCACACCGATCGGGTACTCCAGCAGACCGGCGTTCTTGATCTTCAGGGCCTGCGCCTCGAGCTCCTCGAGGCTGGCCGGCGGCTTCGAGATCCCTGCCTGGGCGAGGATTCCGGCGTTGTACGTCAGGCAGGTGGCATCGGTGTAGTACGGGAGGCCGTACCGCTTCCCGTCGTACGTCATCGCCTGGGCGTTGCCGGGATAGATCGCGTCGTAGACCTCGTCGACGCCGGCCATCCCGTCGAGAGGTTGCAGGTAGTCGCCCTCGACCCAGGCCGCGAGCGAGTCGTCGTACACGTAGAGCGCGTCCGGTCCGCCGCCGCCGGTGAACTCGGCGACGACCTTCTGGACGTACTGCGCACTCGTGATCGGGGTGTAGTTGACCTTGATGCTGCTGTTCTTGGTGAAGCGGTCGAGGTTCTGCTGAACCAGCGCGGCTTCGTAGTCCCAGCCTTCGAACTTCACGCTGCCGTCGCCGGAACCACCTCCCGAGGAGGAGTCGTTCGAGCAGGCGGACAGCAGGGCAGGGCCGGCCAGTCCGAGACCGGTCAGCTTGAGGATGTGGCGGCGGGTGAGCTCCATGGTTGTGCCTCCAACGCTTGGGCGATGCGCAGTCGGTACAGACGCGTCGGGCGTCCTTTGGCGTGGTGCTGGGCGGTTCCCTCGACGCTCACCAGGCCGCCTGCGTCGAGAGTCCGGATCAGGCGGCGTCCGCTCTGGTCCGTGATGCCGAGATGACCGGCAAGCTCTCCAGGCGAGAGCGTGCGGCCTTGTAGTTCGTGGTCCAGCGCGGCCAGCCGGGAGACGGTGGTCGCGCTCAGACCGACGTACTTCGCGAGTTGTTCGACCTCGTCGCCGTGCTCGCGGTACGAGAACCGCAGCGCCTCACCGACCGGACCCATCGGGCCGATCACGACACCGCTGTCCTCGAACAGGTACGCACACGGTTCGTCGGCGAGCTCGGCGCGCGCGGCCGCCTGCTCGGCGAGCAGCACGCAGTTGCGGGCCGACACACCGACACCGAAACCGGCCGAGATCTGTGCACCGAGCGCCACGGCGGCCTCGGCCAAAGCGGGTACGGCGACCCAGTTGCGGGTGATGCGCTCGAACAACGCCTTGTGGGCGAAGACGACGACACCGCGACGCCCGCGGTTCTCGATCCAGGCGCCGGCGAACTCGGGAGTGTTGAGCAGGTGGTTCATCAGGCCGATCCGGGCCCGTTCCTCGTCCGCCGACGCCTCGATCAGGAAGACGCCTGCAGCGAAGCGTTGCGCACTGGCCCGCTCGGACTCGATCCGCAGCGCGAGCTCGTGCAGCTCGGTACGGATCGTGGCCGGCACCGGCATGCCGCTCATGATCTGGAGCGAGCCGGCGAGTTGTTCGCGTACGGCGGCGCGCACGCTGATCACGTAGCTGCGCTCACCGAACCTCCGGTACGCGGCCTGGTGGAACGCGACGATCTCGTCGACGCTCTGGGTCGGTGCATAGGGCAAGCAATCGATCTGGTCCTGATCGAGGTCCAGCGCGGTGGCCACTGCTTCGACCGCTTCGGCCGGGAACGTGTCGATGCTGACCGGCGTACGGCCCCAGCCGCGTTCCTGCGCACGGTAGAGCGCGAGCGTCAGGTCGAGCGCCGACGAGCGGATCACCCCGACCGGCAGGCCGGGCGGGAGGAGTTCTTGGCTCGCGGTGTACGGCACCGGGCCGGCCAGGAAGCCGTCGAGTCGCGTCGTACTCAGGAACTCGGCGACCTTGTCGCGGATCTCGTCCTCGTGGTCGTAGCTGACCCACTCGAGATCCACCCCACCCAGCGTGCGCGCGGCGTCGTGGAACAGCTCGTGGTGGGTCACATGGGTGACGACCCCGATCACGATGTCCACGGCACTCCTTTACGAACCAGGTTCGGCGGTATCTGATTTACGAACTACGTTCGGAAGTGACTCGTAAATGCATTGCCGTCAAAGATCGCGTGATTCCGGCGGTCAGGTCAAGGGATTCCGCCTGGCAGGAAGCTGTCGCCCGGACTGCGCACGCCGATCCGCCCGGCTAGGCCCCGACCCCGGCACGAAGGGGAAAGCGGATGGTGGAGTACGAGCTCGACGCTGACGGTGTGCACGTCGTCGGGACGGTCTACCGCTGGCAGCGGGACTACCACGAGCTCACGATGTGGAGTGGCACCTTCGAGAAGTTCGAGAGGGTGAAATGCGGTACAGCGTTCACCTCGGGACCTGGCAAGGATTCGGGTGACCGAGAAGCGTGCTCGGCCATGGAGACCAGCGGGCGTCGCCTCGGGATCGGCCTGATCGTGCTGAGTGTAGGCGGGCTGATCGGCGGGTCGCGGTCGCGCACGGAGCACCGGGAGAACCAGAAGCCGACGAAGCGGGAGCCGACTGGGTCGCCCTGGGACTCTTGGCCGGATGACTAGCTCGCGCACCGATTGTGCGGGATTTGATCAAGACTCCGGGAGGTGCGGCTCGTAGCGTCGCGGGCATGATTCTTGTGACCGGTGGGCTCGGCATGATCGGCGCTCACACCGCGCGTGCCCTTCTCGACCTCGGGCAGGAGGTCGTCGTCACGTCGCATCGGCGTACCGCTGTGCCGTCGTTCCTCACCGGGGAGGTCGCGGTGGAGCAGCTCGACGTGACCGACAGGGGCGCGTTCCTCGCGCTCAGGGAGCGGTACGACGTCAGCGACATCGTGCACCTTGCCGGCTCCATTCCGGGCGATGATCCGGTCGCGTACTTCCGCACCGATACGACTGGGCTGTTCAACGCGCTCGATGCGGCGCGGGCGTGGGGCGTACGCCGGTTCGCGGTGGCGAGCAGCCTCGGCGTGTACATCGGGCGGGGCGAAAGCCCTTGGCATGAAGGGCTCTCGCTCCCGTCGGCCGAGTTGCCGCATCTGATCGTCGCGTTCAAGAAGGCCGTCGAACCTCTGACGACGCACGGTCTCCAAGGGTCCGGCGTACAACCCGTCGTTCTGCGGATCGGGTCGACGTGGGGTCCGTTGATGGACCCGGAATCGCCGTTCAACTACATCCCGCCGTACATCAGCGCCGTACTGCGTGGTGAGAAGCCGGCACCGCTGTACGCCGACGACGGCGGCGACTCGTGCTACGCCCCCGATGCGGGCCGCGCGATCGCGCTGCTCCTCACGGCGGACACGCTCAGCCACACGACGTACAACGTCTCCAGCGGCCGTCCGATGCGCAACCGCGAACTCGCCGACGCGCTACAGCTCCCGTGCAAGCCTGGCGGCCAGCCGAACCCGCACCTCGACATCACCCGCCTCACGACGGACACCGGCTTCACCCCGCAGTACGACGTACCTCAGGCCGTCGCGCACTACGTCGCCTGGCGCGCCGACAACCCCCGCTGACCCGGTCTGTGCACCCCTGGCCGCGTGATGAGACAAGCCATTGCGGCTCTTGTGACTGATGTGTGGGTGGTCGACGGGTGCCAGGTTTGGTGTGATCTGCAGCTCGACAGGATGTGTCGGTCGGCTGGGTAGTGCACCTGAGCGTGAACGTGTCCGTGCGTACAGCGTCTCACCGGTGCTCTACCTGTCGAGCTTGCACATCCCACAGCCCACGAGCAGCCGTGCCGCCACGAGCCCATCGTCCAGCCGGCTGCCCGGCGGGGCAGCCTCATGCCAGCTCGTCGGCAGGTCACCACTGGCGGGGTATGTCACCGCTGGTCTCCTACGTCCCGCCATCGGACACATAACCCGCCAGCCGGCACCACAACCCCCACACCTCCGGCAATAGAACCGGGTATCCCCTGGTGTTGTGGGTTCTCCCCTCGCATACCAACGGAGAAGGCACAACACCGTCGGATATCCCCTCGTGTGCGGGACGGTGCACGCCGGGCGGTGGTGCGGTGCGTGCATGCGAGCGGTGGCGGTGGGGACTGGGGACAGGAGCTGGTGGGCGGAGACAGGGAATGTCGGGTTCCAGCCCGCCACGGCCTGTCATATGTCCTCGGGTGCCCCACCGACACCGACACATCAGACCGGAGAGTCGCAATTGCATGTCTCCCCACACCAGAACCTGTCTCCACATACCGGCGCCGACCCCTCGGGGACGGTTTGATGGTGGGTGTGACGGGAAGCAGATTGGTTCTGTTGTGCGGGACGTCGTTCTCCGGAAAGAGCACGGTCGCGCGTGCGCTGGCGCCCCGGCTGGCGGCGCGCATCGTGAGTCTCGACGAGATCAACGAGCGCCGGGGGCTGTGGGGTGGTGACGGCATTCCCGTCCAAGAATGGATCCGGACGCATGAGCTGGCGTCAGCCGAGGTGCGCGAGCTGCTGCGGTCGGGGACCTCGGTGGTCGTCGATGACACCAGTTCGCCGCGGTTTCTCCGGGACGGTTGGCGTTCGCTGGCTCGCGAGGTCGGGGCTCGGTTCACCCTGGTCTACGTCGAGGCGGACCACGCGACGGTACGCCGGCGCCGGGCCGACAACCGGCTCGATCCGCAGCGGCGCGACGTCGCGGACGCGGTACTGGACCAGCACCTCGCAGACTTCGAGCCACCGGGGGCCGACGAACACGCCGTACGAGTGACGTCGGTCGACGACCTCCAGCAATTGGCCCTCTGAGCCACCGGCCGAATGGCGGCATCAGCCGCCGGAGGCTGCCAACGGACAGCCGCCGCGGAGCGGTGTTCTTAGCCGCCGGAGACTCCGATTTCGGCGTCGGCTAGGTCGGCGGTTAGGCCGTCGGTGTCGTCGAGCCAGCCTTGGGGGAGGACGATGTGGTCTCGGGGGCTGCCTTGGCGGCCTCGGGGGGCGCCTAGTTCGGCGACTGGGAAGGGGACGGTGCGGTCCAGTTGCGCCAGGAGCTCGTCCAGGCGGGCGAGGGAGTCGACCATGCCGAGGGCGGCGCGGAGTTCGCCGCCGGCGGGGAAGCCCTTCAGGTACCACGGGACGTGTTTGCGGAAGTCGCGCAGGCCGCGCTGCTCCCCCATCAGCTCCGCGAGCAGCTCGCCGTGCCGGCGCATCACGTCGGCGACTTCGCCGAGCGTCGGCAGGTTCAACGCCTCGCCACCGGCGAACGCGACCGCGAGATCGCGGAACAACCACGGCCGCCCCAGGCACCCACGCCCGACGATGACACCGGCGCACCCGGTCTCAGCGACCATCCGCAAAGCGTCGCCGGCTTCCCAGATATCGCCGTTCCCCAGCACCGGGATCGACACGTGCTCCACCAGCGCGGCGATCGCGGTCCAGTCGGCCTGCCCGGAGTACGCCTGAGATGCCGTCCGCCCGTGCAACCCGATCGCCGCAGCGCCGGATTCCTCAGCGATCCGTCCGGCGTCCAGGTAGGTCTGGTGCGAGGCGTCGATCCCGATCCGGGTCTTCATCGTCACCGGTACGCCGTACGGCGTCGCGGCCTGCACCGCGGAGCGCAGGATCGCGCCGAGCAGGTTCCGCTTCCACGGCAGCGCGGCGCCACCGCCCTTGCGCGTGACCTTCGGGACCGGGCACCCGAAGTTCAGGTCGATGTGCGCGACACCATAGGAGTCACAAAGGATCTGCACCGCCCGCCCGATGAAGACAGGGTCGACGCCGTACAGCTGCACCGACCGAACCGTCTCCCGCGCGTCGAACGTCAGCATGTCGAGCGACTTCTGGTCACCCTCGACGATGCCGCGCGACGTGATCATCTCGCACACGTACAGCCCGGCGCCCTGCTCGGCGCACAGCCGCCGGTACGCCGCGTTGGTGATGCCGGCCATCGGCGCCAGCACCACCGGCGTCTCGATCGTCAAATTACCCAGGTGAAGCATGATCAGGCCTTCGCCACCAGCACCTGGCCGTTACCGGAAACCTGTGCTTTATAAGGCTGTACGGCGTTCGCCGTCGTCGTCACGTCACACGCGATACCGGCATCGGAATGCTTGACCACGGCAACATCATCCATCGTGCAGGTCACCTTCGCGGCGTCCGTCACAGTCCGCAGTACGGCGTCGACCACTTTCGCGCGCACGATCGCGACCGACTCCGAGGTGAACTTGTACGACGCCGTGTACTGCTTGGCGTCGACCGTGAGAGTGCCGCTGTACGGCTTCCCGGCGTACGTCACAGTGCAGGTCAGCTCGTGCTTGCCGGCGGTCTCGACCTTGTCGATGCCCGGGCACTTCACGGTCGTGGCGGCTGCCTTTCCGGCCGCGATCTGCGCCTGCTTGGAGATTGCGAACGTGATCCGCGAAGCCAGCGGAGCGTCGTCGGCCGGCGCGCCGGTGACCTTCGGCGTCGGCCACGGCTTGGACGGCGTCGGCAGCGGGGTCAATGAAGGCGTGGAAGCGGTCGGGATCGGGGCACTGGACGGCGGTGCGCTCGAAGAAGTAGACGACGACGCGGACGGCGTGCTCCCAGCTGAAGGCTTGCTGTCCGAGCAGGACGACAGCACGAACACCGCAAGCACCGACAGCCCCAAGGCGGCCAGCGCGCGATCCCGTGACAGCGTCATCGTCAGCAACCCACCAGGTGCTGGGCGAGGTAGCCGGTGACCTCGGTGAGGGCGACCCGCTCCTGCTTCATCGAGTCCCGCTCGCGAATCGTCACCGCGTGGTCCTCGAGGGTGTCGAAGTCGACGGTGATGCAGTACGGCGTACCGATCTCGTCCTGGCGGCGGTACCGGCGGCCGATTGCACCGGCGTCGTCGAAGTCGACGTTCCAGTTCTTCCGCAGCTCGCCGGCCAGGTCGCGGGCCTTCGGCGACAGGTCGGCGTTGCGGGACAGCGGCAGCACGGCCGCCTTGACCGGGGCGAGCCGCGGGTCGAAGCGCAGTACCGTCCGCTTGTCGACACCGCCCTTGGCGTTCGGCGCCTCGTCCTCGGTGTACGCGTCCAGCAGGAACGCGAGCACGTTACGGGTCAGGCCGGCCGCGGGCTCGATGACGTACGGCGTCCAGCGCTCGCCCTTCTCCTGGTCGAAGTACGACAGGTCGGCGCCGGAGTGCTTGGAGTGCGTGGACAGGTCGAAGTCGGTGCGGTTCGCGATGCCCTCGAGCTCGTCGAACTCCTTGCCGCCGAAGTTGAACCGGTACTCGATGTCGACGGTGCGCTTCGAGTAGTGGCTCAGCTTCTCCTTCGGGTGCTCGTAGAACCGCATGTTGTCCGCGTTCAGCCCGAGGCCGGTGTACCAGTCCCAGCGCGCCTTCAGCCAGTACTCGTGCCAGTCCTCGTCGGAGCCCGGCTCGACGAAGAACTCCATCTCCATCTGCTCGAACTCGCGGGTCCGGAAGATGAAGTTGCCCGGGGTGATCTCGTTGCGGAAGCTCTTGCCGACCTGGGCGATGCCGAACGGCGGCTTCTTCCGCGCGGTGCCCATCACGTTCGCGAAGTTGATGAAGATGCCCTGCGCGGTCTCCGGGCGGAGGTAGTGCAGGCCCTCCTCGGACTCGACCGGGCCGAGGTACGTCTTCAGCAGGCCGTTGAACATCCGCGGCTCGGTGAACGTGCCCTTGTTACCGCAGTTCGGGCAGGCGATCTCGGCCAGCTTGACGTCGTCGACGTCCTTGTTCTTCCGGCGGGCGAAGTCCTCGCGGAGGTGGTCGTCGCGGAACCGCTTGTGGCAGGACTGGCACTCGGTGAGCGGGTCGACGAACTCGGACAGGTGGCCGGAGGCCTCCCAGACCTTGGTCGGCAGGATCACCGAGGAGTCCAGGCCGACGATGTCGTCGCGGCCGGTCACCATCGTCCGCCACCACTGGGTGCGGACGTTGTTCTTCAGTTCGACGCCGAGCGGTCCGTAGTCCCAGGCCGACTTGGTACCGCCGTAGATCTCGCCGCACGGGTACACGAAGCCCCTCCGCTTGCTGAGGCTGACGACGGCATCGACGGTTTCCACGGGCACTTTTCGACTCCAGAACGGGCACAGATGAATCTACGGAAGGAACCAGGCTATCGGTCCAGGGTGGCCGCTATCGAATCCGTGCTACGGCAGCAACTCTTCGTACGCCGTCGGCTCGTCGATCGCCTCCGACAACAGCGGCACCGCGGCCAGTTTCACCTCGTACGGCGACAGCGCCCGGCGGTAACTGCCGATGTTCTCGAACTCCAGCGTCAGCGCCAGCAACTCCGGGTCGTCGACGTTCCGCCCCACCCGGGCCGAAACGAACCCCTTCTGCCGCCCGAGCACCTCGACCGCCCCGCGCATCCGCTCCGCGAATCCGGCCTGCGCACTCTCCCCCACCCGAAACCTGATCACGACGAACACGGGCTCAACCATAGGACCTGGAACAATGGGGCCATGAGTACCCCCAGCAGCCCGTTGCGGCAGCGGATCACCAAGGTGAGTTACCCGTACGTCGCGAAGCTGCATGCCGCGCCGAAGCTGACCCTGCCGGCGATCACCCTGCTGCTGGCGTTGGTCGGAGTGTTCGCTCCGGTCCCGGTGGGGATCCCGGCGTTGGTGCTGCTGGCGTTGCTGCTGGGCTGGCTGGCGTTCCTGTCGTGGCCGGCGGTGACGACCGGGCCGCGATTCCTGCGGATCTTCTCGATCCTCGTCATCCTGCTCTTCGCGGTCTCCCGGATCGCCACCGGTTAGTCAGGGGCGGCCGAGGCTGTCGTACGCCGCCTCGACCGCGGCCTCACGCAGTTCGGCGACGGGTTCGTGGTCGATCATCACCGCGCAGTCGGACAGCCCGCCCAGCGCGACCATGCAGCGGACCACGTCGGACAGCGACGGACTCGTGCCGATCAGGAGCGTCGCGAGCGTGCCGCGCCACTCGATGAAACGGTCGGCCAGCTTCAGTTCGTGCAGCACCGAGAGGTCGCGGATCGCGAGCTGGATCAAGGCGCGGTGCCGGTAGGCGAGGTCGAAGTACGAACCGAGCAGTTCGCGCGGTGGCACCGGAGCAGCTTCCTGTTGCGCCGCGGCGTACGCCTCGAACTCGGCGATCATCGGCTCGACCAGGCTGTTGAGCAGGTCCTCGCGGGACTCGAAGTGGTAGTACAGCGCCGGTTTGGTGACGCCGAGTCGGTCGGCGATGTCGCGCAGGCTGGTCTGCTGCATCCCGCGCTCGGCGAACAGCTCCAGCGCGGCCTGCTGGATCCGCGCCCGGGTGTCGCCGGTCCGTCGTCTCGGCATACCCGGAAGATTAGCTGACCTTCCGGTAAGTAAGCCATTGACAAGCCTGCCCTCGTTTACTTACCTTCCGATAAGTAAGCAAACGCCAGGAGGTGTCATGAAGGTCCTGATCTCGGGTGCGAGCGTGGCCGGCCCGGTCCTCGCCCACTGGTTGCACCGCTACGGCTTCGAGCCGACGCTCGTCGAGCGCACCCCGGCCCTGCGGCACGGACTCGGCGGTCATGCCGTCGACCTGTTCAGCTCGGCCGCCGACGTCACCCGGCGGATGGGCTGCTGGGACGCGATCGAGGCGGCTCGCACCCAGCTCGACGCGATGACCATCGAGCGGTTCGGCAAGCGCCCGGTCGATGTCGATCTCAGCCGGATGTACGCCGGAATCTCGAGCCGGCACGTGGAGATCCTCCGCGGCGAGCTGACCAGGATCCTGTACGACGCCACCCGCGACACCGCGGAATACGTGTTCGGCGACTCGATCGCGAGCGTGCACGACGACGGCGCCGGCGTCGAGGTGGTGTTCGACTCGGGGACCGAACGCCGGTTCGACCTGGTGATCGGCGCGGACGGGATGCACTCGAACGTCCGCCGGCTCGTCTTCGGTCCCGAGGAGCCACTGCACCGGTCGCTCGGCGGGTACCTTGCGGTGTTCTCGATGCCGGACGTCTTCGGCCTCGGCAACCACACGCTGTCCCACTTCTCCGTCGACACTCTGGTCGGCATCTACGGCGTGCGCCAGACCGGTCAGGTCCGCGCGGGCTTCCTCTTCCGCGCACCTGAGCTGCAGTACGACTACCGCGACAAGGACGAGCAGAAAGCCCTGCTGAACAAGGAGTTCCGGGACTACGGCTGGAAGGTGCCGGAGCTGCTGGAGCACCTGGAACAAGCAGAGGACTTCTACTTCGACTCGATCGCACAGATCACGCTGGACACCTGGCACCGCGGCCGCATCGGACTGGTCGGGGACGCGGGCTACTGCCCCGGCCCGGCAGTCGGTGGCGGTACGAGCCTTGCTGTCGTGGCGGCGTACATCCTGGCCGGAGAGCTGGCTGCGGCACGTGCTGATCTGCCGTCGGGACTGCGCAACTACGAGCGGATCATCCGGCCGCTCGTAGCGTCGAGCCGACGGCTCGCACCGAAGGTGATGCGCACTATCATCCCGGGCAGCCCGCTTGCGTTGCGGCTGATACCTGCTGCAGCAGCCGGGCTGGCAAAGCTGCCGACAGCGGTCCAGCGCTTCATCTGGTCGCAGAACGCAGTAGGCAAGGCCCTCAGCTCAGTCCCGCTGCCTGACTACTCAGACCTCGTCCAGCCCCAGAGCGGTCAGCCGGTCACGTAGCCACGTCAGCTCCTTGGCGATCCGTTTCGCCAACGCCTGCTGAGTTCTGGCCGCACGCGGCCACACGTACACCTCTGACTCCAGGTGGTGCGTGAGTGGATGCCCACCACCAACCAGTCTGGTCAGACAGTCATCCAGTACGCCGGTTGTCGCGCTCAACGGATCTGGTGGCGCAGCGTGGGCCGCCAGGTGGGCATGCATCCGCCAGGCGGCGTGACCGGACAGTTCGTAGGCCTGTGCCACGTCGTCCACCCCAGGTCCGCCCCACTCACGCACTTGGCGCAGGTACTTCGGTGTGCCGAGTTGACCGAGCACGTACCGACCGGAGGCGTCCCCCGGGTCCACAAGTGTTGGAGCCAGGGACAGCTGCGCCTTGACCACGTCGACGCCCGCTCGCCATAGCAGCTCGAACGACTCGGCCGGGTCCTCGAACTGCACCGCCAGATGACACGTGTCGAGCCCCAGGCCGATACGCGACGTACCGCCGTACGGGCTGGAGTAGCGGTCCAGCCACGCGGTGGCCTGGCCGATCATCTCGAGTACGCAGCCCGGCTCGGTCTCGACGGCGATCCGGATCGTCCGGCCGGTCCTGGCCTCGGTCCGGGCCAGGTGCTGTTCGACGCGGTCGATCGCCGCGCGCGCGGCGCGGTTCCGCTCCTTCGACCACGGCACCCGCCAGCCGAGCGGCACGGTCGAGATCGATCCGTACGCGACGTCCGTGGGGAGCAGTTCGGCCAGCACGTCGATCAGGTCGAGGGTGTAGCGGAGTCGCTCAGGGTCGGTCCAGTCGGGGCAGTACAGCTTGGTGCCGACGACCTTGTCGGTGAACTGCGCGTGCGGCGTGCCGTTCAGCGTGACGACCTCGAGCCGATTGCGCTGCAGTGCCCGGCGGAGCTTGCTGAGCGCGGCCGGCGAGTTCGCCAGCCGATCGGCCAGCCGATGCGGGAACCACAGACCGACCCCGAGGACAGGTACGCCGAGCGCCGAGCGGACCGCACCCGCACAGGTGTCGAGGCCGGCGATCAGCTCGTCGAGCTCCGCGGCCGGATGCACCGTCGCGCAGTACCCCAGATGAACGGTCGAACCGTCCCGATGACAGAACCTCATCAGCACTCCTCACCCCGTTAGGTCGCCGAAGGTAATCGCGGGCGGACTCTCCGTGACCTAGTTAGCACTGTAAAAGCCACAGCGCTCGGGGGGAAGGGCTGATTTTCGGTTAGAGGCGTTCCGCGTCGGCGACCAGTTCGCGGGAGCGGTCGGCGACCGCCATCGCGGCGAGCGCGGTGGTGAGCGGGACCGCCGCGATGATCCCGAGGCTGCCGATCAGGCCGCGGACGACCTCCATCGCGACCGACTCGGTGGAGATGACGGACAGCGTCGGCAGGTCCTGGATCGCGAAGACGATGAGCACCGGCATCGCGGCACCGGCGTACGCGAGGACCAGGGTGTTCACCACCGAGGCGACATGCGTGCGGCCGATGCGCAGACCCGCGGACATCAGCTCGCGTCGGCTCGCCGCGGGGTTGGCCGCCGACAACTCCCAGACAGCGGCCGCCTGCGTGACCGTGACGTCGTCGAGGACACCCAGGGCACCGATGACCATCCCGGCCACCAGTAGCCCGGTCAGGTCGAGGTTGGGCGCGAACGACTTGGCCGCGGACGCACCATCCGCGGCCAGACCGCTCAGCTGCGAGAACTTGGCGAAGAACCAGCCGAGCAGCACGGTCAGCCCGAGCGCGGCGATCGTCCCCGCCAGTGCGATCGACGACTCGGCATTGATCCCGTGCGTGAGGAACACCGCGATCGTCATGATCACGGCACCGCCGACGACCGCGACCACCAGCGGATTCGAGCCCTTCAGGATCGCCGGCAGGATGAACTGGGTGAGCATCACCGCGGTCACCGCGAGCGCGATCAGGGCCGCGAAGCCACGCCACCGCGACAGCGCGACGACCGCGATCGCGAAGATCACCGCGAGGATCAGCAACGGCTTCGACCGGTCGTGGTCGACGTACTGGTACCGCTGGTCCAGCGGCGCGCCGTCCTGGATGCCGAGCATCACCGACTGGCCGGCCTTGATCGCGAACGGGGTCTGACCGGCGCTCGGCACCTGGACCGGCACCGCCTTCCCCTTGTCCGGGCCGTTGCTCAGCTTGACCGTGGCCAGGTCGCACTTGTCCTTCGGGTCCGGGCAGGCCTTGATCGCGGTGACCTCGCCGCGGGCGGTGCTGGTCTGGTACGAGTCGACCTTCACGCCACCGCCCGGCCACAACGCGATCATCAGCACCACGGCCCCGGTGATCAGCGGGATCAGGATCGCGGCGACCACGATCCGGACGCGCCGGGCGACGACCGCGTCGGAGTTCACCACCGAGGTGTCGACCACGTGATCGCCGTGCCCGTGTCCGTGCCCATGACCGTGACCCTGCGGAATATCGAGGGTCCGGCGGCGGTTGCCCTTGTGGTCGGCACGTCGTCGCCCGACGTTGCGGCTGGCCATCGTGAACTCCCTGTTTTGACAATCAGTTCCAGTTAAATGAAAATGATTGTCATGAAATCTGGTCTTCGAGCTGTCCTCGCCGGCGCCACCGCCCTGGTCGCCGTCACCCTGGCCGGATGCGGCGGCTCCGCCGCCAACGGCACCGGTGGCGGCAAGCTCGACGTCGTTGCTTCGTTTTACCCGCTCGAGTTCATCGCCCGCACAGTGGGGGGCGACGCGGTGAACGTCACCACGCTGACGGCCCCCGGCGTCGAGCCCCACGACCTGGAGCTGACGCCCAAGCAGGTAGGAGAAATCGCGAGCGCGAAACTCGTCGTCTTCGAGAAGGACCTGCAGCCTGCCGTCGACGAGGCCGTCGAGCAGAACGCCAAGGACGCCGGCTTCGACATCGCGCCGGCCGCGCAGCTGGAAGCCACCGGCGCCGACTTCGAGGAGCACGAGGAGGGCGCGGCCCCAGCCGCCCACAAGGACAACGCTCTCGACCCGCACTTCTGGCTCGACCCGGTGCGGTACGCCGCGGTCGTCAAGGCGGTCGAGGACAAGCTCGTGAGTGTCGACAGCGCCAACGCCGCCGGGTACCACGAGCGCGCGAAGGCGCTGCTCGCCCAGGTCGGCAAGCTCGACACGGAGTTCAAGACCGGTCTGGCGACCTGCAAGCTGAAGACGTTCGTGACCAGCCACGAGGCGTTCGCGTACCTCGCGAAGCGGTACGGTCTGACGATGGTCGGGATCGCCGGGTTCACGCCGGACGCGGAGCCGACACCGGCCCGGATCAAGGAGGTCCAGGACATCGTGAAGGCCCAGCACGTGACGACCATCTTCTACGAGGAGCTGGTCAGTCCGAAGGTGGCCGAGACGATCGCGAAGGACGTCGGCGTCCAGACCGCCGTACTGAGCCCGATCGAGGGCCTGTCGGACGCGAACTCCCAGGAAACGTACCTGACGCTCATGCAGGAGAACCTGCAGGAGCTCCGGAAGGCGAACGGCTGCTCGTGACAGATACCGCATCCAGGGCCGTCCAGGTCGACGATCTCTCCGTCGACCTGGGCGGCCGTCTGGTGCTTCGGGGCATCGACCTGCGGATCCGCCAGGGCGAGGTGGTCGCCGTGCTCGGCACCAACGGCTCCGGCAAGTCCACACTGATCAAGACCGTCGTCGGGCTGCTCCCGGCGGCCCGTGGCGAGGTCCGGCTGTTCGGGACGCCGGTCCCCCGCTTCCGCGAGTGGCGACGGGTCGGGTACGTGCCGCAGCGCATCACCGCGGCCGGCGGCGTACCGGCGACCGTGTACGAGGTGGTGTCGTCCGGTCTGCTCTCGAAGCGGCGGATGTTCGCACCGCTCGGTGCCGCCGGCAAGCAGGCGATCGAGGAGGCGCTGGAGGTCGTCGACATGGCCGACCGGCGTAAGGACGCGGTGGCCGAGCTGTCCGGTGGGCAGCAGCAGCGGGTGCTGATCGCGCGAGCCCTGGTGTCGGACCCGGAGCTGCTGATCCTCGACGAGCCGACGGCCGGCGTGGACCTGGCCAGCCAGCAGATCTTCGCGGACGCGGTCCGGGAGCGGGTCGCCCGCGGCACGACCGTGGTGATGGTGAGCCACGACCTCGGCCCGATGGACGCCCTCATCGACCGCTCGGTCGTGATGCGCCGCGGCCGCATCGTGTACGACGGCCCGCCGCACGCCTCCCAGACCCACGCCCACGTCCACCACTCCCACACCGACGACGACCCGGGGTGGCTCACGTCATGACCATGTTCCAGCTCGAGTTCATGCAGCGGGCCCTGATCGCCGGGCTGCTCACAGGGCTGTCAGCTCCCGCTATCGGGACGTACTTGGTGCAGCGGCGGCTGTCGCTCATGGGTGACGGCATCGGTCACATCGCGATCACCGGTGTGGCGCTCGGTCTGCTCACCGGTAGCGCACCTGTGCTGACGGCCATCATCGTGTCGATCGCCGGCGCGACCGCCATCGAACTGGTCCGCGCCCGCGGCAAGGCCACTGGTGACGTGGCGCTCGCTCTCTTGTTCTACGGCGGTATCGCAGGCGGTGTGCTGCTGATCGGCCTCGCAGGTCAGGGTGCAGCCACGCTGAACACCTACCTGTTCGGTTCACTCACCACGGTCTCCCAGAGCGACCTGTACGTCGTTGTCGGCCTCGCCGTCGCCGTACTGGTCGTAGCGATCGGTCTAGGCCCACAGCTGTTCGCGGTGTGCCAGGACGAGGAGTTCGCCCGTACGACGGGACTCAGGGTCCAGCTGCTCAACCTGGTGATCGCCGTGATGGCTGCGGTCACTGTGACGGTCGCGATGCGCACGGTGGGGCTGCTGCTGGTCAGTGCGCTCATGGTCGTCCCGGTGGCGACAGCGCAGCAGGTGACTCGGTCGTTCCGCAGTACGTTCATCACCGCGTGTGTCATCGGTGTGCTGGCGTGTCTGGCCGGCATCGTCACGTCGTACAACGCGAATGTGGCGCCGGGTGCGACCATCGTGGTGCTGGCACTGGCCGGGTTCGTGGTGGCTGCGACGGTCGGGACACTGCTGCGGCGGCGGGCCGGTCGGGCACGTCCGCTGGCGGATGAGGAGCCGGAGATCGGCGTACCGGCACCGGAGCCGCATGTGGTGAGCGCCGGGCACCCGCACGCACACAGCCAGGCCTGCGGCCACAAGAAGGTCGAGCACGGGGATCACGTCGACTACGTACACGACGGTCACCTGCACGCGGCGCACGGTGACCACTGGGACGAGCATTGACTTGCTGAGTTCTGAGAGACTGGAGGGCGGTAGAGAGATGACAGGAGGAACGGTGGCTATCGGAACACGCTCGACCCGTCAACGCGCGGCGGTCGCGTTCGCGCTCGACAAGATCGACGACTTCCGGACCGCCCAGGAGATCCACCAGGAGCTCCGGTCCGCCGGTGAGGCCGTCGGTCTGACCACTGTCTACCGCACTCTGCAGGCGCTCGCGGACTCCCGCGAGGTCGACGTACTGCGCACCGCCGACGGCGAAACGGCGTACCGGCGCTGCTCGAAGGGTCACCACCATCACCTCGTCTGCCGCAGCTGCGGCCGCACCGTCGAGGTCGAGGGTCCGGCCGTCGAGCGCTGGGCCGACAAGGTCGCGGCCGAGCACGGCTACGCCGACATCAGTCACACCCTGGAGATCTTCGGCACCTGCCAGGAGTGCCAGAAGTCCTAGCCTTCGACGGACTTCATGAACCGCTGGTAGCGGCGCTGCCCGAACAGCCACCAGATGCCCCGGACGGGTGCGGGTAGGTCGGCCAGCATCCGGGCGGCCTCCTCGGGCCGGGCGGTTGCGAGCAGTTCGCCCATCGCCGTGAACCGCTGGTTCGGCTTGAACTTGCTGAACGCCTTCTGCCCCAGCTGATCCCACTCGGCCTGGGTGACGTGCGTCGCGATCAGCGGTACGACGTCACGCTCCTCCTCCCCCAAGTGCTCGACAAGCCGCGCGGACACGAGCTCGAGCGCCGCGCCGAGCGGCTCCGCACCAGCAGCGGTCGGTGTCGTACGCCAGGCCGTCAGCGCGCTTCGGGCCGCATCCACGGCATCGTGGATCGCCACGTGCTGCTGCTCCATCCGGCGGATCAGCGCGGCCGACAGCTCAGCGCGCTCGAGCAGCAGAGGCCAGAGCAGCTCGTCCTCCGTCGAGTGGTGCGAGTGCAGACCGTCGAGCTGGAAGTCGACGTACGCCGCCACCGCTGCGGCCCGCGACTCGGCCCCAGCGGCCAGCACATGCACCCTCGCCTGCTCGAACCCCCGCCGGATCACCCGGTGGATCAGTGCCATCTCCCACGGATCAGATGCCTTCACAGCGCCGACTGGTGTCGCCATGCCTCTCCCCCTTTCACTAGTGGCTGCCACTAGTGAATGACTACTGCTAGCGTGAGACGGGTGGGGAAGCCTGTCAAGACGCCGAAGCGCACCCGCCGCGAACAGGCGGCGGAGACCCGGGAGCGGGTGATCCACGCCGCCATCGAGGTGTTCGCCGAGGCCGGGTACGTCGGCGCGCGGATGACCGATATCGCCGGCCGCGCCGGTGTCGCCGTACAGACCGTGTACTTCGTCTTCCACACCAAGGCCGAGCTCCTGCAAGCCTGCTTCGACCACGCCGTCCTCGGGCCGGATCGGCTTCCGCCTCTGCAGCAAGCCTTCTTCGCCGAGATCTCCGCGGCGGAGTCCGGCCGGGCGGCGCTGGCCGCGTTCGTTCGAGGCAACACCGCAATCCTGACGCGGGTCGCGGTGATCAAAGAGGTCGCCGAGTCGGCGTCCCACGAGCCCGATGCGGTGGCCGTGGTCGAGCGCAGCGAGCAGCTGCGGCGCGACGGTCTGCGCCAGGTGGTGGATCAGATCGCCGGGCGCTGGGGGCTGCGTCCGGGTCTCGACGCAGCCGACGCCGTCGACCTGCTGCTGATGCTGTCCACCTCCGGCCCGTTCCTCGAGCTGCGCCGCTACGGCTGGAGCGACACGAAGTACGCCGAATGGTTGACCGATGCGCTCGCCCGGGAGCTCCTCGGCTGACTGTGGCCGAGGTCACCTTTGCCTTTGAGCGCGCTCTAAGGCATACCGTCGTAGACATGAACGCGACCGAACTGCTCACCCCGCCGATCGATCGGGACCTGATGGGCCTGCTCGAGCTGCCGGAGGACCTGCCCGAGCAGCTGTCGATCGCCGAGGCCTCCGAGCTCACCGGCCTCACCGCGCACACCCTGCGGTACTACGAGCGCATCGGCCTGCTCGACGTACGCCGGGATTCCGCCGGGTACCGCAGCTACGACCAGCGGGCGATGGCGCGGATCGCGTTCATCAGCAGGCTGCGTGCCTCCGGCATGCCGATCGGCACGATCAGCCACTACCTGGAGCTGGTGCTCGAGGGCGACCACACCGCACCTCAGCGGCTCGCCCTGATGCAGGAGCACCGTGACCGGATCCAGCGCCAGCTGCGCGATCTGCAGCTCGCCCTCGCGGTGACCGACTACAAGATCACTGTGTACGGCGGCACCGCCGCCCCGTAACCGCCGTACAGGGCTGATAAACTGACCGCAGTAAGCCTTCCGTACCGGACTCTTCCGGCGGGAGGCTTTTCTGCGTTCAAAACAAGTCCTGAGGAGACCCATGTCTGATCTCGTGGTGCGCCGTGTCCAGCCTGCCGACCGGCCCTTGATGGAGCGGCTGTGGCTGATGTTCCGCCACGACATGTCCGAGTTCCAGGGCCAGCTCCCGCGCCCCGACGGCAGCTTCCGCACCGAGTGGCTGGAGAAGGTTCTCACCGGCGATCCGGAGTGGGCCGGGTACCTGATCTCGCTGGGCGAGAACCCGGTCGGCTTCTGCTTCATGCGAGCCCTGCAGCAGCCGGTACACGTGCTGAACGCGTTCTTCATGGTGCGTCCGGTACGTCGCAGCGGACACGGACTGCGCGCCGTCCAGGAAGTGCTGTCGCATCACCCCGGTCCGTGCGACGTCGCGTTCCAGGGCAACAACGAGAAGGCGGTCAGGTTCTGGCAACGGGTCGCGACCGAGGTCTCCGGCGACGTGTGGACCCAGGAGTCCCGCCCGATCGCCGGCAAGCCCGACGCCACTCCAGATCTGTGGATCTCATTCAAGGTGTAGGGGCAGGTCGAAGTACGCGAAGAGCTCCTGGCCGAAGAAGACCACGTTGTGCGTGATGCCGGCCTTGGTGACCGTGAACACCTGCAGGCTGTGCGCGTGGAATCGTCCGTCGTCCCCGCGCACGTACGCGCCGATGGCCGGCTGGTCGTTGGCCACCGTCGGCAGCAGTCGCCAGTCCGGGCCGCGCATCGCGTACACGCGCTCCATGAACTCGCCGTATGCGTCGCGCCCGACGAACCACAGCGGGGCGGGCGGCATCTCGAGGACGACCTGGTCGGTGAGCAGCCGGGTCAGGCCGCCGACGTCGGCGGCCTCGAACGCCCGGATGTAGTCCTCGATGACGGACTTGATCTCCCGGTCGTCGGGCTCGTCGACGTCGTCCTCGGTGAGGTCGATCTCGGCGAGCTTGGCCCGCGCTCGCTGCAGCGCGCTGTTCACGCTCGCGGACGTGGTCTCGAGGGCCTCGGCGATGTCGGCGACCGGCCAGTCGAGGACGTCCCGCAGCACGAGCACCGCGCGCTGCCGGGCCGGGAGGTACTGCATGGCGGCGATCAGAGCGAGCCGCAGACTCCCCTGCGCGACCGTCGCCGACGCGGGGTCGGTCGGGAACGGCTGCAGCCAGGACACCTCGGTCGACAACTCGATCGGTACCTGAGTGTCCTCAGCCGCAGTCACCAATCCTGAGGGCAGCGCACGCCGGGCTCTGCCCTTGAGAGCGGTCAGACAGGCGTTGGTGGCGATCCGGTAGAGCCAGGTCCGCATCGACGCCCGCTGCTCGTCGTACGTGTCCGAGGCGCGCCACGCCCGCAGCAAGGTCTCCTGCACCAGGTCTTCCGCGTCGTGGATCGATCCGAGCATGCGGTAGCAATGCACCAGCAGCTCGTGCCGGTGCGGCTCGGTCGTCCGGTCGAAGTCGTCGCGGTCCATCGCGGTCAGCCTCCCACGGTTCGGTTGCAGGAGTACGTACTGCGCAACCTCCCGAAAATCATCGGTCCGCGACCGATGAATCCCGCGGACCCGCCAGGTATACCCCCACGTCCCGTGCAGACAAGGGAGAACCTGATGACCGCTCTAACCACCGACCGCCCTGCGGATACTCGGCGTGGGCTGATGCTCGCCGTCCTGCTCCTCGGCCAGTTCATGGCGCTGCTCGACACGTCGATCGTCAACGTCGCGATGCCGGCCATCGGCGCCGGCTTCCACGCCTCCGGCGCGTGGCTGCAACTGGTCGTCGGCGGCTACCTGGTCGCGTACGCGATGACGCTGATCACCGGCGCCCGGCTCGGCGATCTGTACGGCCGCCGCCGGATGTACCTGACCGGCGCGATCCTGTTCACGCTCGCATCACTCGCCTGCGGCCTGGCGCCGGCGATCCTGCCGCTGGTGCTGTTCCGGTTCATCCAGGGCGTCGCTGCGGCGATCATGGTGCCGCAGATCATCAGCCTGATCCAGGCGCATTTCTCCGGACCGGCCCGCGCCAAGGCGTTGTCGGCGTACGGCGTGACGCTGTCCGCCGGCCAGGTCGCCGGGCTGATCGCCGGTGGCCTCCTCGTCGGGGCGAACATCCTCGGCTCCGGCTGGCGCCCGGTGTTCCTGGTCAACGTCCCGGTCGGCGTCTGCCTGGCGATCCTGGTCCCGCGCGCGATGCCCGCCGACCGGCCGGCGGCGACGCGCCGCCTCGACGTGACCGGGCTGGCGCTGTCGACCTGCGCCGTACTGCTGATGGTGCTGCCCGCGGTTGTCGGCCACGAGATCGGGTGGCCGCTGTGGACGTTCGGCTGCATGGCCGCCGGTGTGGTGCTCGCGGCCGTCTTCGTCGGGTACGAGCGCCGTACCGCGGACCCGTTGCTCAACCTCGAGGTCCTGCGCGCTCGCGGGCTGCCGGCCGGTCTGTTCACGATGGCCTGCACGCTGCTCGCCCTCGGTGGATTCCTGTTCGCGTTCACCCTTCATCTGCAGACCGAGCTCGGTGAATCGGCGATGCGGGCCGGTCTCACCTGGCTCCCGTTCGCGGTGACGTTCGGCCTGGTCGGGTACTTCTGGCGAGTGGTCCCGAGCCGGTTGCACCACCTGGTCGTACCTGTCGGACTCGCGTTGTGCGCTGTCGGCTACGCGGGCGTCGGGTCGTTCTTGTGGCCCGCATTGGTACTGGCCGGCGCGGGCATGGGTCTGTCCGCGAGCCCGCTCGTCACCCAGGCCCTGGCCCACGTACCGCTCCCCCGCGCCGCCGACGCGAGCGGCATCCTCACCACCGCCATGCAGCTGAGCCAGGTCGGCGGCGTCACGATCTTCGGCACCCTGTACCTGTCGACGCGCTCGTTCCCGACCACGAGTTGGGCGGTCGCGCTGACGGCAGCGATCGGGATCGTCGCCGCCGGGTTCCTCGCTAGAACAGTACGACCGACCGCAGTACGTCCCCGTGGTGCATCCTCGTGAACGCGTCCTCGACCTCGTCCAGCGTGATCGTCTCGGACACGAAGCGGTCCAGGGGCAGACGTCCTTGAAGGTGGAGGTCGATCAGCAGCGGGAAGTCGCGGGTCGGGAGGCAGTCGCCGTACCAGCTCGACTTCAGGGAGCCGCCGCGGCCGAAGAAGTCCAGGAGGGGCATGTCGAGGCGCATGTCCGGCGTCGGTACGCCGACCAGCACCACGGTGCCTGCCAGGTCGCGCGCGTAGAACGCCTGCTTCCACGTCTCCGGGCGACCGACCGCGTCGATCACCACATCGGCGCCGAATCCGCCGGTCAGCTCCTGCACCGCGGCGACGACCCCGTCGTGGTCGAGGCCCTTCGAGTTGATCGTGTGCGTCGCGCCGAGTTCCTGCGCGGTGGTCAGCTTGCGCTCGTCGAGGTCGATCGCGATCACCTTCGCCGCTCCGGCGAGGCGGGCGCCGACGACAGCCGCCGTACCGACACCGCCCGAGCCGATCACGGCGACGGTGTCCCCCCGGCCCACGTTGCCCGTGTTGAGCGCGGCGCCCAGACCGGCCATCACGCCGCAGCCGAGCAGGCCCGCGACCTCCGGCTTGGCGGCGGGGTCCACCTTCGTGCACTGCCCGGCCGCGACCAGGGTCTTCTCCGCGAACGCCCCGATGCCCAGGGCAGGGCTCAGCTCGGTGCCGTCTTTGAGTGTCATCTTCTGCTGGGCGTTGTGCGTGTTGAAGCAGTACCAGGGCCGGCCGCGCAGGCAGGCGCGGCAGTTGCCGCAGACGGCCCGCCAGTTCAGCACGACGAAGTCACCCGGCTGGACGTCGGTCACGCCGTCGCCGACCGACTCCACGATCCCCGCGGCCTCATGCCCGAGCAGGAACGGGAACTCGTCGTTGATCCCGCCCTCGCGATAGTGCAGATCCGTGTGGCAGACCCCGCACGCCTGCACCTTCACGACCGCTTCCCCGGGCCCCGGGTCCGGGACCGTGATCTCCTCGATCGACACCGGCGCACCCTTGCGCGCCGCCACCACACCACGCACCGTCTGAGCCATTCCCCGAACCTAACCGCCCAGCCCCACTCCCGTCAGCCCTCTCGGCGTGTACGCAAGAACAGGACGTAGTCGTCTACGTATACGACTCCGCCCGCCTGAACCCGGCCGTCGAGACCCGGTTGACCCCACCACCTCCTGTTCTTACGTACACCGCTGTCCACCGGTCGGGGGACAGAGCAGTCAGCCGGGCGGTGCTCCCGGAGGACGGTGCCGGAAAGCGAGAGTTGAGGCATGGAGAACGACAACGCAGTGAGGGTGCGCGGCCTGGTCAAGCGGTACCCGGACAAGGTCGCGGTCGACGGTGTCGATCTGGACATCCACCGGGGCGAGGTGTTCGCCCTGCTCGGCCCGAACGGGGCCGGCAAGACAACGACCACGGAGATCCTGGAGGGATATCGCCGGGCCGACGAGGGCGAGGTCAGCGTGCTGGGCATGGACCCGGCACACGCCGACCGCCGGTGGCGCAGCCGGATCGGGATCGTGCTGCAGACCTCGCGCGACGAGGCCGAGTCGACCGTCCTCGAACTGGTCAACCACTACGCCGGCTACTACCCGAACCCGCGCGACCCGGACGAGGTGATCGCCGCCGTCGGGCTCGAGGAGAAGCGCAAGACCCGGCCGCGCAAGCTGTCCGGCGGTCAGCGCCGCCGGCTCGACGTGGCCCTCGGCGTGATCGGCAACCCGGAGCTGCTGTTCCTGGACGAGCCCACGACCGGGTTCGACCCCGAGGCCCGTCGGCAGTTCTGGACCCTGATCGAGAACCTGCGGACCAGCGGTACGACGATCCTGCTGACCACCCACTACCTGGACGAGGCCGAGCACCTCGCCGACCGGGTCGGGGTGATCGCCGACGGCCGGATGATCGAGATCGGTACGCCGGAGACGCTCGGCGGGCGTGGCGCCCGGACCGCACGGGTCTCGTGGAGCGACGCCGACGGCCCGCACGAGTTGCGCACCGACCGGCCGACCGCCGAGATCGCGGCGCTGATGCAGCGCTTCGACGGCGAAGTACCGGAGCTCGAGGTCCGCCGCCCGAGCCTGGAAGACATCTACCTGGACCTCATCGGCAAGGCCAACGCCGCCGACGCCGCTGTCTCGATCGAAGCTGGAGCACTCTGATGGCCGACACCACCACGAAGCCGCTGCCGTCGACGCTGTCGGTCGGCCTGGCCCGGACCAAGCTCGAGGTCCGCGAGTTCTTCCGCGAGAAGGAGGCGCTGATCTTCACCTTCTTCTTCCCGATCATCTTCCTCGGCATCTTCTCCGCCGTCTTCGGCAGCACCGACTTCAACGGCGTCAACGCCGCGACCTACTTCACCCCTGGGATGATCGCCTCCGGCATCTTCCTGAGCAGCTTCCAGTCGCTCGCGATCAGCATCGCGCTCGAGCGTGACGAGGGCCTGCTCAAGCGGCTCCGCGGTAGGCCGATGCCGCCGCAGTCGTACTTCATCGGAAAGATCGGCCAGGTGCTGGTGACCTCGATCGCACAGTTCGCGCTACTGCTGGCGATCGCCGGGCTGCTGCTCGGCGTGGACATCCCGAGCGAGCCGTCGAAGTGGCTGCACTTCGCCTGGATCTTCATCCTCGGCGCAGCGTCCGGGTCGGTGCTGGGGATCGCGTTCAGCGTCGTACCGAAGTCCGGCAAGGCCGCGTCCGCGGTGATCACCCCGGTCGTCCTGCTGCTGCAGTTCATGTCCGGTGTGTACTTCGTCTACAGCAGCCTGCCCGGATGGATGCGGGACGTCGCCTCGGTCTTCCCGCTCAAGTGGCTCGCCCAGGGGATGCGGTCGGTGTTCCTGCCGGACGGGTTCCAGGTGAACGAGCCGGGCGGTTCCTGGCAGCTCGGCACCGGCGCGATCGTGCTCACCGTCTGGTTGATCGTCGGCCTGTTCCTCGCCCAGCGGGTGTTCCGCTGGACCCGCCGGGACGCGGGCTGATGAACCAGGTCACCGGTACGACGCCCTCCCTTCCGGAGCGGCGTCGTACCGAGCTGTCACCGGCGTGGACCGGTCCTCGTGTGTGGATCCTGCTGTGGAGGAAGATGGGGTCTGTGCAGAGCTCTCGCGGTGGCGCCGGACAGCCCGTGTGGACACGGACGCTGATCGGTTGGCACATCGTGTTCTGGGTGCTGCTCGGGATGACGCTGGCGCTGTCGTTCCTGGGCGACCTCGGCGCCGTGCGGCAGGCCCTCTTCGCGGGCACGGTGGTGGTTCTCGGGGCGGCGTACCAGTTCATCGGGCTGTACGCGATCCGGTCCCGCCGGGCGCTCCCGTCGTACGCCTATCGGCTGGTGCTGATCGCCTCCCTGATGGTGCTGATCGGGATCTATCCGCAGTCGGTGTTCCTGATGTTCATCGCGTCGGCGCAGATCTGGCTGCTGTGCGAGGACATTCGCGAAGGGGTCGGACTCAGCCTGCTGCTGGTGCTCGGCGTCGGTACGGCGCAGTTGTGGAGCGCCGGGTGGGGCTGGGACGCGTTCTGGAGCATCCTGCCGTGGATGCTGGTCAGTCTCGTGGTCAGCCTGCTGTTCGGGATCTGGATCGAGAAGGTGATCACCCAGAGTCAGCAGCGTGCCGAACTGATCGAGCAGCTCGAGTCGGCGCGGGACGAACTCGCCGAGGCGCACCACAGCGCCGGGGTGATGGCCGAGCGCGAGCGGATGGCGCGGGAGATCCACGACACGCTCGCGCAGGGGATGACTTCGATCGTGATGCTGGCCCAGGCCGCCGCGGCCGAGCTCTCGCAGGGTGGTAATGCCGCGGCACGTTTGGCGGCCATCGAGGACACCGCGCGGGAGAACCTGGCCGAGGCGCGGGCGTTGGTTGCCGCGTTCACCCCGGTTGCGTTGTCGGAGGCAACATTGACCGAGGTACTGCGTCGGCAGGCGGAGCGGTTCGCGGCCGAGACCGGTGTCGACGTACAGGTCTCGCTGGATCTGCCGGACGACGAGGTCGCGGCGTTGCCGCAGGCGCAGCAGGTGGTGTTGCTGCGGTCGGCCCAGGAGGCGCTGGCCAACGTACGCAAGCACGCGGCCGCCACTCAAGTCCTCATCACCCTCGGTCTCTCGTCCAACGATGTCTGGATCGAGATCCGGGATGACGGCTCAGGCTTCTACCCCGGCACAACCTCGGGTGGTTTCGGCTTGAACGCGATGCGCGGCCGGGTCGAAGAATCCGGCGGTACCGTTCAGATCGAAAGCACTCCCGGCCACGGCACGCGAGTTCAGGTTCTGATCCCAGCTGTGCAGGAGGATGCGTGATTCGGGTACTCGTCGTCGACGACCATCCGGTGGTGCGCTCCGGGCTCAGCGGGATGCTGTCGGTGACCGACGACATCTCCGTGGTCGGTGAGGCCGGAGACGGTTCCGAGGCGCTGGCGCTGGTCGAGTCGACGCGGCCGGACGTCGTACTGATGGACCTGAGGATGCCGCGGATGGACGGTGTCGCGGCGACCGGGGCGATCGTGTCGGGCTACCCGGCGACGCGGGTACTGGTGCTGACGACGTACGACACCGACTCGGAGATCCTGCACGCGGTCGAGGCCGGTGCCGCGGGGTACCTGCTGAAGGACACGCCGCACGCCGACCTGCTGAACGGCATCCGGGCCGCCGCCCGCGGCGAGACCGTGCTCGCCCCGCCGGTCGCGGCGCGGCTGATGTCCCGTCTTCGTACGCCGGCCGCACCCGCCGCCGCGCAACCCTCGCCACGCGAGCTCGAGGTGCTGGCCGCCGTCGCCCGCGGCCTCAGCAACGCGGAGATCGGGCGCGAACTGTTCATCGGCGAGGCCACGGTCAAAACCCATCTCCAGCGCCTGTTCGCCAAACTCGACGTCGACGACCGCACCCGCGCGGTCACCGTGGCAATCGAACGCGGCCTACTCCCCTCGCCAGGCCGCTAGCGCTGCATTCCGCTGTTCTGGGCCTTCCCGTCCAGCCGGCGGTGCAGGTCCTGCTGAGAGTTGCTCTCCGTGTGCTGGGTCTGGGTGTGCTGGGTCGGCGCGGGCCTGGGCGTCGTACCTGCCTGCACGTTCTTCGCCAGCTCCTTCGCCGCCTTCTCCGCATCCTTGGCTGTGACAGCCGCGCCGATCGCCTGATCGGTCGCCTTCGCGACGTCGGCTTTCCTGGATCCAACTGGACCTCGGACCTCGCGGACCCGGTCCTGGGCGCCGGAGAGCTCTCTCCCCAGCCTGTGTCTCGTCGACGTGATCTGGTCCGCGAGCTGTCCGCTCTTGATGGCGGGCGGTTCCTGCTCGAACCGGGCCGCGATCGTCCGTGCCGTCTCGATTCGCGCCGCGGCCTCGGCGACACCCTTCTCGGCCTCGTCGACGATCGACTTCACGCCGCGAACGTTCGCCAACTGGCCCTTAGGTCCGTCGTACCCCTCCATGCGGTCGAGCGCGTCGGCGTGCTTCATGACGTTCTGGAGCTGCTCGCTGCTGGCACGCAGACCGTCGCGCAGCCCGGCCATGTCCTTCGACGGCTCGCTGAGTCTCGCCGAGATGCTTCCGGCGTCGCCCTGAGAGCTCCTGAACGCGGAACCCAACGCGGCGTCGGCGTCGTCCGACGCCGCAACTGCCCGCGGCTCCTCGGTCTCCCACGCAGCCCGCCGCTTGGGACCCGCGTCCTGCTCCAACTGGGAGACCCGCTCGGCCGACCTGCCGAAGGACTGTACGTCGTTGAGCCGCAGGGTCAACTCCTGATCGACAGTCTCCTCGTTCAGCAGGTTCTCGACGCGCCCGAGGACCGCCCGCGCCTGGTTCAGCGCCGACGCGACCTCATCCGTCCGTCCTCTGACCTCGGCCAAATCCACCATCAGCTCTCCCAACGCACTGCTTCACTCGCCTGTCTGTTCGTCCTGCTGGTCCTGCTCACCCTGCTCGTCCTGTTTCAGCCTGGCGCGCATGTTCTCGGCCATCTGCTGTACATCCTCCCGCGCAGCGAGCAGTTCCCGCTCCGCGATCTGCCGCGGGGTCTCCTCCGGCGCGCTACCACTCCCGTTGACGGTCACAACCAGCGTAGACGCGGCCCGACCCGTACCCGGTTCCCGGATCAGTTGCCCTGTGCCCGCAATTCTCCGTCGGCGACCTCGTTCGGGATCGCGCCGCCGTACCGCCGGTCGCGCTGCGCGTAGATCTCGATCGCCCGCCACAGGTCCCGACGGTCGAAGTCCGGCCAGAGCGTGTCCAGGAACACCATCTCGGCGTACGCCAGCTGCCAGACCAGGAAGTTGCTCGTCCGCTGCTCCCCGGACGACCGCACGAACAGGTCCACCTCGGGGATGTCGGGCGCATAGAGATGCCGGGCGATCGTCTTCTCGGTGATCCGGTCCGGCTTGAGCTTGCCGGCGGCAACTTCCGCCGCGATCGACTTCATCGCGTCGGCGATCTCCGCCTGACCGCCGTAGTTCACGCAGAACTGCAAGGTGATGGTGTCGTTGTCCTTGGTCCGCTCCTGCGCGTACTCGAGCTCGTCGATCACGCTCTTCCACAACCGCGGCCGCCGCCCGGACCACACCACCCGGACCCCCATCGCGTCCAGCTCGTCACGCCGCCGATGGATCACCTCACGGTTGAACCCCATCAGGAACCGCACCTCTTCGGGCGACCGGGCCCAGTTCTCGGTCGAGAACGCGTACGCCGAGATGTACTTCACCCCGATCTCGATCCCGCCTTTGATCACGTCCAGCAACGAAGCCTCACCGGCCTTGTGCCCCTCGGTCCGAGCCAGCCCCCGCTGCTTGGCCCACCGCCCGTTCCCATCCATCACGATCGCCACATGCCGAGGCACCAGCTCCTTGGGAATCCCCGGCGGCCGAGCCCCGGACGGATGCGGCTCCGGCGCCACCACCACCTTCCGCTCCCCCCGCCCAACAACCCCCCGACCCCGACGACGACCAATAGGCGACATACCCCGATCCTCCCCCACCACTCCCGAACCCCGCCGCCCACCCCCAACTGCAACAACCTGCAACCTGTGGAAAACGCCCGACTTCGAACACCCTCCGTATGCCACCCTTTACACAACAACACTCAAGAACGGAGCCCCACCCCATGCCCCGCCGACCGGCTCTCACAACCGCCGCAGCAGCCCTCTGCGCCCTGACAGCGCTAGGCGCCTGTCAAGGCTCCCCCGAGGCCGGCCAACCCAACACCACCCCGACCACAACCGCTCCGACCACAAGCCCAACACCTACCGCGCCGTCCACGCCAAACCGGACCACGGAGGAGCAGGCTGCCATCACGGCTGCCAAGGAGCGCTATGTGACGGCATCGGTAGCCGCCGATACTGCACTCAACAACCCTCCCGCGGCGACCGAGGCCAAGCTGCTGCAGGCGGGTGTCGGCGGCAACTGGCTCATCCAGGTGTGGGGAAGCGTCGGGTTCAATCAAGAGCGTGGCTGGTACCAGGACGGCAAGGTCAAGATCGAGTCGATCTCCGTCGTCTCAGTGAAGACCACCGGGGAGCAACCAGAGGTACTCCTCCGTGTCTGCCAGGACGCATCCAAGGTCTCACTCCGGTACCTCGCAACACGCAAGCCCGTACCTGTCGGCCCAGGGACGGACGGACGAAGCAAGGTGCAGGCAAAACTGGTCTTCGCGCCACCAGCTGGTCAATCCAAGAAGATGTGGTTCCTCGTCGATCAGCAGGACGCCGGAACATGCTGAAATCTTTGCTGAGACCCGTTGCCAGCCTCCTCATGGGTGCGTTAATTCTGACAACTCTTGTCGCTGCAGAGACAGCATCGGCCGGAAACAAGAAACTGCCACCTAAGCCAGATGGCGACTACATTCCATTTTGTTTGCCGAAAGGCCCCTGTTGGTGGGTCCTACGCACCGTGGTGCAGAAGCCAAAGGAGTCGACGAAGCCAGGAAAGAAGCCCGCCAAGTCGACCGTCAGGACACCGGAGCGCGTCTGCATGGACGGCGGCGCTTCGCGTGCATGTACGTCGCACCTTGGTAATTGGTCGAACGGCCAGCAGTGTTACCTACGGAGACTCGACCCGCAGCCGCCGAAGAGCGACCCCTCCTGGCAAGGCCACACCGACGGTGCTATCTGGACCTGTGTTCGCGAGCAAGGCACACGGTTTGTAACGCGGTGGATCTGGTTGCCCGGTAGGCCGGACACCGTGGTGGTCGACCCGGTGACACTGGTATACGAGGCAATCGGGGAAATGCACCTGGCTGCGCCACTCATCAAGACGGCGCCGGCTCCTGGTCAGATCGGCCTGGTAAACATGCCCGTCTGGTTATGGGTGACCAAGACGGAGAACACCTGGGGACCGATCGTTCGAAGTTCGAGCGTGCCAGGGTTGTCGGTGACAGTCACGGCTCAGGTGAAGGCGATTAACTGGTCGATGGGCGACGGTAAGACGGTTCGGTGTGAAGGGCCGGGGACGCCGTATGACAAGTCGATGGGTGTGAAGGCCTCGCCTACGTGCGGGCATCGGTATGTGAAAACGTCGCAGAAGTTGGCGAACTGCAAGTACCCGGTGACCGCGGTTGCGCAGTGGGACATCACCTGGCAGAGCACGTTGGGTGATAGCGGGCAGATCGCCATGACCCAGCAGGCGGCCACCCAGCTGCGCATCGGACAAGCGGTCCCAGTGCTCGTCGATCCGAACGGAGGCGATGCGGTCGCGCCGCGGGGCGCCGACTGCTGACCACAGGTCTTCGTGGTGCCACTGGACAGGCGCCCGTCGGGCCGGACCGACGTTCCAGCCGCCAAGGGGCCTCTCGTCGGCCAACCGAGTAGTCGTCCGCGGCAGCCGGGGTTGGGGACGTGGGGAGGATTGCCTACCCGATTCGGGACGAAACCCTCCCCAAGGTGGTCGAGTCTAGGTGCCCCGCCGTGACGCCCCCCGCCCCGCGGGAGCCCGCCGTTGGTCCTCTTTGTGAATCGGATTCGGTGCCGCCGACTCCGCGCCGTGCCGACGGTATGGGCGATCGCATCGCGGAGATCTCGGTCGATGGTTTGCTGCTGCGCTTATCCACAGGGGTCGCGAATGGGACGAGCACGGAATCCGCACGGCGAATACAATTCGGGACATGCTCGGACCAACGAGAGATGCGCGGATTTATCTGCTGGATGAGGATCAGCGGCAGATCGAGCCCGGGGGGCCGGCGGTGATCGGGCCTGACGGAGAGCGGATGGAGATTCCGCCGCTGGTGTATCGCGCGGTGTCGCATGTGCTCGAGGCGATGCAGGCGGGTCAGGCGGTCAAGGTTATGCCGTTCCGGCCGGAGTTGCCGATCGACGAGGCGGCTTATGCGATCGGGATGCGGCGCGACGATCTGCGGAAGCACGTCGCCGCAGGGGATATTCCGTTCCGGTCCTCGGAGTCCGTCGACTGGGTTCAGTTGGCGGACGTGATCCGGTGGGACAATGAGCGTCGCGCGCGGCGACGCGCGATCCTGGACGAGATGCTGGCTGACGATCCCGAGGACGGCGAGGCGTAGCGCCGTGACCGAGTCGTCCGACCGGCCAGACTCGCGGGAGACCGAGCACGCATTCCTGGACGCCAACGTGATCCGGGGACAACTGACGACCGACGTCTTGTTGTCGTTGGCAGAGCAGGACGTCTTCCAGCCCCGGTGGACTCGGAAAGTGATCGACGAGATGCGCCGGAACCGGCCTCCGGGAGTGTCCGAGAAGGCCATCGCCAGGCGCATCGCGATGATGAACGGCGCATTCGAGGACGCGATGACCGAAGCTCCGCCGCAGGAACTGCAGGATGAGATGCAGGCGGATCGAAAGGACAGGCACGTGCTGGCGGGTGCACTGCACAGTCGGTCGGACTTCCTTGTCACCGACAATGTCAAGGACTTCTTCCCGCCGTCGACGGGCCCGCACGCGATGCGGGTCGAGCAGCTGAACGAGGTCCTGATCCGCAAGCTCAACGAAGACCCCCAGCGGGTTCAGGCGGGCCTGCAAGAGATGGTGAACCACAATCGGCGGGAACCGCGGAGTATGCAGGCGTTGATCGACACGATGGCTGAGGGGCAGGAGCTTCGGGGGTTGCTCAGAGGCTGAATACTCTGGTGCCCCCGGTGCAGCGTGGGAGTTCGGCGGTGTTGTGGGCGCCTCTGCGGGGGTCTGCGCAGTATGCCGCGTTCGAGGGGGTGGCTGGGCCTGGTACGCCGCACGCTCCGGCCACGGCCCCTGAGGCGCGGAAGGCCGGCGATTCGAAGTCGGCTGAGCGGGTGATGGGCACCGAGCAGGACAACTGAGTCAGCTCGCTCCGGACGTCAGGTCTAGGTGGCGTAGGGAGCGGAGTTGGTTTTCTTGGTGGTAGGTGAAGAAGGCGGCTATCAGGCCGGTGGATTCTCGGCGGGTTCGGGGGTCGGCTTGGAGGGCGGTGGGCCAGTCTCCGGTGAGGAGGGCGGCCAGGTGGGTGACGGTGGCGAGGGACGGCATGGCTGAGGCGGGTGGGCGGCAGGTGGTGCAGACCATGCCGCCGGCGGCGGGGTTGAAGGCGCGGTGGGGGCCGGGTTCGCCGCAGCGGGCGCAGTCGTCGAAGGACGGGGCGTAGCCGGAGATCGCCAGTGAGCGCAGCAGGAACGAGTCGAGGACGAGGGCCGGTTCGCGTTCGCCGGTGGACAGGACGCGCAGGGCGCCGGCCAGGAGCAGGTGGTGCTGGGTGGCGGGTTCCTTCTCCTCGACGACGAGGCGGTCGGCGGTCTCGAGGAGGACGGTGCCGGCGGTGTAGCGGGCGTAGTCGTTGACGATGCCTTCGCCGTACGCCGAGATCGACTCGGCCTGCGTGACCACATCCAACGTCCGCCCGGTCGCGAGCTGCAGGTCAACGTGGCTGAACGGCTCGAGCCGGGCGCCGAAGCGTGACGACGTCCGCCGGACGCCCTTGGCGACCGCGCGGACCTTGCCGTTGGCACGGGTCAGCAGCGTGGCGATCCGGTCCGCCTCACCCAGTTTCTGGGTGCGCAGCACGATCGCCTGATCCCGGTAGAGCGGCACGACGTCAGTGTCTCACCCGCGACCGACATACTCCTCGAGGCCGACCGGCTGACGTCCGGTGATGTCGGCGACAGCGGTCGAGACGTGCCCCATCTCACCGCTGGCGATGGCCGCGTACGACGTGACCCACCCGGCCACTTCCCACGGGGCCGCACCGAAGGACTCGCGGGACCGATAGGCCTCGTCGAGCGTCTCGGCCTCGTATCGCACCTTGCGCCCCCAGGCCTCCGTCAGCACAGCCGCCGCCTCGGCCAGCGTGAACGCCGACGGTCCGGTGAGGTCGTAGGTGGCACCGGAGTGCTCGTCGGTGGAGACAGCAGCACCAGAGAGAGCGGACTCGGCCGTGAGGAGTACTGATGCCGCCACCGCGGCTACGTCGTCGCGGGCGACAGCGGCGGCTCGCCCGTCGCCCGCCGGCCCGCGGATCACGTCATCCGAACCCACGAACCCAGGCACAAAGTCGAGGTACAGGTTGTCCCGCAGAAACGTGAAGTCGACCCCAGTCGACCGGATGTGCTCCTCGGTGTGCCAATGGTCCCGCGCAAACGTGAACGTCGCACCCGCAGCCGCCCCGACGAACGACGTGTACACGATCCGCTGCACCCCCGCAGCCACCGCCGCGTCGACCGTTGCCTTGTGCAACGCCACTCGATCCGCCGACTCCGTTGCACTCAGCAACATCAGTACGTCGACCCCGTCCAGGGCCGACAGCAACGCCGCGTGCTCGCCGTACGCCGCCTGCGCGACAGAGGCACCCGGTACCGACGGAGCCCGTGCCGGATCCCGCACAATCAACCGCAGCGGTACGTCGGTCAATCGTGCGACGATCCGGGACCCGAGCTGTCCGGTCGAACCGGTGACGCCGATCACTTGCCCACCAGGTCCATCCCGCCTTGGGTGTACCGCTGCCCGGCCACCGCGTCCGGCGGGAACGCCTCGTCCAGCGCCGCCAGCTCGTCAGCGCTCAACGAAACGTCAACCGCGCCGAGGTTCTCCGCGAGGTACGAACGCCGCTTCGTCCCCGGGATCGGCGCCACGTCATTGCCCTGCGCAAGCAACCAGGCGAGCGCCAGCTGCCCCGGCGTCACGCCCTTCGCCACAGCCAGCGACTGCACCTGCGCGACCAGGTCCAGGTTCCGCTGGAAGTTCTCGCCCTGGAACCGCGGCAACCCGCGCCGCATGTCATCTTCAGGGAAGTCAGCCGGCGACTTGATCTGCCCGGTGAGGAACCCGCGCCCGAGCGGGCTGAACGGCACGAACCCGATCCCGAGCTCACGCAGCGTCGGCAGTACGACGGTCTCCGGGTCCCGTGTCCACAGCGACCACTCGCTCTGGACGGCGGTGATCGGGTGTACGGCGTGGGCCGCGCGCACCGTCTCCCCGTTCACCTCGGACAGCCCGAGGTACCGCACCTTCCCGGCCTCGACCGCAGCGGCCATCGCCCCGACCGTCTCCTCGATCGGCACCTGCGGGTCACGACGGTGCAGGTACCACAGGTCGACATGGTCCACGCCGAGCCGGCGCAGCGAGGCATCCAGGGCCTGAGCAGCGTACGCAGGCGAACCGTCGACGACGGACGGCAACGCGGAGGCCGACGCCGGGCGCTTGAAGCCGAACTTCGTCGCGAGCACCACCTGGTCGCGGCGGCCGGCCAGCCCGCGGCCGACGAGTTCCTCGTTCTCACCGTCGCCGTACACATCGGCGGTGTCGATGAAGGTGCAGCCCGCGTCGATGGCGGCGTGCAGCGTCGCGATGGACTCGGAGTCGTCGGCGCGGACGCCGTACGACTGGGACATCCCCATGCAGCCGAGGCCGAGGGCCGAAACGGTTAGGTCACCGAGCTGGGATTCACGCATACCCCGAACCTACCGCCGCGGCCTGCCCGGCGGGGCAATGGGCCGGATTTCAGCCCGGACAACGGCTATTGGACGAGGGCAGGCTCAGCTGGGTACGCCGGCTGTAGGTCCGGCCCGACCAATACGGGGTCGAGCTGGATCCTGGTGACACCGAGCGGCGCGAGCGTCTCGCGCAAGGCCTCCTCGGTCAGGCGCATCCATTCCTGCCGTGGCCCGGACGCGACGCGCAGGTTCGCGAGGGTGGTGAACGCGATGCCGACCCGGCAGCCGTCGGGCAGCCGCCCCATCTGCGGCGCAGCGATGTCTCCAACGGAGTGGACGGGGACGAACCAGTCAGTGGTATGCCGAGGCTTCACACCTCGAAGCTAGGCGTTCTCGTTGCCCGGAGCTCCTTTTCTTGCAGAGTTCGCACAGGTCTCTTACAGGCCGAGCGGAGTGGTCGGTGGTCCGCTCGCCAGCACCTGCCGGAGCAGGTCCGGAAGGTTGCGAGGGGCGAACCGCTCACCGTGCTCGGCTAGTTCGGCCGGCGTCCACCACCGCATGTCGTGGACGTTTTCGGCGCGGAGCTCCTCGGCAGTCAGCGTGCCGGCCGGTGTGAAGTGGTCCGTGCGGATCAGGAAGTAGTCGTTGAGAACGCCGTCGTACCCGGTTGCGTGGCCTTCGGCAACTACTTCCTCGTGCCAGAGGTGCGGCGGGTCGGCGAAGTCTCGCAGGCCGACCTCCTCGACGAGTTCGCGCCGCAGACCCTCGACCACGGTCTCGCCGGCCTCCAGACCGCCGCCCGGTGTCGCCCACAGCGGCCCGTCGTCGAACTCGAAGCGGACCAGCAGGATCCGGTCGTCAGGGTCGACGATGACGCCACGGGCCGCCGGGCGGAGGCTGGGCAGGCGGAGCTCCAGTTCGCGGTGCTGCTCGACGGCACGGAAACCGAAGCGGGTGTTGACCTTGCGCATCGGGGCGTTGGTCAGCGCCGTCCACGTGTGCAGGAAGCGTTGCGTCGTACGGTGTTTCGCCAGTTGCTCGAGGTTGGCGAGCTTCAAGAACGTGCCGAGGTTGTGGCCGCGATGCTCCCGCAGGACCAGCGTGTCGTCCTGCTGGGCGTTCTCGGCGTCGGCCCGCGGCAGGTAGATCAGCGTGTAGCCGGCCGGTTCACCGTCAAGAGTGTGCGCCATCGTCACCAGCGCGAGGTAGTTCCGGTCGATCCGCGCCTCGCTCGCCTCGAGCTTCTCGACGGTCCACGGCACGACCTCACGCGTCATGCCACCGGTCGGTACGTCGAGATCCATCGCGGTGTGCAGGTCGGCGTACGCCTGCTGATGTTCCGGCGGGCACAACCCTGCCCACGACGTCAGCCGGTACCCGTCGAGCCGGCCCGCGGACGAGCGCAGGTCCTCCAGCCGCAGGTCGTCGTACGGCAGCGGTACGACGAGATGCTCCTCGACGTGCTCCACCTGGAACCCGAGCCGCTCTGCGAACGCGGCACCCGGCGACGAATCTGCGGGTACGCCGAGCTCAGCCTGGACGATCGTCCTGCCGAGTTGCGTCGAGCGGGTTACGGCCCACTGCCACAGCGCCGTACCGATCCCCCGCCGCCGATGCGCCGGCGGTACGTCGATCTCGACCTCGACCGTGTCGAGGTTGTCGGTCAGCCGGTACTCGAACAGCATCCCGCCGAGCACCCGGTCGTCCTCGAACGCGCCGACCGCGATCCGCTGCTTGAGCGGACCCGGGTTGCGCAGCGAGTACCCGAGGGCCTCAACTCCGGTCACCAGCGCGGCCTCCCGTCCGGCGACCGCGCCGGCCCGGAAGGCGTCGTACCACTCGTCGAACAAGGCCAGGTCGGCCGGGTCGATCTCGCGAACACTGATCACCCGGCCGACCCAACCAAACAATCGGGTCAGAACGCCAGTTGTTAAACCGGTGCGACCTTGCCCGAGTACATGCCCATGATGACGAAGTTGTCCGCGTACGGCGCGTTCTTCAGGATCGGGTCGTCGTCGGCCGGGAACTTCGCCACCCGGGTGCCCTCGAGCGCGGGGTTGTTACCGTAGCGCTCCCAGAGCGGGATGATCGGCAGCAGTTCGTTGAACGCCATCGCCGCGGCGGTGATGTTCTTCTTCTGCTCGTCGACGTTCAGGCCCTGGGCGGACTTGTCCACCACGGACTGCAGGTCGATCGGACCCGCCGACGTGGTCTGCTTGAGCGGGAAGTTCATGCCCTTGCCGCCGGAGTTCGCCGCGATCACGTAGTTGAACGTGTACAGGTCCTGGACGAACGCGAAGTACGGGTGCGGGTGGCTCGACGCGCCCCAGCCCTGGATCGCGATGTCGAACTTGCCGGCCAGGACGTCCGGGTTCAGCTGGGTGAAGGTGATACCCCGCTTGGTGATGTTGAACCCGAACTTGTTCAGCTGGTCGGCCGCGTTGGTGGCGGCCGGGTTCCAGTCGGCGAACTCGGTCGGGAACTTGATGTCGTAGGCGGCCGGCTTGCCGTTCGGCAGCGTCCACTTGCCGCCGTTCTTCTTCCACCCGGCCTCGGTCAGCAGCGAGGTGGCCTTGGCCTCGTCCTTCTCGTACGCCTGCAGCTTCTTCTGGTCGGCGTCCGATACCCAGTCGGGCACGAGGATGTCGGAGAAGCCGGCCATGAACTTGCAGGGCTTGCCCGAGTCGCCGAGTGCGACGGTTCCGTTCTCGTTGCGGTCCAGGACGTAGGCGATCGCCTGCCGGACCTTGGCGTCGGCCAACTCCGGGTGAGCGGTGTAGTTGAACACCAGCGACGGACCCGAGTACACCGGCGGCCGGAGGATCCGGAACCCGCTGCCCAGCAGGGTCTTCTCGGTGGCCACCGCGAAACCGTGGGTGGCGTAGTCGACGTCCTTGTTCAGCACGACCGGGGAGATGTCCGAGGTCTCACCGTTGTACAGGACGACCTTGGTGAAGCCGATCTTGTCGGCGAACAGGCCCTTGTCATTCTTGACCAGCGACATCTGCGCGTTGGTCATGCTCTTCACGTCGAAGTTGAACGGGCCGGAGACGACCGGGTTCTCCGGACGGAACTTCTGGAAGTCGCCGTTCAGCTTCTTGCCCTCGGCGCTGTCCAGGCTGGTCTTGGCCTTGCGCATGGTCTCGGCCTTGGTCGCCCACTCACCGTAGACCGAGTCCGGCAGGATGCCGGCACGGAGGATGTAGCGCTCCAGCACGGTGGACGGCGTACCGATGGTGAACACCACGGTGGTGTCGTCCTTGGCGCTGACGTCGGACAGGAACGTCCAGTCCTGCTGGCGCAGCAGCCAGCGCAGGTTGAACGTCGACACGACGTCCTTCGCGGTCACCGGCTTGTCGTCGCTCCATTTCAGCCCGGAGCGCAGCTTCAGGGTGTAGGTCTTGGTCGCCTCGTCCAGCGTGCCGGACTCGGCCATCATCCATTCCCACTTCTTGTCGGCCCAGTAGTACATGCCGGCAGACGGGTAGACGAGGTCGAAGTACGGGCTGTTGCTGGCCTGGATGCCGTCGGTGACACCGGCTGCCAGGTTGAAGTGACCCTTGGGCGGCAACTGGTACGGGTACGCCCCGTGGAACTCCTTGTTGCCGGACTTGCCGCTGTCACCCCCGCTGGCGTTCGGCTTGCTCGGCGAACACGCCGTCACAGACCCGATGCCGGCCGCGCCGACACCGGCGATACCGAAGATCTGGAGCACGTGCCGGCGGGAAATCGCGTTGGTCAGGGCGCTCGCGCCCTTCCCGTTGGTGCCGGAATCGTTGGTGCCGGTGGGACTCATCCTTCGTCCTTTCTGGACTGACCACACACCTATGTGGGTCAGTTACTACTTACTGGTGGGACTAACTACCGCCCTCGCGTTTTTCCCGGCGCCGGGTGATGACCACCCCGACGACGACCACCAGGCCCAGTAGCAGGCCCAAACACAAGGTGAACAAGGTGACGACGAACTCCGGGGTGCCCGGCGTCAGGGTGAGTAGCAGGACTCCGCTGGCCAGCACCAGGAACGCCGCCCAGCTGAGCGCCATCCGGCCGATCTGCGACGACATCAGGCCCTCGGTTCATCCGACCGTGCCTCATCGTCGAGAGCGGCCACGCCGTCCCGCGCGACCACGTGGCACGCGGCGGACTGGCCGGACCGGATCGTGACGAGCTCGGGGACCGCCCCGTCGCACAGCCCGTCCTCGAACAGCGGGCAGCGCGGATGGAACGTGCACCCGGACGGCAGGTGCGCCAGGCTCGGAATCTCCAGGCTGCGCAGGGACTCGCGGCCCTTGGTCTTGGTCAGGTCCGGGTCGGGCTCGGGGATCGCGTCGATCAGCGCCCGGGTGTACGGGTGCGTAGGCGCGTTGATGATCTTCGGCGTCGGCCCGAACTCCACGATCCGGCCGAGGTACATCACCGCGGTCTTGCCGTGCCAGCCGAAGTACTTCGCGATCGCCAGGTCGTGGGTGATGAACAGGAACCCGACGCCGAGGTCGTCGCGCAGCCGGCCGAGCATCGCGAGCACGCTGATCCGGATCGACACGTCCAGCATCGACGTCGACTCGTCGGCGATGATCAGCTTCGGGTCCAGCGTCAGCGCCCGGGCGACGGCGACCCGCTGCCGCTGACCGCCGGACAGCTGGTGCGGGTACTTCGACAGGTAGTTCTCGGCCGGGGTCAGATCGACCTTGGTGAGGAGCTCGACTGCCTTCTCTGCGGCTGCCTTCTTGCTCTTCACCACTCCGTGCTTGAGCAGCGGGGCGGTGATCGTCTGCAGGATCGTCCGCGTCGGGTTGAGCGAGGCGTACGGGTCCTGGTGGACGTACTGCACGCTGCGCCGGAAGGTGGCGAAGTCGTCCCGCTTCAACGACCAGATGTCGGTGCCGTCGAACGCGACCTCACCGCTGCTCGGCCTGGCGAGACCGGCCGCCATCCGGGCCGCCGTCGTCTTCCCGGAACCGCTCTCGCCGACCAGACAGAGAACCTCGCCGGGGTTGACCGACAGGTTGATGTTGTCGACCGCCCGGATCGGACCGGCCTTGGTGTGGAACACCTGGCTGACCCCGCCGAGCGTCATCAACGGCGCCCGGCCCGCGGTCTCGGGGGACTTCTCCAACGCGCTCATGATGCGTTCCCCAAGTCGCTTGGCACCTCGCGCTGGAGGTGCACGTCCTTCCAATGGATGCAGGCCGCCTCGTGCGCGTCACCCGGCTCGTCGGTGATCGGGAGCAACGGCGGGTCCTCTTCCTTGCACTCCTCGGTCGCGTACTTGCACCGGGGATTGAACGTACAACCCGGCGGGAGCGCGGCGAGGCTCGGCGGTCCGCCCGGGATCGACTCCATGTCCGGCAGGTCGCCGACGATCGGCGGCACGGCCTTGATCAGCCCGAGCGTGTACGGGTGCCGCGGCCGGTAGAACATATCCCGGACACCGCCGGTCTCGATGATGCGACCGGCGTACATGGTGGCGACCCGGTCCGCGAGCTCGGCGGCCAGCGACAGGTCGTGGGAGATGAAGATCATCGAGAACCCGAGCCGCTCGCGGACCTCGTGCAGGACGTCCACGACGGACCGCTGGGTGAGGATGTCGAGCGCGGTGGTCGGCTCGTCGAGGATCAGTACTTCGGGTTCGAGCAGCAGGCTCATCGCGATCAGCACGCGCTGCCGCATACCGCCGGACAGCTCGTGCGGGTAGCTGTCCATCACCCGGGACGGCTCGAGCCGCACCAGCCGGAGCAGCTCGCCGGCCCGGTCCTCGATCTCCTGCTTGGTGAACTTGGTGTGCGCGCGCATCGTGTCGTGCATGTGCGCGCGGATCTTGAGCACCGGGTTGAACGCGTTCATCGCGCCCTGGAACACCATCGCCGCGTCCCGCCAGCGGAACTGCCGCAGGTCCCGGCCGTCCAGGCCGAGGATGTCGATCTCGGTGCCGTCGCCGCGGTTGAAGGTCACCTGGCCGCTGGCGTGCCCGAGCCGCGGCAGCAACCGCAGCAGGCCGAGCCCGAGCGTCGTCTTGCCACAGCCGCTCTCGCCGACGAGTGCGACGCTCTCACCCGGAAACAGGTCGAGGTCGACACCGCGGACCGCCTGAACCGTCGCACCGGAACCGGTCCGGTACTCGACCTTGAAGTCCCGGATGGACAGCAGCGGCTTGCCCTCGCCGCCGCGCCTCGCACGGGTACTCGAAGAAGTAGTCGTCACAGTGCTCACCGGTCCCGGAGCCGCGGGTTGAGGATCTCTTCGAGGGATCTCGTCATCATCACCAGTCCGAGCAGCAGCAGGATGATCGCGACGATCGGGCTGAGGATCCAGGCCAGGCTCGCGTCGTTGAAGATGGCGCCGGCGATCCAGGCACGGTTGAGCATGATGCCCCAGTTCGCCCCACTCAGCGGCGCCAGCCCGAGCAGGTAGAAGCCGACCAGCTGGTAGATCGCGTTCGTCACGCCGATCATGAAGTTCATCAGGATGAAGCTGGCCATGTTCGGCAGGATCTCGACGAACACCACCCGCGCTGTCCCGAGGTCGAGCAGCCTGGCCGCCTCGACGAACTCTCGCTCCTTGAGGGAGAGGACCTGCGCCCGCACCGCCCGGGTCAGCACCGGCCAGGACAGGACGCCGACCAGCAACGCGAGCAGGATCGGCGAATCGAGCTTGAAGAACGCGCCGAGTACCGCGAGCAGGATGATCGGGGGGACCGTCAGGAAGACGTCGGCCACGGTGACCACCGCGGAGTCGACCCATCCGCCCAGGTAGGCGGCCAGCGATCCGAGCACGATCGCGATGGCCGTCGAGATCGCCGCGGCGAAGAATCCGACGAAGATGACGGTGCGGCCGCCGCCGATCATCTGGGCCAGGACGTCCTTGCCCTCGTTGTCGGTACCGAGCAGGTGGCCCGGGGAGCCGGCCGGAAGCAGGATCTCCTTGACGTTCGGCGCGATGTCGGGCGCGAAGAAGGGCCCGATCGCGGAGACCAGTACCAGCAACAGCACCACCACGAAGCCGATGAAACCCGCTGGACTGCGGCGCAGTGAGCTGAGGATGCCGGCGAACCGTGAGACGCCGGTCGTGCCGATCGAGGTGACCGGAATCGATGCTTCTGTCATCTCAGCTCACCCCTTGGCCTTGCCGCCGACCCGGATCCGCGGATCCAGGCGGCTGTAGAGGACGTCCGCGAGCAGGTTGGCCGCGACCACCGAGATCGTGACGACCAGGAAGATCCCCTGCAGCACCGGGTAGTCGCGGCCGTTGACCGCGTTGAAGAGGCTGAAGCCGATGCCCTGGTAGCCGAAGATCTTCTCCACGAAGATCGAGCCGCCGACCACGAATCCCAGCGACACCGCGAGCTGGCTGAACAGGGGCAGTACGGCGTTGCGTCCGACGTACCCGGACCGGATCCGGTTGTCCGACAGACCGCGCGCCCGGGCGACCGTCACGTAGTCCTCGCCGAGGGTCTCCACCGTGGACGACTTCATCACCAGCGCCCAGGAGCCGACCGTGGTCAGCGCGTAGGCGAGGATCGGCAGGAAGGCGTGGTAGAAGATGTCGTTCAGGAAGCTCAGGCTGAACGACGGCTCCACTCCTGCGGTGTACGAGCCGCGGGCCTCGGTCAGGTTGAACAGCTGCAGTTTCACGCCGAGGAAGACCACGATGAGGATCGCCAGGATGTAGTTCGGGATCGCGTGCAACAGCGAGCCGATCGACGTCAGCAGGTGGTCGATCCAACTCTCCCGGCGGTAGGCCATGATCATGCCGGCCACGATGCCGACGATGAAGCTGAAGACCGTCGCGACGCCGACCGAGAACAGCGTCCAGGGCAGGTAGGTCTTGATCACCTGCGCGACTGTGGTGCCCGGCGACAGCGTCGAGCTGCCGAAGTCGCCGTGCAGCAGGTTGACCATGTAGGTCGCGTACTGCGAGATCACCGGGGCGTCCGGATCGAGCGAGAACAGGTTCTTCGCCTGGGCGGCGGCCGCCTCGTACGAGATACCGGTCTGCGCGATCTGCGTCTGGATATAGGTGTCGACCGGGTTACCGGGCAACAATCTGACCAGGAAGAACGTGCCGGTGGTGACGATGAAGACCGTCAGGACCGCCTTGAAGAGTCTTCGGACCAGCCAGGCGTTGACAAAACGCCGAGCAGCCGAGGGTCTCGGTTCGACGACCGGTCCTTCGATCAGCTTCGCCGCGGACGTGTCGACCGCACCACTCACTGCTCACCTCCACGCGACTACCAGGGAAAGTCGGTGGCGCAGACCCTGATCAGCTCGACTTAGTAACACTGTCTTGCAAGGATCTGCGCATAGTGACGACAGTGTGCGCAACCTCAGTCACCGAGTCAACGACTTGAGGCAACGTTGAGACAACGTTGCGGACTGTGAGGTAACGGTATCGGGGAGTACAGGAATTGCCCGCCTCCGACACGGAGGCGGGCAACTCGGAGTGAAGATGAGAACGCTGTCAGCGCGTGGCGCGGTTGACAGCAGACACCACGGCCTTCAACGAAGCAGTGAGAATGTTGGCATCCCGGCCGACACCCCAGAACACGTCGTCGCCGACCTCGCATTCGACGTACGCCGCGGCCAGCGCGTCACCGCCCGCGGAGAGAGCGTGCTCGTGGTAGTCCAGCACCCGTACGTCGTACTTCAGCGGCTTGATCGCGTCCACGAAGGCCGACACCGGACCGTTGCCTTCACCAACCAACTCGTGCGGAACGCCGTTGGCATAGACCTGAACCCGGAGCTGGTCGCCCTGGCCCTCACCGGACGTCGAGTTGACGCTGAGCAGCGACAACGCGCCCGGCGCCAGGTACTCGGCCGCGAAGATGTCCCACATCTGCTGCGGGCCGACCTCGCCGCCCTCGTTGTCGGTGTGCTGCTGGATCACCCGGCTGAACTCGATCTGCAGCCGGCGCGGCAGGTCGAGCCGGTGCTCGGACTTCATGATGTACGCGACGCCGCCCTTGCCGGACTGCGAGTTCACCCGGATCACGGCCTCGTAGCTGCGGCCGACGTCCTTCGGGTCGATCGGCAGGTACGGCGCCTCCCAGGCGATGTCGCCGACCGGCTTGCCCTCGGCCGCGGCCTGCTTGTCCAGCGCCTCCAGGCCCTTCTTGATCGCGTCCTGGTGCGAGCCCGAGAAAGCGGTGTAGACCAGGTCACCGGCGTACGGCTGACGCTCGGGAACGCGCATCTGCGTGCAGTACTCGACGGTGCGGCGGATCTCGTCGATGTCGGAGAAGTCGATCTGCGGGTCGATGCCCTGGCTGAACAGGTTCATCCCCAGCGTGACCAGGTCGACGTTGCCGGTCCGCTCACCGTGGCCGAACAGGCAGCCCTCGACACGGTCCGCGCCGGCCATCAGCGCCAGCTCGGTGGCCGCCACCGCCGTACCGCGGTCGTTGTGCGGGTGCAGGCTGATCGTGCTGTGCTCGCGCCGGGTCAGGTTCCGGCCGAACCACTCGATCTGGTCGGCGTACACATTCGGGGTGCACATCTCGACGGTGGCCGGCAGGTTCAGGATGATCTCGCGGCCCTCGGCAGGCTGCCAGACGTCGCTGACCGCCTCGCACACCTCGAGCGCGAACTCCATCTCGGTGCCGGTGAAGATCTCCGGGCTGTACTGGTACCCGAACTCGCAGTCGCCGAGGATCTCGTCGGCGTACTTCATCACGGTCTCGGTGCCGCGGACCGCGATCGTGCGGCACTCGGCCTTGTCGACGTTGAACACGACCCGGCGGAACAGCGGCGCGGTCGCGTTGTAGAGGTGGATGGTGGCCTTCGGCGAGCCCTGCAGCGACTGCACGGTGCGCTCGATCAGCTCCTCGCGCGCCTGGGTCAGGACCGAGATCGTCACGTCGTCCGGGATCACGTCGTCCTCGATCAGGCTGCGGACGAAGTCGAAGTCGTACTGGCTGGCGCTCGGGAAACCGACCTCGATCTCCTTGTAGCCCATCTTCACCAGCAGGTCGAACATCCGCCGCTTGCGGGCCGGGGACATCGGCTCGACCAGCGCCTGGTTGCCGTCGCGGAGGTCGGTGGACAGCCAGCGCGGGGTGCGGTCGACAGACTTGGCCGGCCAGGTGCGGTCGGGCAGGTCGATCGGCGGGAACGCGCGGTACCGGTGGGTCGGCATACCGGACGGCTGCTGAACAGGCTTGGGCTGGTTCTTCGGTGCCACGGGGGTTCTCCTCGAGAAGCTGTCTACTGCACAGGGTCGCTGGACGACCGGCGTACGACGAAACCCCGCGGCGAGGGAACCGGCCTTGTCAGGCCTCGCCGCGGCAGCGAAGGAGGAGAAGCTGGTGCCGCATGATGCCAGGGAGTCTATGCACAACTCCCCCGGCCCGTCGAACCGGGGGTCTCGACCGGCGAGACACGGAGAGTTACGAGACGCTCGCTGAGGATGTGCTGAGGATCTGTGGCCGCGTGTCGCGGGGCGGCTCGGTGGCGGTGCGAGGATGGGCGGATGACGGCGCGAGTACTCGTGGTGGAGGACGCGGAACCGATCCGGACCGCCGTCGGGATCGCGCTGACCGAGGCCGGGTACGACGTACGGACGCGGCCGGACGGCGACGGGTTCGAGCGGGAGCTGGCGACGTACCGTCCGGATCTGGTGCTGCTGGATGTGATGCTGCCCGGGCGGGACGGGTTCGAGCTGCTGACGCTCGCGCGCGAGACGTCGAACGCCGGCGTGATCCTGCTGACCGCCCGCGACGCCGTCGGGGACCGCCTGCACGGGTTGCGCACCGGCGCGGACGACTACGTGGTCAAGCCGTTCGTCCTGGCCGAGCTGATCGCCCGCGTGGAGGCGGTGCTGCGCCGGATGGGACGGCTGCGAACCGTGCTGGCAGTGGGCGACCTCGAGGTGGACGTCGAGGCGCGAGCGGTACGCCGGGCCGGGACGGCGATCGAGCTGACGGCGACCGAGTTCAAGCTGCTCGCGTTCCTGGCCGGACGGGACGGCAAGGTGGTGGGCAAGACGCAGCTGCTGACGGCCGTCTGGGGGTACGACGACTACGCGGACAACCTGGTCGAGGTCTACGTGAGCGGCCTCCGCCGCAAACTGGAGGCGCACGGGCCGCGGCTGCTGCATACCGTCCGCGGGTCCGGGTACGTGCTCCGGGCATGTGACGGGCCATGAGAGGACTGCGGACCGGGTCGCTGCGCGTTCGCGTGACGATGACAGCGATCGCCGTACTGCTGGTCGTGCTGCCGATCACCGGGCTGACGGTGAAGGCGGTGTTCGACGCGCAGGCCGAGCGCAGCCTCGACTCGCTGCTGACCGGGCGGGCGCAACTGGCGCAACAGCTGGCCCGGCAGAACGTTGCTCCAGGCAACTTGGTACGCCGGGTCGATGCCGACGGCGTCCGGGTCACCCTGATCCTGCGGAACGGGCGCCAGCTGGGAGCGCCGCCGATCGACGCGGGCGGGACCGTGCGGCAGGTAAAGGCGACGCTGCAGGCCGGTCAGCAGACGAAGGGCGCGACGTTGATGCTGTCCGCCGACACCAGTTTGCTCGCCGACGCGAGCTCGCGGCTTCGTACGGTGCTGTTGCTCTCCGGCGCCGCTGCGATCCTGACCACCGCGCTCGCGTTGGTGATCGGCATGCGGTTCGCGCTGGCGCCGCTCGATGCGATGACCGGGTTGGCCCGCTCGATCGCGGCCGGACGCCGGGGCGGGCGGCTGCAACCTTCGCGTGCGGACACCGAACTCGGCCGCACAGCAACCGCGTTCGACGAGATGCTCGATGCGCTGGAGGGGGCCGAGGGCGCTGCGCGACGGTCGGAGGATCGGATGCGTGAGTTCGTCGCGGACGCCGCGCACGAACTGCGGACTCCGATCGCCGGTCTACAAACGGCCGCGGAAACGCTGATCCAGCTGGGTCCGCGGGCCGCTGCGAACCAGCGCGGTCAGCTCGAACTCCTGCTCGTGCGGGAGTCTCGCCGCGCCGGCACGCTGGTCTCCGACTTGCTGGAGCTGAGCCGGATCGATGCCGGCCTGCAACTGCATCTCACGCAGGTCGACCTCCGCCATCTCGCCGAGTCGCAGGCCGCTCGCATCCGGCTGGTCGCACCCGGCCTGAAGGTCCAGGTGGTCGGATCGGCGATCGTCACGGCCGACCCGGAGCGGTTGACCCAGGTCCTCGCCAACCTCGTCGACAACGCCCGTCAGGCCGGCGCTCAGGCGATCCGGATCACCGTCGACCCATCCGGCGTACTGGTCGAGGACGACGGTCCCGGAGTACCGCCGGAAGCTCGCGAGCGGATCTTCGAGCGCCTGGTCCACGGCCCGCACAGCAAAGGCGCAGGTCTCGGCCTGGCCATCGCCCGCGGCGTAGCCCGAGCCCACGGCGGAGACCTAACCGTCACCGACCGCTCCGACAACCACCGAGGCGCCGCCTTCCACCTCCACCTTCCACCACCCCCTGCCCCACCACCCCCTGCCCCACCACCTCCTGCCCCGCCACCCACCGCCTAACCCCACCACCAGCCCCACCCGATCCACCCTCTCCCGGCCCCACCCCGCCAGGGCCAGCCCAGCCATCCACCCGGCTCCTTCCAACCAGCAATCCGGCCGGATATCCCCTGGTGTTGTGGGTTCTCCCGTGGTGTGCGAGGGGAGAACCCACGACACCGACGGATATCCACTGGTGTGTGGCGGGAGGTTGGCGGGGTGGGACGCGAAGGAGGCGGGCGATGGTGCTGGTGCGGTGGTGGGGTCAGGCGCGGAGTAGACCGTTGATGGTGGTGGTGTGGTTGGCGAGGATTTGGGCGGGGTCGGCGCCTAGGACGTGGTGGAGGACTGTGGCGTAGACGTCGCGGAAGTCGGTGCCGGCTTTGAGATCGCCGTTGGAGAGGTCCGTCAGGCTGGGTTGGTTGCCGTAGAAGCCGCCGGCGACTTTCTCGCCGAGGACGAAGACCGGGCCGGCGGTGCCGTGGTCGGTGCCGTCGCTTCCGTTGGCCTGGACCCGGCGGCCGAACTCGGAGTACACCAGCACGACCGCGTTCTTCCCGCGGTCCGTCTTCTGCAAGCGCTGCACGAACGGCGTCAGCGCGCCGTCCAGCTCGGTCAGCAGCCGCTCCTGCGTCCCGCGCTCATCCGCGTGGGTGTCGAAGCCGCCCAGCGAGGCGGAATACGCCCGGGTCGGCACACCGGCCTCAATCAGCCCGGCGATCAGTTCGAGCTGCGCACCGAGCTGCGACGCACCGCCGGCGGACGCGCCCTTCGTGCGCTCCTCGTCGTCGTCCTCCTGGTCGTGCCCGCTCTTGATCGCCTTGCCCAGCACCTGCGTCGCGTTCTGCAGGTCCAGCACCGACTTGGCCGCCCGCGCCTGCCAGTGGCCCTCACCCGGGCTCGGCTTGCCCAGTGCGGCGTACGCCGTACCCAATGCACCGCCTGGCAAGGACAGTCCGCGCAACGGGAGTGAGGCGGCGGCCGTGGTCTCGCCGGCCAGGAGCGGCGGCAAGGTTGGTTCGACGGAGACGGCCCGCAGCGGGTCGGCACCGGTTGCGTCGAGCCAGCGGCCGAGCCAGCCGGTCGGGACCGGCGACTTGGGCGATGCCGTCTGCCAGATCGCCATCGACCGGAAATGGCTGCGATCCGGGTCCGGATAACCGACCCCGCGCACGATCGCGAGCCGCTTGTCGTCCCACAAGCCCTTGAGGCCCTTCATCCCCGGATTCAGGCCGAGCCCGTCGCCGAGATCGAGCACCTCGTTCGTCTGGTACGCGAGATCCGGCCGAGCCTTCTGGTACGCCGGGTCCGCCGCCGGGACGACCGTGTTGAGTCCGTCGTTCCCGCCGTACAAGGTGATGACGACGAGCACCGACTGGTCACTCGGCAACGGATCGTCGACGGCCGCTGCCATCAGGTCGGACCAGTTCACCTGGGTCGCCCCGGCTGCCAACGCACCGGCCGCCGTCACCCCACTGAGTGTCAGGAACCGTCGTCTCGTCAGATTGTCCACAATTCTCCTATCCGCTCACGACGTACTCAGGTGCGCACGCGGCAACCGCGGTCAGCTGCGCCGGATCCTTCACACCGGCCAGCGCCGACCGGGTCCGCTCGGACCAACTGTCGACACCGAGCAGCGCGCCGACCGCGCTCACTCGATCGGCTGCGTTGTCGACAATCGACAGGTCAGCCTTCTTCGCCAGCTGTTGTGCGAGCTGCAGCCGCGTGACACCGGCTGACGTCGTCAACCAACTCGCACCGGCCGGCCAGCCGCCGACGCTCGGCGGGCGGTACGGCAACTGGCCCATACCTCGCAGGCCGGCGAGCAGCTTCGTCTGTTCCTTCTCCTCCAGCTTCCCCGGCCGGAGGCGCAGCGCCCGCAACAAGCCGACCGCCCACTCCACCGGCTCCTTCACCAGACTCGATGCCGGGTCCTTGAACGCCGCCTCGGCAACCATTGCCGTCAGCAACGACCTGACATCACGGTTGACGCCGTACGCCGTCGTCAGCCGGGCCACCGTGGCCGTATCGGGCGGCGTCGCCGACACCAACCGGAACCACAGCCGCCCGATCACGAACCCGGCCGACGCGGGCTGGGCGAGCGCGAGCCGCGCGAACCCCTTCGCGTCGAAGTCACCGGTCGTGCCGAGCACCGTCTTGCTGCCGGTGTCGAACCGCCTCCGCTGGAAGGTCGCGGCATCCTCGCGCAGCACCCAACCGGTCAGGCAGCGGGCGCCTTGGGCAACGTCGGCCTCTTGATAGTGGCCGATGCCGAGCGTGAACAGCTCCATGAACTCGCGGGCCAGGTTCTCGTTCGGCGAGCCCTTGCGGTTCTTCTGCCCGTCGAGCCAGCGGATCATCGCGGTGTCCACGATCATCGCCTGCGCCAGGTCGCCGAACCGGCCGAGCGCGAGGGTGCGCTGGGTCTGGTTCTGCGCCAGCATCCAGGCCGCGTTGCGGACCTTCTGGTTGCTGGTCGCGAAGTGCCCGTGCCAGAACCAGGTCAGCCGCTCCCCCGCAGTCCGACTCACGACCATCCGGTCGAGCCACCAGATCGTCAGCTTCCGCTCCTGCGCGGCCCGCTGCCGATTCGCAGCCTTCTTCGCCGCCGGGTCCTGCTTCTTCGCGTCCCGGTCCTGCTTCTTCGCCTCCCGGTCCTGCCCGTTCGCCTTCGCCGGCGGTTCGAGTCCGGTCGGTACGGCGATCGCCGCCGCGGCCGGATCCGTGCCCGGACCGAGCAGTCGCCGTACGGTCGCGTCGACCCCCGCCTCCAGATCGCCCGGCGCAGGGCCGAAGCCCAGCCGGTCGTTCAGCCGCCGTACGACGGCCCGCTCGCTGATCTCGGTCATGTCCCCGATGGTTTCCAGTCCGCGGCCGCCGGACCAGGATCCGGGGGCTTTCCTCAGCCGATCCACAGGTACTGAGTAGACATCGTCTACAGAGATCGTGTAGACACTGTCTACGTGATCGCACTCGGGTTGCTGACCGCCTCCGCCGGCTGTCACGCGGCGTGGAACCTGCTGCTGAAGAAGGGCGGTCTGGGCGGTCCCGAGTTCGTCTGGTTGTGTGGTCTCCTGACGCTGCCCGTCTCGCTCGCTCTGCTCGTTCGCGGCTCGCTCGCGACAGTCTGGTGGGCCGGGCTGGTGAGCATGGCGCTGCACACGACGTACGCCGTGACATTGCAGAAGGCGTACGCGCTCGGGGATTTCTCGACGGTGTATCCGGTCAGCCGCGGTACGGCGCCGCTGCTCGTATCGGCCGCGACGCTCCCGTGGTCGGGCTCGGGTCCGCGGGTGCTCGCGGGCGCGGGGCTCACGCTGGCCGGAGTGCTGTTGATGGACCGGCCGCACTCCCGGCGTCCGGCCCGCGGTGTCGCGGTCGGGTTGGCAGTCGCCGGCTGCACGGCGGCGTACACGCTCTGGGACGGGTTCGCCGTCACCACGCTCGACGTCGAACTGCCGGCGTACCTCGCGATGGCCAACGTGGCGCAGGTGGTGCTGCTGTCGGCAGTCGTGCGGGATCACCGGCGCGTGCTGATGCTATGGCGGCGCGCTCTGCCGATCGCCGTGCTCATGCCGGCGAGCTACGGGTTGGTGCTGCTCGCGTTGTCGTTCGCGTCGGTCGGGACGGTGGCGGTCGGCCGCACGTTGAACATCGTCCTCGGCGCGTTGCTCGGCGCGACCGTGCTGCACGAGCGGCCACGTATTGCAGGGCTCGTCGTGGTGGTGGCCGGCGTACTTCTGGTGAGTGTTTGAGAGGAGTGTTGGTGAAGGACCTGGTGTGTTTGCACGCTGGTACGAGCGGGCCGGCGACGTGGGATCGCTTCGTGCCTGCGTTCGAGGAGCTGGGGTATCGGGTGCACTGCCCGACGTTGCTGGGCCATGCGAGCGCGCCGCGGCGGCGACCGTACCTGCTCGACGACTTCCGTGATCAGGTACTGCGTGATGTCGACGGACTGGCCGACAGTACTTTTGTCGGCAATTCACTCGGAGCGTTCGTGGCGAGCGCTGTCGCCGCGGCAGACCCCGATCGCGTCGACCGCCTGGTCCTGGAGGAACTGCCGGTGCCGCCACGCGACGCCCAGGACAACGGACCGACCGTGCGCCTGATGCCCGCGCTAGCGCTGCTAGCGGCCGGCTGGCTGACGAGACGCAGCTGCGATCCGCTCCTGCTGCGAGACGTCATCGCAGACCTCCGCCGCCCACAGCCCGAGTGGTGGGCCGGATTGTCGACGATCCGATCGCCCACAATGCTTCTCGCCGGCGGCCCGACGAGTCATCTGGACCAGACCCGATTCCACCTCGTCGCGGAAACGATGCCGACAGCAACGGTCGCCACGATCGAGGCCGGCCACCGCATCCACAGCAAAGCGCCGGACCGCTGGCTGACCACGGTCCGGGACTTCCTTGCCTTCAAGGGCGCTTGAATTCTTAAGCTTGCGGTATGACGGATTCTCTCCTCGACCGGATCGGGACCCACGGACTCGGCGTACTGGTCACGATCAAACGTGACGGCCGGCCGCAGCTGTCCAACGTGACGTATGTGTACGACGGGACGCGCGTGCGCGTGTCGCTCACCGACGGGCGGGCGAAGACCAAGAACCTGCGCCGTGACCCGCGGGCCAGCCTGTACGTCGACGGGCCGCGCGGCCGCTCGTACGTCGTACTCGAGGGCAAGGCCGAGCTCAGCCCGGTCGCCGCCGACCCGCACGACCCAGTGGTCGACGACCTGGTCGACTACTACCGGACCGCGTCGGGCGAGCACCCGGATTGGGACGAGTACCGCGCGGTGATGGTGCGCGACAAGCGGTTGATGTTCTCGATGACCGTCGAGCATGCGTACGGCATGCCTACGCCGTGACAGCAGCTTCCGCATCGTCAGTCAGCCGGTCCGCCCGAGCGGCTTGGCGGTAGCGGCGTGGAGCGACACCGTTGACGCGCTTGAAGGCGTTGCTGAACGCGCTGTCCGACGTGTAGCCGAGTGAGTGCGCGATGGCGGACAGCGGCTGGTCGTCGTCGCGCAGGGCGCGCTCGGCGAGGCGCATGCGCCAGTTGAGCAGGTACGTGAGCGGCGGGACGCCGGCCACGGTACGGAAGCGTTCGGCGAACGTGGTCCGGGACATCGCCGCGGCGTGTGCGAGCTCGTCGAGCTGCCACGCGCGGCCGGGCTGGTCGTGCATGCGGCGCAGGGCCGGCGCGATGCGTTCGTCGGCGATCGCGCGCAGCCAGCCGACGGGCAGTGCGTCGGCCTCGGCGAGGCAGGCGCGCAGGGCCTCCAGGAAGAGGAGGTGTGCGAGATCGTCCGCGGCCAGGCGCGCACCGGGTTCGGAGGTCGATGCCTCGCGCGACAACCGGTTCAGCAGCCAGCGGAACGTCGCGGCCCGCTCGTCGGTGGCCCGCAGATGGATCACCGGCGGGAGCGCGCGCCTGAGCAGCTCGTCACCGGTGCGATTGAGCGAGACGTGGCCGCCAACGCCAACGACTTTCGCACCGAGTCCGGTACCGACGCCGTCACCGAAGCGGGCGATCGGCCCGTCGGCGGATCCGAAGGCTTCGATCGCGTCGCCGATCGGGACGGTGTCCGAGTTGCCCTTCACGAACTCGTGCCGGCCGTCGAACAGCACGACGTCGCCGGGTTCCAGCTCGATCCGGCCGACATCCAGATCGTCGAAGTCGATCCAGCACGTGCCCTCGACCGTCGCGCTGAACTTGAGCCGGTTCGTGGCCGGGTAGCGCAACGCCCACTCGCCGATCGCCTCGAAACCGCGCGAGACGTGGCAGTGCGCCTCGGTCAACGCGAGGGTGTCGGTGAGCGGATCGACCATATCCGTACTATCGCGCAAGTTGTCGGCACTCTCAAGCATTCTGCGTCCGGGTGATGGACCCTAGCGTTGAAGCATGCAAACACCAATGGGATCTGGATTCACTGCCGCGTCGACGACGTACGACGTACTGCAAGGCATCGACCTGCACGGGAAGGTCGCGATCGTCACCGGCGGGTACTCCGGGCTGGGCAAGGAGACTGTCCGCGCCTTCCGGTCCGCGGGTGCGGACGTCATCGTGCCGGCGCGTGACGTCGCGCTGGCCGCCGCCGCAATGGACGGTATCGACGGGGTTGTCGTCGAGGAGCTGGACCTGCTCGATCCGGCGAGCATCGATGCGTTCGCCGACCGGTTCCTGGCGAGCGGGCGGGCGTTGCACATCCTGGTGAACAGCGCCGGGATCATGGCGAACCCGCTGACCCGGGACGCCCGCGGGTACGAGTCGCAGTTCGCGACGAACCATCTCGGGCATTTCCAGCTCACGACGCGGTTGCTGCCGGCGTTGCGGCAGGCCGGTGGCGCGCGGGTGGTCGCGGTCTCGTCGCGCGGGCACCGGTACAGCGACGTCCACTTCGACGACCCGAACTTCGAGCATCGCGAGTACGCGCCGTACACGGCGTACGGGCAGTCGAAGACCGCGAACGTCCTGTTCGCCGTCGAACTGGACGAGCGCGAACGGGCCAACGGGATCCGCGCGTTCGCCGTCCATCCGGGCAGCATCATCACGCACCTGACCAGGTACTCGAACCACGAGACGCTGCGCCAGGGCGGCTTCCTGGACGAGAACTACGAGCCGATCATCGACCCGGAACGAGGCCTGAAGACGGCCGAGCAGGGCGCGGCGACGCAGGTGTGGTGCGCGGCGAGTCCACAGCTCGAGGGGTACGGCGGGGTGTACTGCGAGGACGTCGATATCGCAACGGTGCACAGGTCCGACGTACCGGACACCGATGTGCTGGCGGTGACTCCGGGCGCGTTCGGCGTACTGCCGTACGCGATCGACCGCGACAGCGCGCGGCGGTTGTGGAAACTCAGCGAGGAACTTCTCGACCGCGGATAAACCAGATGCGGTAACCGGTCTTGTCGGTGGACGCTGTGGGCGTGGAGATCACCAAACTGTCACCCGACGACGAGGTCGGCTGTGCGGACGCCGTGGCTGTCGACTCGGCCGGCTGGAAGCTGGACTGCCCCGAGGTTCTGCAGCACACACCGCGGAGTTTCGCGAACATGCTGCGGTACGGCTGGGACCTGGAGCCACCGCGCGCCTACCTGGCCCGCGAGGACGGCACCCCGGTCGGCCTGCTGACCGTCGACGTGCCGACGTACGACAACACCAACCAGACCTGGATCGACGTCAAGGTCCATCCGGATCACCGTGGTCGCGGGATCGGGTCCGCATTGATCGAGTACGGCGAGAAGGTGACCGGCGAACTGGGCCGGGACACCATCGGCTTCGGTGGACTCGACCTGCCGAAGGCCGAGGCGTTCGCCCGGCGGCACGGATTCGAGCAGAAGGCGGTCGAGGTCAACCGGCGCCAGGATCTCGCCGGGTTGGACTGGGGACTCGTCCAGCGGATCTACGACGAGTCCGTCGCGGCCGCGTCGGCGTACGAGCTGATCACGCTCACCGGATCGCTGCCCGAGGACATGCTCGACGGGATGATCGCGGTGACCGAGTCGATCAACGACGCCCCGAAGGACGACCTGGACATGGAGGACGACGTGTACAGCCGTGAGCGGCTGCGCGCGTACGAGGAGGCGCAGGCGAAGAGCGACCGGACCGTGTACCGCGTCGTCGCCCGGGAGAAGGCCACCGGCGCGCTCGCCGGGCACACGGTGATCGCGGTCGAGCGCGAGCGCCCGCACATCGGCGAGCAGCACGACACCGCCGTCGCCCGCGAGCACCGGGGACATCGTCTGGGCGCGCTGCTGAAGTCGGCCATGCTGCTGGAGCTCCGTGACGCCGAGCCCGCGCTGACCCAGGTCGACACCTGGAACGCCGAGTCCAACGGCCACATGATCGGCATCAACGAACAGCTCAACTACAAGATCGTCGCCCGATTCCTGGCCTACCAGAAGACGGTCTAGAGCCCGAACAAGCAGGCCACCCGGTCGGCCAACTCGTCCTCGGTCTCACCGGTCCCGACCACGAGCCCGGTGAGACCAAGGCGGTAGGTCTCACCGGCGACTCGTGCGGTGAACATCCGGTCCCGCTCCAGCAGGTTGCCCAAGGCCCGTTCCGGCGTACTCGTGCGCCCAGCAATCGACCAAAGCGACCCACGCTGCTCAAAAGCAGCCCGTTGGAAGCTAGGCGTCGGCAGCAACCACACGGCCTGCCGCCGATCGGCCAGCAGCGGCGCGACCAGCTCCGGCAGCAGGCGGAACCCCTCCACCACGACAGGTTCGGCCGGCAGCCTGAGCAGATCCTCCACGATCAGCTCGAAGGCCTCACCACGGAACCAGTGGAACGTGTCGAGCATGACCTCCGGCGACCGGTTCGCCCACCGCTCGTCCATGTCCATCGCGAGAAAGTCCTGCAGGTACGGCGTCGCACGGGGATCGCTGCGCGCCGTGTGATCGCCCATCGACCGATCGGTGTCGTAGCGGCGCAGGCCGTACCGGTCCGCGAGGCGCCGGGAGATCGTCGACTTACCGGCTCCGGTGCCGCCGCCAAGCCAGTAAACGTGGGCGAGGTCCGTCATACCGGCTCGACCAGGGTGACCTTCATTTCGTTGGAGAGCTCGAAACCCAGCCCCTTGTAGAGGCGGATCGCGTTGGTGTTGGAACCGCCGGTGTGGAGGAACGGGGTCTGGCCGGCAGCGGTGATGCGCGCCGCGACCGCGCGGATCAGCCGACTGGCGAGGCCTTGGCCCTGGTACGACGGATGCGTGCAGACGGCACTGATCTCCGTATACCCGGGGAGCGCGAACCGCGTACCGGCCATCGCGATCAGCTCGCCGTCACGGCGTACACCGACGTAGGTGCCGAGCTCGATCGTGCGGCTCCGGAACGGGCCCGGGTCGGTCAGGGCGACGAGGCCGAGCATGTCCGGCACATCGTCGACGCCGAGGACCACCGCTTCGGGATCCGCTGCCGCAAGCGAAGCCGGCGCCACGAACTGCACCAGGTCGAACCGGCGGTCCAGTTTGAAGGAGTCCGGGACCGGAAACTCTGGGCGCATCAGTGCGACCACGGTGCCGGGTCCGACGAGTTCGGCCGCGTCCGCCCAGTCCTGCTCGGTCGGTACGTCGGGCAGCGCAAGGAACGGCGCCACCGCCGACGGGTAGCGGCGGGCGTTGCCGCGGACCTCGGCGAACGACGCGTGCGGCCCGGTCAGGGCGGCGTACACGGGATTGCGCAGGCTCATCAGAATCCCAGTTTGCGCAGGTTCTTCGCGTCTGTCTGCCAGTTTTTCGCGATCTTGACGTGCAGGTCGAGGTACACCGGCGTACCGAGCAACGCCTCGATCTGCCGCCGGGCCGCTGCGCCGACCTCGCGCAGCCGCGCGCCCTTGTGGCCGATCACGATGCCCTTCTGGCTCTCCCGCTCCAGGAAGATGTTCGCGTACACGTCCAGCAGCGGCTTGTCCTCCGGCCGGTCCTCGCGCAGCCCCATCTCGTCGATCGTCACCGCGATCGAGTGCGGGAGCTCGTCCCGAACGCCTTCGAGCGCGGCCTCGCGGATCAGCTCCGCGACCAGCGTCTCCTCGGGCTCGTCGGTGATGTCGCCGTCGGGGTAGAGCGGGAAACCGGACGGCAGCAGCTTCACGAGCTCGTCGGCGACCAGATCGACCTGGTACCCGGAGGTCGCGGACACCGGGACGATCGAGGCCCACTCGATGCCGGAGGACTCGCCGAGCGCCTGGATGTCGGCCAGGTGCTCGACCATCCGGTCGGGTTCGACGAGGTCGGCCTTGGTGGCGAGCGCGACCTTCGGGGTCTTCGCGACCTTCGCCGCCTCGGCCGCCAGGAAGCGGTCGCCCGGGCCGATCTTGTCGCTGGCCGGCAGGCAGACCGCGATCACGTCGACCTCGGCCCAGGTGGACTTCACGAGGTCGTTCAGCCGCTCACCGAGCAGCGTGCGCGGTTTGTGCAGACCGGGTGTGTCGACCAGGATCAGCTGCGCGTCCGGCCGGTGCACGATGCCGCGCACCGCGTGCCGGGTGGTCTGCGGCTTCGACGACGTGATCACGATCTTCTTCCCCACCAGGGCGTTGGTGAGGGTGGACTTGCCCGCGTTCGGCCGGCCGACGAAGCAGGCGAAACCTGCTTTGAAGTTCTCAGGTGTGGACGACATCGCGGACCTCTCCAGTGCCAAGAGCAAGTACTACGGGAATGTTGGCGCCGGCGAAGTGCCGTACGACGCCGACATCGGCGGATTCGGCCTCGGTGACCACCGCAGCCGCCTCGAGACCCTTCACCCCGGACGCGAGCGCCATCGCCACAGCCAGCTGCAGCGCGGTCAGCTCGACCGTGTCGAGCGCGACCGTGCAAGCGGAGTACGTCCGCCCGTCGGAGTCCCGTACGGCGGCACCCTCGGCGGCCCGGGTACGCGCCCGGGCAGCGCGGGCGAGCGTGACGAGTTTGGCGTCCTCAGCGGAGAGGTCTGACAACAAAGGCTCCTAGGCGTGTTGGTGGTTCTGGTCCTGCGGGGCGGGAGTCGGCTCCTCGCGCCGTACGAGAACCGTACCTACCTGGTTCCGGCGGCCGGACGGCCGCTCCGCGGTCAGCGACAGACCTTCGATCCCGACCTCGGCGCCGGGGATCGGCACCTTGCCGAGCAGCTTGGCCATCAGGCCGCCGACGGTGTCGACGTCGTCGTCGTCCAGCGGTACGCCGAACAGCTCGCCCAGCTCGTCGATCGGCAACCGGCTCGACACCCGGTACGCGCCGTCGGACAGTTGCTGCACCGAGTCCGGGTCCTCGTCGTACTCGTCGGTGATCTCGCCGACGATCTCCTCCAGGATGTCCTCGATCGCGACGAGTCCCGCCGTACCGCCGTACTCGTCGACGACGATCGCCAGGTGCATCCGGGCCGCCTGCATCTCGCGGAGCAGCTCGTCGACGGGCTTGGAGTCCGGGACGTACATGCACGGCCGCATCACCGACTCGACCCGCTCGGTCGACTCGGCCTGGGCGTTGTCGTACACCCGGCGCATCACGTCCTTGAGGTAGACGACGCCGACGATGTCGTCGAGCGACTCGCCGATCACCGGGATCCGCGAGTACCCGGAGCGCAGCGCCAGCGATGTGAGCTGGCGGAGCTTCTTGTGCCGCTCGATGTAGACCATGTCCGTGCGCGGCACCATCACCTCGCGGACGATGGTGTCGCCGAGCTCGAACACCGAGTGGATCATCTGCCGCTCGCCGGACTCGATCACCGCGGACTTCTCCGCGTAGTCGACCAGCGCCCGCAGCTCGGCCTCGGTCGCGAACGGCCCTTCGGCGAACCCCTTGCCCGGGGTCAGCGCGTTACCGATCAGGATCAGGAACTTCGGCAGCGGCCCGAGGATCCGGGTCAGCGCCATCACCGGGCCGGCCGACACGATCGCGAACCGGTCCGAGTGCTGCCGGCCGAGCGTCCGCGGCGCGACCCCGATGATCACGTACGACACCAGCACCATCACCACGGCGGTGATCAGCACGTGCTCCCAGGTCACGTCGAGCACGCCGGACAGCGCCTGGGTGACCAGCACGATCGCGGTGATCTCGCAGATCAGCCGGAGCAGGAGCAGCGAGTTCAGGTACCGCGGGGCGTCGGACAGCAGGTCACGCAGCCGGACCGCCCGCAGGTTGCCCAGCTCGACCTGCTCGTTCGCCCGCACCTTCGAGTACGACGACAACGCCGCCTCGGCCCCGGCGAACAACCCGGCCAGCAGAACGAGCACCGCAGCCACAACCAGGAGAACAAGGTCGTGGGAAGTCATCGTCAGACACCCTCTAGCCGGTTTCCAGGGGCTCGCCATGCTTCCAGCAGGCGGCCCTGGACGTCCCACATCTCCGCTTTCTCGGCGGGTTCCGCATGGTCGTACCCGAGCAGGTGCAGGATGCCGTGCACCGTCAGCAACTCGAGCTCCGCCCACGTACCGTGGCCGGCCTTCGCGCCCTGCGCCGCGGCGACCGTCGGGCACAGCGCGATGTCGCCGAGGTGCCCGAGCGGCAGGTCCTCGTCGGCGTCGCTGTCGGAACCCGGCCGCAGCTCGTCCATCGGCCACGACATCACGTCGGTCGGACCCGGCAGGTCCAGGAACTCGACGTGATATCGCGCCATGGTGTCCTCGTCGACCAGCTTGATCGACAGCTCACACTCCGGGTGCAGCCGCAGCGACGACAGCACGAACCGGCTGAGCCGCATCAGTCCGTGTGCGTCGATCTCGACCCCGGACTCGTTGTTGACCTCGACGTTCATCGGTGGTTGTCAGCACTACCTTCATAGTTTTCGTACGCCGAGACGATCCGCCCGACCAGCTTGTGCCGGACCACGTCGTGCGAGGTGAGCCGGCAGAACGTCAGGTCCTGGACGCCCTCGAGGATGTCCTGCACGACCCGCAGCCCCGAGTGGGTCCCGTTCGGCAGGTCGACCTGGGTGACGTCGCCGGTGACGACCATCTTGGAGCCGAACCCGAGCCGGGTGAGGAACATCTTCATCTGCTCCGGCGAGGTGTTCTGCGCCTCGTCCAGGATGATGTAGGCGTCGTTCAGCGTCCGGCCGCGCATGTAGGCCAGCGGCGCGATCTCGATCGTGCCGGCGGTCATCAGCCGCGGGATGGACTCCGGATCGAGCATGTCGTGCAGGGCGTCGTACAGCGGCCGCAGGTACGGGTCGATCTTCTCCGACAGGGTGCCGGGCAGGAACCCGAGCCGCTCGCCGGCCTCGACGGCCGGCCGGGTCAGGATGATCCGGTTGACCTCCTTGGCCTGCAGCGCCTGGACCGCCTTGGCGACCGCCAGGTAGGTCTTGCCGGTACCGGCCGGGCCGATCCCGAACACGATCGTGTTCTTGTCGATGGCGTCGACGTACCGCTTCTGGTTCAGCGTCTTCGGCCGGATCGTGCGGCCGCGGCTGGACAGGATGTTCTGCGTCAGCACGTCGGCCGGGCTCTCGGCCGTGGCCTGCTTGATCATCGCGATACTGCGCTCGACCGAGTCGGCGGTCAGCCCGTGCCCGGTGCGGATCACAGCGATCAGCTCGTCGATCAGCCGCTCGGCCAGGGCCAGCTCGGCCGGCTCGCCGTTCAGCGTGATCTCGTTGCCGCGGACCATGATGTCGGCGGCGAACTCCTTCTCGACGATGCGGAGGAACTCGTCCCGGGCTCCGAGCAGGGCCACCATGTCGATGCTGTTCGGCACGACGATCTTGTGTGACGCCTGTGTGCTCGCGGCGGCTGCGCCGTTGGGGCGCGCCTCCGGTTCGATACTGCGTGGCCTGGACAGCCTGTTCCCTCCTGATGCCGATGAAGTAGTCCACCCATGCTAGCCGTCTCGTCCGACACCCTCACTCGTAATTCCCCGGGACACGCTTCCGGGGCGCCGCTCGGGCGGTTTCGCCGGGGTCGCCCCCGCTGCGGCGTTCGGGGCCAGGACACCGGCGAGGCGGGCGATCTCGTCGGCCTCGGGGCCGGGCTGGAGCACCCCGTGCTCGAGAGCCAGCCGGCGGTTCCGCTCAAGGGCCCACTCGCGGCCGGGGAACCAGTTGACGGTGACACCGGACGGCGACGGGCGCAGCATCGGCGCCATGTCGTTGCGCCGGGCCCGGTCCGCCGCCTCCGGAGCGAGGTCGTGGTTGAGTTCGTAGCTGCGCAGCATCCGGTACGTCGCCTCGATCGCGGCGCGGGTCGATCCCGAGGTGGCAGGCGGCGTGTCGAACTCGTCGGCGTGGGTGTTCTTCCCGTCGTCGAAACCCACCGCATGCATGGGCGTGAACACGTGCAACGACACCACCGGCGCGGTCGGGTCGCCGTCGTACACCGAGTCCGCCCGCCAGGCGTGCGCGCCGGAGTAGCTGTCCTGCAGGGCGTGCGCGGCCGCGCCGAGATGCCGGAACTCGTCGGCCGCGGACGCCTGTGCAAGCTCGTCGTAGATGTACTCGGTGTTGATGTGCAGGTTGTCCAGGCCCTTGCGGTACGGGTCCGCCATGAAGTGCTCGCGTTGCGCGTTCGGATTCACGTACGCCGAGTGCGCAGTCGGGCCGGGACCGACGTACGGGACGGAGTTCCCCGATCCGCCGTAGTTCTCGATCACGCCGGCGCCGAGCGGACGGTCCTGATGCGCCTGGGCCTTGTCGAGCGCCGCGGCGTACTCCTCCAGTTGCATGCCGCGGATGGTCCCGTCCGGACCCGCCAGGTTCTCGTACAGCCGGGCGACCGCGGCGTACGTGATGTCGTGATGGCCCGACCACTGGCCGTCACCACGCTGCTTCATGGATCCAGGTTGCCACTGGTTTGGGCCAACCTGTTGTCAACCTGGGACGGGGTCTTTGCGTCGTCTTTTCGTGGCACAACCGGCCGTGGTGTACGAAGAGTGCGTGACACATGAGTCCTCGTGGGATGCCGACGAGGCGCTGACGGCTGTCTACACCGCGCACTACACCTCGCTGGTCCGCCTCGGCGCCCTGCTGCTGCGTGACACCGGTACGGCGGAAGAGATCGTGCAGGACGCGTTCGTCGCGATGCACGGCCGCTGGAACCGGCTGCGCGACCCGCACAAGGCGCTCGCGTACCTGCGGACCGCGGTGGTGAACCGTTGCCGCTCCCGCCAGCGCCACCTGGTGGTGGTGGACAAGCACACCCCTCGGACCCTTCCCGATGAGCCGAGCGCCGAACAGGCAGTACTGCGGACCGCGGAGACGGACCGGGTGATCGAGGCGATGCGGACCCTCCCGGAGAAGCAACGCACAGTGATGGTCCTGCGCTACTACGGTGACCTTTCGGAGGCCGAGATCGCGGACACGATGGGCATCAGCCGGGGATCCGTGAAGAGCCACGCCGCGCGCGCGAGCAAGTCGCTGCGCCAGCTCCTGGAGCAGAACGTATGAACGACAACCAGAACGATCCGTTCGACGAGCTGATGCGGCGATCCCTCCACGAGGAGGCGGACCGGATCGAGCCGTCCGACGCGCTGCCGGAGATCCGCGCCCGCGCGCACGCCCAGCGCCCCGCCGCGCGACGCCCCTGGCTCCTGACCGCCGGCCTCGCCGCAGCGGGCACCGCCGCCGCGATCGGCGCCTTCACCATGCTCAACGGCTCCGAGAACACCGCCAACGACGGCGACGCGGTAGCCGGTTCCGGTACGACGACCACCGCGACCGGCCTGCCTCCGAGCCCGACCCCGTCGGAACTGACGGTCTCCCCCGAACCGTCCCAGGCGCCGACCGAGGTGCCGAGCACGGCGCCATCCGCGAAGACCGCGGAGCCGACGGATCGCGGCGTACCCGAGCCGGAGGTCAAGAGCACGGTCGTCCCGGTCTACTGGCTCGGCCAGCAGGTCGGCGCGCAGAAGAAGTCGGCCGCCCGCCTGTACCGCACCTGGGCCAAGGTCAGCGGCCGCCCCGCCGAGCAGGCGGTCCGCATCATGACCACCAAGCAGCCGAACGACCCGGACTACTACTCGGTCTGGCGCGGCGCAGCCGTCAACACCGTCACCCGCTCGAACGGCATCGTCACAGTCGACTTCAAACAACTCCCGAAGGCCACTCTCGACGCCGACCTCGCCAGGGTCGCCACCCAGCAGCTCGTCTACACCGTCCAAGGCGCACTCCAGGACAACAAGACCCCGATCCAGATCACCGAGGCCGGCCGATCCTCAGGAAAACTCTTCGGCCAGATCAACACCGGCACCCCGGTGTCGCGCGCCGCGGCGGGTGAGGTCCAGGCGCTGGTCTGGATCGACTCGCCGTCCGAAGATCAGATGGTCGCGCCGAAGGTCACCGTCCAAGGCGTCGCGGCGGCCTTCGAGGCGACGGTCAACTACGAGGTCACGAACCTGAAGACCCGCGAGACGAAGAAGAGTTTCGCCAACACCGCGGAAGGCCAGAAGTTCTCGCCGTATGCCTTCCAGCTCACGCTCACTCCGGGACCCTGGCAGGTCAGCGTGTACCTCATCTCGGGGACCGACGGCAGCATCACGGACACCGACACCAAGTCGATCGTCGTGAAGTAGTTCTTCAGTCCGTGCGGTCGATGGTGGCGGCGAGGAGACCTGGGAAGGCTGTGTTGAACTCTTCGCGGCGGAGGCGGTTGAGGCGGCGGGCGCCTTCGTCGCGTTGTTCGATCAGGCCGGCGGCGCGGAGTACCGAGAAGTGGTGGCTGGCGGTGGCCTTCTTCACCGGGAGGTCGAACGTGCCGCAGGCGCGGGTCCAGTCGTCGTGGACGGCCAGGTCCCGCAGGATCGAACGCCGCACCGGGTCCGCGAGAGCATCCAGCGCAGCCTGCAACGGCACCTCGGCCGGCTCGACGTGGCTGAGCGTACGCGCGCGAGCTGACTCGACGGCCATGGTGTTCGATCCTTGTCGTACGGTGGTGTTCGGTTCCTGTCTAACAGCTTAGCGAGGAGTTGCCGATGATCGAGCTGGTCGACTACGGCTTCGGCCCGAGCGCACGGTTGCGGGCGGACGAGGCCCGGGCACCGGAGCGTGCGGGAGCTGTATGCGTGCAGGTGACGTTCGGCGACGCGGCGACGTACTGGCTGGGTGACTCGGTGGTCTTCGCCGGGCGGGAGGTCGGCACCTACACCAGCAGGCCGTTCGTGGTTAGGTCCAGCGGGTGGGGCTGAGGAGGACGGCGGCTGCGGCGACGCCGGCTGTTGAGGTGCGCAGGACCGTGTCGCCGAGGCGGACGGGCTCGACGGCGAACGCGGCCAGCTCTGTCGGCGCGATCCCGCCCTCGGGGCCGATCACGATGACCACGTCGCCGGTCGCCGGTACCTGCAGACCGGCGAGAGGCGTGGTGGCTTCTTCGTGCAGTACGACGGGGAGCGCAGCGTCGGCCAGCAACTTCGCGACGTCGGATGTGGTCGCCAGTGGAGCCACCTCAGCGAACCACGTGCGGCGTGACTGCTTGCTCGCCTCGAACGACCAGGCCCGCCACTTCGCGAGCGTCTTCTCGACCCGTTCCGGGTTCGCGCGGAACTGACTGCGCTCCGCGTTCCATGGCACGATCACGTCGACGCCGACCTCGGTCAGCATCTCCACCGCGAGCTCGGCCCGCTCACCCTTCGGCACCGCCTGTACGACGACAACCCGCGGAGCCGCCGCAGGCACGCTCCCCCGCGCATCCACGGCAACCGTCACGCCGCCCTTGGATGCCGCGACCACAGCGCCCTCGGCCCAGGCACCCCGGCCATCGCTCAGCCGAACGCGCTCCCCCGGCCCGATCCGCCGTACGACGGCCGCATGCCGCCCCTCCGCCCCGTCCAGCACCAGTTCCTCCCCGCCGAGATCAGCGCGAAAGAACACCGCCACACCCACCTACCCACACCTCCGAAGCATCGGCTCAGTGGGTGCCGAAGGCGTCGCGGAGGCGGCCGAAGACGCTCTTGTGGGTGGCTTGGACCTGGCCCTGCGGGCGCTCCTCGTCGCGGACCGCCGCGAGTTGCCGCAGGAGCTCGGCCTGGGCGTCGTCGAGCTTGGTGGGCGTCTCGACGATGACCTGGACGATGAGGTCGCCGCGACCGGCGTGCCGCAGCCGCGGTACGCCGCGTGCGGTCAGCGTCATCGCCGTACCGGACTGCGTGCCGGGCCGGATCTCCAGCGGGGTCGTCTCGCCCTCGAGCGTCGGCAGGTCGATCGTCGTACCAAGAGCGGCCGCGGTCATCGGCAGCGTCACCGTGCAGTGCAGGTCGTCGCCGTTGCGGGTGAAGATGTCGTGCGGCTCGACCTCGATCTCGACGTACAGGTCGCCGGCCGGACCGCCGCCGGGACCGACCTCGCCCTGACCGGACAGCTGCACGCGTGTCCCGGTGTCGACGCCGCCGGGGATCTTCACGGTGACGGTACGCCGGGAACGCACGCGGCCGTCGCCGGCGCACTCGACGCACGGGCTCGGGATCGTGGTGCCGTAGCCGCGGCAGTTCGGGCACGGCCGCATCGTCCGGACCTCGCCGAGGAACGACCGCTGCGTGTGCGTGACCTCGCCGCGCCCGTGGCAGATCTCGCACGTGACCGGCTCGGACCCGGCCGCCGCGCCGGACCCGCTACAGGTCGGGCACAGTACGGCGGTGTCGACCTTGAGCTCCCGCGTCGTGCCGAACGCCGCCTCGGCCAGGTCGATCCGCAGCGGGATCAGCGCGTCCTGACCGCGCCGGGTCCGCGGCCGCGGACCGCGGGTGGCCCCGCCGGTCTGGCCGAAGAACGCGTCCATGATGTCGGTGAAGGTGAACGCCTGGCCGAAGCCGGCGCCGCCCGGTCCGCCGGCCGCGGAGGCGAACGGGTCGCCGCCGAGGTCGTGCATCTGCCGCTTCTGCGGGTCGCTGAGCACCTGGAACGCGCGCCCGATCTCCTGGAACTTCTGGTGCGCGTCCTCGGAGTCGTTCACATCCGGGTGGTACTGGCGTGCCAGCTTGCGGTACGCCTTCTTGATCTCGTCCGCTGAAGCGTCACGGCTGACACCTAGGACGGCGTAGTAATCGGTGCTCATACTCCAGACCAGAGGGTTGTAATCATCAGGACTCAGCCAGGATCTGGCTGACATAACGCGCGACGGCGCGTACGGCGCCCATCGTGCTCGGGTAGTCCATGTGGGTCGGGCCGACGATGCCGAGGGTGGCGAGCGCCTCCGACTGCGACCCGTACCCGGTCGCGACCACCGACGTGGTGGCCAGCTCCGCGAACGGATTCTCGTGACCGATGCGAACGGTCAGCGTCTGCGGGTTGGTCGCCTCGCCGAGCAGCTTGAGGAGGATGACGTGCTCCTCCAGCGCCTCCAGCACCGGCTTCACGTTCCGCTCGAAGTCGTCGCCGTACCGCGTCAGGTTGGCGGCGCCGCCGACGGCGATCCGCTGCTCGCCGACCTCGTCGGTGAACGCCTCCAGCAAAGTGGTGACGATCGCCGCCACCAGTGGCCGGTCGGCCGGCGCGAACTGCTCCGGCACGCCGGCCAGGGACGTCGTCGCATCGGTCAGCCGCTGCCCGGCGAGCGCGGTGTTCAACCGGGACCGCAGGTCCGCGATCAGCTGCTCGTCGACGTCGTTCGGGTGCTCGACGAGCCGCTGCTCGACCCGGCCGTTGCTGGTGATCAGCACCAGCAGCAACCGCCGCGGGCTCATCGTGACGACCTCGATGTGCCGGACGCTCGACCGGTTCAGCGAGGGGTACTGCACGATGGCGACCTGGCGGGTGATCTGGGCGAGCAGCCGGACGGTACGGCGGACGACATCGTCCAGGTCGACCGCCCCGGCCAGGAACGACGTGATCGCCTTCTTCTCGGCGACCGACAGCGTCTTGACCGTGCTCAGCTTGTCGACGAACAGCCGGTAGCCCGCGTCGGTCGGGATCCGGCCGGCGCTGGTATGCGGCTGGGTGATGTACCCCTCCTCCTCCAGCGCGGCCATGTCGTTCCGCACGGTGGCCGGGGAGACGCCGAGGTTGTGCCGGTCGACCAGTGTCTTCGAACCGACCGGCTCATGAGTGGCCACGTAGTCCTCGACGATGGCGCGGAGCACATCCAGCTTGCGTTCGTCGAGCACGCGCGCACCACCCTTTCCGACTCCCTGGCACTCAATAGTTCAGAGTGCCAGTCTAGGCGGTCTCGGGCGACGCTCCCAACGGAACAGCCGCGGGACGTGTCACTGTACTGGCCACATCAAGGGGCTGATCCTGTACGGCGGAGTCCACGAACGACTCCAGTACGTCGAGCACGTGGTACGCCAACTCGCCGCTCGCGCGGTGCGGCTCGCCGGTCCGCAACGCCCGGGCCATGTCCGCGACGCCGACCCCGCGCCCGGCTCCGGCGTACCCACCGGAGACCGGCACCTCGGTCCACTCGCGCTGCGCCGGAGTGACGATCTCGACGGTCCCGTCGAACCCGTTCGGGTCCGGCACGGACAGGCTGCCGTCCGTACCGTGGACCTCGATCCGCGGCAGCCGCCCGGCCCATACGTCGAACGACATGAGCACGGTGGTCAGCGCGCCCGACTCGTGCTCCAGCACGCCGGTGACGTGCGTCGGCACCTCCACGTCGAACACGGTCCCGGCCCGCGGCCCGGTATGGATCGTCCGCTGCTGTTTCGCCCGGCCCGCGCGGGCGGTGACCCGGACGACCGGCCCGAGCAGCGTGACCAGGCTGGTCACGTAGTACGGGCCCATGTCGAGGACCGGTCCGCCGCCCGGCTGGTAGTAGAACTCGGGCGCGGGATGCCAGAGCTCGTGGCCGGGCGTCACCATGAACGCGGTCGCTGCGTGCGGGGTGCCGATGTCACCGCGGTCGATCACCGCACGAGCCGTCTGGGTGCCGGTGCCGAGCACCGTGTCCGGTGCGCAGCCGATCCGGAGGTCGTTGGCGGCGGCGTACTTCAGCAGCGGCTCCGCTTCGGTGCGGTCCATGGCCAACGGCTTCTCGCCGTACACGTGCTTGCCGGCCGCCAGCGCGGCCTGGTGCACAGCGGCGTGGGCCGCGGGGATCGTCAGATTGACGACAATCTCAATGTCGTCAGCGGCGTACAGCTCGTCCGGCGAGACCGCGCGGATGGACGGGTTCTGCTCGGCAATCGTTTGAGCACGCGCGAGGTCCAGGTCGGCGACCGCGACCACGTCCACGCCGGGGAGCTTGCCGAGGTGATCCAGGTAGGTGCCGGAGATAACCCCGGTGCCGACGATGCCGACATTGGTCACTTGCTCGCCCACAGCAGCCCCCGCTCGATGATCGTCCGTACCTCGGGCGTCTCCAGGTCGTCCAGCTTGTGGCCGACCGTGCAGACGAAGACGTTGCCCTCGCCCCAGGTCCGGGTCCAGACGGCCGGCATCACGGCGCCTTCGATCCACGGGTAGTCCGGGTGCGACTCGAACGTCGTCGTCGCGAGGACGGTGTTCGTCGGGTCGTAGTGGATGTAGTACTGCTCGGTGTGCACGTCGAAGTGCGTGATGCCGTCGACAATCGGATGGTCGGCAATGACGTCGACGCGATAGTCCGTGAAGCCGTGCGGGTGCGAGATGAACTGCCCGCCGGTGATGAAGCTGTAGTCCACGTTCTTGCGGAACGAGTCCGCGATCCCGCCGTGCCACCCGGCGAACCCGGTACCGCGCCGGATCGCCGCCTCCAGGCCCTTGAAGTGCTCGGGCTCGATCTCGCTCATCGTCACGCACTGCAGCACGAGGTCGACGCCGTCCAGATCGAGGTACGCCGCCGTCGTGTCGGAGACCGTGACGTCGTAGCCGTTCTCCTTGAGAAACGGGATGAACAGGTCGGTCGCTTCGACCGGGGAGTGCCCTTCCCAGCCGCCCCGGACCACCACAGCACGTCGTGTCGTCACACCGACCACCCTTCGAAAGTTTCGGAGTTCCCATCGGAACACTTGCGACCTTAAGTCGGAGGGAGAGGGCTTGCCAACCACTAGTGTCGAAGGATGGGCTGGAAATTCTGGAAGCGCGCGAACCCGATGGATCCGCAGGAGATGCTGGCGCGCGGGCATGCGGAGCCGAACAGTTTTCCGGGGCCGCCGCGGCCGCAGGACAACCTGCCGGTCGGGTCGTTCGGGATGACGGTCGAGGACGTGTTCTCGATCACGGGTCGCGGCACCGTGGTGACCGGGCGGGTGCAGGCAGGGACGGTGACAGTCGGCGAACAGGTGCTGCTCAGCCGGGCCGGGCAGCCGATGCTGCAGGTCGAGGTGACCGGCGTGGAGATGTTCCGCAAGACCGTGCAGACCGCGACGGCCGGCGACAACGTCGGGCTGCTGCTCCGCGGCATCGCGAAGGACCAGGTGGCCAGGGGCGACGTACTGAGCAAGTAATCGGGGCAAGTACTGTCGGAACCATGAGCGCTTGGGCCGAGATCGGCGATCGCACCTGGGTCCGCCGGTACGACGAATGGGACCTGAACGTCGGCCTCGTCGTCGGAGCCGACGGCGCACTGGTGATCGACACACGCGCCACCACCGAGGAGGCCGAGCAGCTCCGCGAGCACATCCGCGAGCTCACCGACGCACCGGTGAAATGGGTCGTCAACACCCACGCGCACTTCGACCACGTGGCCGGCAACAGCGTCTTCACCGACGCGACGGTCTATCTGCACGAGAACGCCGCCGCCGAGGAGAAGCTCGCCGGTACGACGTTCGCGGTCGCGAAGGTCATCGACCTCGGCGACCGTCGCGTCGAGCTGCTGTACGTCGGCAACGGGCACACCTCCGGCGACACCGTGGTCGGCGTACCGGACGTGAACGTGTTCTTCCTCGGCGACCTGCTCGAGGAGTCGGCGCCGCCGTCGTACGGCGAGGACTCGTTCCCGCTCGAATGGCCGGACACGGTCCAGAGCGCGATCGGCATGATGACCGCGGACGCGAAGATCGTCCCGGGTCACGGCGCCGTCGTCGACGTCGAGTTCGCCACCGACCAGGCGATGGACCTGGGCAAGGTCGCGAACACGATCTCGGCCCTGCACCACGCCGGCACTCCCCTCGACGACGCGCTCAAGCACACCGAGGACTGGCCCTGGCCGGTCGACAAACTCCAGGACGCGATCCGCCGCGGCTACCAAGCCCTCGGTACGCCGCAACGCCCGAGCCTGCCCCTTCTCGGCCCGAGCTGACCCTTCGCTCCAACCTCCGCGCCCTTCTGTTCTGCCCTTTCGGTAGTTGTCCGTTGACACGAAGTCATCCCGTCGCGCAACTTGTTCGGAACGGACATCGCCCGACCGGATGGGGTGGAACTTCATGGCCACGACCGAACAGACGGTTCACCCCGACGGACGCGTCGAGCTAGCGGATCCCGGCGTACTCGCGGACAGCGCGTACGCGAACGCGGAGCTGGCGCCGACGCGGTTGCCCGAGCGCACCTGGACGACGTACAACTACGCCGCGCTGTGGATGGGGATGGCGCACAACATCCCCAGCTACCTGCTCGCGTCCGGCCTGGTCGCGATCGGGATGAACTGGCTGCAGGCGTTCGTCACGATCACCCTCGGGAACCTGATCGTCCTCGTTCCGCTGCTGCTGAACAGTCACGCGGGCACGAAGTACGGCATCCCGTTCCCGGTGTTCGCGCGGGCGTTCTACGGCGTCCGCGGCGCGAACTTCCCGGCGCTGCTGCGGGCGTTCATCGCCTGCGGCTGGTTCGGGATCCAGACCTGGATCGGCGGGCAGGCGATCTACGTGATCGTCGGCGAACTGTTCGGCAAAGGCTGGACCGAGGCGTCGGCGATCGGCGGGCACCCGTGGACGATGTGGCTGAGCTTCGCGTTCTTCTGGGTGCTGCAGATGGTGCTGATCTTCCGCGGTATCGAAGGACTGCGCCGGTTCGAGAACTGGGCCGCGCCGCTGGTCACGGTCGCCTTCCTCGCATTGATGATCGCGATCCTGGTCAAGGCCGGCGGACTCGGCCCGATCCTGGACCAGCCGTCGAAGCTCGGCTGGGACGCCGACTTCTGGAAGATCTTCGCGCCGTCGCTGATGGGCATGATCGCGTTCTGGGCCACGCTGTCGCTGAACATGCCGGACTTCACCCGGTTCGGGAAGGGCCAGCGGGCGCAGGTCTGGGGGCAGATCATCGGCCTGCCGACCACGATGTCGTTCATCGCGCTGGTCTCGATCATCACCACGTCCGGCACCGTCTTGCTCTACGGCTCGGCGATCTGGGACCCGGTCGAGCTCACCCGCCGATTCGAGAACCCGGTGATCGTGACGATCGGCCTGGTGATGGCGATCCTCGCGACGATGTCCTGCAACGTCGCGGCCAACGTCGTGAGTCCGTCGTACGACTTCGCGAACGCGCTGCCGCGGTGGCTGAACTTCCGGACCGCGGGCTTGCTGACCGGCGTGATCGGCATCCTGATCCAGCCGTGGCGGCTGATCTCGGATCCGTCGATCTACATCTTCGTGTGGCTGTCGTTCTACGGCGGCCTGCTCGCGTCGGTGGCCGGCGTACTGATCGCGGGCTACTGGGTGATCGACCGGACGAACCTGAACCTCGCCGACCTCTACCGGCCCGGCGGCCGCTACTGGTACGCCGCCGGCTGGAACTGGCGCGGCGTTGTCGCCACCCTGCTCGGCTCAGTGCTCGCGGTCGGCGGCGCGTACTCGAACCCGGGCGCCGGACCGTTCCCCCAGGACGGCCTGATCCCGTTCCTCAAGCCGCTGTACGACTACTCCTGGGCCGTCGGCCTCGTGGTCGGCTTCCTGGCGTACTTCGTTCTCACACTCACCGCGCCGAGCCGCCAGTCAACTGCGACGCATGCAGCTCCGACTTATTAGCATGAGCGGGTGGCTGACAGGTATGGGAACGACGTGCTTGCGGGTGACTGGCGTAAGCCCAAGAACGGGCGGACCGTCGAGGTAGAGATCGCGAAGGGCATGGTCGTCGAGGAGCCGACGTCCGGGTTCGTCGGGGCGATCGTGCGCTGGGAGCACGGCGTCGTCGACCTGGAGGACCGGCACGGCAAGATCCGCACGTACCCGCTCGGTCCGGGGTTCTGGATCGACGGCAAACCGGTCAGCCTGAAGCCGCCGAAGAAGGCCGGTCCGCCGAAGAAGACGCGGACCGCCTCGGGATCGGTGGCCGTCGACAACGTCCGGGCGAAGGTCGCGCGGGCCAGCCGGATCTACGTCGAGGGCCGGCACGACGCGGAGCTGGTCGAGAAGGTGTGGGGCGACGACCTGCGGATCGAGGGCGTCGTGGTCGAGTACCTCGAAGGCGTCGACGACCTGGTCGAGATCGTCAACCGGTTCCAGCCCGGTCCCGGCCGGCGGCTCGGCGTCCTCGTCGACCACCTGGTCGAGGGGTCGAAGGAGTCGAAGATCGCCGCGCAGGTGTCGAACCGGTACGTGCACGTGGTCGGCCACCCGTTCATCGACATCTGGGAAGCGGTCAAGCCGTCGTCGGTCGGCATCAAGGCGTGGCCGCGGATCCCGCACGGGCAGGACTGGAAGAAGGGCGTGCTGCAGGCGTTCGGCTGGCCGGCCACCGATCAGGCCGACGTCGCCGCCGCCTGGAAGCACATCCTGTCCAAGGTGAACAGCTTCGCCGACCTCGACCCGTCCCTGCTCGGCCGCGTCGAGGAACTCATCGATTTCGTGACGCTGGACTGATCTCGGGCATCCGTCGTGCGATCCACGCGCGGATCCGGCGGCGGGCGCGACGTACGTACCAGGTGATCACGCCGAGCACCGCGCTGAGCGCCAGCACCGCTCCGGCCAGTACGGCGGCGACCAGACGGACGGCGTCGACGGCGCCGGCGAGAATCAGCAGTACGACGCCGGCCGCAGCTGTTGCCGCGGGCAACCATGGCTCGAAGATCGCGGGTCGATGCGCGGGACTCAGCTTGGCGCCGCGCACCATCCGCTCCCACACGGTCTGCCGGGCCGGTTCGGTGAACCAGCGCGCCGTCCGCAGTAGCCACGAACCGGGCTGATGCTTGCGGCCCGCGGCCGCCTTCACCCAACTGCCGACCTGCGGACCGAGCCCGCCGGAGACGTCGACCATTCGGTCCGCGATTCCCTTGGTGATCTTGCGACCCTCGGCGGACGCGTTCAGCTCGTCCCGCATCGTCACCAACGCGCCCATCCCGGCATCGACCGGGAAGTCCCTGGCCAGCCGTTCGATCCGCTCGGCGACCGCGTCGAGCTGCCAGCCCTCGGCCTGCAGAACCTGACGCTGGGTGTCGCGGATCCAGTCCGCGTCCGCACCGAGCATCGCGCCGAGGTGCGCGACGCAGTGCAACCGGCCCATCAGCCAGTCCCACCGCCGCCAGTCGGCCGCACCGAACGCGCCGAAGTGGCCCACCTGGCTGCCATACAGGATGCGGTCGTTCAGTTGGCTGGCGATCGACCCTTCCTGCAACTCGTCGAGCACCGCGAGCGGGATGTCCGGTCCGAGGCGGAGGAACTGGAACGGGGCGCTGCGCTGCTGCGGCGTGCGTGCCGACGTACAGCGGGAAACGATCTCGACCTCGAGCGCGGTGTCGACGAGCTCCCAGCCGATCACCGCGATCAGGCTCGCGAACGCGTCACCGAGCGCGCGCTGGATCTGCAACTGCTCGAAGATGTCGTTCAGCCCGACCGCGACCGCTTCCGCGCCACCGGCCGGGCGGAGATCGAGATTCGCGGCGGCCAGTTGGACGTCGAGTGCGTCGCGAACCGCCTGGACCTTCATCAGGCAGTCGCTCGCCGCGGTCAGCCGCTTGTCCAGGTCGGCGCGCTCGTCCTGCGGCGCCGACCTGATCCGGTTGCGCAACGAACGCAGGATCAATCGGACGATCCGCTCGGCGGCTCCGGTCCCCCACAACCAGCTCGGGTTGCCGTCGGCATCGTCCCGGAGCGCGGCCGTGGAGCCGTCCGGAGCCGGGACCCACGGGTGCTCGGTGGTGAGGATCTCGTCGATCTGCGCTTCCGAGAGCGCGGTCGCGGCGTCCAGCACGGTCGACTGGTCGTGGCTCGCGACCGTCACGGCCTCCCACACGCCGCCGGCCGCACGTCCCCGCGAGTACGCCGGTTGCAGCGCCTCGGCCGCCGCCTTCAGCCGGACTCGCTCCTCTGGTTGCTTCAGGCAACGGTCGAAGAGGCGCTGGGAGTCGGACCAGGATGCATCTGCCTCCAGCAGCAGACGTTCCAGCTGCTCGACGTCGGAGCGGAAGTCCACCTCCCGCGGGAACTGCACCGCGGACAGCGCCGCGACCCGCCAGCTCGGCTCCTTCGCCCCGGGCAACGCGGTCGACGCGTGGCCGATCCCGGCCGACGGTACGACGTACAGCACATAGCGGGTCGCCTTGCCGTTGACCGGACGCCGGGCGACGACGTCGAGCACCGGGCCGAACGGGGCGTTGTCGAGAACGCCGCCGTCGACGAGCCAGGATCCGGACTCGGCCGGGCCGGGCTGGATCCGTGGTGGTGCCGCGGCCAGCTCCGGCGTCTCCAGCACCGGACCGAACGCGGCCGGGAACGACGCGGACGCACGGGCCGCCCGCGCGAGCAGCTCGGTGTCCTTCAGACCGTTCTTTTCCTCGACGGTGAACTCCCGATGCGCACCGTCGTACGTCGGCGCGTCCTCACTCGTGAATCCGTACAGGTACCGGTGATCCGGTACGACGAATGCCTGCCCCGCGGCGTCCTTCGCCTCGAACTGCTGCACACCCAGCCCGGACGCGGTGACGAACAACGTCACCGGCTCCTCCGCCGCGCTCTCGCCCGCGTCGGCGACGCCCTTGAGCAGGTCCTCGAGCTGCCGCAGGAAGTACTTGCCGTCGAGCACCGAACTCGACTTCGCCCCCGCGGACGGCACCAGCTTGCCGACGTCGAGCGACCCGAGCCCGATCCACTTCTGCCGCAGCCACGGACCATTGCCGCCGTCGCCGCTGCCGTCGGGGTCGAGGGTCGAGCCGTTCGCGATCGCGGTCGCCAGCAGCGAACCGTTCAGGCCGCCGGCGCTCGTCCCCGCGATCACGTCGACCACCACCCGGCGCCGTTCCTCGCCGCGGCGGCACAACTCCCGCCAGCGATCCGCGAGCACCGCGTCGTACGGCTGTGGGCCGGGCGCATCGTCGCCGCCGGACGCGCGCCGGATCAGATCCAGCTCGTGCGTCACCCCGCCCATCCAGACCGCCAGGCTGACACCGCCGTTCAGAACCAGTGCGATCCGGATCTCGTGGTCGGTCATTCGGCCCCCCTTTCACCCAGAGATACCACGGTTGCGGCACTTGTCGCAGCGGAGAGTGAACAAAAGGTTGTCGAGTTCTGCACGCAGGGTCATCCTTGGGGTGGGGGTGGTCGTCATGCGCAGATGGGCGATGACGGTTGCGGTCGTACTGGTTGTCGCAGGATGTTCCGGCACGTCGGGCGATACGCCGCCGCCGGACGCGACCGTCACGGTCGAGGCCACCGGCGAACCGGCGCCCGAGCCGACCGAGGCCGAGTCGACGCAGTCACAGCAGACCAAGCCGTCGATCGAGCTCGCGTCGCTCCCGGTCGGCGGCGTCCCCGAGGACGGCTCGAACTGCAACCCGATCAGCTGGCTGGCCGGCGAGATCCCCGCCGGCGTGACGATCAGACTCGGTACGCCGTCCTTCGAACCGACCGGCATCTTCGAGGTCGACCCGTCCGGCTGCCGGCCCGACGCACTGTCCTGCACCGGTCTGGAGTGGACCGCGCAGGACACGCCGCAGTGCTGGGTCGGCTTCCAGCAGATCGCCCGCGAAGGGACCGTCTCGCTGATCATCCCTGCCGTCGCGACCTGCGACACCGCCACCGTGTGCGACACCCTCAAAACCTTAGGCGGCAGCCAGATCACCCTCACCGCGCTACCGCCCGAAACCCCGCTCGAGACACCGTCGAGCGGGTGACCGATGGCGGACGAGCGGTCGCAGGCCGAGCGGTGGATCAGTTTCGCGGCAGGCATCGTCACGCCGATCACGCTGGTCAGCGCGCTGCTGTTCTACTTCGGGTACGTGTCGGCGCGGGCGCAGTACGAGTACTTCGGGATCGACGTCGACACGATCGGGCTGAGCACGCAGGACTACGTGATGCGGAGTCCACAACCGCTGCTCGTCCCGTTGCTCGTCATCACGTTGCTGGCCGTCGCCGCGCTGCTGATCCACAACGCGATCCACCCGACGCCGACCGGCGTACGGCGGGCTGCGCGGATCGCCGTACTGGTCCTTGTCGTCGGTGTGGCGGGTCTGCTCGCCTACCCGTTGATCGGCGGGATCGCGTACTACGCCCTCATCGTGCCCGCGATCATCGGGCTGGCTGCCGCGACGCTTGCCTATCTCACCTATCTGCGCCGCAAGGCTGATCCGTCCGTCGGTCCGCAGCGGATCCTCATCGCGCTCCTGGCCGTCGTCACGGTCGTCTGCGCTTTCTGGGCCACCGCGACCACAGCCCAGTACTCCGGCCTCGGCCTGGCCAAGTCTGACGCCCGCCACCTGAACCGCTTCCCCGTGGTCATCCTCGACACGAAGGAGAAGCTCGCATTGCGCTCCCCCGGGCTGGAGGAGACCGCGCTGCGTGCGGGTGCGGGGCAGACGTTCAATTACCGCTATCGCGGTCTACGTCTGCTTGTCGTCGGCGAGAACCGGCTGTTCCTGGTGCCAGCGAACTGGTCCGCGTCGAACACCACGCTGATCCTCCCCCTGGACAACTCGATCCGGGTGCAGTTCCAGTTCGAGAACGACCCGCCCTAGCCAAAATGTCGGACCCGCGGACGACGATGTCCCTCATGAGTACTGACGCTCCAGCGACCCGACCGGTACTTCGCAGCCTTGATGCGGTCGTCCTCACGGTTCCCGACCTGGACGCAGGCCTCCGGTTCTACCGGGACCGGCTGGGACATGACCTGCTGTGGCGCAACGACGACCTCGGGCAGGCCGGCCTCCGCTGCCCGGAGTCGGCGACCGAGATCGTCCTCTCGACACGTTTGCCAGCCGAGCCCAACTGGTTGGTGCAATCGGTGGACCAGGCCATCGAGGCGATCACTGCAGCCGGTGGTCAGCTGCTGGGCGGCCCCACCGACATCCCGGTGGGCCGCGTCGCGACGGTGTCCGACCCGTTCGGCAATCGACTCGTCCTGGTCGATCTCAGCGCGGGCCGCTACACCACCGACCAGCACGGCCAGGTCACGGGCGTCACCCCGGAGCCCTAGTCGGCCCAGTCTGGCGGCGAGTGTCTGGTCAGGCGCTGTCGCGGATGATGAGTTCGGTGTCGTAGATCTCGGGGGCGGTGAGGTTCGCGCCGGCGATCTTGGCCAGGAGGATTTCGGCCAGGCGGGCGCCGAGTTGTTCTACCGGCTGGCGGACTGTGGTGAGTTTCGGGGTGGTTGTGGTGGCCAGGACCGAGTCGTCGAAGCCGACGACTGCTACGTCGGCGGGGACGCGGCGGTCGTGTTGGGAGAGGACGCGGAGGGCCGCGGTCGCCATCAGGTCGGACGCCACGAACAGGCCGTCCAGGTCCGGGTGCTCGTCCAGGAGGCGCAGCGTCGCCTGCTCACCACCGTCGGCGGTGAAGTCGCCGTACGCGATCATCGCGGGCAGTCCGGCTTCCTTCATCACTTCCTGGTAGCCGGTCAGGCGGTCGATGCCGGCGGTCATGTCGAGCGGTCCGGCGACCGTCGCGATCTTGCGGCGGCCGATCGACAGCAGGTGCTCGACCCCGGTCCGCGCGCCGGCGACGTTGTCCACGTCCACACTCGCCACCGGTACGTCGACGCCGAGCGGCCGCGCGCTGAACACGATCGGCAACGGCAACTGCGCCAGCTCCTGCAGCACGTTGTCGCGGCCGTGGTGGCTGATGATGATCGCGCCGTCCACGTGCCCGCCGCGCAGGTACCGCAGCAGCCGCTGGTCGTCGGCCCCGGTCGGTTCCGGTGCCGGCTCGATCAGCAGCACGAGTTGGGACGACGTCGGCGCGAGCGTCCGGCTGACACCGCTCAGCATGCCGGCGAAGAACGGGTCGGAGAACACCCGGCTGTCCGGTTCCGGTACGACGATCGCGATCGAGTCGGTCCGCCGCGTCACCAGCGCGCGAGCCGCCCGGTTCGGCACGTAGCCGAGCTGCAGGATCGCCTGCTCGACCGCGGCGACCGTGTCCGGCAGCACCTTCGGCGATCCGTTCACCACCCGCGAGACCGTTGCCCGCGACACCCCGGCGAGCGCCGCGACCTGCTCCAAGGTCGGAGAACCAGACTCGTTCATCGGCCCTCCTCAGTTCTCGATTGGCCCGCGTTCACACCGTAGTACCTCCCCGGCCGAACGCGCGTCAGTCGTTGGCCGCCCGACGTGGCGTGTTGGCAGAAAGGTTCAGTTGCCGACGCGGGTGTCGGCGACCTTCTCCGCTTGGGCGACGGCCTGCTTCCACGCGGCGTCCGGTGACTGCTTCTTGTCGTCGATGCGGGACAGTGCGGCGCTGAAGATCTGGTTGATCTCGCCGTCGCGAGGACCCTTGTGCTGCTTGAGGATCACGTTCCGGGCCCGGTTGACGAAGATCTGCCCGACCGGCGCGTTGTTGAAGTACGCGTTAACCTGCGACTTCACCTGCGGGTCGTTGTAGGCGTCGAGCGTGGACGGGAACGAGCCGATCTTCTTGAACACCTTCACCTGCTGCTCCGGCGCGGTCAGCCAGGCGGCCAGCTTGGCGGCCTCCTCGGGATGCGGCGACTGCGCCGGCACGGTCAGGTACGACCCGCCCCAGTTGCCACCGCCGCCGGGGAACACATCGGCGACGTCCCACTTGCCCTTGCCGTAGGCGCCCGCGTTGTCCTGGATCACGCCGAGCAGCCAGCCCGGGCACGCCATGGTCGCGAACTTGTCGCTGCGGAACGCCGCGTTCCAGGCGTCGCTCCAGGCCGGCAGCCGCGCGGACAGGCCGTCCTTGCTGCCCGCGACGACCTGGTCCCAGGTGGTCTTCAGCAGCGGGTTCTCGGCACCGAGGAAGCGGTCCTGGTTCGAGTAGTACGCCTGGATCAGCTGGTTGCGCATCGCTTCCCAGGTAAGCACCGCGGAGTCGTACCAGGCCGAGCCCGGGACCCGCTGCTTGAACTTCCGCCCGGCCGCGAAGTACGACGGCCAGTCCTGGAACAACTCCGCCACCTTGGCCCGGTCGGTCGGCAGCCCGGCCTTCGCGAACAGGTCGCGGCGGTAGCAGATCGCCTCCGGGCCGATGTCGGTGCCGTAGCCGATGATCTTCCCGTCCGGCGTGGTCGCGCCGGCCACCTTCCAGTCCAGCCAGCGGTCCCGCAGGTCGTCGGCGCCGTACTTGCGCAGGTCGACGAACTTGTCGTCCTTGGCCAGGTACTTGTAGATCCAGCTGACCTCCATCGCCTCGATGTCGGCCAGGCCGGTGCCGCGGGCGAGGTTCGCGTCCAGGTTCTTGACGTGGTCGTCGACGGTCTTGGCGTGCCGCTCCACGATCGTGATGTTCGGGTGCGCGGCCTCGTACTCGGCGTACAGGTCGGCGTACCCGAACTCGTTGAAGGTGGCGATGGTCAGCTCGACCTTCGGCCCGTCGCTCTCGGCGGCGCCGGACTCGTTGCTGCCGGAACCGCCGCCGCAGGCAGCGGCGAGCAGGATCGCGGCGCAGGCCACGATGCCGGCTACGGGGCGATAGCGGGCACTGGGCCGCATGCAAAGCTCCCTGGAACTCGGACGGGGGTTGAGAGCGCTCTCGGATCGCGAAAGTGAGCTGAGTCTCAAGCGTCCGCAGTGGATATGTCAAGCATCCGCGTCGTCACACTGAGACACGAGGTCACACACGTCCTGACATAATGTCGCCGCTGGTCACGCAGCGAATTAGTCCGATCACCGAGGGCCGTCGAGGCTGGGAGTTCGCGGTGAGTGATCAGCGCTCAGCCGGTGGTCCAACGGAATCGCGGACGACCACAACCGTGCCGAGTGTGGTCATCGGCTGCTGATGCGCGAACGGGTCTGCACTCGGCACCTGACCCGCAAGCCCGGCCCGTACGGCGGCCCGCCCGAGCTCCTCCAGCGGCACCCGGACGGTCGTCAACGCGGGCTGCAGCTCGGTCGCCACCGGTACGTCGTCGTACCCGGCCACCGACACGTCGTCCGGGATGCGCAGGCCGCGCTCGCGCAGGGCGGCGTACACGCCCGCGGCGACGATGTCGTTGGCGGCGAAGATCGCGGTGAAGTCGAGCCCGTCGTCGAGAGCCCGGAGGGTCTGCTGATACCCCCACTGTCGCCCGAACGCGCCGGTCCGGACCAGATTCGGGTCGTGCTCGAGCTTGCGTGCGGCGTACGCCTGCCGGAATCCGCGGAGCCTGGCGGTCGTCGTGGAAAGGGTCGTCGGCCCGCCGAGATACAGGATCTTGGTGTGGCCGGCGCTGAGCAGGTGATCGGTGATCGCCGCCGCGCCGCCGGTGTTGTCGTACTCGACGGCGTACGCCGGTACGCCGTCCTCCAGCCCCGGCCGGCCGCAGAGCACGAGACTCGAACCGTTCTTCGCCAGCTGACGAGCGCGTTGCGCGACCGCGGCGAAGTACTCCTTGTCCTCGACCGCGCCGCCGACCAGGATCACGGCGTCGGCGCGCTGTTCGAGCAGGAGGTCGACGAACCGCAGCTCGGCGGACTCACCGCCCTGCGTCGAGCAGACCAGGCAGAGGCGACCGGAAGCGAGCGCCTCGGACTGGACGCCGCGGGCGATGTAGGCGAAGAACGGATCGACGATCTCGCTGACCACGATGCCGACCACGCGGGTGGTGGACCCGGCGAGGGCGCGGGCGTGCGCGTTCGCGACGTACCCGAGATCCCGCATCGCGCGTTCGACCGCGGTCCGGGTCGAGGCCGCGACCGGATAGTTGCCGTTGACAACGCGGGAGACGGTCGCGGTGGAGACGCCCGCGCGAGCGGCCACGTCCCGGATGGTCCGGGCCGAGTCGGGGCCACTCCGGCGCGCCCGCGACCGGGGCCGTTCCGCCGCCATCACCCACCTCCTCACCCAGCTGTACGTCGGCCGTCGTACCAATGCTCGGCGCCGGCGCCCAGCCGAACCATGTGGCCGGACAGTACCACCGCCCGACAACCGGTTGCTGCGGAAGCTCAGTTGAAGGACACGGTGTGGGTGGCGCCCTTCGTGCCGCCGACGGCGACGTCCAGCACCAGCTGCTTGCCGGTGGCAACGACCGTGATCGCCGGATCCTTCGCGATCGCGTCACCGACCTGCCGGTCGATCGTCACCCGGACCTTGGCGGCCGTGCGACTCGGATCAGACACGGCGACCGTCGTCGTGCGGGCGTCCTTCCCGACCACCACCGACGCAGGCCCGTCACTGGCCACGGAACGCGTCCCGGTACCGCCGGCCGCCTCGGCAACAGTGCCGGCGGTCCAGAAGTTCACCATCACCAGATTCTCGCGGTGCGAGCTGATCGCTTGGACATTCGGATTGTTGACAAGCACGGTCATTCCCGGATCGGCCGCACGCTCGGCCGTCTGCCTACTGGTTGCATTGGGCAGCACGACGTACGCGTAGTCGCCGGTCGCCGTCCCGTGGTCCAGGACCAGGCTCGCGTAGCGGCGCGTGTACGGCGTGGTCGAACCGCCTGTGTCGTTGCCGATGTTGATCTCCGACCAGGACGCGGTGCGGTCCTCGCGCCGGACCTTCAGCTGCCCGCCGTGCGGGAAGACGTAGCCTGCGACACCGTCCAGATGAGCCCAGTGCGGATCGTCGTACGTCTGGTCCGCAGCTGTCCGGCCGTCGATCTGGAGCACGGCCGTCCCGTTCTGGTGGAGATTCCGATTGTCGACAATCGTCTCGACCGGGTAGCCGTCCGTGCCGGTGATTCCGGCGCCGAGGGCAACGATCGAGTCGCGCAGGCAGAACCAGGATTTCCTGGCCTGCAAGGTCTTGTCGTGGTTGATCAGGTGCATGCCGACCGCGCCGGCGACGTTCTTGTACGACGCTCCGCCGACCCACTCGGCGTACGCCGCGACCGTGCCGGTGCCGCTCCCGGAACCGCCCGGTTGGCGGGGCTGCGTGCTGACCGTCGTACCAGGCATTCGTTGCGCGTCGACTGTCGGCCAGTACGCGTCGTTGAACTGGGACTGGTCGCCGTTGTACAGGTACGTCATACCGTCGCCGACGTACCAGCCGCGGAGGTTCTCGCCGTTGCCCCACTCGTAGCGGGCCATCCGCTTCGACGACATCGCGATCGCGAACGTCCAGCCCGGGCGGCGGTGCACGACGCGGTCCTGGTTGTAGAACTGGAAGTGCCGCGGGACCGCCGGCGCCGGCACGACACCGGTGTCGGCGAGCAGCGCCTTCGCGCGGGAGATCTCCGGGATCGACGCGCCCGGGAGGTAGTCGTTGAGGCGATCGCGGGTGATCCAGCCCTTGGCGAGCGCCTTGTAGCGCGAGGCGTACGGCTCCGCGACGCCGCTCGCGAGGAGCAGGACGGTCGACGTGGTGCCGTGGCCGTTGCGGTGGTCGCCGGCCCGTTCGCGGGAGATCGCGCGGCCGGAAACGCAGTCCATCATCAGACCGTCGACGATGAACGGCGCGAAGCTCGCCTCGACCGCGTCCAGGAGTACGGCGCGGTTCGGGTCGGCGATCTCCCAGGTGGAGCCGCCGAGCAGGGCGATCAGGTTCGCGACCCCGCCGAGCGCGACGTTGCCGTACGTCCCGACGTACGCGAGGTTGCCGTGCTGGACGAACGAGCCGTCGCGATAGAAGCCGTCGCCGCTCGTGACGTAGGTGAAGACGCTGTTCTTGCCCGCCTCGGCGACATCGCTGAGGGCGTCGCGGGCGGCGGCGAGCTTGTCAGCGGACTTGCCGACGATGCCGCGGAGCGCGACGATCAGCGCCTTGTCGACACGGTTGGCGCCGGTCTCGCGGAGCGTGGGCGCGTTGGTCCGCCGGTTCGGGTCCGGGACGAACCGATCGACCGCCGTCAGGTACTTGGCGATCTGCTCAGCGGACAGGACGTCGTACGCGAGAACGCAGATGTCGAGCAGCGCCCGCGGCGCCCCGATCTCCCAGAACCACCAGTTCCCGGTCTCCTTGAGCGTCTCGTTGTAGGCGTTCGCGTTCAGGAAGTCGAGCGCCCCACTCAAGAGCTCGCCGGTCTGCGGAGTGCCTGTGGTCGCGCGTGCCAAAGCGATCGTCTTCAGGCGCGTGTAGCTGATCGAGAAGTTTCCGCTCGACGGACTGAGGGGCAGGTCCGGCCAGAGCATCGTCCGGTCGGCCGCAGTGATCATCGTGTCGAGGAACTGCTGCGCCTGCGCGCCCAGGTTGGCCAGCGCATCGGCGTACGCCGGGTCGGTCGCGTCGATAGCCCCGCCGGTGTTGAGCTCGGCCCAGCGGGCGCGAAGTACGTCGTGCTCGTCCTCCGCGAACGCCCGGGTGGGCAACCCGAGTGTGCTGAGCGCACCGGCGGCAAGGCCGGCCTGAAGCAACAGTCGACGACGGATGAAGGGCGGCATCGCGGACTCCTCGGCGGGTAGTAAACGCTTACCACCAAGCCTGCCCGGTGCGCACAACAGTCGTCAACAGCTCGCTGTGATCACTTCTGATCACTTCAAGGCAGCAACTGCCGGACCACCGCATCCGCCAGCAACCGCCCCCGATCAGTCAGCACCAGCCGCTCGCCCCGGCCGTTCCCCAGCCCACTCGCCGCACCAACCGCCGACCCGCGGTCCGCGTCGGCGGCGGCCACCACCGCGAGTCCGTCTGCGACGACCTGCTCGACCGCGGCGCGGCCCGCCTCGTCCAGGACCTCGAGTGGAAGGCCGGCCGACAACCGCACCTCGAGCAGCACCCGCTCGATCCGGCGGGTCTCCTCGTCCAACGTCTCCCGTGCGTGCGCCGGACTCACGCCGGCGTTGATGCGCTCGGCGTACGCGCTCGGATGCTTGACGTTCCACCAGCGCACCCCGCCGACATGGCTGTGCGCGCCCGGCCCGATCCCCCACCAGGTGTCGCCGCGCCAGTACAGCTCGTTGTGCCGGCAACGCGCCGCCGTACTGCGAGCCCAGTTGGACACCTCGTACCACCGCAGCCCCTGGGCCGACAGCAGCTCGTCGGCCAGCACGTACTTGTCGGCCAGGTCGTCGTCGTCCGGCATCGGCAGCTCACCGCGCCGGATCCGCCGCGCGAGCTGCGTGCCGTCCTCGATGATCAACGCGTACGCGCTGACGTGGTCCGGCTGCGCCGACAACGCCGACTCCAGCGACGCTCGCCAGTCGTCGAGCGACTCCCCCGGCGTCCCGTAGATGAGGTCCAGGTTCACATGCTCGAACCCGGCCGCGGTCGCTTCCTTGACCGCCTGCAACGCGCGGCCTGGCGTGTGCTGCCGGTCGAGGATCCGCAGTACGTGCGGGGACGCGCTCTGCATCCCGAAACTCACCCGGGTGAATCCCGCCTCCAGCAACGCCTCGAGGTATGCCGGGTCCACCGACTCCGGATTCGCCTCGGTCGTCACCTCCGCGCCGGGCGCGAGACCGAACTCGTCCCGTACCGCGGCCAGCATCTTCCCCAGATCGGCGGCCGGCAGGAGGGTCGGCGTACCGCCCCCGAAGAACACCGTGTCGACCGGTCGATCCAGATTCCCCAGGACCCGCCGCGCCATCCGCACCTCGTCGACCGCGGTCTCCGCGTACGACGCCTGCGAACCACCGCCGCCCAACTCCTTGGCGGTGTAGGTGTTGAAGTCGCAGTACCCGCACCGCGAAGCGCAGAACGGCACATGCAGGTAGAACCCCAGCGGCCGCGAACCTGCCTCGCGCACAGCAGCATCCGGCAACGCCCCATCCCGGGGCGCAACCTCCCCCTCGGGCAGTGTCGACGGCACCCACCCATCCTACGGACGGCGTACGAAAGGACGGGTAGTGGTCGCTCCCGCCGCGACCGGCACCGCCCGGGTCCACCGTGATCGCACACCCGTCGTCCCGACCACTACCCGTCGTTCGGTACGGGCCACGCATTCTTGATCCGATCGCAGAGGTTCTGCGGTGGCGGAGCGTGGCGGGACGGTTACATTCGGCTCATGGAGACCGAGGCTCAGCCTGTCGGACGTGCCACCCGGAACGCGGTCGTGGTGGCGATCATGCTCGGAATGCTGCTCGCGGCCCTCGATCAGACGATCGTCGCGACCGCGCTGCCGACCATCGTCAGCGACCTCGGCGGCGCCAACCACCTGTCCTGGGTGGTCACGTCTTACCTGCTCGCCGAGACGATCATGACCGCGCTGATCGGGAAGTTCGGCGACCTGTACGGGCGCAAGCCGATGTTCCTGCTCAGTGTCGTCCTGTTCCTGGCCGGCTCCGCGCTCTGCGGGATGGCGGACTCGATGCTGTGGCTGGTCGGATCCCGCGCGGTCCAGGGTCTCGGCGCCGGCGGGCTGATGGTGACCGCGATGGCGGTGATCGCGGACGTCGTACCGCTGAGCGAGCGCGGCCGGTACCAGGGCGTGATGGGCTCCGTGTTCGGCGTCTCCACCGTCGCGGGACCGCTGCTCGGCGGGCTGTTCGTCGACCACCTGAGCTGGCGGTGGGCGTTCTACGTCAATATCCCGCTCGGCATCCTGGTCCTGATCGTTGCCTCGATCACCCTTCCTTCGGTGAAGGCCGCGGTCGGGCCGAAGATCGATTACCTCGGCATCCTGTTCATCGGTCTCGCCGCGACCGGGCTGACGCTGGTGACGACGTGGGGCGGGAACGAGTACGCCTGGACGTCGACGGTGATCATCGCGATGGCGGTCGGATCCGTGGTCGCGCTGGTGCTCTTCGTCCTGGTGGAGAAACGGGCGGCGGAACCGTTGCTGCCGTTGCGGTTGTTCCGGTCCGGCGTGTTCACGGTGTGCTCGATCATGAGCTTCATCATCGGGTTCGCGATGCTGGGCGGGGTCACGTATCTCCCGACGTACCTGCAGTTCGTGCACGGCGCCTCGGCGACGGAGTCCGGCCTGCAGATGCTGCCGCTGGTGCTGGGGCTGCTGATCGCCTCGGTCGGCGTCGGACAGACCATCAGCAAGACGGGGCGGTACCGGCTGTTCCCGATCGTCGGGACGGTGCTGATCGGGATCGGACTGTGGTTGCTGTCGCTGCTCGACAACCAGACCTCGTACGTCGAAACCGCGGGCTTCATGCTCGTGCTCGGACTAGGTGTGGGTCTGTGCATGCCGGTTCCGACGGTGGTTGTGCAGAGTACGGTCGACTACTCGGACCTCGGCGTCGCGACCTCCGGCGTGAGCTTCTTGCGGACGATGGGTAGCTCCTTCGGGGTCGCGGTCTTCGGCTCGATCTACGCGCATCAGTTGCCGGAGAAGCTCGGCGTCGCGGCCCAGACCGCGCAGGTCGATCCCCGGGTAGCGTCAACGGTCGAGGGCGTCCGATCCCTTCCCGACGCGACACGTTCCGTCATCACCGCGGCGTACGCCGATTCGCTCCACGTGGTGTTCCTCTGGGCGGTGCCGGTCGCAGGGCTCGGATTCGTGGTCGCCTTGCTGCTGAAGGAGGTCCCGCTCCGCGACACCGCGCGGATGGCGGCCTCCGACGTCGGCGAGAACTTCGCGGCGCCGGCGTCGTTCGACTCCGAACACGAACTGCAGAAGCTCGCCGCCCTCGTCGTACGGCACCACAAGCGCAACCCGGCACCCGAGGTCCTGGCCGAATCCGGCCTCCCGCTCAGCCATGCTCAGGCCTGGATGATCATGCGGGTGTTCCGCGGCGGCGCCGAGAAGGGTTCCGCGACCCTGGCCGAGATGGCCGGCGACCTCCGGATGCCGCCCGGAGTCCTCGAACCACTCGCCACCCAACTGGTTGCTGACGGCTACCTTTCCGAGACGCTCGGGCACTACCGTTTCACCCCGCTCGGGATGGAGATGTTCCAGCGCTTCGTCGGCGCCTTCCGGATCTGGATGCTCGACCGCCTCACGGATTGGGACCCGGAGAACTCCGTGGCCTTCTCCCACGCCGTAGACCGCATCGCCGAACAAATGATCGACCAAGGCCAATCCCTAACCACCGGCAAACACGCCGCCGTGACGGCCGCAACGAACTGACGCCTCTCACCCCGACCCGGCGGGATATCCGTCGGGTCGTACGGCGACGAGGTTGAGGCCGGTCTTTCGTGTCGGGCCGCGGAGTGCCATGCGGTTGGACTCGATCGCGTAGGTGAGCGGAGTGCGGAGGTTCTCGAGGATGGCGTGCTCCAGGTCCGCAGCTCGTCCTGTGGGGTGTGTGGTCACGACGGTGAGCTCGCTGAAGACGAGCGTCGATTCGTCGCGGGACACGGTCGCGGTGAAGGAACTGCTGCCGGTCGAGCCGGTGACCTGGGTGCCGTTGATGATCAGGCCGGCCGCACCGACCAGGGGGAAGTGTTCGAAGACCTCTCCGCGGACCACCGACTCGACGTTCCAGGTGCTGCCTTCGAGTGGGAAGTTGGGATTGGCGAGGCTGCGCTCGAGCAGGACAAGCGTCGTACCGCCGCTGGTCAGCGTGAGGGTGTCGCCGTCGACAGTGCAGTCCGACTGGTGCGTCAGAAGCTCCGCGAGCCAGTCGTCTTGAGCCTCCAGCTCGGGACCGCATCCCATTTGAGTTTGCATCTGCAACTCGAAGCGCAGTACGCCGTCGTCGACCTGGATCGCGCCGATGAGCTCGTTACAGCCGGCGCGCGCGACGAAGATGCCGTTCTTCCGAACCGTCACACGAACCCGCGTTCCCGGCACCAGCTCCTTCTCCACACCGTCCTCGGTCGCCGCTACCGACAAGTACGTCTTCCCGATCGGCGACCCTTCCCCGCCGATCATCGGCCCATACACGGTCATCGCGCTCCCCTCCCTCCCGGATCATCTCGCTCGCTGCCGCAGTCCACCAGGGGAACTATGCTCGCCGGCATGTTGAGTGATGGGGTGCGGACGGTCGGCGTTGGTGGGGTTGGACATTGGGTGCGGGTGGTTGGGGCTGGGGATGGTGGGGTGCCGTTGGTGTTGGTGCATGGTGGGCCTGGGGAGAGTTCGTATTCGATCGAGCAGTCGGTGGGGGACGAGGTCGCGAAGCTGGCGCCGGTGGTGTTCTACGACCAGCGCGGGTGTGGACGTACGGCGCGGCCCGCCGATACGTCGACGTACACGATGGAGCGGCTGGTCGCGGATCTCGAGGAGTTGCGTACGGCGCTGGGCGTCGAGCGGATCGTGCCGTGGGGCGTGTCGTTCGGGTGCCTGCTGGCGGCCGAGTACGCCGTTGCGCACAGCAACCATGTGGACGGGCTGATCCTGCACGCGCCGCCGATCACCGATCCGCTGCACCCGGGGCTCTGGACGATGCGGCCGGGTGCCGTCGACCCGTTCCTCACGCCTGACGAGCGGACGGCGCTCCGCACGCAGCTGGACGGGGTGACGGAGTCGATCGAGCGTACGGTCGCCGCACTCGGGGCGATCGCGGGGAGCGCGAACGCGGCCCGGTTCTTCTACCACGACCCGGCGAACATCCCGCCCGACGACGAGAACGCGCCCGAGTCCAACCTGGAGATGGCGATGGCGCTGGTCGGCAACGAACGCGTGGAGCTCGCCGACGACCTGGCCGCCCTCGACGTACCCGTCCTGATCCTCGCGGGGCTCTGGGACCGTCACGTCGGCTTCGACATGCCGCGCGATCTCGCGACCCGGTTGCCGCGGGCGACGCTCGAGATCTTCGACCGGTCGGCGCACTCGATCCATGACGAACAGCCCGGCGAGTACGTCGAGGCGATCCGCAGCTTCCTCGCCCGATGAGCCTCATCGAATCGGTCGAGTACCCGGGCCGCGGTCTCGCGATCGGCCGTGACGCGGACGGCGTCCCGTTCTTCACGTACTGGCTGACCGGCCGCTCCCCCGCCTCCCAGGCCCGCGAACTCGTCGTCCACGACCGCGAGATCGTCGTCCGCGACACGTCCGGCGGCCCGGTCGACGACCTGCGCCACTACACGGCGGCGACCCGCGGAGACGACTGGGTCATGGTCGGCAACGGCACCCAGGTCGGCGAACTGACGGCCGCCCGCGAGCAGCAACCCGATCTCCAGCTCGCCCTGCGCCAGCTGACCTACGAACCCGATCCGCCGATCCGCACCCCGCGCATCACCGCGGCCGCCACGATCAACGGCACGGAACTGACCGAGGTCGTGATCGGCTCCGCCCGCGCGTACGACGGTGCGCCCGAACTCACCGAGCACCCGTCGCTGTACGCAGCCCGCATCGCACCGGGAACAGCCCTCACCACAACGACCTACAACGGCACCGCGGCCGACATCATCACCCACGGCCGACCCGCGACAGTCGCCGTTCCAGGCGCGTGGTCGACGATCAGCGACGCGCTCTGGAGCATCCTCACCCCGTCGCTGCGCGTCGCGATCGTGACGGTCCGGCTGGACCAGGAGACGTTCGCGGACGTCCGCGCCAACTCCCGCTGAAGCCACCGCCACGAGAGCGGCGCGGCTTACTCGTACATCTTGTCGAGTACGTCGGCGTACTGGGATTCGACGTGTTTGCGTTTGAGTTTGAGGCTCGGGGTCATCTCGCCCGACTCGACGGTCAGGTCGCGGTCGAGGATGGTGAACTTCTTGATCGTCTCCCAGCGGTTCAGGCCGGCGTTGAGTTCGTCGACGTACCCCTGGACCATCGCGTGCGCGGCGTCCGACGTGACGATCTCGGCGTACGACTTGCCGGCCAGGCCGTTCGCCGCGGCCCAGCCCTCGATCGAGTCCGGGTCGAGGGTGACCAGCGCGGAGACGAAGTTGCGCAGGTTGCCGTGCACGATGAACTGGCTCGCGTACGGGCAGATCGTCTTGAAGCGGCCCTCGATCACCTGCGGCGCGACGTACTTGCCGCCGGAGGTCTTGAACAGGTCCTTCTTCCGGTCCGTGATGAACAGGTACTCGTCCTCGAAGTGCCCGATGTCGCCGGTGTGGAACCAGCCGTCGGCGCCGAGCACCTCGGCGGTCTGCTCGGGCTGGTTGTGGTACCCGCTCATCACCCCGTCGCCCTTGATCAGGATCTCCCCGTCCTCGGCGATCTTGAACTGCGTCCCGGGGAACGCCGGCCCGACGCTTCCGAGCCGGTACTGCGTCGGGCGGTTCAGCGTCGATCCCGCCGACGTCTCCGACAACCCGTACCCCTCGAGGATCAGCAGGCCGGCCGCGTGGAACCACTCCGCCAGCGACTTGTCGAGCGCGGCGGACCCGGACACGAAGAACCGGATCCGGCCGCCGAACCTGGCCCGGATCTTCGACAGCACGAGCCGATCGGCCGCCGCGTACTGCGCGCCCAGCAGCCCGCCGGGCTCCTTGCCGGCCTGCCGGAGCGCGGAGACCTTGGCACCCACGCCGAAAGCCCAGTCGAACAGCTTGGCCTTCGCCCCGCCCTCGGACTGGATCATCGTCACGATCCGCCCGTGCGCCTTCTCGAAGATCCGCGGCGCCGCCGCCATGAAGGTCGGCTGGACGACAGCCGCATTGTCGACAATCTTGTCGATCCGTCCGTCGACCGCGGTCGCGAACCCGAGCTGGAACTGGACGGCGAGCAGCACCTGGCCGAACACGTGCGACAGCGGCAGCCACAGGAACTGCAGGTCGTCCGGTGAGAGCACCCGCATCCCCTCGACCGCGGCGCCCTCGTACGTCCACACCGAGTGCGGCAGGCGGACCCCCTTCGGGCGTCCCGTCGTACCGGACGTGTAGATCAACGTGCAGAGGTCGTCCGGCTTAATGCCTGCAATCCGATCGTCGACAATCGACGGGTGCTCGGCCAGGTAGGTGTCGCCGAGCGCGTCGAGCTCGCCGAGCCCGATCACCCAGTCGCCGTCGCTCTCCTCCGGCGTCCCGTCGAGCAGCACGACCTTGCGCAGTGACGGCGTCTCGGTCCGGTGCTGACGGAGCTTGTCCACCTGCCCCGCGTCCTCGGCGAACACCACCTGGACGTCGGCATCGGCCACGATGAACGCCACGTCGGACGAGATCGTGGACGGGTAGATCGTGGTGGTCGCGGCGGCCGCGAGTACGGCGGCCAGGTAGCACTCGATCCACTCGATGCGGGTGCTCGACGCGACGGCGACCCGCTGCTCCGGCTCCACGCCGAGCGCGATCAGGCCGGCGGCGCGCCGGCGGGTCAGTGCCTCGGTCTCCCGCCAGGTCACCGACTTCCATTGCTCCCCGCGTGGGAACCGGAACGCCTCCCGCTCAGGCGTGGCCGCCACCCGGTCCAGGAACATCTGGGCCATGGTGTCCTTGCGGTTGCTGAGAAGCGCGAGCTGGCCGGAATCGGCGACAGGCTTCATAACTGGCCTCCGTAGGGGGTCAAGTGACTGGAGGGTAATCGCTGGGCACCGTGCCTGACCATGGCACTCGCTTGCCCACCTGCACCTTCTCCATTACGTTTCCGCAACATGCGCATACGGTCGGTGGCTCTTGTCTCACTATCCGTTCTACTCCTCGCCCCTCTACACCTGGCTCTGGGCGCTCCGGCCCGCGCGGTGACCCCGCCGGCGGAGTTCGGGTCGGACTACGACGACCCGCGGACCCCCGCGCCGAAGGTCGTCGTACCGGACACCAGGCATTGCGAAGTGCAGATTGTCCACAATCAGTTCCGCAACTTCGACCCGTACCAGGCGACGTACACGCCGCCGGCCGCCTGTGCGGGTCCGTGGTCCAAGGTCGTGTTGCGGATGCACGGCGAGGTGAAGGGCGTCCAGTACGACCGCCTCGGCCACATCACGATCGGCGGCGTCGGCGTCTTCCGTACGTCGACGCCGGAGCCGAGCGCGGACGGTATCGCGTGGGACGTCGAGAAGGACGTCACGTCGTACAGCCCGCTCCTGCGGACGTCGCAACCCGTCGTGATGGAGCTCGGCAACGTCGTCGACGACACGTACACCGGTGTCCTCGACATCACCGTCACGCTCGACTTCTACACGACCGACCACCACACCCCGGCCGCCCGGACCGCTGACGACGTACTGCCGCTGCAGAACCAGACGCGTCAGGACGCCGACCTGACCGGTGCGGCGACCTTGCCGCGGAACACGACCCGTCTCCTCGGCGAGGTCTACGTCACCGGATCAGGCGGCGGCTGCGAGGAGTTCTGGGATACGTCCGCGCCGGCGTCGACCGGGTACTCGTGTCCGGACGGATCGCCGTACCGCGAGGTCGACGTCAGCATCGACGGCAAACTCGCCGGGATCGCGCTGCCGTACCCGTACATCTACACGGGCGGCTGGTCGAACCCGTACTCGTGGCGGCCGTCCCCCGCACCGCGCGCGTTCGACATCAAGCCCTTGACCTACGACCTCACGCCGTTCGCCGGGCTGCTGACCGACGGCAAGCCGCACGAGTTCCGCGTGCACGTCGACGGCGTACCGGCCGGCCAGTCCGGGTGGTTCACGGTCCCGAACCTGCACGTGTGGACCGACGCCCACCGCGCGCAAACGACCGGCGGCCTCACGTCGTACGCCGTCAGCCCGCTGGCGAAGACCGACGACGTGACCGGGGCACCGAACGCAGCCGGATCCGTGAACACCAAGGCGTCTCGAACGATGACGATCAGCGGATACGTCGACACTTCCAAGGGCCGCGTCCGGACGAGCGTCCAGCGCACGCTGAGCAACGTCTCGAAGCACACCTGGGACGCGGGCGAGTCCCGCGACGCGCTGGACGCGAACTGGCGCGACACCACGACGACGATCAGCAACGGCCGCGTCGAGCGCACCGACCTCGACTACGGCAAGAACGGCGTCCTCACCTTCTTGCCCAACGCAACGATCCCCGGTGCGTACGACGTCGTCACGGACCTGAAGATCCACGACACGATCCGCACCCCGGCGAGGACCAGCACCGAGACGTACGACGGGCGCGCGTCCTGGATCTACGGCGTACCGCGGGACCAGCGGCACGCGACCGGGACCCAGACCGTGCGCTTCCGCGCGATCGGGCACGGCTGCTACGACCACACCCTGACCGCGGTGAACGGCGTGTACACCAAGGACTTCTACCGCTGCTGAGGTACCGAAGAACGGGTAGTAGTCCGGCGATTGCAGTGAGACGCCGCGTGCGGTCGGCGCGTTGGACTGTGGACTACCCGTTCTTCGGTACGCGGGTCAGCGTTGGGCGAGGAGTTCCGCGATCTGGACCGCGTTCAGGGCGGCGCCCTTGCGGAGGTTGTCGTTCGAGACGAACAGGATCAGTCCGCGGTTGCCCGGGACGGACTGGTCCTGCCGGATGCGGCCGACGTACGACGGGTCCTGGCCGGCCGCGAGCAGCGGGGTCGGGAGGTCCGTGACGGCGACGCCCGGCGCGGCGCCCAGGATCTCGGTGGCGCGCTCCGGGGTGATCGGCTCGGCGAACTCGACGTGGATGCTGAGCGAGTGGCCAGTGAAGACCGGCACCCGGACGCAGGTGCCGGCGACCGGCAGGTCCGGGAGGTGCAGGATCTTCCGGCTCTCGTTGCGTAGCTTCTGCTCCTCGTCGGTCTCACCGGTGCCGTCGGCAACGATCGAGCCGGCCAGCGGGAGCACGTTGAAGGCGATCGGCCCGGCGTACACCTTGGGCTCGGGGAGGGTGATGCCGTCGGTGCCGCGGGCGAGCGCGCCGCCGGCCACGGCCAGCTCACGCGCCTGGTCCTCGAGCTCGCTCACACCGACGCCGCCGGAACCGGAGACGGCCTGGTACGTCGAGACGACGAGGCGGGTCAGGCCGGCTTCGCGGTGCAGCGGGGCCAGGACCGGCATCGCGGCCATGGTCGTGCAGTTCGGGTTGGCGACGATGCCCTTCGGGATCGTGTCGAGGTCCTCGGGGTTCACCTCGGACACCACCAGCGGCACGTCCGGGTCCATCCGCCAGCCGGACGAGTTGTCGACGACGACGGCCCCGGCCGCCGCGACCTTCGGGGCGAGCTCCTTCGAGGCCGTCTTCCCGTTGGAGAACAACGCCAGCTCGAGCCCGGAGAAGTCCGCCGTCGCCGAGTCCTCGACGACAACCTCCCGCTCCCCGAACGCCAGCTTCCTCCCCGCCGACCGCGCCGAGGCGAAGAACCGCACCTCGTCCACCGGGAAGCTGCGCTCAACCAGCAACTCCCGCATCACACCGCCGACCTGACCCGTAGCACCGAACACACCAACTCGCATGCGACAGACACTAATAGGTCGAAGCCCAACCCGCCCGCACGTTTCACCATCCGGTGCCCCCGGCCGCGACCACCAGCCCCTGCATCTCGTGGGTCGGCGTCCGAGATGCTGGGTTTGCGGCCGGGATCCTGGACGCAAACCCAGCATCTGATGGGTAGACCCACGAGAGGGGATCAGCCCGCGGGCCGGTGCGTTGGCCCGCGGGTGTGCGGGCGCGGGTGTGCGGGTCAGGCGTCGGCGGCGAGGGTGCCGCCGTTGGCGACGTCGGTCTTCTCGATTTCGGTGAAGACGATGCGGACGGCTTCGCGCTTGGCGCCGAGGATGGCGATCGCGGAGTCGGTGACGGCGGCGACGAACTCGCGGCGCTGGTCGAGGGTACGGCCGGAGAGGAGTTCGACGGTGATGTTCGGCATAGGGCCTTCTCCTAGAGTGGACGGTTCCGTGTCGTGGGACAGTGTTTCAGATTTCAGGACAGCGCCGCGGCGCGCTGGGCGGTGGCCACGTCGGTGTTGAGCGAGTCGACCAAGTCGTCGACGTCCGCGTGGTTCTCCGGCGCGAGCAGGCCGAGTCCGACGTACACCACCAAGGAAGTTGCCAACGGCAACGCCACGACCAGGGTGGTGTCGGTGGAGCCGACGCCGTACTTGACGATCACCCAGATGATCAGCCCGATCGCCCACGACGCCAGTGCCGCCCGCGGTCCGCTGCGCCGGAACCACGGCAGCAGCCCGAGCATCAACGGGATCGCGATCGGTCCCATCGTCGCGGCGACAAGATCGACGACGATCTTGAGTACGACGCCTTCACCGTTCGTCGCGATCGCGATCAGCATGCTCACCGTGACGAACGTGAACGTGACGATCCGCGCCATCTTCAGAGCAGCAGCGTCGGTCAACTGCCGGACGCGGGGCACCAGCACCGGTGCCAGGTCCCGCGTGATCACCGACGAGATCGCGTTCGCGTCGGACGCCACCATCGCCATCGTGTGCGAGAAGAACCCGGCCAGCACCAGCCCGATCAACCCGGTCGGCAGGAGCAGCTGCGCGAGTGCGACGTACGACTGCTCGGGCTTCCCCGGATGCACCAGCAGCGGCGCCGCGCACATCGGGATGAACAGGATCAACGGCCAGACCAGCCACAGCGCCGAGGACAGCAGGGCGGACTTCTTCGCGGCGGACCCGGACGGCGCGGCCATGTAGCGCTGCGCCAGGTTCCACATGCCGCCGTTGTACTCGAACGTCTTGATGAACAGGAACGCGATCAGGAAGATCGGCGTGTACGGCCCGTTCAGCGCGTCACCGTGCCCGGCCGGCAACTGGTCCCACATCTTCCACAGCGTCGGTACGCCGTCCAGCTGCGCGAGCACCCCGATGAACATCGCGACACCGGCCCCGAACTGGATCACGAACTGCCCGAAGTCGGTCAGTACGTCGGCCCACAGCCCGCCGAGCGTGGCGTACAGCATCGTCACGACGCCGGTAAGCAGGATGCCCCACCGGATCGGCACCCCGGTGAAACCGTTCAGCAGTACGGCGATCGCGACCCACTTCGACGCGATGTCGACGACCTTCAGTGCGGCGCCGGAGTACGCGAGCGCCTGCTGCGTCGGCAGGTTGTAGCGGCGCGCGAGGTACTCCAGCGGCGACACGACCCCGTGTTTGGCACGGAGCCGGTTCCAGCGCGCCGCGAACAGGAACGCGCCGATGCCGACACCGACGCCGATCGTCATCGCCCACCAGACGTAGACGGTGATGCCGTACGAGTAGGCGACGGCCGCGAACGCGACGAACATGACGGCGCTGTAGCCGGACATGTGGTGCGAGATGCCGGACAACCACCAGGGAATCCGGCCTCCGGTCGTGAAGTAGTCCACGACCGTCTTGATCTTGGTGCGCGACCAGACTCCGATCAGCACCATCAACACGAAGTAGCCGACCAGGACCGACCAGTCCACAGCGGTCATCGAGATCCTCCCAGGGGCGATGGGCGAGTGACTGGACGGTTCCATTCCCCAGAACCGCGTGTCAATAGACGGAACCTGGAACATTTCCTGGCTCAGTTCCAAGACTCCAGGACGATTGACAGTCGGTTCTGCTGAGTAGAACCTAGTTCCGTGACTCTGCAGATCAGGCACGCCACCCATCCCGAGCAGCTGCCCGGCTTCGACACGGCCGCAATGCGCCGCCACTACCTGGTGGACAACCTCTTCGTCCCCGGCGCCGTCAGCGCGGTGCTCACCCACCACGACCGGATCGTGCTCGCCGGCGCCCGCCCGACGGACGGGCCGCTGACGCTCGGCACCTACCCCGAACTGCGCAGCGAGTTCTTCCTCGAACGCCGCGAGGCCGGCATCGTCAACGTCGGCGAACCCGGCACGGTCACCGCCGACGGAACGAAGTACGAGCTGACCACCGGCGCCTGCCTGTACGTCGGACGCGGCGTCCGCGACGTGGTCTTCGAAGGACCCGAGTCGGCGTTCTACGTCTTCTCCGCGCCCGCGCACACGAGTTTTCCCACCGCGCAGGTCGATCCCGGCGAGGGCAATCGCCTCGAGCTCGGCGATCAGCAGACCGCGAACCGCCGGACGATCGACCAGTTCATCCACGCGGGCGGCGTACAGAGCTGCCAGGTCGTCCTCGGGGTGACGACGCTGCACGCGGGCAGCACCTGGAACACGATGCCCGCGCACACCCACGACCGCCGTACCGAGTGCTACCTATACTTCGGGCTCCCGGAGACCGAGCGGATCGTGCACCTGCTCGGCGAGCCCGAGGAGACCCGGCACCTCCTGGTCGCGGACCGTCAGGCGATTATCTCCCCCAGTTGGTCGATCCACTCCGGCTGCGGCACGTCGTCGTACAGCTTCGTCTGGGCGATGGCGGGCGAGAACCAGGCCTTCGGCGACATGGACGGTGTCGACCTCCGGGATCTGCGGTGAGCTTCAGCCTCGAAGGTCGTACGGCGCTCGTCACCGGGGCGCGGCGTGGGATCGGCGCGGCGATCGCTGCCGGGTACGCCGCTGCCGGTGCCGAGCTGATCCTGATGGCCCGGGACGCCGCGCTCGAGGACACGCTCGAGGCGATCAAGCAGAACGGCGGCGGCGACGCGACCGTGGTGATCGCGGACTTCGCGGACCCGGCCGCGGTGGAAAGAGCAGCAACCGAGATTGTCGACAACAGGAAGGTCGACATCCTGGTGAACAACGCGGGCACGATCCGGCGGGCGCCGGCGGCCGCGACCACGACCGCGGACTGGCAGCACGTGATCGACGTCAACCTCAACTCCACCTGGGCGGTGACGCGCCCGATCGGGGCCGCGATGGCGGAACGGCGTACCGGGAAGATCGTCACGATCGCGTCGTTGCTGAGCTTCCAGGGTGGGATCACCGTCCCGGCGTACACCGCGAGCAAACATGCGGTGGCAGGGCTGACCCGAGCACTGGCCAACGAGTGGGGCCCGGCCGGGCTCCAGGTGAACGCGATCGCGCCCGGGTACATCAGCACCGACAACACCACGGAGCTGCGCGCGGACCCGGAGCGGGAGACCGCGATCCGGCAGCGCATCCCGGCCGGGCGCTGGGGGCAGCCGGAGGACGTCGTCGGGGCCGCGGTCTTCCTCGCGTCAGCGGCCGCGGACTATGTCAACGGGCATGTGCTCGCCGTCGACGGTGGCTGGCTGGCGAGGTGAGGAGTGGCAGGATGTCCGACATGAGTTCGCCCTCGGCCATCGACAAGACGTTGATGGTGCTGGACGCCGTACTGGAGCACTCGCGGTTCACCGACGTGGTGAACGCGACCGGCCTGGCCAAGTCGACCGTGCACCGGATCATGGCGTCGCTCGTCGAGCACGAGTTCGTCACGCAGGCCGACGACGGGTCGTACCACCCGGGGCCGAAGGCGCTCCGGCTCGCCGGTCACGCGCTCACGAACGTCGACCTCGCCACCGTGGCCCGCCCGGTGCTCGCGGACCTCGTCGCGCAGACGCGCTGCACGGTCCACGTCGGTCTGCTGAACGGCGACGAGGCGATCTACGTCGCGCGGCTCGACGGCCCGAAGCCGTACCGCATGCCGTCCCGGGTCGGCAAGGCGATCTGGCTGCACTGCACCGGCATCGGCAAGGCGCTGCTCGCGGAGAAGGACGACGAGGCGCTCGACGTCCACATCACCCGAACCGGTCTGCCCGCGCGCACTCCCCTGACGCATACGTCAGCCGCCGCGCTGAAGGCCGACCTCGCACAGACCAGGTCCCGCGGCTACGCACTCGACGACGAGGAGAACGAGCCCGGCATCCGCTGCGTCGCCGCCGTCATCCACGACCACACCGGCGCCGCGATCGCGGCAGTCAGCATCTCCACTCTCTCGCTGGAGCAGTCGATCGCCCAAGTCGCCCTCATGGCCCCCGCCGCCATCGAAGCCGCCCGCAAAATCTCCGCAGCCCTCGGCTACCGCGAACCCACCAACTGACGCGCGGCGGCCCACCGTACGACGGGGACGAACAGCGCTCCGGTCAGGGCGAACCACGCGCCCAGGATGATCCAGCCGGGTACGCCGAGGCCGAGTGGCAGCAACGCCATCACGGTCGGGGCCAGCATCGAACTGACCGACGTACTGGTGTTCCAGACGCCTTGATACTGACCCTGCGCCTGCTCGGTTGCCAGGTCGAAACCGAGCAGCAACGACCCGGACGACTGCAGCAACTCACCTGCCGTCTGCACCAACGCTGCCACGGCCAGTACTGCGATCGCTACCGCCGCATCCCCCGCGGAAGCCGTCGCGAACAGCACCATCGACGCCAGCAACAACAACCCCGCGATCCTGGTCGCCCGCGCCGCGCTGGCCGTGTCGACGATGCCGCGTGACGCGCGGACCTGCAGTACGGCGACGCCCGCAGCGTTCACGATCAGCGGCAAGGCGGCTGCCCAGTGCGGAGCGTCGGTGTGGTCGACCACCCAGAGCGGGATCGCGACGTCGATGACCGAGTAGTGGATCGAGATCGCGGCGTTGAGGCCGGAGACCGCGAGATACCCGCAGTCCCGGAGCGCGATCCACACCGGGCCGTCTGCGACCTTCGGTTTCGGCGCAACGCGTGGCACGGCGAGGACAACCAACGCCGAGAGCACGCCGAGAACGACGTACACGCAGAACATCAGCCGGTACGACGTCGCCGTACCGAAGGACAACGCGACCGCGCCGAGGCCCGCTCCGGCGGTGACACCGATGTTGGTCATCGACCGCAGGTACGCGCGGGCGCTGACGCGGGCCGCGGATCCCTGGGTGACGCCTGCGATCAGGGCGAACCGGACGGCGTTGGAGCCGCGGTCCAGGATCGCGATGACCGACGCGAGGGCGAGGAACTGCCAGAAGGTGCCGATCACCAGGTAGAGCAACGCCAGCACGGACAACAGCAGACTGAGGACGACGAACAGCGTCCGCGGGCCGCGCCGATCGGCGAGGTGGCCGAAGGGGATGCCGGCGAGCAGACCGAACAGCCCGGCGACAGTGAGACCGAGGCCGACCTCGGCGATGGACAGCCCGATGACGCGATTGAAGTACAGGACGCTGATGGTCATCAGCAGGCCGTTGCCGACCCGGCTGAGCAGTGTCGCCAGAGCCAACGGGCGCAGCGGCCCCGGCGGCGGGAGCAGTTTCCGCACTGCCCCATCCTCAGCTATCTGCGACTAAGTCGCAACAAGCAATCCGGGGCTTATCCGCGGGACAGGACGCGGTGCGCGGTGTCGCGGAGTTCGTCCATGAGGTCTACGCCCGAGTCGAGCATCCGCCGCATCTTGGCAGGGTCCTGCTGGGCGAACATGAGCGCGATGGTGACCTCGTGGTCCGGCCGGCTGATGATCTGGATCGGGTCGCCGGCGCCGATCGTGCCTTCGCGGAGCACCTTCAGGTACGCGCCGGGGCAGCCGGCCTGGTGGAACCGTTTGACCCAGTGCGGTTCCTGCATGCGGTGCTGGAAGGTGATGCACGGGATGCGCGGCGCGCGGACCATCACCTCGACCTCATCACCGATCCGCCATACCTCACCGAGCAGCGCGCCACTGATGTCGAGCCCCTCGGTCCGCAGGTTCTCGCCGAACAGACCGGTCGGGATGTCGCGGCCGAGTTCGGCGGCCCACCAGTTCGCGTCCTCCTCGGCGTACGCGTAGAGCGCGAGGTCCGGGCCGCCGTGGTTCTTGGTGTCGCAGACCCGGTCGCCGGCGAGACCGAGCTCACCGACCCGGACCCGGCCGGGCTGCGGGCGCTTGTCGATCGCGGTGAACCCCGTCTCCTTCGGACCCGGGATCAGCTTCTCCACCACATTGACCGTCAACAGCCGCATACCGGCATCCTCTCCCGGCAACCGCTACGGATCCAGAGGTTTAAGCGGGAGTACGGCGATGATCAGCAAGGTGGCTGCGGTGGCGGCGACCCCGATCCAGGCGGCCGCGCCGTACCCGGACTCGCGGGGGAAGACGCCCGTCGTGTGAGTCGCCAGGATGAGGCCGCCGAGGGCGCTGCCGGTGGAGAAGCCGACGCTCCGGACGACCGCGTTGACGCTCATCGCGCTGGCCGTCTCGGCGGACGGCGTCACCGCGAGGATGACGACCGGCATCGCGGCCGAGAACGCGCCGACGCCGAAGCCGAGGATGCCGATGGCAAGGATCGGTTCGACCAGGTGTGACCGGGCGAGCGCGAAGAGTACGAACGCGGCAAGGACCACAGCAGTACTTGCTGCTAGCAACGACCTGGCGCCGAGGCGGTCACGCCAGGCGGGGATCAGCCGGCCGGCGACGAAGCCCAGGAGCGAGAACGGAACCAGGACGAGGCCTGCCTGGAGCGAGCTCAGGCCGAAGCCGTAGCCGGCCGCCGCGGGTGTCTGCACGTAGCGGGTGATGAGGCTGAACAGCAGGTACATGCCGACGCCGCCGGTGAGCATCACGAGATTGGCGGCGGCGACCGCCGGATGCCGGAGGAGCTTGATGTCGACAAGCGGACTCTCGGTGCGGACCTCGAGGAAGGTCCAGCCGATCAGGAGCAGCAGCGCGGCAGCGAGCATTGCTGTGGCCGGGGCAGTGTGATCGCCGATCTCAGTGATGGCGAGGAGCAAGGCCGGCAGGGCGATCGCGAGCAAGATCGCGCCGCGGACGTCGAGGCGAGACGACGGGCGGTCCGGTGCCTGCGGAAGCGCGAACACGGCCGCGGCTAAGGCGGCTGCGGTGATCGCGAGGCCGAGGCCGAACGCCGCGCGAACGCCGGCGATGTCGGTGAGCAGACCGGACAACGGGTAGCCGATCCCGATCCCCGCGGTCGTCGTGACCGACAGCAACGCGATCGTCCGCGCGGCTCGCTGCTCGTCCAGATGGTCCCGCGCGACGGCCATCATCAGCACGATCAGCCCGATCCCGGAGCCCTGCAGCGCCCGGCCGACCAGCAGGAAGGCGAACGGCAGCGGGATCACCGTCAGCAGACTGCCGACGACCTCCACCGCCAGCATCACCAGTACGACGGTGCGCCGCCGCGGGCCGGAACCGAGCCTCCCGAGGACCGGCGTCGCCACAGCACCGGCGAGCAACGCGATCGTCAGCGTCCACTGCGAGGCCGCGAGCGAAACGTCGTACGCCTCGGCCACCGCCGTGATCAGCGGAGCGCCGAGGCTCCCGATCACCGCCCCGACCAAGCCGACGAAGACCAAGAACGCCACGAGCCCCCGAGGCGACCGCACCCCCGAGACCCCGCTCTCCCGTTCCCCGGTCGCGGCGCGGTCCTTCATTGGTTGGTCTCGGTGGTGATGTGCGTGAAGAGGCCCGGTTTGATCCGGGTTCTGGCTTGGTGGGACCACGGTTCGTCGACCTGTGGGAGGTCCAGGGCGGCGTTCGTGTTGAGCAGCATGCCGAAGGCGAGGAAGGATTTGATGGTGACCGGGTCGAGTTGGGCGGTGTCGGCGACGGACTGCCACAGCCGCGCGAAGCTCGCCCGTACGGCGTCCCGCACCTCACCATCACCCGCTGCCGCCGCGGCCGTGCCCTGTAACTGGAGCAGCAACGTGGTGCGGTCGGCGAGCATGTCGTTGTACTCCTGCCCCATCGCCGCGAGCGCCTCGATCCCGCTCGCGCCACCGGCGGCCGCGATCATCGCCAGCCGCATCCGCTCGAACGCGGCGTCCACGCACTCCAGGAACAACAGTTTCTTCGTCCCGAACAGCCGGAACACGTACGCCTGCGTGATCCCGGCCCGCCGCGCGATCGTCTCGGTCGAAGCGCCGTACAGCCCCGCGGCCGCGAACTCCTCCTCGGCGATCCCGAGAACCTGCTCCCGCCGCTGCTGCCCGCTCATCCGTGTCGGCATGCCACCGAAGTTAGTAGGTAGTAACTACTAACTTCAATCCAGTGTCTGCTACCTCACGTCCCTCGGTATCAGTCCTGGATGGCCTTGACGATCGCGATGTTGCGGGTCAGCCAGTCGTGGGGCAGGGACTCGTCGGTGCTGGTGGACTCCAGGGTCCAGAGCACGTTGAGCATCTGGCGGACGATCACCCAGTTGCGGGCGCGGTCCTCGTCGAAGCCGGCTGCGTCGATCGTCGTCCAGAACCGCTGCCGGACGGCGAACCGCACGTCGCTGACCTCGTCCCAGCGGTTCCAGATCAGGGGCGCGACCTCATAGTGCGGGTCGCCGGACAGCGGCTTCGGGTCGATCACCAGCCACGGTTCACGGTCCGCGGCGAGCATGTTCTCGTAGTGCAGGTCGGTGTGGATCAGCCGGCCGTCGGTCGCGGGGTCGGCGATGAAGTCCTCGGCCAGCGAGATCGCCTGCTCGACGTACCGGTGCGGCACCGGCGCCGACGCGGGCAGTTGCCGGAGCCGCTCCACCCAGCGCTTCAGCTCCCCGGACAGTGTCCGGTACTGCGGTCCCGCCGGGACATGCAGCCGCTTGTAGGTGCTGCCAACGAGCTCGCACGCGTCCAGCGCGTCGATCGCCGTCAGGTCCCGCGGCTCCAAGCGTTCGAGCAGTAGCGCGAACCGGCGCGGGTCTGCGCGCAACAGTTGTACGGCGCCGTTGCCGGCCCAGGCCCGGAGCGCCAGGTGCTCGGTCTCCGCCTCCCAGTGTGGGAACTGCACCTTCAGCACGGCCCGCTGCCCCTGGGCGAGCACTGGTACGACGATCGCACAGTTCCCGTACGCCGCCGTACCGTCAACGCGGAGCTCCCACTCGTCGAGGAGATCCCGCAACAGCCGCGGCAGCCGATCCAGCCAATCCGCCCAGTCCTGCCCGCGCGACGCGACGACGAGCAGGCCTTCAGGAATCTGGACCGACACCTATTTCTTGCCGGCCTTCTCGGCGGATTCCGACGTACGGAGGGCGGCGATGAAGGCCTCTTGCGGGACCTCGACGCGGCCGACCATCTTCATCCGCTTCTTGCCTTCCTTCTGCTTCTCGAGCAGCTTGCGCTTCCGGGTGATGTCACCGCCGTAGCACTTGGCGAGCACGTCCTTGCGCATCGCGCGGATCGACTCGCGGGCGATGATCCGGGACCCGATCGCGGCCTGGATCGGCACCTCGAACTGCTGCCTGGGGATCAGTTCCTTCAGCTTGCCGGCCAGCGCGACGCCGTACGAGTAGGCGTTGTCGCGGTGCACGATCGCCGAGAACGCGTCGACCGTCTCGCCCTGCAGCAGGATGTCGACCTTGACCAGCGCGGCCGCCTGCTCGCCGGTCGGCTCGTAGTCGAGGGACGCGTAGCCCTTGGTCTTGGACTTGAGCTGGTCGAAGAAGTCGAAGACGATCTCGGCCAGCGGCAGCGTGTAGCGGAGCTCGACCCGGTCCTCGGACAGGTACTCCATCCCCTGCAGGTTGCCCCGCTTGGTCTGGCACAGCTCCATGATGACGCCGATGAAATCCTTCGGGCTGAGGATCGTCGCCTTGACCACCGGCTCGTAGATGTCGGCGATCTTGCCTTCGGGGAACTCGCTCGGGTTGGTGACGACGTGCTCCTTGCCGTCCTCCATCTCGACCCGGTAGACCACGTTCGGCGCCGTCGAGATCAGGTCCAGGTCGAACTCGCGCTCGAGCCGCTCGCGGACGATCTCCATGTGCAGCAGCCCGAGGAAGCCGCACCGGAACCCGAACCCGAGCGCGCCCGACGTCTCCGGCTCGTACTGCAACGCCGCGTCGTTCAGCTGCAGCCGCTCCAGCGCGTCGCGCAGCGTCGGGTAGTCGTCGCCGTCGATCGGGAACAGCCCGGAGTACACCATCGGCTGCGGGTGCTTGTAGCCGCCGAGCGGCTCGGTCGCACCGTGGACGGACGCGGTGACGGTGTCACCGACCCGGGACTGCCGGACGTCCTTCACGCCGGTGATCAGGTAACCGACCTCACCGACACCGATACTCGGCGTCTTCACCGGCTCCGGGGAGATCACCCCGACCTCGAGCATCTCGTGCACCGCGCCGGTCGACATCATCTTGATCCGGTCCCGGTGCGTCAGCTCGCCGTCGACCACCCGGACGTAGGTGACGACGCCGCGGTACGTGTCGTAGACCGAGTCGAAGATCAGCGCCCGCGGCGGAGCGTCCTTCACGCCCTTCGGCGGCTCCACCTGCGCGACGATCTCGCTGAGCAGCTCCTCGACACCCTCACCGGTCTTCGCGGAGACCTTGAGCACGTCGGACGGGTTGCACCCGATGATGTGCGCGAGCTCCGCGGCGTACTTCTCCGGCTGTGCGCTCGGCAGGTCGATCTTGTTCAGCACCGGGATGATGTGCAGGTCGGCGTTCAGCGCGAGGTACAGGTTCGCGAGCGTCTGCGCCTCGATCCCCTGCGCGGCGTCGACCAGCAGGACGGCACCTTCACACGCCTCGAGCGACCGGGAGACCTCGTACGTGAAGTCCACGTGGCCCGGCGTGTCGATCATGTTCAGGATGTACGTCGTACCGTCCGGGGCCAGCAGGCCGCCCGGGGTGTCGGGCTTCGGCGCGAACGGGAGCCGGACCGCCTGCGACTTGATCGTGATGCCGCGCTCGCGCTCGATGTCCATCCGGTCCAGGTACTGGGCCCGCATCGAGCGGTCGTCGACCACCCCGGTGATCTGCAGCATCCGATCGGCCAGCGTCGACTTGCCGTGGTCGATATGGGCGATGATGCAGAAGTTCCGGATCAGCGACGGGTCGGTGCGACCCGGCTGCGGCACTTTCGTGGGGCCAACGGGCACGGAGGGGATCCAGTTCTGGTCTCGAAGGGTATATCCGGTCAATCATCCCATGGCGGTCCAGCAGATTCGAAAATCACTGGCATAGGCCCGCTAGCGTGGTGACGTATGGCGCATGCTGCTGGGGTCCGGTTGCCCTTCGAAAAGCTGCCCGCCGCGGTGCGGGCCTGGGTTGAGCGCTCGCTCGGTTCGGTCGTGGTGTCCGCGACCACCCAGCAAGGCGGCTTCTCCCCCGGCGTCGCGGCCCGCCTGGTGACCGCCTCCGGCCGCCGGGCCTTCGTGAAGACCGTCGGTACGGCGCTCAACCCGAAGACGCCGGAGCTGTTCCGCCAGGAGATCACGGCGATGCAGGGGATCGGCACGGTCCCGATGGCTCCGGTCCTGTTCGACGTATACGACGACGGCGACTGGGTCGGGATGCTCTTCGAGGACATCGAGGGGCGACTGCCCTCGCACCCGTGGGAGCAGGCCGACGCTGACCGGGTACTGGGCGCACTGGCGGAGCTGACCGATGCGCTGGACCCGTCACCGTGGCCGGACGCACCTGTGGCGGCTGTGCGGAGCAGGGAGTTCCTGAGCCGGTGGGACAAGGTGCTGGAGGACGGTACCGCCGTACCTTCGTGGATGGACCGCCGGGTGGAGGAGTTCGCGGAGCTGGCGCAGACCGGCATCGAGGCACTCGCCGATGGCAAGGCGCTGGCGCACTGGGACCTGCGGGCCGACAACATCATCCTGACCGACGACCGCGTGGTGTTCATCGACTGGGCGCACCCGGCGCTGGCGCCGCGCTGGGCGGACACGGTGATCCTGCACGCCGACATGCGCGGCTCGGTCACTTTGCCTCAGCTGCCGGACGACGAGGCGATCACGGGGTTCATCGCGGCGATCGGTGGCGGTTTGTGGTGGGGTGCGGCGCAGCCGGCGCCCCCTGGACTGCCTACGGTACGGACGTGGCAGCGCGAGAGTGCTCTGGTGCATCTGGACTGGGTGCGGGAACGGACGCAGCGTTCCTGAGCGCCGCGCGTCTCTAGCGGTGTGACGAATCAAATGGTGAGCATCGGACGCCCGGCGCCTGCACAGGCGGCCGTGTCGGCGCTTTACCAGCAGCACTGGGCCGGACTGGTCCGGCTGGCGGTGCTGATGGTCGACGACCGGCAGGCGGCGGAGGACGTCGTACAGGAGGCCTTTGCCGAGCTGTACCGGCGCTGGCCGTTACGGGGGCCCGATGCGGCCCTGGCCTACCTGCGGACCGCGGTGGTGAACCGCAGCCGGTCGGTACTGCGACGGCGCAAGGTCGCCCGGTTGTACATCCCACCGCACCAGGCGCCGAACGCCTCCGCCGAGAGTGCCGTCGTACTGAGCGAGGAACGGACCCAGGTACAGCAGGCGCTCCAGGGACTGCCGCGGCGGATGCGAGAGGTCCTCGTCCTGCGCTACTACCTCGATCTCCCCTTCGCCGAGATCGCCCAGATTCTCGGGATCAGCGAGTCCTCCGCCCGCGCCACGTCGTCGCGCGGTCTCGCCGTCCTGACCGAACGCCTCGAGGAACTCCGATGACCGACACCGAAACGCGCCTCCGCGACTACCTGCACACCCAGGCCGCCACCGTCCCCGACAACGCGCAGGGCCCGGGCCTCGAATCACCTGAACGCCGCCGCAACTGGCCGGTTCTCGCGGCCGCAGCAGCGATCGTCGTGGTCGTCGTGCTGGCGGCTTCCCTGTTGACCCGAGGCGACCGACCCGACCCGGCGCGACGCCCGGCTCCACCTGTCTCCGGGGCGGCTCCCCAGGTTCCGTACACGGTGTACGAGGAGAACTCGCTCCACGACGGCAAGCAGACGGTGCGCATTCCGAAGGGCATCGACGGCTTCTTCTTCGGCCGTGTCGGCGGCGGCTGGCTGGGCCAGCAGCTGTCCGTGCCCGGCCAGTTCCGCCCCGGCATCCTGCTGCCGAACGGCATCTTCCGGACGCTCGGCCCGGACCGGTCCGACGGTCAGCAGCTCTCCCCGGATCGCAAGCAGCTGGCGATGTACCACTACCTGTCCAACACCCGCGGCCAGGTGATCGTCATCGATATCCAGTCCGGTCGGCAGGTCGCACAGCTGCCCGCCGAGGCCGGTCGGCCGACCATCCTGGGCTGGAACCAGGACGGCCTGTGGCTGGACCGCGAAAAGGCTGGACTGGTCGTCTGGCAGCCGGCATCCGGTCAGCAGCGACGCGTCTCCATCGCCGGCTTCGACGGCAGCGCGTCGATTCCAGCGGCGGCCGGGACCGTCGTCGTGTCGGCCAAGGCCGGCGGCAAGCGGTGCCTCAAGGCCGGTGCGCTGCGCGACGACGGGTTCAAGGTGCTGCGGGAGTACTGCGACGACGGGCCTGAGCACCTCTACCCGGTACTGTCACCCGACGGCCGGACGATGATCCAGAGCGCGCGAGCGGAGGCCATCGACATCAACACCGGTCAGGTCACCAAGCTCAAGCTGCAGAACAGGATGTCGGACGCCCTGCCGCAGCCGGTCTTCGAGAACGGCACCCAGCTGCTGACGCTCACCGAGACGGTTGGTGTCGGCGGCGCCGTCCACAATCAACTGTTCCGCTGCGACGTCACGTCGGGCGAGTGCAAGCTGCTGGTCGAGAAGGCAGACGCCTGGACGATCCACGAGCCCTAACAGACGAACGAGGGCGGCCCGGGGATGTTCCCGGGCCGCCCTCGTCGTCAGCTGTCTACGCGTACGACGGTGGAGCCGGAGCCATCAGCTCCGTCGGTGAAGTGCAGCTGACCCAGGTACCTGGTGCCGGCGGTCAGTCCGGTCCAGCTGGCAGTCACTGAGGCCTGGCCGGCGACTGTCACCGGCTGACTGGCCGGTGTGACGGTCAGGTTGCCTTCGGCCTTCTGCAGCTCCCAGTGGTCGAGCTTGACCTGCTGCTCGTTCGCCCCGGCGTACAGGTCGACGTACACGTCCACCTGACCACCTGCGGGCTGCGACAGGTTCACCTCTTCCTCAGCGGAGCCACCGGTGCTGCTGCCGAGCAGGGTCGCCGTACCGGCCTTGTACGCGAACACGTCCAGATCGGTGCCGGCCGGGTAGTCCGCGTCGAACGTGGAGAACCGGGCGTACGTCGTACCCGCCGGGACGTTCACGGTGAACTTCGCGACGTGGTCGTTGACCTTCGGCGCGGTCGTCGGGAACGACACGCCACCCGGGTTCTTCAGCGCGGCCTCGCCGACCGTGGCCGGGTTCAGGCCCACCGCGGTGGTCTCGAGCGTTCCGGCGTACCCGGCCGTGACCGGAACCTGCACCGAACCGGCGGTGCCGGTGCCGTTGACCTGGACCGGCGCCTTCACCGTCAGCGGCTTGATCGCCACCGTGCTCGCCACGGTGTGCTTTACCGACTTCCAGACCAGCCGGCCGAACGAATACTGCTCGAGCGGAGCACCGTTGTTCTCGATCGTGACCTTGTACGTCGTGCTGCGGCCCGGGAGCGTGATCAGGATCCGCGGCGTCACGGTCACCTTCAGGCCCTTGAGGCCCTCGACCTTCGGGAAGTAGACCTCCGGGACCTGGCCGACGTTCGTCACGGTCCGGGTCACGGTCTGCTTGCCGGCCAGGTCGCCGATCGCGATCGTCGGGTAGTTCAGGTCGCTGAGGTCGATCTTGCCGTTCGCGCACAGCTCGTGCGTGCTGGGCACCTGACCGGAGCCGCAGACGAACTTCGTCCAGTCGGTGTACGTCGAGTCGTAGACCAGGCCCGGGTCCATACCGAGCTTCGGCTGCACTTCGCCGGCGCCGTACCCGAACGGGTTCGCCGCCGAGCCGGAGTCGTTCTGGATCGGCTTGCCGCTGGCGTCCTTGTCGGTCGCGGTCGTCATCATGGCCGACTTGATCGCCATCGGGGACCAGGTCGGGTGCTTGCTCTTCAGCACCGCCGCGATACCGGCGATGTGCGGTGTGGACATCGACGTACCGCTCATGAACGCGTACTCGCCACCGGCCGCGCTGAACGCGGTCGTCGCGGCCAGCACGTTCGTGCCCGGGGCCATGATGTCCGGCTTGAGCAGGTCACCGTTGCCGGCCGGGGACGGACCGCGGCTCGAGGAGGCGGCCACCTTCGGGGCGTTGACGCGGACCGGCGTACCGGGGCCGATGGTCGCGGTCGGGTTCGCGGTGCCGCTCACGTACGCCTTGACCGCCGGCGTGGCCTTGTCGTCGAGGTGGACGGTCGGGACCGAGTGCAGGTCGGCGTCCAGCGTGCCCGGGGTGATGTTGAGCAGGATCATGCCGACGCCGCCCGCCTTCTTCACCTGCAGGCTCTTGTCGACGCGGGCGTTCCCACCGCGATCACAGACCACGATCTTGCCGGTGGCCTTCGCCGGGTCGAGCGTGCCCGCCTGGCAGAGCGTGAGATTGGCCGGGTCAGCGTTGGGCAGGCCGGCGTCCTTGGCCAGGACCACCGGCGTCTGCGGCGTACCGGAACCGATGCCCGCGCCGGTGTAGGACTTGCCGTCGCCGAGCGTCACAGTGGTCTGGATGTCGCGGTCATGGGTGCCGTTGGCAACCGACGTGACCCAGGGGTACGTCTTGCCGACGGTCGCCTCGCCCGGACCGGTGTTCCCGGCGCTGGTCGCGACGAACACGCCCGCCTTCGCCGCCCGCAGGAACGCGAGACCGGTGGCGTTCACGTACGTCGATCCGCTGCCGGAGATCGAGTAGTTGATGACGTCGACGCCGTCGGACACCGCTGCGTCGATCGCAGCCACGATGTCGGCGTCCGTACCGCTGCCGCCGCCGGTCGCGTCGACCGCCCACAGCGCCTTGTAGATCGCGAGGCGGGCGTGCGGCGCCATACCGGAGCCCTTGCCGTAGTCGCGGCCCATGACGGTCATGTCGACGCCGGAGTTACCGGCCGCGGTGCTGGCGGTGTGGGTGCCGTGGCCGCCGTAGTCACGGGGCGACTTGAACTCGTCCGGGATCGGGCGGGTGCCGATGCCCTTGTCGAAGTACCGGGCGCCGATCACCTTGTTGTTGCAGGTGACGGGCGCCTCCTCGCCGGCCTGGCAGGTGCCCTTCCACTTCTTCGCGACGATCGCGTCGGACTGCTTCGTGGTCTTCATCGGCGCGAAACTCGCCCGCTCCGGGACGTACCCGGAGTCGATCATGCCGATGATCACGCCGTCGCCGGCCTTGTCGATACCACCCGCCTGCTGCCAGGCGCCGCCCTTGCCGGACAGCCCGAGGAAGCGCGGGGTGTCGACGGTGTCGGCGTGCTCGATCTCGCTCGGCTCGACGCTCTTGACCCCCGACGACTTGGCCAGCTCGACCGCGTCGTCGTACGACATCTCGGCGGAGAATCCGGCGTACGTGTAGCTGTAGTCGTAGAGCTTCTTGACGCCCGGGACCTGGTTCAGGACCGCGTTGCGTTCGCCGGCGAGATGCTTGACGTAGTCGACGACCGGCGCCGCGGTCTTCAGCAGCTTGCCGCCCGGCACCACCTTGGTGGCGGCGAGGCCGGCGATGTCACCGGCGTACTCGGCAACCGGGGAGTCGTCGAGCTGGACGATGTACGAACCGGTCTCGGAGCGCTTGACCTCCGGATCGGCGGCCGTGCTTGTTGCCGGGCTTGTGGCCGGCTGGCTGGCGCTGGCGGCGTTCACCAGCACGGGTACGCCGGCGCAGGCGGCGATCAGTGCGGTGGCGACGACGATCGCCGGGCGTTTGCGGGTCACGCAGTTCCTCCAGGCTTGGACGGAGCGATGGCGGGAGCCCTTGGCTCGCGGGCCCTGAGTATGCCGTCAGGTACCGCCGGTGTCACGCACGCTTGCGCAGGCGCAAGGGAAAACCCCTGATCAGGCAATGAGCGACGAACCCGACGAGAGCGAGGAACAGGATCGCCCCGACGCCGATCAGCAGAATCCGGAGGTCTCGCGGGACCGGCGAGCCGTCGTACTCGCCGCCGCCGCTGGCGATGCCTGTCGCGGGAACGGCGACCTTGACGATCATGGCTGCACGTGTGCGGCCGGGGGTGAAGACGGCGGGCTGAGTGGACACGCACGGGGTGGGCCTGTCCGTCGGGTACGCGCTGCAGGACGCTCTGGTGATGGTGGCGGGCGCGACCACGCGGACCTCGTCGACGGGCGGCATCGGCTCGCCGCCCCACGAGTTCCCGGTCATCCGGACCGGATCGGGCCAGTTGAGCTCGTAACCGTCGGCAGCCCAGTCGAGTGCACCGTGGACGCGGTAGCGCAGGATGTAGCTGGCCTTGTCACCGGCTTCTTTGTTGCGTTCTCCGATCTGGATCCTCAGATCGGAGAGCCGACTGTCCCACCCGTCGATGCCGGTCCCGGTGAGCGGCGGCAGGACCGGGTCCAGCTCCTTGGTCCGCACCGGGACGGGTGCCCCGGACCGATCCGTGGCGCTGAGGTGGGTCACCGTCCAGACGCGGTCCTGGCTGCGTAGCGAGACCTGCTGGTCGAGCGTTTCCTCGACGGGCCGACGGAGCTGGACGGCGCGGTCGAGCGGCATGCCGGAGGCGTTGTACTCGTAGTCGATGGTCTCGGTGACGTCGAGATCACCGTCCGTGCGGATCTCGTACTGCGCCTTGATGTGCGCACCCGACAAGCGGCCAGGGTAGAAGCGCTCCCCCTCGCGCACCGCCGGCACCACGATCCCGGCCACCGCCAGGCCGATCGCCGCGAGCGCCACGACCCGGATCACTCTCCCGTCGACCACGGACAGTAGTGTGGCAGGCGGCGGTTCCACCGTGCCCGGTTTGGTTGTCGGCGGGGCTTGTTGGTAATCTGGCTGTTCGCGCGCCCACGGGTGGTGCTTAGCCGTGCGCCGCGACACCTTCCGTAATGACCGCACACACCTGATCGAGGCTCTTCTTCGTGGCGAACATCAAGTCCCAGATCAAGCGCAACCGCCAGAACGAGGCTGCGCGACTTCGCAACAAGTCGGTGAAGTCGACCCTCAAGACGGCTGTTCGCCGCTTCCACGAGGCCGTCGAGGCCGGCGAGGCCGAGAAGGCCACCGAGACCGCCCGCAAGGCCGGTCGCCTGCTCGACAAGGCCGTCAGCAAGGGCGTCATCCACGCCAACCAGGCGGCGAACCGCAAGTCGGCCATCTTCAAGAAGGCCGCTTCCCTCTGACGCCAGGGCCGCGTCCCTGACGCGCCCTCGCCAACGATCGGCCCGGTCCCCCGACCGGCCGATCGTTTTTGCGTACCCAAACCAGCCGGGTTTGCAAACAGCGGGTGGGTGGTTAGCGGCGGCCGTGGGCTCGGGTGATGGTGAGGACCATGCGTTCCAGGGCGTAGCCGGCGTCGCCCGACGCGCCCTTGACGTCCGCGTCGGCCTGCGCGACCGCCTTGATCGCGGTCGCGAGGCCACCCGGAGTCCAGCTCCGCGACTGCTGCTTGAGCTGCTTGAGCTTCCACGGCGGTACGCCGACCTCGCGCGCCAGATCCGCCTCCCGCATCCCACTCGGCGCGCTCGCGTACTTCGCCAGCCCCCGCAACCCGCCCGCCATCGCGCTCGTCACCAGCACCGGCGCCACACCGCAGTCCAACGCCCACCGAAGCTGCTCCAGCGCCGGCTCCGTCCGGCCCGCGATCGTCGCATCCGCGACCGCGAAGCTCGTGACCTCCGCACGCCCACCGAAGTACTGCCCGATCAGCTGAGTCGTCACCGCCTGACCGCCCGAATCCGACACCAACTGCGAACACGCCCCCGCCAGCGCCCGCAGGTCGTGACCGACCGCGTCCACCAACGCCGACGCCGCCCCTTCGTCGACCGTCCCGCCGTGCAGCCGGATCTCCCCCGCAACGAACTGCGGAAGCTCCCATGCTTTCGGCGCGGTCGCGACGACCTCCGTGACCGATGCCTTCCGCAACTTGTCGAGGACGCCCTTCCCCTTCTGCCCACCGGAGTGCACCAGCACGGCCAGTACGTCGTCCGACGAAGACCCGGCGTACTCGATCAGATGCGGCGCCATCTCACTCGGCAGGTTCTCCAACCCGCGCAGCACCAGCACCCGCTCAGTCGCAAACAGCGAAGGCCCGGTCAGCTCCGCGAACACCCCGACATCCAGCGTCGACGCCTCGAGATCCGTCACCTCCACCGCGCTGTCGCCGGCGGCCTCCGCGTTCTTCGACACCGCCGCGATCGCCGACCGCACGGCCCGATCCGCCAGGAACGACTCGGTCCCGGTCACGAGGAGCACATCGCCCAGCTTGGGCGCAGAACCTTTACGAGCAGCCACCCCGTCAGCATCCCACGCCCTCCGGACAATCCCGGTGCGGCCCCGCACCAAACCGGCAAGGATGACGCCATGACCTCACACGTCGACGCCTTGGTACTCGTCGATCTGCAGACCGCGTTCGTGTCCGGCCATGACGCAGTACCCGGCGCGGCCGCACTCCTCGATCGGACAACGGACCTGCTGGACCGAGCCCGGGCCGCCGGCGCACTCGTCGTACACCTGCAGAACGACGGCCCACCCGGCGCGGACGACGAGCCCGGAACGCCCGGCTGGGAGCTGCACCTGCCGCTCAAGCCGGGTCCCCGCGAGCACGTGATCCGCAAGCCACGCGACGACGGCTTCGACGCGACGCCACTCGGGGAGATCCTGGTATCGGCCGGCGTACGCTCGCTCGCCATCTGCGGCGTCATGTCCGAGATGTGTGTACACGCAACAGCTAAAACCGCCCTCGCCCGCGGCTACCGAGTCGTCCTCCCGTACGACGCCCACGCCACCTACGACATACCCGCCGTCCCCGGCGTAGCAGACGAGATCCCAGCCCACATCGTCTCCCGAGTAGCCGCCTGGTCCCTAGGCGACCAACCCGAAAACACCACCCCAACCTCCGCCGTCACCTTCTAAGTCCCCGGCAGGCGGGTGTGCGGTCAAGGCCTCACCTTCCAACTCCTTCCTGTAGGTGTGAGTGGGTGGTCAGGGCGAGGTGGTTGTTGGTATTGGTGACGACGAGAGAGCCGCTGACGTTGGTGGTGGCTGTCCGGGTCGCGTTGTGGGACAGGAGGTCCAGTGTTCTCGGCGCCGGGTGCCCGTAGTCGTTGTCCCGCCCGGCTGAGATGAGCGCCAACCGCGCGTTCGCAGCAGCGATGAACCCAGGATCCTGCTGAGCCGAACCATGGTGCGGGACCTTCAACACATCCGCCCGCAGGTCCGCACCCGTCGCCACGACAGCGCGCTGCGACTCAGGCTCCAGGTCGCCGGTGAGCAGGATCCGAAGGCCGTCGAGCTCGACCATCATCGCGATGCTGGCGTTGTTCTCCGGCGACCCTTCATCCGTGGACGTCGCCGACGACGTACCCGGCGCAGGCAAAGCCGGCACCTTTGCCGGCCACAGCGTCGTCCACCGCACCTTCCCCACAACCCGCTGCTCCCGGAACCCGACCGTACGCACAGTCACCCCGTGCCGCGACGCCAGCTCAACCACCCGGTCGTACTCAGCCCGCGGCGAGAAGTACGGCGTCACCTCGATCTCCTCCACCCGCCGATCGTTCAGTACGCCGGCCAACCCGCCGACATGATCCGCATGGAAGTGACTCAGCACGACGACCGGGACGTACTCGATGTCCAGGTCCTTCAGACACCGATCCATCGCCGCCGGATCCGGCCCGGTGTCGACAACAACCGCCGTACGGTCACCCGCCCGCAACACCAGACCGTCCCCCTGCCCGACGTCGCACGCGACGAACAGCCAGTCGTCAGGCGGCCAGCCGAGCGATCCCACAGGACGCAGTACGACGACCGCGAGCAGGACCACCGCCAGGATCATCGCTATCGGGCGAGCCAGGATGCGGTGCAGACCCAGTACGAGCGCCAGGCAGAGCACCGTCAGTACGGCGACACCGACCACGGTCGCCGGCCACGCATTGGCGGCGCCCGGAAGGTCCGCACCTTCGCGAGCAACCAGGATGATCCAGCGCGCTGGCCATCCGGCCGCCCAGCCGACGACTTGCGCCAGTTGACTGCTCACCAGGGCGACTCCGGCCGCAACGAAGCCGAGGATCGTGGCTGGGCCGACCATTGGTCCCGCCAACAGGTTGGCCGCGACCGCGATCAGCGATACTTCGCCAGACAGCCACGCGACGACCGGCGTACAGGCAAGCTGCGCGGCAAGCGGGCACGAGATCGCGTCGGCCAGCCAGCCAGGCATCCACTTCGCCAACGCATCCCGCCAACCTGGTCCGAGCAGGATGATGCCCGCAGTCGCGAGCACCGACAGCGCGAACCCGGCCGAGCGCGCGAGCGACGTGTCCAGTAGCAGCAACACGATCACAGCGACCGACAGACTGCGTACGGCGCGGCGCCGCCCTCCTCCGCTGGTCATCGCCGCCAACGCGACCAGTCCCATCGCGGCAGCCCGAAGGACGCTCGGCTGTGGTCTGGCCAGGACGATGAATACGACGACCGTCAACAGCCCAACCACGGTCAGCCCGCGCGCCCGCACGCCGATGAGGCGCGCCAGCGGGAGGAGGAACGCGAGCAGGAGCGTCAGGTTCGTCCCGGATACAGCGGACAGATGGGTCAAGCCCGTGGTTTGGAAGTCCGCGTTCAGGTCTGCCGACACGCCCGAGACGTCGCCCATGACGAGCGCAGGCACGAGCCCACGGACGTCCTCGGGCTCACCTGCCACGGCATCTCGCAGTCCTGCCCGGACCCGTTCGGCGGCACGCAGCCACCACGGCGGCTCGTCGACAACCCGCGGCGGCGACCGGGTCGAGAGCATTGCGGCTACCTCGGCGCCGCCTTCGACTTGCTCGAGCCTCCCACTCGCGTCGACATGTTGGCCGTACCTGACGTGCTCCCACTTCGCAGTCCCGACCAGCAGCACCGGCGTACGCACCCGTTCCCGGATCGCATGCTCGGAGCCGACGCGGCTGCGGATCTCTTCGATGGTCGCTCTGACCACCACGTACGGCGGGCGTCTGCTGGTTGTGCTTTGCCGGAGCGACGGATCCCCGTCAATCTTGAGCCGAACGGTGACCGTCGCCGAACGAGCCGCGAGCTCCTGCACGGGTCCAGCCCGGAGGGCCGCGGTGTGCAGCCCGGCGGCGACCGCCAGCCCACCCACAACCACCAACGAACCAACAACGGCCCAACCAACCGCCCGGTCAGCCGCCCACCGAGGCACCCAACGACGCACCCCGCCAGCCACCGAACCGATCACCGAACCAGTCGCCCGATCGGTCGCCGCATCAGTCGCCGCGTCATTCCCCGCGTCAGTCGCCGAACCAGTCGCCGAACCAGTCGCCGAGCTGCCGGTTGAGGATGTCCGGCTCGGCCACCGACGGCTCAGGATCACCCGGCCGCTGGCCTGCCGGACTGTTGCAGTTTTAGGACCGCGGTTCGGCCGCCGGAGGATCAGCCCGAGCGTCACAGCCATTGTCGCGGCGAGTGTCATTGCGAGCCCGGCGACGATCCAGCCGACGATTGGCGACTGACCGAGCAGCACCACCGCAGCCAGCCAACCCACAGCCGCCGGAATGAGCAGCCGCGCATCGAGCCGCTCATCCTCCTCCGCCTCCGCAGAGCTGGGTTCAGCAGCCTCGCCGGTTGCCGACTCAGCAGCCCCTTCGAGTGCGAGAGCAGGCCATCGAACAGACGCGGGAGTTGGCGCGGGGCTTGGTGCGGAGGTTGGTGCGGGTGGGTGGTTCGAGCGTGGGTGGTTGGCGGGGTTAGGTGCGGACATGGGGTTTTAGGGAGTCGAACTTTTTGGGGCCTACGCCGGGGACCTCCTGGAGTTGGTCGATGGTGGTGAAGGGGCCGTTCTGGGTGCGGTAGTCGAGGATTCGTTGGGCTAGGACGGGGCCTACGCCGGGGAGTGCGTCGAGTTGGTCGAGGGTGGCGGTGTTGAGGTTGACGGGGGCGTTTGGGGCTGAGGATGGGCTGGGGCCGCTGGTCGGCGGTGTTTGGTTCGTTTGTGGGGATTGGGTGGTTGTGCCGACGATGATTTGTTCGCCGTCGGTTACTTGGCGGGCGAGGTTGAGGGTGGTGAGGTCTACGCCTCGGAGTGGGCCGCCGGCGAGGGTGAGTACGTCGGCTACGCGAGAACCTGCTGGGGCGCGGATGAGGCCGGGGCGGCGTACCTTTCCTGCGACGTGTACCACGACCGGCGGTTGACCGGAGGAGGTCCCGTTGCCGGGCGTCTGGTTGGTGCCTGGGGTTTGGTTGGCGCCCGAGGTTGAGCTGGCGCCTGGGGTTTGGTTGGCGGCGGGTTGGGTTTGCGTTGAGGCGGGGCCGGGTTGGGTGGGGGTCGGTTGGGCTACTGCGGAGCCTGTGATTGCAGTGGTTGGGCGAGTGTCGGGGAGGGGTTCGGGGCGGGCTCGGAGGAAAGTCCAGGCGGCCCAGGTCAGGCCGAGGATGAGTACTACGGCCAGGACTGCGATGTGGCGTGGAGTGAGGGTCCAGCGGGCATCGCGTAGTCGGTCGGGTCGGGGTTGTTCGGGAGTCCATCCGCCTCGCACCTCATCACGCTCCTCCGGGTATTCGTCTCGGCGCTGCTTGTCGCTCGGCTGCCTGCCGCTGGGATGTACGCCGCGATCAGCCGTGGCGGGCGCACCGCCCGGGCCGCCGATGTGAGCGGTCCGCTCGGCAGATGTCTGCCCTCCGCCGCTCCGCTCGGCGGCCACCTCCTCGCCGGCGGGGGTGTGCCCGGCGAGGGTTCGCGCAGGCGAGGTTCGCTCGGCCGGGATCCACCCGCCAGCGATCGGCCCGACCGCGGCCGTCTGCGCGGCAGGGGTCTGCCTGTAAGGGGTCTGCTCAGCGGGGGTTTGCCCAGTGGAGGTTGGCTCGGCGGGGGTCCACCCGCCAAGGGTCGGCTCGACGGCGGTTGTCTGCCCGGTGGGGGTTTGTTCGGTAGTGGTCCGGTCGGCTGGGGTTTGGTCGGCGTACGGGGTGTGAAGGTGGGGAGCGGTTGGGTGGGGGTGATGTGGGAGGCGGGGGGTGAGGCGGGCGAGGGCTCGGGCTCGGGCGGCCGGGTCGAGGGGTGGGGTGCGGCGGAAGACCTTCACGCCCAAAGAAGGTACGAGTTCAGGGCCCGGGTGGACCCGCGACTTGAAAACTGTGGAGAAACCGCCTGTTCGCGCCGAGAACGAAGGATCGGCCGCCCACGTGAGGGCCTCGGTCGCCGGTCGCACGCGGCGGCAACGGCCGGCTCATGGGAGGGGAGACACCCCGTGGGGGCGGTGAACAGGAAGTAGCAGCTCTTTCGCGCGTCATGACTCCCGGCGGCGTCTGAACGGATGCCGTGGCGCGGTGCCGGCCGGAAGTGAGTGGGGAGGATTCCCTGCCCGTTGCGGGAAGCAATCCTCCCCAGCCCTCCGTTCCCGGCTCCCGGGGCCGCCACTCACCGATCAGTCATACGCACGGATAACCCCGCGTGTTGGGGGTTCTCCCCTTGTATGCGAGGGGACAACCCCCAACACGAGGGGTTATCCGGCCTCGTGCGCAAGGTGCGGGGTTGTGTCCTGCCCCGGGCGGCGACCGGCAGGTTGTTGTACGGCTCCGGACGCTACTCGGTCGGAGGACTGATACATGGTGTACGCCGACCTGCATCACGCCGAGTCGTGGCGTTTGGTCGGTCCCGGAACGGCGAGTCGTGGATCGAGGCTGCGTTTGGGCGCCGAAACCCACGACTCGATGAACTTCCGGTGCCCGCGGCGTGCCCGGTCCGGGTGGGACGCGTGCGCGTGGACGTGGCGCCGCTAGGCGAAGGGGTCGGTCGCCGGGCGAGCGCGGTGGCGTTGGCCGGCTCTTGGGGGTGCAGACATCCCGTGGGGGCGGTGGACAGGGAATTGCGTGTCTTGTGGCACCGGTGCCTGTTCGCGGGGCGCGGGGCGGGGTGTGTCATCGCGCGCAGGTGGGCGGTTGGCGGGGCGGGCGCTGGTGCGGCCGGGCGCTCGCGGGCGGGAGCTTGCGGGCCGGGGGGTCTGGCGGGGCCGGGGATTTAGTGGGGGCTTACTACTACGGCTAGGAGGCCGGGACCTACGTGGGCTCCTATTACGGCGCCTACTTCTCGGAGGACTATTTCTTCGGCGTTGGGGAGGCGGGTGGCGAGGTCGTCGGCCAGGGTTTGAGCTTTTTCGAGGTTGGACAGGTGGTGGACGGCGATCTGGACGGGGGTGTCGCCGGCGCGTTGGACGGCGATGTCGGCCAGGCGGGCGATGGCTCGGCTGGAGGTGCGGACCTTTTCGAGGGGGACGATCCGGCCGCCGCTGATGGTGAGCAGTGGTTTGACCGCCAGCGCCGTACCGAGGAGGGCCTGGGCGGCGCCGATGCGGCCGCCGCGGCGGAGGTATTCGAGGGTGTCGACGTAGAAGTACGACGAGATGGACTTCATCCGGGCGCGGGCGGCGGCTTCGACCGTGATGGCGTCCTCGCCGGCGGCGGCTGCGGCGGCCGCGGCGAGGACGGGGAAACCGAGGCCCATGCCGAGCGAGCGGGAGTCGACCACGTGGACCGGGATCGGGGAGTCCTTGGCGCCGATCATCGCGGCCTCGAACGTGCCGGACATGTCGCCGGACAGGTGGATCGACACGATTGCCTCGACACCGTCCTTGGCGCACTCCAAGTACGTCTCGGCGAAGGTCTGCGGTGCCGGTCGGCTGGTCGAGACCGGTGTGAAGGTCTTCAGCGCCTCCGCGACCGCGTCCGCCGAGGTGGCGCCGTCGTCGTACGACGTCCCGCCGATCACGACCTGGAGCGGTACGACGGTCAGCGGGTGGTGGAGCAGCTCGTGCGTGGACAGACCGGCCGTGGAGTCGGTGACGACCTGCACGCGGGCTGCCATGCAGCGAGGTTACCGGACAGTTTAGGGCGTGTCTCCCGGTCCCACACCGTCGCGAGCAGGTGCTCGGTGCGGTGCATCGGCGCGCGGGAGCGAAGGTCTCGATGCGGAGCATCGTGGCCTTTGCTCACGTGCGGCGAGGTGCCGTGCCGAGTGCCGCGCAGTAGGTGTGGGACCGGGAGACACTCCCTCAATGTCCGGGAGCAGTGCCAGACTCCAGAAGATGAAGGAGACAGCGACCGAAGTCACACAGCTACAGGAGCTTCTCGACGCGGCGTACGAGCGGTCGACCGAGCATCTGCGCAACATCATCACGGCGCCGCGACGGCTGGACTCAAACGAGCTGGTGCAGGTTCTGACCGGGATGTGCACGCTGAACCTGGCCACCGTGACCGCGCGAGGTGAGCCGCGGATCAGCGCGGTGGACGGGCACTTCCTGCACGCGCGGTGGGTGTTCACGACGTCCGGGTCGGCGGCGAAGGCGCGGCACCTGAAGAAGCGGCCGGCGGCGAGCATTTCGTACGTCGACGGCGAGCGGATCGGGGTGTTCAGCCACGGGAACGTCGAGTTCCTGACCGCGGATCACCCGGAGTTCGCCGAGATCGAGGAGCACCTCACCAGCCACTACGGCAGCTCGCCGTCGAGCTGGGGGGACGACATCGTCTACTGCCGCCTCCAGCCCTCGTGGATGGTCGGCTACGCGTTCGACAAGTCAGCCGTGCTGGAAAAACCAGCGAGGTGAAGGCCACCCCTCCCGGGGCCTTCACCTCGCTTTGGTTGTGCCGTGCTGCTGACGTCCCCTGTGCGTCACCAGCCCGGCTCGTCGTGCTGACTCCCCCTGGTTGTCAGCCGAAGTTGGTGGGCCTCGGCGAGCTACTCCCCGTATCCGGTTCCGTGAGAACCGGCCTGACCGCGAGCTCGTCGAGGTCCCGGGAGGTCCCAGCGGCCGGCCGGCCGGTGGGTGACCAAACCCACCGGTACCCGCGCCAGCCGAGTCGTGACACTCGTCCCCTGTGTCGTGTGCCTGACCCTGTGCTGGGACCCCGCCCCGGAAGCAGTGCCCTGACGGTGCACCGCGCCCGGTACAGGCAGGACAGATCCGCACTCCGCAGCACTCCGGAGCTCTCGGCCGCCGGTCGGCGCCCCCACCAACCAGCCACCGGAGGCCCTCCGCGTCGCCTTCTCCGGGCGAGGCAGCTGAGCGGTTCGCCATGGCCTCTTCATGGTTCACCACCCCTTTCGCTGCCCGTGACCGGTGTCGGTCTCTGCTTCGTGGAACCTGCCCTACGGCTGTAATTCTTGGCCGGACAGGTATGTCAGGACGAGGCAGAACAACCGGCAGTTACCCGGCAGCTTCAGCAGATCCGCGTCATGAAAGCGGGGAAGAAAGCGCAGCGAGTACGTCGTTGGCCAGCCGCTGTACGGCGGCCGATGGGTCCGGCTCCGGCCACCCGTCCGCGACCGATGCGCTCTCGCAGGACTCCTGCAGGACCGCCCACGCGGTCGGCAGCATCGGCGGGTCCATCGACCGCTGCCACGCCAGCAGCTGGCCGCACACGGCGTCTCCCGCGTCCGAGCGCCCCAGTGCGTGCAGCACCGCCACAGCTTCCGGCAGTACTTCGAGCAGGTAGACGACCCGCCCTTCGAGCAGCAGCCGGTTCAGCGCGTCCAGGATCGTCACGCGCGCCTGCTCGGCCTCACCGGCGGCACGAGCCAGCCGAGACCGGTAGAGCATCACCAGGTAGTCGAAGTACCCACGGTGCCCGCGGATATCGGCGTCGGCCTGGTCGAGCAGTGCCCGCGCCTCGTCGTACCGGCCGTCGTGGTACTCCACCATCGCTAGACATCCGGCGACCTTGGTGCGTTCCGGGTCGTCCGACGCCTGGCTGTCGCGGGCGAGCTGTGCCCAGTGACGGGCGCCGGACAGGTTCCCCAGCTCCAGGTCGACGCGGCTGAGTGCCATGTACGCGATCTCGTCCGGGTAGACGCCCGGATTGACCAGTGCGCCCTCCCACGCAAGCAGGAGCTCCTTGGCCTCCACCAAACGACCCCACCGCAGCAGCGCCAGCCCGCAGGTCGCCTGCACGGTGGCAGACCGCTGTACGTCGCCATGCTTGCGAGCGTCATCTACCAGCGCAGGGATCTCGGCCAGACTCTGCGTATCGAGCAGGTGCGACCCGGACGACACCCAGCCGCCGCGAGCGACCAGGCCCATCTCTGTCTCACCCGGGATCCGCGTACGTGCCTCCTCGTAGTGCCGACGCGCACCACGGATGTCACCGGTCAGACTGGACAGCCGGCCCGCGATGGCGAGCAGCCGCCCGCTCGTCTCCTTGTCGGACACGTTCTCGGCGCACAGCGTCGCCCACCGGATTCCGCTCTCGGCGACGCTCGCCTGGTACTGCCACGCAATCCGGAAGCCGAGCACGATCCGCGCCGCGACGTCCCACTCCCCCAGCTCGCCCGCGCGCGCCAGCGCCACCTCGAAGAGCGCCGAGTTCGCATGCGCCGCCCGGTACCGCCGATCGCGGTCCGGTGACGACCACGCGCCCTCCAGCCCCGAGACGTACGTCGTACACCACTCGACCGCCCGGTTCCGGAACTCGGTGAGGTCGTGGCCCTGTGACGACAGCCCGGCGTACGCGTGCTCCCGGATCGTCTCCAGCAGCTTGTACCGCGCGCCGTACAACTGCTCGAACTCGTGCACCGGCTGCAGCAGCGACTTCTCCACCAGCTCGGCGAGCAGCATCGGTACGTCGCTCTCGTCGATCGGAGTGCCCGTGCAGACACCCGCGACGGCCTCGAGTGTGAACGGTGAACCGAGCACGGAGGTCCGGTACAGCAGCTGCCGCGCCGGGTCCGAGAGCGCGTCGACGCTCCACGCGATCGTGTCGGCCAGCGTCCGCTGATGCGGCGCACCGAACCGCCGCGGCCCGGACAACAGCCGGAACCGGTCGTCGAGCGCAGCGAGAATCGCCTCCACCGACAGCGACCCGGCCCGCGCGGCCGCGAGCTCGAGCGCGAGCGGCAGACCGTCCAGTCGCCTGCACAGCCGCGCCACAGTCGAGGCATTCGAAGGGCTCAGCGTGAAGCCCGGCCGCACCCGCGCGACGCGGCGGCAGAACATCTCGACCGCCGGCGACGCCGCGATCGCCTCGAAGTCCTCGTCGTTCGCCGGTACGCCGAGCACCTGCACCCGACGTACGACCTCGTCCGGCAGGCCGAGCGGGATCCGGGACGTGACGAGCACACCGATTCCTGGGAAGCTGCGGACCATCCGGTTGGCGACCGTCGCGACACCGTCGAGAACGTGCTCGGCGTTGTCCTCGACGATCACCAGGTCACCGGGTCGGCGTCCGGACAGTACGTCGTCGAGGTCCGACGTACCCGGGGCTGTGCCGAAGGCGTCCAGGATCGCCGACGGTACGGCGGCATCGCGCTGGACGGTGGTGAGGTCGACGACCACGACGGTCGTGTCGGCGCCGGAGAAGCGGTCGGCCGCGGCGAGCGCCAGCTCGGTCTTGCCGACGCCGCCGGGGCCGACGAGCGTGACCAGCCGGTTCTGCCGCAGCAGCGACTCGAGCTCGAACAGCTCCTGCTCGCGACCGACCAGACCGTCCGGGATCGGGCGGGTGCCACGCCAGCGCAGACCGGTCGGTACGGCGTCCGCGACCGAGACGACCGGCGGCGACGGCGCCACTGCCCGTACGACGGGACGCACCGAGCCATGCCCCGCGGCCGCGAGGAAGTGATCGGTGTCGTCGGGCCGCAGACCGAGCGCCGAGGCGAGCAGGCGGACGGAGTCCTTGCGCGGGCGCGCGACCCGGCCGGCCTCCATCTCGCGGATCGACCGGACACTCAACCCTGCCCGGTCGGCCAGCTCCTCCTGGGAGAGGCCGGCCTGGACCCTCAAGTCGAGCAACAGATCGGCGAATCCCCGCCGACCGTCCGCCCGGCCATCCGTGTCCGACACAGCCCGTCACCCCTCTTAGGCCTCACGTTCCTGACACAACATAGCGTGACGGAGCGGAACTTGCCGGAGGTGATCGGCGTGCGGGATGCGGCCTGGGTCACACAATTCGTTGACTGTGGCAACGGGTTTGACGACCTGGAGAAATCATTGCGAACTCAGAAATGCACGTTTCAAGCAGTCGCGCGAACCGAGCGGGATTCATTTTCGGCGGCGTACAGAGAAAGGATGCCGGTCCAGTCGTCGATCCGGGCACGGGTATCCGCGCGGCCGGAGTCGGCATTCAGCAGGCTGCCGTCGGAAATGCCGCGGGTGGCGCGAACCAGGAGCTCGGCAGTGACGTCGCGCAGCGTGTCAAGGGCAGCCATGGCGACAATTCAAGCGGAACCGTGTTTCGCAAACGTAACGCGATCGGCAACATCACGATAAGTCACCAAAATCCCGGAAATGCTTGTTACCCCGTAGTCCACTAACCGGCCAGGAAGGACAGCCGGACGTGCCGGTCGGGATTGTCGCGATTGGTGTCGACCAGACAGATCGATTGCCAGGTGCCGAGCGTGAGCCGGCCCCTCAGCACCGGCACGGTCGCGTACGGCGGAATCAGTGCCGGCAGCACGTGGTCGCGACCATGTCCGGGCGAGCCGTGCCGGTGCTGCCACTCGAAGTCCCGCGGCAGCAGGTCCTCGAGCACCGCCATCAGGTCGAGGTCGCTGCCGGCGCCGGTCTCGAGGATCGCGACACCGGCGGTCGCGTGCGGCACGAACACGTGCAGCAGGCCGTCACCGCGACCGGAGACGAACTGCTCACACCGGCTCGTGAGGTCGACGACGACCTCACGAGCACCGGTGTTCAGGTCCAGGACGACCGAGTCCATCAGGCGGGGACGATGTTGACCAGCTTGGGCGCCCGCACGATCACCTTGCGGGTACCGCGGCCGTCCAGCGCCTTCTGGATCGCCTCGGACGCCAGCGCCAGCTGCTCCAGGTCGGCGTCGGAGATGTCCGGCGCGACCTCCAGCCGGTCCTTCACCTTGCCGGCGATCTGCACCACGCAGGTCACCGAGTCCTGGACCAGCAGCGCCGGGTCGACCTTCGGCCAGCCGGCCTTGGCGACGGTCGGCTCGTGGCCCAGCTCCTCCCACATCTCCTCGGCCGTGTACGGCGCGACCAGGCTCAGCACGACCGCCACCGCCTCGACCGCCTCGCGCACCGCCGGGTCGGCGGCACCGGGACCGGAGTCGATCGCCTTCCGGGTCGCGTTCACCAGCTCCATGATCCGGGCGACCATGACGTTGAACCGGTGCGAGTCGATCAGCTCGGCCGCGTCCGCCACCGTCCGGTGGGTCAGCTTGCGCAGCTCGACGTCACCGGTCGCAGGGTCCGAGCCGACCGGCGACTCGACCGCTCCGGCCAGCCGCCAGGCCCGCTGCAGGAACTTGAGCGAGCCGCCTGGGGACATGTCGGCCCAGTCGATGTCGTCGGCCGGCGGACCGGCGAACACCATGGTCAGCCGGACCGCGTCGACACCGAACTCGTCGATCTGGTCGCCCAGGTTCACGCCGTTGCCCAGCGACTTGCTCATCGACTTGCCCTGGTTGATTACCTGGCCCTGGTTCAGCAGCCGGGTGAACGGCTCCACGACGTTCAGCAGGCCCATGTCGTGCAGCGCCTTGACGAAGAACCGCGCGTACAGGAGATGCAGTACGGCGTGCTCCTTGCCGCCGACGTACTGGTACACCGACATCCACCGCTCGGCCGTGGCCTGGTCGAACGGACCGTCGGTGTACTCCGGCGACAGATAGCGCAGGAAGTACCAGGACGAGTCGACGAACGTGTCCATCGTGTCGGTGTCGCGCTCGGCCTTGCCACCGCACTTCGGGCAGTCGACCTCGACCCACTCGCGAGCCGCCGCCAGCGGCGACACGCCCTTCGGCTGCAGGTCGGCGCCGCGCAGGTCGGGCAGCTCCATCGGCAGCTGGTCGTCGGGCACCGGGACCTCGCCGCAGGACGGGCAGTGGATGATCGGGATCGGGCAGCCCCAGTACCGCTGGCGGCTCAGCAGCCAGTCACGCAGACGGTAGTTGATCGTCCGCTCGCCCAGGCTCTTGCTCTCCAGCCAGTCGATGATCCGCGACTTGGCCTCGGCGACCTCCAGACCGTCCAGGCTGATCTCGTCGTTCGCGCTGTTGATCGCCGGACCGTCACCGGTGTACGCCTTGCCGTCGAAGTCGGCGGCAGGCTGCACGGTGCGGACGATCGGCAGGTCGAACTTCTCCGCGAACTCCCAGTCCCGCGTGTCCTGGCCGGGGACCGCCATGATCGCGCCGGTGCCGTAGTCGGCCAGCACGTAGTCGGCCGCCCAGATCGGGATCCGCCGGCCGGTCACCGGGTTGATCGCGTACGAGCCCAGGAAGACACCGGTCTTCTCACGCTCGGTGCTCTGCCGCTCGATCTCGGTCTCGCCCTTGACCTTCGCCAGGTAGGTGTCGAAGGCCTCCTGATGCTCGGGCGTGACCAGCTCGGCGGCCAGCTTCGCGTCCGGCGCGACAACCATGAAGGTGGCGCCGAACAGCGTGTCCGGACGGGTGGTGAAGACCTTGATCGGCTCGTCGCGACCCTCGACCTCGAAGTTCGCGAACGCGCCCTCGGAGCGGCCGATCCAGTTGCGCTGCATCAGCAGGATCTCTTCCGGCCACTGCAGCAGCTCCATGTCGTCCAGCAGCCGCTGGGCGTAGTCAGTGGTCTTGAAGTACCACTGGGTCAGCTCCCGCTTGGTGACCTCCCAGCCACAGCGCTCGCACCGCCCCTGGACGACCTGCTCGTTGGCCAGCACGGTCTGGTCGTTCGGGCACCAGTTGACGTACGACGCCTTGCGGTACGCCAGACCGCGCTCGTACAGCCGCAGGAACAGCCACTGCGTCCAGCGGTAGTACTCCGGGTCGGACGTGTGCAGCCGGCGCGACCAGTCGAAGCTCAGCGCGTAGCGGCGGATCGACTCGGCCTGCGTCTCGATGTTCGCGTAGGTGTACGTCGCGGGGTGCTCGTTGCGCTTGATCGCGGCGTTCTCCGCCGGCAGACCGAACGAGTCCCAGCCGATCGGGTTCAGCACGTCGTACCCCTGCTGGAACCAGTAGCGCGCCAGGACGTCGTGCAGCGCGAACACCTCGGCGTGACCCATGTGCAGGTCGCCGGACGGGTAGGAGAACATCGTGAGCGCGTAGCGACGCTCGGCCGAGCCGTCGTCCTTCGCCTTGAAGGGATCCAGCTTCTCCCACACCGGACGCCACTTGGCCTGCATGGCGTTGAAGTCGTAGCCGCCCCTGTCGATCTGGGCGTCCTCCACCTGCTCGCTCACGGTCCTACTCCATACTTCGTGTGTTTGTTGAGCCTAAATGTGCCAGAAGGCACCCCTGGACATAAAAAAGCCCCTCACACAGGAGGGGACGCCGCACTGACCGGCGCTTCAGCGCCTGGATGCCAGCACGGCTAACTAAGGAGCAGGCTCACTCGCATAGGACCAGTTTAGCACCGGTGCCGCGACAGTCCGAGACAGCCGCGGCACCGGGTGCTGTCAGCCGACCGGTACGCCGAACGTCTTCAGCCAGTCCTGGACGACCTTGATGTCGATCCGCTGCAGTCCGTCGAGGTACCTGCAGTTCTGCGTATAGCCGTAGCTGGTCACGGTCACCTGGTAGCCACCGTGGAACGTCGGACCGCCGGAGTCACCGAAGCAGGTGCCGCCGGTGCCGCGGTTGTCGTTCTCGTTGCCGTTCACCTGCAGGATCTGCGGGGTGAGCTTCTGGCCGGGCTCGTCGGCCCAGCGACGCAGCAACGGGTACGACATCGGGGTCGGCTTCTGCGGACCGGAGTCGGCCTTACGAACCTCCGTGCCGTAGCCGACGGAGCGGAAGATCGTGCTGTTCAGCTTGGGCTGCTGGTACGCGTTCAGGTAGTTGGCGGGCGCGATCTTGGCCGGAGCGATGTTCGTGACCGGCCGGTCGAGCACGATGACGCCGACGTCGTTCCAGTTGCTCAGGTCGGTGAAGTCGGAGTACTTCGGATGCGCGTACGCCGTACCGGACTTGTAGCCGGCCTTTTCGAGCTCTGCCTGGGTGTAGCCCTTCGCCGGGTCGGCGGCGACCGGGAACGGCGACGGCGGCTGCTCGGCGATCACCGAGTCGAACGTCACCAGGGTCTTGCCGAGCGTGCCCAGCGTGCAGTGGGCCGCGGTCACGAGCACGGTCGGCGAGACGAGTGTCGCCGTACACCGGAACCGTCCGTCAGGTTGGTAGAACAGGATCAGACCGACGTTGGGATGCGCGTTGCCGTCGGGCTGTCCGCCGGTGATCGCACTGGCGGACAACGCCGGCGATACGGCCAGTCCGAGAGCCAGCGCACAGATGCCGATGATGCGACTGAATCGATGCCTCATATGCCCCTCCAGGGGTCCGGCGAAATACCTGAATGCATTGGAGCAATGACTCAGCGCGCTGTCCAGAGTTCGTTTGACTACCCTCTGTAACCGTCCGACCGGGCAGATCCGCATCGACTCCACCGAGCAGGTGTCGTTCTAGACGAATTCGGTACCGCCGGCGCGACGGTGGTCTCCAGGTGTCCGACCGTATTTGCGTTTGAACGCTGTAGAGAACGGACGTACGTCGGAGTACCCGCAGGCGCGTGCTACCTCGGTGATGGACATGCTGTGGTCCAGAAGCAGCTGTGCGGACAGCTCGAGCCGGAGGCGGCGGAGCGTCGACATGATCGAGGCACCTGTCTGCTGCGTGAACAGGCGCTCGGCGTGCCGCTCTGACATGTGTACGACAGCAGCCACGTCCCGGACGGTGATCGGCCGGGACAGGTTGTCGCGCAGGTGCCGCTGCATCGCCTCCACCACCAGAGGTCCCCGATCACGTCTGACGGGCTCCACCGCGAGGTCCTCGTCCAGTGCGAACGCGCGAGCGGTCTCCATCACCAGAGTCGCGCCCAGAGCGCCCAGCACAGTGCTGTAACCAGACACCGGTGCAGCCGCCTCAGCAGCCAAGCCCGTGATCAGTGCCGGCAACGCACCTGTTCTTGTGGACATGACGGGGCCATCAGTGCGGGTCAGCCCGGACCACCACCCTCGTTCGTCCGACCCGGGACGGAAGGTGAAGCCCCAGAAGGCGATTCCCAGCGGCGCCACCCGCGACGACTCGATTTCGTGGACGTCGCCGGGGCGGGCCAGGAAGACGGAGCCCGGTACGACGTCGTACTGCGTCGTACCGTTGTTGAAGCGGCCCTCGCCGGAGTAGGCGAGGCAGACCTCGTGGAACGAGTGGCTGTGCCAGTAGTTGCGCCAGTACTCCGGCCGGTAGTGGCCCCAGCTGAGGAAGTCCGCGCGGAAGCCGTCGACCTCGCAGGACTCCAGCAGTCCCGCGAGGTCGACGAACCGCTCCGCCGCGGCGACGTCAGCCAGCGTCAACAGCACCCCTACCGGTCGGGTCGACTCCGCGCAGCATCATGCCCTGACCGAGCGACCACTCGTGCGTCTTGACGGTCGGCGGGTCCGACGGGTCGCGGTACTGGATCAGCCAGGTGGTGCGCGCCTCGTCACTCGTGTTCACCCCGGAGCCGTGCACGGTCAGGTAGGTGAAGAACAGTACGTCGCCCGCCTCGGCCGGCTGCGGCGTCGCCGCGTCGAACGACGGCTCGAGCAGGTGGTACGACCCCTCCGGGCTGTGCTCCCGCGGTCCCTCCTTGTGGCTGCCCGGAATCACCCGGACGCAACCCTTCTCGACAGGTGCGTCGTCGAAGTGGAAGATCGCCGCACCGACCCGGTGGTAGGTGTGCGGGAAGAACGGGTGGTCCTGGTGCAGCGGGAACGGCGAACCGTTCTCCGGCGGCTTCACGAACAGCTTGGTGTGGTGCAGCTGCACGTTGTCCACACCCATCACCGCGGCGGCCACGTCGGCGAACCGCGGGTCCACCAGGAGCTTCGAGAACTCGGCGTCGTAGAACTGCGCGTCGTGCAGGTGCTGCAGCTTCGTCGGCGCCTCGGTCATGTCCCGGGCGGCGCCCCAGGTCGGGTCGTCGCTCCGGTTCAGCTGCGCCAGCAGGTCGTGGCTGCGCTGCCGGTAGTGCGCTGCTTCTTCCTTGCTGAGCAGGTCTTTCACCAGCACGAAGCCCTCGGCGGCGTACTGCTGCGCAACCGTGGCCAGCTCCGGTTTCTCAGACGTGATCGTCATCTCGAAATTCCTCCTGATCGGGTACTTCGAGACTACGAACGCCGGCGCCCGGACGGGAGGACCCGACCGGACGCCGATGTTCGTCAAACGGACATGCCTACTCGTCGGCCGGTTTCGAGTCGATCGGTACGGCGATCGGCCGCAGCCGGGCCCACAGCACGAACACGGCGGTGAACACCAGCATCCCGATGCCGCCCCAGAGGTTGATGTTGATCCCGGCGGCCTTGTCGATCTCGGCCTGCTTCTCGACGATGCCGAGAACGGTCAGGACCACGCCGTAGATCCCGACCAGGGTGGCGATCACGATCCGGATGTCGAACGCCCCGGCCTTCTTCTTCTCCGCCATCACAAGCTCCTCAATCAGCCGAAGACGATGTTCAGGACGATGGTCATCGCCAGAGAGATGCCGGCCAGCAGGACCGGCTTGCGGTACCACCCGTGGTCACCGCGGAGCGTCACCTCGGTGCGCTGTTCCTTCGGCGTCAGCGAGTACACCAGGCCGACCAGTTCGGACTCCTCCTTGGGCCGGGTCATCGTGCTCACCAGGACGCTGATCAGGATGTCGACCACGAAGGCCGCGCCGGCGCCGACGAAGCTCGCGCCCTGACCGGGCAGGTTGATGACACCGGTCTCGGACAGGACGAAGACCAGGATCGCGGTCGCCGTACCGCTGACCAGGCCGATCCAGCCCGCCGCGGCGGTCATCCGCTTCCAGAACATACCGAGGATGAACGTGGCGAACAGCGGCGCGTTGAAGAACGAGAACAGCTGCTGCAGGTAGTCCATCAGGTTGCTGTAGCCGGAGGCGATCGCGGCCGTGCCGATCGCGATCAGCGTGCCCGCCACGGTCGCCCACCGGCCGGTCCGCAGGTAGAAGTCGTCCGGCCGGTCCTTGATGACGTAGCGCTCGATGATGTCGTACGACATCACGGTGTTGAACGAGCTGAGGTTGGCCGCCATACCGGCCATGAACGACGCCAGCAGACCGGTGATCGCGAGGCCGAGCATGCCGTTCGGCAGCAGGTCCCGCATCAGCAGCAGGATCGCGTCGTTGTAGTCGACCTCGCCGCTGCCGGTGGCCTTGAACTGGGCCAGCTCCGGCACGATGACCGCGGCGATGATGCCGGGGATGATCACGATGAACGGCACGAACATCTTCGGGAACGACCCGATGATCGGGGTCCGCCGGGCCGCCGACATGTTCTTCGACGCCATCGCGCGCTGCACCTCGACGAAGTTCGTCGTCCAGTAGCCGAACGAGAGCACGAAGCCGAGGCCGAACACGATGCCGATCACCGACAGGAAGCTGTTGCCGAAGCCGCTGAGCGCGTTGCCGGGCCAGGCCGACATCTGCTCGCTTCCGCCCGGAGACGCGGTCACCTTGTCGACCAGGCCCTGCCAGCCGCCGACCTTGTGCAGCCCGACCAGGGTCAGCGGCAGCAGCGCGGCGACGATCACGAAGAACTGCAGCACCTCGTTGTAGATCGCGGCCGACAGCCCGCCGAGCGTGATGTAGCTGAGCACGATCACGGCGGCGACGATCACCGACACCCAGATCGGCCAGCCGAGCAGCACGTTCACGATGGTCGCGAGCAGGAACAGGTTCACGCCCGCGATCAGCACCTGCGCCAGGGCGAAGCTGATCGCGTTCACCAGGTGCGCGGGCTTGCCGAACCGGCGCAGCATGAACTCCGGCACGCTGCGGACCTTCGAGCCGTAGTAGAACGGCATCATCACGACGCCGAGGAACAGCATCGCCGGGATCGCGCCGATCCAGAAGTAGTGCACGGTCGGCATGCCGTACTGCGCGCCGTTCGCCGACATGCCCATGATCTCGATCGCGCCCAGGTTGGCCGAGATGAACGCCAGGCCGGTGACCCAGGCCGGCAGCGACCGGCCGGACAGGAAGAAGTCCAGGCTGTTCGACACCGCGCGTCTGGCCAGGTACCCGATGCCGAGCACGAAGACGAAGTACAGGGCGATGATGATGTAGTCGATCGCCGTGGCATCCAGTCTGAGGATGGATTGTTGGGCAAGCATCGGGCCTCCGGACCGCCTCAATCGGCTGAGGGTGACAGATCGTGTTGTTACCGCTCAGGAACGTTACTCCTACTTTCAACCAAGCGGACGGCGACCCGGCCGACGACCGGTCTCCACCCGGATCTCCACCCGTGGTCGGTCCCCTGGAAAGACCGGGCAGACCTACCGTCCGTGACATGAGCTTCGGAACGTTGCCCAACGCACTCGTCGTGGTCGCCGTCGTGGTGGCGGTGATCGCCCGACGGCTGTCCTGGTCCGAGCTGGAGAACTCCGACACCGACGTGTGGCGCGGCCCGCTCGTGCTGATGGGGGTCGGGGTCTACCAGCTGTACGACCGGCACACCGGCCTCGGCGTCGTCGACGTCGCACTGCTCGTCGTCGGCACCGCCGTCGCACTCGTCGCCGGTGTCGGCACGGGCCGGGTCGCGCAGGTCGAGCGGCGCGCCGGGAAGGTGTTCTTCCGGCTCGGGATGCCCGGGCTCGGCATCATGGTGGCCTACCTGGTCGTCCGGCTCGGGCTCGCGGGACTCGGCCACCTGCTCGGCGCCTCGGTCGCCGGCGGCGGCGCGCTGATGGTCTCGCTGGGTGCGAACCTGTTGACCCAGTCGCTGATCATCCAGAGCAAGGCGAGCCAGATGGCCGAGGAGTACACCAACCAGTGAAGCTGAAGGCGCTGCTGCCGCCCCGTCCGCACGGTGAGAGCGGCTGGGTCGGCCGGGTGCTCACCACGGGTGTCGCGATCGCCGTTCTGGCCACCGCGCGGCCCGCATCCGCTTGGGTCTGGGTCGTGCTCGGTGTGACCTTCGCCCTCTTCGTGGTCGGCTCGGTGCTGATGACGGCACGCCCGTACGTCTCGCTAGCACTGCTAGCCACCGTCGCGGTCAGCAACGCGCTGATCGCGGGCTACCCGCAGTCGAACGCCCTCGTCCTGGTACTGGTCGCGATCACCGACATCGCCGTGATCGACTTCGGGCGGCGCGGCAACCGGCCGATCGTTGCTGTCAGCATCGGTGTCGCGGCGGCGTACGCCGGGTCGGCGTGGTGGTTCGGGCAGCCGGACACCTGGTACTTCTCCCAGCTGCTCTGGACCGCCGCACTGACCGCCTTCGGGTTGAACCGGCGCCAGTACGAGGTGCAAGCGCGGCAGACCGAGCAGTTGCTGGAGCAGACCCGGCTGGCGCAGAGGGAGCACGCCCGCGCGGCCACGCTGGAGGAGCGCGGGCGGATCGCTCGGGACCTGCACGACGTACTGGCGCATTCGCTGGGCGCTCTGAGCGTTCAGCTCGAGGTAGCCGAGGCGCTGCTGGAGGAGCGTGGTGACACGGCCGGTGCTCTGGAGCGGGTACGTCGCTCGCGCCGGCTCGCCGTACAGGGGCTGACTGAGGCGCGGAACGCTGTAGCTGCTCTCCGGGCAGATGAGGTGTCTGAGCTCCCTGCAGCGCTTGCTGACCTCGCGGGGCAGCACGAGAAGGACCACGGCACTGCTGTGCGGCTCACTGTCACTGGTCAGCGGAAACTCGACTCGGGTGTGACGGTTGCACTGCTCGGTGCCGCCCGCGAGGCGCTGACGAATGCTGCGAAACATGCACCTGGTCAGATTGTTGACATGCGGCTTGTCTACGACGACGGCGTACGGGTGTCTGTACGGAACAAAGGTGCCACCAGTGGTGAGGGGTTCGGGCTGGCTGGCATGCGGGAGCGGCTGGCTCTGGTGGGTGGGACATTGACGGCAGGTGCGGACGGCGACGACTGGTTGGTGGTGGCAGAGGTTGACTGACCCAATCCGAGTGGTCGTGGCGGACGACCAGCAGGTCGTGCGAGAAGGACTGGTCGCTCTACTCGGGCTGATCGACGGCGTCGAGGTGACCGGCGCGGCCGCGAACGGTGTCGAAGCCGTCGACCTGGTTGCCCAGGGCAACGTGGACGTAGTGCTCATGGACCTGCGGATGCCGGTCCTGGACGGGACGCAGGCGACCGCGCGGATCACGGCCGACTTCCCGAAAGTCGCCGTACTCGTGCTGACCACGTACGCCGACGACGCCTCGATCGCGAACGCACTCCGGGCCGGGGCGCGCGGCTATCTCACCAAGGACGCCGGCCGCGCCGAGATCGGCGCCGCACTACGGTCGACCGCCGCCGGGCAGTCGACGTTCGACCCCGAGGTAACCAAACGGTTGGTTGTCGGCCTGACGCCGTCGGCCGATCCCGGCAGCGACGGACTGACCGCGCGGGAGACCGAGGTACTGCGGTTGATCGCGCAGGGCCTGAGCAACCCGGAGATCGCCGGTCAGCTGTTCATCAGCGAGGCGACCGTGAAGACGCATATCAACAACACGTTCGCGAAGATCGGCGCCCGGCACCGCGCGGAGGCGGTCCGCTACGCCTACCGCAAAGGGATCGCGTCAGATTCGTAGCTCGGCGACGACCGGGCGGTGGTCGCTGCCGGTCGAGCTCATCACCCAGGCCTTGGTCGGGGTCACGCCGCGCACCAGGATGTGGTCGATCCGCGCCATCGGGAACTTCGCCGGCCAGGTGAACCCGAAGCCGGTGCCGGCCGCGCCCTGCGCCGAGCGGAGGCCGGCTGTCAGCGGAGCGAGACTGCGATCGTTCGCCGTACCGTTGAAGTCGCCCATCACGATCACGCCCACGAGCTTCTCGTCGGCGATTTGCCGACCGAGCGCCTTGATGGTGTCGTTGCGCTGGTCCGACGTGAAGCCGCTGGTGCCGACGCGGACCGAGGCGAGGTGCGCGACGTACACGGCGACCTTGCCCTCCGGCGTGCTGACCTCCGCGCGGAGCGCCCGGGTCCATTTGAAGCCGACGTCGACGGACTTGGTCTCGACGACCGGGTACTTCGACCAGAGGGCGACGGTGTCGCGGGACACCTGGTACGGATACAACTTGGCGAAAGCGGCCTTGTAGATCTTCAGGTCCGACGAGGTGAGCTCCTCGAGCGCCATCACGTCCGCGTCGGCCGCGATCAGGTCCTGCGCGGTCTTCTCCGGGTCCGGGTTGGCGGCGTCGACGTTGTGTGTCAGCACGCGCAGGTCGTACGCTCCCCCACCGCCCTTACCCGGAACGAGCAGGTCGCCGAACATAAGGCCCCACACGAGCGCGGGCACCAGCAGCGCGACACCGGCCGTCGCGGACCGCCGTACGAGAGCAGCGACACCGAGGACCGGTACGGCGAGGCCGACCCAGGGCAGGAAGGTGTCGAGCAGACTGCCCAGGTTGCCGACCGAGTTCGGAACGTAACGGTGGAACACCAGCGGCAGCGCCGACAGGATCGCCAGCACCGCGATCACCCGGCCACGTCGCCACATGCCACCCATCTTCCTCCGCCGCGCGCTGGTGCGCGGCGGCGGCGGTTTACGAGTGGCGACAGCTGTCTGGCGGTCCGGCATGCAGCGATTGTTGCGGACGGCCGGGCCGGACCAAAGTCCGTGCACGGTCAGGTACGGCGATTTCATCCGTACGGACGATCGCCCGGCACCGGAATGATGAGGAATGCATGAGAGCTCTGGTGCCTTCGGGTGACCGCACCGCACAATGCCCGTATGCCGTCAGCGCAGATCACCGAGCCGTTCGTCGTCAAGCGCCACGGGCTCGGTACGACGAAGACCGCGCTCACGCTCGGCACCGTGGTGTTCGGCCTGATGGTGACGCTGACGCTCGCGATCGTCGTGGTGCAGGCGATCCGGGGCGCGTCGATCCGGGAACCGCTCGAGGCGGTGTGGCTGAGCTGGGGCGGTACGCCGCTGATCTTCGCGGTCGGGCTGCCGATCCTGCTCGTGGTCGGTGCGATCACCGCGCTGGAGGAGCGCCGCGAGGACGACGCCGACGACGTACTGCTGACCGTGGACGACGCCGGCATCTACCTCGGCGGTGAGCAACCGCGCACGATCCCGTGGGGCGAGGTCCGCGGCGTCTGCCGGCTCGAACGCCAGGACAGTGAAGAGACGTGGGAGCCGCGGCTGGTCGTCATGCTCGTCGACGAGGACGCACTGCCCCGCAGTACCAAGGCCTGGGGCCCGTCCTGCCCGTGGCCCGGCAGCCACGAGATCCTCGCCCGCTCCCTCCCGTACGACGACTTGGTCACGGCGATCGCCCAACGTGCCCCGCACATCCAGGTCACCAACCGCGGCCGCGTCGAGGACTGATCGCCGGTTACCGTCGGGACATGACGGCTCCTGACATCAGTAGTGCGGAAGAGCAGGCGCGGTACCAGCGTGGGCTGGAGGTTCTCAGCGGTATCGACGGCGGCGGCGCACCTGCCGTGATGGACAGCCTCGGGGACATCGCCCCGGCACTCGCGCATCACATCGTGGCATTCGGCTTCGGTGACCTCTACTCCCGGCCGGCGCTGGCTCCCCGGCAACGCCAGCTCGTCACCCTCGGGATCCTGGCCACGCTCGGCGGCTGCGAACCCGAACTGGAGGTGCACATCAAGACCTCCCTCAACGTCGGCCTCACCCCGGCAGAGATCGTGGAGACCTTCATCCACACCGCCGGGTACGCCGGTTTCCCGCGCGCGATCAACGCGATCACGGTCGCCAAGAAGATCTTCGCCGAACGCAACCTGCTGCCGGTCACGGAAGGATGAGCTCCATGGCACACCTCGTCTACTCAGCCATCGCCTCGCTCGACGGGTACATCGCCGATGCCGACGGGTCCTTCGACTGGGCCGCGCCGGACGCGGAGGTGCACGCCTACGTCAACGACCTCGAGCGTCCGAACGGCACCTACCTGTACGGCAGCCGGATGTACGCCACGATGGCGTACTGGGAGACCGCCGACGACCTGGCACCGGTGAGCCGCGACTACGCCGAGATCTGGCGAGCCGCCGACAAGATCGTCTACTCCCGCACCCTGCCCGCGGTCACCACCGCCCGCACCAGCCTGGAACGCGACTTCATCCCCGCCGAGGTGGCCGACCTCAAACAATCCTCCGAGACCGCCATCTCGATCGGCGGCGCGAACCTCGCCGGCCAGGCCCTGCTTGCCGGCCTGGTCGACGAGATCCACCTGTTCCTCGTCCCGCACATCGTCGGCGGCGGCACGCGAGCCCTCCCCGACGGTCTCACCGCCGGCTTGGAACTCACAGCCGAGCGCCGCTTCACCAGCGGCTTCGTCCACCTCCACTACCAGGTGACGAACTAGCCCTTCGGGCCGAGCACTTTCTCGAGGGATTCAGCCCACGCGTGCGGCATCCGGCGGGGTCCGGGAACAAGCAATAGCTGGTCGCCAGCCCCCATCGCCTGTTCCGGTGCGATCCAGTCCTGTACTGCGGAACATTTCTGCCACCAGGTGCAACATTTGTTCCGCAAACAACCACACCCGCTCGTCCGCACACCCCACGCCTGCGGCTGGGGCGGCCATGGGTTGGTGTCTAGTTGTTGGAGGGTTGGCGGACGTGGGTGTACTTACCAGCGGTCACAGCACCGGTCATCCCAGCGCCTGCTAGCCCTTCGGGCCGAGGAGTTTCTCGAGGTCGGTCAGGACGTCCATTGCGCCGATCGGGCCGAGGCCGAGGAACCAGACCTCGTCGTCGACGCGGGCCGACTTGCCGGCCTTGACGGCGGGCAGGGACTTCCAGAGGTTGCCGTTGACAACCTTGTTCTCGTCGGTGGTGTCGGGCTTGCCGTAGCTGGAGTAGAAGATCCAGTCGCCGACGGCCTGGCCGATGTTCTCCTGGGAGACCTCGACGGCGAGGTCCTGCACGTCCTGGATCTTCGGGCGCGGCAGGCCGATGTCCTTCAGGATGACGCCGATGAACGACAGGTTGCCGTACAGCCGGATCTCCCCCGGTCGGAACCGGACCAGCGAGATCGTCGGCGTACCCTGCACCTTCGACTTCACCTCGTCCGCACGCTTCTGGTAGTCGTTCAGGATCCCGGTCGCCTTGGTCTCCTCACCGACCGAGTCCGCGACCAGCAGGAAGTTCTCCTTCCACGGGAACCCGGGCCGGATGCTGAACACCGTCGGCGCGATCGCGCTCAGCTGCTTGTACAGGTCGTTGGCCCGCAGCTTGCTGCCGAGGATGAGGTCCGGCTTGAGCGCCGCGATCGCCTCGAGGTTCAGCTCGCTGATCCCGCCGACGGTCTTGATCCCCTGCGCCTTGTCGACGAGGTACGACGGTACGCCGCTCTGCCCCGCCGTCGTCGCCATCCCGACCGGGGTGATGCCCAGCGCCAGTACGTCGTCCAGCTCGCCGCTGTCCAGGACGACGACCCGCGACGGCTTCGCCGGGATGTCGGTCGAGCCGAGCGCGTGCTTCACCGTCCGCGGGAACGCCCCCGGCGCGGCGTCCGAGCCGAGTTTCGCGGTCTCCGCGTCGGCGGTCTTGAACAGCCGCCCGCCGGTCGCCACTTCCTTGTCACCGACGCCGGCGTCCGCACTCTTGGTGTCCCCGCCACCACACCCGGCCAGCACCAGCACAGCCGCCGCCACCACGATCCCGATCGCTCTCTTCACAACCGCTGACCCTACAACAACCCAACTAAGGCAACCCTAACCAGGTCCACTTTGAGCGCCCACCAACCAGTTTCGGCGCCTGGAAACGGTTGGTGGGTGCTCAAAGTGAAGGCACGAGGTGGCGGTGCTCGCCGGCGGCGAGGGTGAGGGTGACGGGGGCGTCGGTGGCGAGCGCGATCCGGTGGGTGCCGGCGTGGGTCGCGTGTACGACGGCCTGTGTCAGTACGCCGTTCTGCCAGGTGACGTCGAAGGACAGGCCGCCGCGTGCCCGCAACCCGCGGAACGAGCCGTCGGGCCAGTCGGAAGGCAGTGCTGGTAGGAGGCGGATGACGTCGGTGTGGCTCTGTAGGAGCAGTTCGGGGATGCAGCCGGTGAGGCCGAAGTTGGCGTCGATCTGGAAGATGTCGCCGTCGCGGTGCAGCAGGTTGCCCGAGACGAGTCGGCTCAAGTAGTCCTGGATCTCCTCGACGGCCCGCGACGGCTCGAACAGCCGCGCCCACAACGCCACCAGCCACGCCGCGGTCCAACCACCGTTGGTGGCACCCGCGGTCCGCAGCTCCAGTGACGCACGAGCCGCCGCGGCGAGTTCCGGCGTACGCACGGGGTCGATCTCGGCGCCTGGGTGGAGGCCGTAGAGATGCGACTGGTGCCGGTGCTGCGGCTCCGACGGCTCCCAGTCCGTCGGCCACTCGTGCAGTCGTCCGTCCGGCGTAATCCGCACCGAAGGCAAACGATCGCGCGCGGCGGCGGCCCGCACGGCAAGGTCCGAGTTCAGCCCCAGGACCGCTGAAGCTTCGACCAGGTTCGCGAACAGCTCGCGGATCAACCAGATGTCGTACGTCGACGTGAGATCGACCGATGCCTTCGCGCCGGAAGGCAGCACGAAGTGATGCTCCGGCGCAGTCGATGGAATGAACTGCAACCGCTCGCCGTCGTCGACGAGCATCGCCAGGACGAACTCCGCAGCGCCCGCGATCAACGGATACGCCCGCTCCCGCAGGAAGTCGACGTCCACCGTGAACCGGTAGTGCTCCATGAGATGCGCCGTCAGCCACACCCCACACGTCGCGCACATAGACCACACCGGATCGTCCCCGCCGTCGCCGACAGGCCAGGTCGCCCGCCAGATGTCCGCGTTGTGGTGCGACACCCAGCCGGGCGCGTCGTACAAGATCCGCGCCGTGTGAGCACCAGACGAAGCCAGGCCTTCGAGCAGGTCGGTGAGCGGGTCGAAGCACTCGCTCAACCCGGTCAGGTCGGCCAGCCAGTAGTTCATCTGGGTATTGATGTTGTTGGTCCAGTCACTGGCCCACATCGGCCGCCGGTCCTGGTTCCAGATGCCCTGCAGGTTGGCCGCCTGCGTCCCAGGGCGGGAGGACGCGATCAACAGGTACCGGCCGAGGTTGAAGGCCAGCGCGACCAGATCCGGATCGTTGCCCCCGGCAGCGACCGCCTCGATCCGCTCGTCGGTCGGCAGATCGACAGGAACGCCGAGCTCCAGCGACGCCCGGTCGTACAACGCCGCGTGATCCTCGACGTGCCGCTCCCGAAGCTTGTCCACGGCAACCGCATCGAGTACCGCGACCGCCTCCTGCAACGCGACCAGAGGATCGCGGCCGGGCGGCACCGACCAGCCCGCGAAGGTGCTCGCCGCCGACAGCAGCACGGTCACCCGAGAAGCCCCGCGGACCGCGACTCCGGCCGCCGAGGTCGTGACGCCACCACCTTCGGAGACGACGCGGAGCGCGACACCGAACCCGATCCCGCGCCCTTCCTCGTAGCGGATCGGGTCCGGACTCTCCCGGTACTCGATCGTCAGGTCCGACGGCGCCCGCCCGACGATCCCATAGGTGCCATCGGCAACTTCCACCGCGATCGGATGCTGACTTTCCAGCCCGAGATCGAGATTGATCGCCCCGGGCTGGTCCGCCGTGATCGTCCACGCCAGCACCTGGTCCGGCGCGGACACGAAGGTCTCGCGCCGGAACCTGGTGCCGTCCACTGTGTAGTCCACGCCCACGACGCCGGTGCTCAGGTCGAGCGTGCGCCGGTACTCCGTCGCAGTACCGCTCGACCGGATCACCAGGTCGGCAAGTGGCTGGTACGACTCCACCAACGGCCCCTGCAGAGCACGGGTCCGCTCGGTGGCCGCCAGCTGATCACCGTCCTCCAGCAACAACCGGCGTACGTCGGCCAGCACCGCCGGCCCGTCCGGGACGGTCAGCGTTCGCGGACCGTCACCGGACCAGACGTCGTCGAGGTTGAGCGCGATCCGCTCGTCGGTAACCCGGCCGTACACCTTCGCGCCGAGGTGCCCGTTGCCGAGCGGCAACGCCTCGAACCAGTCTGCCGCGGGGCTGCGGAACCACAGGAGGTGTGACAACTACTTGCTCCCGGACTTGTACTTGTCGTAGGCCTGCTGGTTGATCTCCAGGTACCGCGGCATGCCGGTGCTCTCGAGCCCCTTCACGTACGCGTCCCAGTCGGTGTCGAGGTTCTTCGAACCGGTGATGAAGGCCAGCTGGTTCTGGTTGACGTAGGTGTTCAGGTTGGTCTGCAGCGTCGCGAGCTCGCCGCTCAGACTCGGGTCCGGCCAGACGAACGTCGACGGGAACCACTGCGCCTTGTCCTCGTGGCCCTCGTACAGCTTGGTCGCCTCCCACAGCCGCCGCTCCAGGCCGGCGCCGGTGTAGATGTCCTTCGGCACGACCTGCGCGTTCCGGAAGGCCAGCGTGTTGTTGTACTGACCGAGCGCGCCCCAGCTGATGTTCTTCGGCGCGTCCTGCTTCGGCTTGTACAGCGCCTTCGTGCTGGCGTCGAGCGCGATGTCACCGGCGGCGGGCTTGGTCCAGCCGACGCCCTCCGGGCCCATGTTGGTGATCATCTGACCCTCGTCGCTGTAGATCCAGTCGAGCATCTTGATCGCCGCGACCTGGGCCTCCTTGCTGGCCTTGTTGGTCAGCATGAACGTATATCCGGTCGAGGTTGGGTGGTTGTACCCGGTGTAGCTCTTGCCCTCCGGACCGGTCAGCGGCGGCACCGCGTCGTACTGCTTGTCCCGGCCGTCCTTCGAGTCCAGCTGGACGAAGATGCCCGGCCACAGCACCGGCACCGAGCCCAGTACGACGGCCTTCGGGTTGTTGCCCTGGGCCTGCAGCGCCTGCGCGTTCTGGGTGAACGCGGCCTGGTCGATCAGACCGTCCTTGTAGAGGCCGTGGATGTACTTCAGGCCTTCCTTCCACTGGTCCGAGGTCACCGGCGTGGTGACCTTGTCGCCGTTCAGGGTGAGCAGCGACCGGACGCCGTTGTTCGCGCCGACCGGGTCGTAGGCGAACGCGTTCATCAGGTACGCGATCAGGCTGCTGTCCTGCGGGTCGGTGGTCATCGGGATCTCGTCGGCCTTGCCGTTGCCGTTCGGATCCTTGGTCTTGAACGCCTCGAGCACCTTGCGCAGGTCGTCGGTGGTCTTGGGCACCTGCAGGCCGAGCTTCTTCAGCCAGGTGCTGTTGATCCACAGCTTGTCCGGGTACGTGCAGTGGAAGCAGTCCGCCCACTGCGGGAGCGCGTAGATGTGACCGTCGGGCGCGGTCGCCATCTCCTTGTACTCCTTGTTGTCGTCCAGGACCTTCTGGATGTTCGGCGCGTTCTCCTTGATCAGGTCTTCCAGCGGTACGGCGATCCCCTGCTGGCCGAGCTTGAGCACCTCGGCCTGGGTGAACGCGTCGATCCACGGGATCAGGAAGAACAGGTCCGGGTAGTCGCCGCTGGCCAGCGAGATCTGCCGCTTCTCCTTGGCCGGGCCGGCGTCGTACGTCGTGGTCTGCCAGCGGAACTGGATCTTGAACTTGTCGCTGATGATCTTGGTCACCGCGTTGGTGTCCATGTTGGTGCTCTGGTCGGACGGCGTGAAGGTGTCGATGACGACCTTGCCGTCCGCCGATGTCTCGTTCGCCGCACCCTTGCCGGACTTGTCCGAGCTGCAGGCGGCCAGGACGAGCGCGCCGGCTGCTGCCAGCGCGACGACCTTGCTCACGGATGAGCGCATTGCGGTGTTCCCTTCTGTACTTAGCCTTTGACCGCGCCGACCATTACGCCCTTGGTGAAGTGGCGGGCGACGAACGGGTAGATGATCAGTACGGGCAGGCTCGAGATGACGATGAGCGCGTACTTGAGGACGTTGGCCAGCTGTTGCTGTTCGAGCTGCTGGGCCAGACTCGTCGTGGTGGTGGACCCGGTGAGGGTGTTCAGGATCAGCACGTTCCGCAGCACGATCTGCAACGGGTAGAGCCCCGGGTCCTTGAGGTAGATGAGGGCGTCGAAGTAGCTGTTCCACTGGAAGATCGCGTACATCAGCGCGATCACCGCGATCACGGGCCTGGACAGCGGCAGCACGATCGACCACAGGAACCGCAGGTCGCTCGCACCGTCGATGGTGGCCGCCTCGTACAGCTCGTCCGGGATCGTGCTGCGGAAGAACGTCCGCGCGATGATCACCTGCCAGACCCCGATCGCGCTCGGGATCACCATCGCCCACCGGGTGTTCAGCAGGCCGAGGTCCTGCACCACCAGGTACGTCGGGATCAGGCCGCCCGAGAACAGCATGGTGAAGATCAGCACGCTCATGATCACGTTCCGGCCGAAGAACGTCCGGCGGGACAACGGGTACGCGATCGCGATCGTCAGCGTGACGCTGATCAGGGTCCCGCCGATCGCGTAGATGAACGAGTTCAGGTAGCCCTTCATGATCAGCGGATCGCTGAAGGCCTCCTTGTACGCCCGCAGGCTCGGCTCGATCGGCCACAGCAGCACCCGGCCGGCACTCACCGCCGACGGGCTGCTGAACGAGTTCGCGACGATGTAGATCAGCGGGACGGCGACCAGGATCAGCGCGATCCACAACATGACCTTCACACCGAGCAGGAAGATCTTGTCGGTGCGCGTCTCCTCGATCGTGGTGCGTTCCGACCGGTTGCTCCCCGACGTACGCCGGAATCCTTGCAGAGTGATGCTCATGACCAGAGTCCGTTTCCGGTGATGCGCTTGGCGGCGAAGTTCACGCCGAGCAGCAGGAACAGGTTGATCACCGAGTTGAAGAGCCCGATGGCGGTCGCCATGCTGAAGTCGGCGTTCAGCAGACCGGTCTTGTAGACGTAGGTGGCGATGATCTCGGACTGCGCGGTGTTCAGCGGGTTCTGCAGCAGGAAGGCCTTCTCGAACCCGATCGACATGATGTTGCCGACGCCCAGCACCAGGATGATCACCGCGGTCGGCATGATGCCGGGCAGGTCGACGTTCCGGATCCGCTGCAGCCGGCTGGCGCCGTCGATCCGCGCGGACTCGTGCAGCGCCGGGTCGATCCCGGACAGCGCGGCGAGGTAGATCACCGCGGAGTACCCGGTGGTCTGCCAGACGTCGGACCAGACGTAGATGTGCCGGAAGTAGTCCGGGTTACCGAGGAAGTCGACCGACGGTACGCCGAACAGCCCGATCGCGTCGTTGACGAACCCGAGCCGCGGCGACAGCACCAGGATCGTCATCGAGACCACGACCACGGTGGAGATGAAGTACGGCGCGTAGGTGACCAGCTGGACGGTCTTCTTGAACCGGCCGTTGCGGATCTCGTTCAGCGCGATCGCCAGGATGATCGGGATCGGGAAGCTCGCGAGCACCGTGTAGACCGACAGCAGGAACGTGTTCTTCACCAGGGTCCAGAACACCGGGTTCTGGAAGAACAGTTCGAAGTTGCGGAAGCCGACCCAGTCACTGCCCCACGGGCCCTTGACCGGGCTGTAGTTCTTGAACGCGATCACCGCGTTCGCGATCGGGACGTACTTGAAGATCACGAAGTACGCGAGCGGTACGACGATCAGCAGGTAGAGCTGCCAGTGCCGCCCGAGACTGCGCCGGGCCTGGGTCCGGCGACTCGTTCGCGGTGGTTTCCGGGCGCTCGCCGCGGCCGGCGGCGCCGTTGCCGCCGGTGCCGGTTTCACCTCGAAGGTTGCGCTCACTCCGCATCCTTTCCCTCACGCGCTGGAGTGGAACCGATATCCGATAGGATCTCGGGTTTCGCTATCCCGGAGGATGACACACAACCCCGGCGCAGCGGAAGACTTCCGGCCCGGGTCGATACCGGACGGTGACCGATGAGCTCAGATCCCTTGTAGGTAAGGGTTTTCCGGCGTTGCCCCCAGCAACTACCGGTCGCGGAACGACGAATGATCCGATGGCTCGCCACCGGATCCGGGCATACGTCGATCACACCCGGGGTCGCTCTGAGCCACCGACACCGGACCGATCCAGATTTTATTTCTGCTGTTAACTATGTCGCAGTCAACCCGCCGACAGCGGTCCATGTCAAGACCTGACCTCAGCCAGCTGCCGGTCGATCATGTCGTCGTCGAAACGGCCCGCCTGCCGGCCGTTCCAGAGCTCGGCCATCACCATCAACACCCGGAACACAACCCGCAACGGCTCGATCGCAGCCAGCTCATGTTCAGCCAGCGGCTCGACGGCGGCTCGCTGGTAGCCGGCCAGCATCTCCGGCTGCACCCTGGCGATCACGAGCTCCCAGACACGACTGTCCAGGTGGCACAGATCGAAGTCGATCACCCCGGCGAGTCGGCCGCCCTCGTCGAAGTGCAGATTCCAGCTCGCGAAGTCCCCGTGCACGATCGTCTGCGGCAACCCCAACAGGTCGTGCTCCCGCACCAGCTCCTTGGCACCGTCCATCGCGTGCGCGGCCCGGTCGGCAAGGTCGGGCCGCTGCGCGCGGAGCAGGTCGACGCCGCGGTCCCAGCCCTGGAACTCCGCCATCGCGTCCAGGTCCGCGGCCTGGAAGAACCCCGGCCGCGAGCCGAGTTCGAGGTCGCTCAGGTCCGCGTGCAACCGCGCGAGCACCTCGCCGCGCTCGCTCTGCTGCGCCGCGGTCTCGTCCTGGTGTGGTTGGCCTGGTACGAAACGGGTGGCTGCCCAGAGTCGCTCGTCGTACTGGATCGGGCCGGCGATCTGCGCGGGGACGCACCAGCCGCGCGCTGTCAGGTGATCGAGCACGCGGGTCTCGTAAGTGAGGTCCTCTTCAGTCCTCAGCAGGTGGTAGCGGCGGAGGATGCGGTGCTCGCCGTTGGTGGTCCAGAGATGCCAGTTGCCGTTGCGGACCGAGTCCTCGTCACCGGGCCGGGTCGGCTCCAACCGCGTCGCCTCGAGCCCCAGTGCATGCACCACATCAGCCAGCGCGGTCATTTCTGCATCCTGGCAGGTTGGGATAGTTGGCCGCATGGAGTTTGTGGACGGTCGGGTCGTCGTCGACGGGGTCGTGGTGGGGTCGGCCGGGATGCGGTGGTGGGACGAGGCGGACGGGACCCGGTTGTATTTGCTGACGGGTGAGGTTGAGGCGGCGTACCAGCGACGTGGGTACGGGCGGCGGATCCTGGCTTGGCAGGAGGAGCGGGCCCGCGAGGCGGCGGTTGGGATCTCGGGTACGGCGGTGTTGGGGACCAATCCGGTGTCCGAGCGGGATCTCGCCTTGGTGCGGGCCGCAGGGTACGAGGTGGCGTTGACGCGAGTGCGGATGACGATGCCGCTCGTCGCGCCGAGCGAGGGTGAGCTTCCGGACGGGGTGGAGTTGCGGCCGGCGTCAGCGTTACTCCGGGCCAATCACGCTGCGTTGTGGAAGTCCGGCGTACGGGAGGCGTCGCTGTGGACCGTGCTGGAGAACCCGACGGGGAGCGTCGCGCTGTACGAGCGGGCCGGCTACCGCGTCGTCGAGCGGCAGCCGCGGTACCGGAAACCGATCGAAGGGCGACGAGAAACCTGACCCGACCATCACGGGGGAACGGCCGGGCCAGGCATTACTGATAGTACCCCTGATCACCAACCGGGGTCGCTAATTCGAAGGCAGACGCGCCGCGTCTCCCCTACCCTGTTCGCCATGCGTACTCGCTCCTGAAAGCGCACTACCGCGGCCCTGCCGCCGTCCGTGCGCCACGCAAGCGTTTGACCGTCCGGTCGGCGCTTCGTCCTGCCCGGAACGCGCTTTCAGGAGCCACTCACGATGTCTGCTTACCGGTCTGCCGACCCCACCTGGACGTACTACGTCTACAACGCCGCCTGGTCCTTCCTGGCCGCCCTGTCGTTCACGCTCAACCTCGTGTACTACGTCCGCGATGCCGGACTCAACCCGCTGCAGATGGTCCTGGTCGGGACCACGCTCGAGCTCACCTGCTTCCTCTTCGAGATCCCCACCGGCATCGTCGCCGACCTGTACAGCCGCCGGCTGTCGATCGTGATCGGCTTCGTGCTGATCGGCGCCGGCCTCCTGCTCCAGGGCCTCGTCCCCGCGTTCCTGGCGATCCTCGCCGCGCAGGTGCTGTGGGGCGTCGGCTACACGTTCACGTCCGGCGCCGACCAGGCTTGGATCACCGACGAGATCGGCACCGAACGGGCCGGCCGGGTATTCGTCCGCACCCAGCAGTTGGAGCTGGCCGCGAAGATCGCCGGTACGGTCACCGCCGGCGGTCTCGGACTGATCAGCCTGCCGTTGCCGATGGTGATCTCCGGCGCCGGGACGATGTTGCTCGGCCTGCTGCTCGCGGTGTTCATGCGTGAGCAGAACTTCCATCGCACGCCGCGCGAGGAGCGCGAGACGTTCCGGCAGATGGCCGAGACGTTCAAGCACGGTCTGGCGGTCGCCCGGCGGCGTCCCGTCGTACGGACGCTGGTGGTCATCAGCCTGATCGCGGGACTGTCCAGCGAGGCGTTCGACCGGCTGTGGTCGGTGAAGCTCTTGACCTTCAGCTTCCCGACCGTGTTCGGTACGTCGGACCCGGCACTCTGGTTCACCCTCCTCGCGCTGGCCGGCACCGTCCTCTCGCTGGGCGCGTCGCTACTGCTGAACCGCTTCTCCGCCGAACGCCTGCAGGCCTCGCACCCGACCGGCATCCTCGCGACGCTCGCCGCGCTGGACGTCCTCGGCATGTTCCTGTTCGTGTTCGCCGGGAACCTCTGGCTCGCGCTCGCGGCGCTCTGGTTGCGGCAGATCGCCGCCACCGTCTCGATTCCGATCCACTCCGGCTGGCTGAACCGGCACGTCGACTCCCGTTCCCGGGCCACCGTGCTCTCGATGGTGTCGCAGGCGAACGCGATCGGTCAGGTCGTCGGCGGCCCGCCGCTCGGCGCCCTCGGCCGTACGTCGTTGCGCGGCGCACTGCTCGCGTCCGCGTTCATCTGGCTACCGATCCCGGCGCTGTACCTGCGCCTCAGGGAAGCCCGTACTACCGAGAAGCAGGCCGTCTGACGGTACCTGCACGCAGGCACAACCCCGGAATCAGCATCCGAACCCGCCGAAATCCGGGGTTATGCCTGCGTGGCGGTGCAAGTTGACTTACTCGTCGATCTTGATGCGGACCGCTTCGCGGCGGTTGTCGCGGGCCGTCTTGAGCAGGCTGGCGACCGTGGTGACGAACAGCGTGCCGATGATGAAGCCGAGTGAGGTCAAGATGCCGATGTGCGGCAGGTGGATCGCGCCGATGTCGTCGATGTGCGAGCCGTGCAGCGCTTCGATGATCAGCTTCACGCCGATGAACGCGAGGATCACCGACAGGCCGACGTTCAGGTAGACGATCCGCTCCAGCAGGCCGCCGATCAGGAAGTACAACTGCCGCAGGCCCATCAGCGCGAACGCGTTCGCGGTCAGCACGATGTACGCGTCCTGGGTGAGCCCGAAGATCGCCGGGATCGAGTCCAGCGCGAAGATCACGTTCGCCATCCCGATCGCGGAGATCACGATCACCAGCGGGGTGAGCATCCGGCGGCCACTGGTCCTGGTGACCAGCTTGGCGCCGTCGTAGTCGTGCTGCAGCGGCAGGATCCGGCGCATCCCGCGGATCACGACGTTCTCCTGGAAGTCGGACTCGTCGTTCTCACCCTCGATCGCCAGCCGCACCGCGGTGTAGACCAGGAACGCGCCGAAGATGTAGAACACCCAGCTCGCCGCCGAGATCGCCGCCGCGCCGGCGAGGATGAAGATCGCCCGGAGCAGCATCGAGACCACGATGCCGATGTACAGCACCTTGTCCTGCGCCAGGCTCGGTACGGCGAACCGCGCCATGATGATCACGAACACGAACAGGTTGTCGACGCTCAGGCTGTACTCGGTGATGTACCCGGCGACGAACTCGCTGCCCGACTGCCCGGGGCTGAACAGGAACAGCCCGAGCGCGAACAGCCCGGCCAGGCCGACGTAGAACAGCACCCAGCGGGTGGCGTCCTTGATCGTCACGGTGTGGTTGCGGCGCGCGATCACGATCAGGTCGAACGCGACGATCGCGAGCAACCCGGCGATCGTCAGCACCCAGACGGCAGGGGACATGACAGAGACCATGACGAACCTCCGGACGTCGGCGTACAGCTGGCTTGGTCCGGAGGTCTCTCCCACCCGGCTGATCTCGTGCTCGATCAGTGCGGGCCGGCAGCACCGGTTCGGCCGTCCAGGCCTCCCGTGATGACGACGCTGCCGTGGCGGGATACTCCCCTCCACAAACGCGCCAAGTGTATAGGGTCCCGATCTATCTCACCGTTCACCAGGTCACACCCGACACGTCTGTCATGATCGTATACCGCATACAGACTTCACCGCTAGAGGTCTCAATGAGACACCGATGTCTCATATGAGGTACGCTCGTCTCATGGCTGTTGATCGGGATCAGGTACTGCGGGCCGCCGCGAATCTGTTGATGCGGAAGCCCTCCGCGACGATGGACGAGGTGGCTCGGGCCGCCGGGATCAGCCGCGCCACGCTGAACCGGCAGTTCGCCGGGCGGGACGCGCTGGTCCGGGCGCTCGAGGAGCTCGGCATCGCCGAGTGCGAGGCCGCAGCGGAGCGGGCGGCCGTCGACGACGGTCCGGCCCCGGACGCCGTACGGCGGCTTGTGCGAGAACTGGAGCCTGCCGCGGGACTGCTCGCGTTCCTGTACTCCGAGAACCAGTTGTTCGAAGGCGACGAGCAGAACGAGGGCTGGGCCCGGCTCGACGCCCGCATGGTCGCGTTGTTCCGGCGCGGTCAGGAGGCCGGCGAGTTCCGGATCGACCTCAGCCCGGTGTGGCTGACGGAAGCGCTCTACGGGCTGCTGGTTTCCGCGGCCTGGGCGATCTGCGAAGGCCGCGTGGCTCCCAAGGACTTGAGTTCGAACGTCACCGAGTTGTTGCTCGGCGGCGCACTACGGAGAGAGAAATGAAGCAGCAAGCCATCACACGGCCGAGGCGCTGGCTCGCGCTCGGCGTACTCGTGCTGGCCGTGCTCCTCGTCGCAGTCGACGCGACGGTGCTCGGCCTCGCGACTCCATTCCTGTCCGAGGATCTGAAGCCGTCGGGTACGCAGCTGCTGTGGATCGGCGACGCGTACTCGTTCGTGCTCGCCGGGCTGCTCGTGTCGATGGGCAGCCTCGGCGATCGGATCGGCCGCAAGCGCATCCTGCTGATCGGCGCGACGGCGTTCGGCGCGATCTCGGTGCTGAACGCGTACGCGAACTCGGCCGAGCTGATGATCGTGGCGCGAGCACTGCTAGGGGTCGCGGGCGCGACGCTGATGCCGGCCACACTCGCCCTGATCCGCAACCTCTTCCACGACCCGCGGGAGCGCAGTGTCGCGATCGGGATCTGGGGCGCCGCAGCGTCGGCGGGGATGGCGATCGGCCCGATCGTCGGCGGCGTACTGCTGGAGAACTTCTGGTGGGGTTCGGTCTTCCTGATCAACCTGCCGGTGATGGCGGTGCTGGTCGTCGTCGGCGCTCGCCTGCTGCCCGAATCACGCAATCCGAAGCCGGGTCCCTGGGACCTGCCGAGCGTGGTGCTGTCGATGGTCGGGATGATCGGGATCGTCTACGCCATCAAGGAGTTCGCGGCGCACGGCTTCGGCTGGATCCCGCTGGCCGCGGGCGTGGTCGGCGCGATCGCGCTCTACGGTTTCGTACGTCGTCAGCGTCGGCTCCCGATCCCGTTGCTGGACCTGCGGTTGTTCCGCAGCCGTGGTTTCAGCAGCGCCGTACTGGCCGATCTGCTCACGATCCTCGGGCTTTCCGGGCTGATCTTCTTCCTGTCGCAGTACCTGCAACTGGTGCAGGAGCGGCGGCCGATCGAGGCTGGGCTCGCGGAGTTGCCTGCCGCAATCGGTGCGATCGTCGCCGGTCTGCTCGCCGGGCAGGTGGCGCGCCGGTTCTCGGTGCGCGCGGTCGTGGCCGGTGGACTCGCGGCGATCGGGCTGGCGCTCGCGGCGCTCACCACGATCAGCCAGGACACCGGATATCCGTTGCTCGGGGCGGCATTGCTCGTGGTCGGGGCGGGAGCTGGGTTCTCGTTCACTGTCACCGCCGACGTGATTCTGGCCGCCGTACCGAAGGAGGAAGCGGGCGCGGCGAGTGCGGTGTCCGAGACGGCGTACGAGCTCGGTGCGGCGCTTGGGATCGCGCTGCTCGGATCGATCGTCACCGGCGTCTACCGCGACTTCACCGGTCCTGCGGGCACGCCTGCCGCGGCTCACGAGTCACTCGGAGGAGCGGTCGAGGCGGCTGCACAGCTTCCGCCGGCCGCGGCGGCTCAGTTGCTCGACGCGGCGCGAGAGTCCTTTGCCCACGGCGTTTCCATCGCCGCCGGCGTCGGCGCTGCAGTCCTGCTGATCACCGCGGTCGTCGCCTGGTTCCTGCTCCGCGGCCAGCAACTCAGCACGAGTTCGACACAGGAACACTAGGCAAAAAGTTTCCGTTTCTTCGATTACCTCTGGGAGATTCCGCCGGATCGGAGTACAAAGAGTTCTTGTAGGTCTTACCGCCCCTAGACCTGGAGGAATCTGTCATGGCCGGAATCAGTGCCGAAGCCTCGTGGTTCTGTTGTGGGAACGCATGGGGACCCTGTGGAAGCGCCGGGCACGGCGCCTGCGGGACGTGCAACTCGGGAAGCATGCAGCACGCGTGGCCGAACACCTCGGACGCGTGCTACGCCATCACTCGCCCGGACAGCTGCGGGATCACCGGGATGTCCCGGCGTACCTGCGGTTTCCGGCACGCCACCACCAGCCCGTGTACCGGAAAGCGGATCGTCACGTCGATCGCCGACTGCGGCCCGCAGACCGACCTGTTCTGTGGCGAACGCTCCTGCTGCGGCGGGAACTGCGCCTCGAACCGGGTCATCGACTTCACGCCGGCCGCGTTCAGCGCGCTCGGCCTCAGCCTGAGCAGCGGCCTGTCCCCCGTGACGATCGACGTGGCCTGAGAGGAGAACCGAGATGACATCCACGATGGACCGCCGCTCGCTGCTCAGCCGCGCTGCCCTCGGTGCGACCGGACTGGTCGCCGCAACCGCGATGGGATCGCTCGCTCCGGAGACGGCGTTCGCCGCCACCCAGCAGTTCGCCGACGCGGGTCAGCCGGACCCGAACTTCGCCGAAGGTCTGATCATGGGCCGGAACCAGGATCTCCTGCAGGTACAGGGATCCGACGGTCGGCTGCACCGGATCCAACTGACCGGGGTGACGAGTGTCTGGAAGCTGCGCCCGACCACGATCGACCAGGCCCGGATCGGCGACGGCCTGTACGCGCGCGGCGTACTGCTGCCGGACGGGATCCTGGCCGCCGAGGCGATCTGGGTCAACATCGTCAACCTGACCGTCGCGATCACGGCGATCGGACGGAACGGCGTCCAGTTCGACCACCACGGGCAGAAGGTCGTCGGGCACGTGCAGTCCGGGACCACGGCGGCCGTGTACAACGGCACGCCCGCGGTGTCGGACCTGTCGATGCTCAAGGTCGGCCGGCACGCCCAGGTGATCGGCGCCTGGCGACCGGGGACCAACGAGATCGACATTGCGACCATCTATACGTCGAACTGACATGGGTACCGTGGCGGCTGCTCAGCCGCTCTTGATCGGGTTACTCCTGCTCTGGTCGTCGTACGGCAAGCTCACCTCGCCCGACCAGTCCGAACGTACGGCGCTCCCCCGCCTGGTCGGCGAGTCCCGCGCGAAACCCGCCTACCAAGCCGTCGCCGCGATCGAGGCTCTCATCGCCCTGGCCCTTCTCCTACCGCCTTTCTGGGCGATCGAGGTAGTCGCTGCTGTCGCGCTGGCCGTCGGCTTCACCGGATTCCTGATCTACTCGAAGATCGTCGTACCTGAGGCATCCTGTGGCTGCATGAAGGCCTCGGCGAAACCTGTTGACGGGCGGGCGATCGCACGCGCCTTGTTGCTGCTGGCAACATCATCCCTGGCCACCACGGCTTCGACCGGGTGGTGGTCGGCGGGTGCAGGTGTACTCGTGCTCGTCGTCGAGGCGGCGGCGTTCGCGATGCTGTCCGCCGAGCTCGACCGGTACTGGCTGCTGCCACTGCGGCGGTTCCGGATCCAACTCAGCCACCCGTACGCCGGTACGGCGTCCGACGACACGCCGCTCGCCGCGACGCAGCGGCGGGTCCTGCTCAGCCCGGCGTACCGCGCGGTCGACGGGTTGCTGCGTTCAGACATCCACGACTATTGGGACGACGACGACTGGCGGTTCGTGAGCTACGCCGCCAGGTACGACGGCCGCCGCGCGACCGCCGTCTTCGCCGTACCGCACCAAGACGCCGCACCGGAGTCGATCCGGGTAGCGGTCGTCGACGAGGAAGGTCTGACGTTGTATCGGCCTACCGTGCTGGCCACGACCGGGTAGGGACCGCCAGGCCATCACAATCGCCCCTCCGCCGCTCCCGTCACGCTCGTCGTGGCGGGAGCGGCTGCGTTGTGATGGCCTGGCGATCGCGCTGTTGACATTGAGCTCCATCATTAGGAAGCTTTCCTAACAGTTAGTCCCCTGCAGCTCCTCCGCCCCGGAACACCAGGAGACCTCATGAAACCCCGCTCGATCTGGGCCATGACCGCGCTGGCTGTCGCCACGCTCGGGCTCAGCGCTCCCCCAGCCGCTACCGCGGCGGCCACCGACTACCAAGCAGAGGACGCGACCGTCTCGCAAGGCGTGGTCGAGTCCAACCACACCGGCTACACCGGCACCGGCTTCGTCAACTACGACAACCTCGTCGGCAGTTACGTCGAGTGGACCGTGACGGCCCCGGCCGGCCCGGCGGACGTGACACTGCGGTACGCGAACGGTACGGCGGCCACGCGGCCGATGGACTTCACCGTCAACGGGCAGCCCGGCGCCGTCGGCATCACGTTCCCCGGCACGGGCGCGTGGACGACCTGGCAGACCAGGACCGTCCGCCTCCAGCTCGCCGCCGGCACGAACAAGATCCGCGCCCGCGCGACCAGCGCCGACGGCGGACCGAACGCCGACAAGCTGACCGTCACCCCGACCACCGACGACACCACTCCCCCGTCGGCGCCCGGCGACCTGACCGTCAGCGACGTCAAGTCGAACGCCGCAACCTTCCATTGGACTGCGGCAAGCGACAACGTCGGCGTGGTCCGGTACGAGATCAACCGCGGCGGCAACGTACTGAAAGTTGTCGACGGCAACACGCTGTCCGCGACCGTCGACACGTTGACGGCGAACACGTCGTACGACATCTCCGTCGGCGCGTTCGATGCCGCGGGCAACGCTTCGCAGCAGAGCAATGTGGTCACGTTCACCACGCCGGGCAGCGGCGATACGCAACCGCCGACCGTGCCCGGGAACCTGCACTCGACCGGCGTCACCGCGAACAGCGTGTCGCTGGCGTGGAACGCGTCCACCGACAACAGCGGGAGCATCGCCGGGTACGACGTGTACCAGGGCTCGACGAAGGTCGCGTCGACCGGTTCGCTGACCACGACCGTGACCGGGCTGACGGCGAACACGGAGTACACGTTCACCGTCAAGGCTCGCGATCCTGACGGCAACGCGTCCGGTGCGAGCAACGCGGTCACGGTCCGTACGGCGACGACGGGCGCCGGCGGGATTCCGGCGTACGACAAAGACATCGCGAAGGTCGATCTCGGATGGAGTGTGGCGTTTCTGCCGGACGGGTCCGCGCTCGTGACCGAGCGGGACCGGTTCGAGGTCGTGCGGGTGACGGCGGCCGGGCAGAAGACGACGCTCGGGAAGGTGCCGGGCGTGGTCACGACCACCGGAGAAGGCGGTCTGCTCGGGATCGCGCTGTCGCCGAATTTCGCCAGCGACCACTGGGTGTACTTCTACCACACGGCGTCCGGCGACAACCGGATCGTGCGGATGAAGTACGAGAACGGGCAGCTCGGTACGACGTCCTCGCCGGTGCTCACGGGGCTCGCGAAGAACCGGTACCACAACGGCGGACGGATCGCGTTCGGTCCGGACGGGAAGCTGTACGCGACCGTTGGTGACGCCAAGAATTCCGGGAACGCGCAGAACAAGGGCTCGCTGAACGGGAAGATCCTGCGGATGAACCCGGACGGCAGCGCGCCGAGCGACAATCCGTTCTACAGTACGGGCGGCAACGCGAGGTACGTGTGGAGCTGGGGGCATCGGAACCCGCAAGGTCTGGCGTGGGACTCGCGGGGTCAGTTGTGGGCGGCCGAGTTCGGTGAGAACAGTCAGGACGAGCTCAACCTGATCCAGAAGGGCGGCAACTACGGCTGGCCCGCGTGCGAGGGGACGATCGGTGACTGCGGCGGGTACATCGCACCGAAACGGACTTGGTCGACGTCACAGGCCGGACCGAGCGGCATCGAGATCGTCAACGACTGGATCTACATCGCGGGCGTAACCGGCGAGCAGTTGTGGGTCACGAAGATCAACTCGGCCGGTACCGGCGTCGGGACACCGCAGGCGCTGTTCTCCGGCCGGTGGGGACGGCTGCGGAGCATCACCCGCACACCGGACGGCGCGCTGTGGCTCACCTCCACCAACAACGACAAGAACGGCGGCACCCCGTCCACGATCGACAACGTGATCGTGCGACTCAAGTTCCCGTAGTACGCGACGAGCCGGCTCCCGTCACCCCGGGAGCCGGCCGAAGTCGGCGTAGACCGGGGTTCCGGTGGTTAGGGATTGGTGGGCGAGGGTTAGGCGGCGGGTCATGGAGGGGCGGAGGCGGGGGGCTGCTTCGGCGAGGGTCAGGTAGTGGTGGGCTCGGGCTTCGGTGGGGTCGAGGGTGAGGGTGGGGTTGTCCAGGATGCCGCCGTCGAAGACGAAGGCGAGGGAGTCCGACCACGGGCCTTGGGCGGGGACCCAGTCGACGACCAGGAGGCGGCCGATCTCGAGGTCGAGGCCGATTTCTTCCCGCACCTCGCGGCGGCAGGCCTCGTACGGCGACTCGTCGGGCTCGACGATGCCGCCGGGGATGTCGAGCGTGGGTTTGTAGGTGGGTTCGAGGAAGAGGATCCGGCCGGCCCGGTCGCGGATGAGTGCGCCGCCGGCGGCGGTCTTGCGGGGGAAGCGGGCCGCGATGCCCGGGTTGAACTCCTTCTCCGGCTCGCCTTCGGCAGCAAGGTCGTCCAATCGATTCACGCCTCCAGTGTCGACTACCTGCTGAGCTCGGTCGGCTGCGGGCAGCTACCCACTCGACGGTTGCCGTGGATCGGCGCATTCTGAACCAGCAGACAGCGCGCGGAGGGGTCTGAGGCGCTGGGAAGTGGGGGACGAGATGTGGGGTCTCGGCAGGACCGCGCGCGGGCGCGGACGGATCAGCATGGCGGTCGCGATGCTCCTGGTCGCCGCCGTACTCACGCACGGCGCGGCCGGGGCGGCGACGTTGCCGACCGGTTTCCGTGACTCGGTCGTCCTGAGCGGGCTGACCAACCCGACGGTGCTGCAGTTCGCGCCGGACGGGCGGATCGTCGTCGGTCAGAAGAACGGCGTGATCAAGATCTTCCAGAGCCTGACGGACACCAGTCCGGTCACGGTCGCCGACCTGTCGACCCAGGTCGGCGACTACTGGGACCGCGGCCTGCTCGGCCTCGCCGTACCGCCCAACTTCCCCGCCAGCCCGTACATCTACGTGCTCTATGCGTACGACGCGGCGATCGGCGCGACCGCGCCGCGGTGGAACGACGCCTGCCCGACCCCACCCGGCCCGACCACCGACGGCTGCCTGGTGTCGGCGCGGCTGTCCCGGCTGCAGATCAGCGGCAACGTCATGACCGGTCCCGAGCAGGTGCTGATCAACGACTGGTGCCAGCAGTTCCCCAGCCACTCGGTCGGCACGCTGCTGTTCGGGCGCGACGGCTACCTGTACGTCAGCGGCGGAGACGGCGCCAGCTTCAACAACGTCGACTACGGCCAGTACGGCGCGACGTACGCCGGCGACCAGGCGAACCCGTGCGGCGATCCGCCCGGTTCGGTCGGCACCGCGCTGACCGCACCGAACGCGCAAGGTGGGGCGCTGCGCAGTCAGAGCATCCGCCGTCCCAGCGGTCCGGCCACTCTCGACGGTGCGATCCTGCGCATCGACCCGAGTACGGGCGCCGGCGTACCTGGCAACCCGTTCTTCTCCTCGACGGATCCGAACGCACGGCGGATCGTTGCCTACGGCACCCGCAACCCGTTCCGGATGACGCAGCGCCCGGGGACGGACGAGCTGTGGATCGGCGATGTCGGGTGGAACACGTGGGAAGAGATCAACCGGGTGGTGGCGCCGACGGCAGCGCACAACTTCGGCTGGCCCTGCTATGAGGGCTCGGCCGCGCAGGGCGGGTACCAGGGTGCCGGGTTGTCGTCGTGCTCGACGCTGTACTCGGCGCCTGGTGCGGTCGTCGCGCCGTACTACGCCTACAACCACAGCGCCTGCGTCGTGAACTACACCGGTTGCCGCACCGGTGGTTCGTCGATCACCGGGATCGCGTTCTACCAGAGCGGGTCGTATCCGGCGGAGTACAACGGCGCGCTGTTCTTCGCCGACCATTCACGGAACGAGATCTGGGCGATGCTGCCCGGCACGAACGGTCTGCCGGATCCGGCCAGACTGCGCTCGTTCGTAGGCGTCGACTCGACGGGTGGGGCGGCCGGGCATCCGGTCGACCTGAAGATCGGTCCTGGCGGCGACCTGTTCTACGTCGACATGGAGAGCGGCCTCGTACACCGCATCACGTTCACGGCCGCCAACCAACCGCCGACCGCGGCCTTCACGGCAACTCCGGCCAGCGGACCTGTTCCGCTGACGGTCAATTTCAACGGCACCAGCTCCTCCGATCCGGAAGGTGGGGCGCTCACGTACTCGTGGGATCTCAACGGTGACGGCACCTTCGGGGACGCGAGCGGCGCGACGGCGACGTACACCTACAACTCAGCGGGGGTCTATCACCCGAGCCTCCGGGTGACGGACAACCAGGGAGCGACGGACACGACGTCGGTCACGGTCACGGCCGGCAACACGGCGCCGACGGCGGTGATCGACACGCCCAGTTCGAGTCTCACGTGGAAGGTCGGCGACCAGATCGCGTTCAGCGGCCATGCGACCGACCCGCAGGACGGGCCGCTGCCGACGTCCGCGCTGAGCTGGAAGCTGTTCCTGCATCACTGCATCACGCCGTCGGACTGCCACGCGCACGAGTTGCAGACGTTCGGCGGTACGTCGGGATCGTTCGCGGCGCCCGACCACGTGTATCCGTGCTGGCTCGAACTGCAGCTGACCGCGACCGATTCCGGAGGGCTGTCCTCGACGACGACACGCCGCCTCGACCCGCGGACCGTCGTACTCACGTTCCGGACCAACCCGGGCGGACTCAACCTGACCAACATGGTCGTCAACGAGGCACCCCGCTCGACCCCGTTCTCCGTCACCGTCGTCGTCGGCTCGGCGAACTCGGTCAGCGCCCCGTCCCCGCAACAGTTCAACAAGTTCACCTACTACTTCGTCGCATGGTCCGACGGAGGCCCGCAGGACCACACCATCACCGCGCCCGCGGTCAACACCACCTACACAGCCACCTACCGCAAACGCTGATTTGTCGGAGCGCCCCTCTAGCGTCGTACCTTCACAAGCAGGAGGTACGACGATGCTCAGAGGACGATCCGCGAAGGGGCACTGGTTCGGGACGGTGATCGACGCACCGGATCCGCAGGCGCTCGGCCTGTTCTACCACGAGGTGCTCGGCTGGGAGATCCACAAGAACGAGCCGAACGAGTTCACCCTCGCGGTCCCCGGCAACTCCGAGACGTACCTGGCGTTCCAGGCGCAAACGTCTGCGCCGTGGGAACGCCCGGTCTGGCCGGCCGCCGAGGGCCGGCAACAGATGATGATGCATCTGGACATCGAGGTAGGCGACCTCGATGCCGCGGTCGAGCATGCCGTAGAACTCGGCGCCACCCTCGCCGACTTCCAGCCCCAGAGCAACGTCCGCGTCCTGCTCGACCCAGCAGGCCACCCGTTCTGCCTCTACGCCGACGGCTGAGCTCAGGGCAACCCTCTCGACGGCCGCCCCGGATCGGCGCATCGTGGAGGCAGTAGCACCGGGGAGGGACCATGGAAGCACTGGTAGACATCGAGGAAACCGTCCATGTAGACGCCACGCCGGAGGCCGTCTGGCGGCTCGTCACGGACGTCCGGCGGCATCCGGAGTACGCCGGCCCGAAGAGCATCACCAAGGTCATCGACTTCGACGACACGCTGCACGTCGGAGCGCGGTGGATCGCGCACGAGAAGTTCGGGCCGCAGAAGTTCGACGCGCCGTCCGAGGTGACCACGTGGGATCCGGACCACAGCTTCGGCTGGGTCTCGTTCCCGCCGATGAAGGAGGCCAATCGCGGCGACGGCGGCCGGGTCTTCTGGTCCTACACCGTCACCCCGGAGCTGGACGGCACCCGTCTCAGCCATCACATGGAGGTCCTGCCACCGGCGAAAGGCGCGTGGACCCTGAAGGCGATGTACGCCGTCCTCCGGCTGCCCGCCAAACAACGGCGCGGGATCCGGACCACGCTCGCCAACATCAAGTCCACCGCCGAGCACGCCTGACGGATCTGATCAGTTTTCAAGAAGCGCGGGGGTTCCGCGGCTTCTAGTGTTTGGGGTGTTGGAGACGGCAACCAAACAAGGGAGAGTCCGATGGCCACCACCAAGAACACCAAGAACACGAAGAAGTCGTACGACGGTTTCAGCGCGGCTGAGCGGGACGCGATGAAGGAGCACGCGAAGGAGCTGAAGAGCAAGGAGGACCCGGCCGAGGCGCAGGCGGCGAAGATCGCGACGATGGCGGACGCCGACCGCGAGATCGCCGAGCGGCTGAACGAGCTGATCCCCCAGATCGCGCCGGAGCTGACGCCGAAGCTCTGGTACGGCATGCCCGGCTGGGCGAAGAACGGCAAGATCGTCTGCTTCTTCCAGGACGCCGCCAAGTTCAAGTACCGCTACTCCACCTTCGGTTTCCAGGACTCCGCCAACGTCGACGACGGCGACATGTGGCCGACGTCGTACGCCATCACCAAGCTGACCCCCGCAGTCGAGAAGCAGCTCACCGCCCTGATCAAGCAGGCCGTCAGCTGAACCCGGCAGGCTGCGCACTGCGGCCATGGCAAGATCTGCTGGGTGCAGATTGGGATGTTGGGGCCGTTTGAGGTGCGTGCGGGCGACGGGAGCCTGGTTGACGTGCCGGGGGCTCGGTTGCGTGGGTTGTTGATTGTGCTTGCGCTGGATGCCGGGCGGGTGGTTCCCAAGGCCACGTTGGTGGATTGGATCTGGGGTGAGCAGCCGCCGGCGGATGCTGCGAATGCCTTGCAGCGGTTGGTTTCGCGGCTGCGGAAGGTGCTGCCGGACGGCTCGGTCGAGGGGCACACGGACGGTTACCGGCTGCAGATCGACCCCGACGCGGTGGACGCCGTACGGTTCGAACGCCTCCTCACCCGGGCCCGCACCGACCAGGACCCGCAAGGCGTCCGGCTGTTGCGTGAGGCGCTCGGGCTGTGGCGTGGGTCGGCGATGCAGGACGTCGGGCTGACCGAGAGCGGCGCGTTCGACGCGGCCGTGACCCGGCTGGACGGCCTCCGCCTGACCGCGATGGAGGACCGGTACGACGCGGAGATCACCCTCGGCCACGGAGCGGATCTCGTCACCGAACTGACCGACCTGGTCGCCGCCCACCCGGTCCGCGAACGCCTCGTCGCCGCCCTGATGCGCGCTCTGGTCGCCTCCGGCCGCGACACCGAGGCGCTCCGCGTGTACGAGCGCACCCGCGAAACCCTCGCCGACGAGCTCGGTGTCGACCCCTCGCCGGAGCTGTCCGCCCTGCACGTCGCCCTCCTCCGCGGCGAGCTGGTACGCCGGGACGAGAAGCGGAACACGAACCTCCGCGAAGAACTCACGACGTACGTCGGCAAGGACGCCGACATCGCCACCGTCCGCGACCTGATCGCCGGGCACCGCCTGACGACGCTGATCGGACCAGGTGGATCGGGGAAGACCAGGCTCGCAAGCGAAACCGCTCGAACCGTCTTGAAAGACCTGCCCGACGGCGCCTGGATGGTCGAGCTGGCGGCGATCGGCGCCGACGGGGACGTGGCGCAGGCGACGCTCGGCGCGCTCGCGCTGCGGGATGCGCTGCTCGGCGACGTACCGGACACGGACCCGACAGACCGGGTGATCGCCGCGGTCCGCGAGCGGGCGATGCTGCTGATCCTGGACAACTGCGAGCACGTGATCGAGTCCGCGGCGACGTTCGCCCACCGGGTGCTCGGCGAATGCCCGCGGCTGCGGATCCTCGCGACCAGCCGGGAACCGCTCGGTATCACCGGCGAGGCGCTATGGCCGGTCGCACCACTCGCGCTCCCCACCGACAACAGCGAGATCGACGCCTCGCCGGCCGTCCGTCTGCTGCAGGACCGGGCCCGGGCCGTCCGTGCGGACCTCGCCTTGGATCCGGAGACGATGGCCCGGATCTGCCGTGCGCTCGACGGTATGCCGCTGGCGATCGAGCTGGCCGCGGCCCGGTTGCGCACAATGTCGCTCGAGCAGCTCGCGAACCGTCTCGACGACCGGTTCCGGCTGCTCACCGGCGGCAGTCGTACGGCGCTCCCCCGCCACCGCACGCTGCGCGCGGTGGTCGACTGGAGCTGGGAGCTGCTCTCCGACGCCGAGCGAGCCGCCCTGCGCAGGCTCTCGGTCTTCGCGGGCGGCGCAAGCCTGGAGGCAGCTGAGCAGGTGTGCGCGGGTGGCGAGGTCGAGTCGTGGGAGGTGCTCGACCTGCTGACCGCGTTGACCGAGAAGTCGCTGGTGGTCACGAAGGACGAGGGCGCGCCGCGGTACCGGCTGCTCGGGACGATCAAGGAGTACGCGCAGCAACGTCTCGACGAGGCCGGCGAGACCGACGCGACCCGCCGTACCCACCTCGCCTACTTCACCGAGCTGGCCGAGGCCGCCGACCCGCACCTGCGGCGCGCCGAGCAGCTCGAGTGGCTGGCCACCGTGGCGGCCGACCACGACAACCTCGCCGCCGCGATGCGCGGGGCACTGGCGGCCGGCGAGGCCGAGGGCTCGATGCGGCTCGCCGCGGCCGCCGGGTGGTACTGGTGGTTCGCCGGGCACAAGGTCGAGGGCAGTGAGTTCCTGCTGGCGGCCCCGGACGTGCCCGGCGAGGCGTCCGACGAGAGCCGCGCCGTGGTGTACGCGTTCGTCGCCAACTTCATGACATCGGGGCGTGGCCGCGACCAGTTCAACGCGGTGGACTGGATCCGCAGGGCCGCGGACATCAGCCGGCGGGTCAAGAGCGCGCACCCGGCGGTGACCCTGTCGACCGCACTGGAAGGCCTGTTGCAAGGGCCTGGCTCGTTCGTGTCCGCCTTCGAGCCGCTGCTGACCGCTGAAGATCCCTGGGTACGGGCGTTGGCGCGGCTGCAGACCGGCAAGATGCGGATCATGCTCGGCGACGGAGACGTGGATGCGGATGTCGCGCTCGAGACCGCGCTCGGCGAGTTCCGTGCGATCGGCGAACGCTGGGGTATGTCGTTCGCGCTGACCGAGCTCGCCGACCGGCTCGCCGTCCGCGGCGAGTTCGCCGACGCGTGCGAGTACTACGAGCAGGCGATCACGGTCGCGGCCGAAGTCGGGGCGACCGAGGACGTCGTACGGTTGCGGTCGCGGCAGGCGCAGCTGTACTGGCTCGCGGGTGACCAGGACGCGAGCTCGGCCGCGATGGCGGACGCGCTGCGGCAGGCGGAGCGGGTCGCGTGGCCGGAAGCCCTGGTGGAGCTGGCGTTGTGCAAGGCGGAGCTCGCGCGCTGGAGCGGCGACGCCGAGGAGGCGCGCCGGCAGCTCGACCGGGCGACCACGATGCTGGGCCAGGAGGCCGAGCGGGCGAACCTGCGCGCGATGATCCAGGACGTACTCGGCTACCTGGCCACGGACGTCGACCAGGCCTGGCAGCACCGCAGCGCGGCGTTCCAGGCGGCGGCCGAGGGCGGGCATCCGCCCGGGATCGCCCAGATGCTCGTCGGCGTCGCGGACCTGGCGTTGCGCACCGATCAGGACGAGCAGGCCGCGCGGCTGCTCGCCGCGAGTGCCGTCGTACGGGGACTGCCGGATCGCTCGAACCCGGACGTGGCCAAGCTCGAGCAGGAGACGCGCCGCCGCCTCGGTGACGCGAAGTTCACCGAGGCGACGGAAGAGGGCCGGCAGGCGAGCTGGCGAGAGCTCGTCGAGGTCACGCTCGCTTCTTGAATGTCGAGGTCGCCCAGACATACCCGACCACGGCGATCCCGATGCACCAGGCGAACGCGGCGATCATGTCGCCGGTGTGCGGTGCACCGTTCAGCAGACCGCGGAGCGATTCGATGATCGGCGTGAACGGCTGGTACTGCGCGAACTGCTTCACACCGGGACCCATCTTGTCGGCCGGCACGATCGCGCTGCTGAAGAACGGCAGCATCACCAGCGGCACCGAGGCCAGGCCCGCGGTCTCCGGGGTCTTCGCGAACAGGCCGAGGGCAACGGTCAGCCAGCCGGTCGCCAGCCCGAGCAGTACGACGAGACCGATCACGCCGAGCCACTGGGCGAAGCTCGCCGACGGGTTGAAGCCGAGCGCGAACGCGACCCCGATGATCGCGGCGATCGCGATCAGGTTGGTCATCACGCTGGCGATCACGTGCCCGGTCAGGACCGCGCCCCGCGGCACGTCCATCACCTTGAAGCGGTTGATGATGCCCTTGGTCATGTCGGAGTTCACGGCCGTCGCCACGGCGCCGAGCCCGTAGCAGACCGCCAGCAGGAGCATGCCGGGAGTCGCGTAGTCGACGTACGGGACGCCGACGCTGAACGCGTCACCGAGCATGTAGACGAACATCAGCATCACCACGACCGGCATCAGGACCGCGTTGAACACGGAGGTCGGGTTCCGCGCGATGTGCTTGAGGTTACGGCGCAGCATCACGATCGAGGGGTTCTTCATTTCGCGACTACCTCCGCGGTGTCGTGGCCCGTCAGGGCGAGGAATACGTCATCGAGGTCAGGGGTGTTGACGGAGAACTCGTCGGCGTCGATCGAGTACTCGGCGAGCCGGTCGAGCAGCTTGCGGACGGACTGGGTGCCGCCGTCGCTGGGGACCCGCAGGGTCAGCGCGTCGTCGTCCCGGGTCGAGTCGGGCATGATCCGGGCGGCCGTGTCGAGGTCCTCGACAGAGCCGAAGCGGAACCGGACGTGGGTGCCGGGGATTTGTCGCTTGAGCTCTTCCGGGGTGCCCTGGGCAACCAAACGGCCCTTGTCGAGTACGGCGATCTTGTCGGCCAGCTGGTCGGCCTCGTCGAGGTACTGCGTGGTGAGGAAGATGGTCACGCCGTCGGCGAGCAGCTCGCGGATGATCGTCCACATGGTGCGCCGGCTGCGCGGGTCGAGGCCCGTCGTCGGCTCGTCCAAGAAGATGATCTGCGGGTCGCCGACCAGGGTCATCGCCAGGTCGAGCTTGCGCCGCATACCGCCGGAGTACGTCGCCGCAGCCTTGTCCGCCGCCTCCGCCAGGTCGAAGCGCTCCAGGAGCCGGTCGACGACCTCGTTGCCCGCGCGGGGGCTCAGGTCGACCATCAGCTGGAGGTTCTCGCGGCCGGTCAGCAGTTCGTCCACGGCCGCGAACTGGCCGGTGACCCCGATCGCGGACCGGACCGCCTTGGCCTCGGTCGCGACGTCGTGCCCGGCCACCCGGACCGTACCGCTGTCAGCCTTGGTCAACGTGGTCAGCACGTTCACCGTGGTCGTCTTGCCGGCCCCGTTCGGGCCGAGCAGGGAGAAGACGGTGCCCGCGGGGACGTCGAGGTCGATCCCGTCGAGCACGGTCTTGTCGCCGAATGCCTTGCGCAGTCCTGTGACCGCGATCGCCGAAGTTGTCATGGGAACACCTTCGGCGGACGTCCTGACACCGACCTGACACGCCGCCTACACGGTGTCAGCGCCGTGTCCGCCGGGATCACAGAGCCTTGTCAGCACGCTCGGCCAGTGTGGTTGTCACCGACACACCGAGGAGCGATCAGATGTCCACCTTCAGCACCCCCGCACCCATCTCCGCCGCCGTCGACATCATCTTCGGAGACATCACCGTCCGGGCGAGCGACCGTACCGACACCGTCGTCGAGGTCCGCCCGGTCGACCCTTCCTGGGAGCTGGATGTGAAGGCCGCCGAGCAGGTGGTCATCGAGTTCACCGACGGGAAGCTGCAGGTCAAGCACCCGAAGCTGCGGTCCATCTTCAGCAAGCGGTACGGCGCCGTCGAAGTGCTGATCGAGCTGCCGACCGGGTCCGACGTCCACGGGTACACCGCCAAGGGCGAGTACGTCGTCGAGGGTGAGGTCGGCTCGTGCGAGCTGAAGACCGCCAACGGCGACATCCGGGTCGGCAAGGTGGCCGGCACCCTGCGCGCCAAGTCGGCCACCGGCCACATCACCGTCGAAGCGGCCGGCGCCGAGGTCAACGCGCGGACCGCGAACGGCGACATCCGCGTCGGAGCCCTCGGCACCGGCACCCTCGATCTCTACACCGCCACCGGCGAGGTCGCGGTCGGCGTCCCCGCGGGCACCGCGGCCGCGCTGGACGCCCACACCTCGGTCGGCCGGGTCTTCAACGACCTGGACTCCGCCGAGAACGCCACCCGCACCGTCACCGTCCGCGCCCGCACCCACGGCGGCAACATCACCCTCCGCCGCGCGGTCAACTGACCAGTCGGAGCCACGCTGCGGTGAGAGCGGCGTGGCCCGCCGGAGTCGGGTGGACGCCGTCGGCGCACCAGTACTCCGGATCGGTGGTGGCGGAGAGCTCCGCGAACATGCCGTCGGCGGCGAGCAGGTGGGCGCCGTGCTTCTGGGCCAGCTCCCGCACGACCTGGATCTTCGGGTCCAGATCGGCCCGCCACTTCCGCCGGCCCTCGACACCGACCCGCGCGGCGCCGACCTCGATCGTGCCGCTGATCGGGAGCAGGAACGGCTCGACGAGGATCAGTTGAGTGCCGGCGTCCGCGAGCGGCGTCAGCAGGCCGTCGTACGCCGCCGCGAACTCCTCAGTGGGGATGACGTAACCGTCCGGGTCGTACGTGTGCCAACCCACGTCGTTCATCCCAACCAGGATCGACACCACGTCCGGCCGTACGTCGCGCACGTCGGTCTGCCAGCGCGCTTCGAGATCCATCACCTTGTTGCCGGCGATCCCGGAGTTCAGCCAAGTCACCGGCCGATCCGGGTGCCGGAGCCCCCACTCGCCCGCGATCCGCAGCGGGTACCCGAACCCCAGCCCGTCCTCACTCTCCCCCCGTTGGCAGTCGGTGATCGAATCGCCGGTGAACATCACGGTGCTGCCGGCGCGCAGTGTGATCGTCATGCCGCCCACCTCCGCGCCGCGTCCTCGAACGGTTCCTGATCCCCGACCCACGCGACGACCCCGTCAGGCCGCACAAGAACGGCGTCCAGACCGAGATCATCCAGCACGGGCCCAGCGACGTACCGGATGCCCTTATCTGCAACGGAAAGGGTTCCACGGAAGTCGAGTACGACGGCGAGCCCGTCCTGCAGCAGGTCCCCGAGCCGCGTACCGTCCTCGAACTGGAAGTCCGGAGCGTTACGCCCGACGAGCGGATGCTCGCTGCCGAGGTCGTACCGGAACGCCAGCCCCGACAGCTTGCCGGACACGTACGTCGCCCCGTCGCGGGTCCCGAGCAGGTCCCGGATCAGGCCCTGCATCGCCTCCGCCGACGGACCCGGCCGCATCACCAACGCCTGCGCCCGCGTCCAATCGAGCACGGCCGCACCGATCGGATGCCGTTCGCTCGTGTACGTGTCGAGCAACCCGTCCGGCGCCTGCCCGCGCACCGTCGCCGCGAGCTTCCACCCCAGATTCAGCGCGTCGCCGAGCCCGGTGTTGAGCCCCTGCCCGCCGAGCGGCGCGTGGATGTGCGCGGCATCGCCGGCGACCAGCACACGACCGTTCCGGTACGTCGTCGCCTGCAGCGCGCGATCGGTGAAACTCGACGCGAGCCGTACGTCCATCACCGTCACGTCGGTGTCCGACACGCGCCGCAGTACCGCCTGGAGATGCTCGCGGGTCAGCTCCTGCGAGCGGTCGTACGCGCCGCCGTCGAAGTCCATCATCGCGACATGCCCGTCGGTCTGCATCACGAGGTACATGCCGGTCGGCGTCAGGTTGAACCCCGGCTTCAGCTTCTCGGCATCGGCGAGCGTCGCGTGCATCACGTACCCGGTGAACTCCGGCGCGGTCCCGGCGAACTCGAACCCCGCGAGCCCCCGCACCACACTGTGCCCGCCGTCGCAGCCGACCACCCACCGGGCCGCGTACTCGCGCTCGCCGGCGCTCACGACCACGTGTTCGTCGTACTGCGTGATGCCCGAGACCGCCGTACCGGGTTCGATCTCGACGCCCAACTTGGCCGCCCGCTCCGCCAGCACGGACTCGACCGCTTCGAGGCTCGTCAGCATCGGCCCCGTGACCAGGCTCGGCAGCCGGAACGGCAACTCGTCGACCAGGTCGGCGTCGACCATCATCCCGGCGAAGTGTCCGCCGGCCCGAGGCGTCGGCGGCTGCTCGCCGGCACCCGAGGCGGCCTTCAACTCCGCGAGCAACCCGCGCCGGGAGAACGCCTCGACCGACGCCGCCGACAATCCGCGCATACCGAGCGGGTGCGCCCGCCACGGCGACGGGCCTTCCGGTTCGCGCTCGATCACCAGCACCGAACACCCCGCAAGCCCGACCTCACAGGCCAGAAACAGCCCGACCGGCCCAGCTCCCACGATCACCACGTCATACATATGTTGCCCCTTGATCTATTTGCCTGCGGCACACGACGACCGTGTCACCGCCCGCGCACAGGGCCCTGAGACGGCCTTGCACGGCGCTGAGACAGCCCTGTCGCAGCCCTGCCGGGGATTTGCGTCCGAGGGCCGTCGAAAAAGAAGCCGAATTATGTCGGACTGTTGACGGAATAATTCCGGGTTCCTAGCGTCACGACCGTGCAGACCTATCCAGGAGTGCAGGCGCTGGTGCGGAGGACCCACGAAGAGCGGGTCCTCCAGGTGCTGCGCGAGCAGGGCGCGCTCAGCCGGAACCAGATCGCCCGGGCCATCGGCCTGTCCCGCACCACCCTGTCCGAGATCACCGGGAGCCTGCTGCAGCGGGGCGCCATCGTGGTCACCGACACCGATGCGGCACACCGTGAGGGCAGCGGCCGGCCCGCCGAGCGGCTGGCCCTGGATCCGGCCTCCGGACAGTTCATGGGCGTCGACTTCGGGCATCGCCGCGTGCACGTCGTCGTGGCCGACGCCTCGCACGAGATCGTGGCCTCGGGCTCCGACCGGTACGAAGACCGCGTCGACTGGCCGACCCGGCTCGACGTCGCGTTCCGTCTGGTGGAGCGGCTCAGCGACGAGTACGGCGTCCACTACGGAGCCCTGCAGGGTGTGGGCATCGGCATCCCGGGGCCGTACTCGGGCAAACCGGGCATGCGCGACTACCCGTCCCACCAGGTCGCGGCCGACGGCTTCCATGAGGCCTCGGTCGACGAAGCGTTCTACGAGCGGTTCGGCGCACCGGTGATCGTCGACAACAACACCCGGCTGGCGGCGCTCGCCGAGGCGATCTTCGGCGAGAAGGCGATCGAGCACCTGCTCTACGTCCGGCTGTCGGACGGAGTCGGCGGCGGGCTCGTGGTCGGCGGCCGGCTCGTGCCCGGTTCCGCCGGGCTGGCCGGCGAGCTGGGCCACGTCACGGTGCGAGCCGACGGCGACCCCTGCCGCTGCGGCAAGAACGGTTGCCTCGAGACCATCGCCTCGGTCCCCGCGATCCTGGCCGCCTGCCGAGCCGCCGGTCTCCCGGTGGAGAGCCTGGACGACCTCGCGGCCATGGTCGCCAGGTCGCACCCGGTGGCCGACCGGGTACTGCGCGACGCCTCTGCGGCGGTCGGCCGCGTTCTGGCCGCCGTCGCGATGGCGTTGAACCCCGCGGAGATCGTGATCGGCGGCGAGATCACCCGGCTCGCGCCCGTGATCGTCCAGCAGGCCTCCGCGACCGTCGCCTACGAGCTCTTTCCGGGCGCCGCCTCCCCCGGCGTACGCGCGGCGCACCTCGCCGACGACGACGGCGCACTCGGCGCCCTCGCCGCAGTGTTCCACAGCTCGCCGCTCCTGGCGGGCTACCCAGAGACGCCGGCGCCCGACGGCGCCGGTTCGCGGGCGGCGATCCGCCCGCGGCAGACCCGAGGAGTGGCCGATGGCCGTCATCAGTGACCAGACCGCCCGCGGTGCGAAGCCGCGCGACCGCGCCGGAGGACGAACACGCGCCGGGGCCGGTGGTCTTTCCCTGCTCCTGAACGCGGTCTCGGTCGGCCTCGGTATCGCGGTGTGGTGGGCGCTGGCTCTCGCGGGACTCAAACTGCCCACGCCTCCCGAGGTGGCCGCGCAGGCGATCACTCTGATCGGCAACGGCACGCTGGGCAAGGACGTGCTGGCCAGCCTGACGCGGGTCCTGATCGGTTTCGCGCTCGGCACCGCCGCCGCCGTCCCCGTCGGGTTCCTGATGGGCTGGTACGCCGTGGTCCGCGGGCTGGTCGAGCCGTGGATCCAGTTCTTCCGCACCGTTCCGCCGCTGGCGATCATCCCGCTGGCGATCGTGCTGATGGGGATCGGCGAGGCGCCGAAGATCTTCGTCATCTTCCTGGCCGCGTTCCTCGCCTGCGTGATCTCGACGTTCCAGGGCGTGGTGAACGTCGACCGCACGCTGATCAACGCGGCCCGGGTGCTCGGCGCCAAGGACGCCGGCATCTTCGCCCGGGTGGTGGTGCCCGCGTCGACGCCGTTCATCCTCGTCGGCATGCGGGTGGGTCTCGGGTCGGCCTGGGCCACCCTGGTGGCCGCCGAGCTGATCGCCGCCCAGCAGGGTCTCGGCTTCCGGATGCAGAACGCGCAGCTCTACTACGACCTGCCGACGATCTTCGTCGGCCTGATCTCGATCGGGATCCTCGGCCTGCTGATGGACCGCGTCCTGCTGACGGCCGAACGCAGACTCACCGGATGGCAGGAGCGCCGATGAAGATCTCCGTGCAGTCGGTCACCAAGACCTTTGCCCTGGGCAAGGACACGTTCACCGCGCTGGACCAGGTGTCGCTGGACATCGCCGACAACGAGTTCATCACCGTCGTGGGGCCGTCGGGGTGCGGGAAGAGCACGTTGCTGAACATCCTCGCCGGCCTGGAGGAACCGACCTCGGGGCGGGCGCTCGTCGACGGCGTACCGGTGTCTGGTCCCGGGCCCGAGCGCGGCGTGATCTTCCAGCAGTATGCGCTCTTTCCCTGGCTCACCGTGCGCAAGAACGTCGAGTTCGGCCTGAAGACCGCTGGTATGGGCAAGGCCGACCGACGCGAACGCGCGCAGCATTTCATCGACCTGGTGGGGCTCGGCGAGTTCGCCGACGCGCTGCCCAAGATGCTGTCCGGCGGTATGCGGCAGCGGTGCGCGATCGCCCGCGCGTACGCCGTGAACCCGTCGATCCTGCTGATGGACGAGCCGTTCGGGGCCCTGGACGCCCTGACCCGGGTCAAGCTGCAGGAGCAGCTCCTCGACACCTGGAGCCAGGAGCAGCGCACGGTCCTGTTCATCACCCACGACGTCGACGAGGCGGTCTTCCTGGCGAACCGCGTCATCGTGATGGCCGCCCGGCCGGGGCGGATCTACGACGTCGTCGACGTCGACCTGCCGTACCCCCGGTCGGAGGACTTCCGCCTCAGCCCCGAGTTCGCCGCGCTGCGCAACCGGGTCTGGCACTCCGTGTACCACCAGGACGGCCGCACCGCGGCCAACTCCCCTGCCACAGTTCGATCCTAAGGAACCTCATGTCTGTTTCACGCAAGTTCTCGGCCTTCGCCGCCGGGGCCGTTGCTCTCGCGCTCGCTCTCGCCGGTTGCGGCGGCTCGGACGACGGCGCGGGCGGCGACCTCCAGGAGGTCAACTTCGGCTACATCGCGGACTACAACGGTACGAGCCTGCTGGCGATCGCGAACGACCAGAAGCTGTGGAAGAAGCACGGTCTGAAGGCGAATACCAAGGTATTCACGAACGGCCCGCTGCAGATCCAGGCACTCGGCACCGGCGACCTCGACTTCGGCTACATCGGCCCGGGTGCGTTCTGGCTGCCGGCGTCCGGGCAGGCGAAGATCGTCGCGATCAACACCCTCGGCAACGCCGACCGGGTGATCGCACGCTCCGGTACCACCTCGATCGACCAGCTCCGCGGCAAGACCGTCGGCGTACCGGAAGGCACGTCGGGTGACATGATCCTCACGCTCGCCTTGCAGAAGGCCGGGATGACGAAGCAGGACGTCAAGGTCGTCAACATGGACGCCTCGACGATCGTCTCGGCGTTCGCGTCGAAGAAGATCGATGCGGCGGGCTTCTGGTACCCCGCGATCGGCACCATCAAGAAGCAGATCCCGGACCTGACGGAGCTCGCCAAGAACTCCGACTTCGAGTCCCAGGTCTCGTTCCCGACCGCGTTCGTGGCCGGCAACGACGTCGTGTCCGGCGAGAAGGACAAGACCGAGAAGACGATCGCCGTACTGCGGGACGCGATGGCCTACCGCTCCGCGAACCCGGACAAGTCGATCGAACTGACCGCGAAGATGCTGAGCGTGCCGGTCGACCAGGTCAAGGCCGACGCGAGCAACGTGAAGGTGCTGCCGGTCGACGAGCTGGACGCGAAGACCAAGGACGGCACGATCGACAAGTGGCTGAACGGGATGGCCGACTACTTCGTCCAGGCCGGCAAGCTGAAGTCGAAGGCCGACCCGAAGACCTACTACACCGGCGACCTGTTCACCACGGCGGCGGCCAAGTGAGCGAGCCGAAGAACATCCTCTTCCTGATGACCGACCAGCACCGGACCGACACGCTCGGTGCCTACGGCAACCAGTTGGGGACCACCCCGAACCTCGACGAGCTGGCCCGCACCGGGACCCGGTTCGACCGCTGGTACACGCCGACGGCGATCTGTACGCCTGCCCGCGCCAGCCTGCTCACCGGCCAGGCGCCGTTCCGGCACAAGCTGCTGGCGAACTACGAGCGGAACGTGGGGTACCTCGAGGACCTGGGTGAAGGCACGTTCACGTTCTCGCAGGCCTTGCAGGACCGCGGATACAACTGCGGGCTGATCGGCAAGTGGCACGTCGGCACCAACAAGTCGGCGGGTGACTTCGGGTTCGACGGTCCCGATCTGCCGGGCTGGCACAACCCGGTGGATCACCCGGACTACCTGGCGTACCTCGAGGAGCGGGGCCTGCCGCCGTACGAGATCTCCGACCGGATCCGCGGGACATTGCCCAACGGCGGGCCCGGCAACCTGCTCGCCGCCCGGCTGCATCAGCCGGTGGAGGCGACCTTCGAGCACTACCTCGCGACCCGCGCGATCGAGATGCTCGAGCGGTACGCCGCGGACGATGGGAAACCGTTCTTCCTGGCGCTGCATTTCTTCGGGCCGCACCTGCCGTACATCCTGCCGGACGAGTACTTCGACCTGATCGATCCCGCGGATGTCCAGCTGCCACGGTCGGTCGCGGAGACGTTCCAGGGCAAGCCGATGGTGCAGAAGAACTACAGCGCACACTGGACGTTCGACACCATGCCGATCGAGACCACGCGCAAGCTCATCGCGATCTACCAGGGGTACGTCGCGCTGATCGACATCCAGCTCGGCCGGGTGCTGGAGGCGATGCGCCGGCTCGGGCTCGCCGACGACACCTCGGTCTTCTTCACCTGCGACCACGGGGAGTTCACCGGCTCGCACCGGCTGCACGACAAGGGTCCGGCGATGTACGAGGACATCTACCGCACGCCCGGTCTGATCCGCGTGCCGGGGCAGCCGGAGGGCGTCGTACGGAACGAGTTCGTCAGCCTGCTCGACTGCACCGCCACGATCCTCGAACTGGCCGGAGCCGACCCGAAGCCCGCCGTCGACTCGCGGAGCCTGCTGCCGCTGGTGGGTGGCGAGCCGGCCGAGTGGGACGACGACATCGTGTGCGAGTTCCACGGGCACCACTTCCCTTACCCACAACGGATGCTGCGCACGGACCGGTACAAGCTCGTGGTGAACCCGGACTCGGTGAACGAGCTCTACGACCTGGAACTCGACCCGGACGAACTCCTCAACGTGTACGAGCGCCCGGAGCAGGCCGACGTACGGTCGCGGATGATGCGCCGCCTGTACACGGTACTGCGAGAGCGGGGCGACAACTTCTACCACTGGATGACATCCATGTACGACGTGGGCGAAGTCGGCTACGACCCCACCATGAGCGGCCTCGACGAGGCGACGTATCAGGCGCCGGACGTGTGAGAGTTGCGGCGCTTCACGTATAGGCGGTTGCTGGTCGGGCCTGTCCACTCCATTCGGACGACTCCGGGGACTGCGGCGTCAGCGGTGCGGGTGGGGTCGGCCCAGTAGCCGAGGGCGGGGTTTCGGAAGAAGGTCGCCCACAGGTGGCCGGAGGCGTCGACGAAGAGGTTGTTGTGGCCGGCGCCGACGCCTGCGGTCCAGCGTTTCGAGTACGGGCCCTCGAAATGGTCGGAGACCGCCATGATCAGGTCGTACTGGTACTGGACGCGGCCTGGCGCGGGCGGGTCGTAGGCGTTGCGTGCGCTGCCGTCCGGGTTCGTCGAGGCGCGATCCCAGGCGGCGTGCATGAGGTAGTACTTTCCGCCGTACTTCAGCACGTACGCACCCTCGATGTAGGGCTCGGGCGAGTACGGGCTCTGCTGGAACGTGGGCAGACCGGTCGTGGGGACGATGTCTTCCATGTCGTCGCGGAACCGCGCGTAGAGGTTGTTGTGCAGGACGAGCCACGCGTCGTCACCCTCGGAGTACAGGCCGCCGTCGATGTGGTGGTAGGCGCCGGGCAGGACGAAGGCAGGGCCGCCGACGAACGAGTCGCCGAACGGCTTCAGGAGGTTGCCCTGGGCAACTCGGTACGGGCCCTCGACCCCGCCTTCGCTGATCAGCAGGAACGATCCGACCTTGCGGGAGTGGTCGCCCATGCAGGCGACGATGTACCAGGTGCCGCGGAAGTAGTGCAGTTCGGGCGCCCAGGCGTTTCCACGTTTGCCGAACTGGTCGTCGTACCAGTACTCCTGCCACGGAGCGACGACGGTACGGCCGGGCGTGTTCTCGCCGGCGAACTCGGGTGACCAGACCTTGCCCAGCTCCGCGCCGGGCCGGATCCCGCTCGTGTCGGCGAGCCGCCACGGGCCGTGCAGCGACGGTGCGGTCCAGACGAAGATGCCGTCGTTCCACGGGCCGGCTGCGGGTCGCCCTGGTACCCGCGTCGTGCCTGTCGCGACGTACAGCGGGCGGCCGTTGACTGTGAAGCAGTTGACGTATGTGTCGCGCATCCACACGCGCCCGAGTTCCTCGTCACGAGGCCGTAGTTCGAGCGGCAACACGAAGGAGTTGTCGTCACGCGGCCACAGGTCGAGCCGGGTGTCAGCCGCGCCGTACGGCTCCAGCTCGGGCCACTCCGCCGGGTGTTGCCGCGGCGGGCTCACAGGGCTTCCGTACGCCGTTCCGCCCGGTAATGCCGCGGCGCCGACGGCCCCGGCCAGGCCGCCCAGGACTGTCCTCCTGTTGACGTGAGCTCGCTCCATCTGCGCATCCTCCTTCAGTGAGCAGGACACCCTGCCCCACCCGGAGCACACGCTAATCAGACTCATTTCAACGGTGAACAACCGACAAAAAGCTCGTTTTCCCGGGTGATGTCAAGAGGGGGCGGACGACTCCGACCTACCTGTGACGGCGCCGAAGCGCGGGGCCGATGGAGTGAAGGAGCAGTTCGATGTCAGAGGTTCGGGTTCACAACTTCGCGATTTCGCTGGACGGGTTCGGCACCGGGGACGTGCAGTCGCTCGAGGCGCCGTTCGGGCATGCCGGTGAGCGGTTGCACGACTGGCTGGTCGCCACACGGTTCTTCAAGGCCGCGGACGGGCTGCCCGGCGGCACCGTCGGCGTCGAGAACGCCTACGCCGAGCAGCACGAGCGCGGGATCGGGGCCGAGATCATGGGCGCCGGCAAGTTCGGCCCGCCCGGATGGCAGGACGACCCGGAGTGGAAGGGCTGGTGGGGCCCGAACCCGCCGTTCCACACGCCGGTGTTCGTGCTTACCCACCGCCCGCGCGCGTCGATCGAGATGGAGGGCGGTACGACGTACCACTTCCTCGACGCCACGCCGAGCGAGGCGATCGAGCAGGCCCGCGCCGCGGCCGACGGCGGCGACATCCGGGTCGGCGGCGGGCCCACCGTCGTACGCGAGTTCCTCGCCGAAGGCCTGATCGACTACGCGCACGTCGCTCAGGTCCCGATCCTGCTGGGCCGCGGCGTCCGGCTGTGGGACGGGCTGGAGGCGCTCGAGGACACCTACAACATCGAGGTGGTCACGAGCCCGAGCGGCATCACCCACCTGACCCTCACGGCCAAGACTCGCTGAAGATCAGCTGTCCAGCCCTGCGGTGCCTCGGGCTCGTCGCGTCCAGCTCTTCTCGGCACTCCGCAGGGGCAGTTCCACGGTGGCGCGAAGCCCGCCGCCGTCGCGCGGAGTGAGGGTGAGGCTTCCGTTGTGGGCCTGCGCGATGCTGTTGACGATCGCCAGGCCCAGCCCGACGCCCGCGTGGTCGGACCGGGTCCGTTCGGCACCTCGTTGGAACGGCTCGACCAGCGTGGAAACCAGGTGTGCGGTGAGCTTCTGGCCGGTGTTCTCCACGGTCAGCCGCACGGTCCGGGAGCCGACGGCGGTGCGGACCCAGATGCTGCCCTGGTCCGGCAGGTTGTGGACGATCGCGTTGTGCACCAGGTTCGTCGTGAGCTGCAGGAGCAGCGAGTTCGAACCCATGGTGGGGGCCACCTCGCCCGAGGTCTCGATGGTGAGGCCGCGCTTCTCGGCGAGTGGGAGCAGCGTTTCGGTGGCCTCTTCCGCCAGGAGGGAGAGGTCGACAGGTTCCCGGATGAAGGTCCGCTGGTTGGCGCGGCTGAGCAGGAGCAGTGCCTCGGTGAGGTCGATCGCCCGGGTGTTGACGAGGTGGAGGCGCTCGACGAGTTCGCCGGTGTCGCGGTTCAGATCCTTGCGGGCCACGTCGAGCAGCGTCTGGGTGATCGCCAGCGGAGTGCGCAGTTCGTGGGAGGCGTTCGCCGCGAACCGCTGCTGTTCGGCGTCGTGCGCCTCGATCCGGGCGAGCATGACGTCGAAGGCGTCGGCCAGCTCGCGGAACTCGTCCGTACGGCCCTCCAGATGGATCCGGTGCGACAGCGAGCCGTTCGCGGCCAGGCGGGTCGCATTGGTGATGCGCGTCAGTGGCGCGAGCATGCTGCCGGCCAGAATCGAGCCTCCGACGAGACCGAAGACCAGTAGGAACGCCAGCATCATGGTCACCTTCGGGATGAAGGCACGCATCAGGTCGGAGCGATCGGGCGTCCGCATCGGGCCCATGGTCACGTCGGGTACGTACCGCAGCAGAAAGACCCACACGACCGCGAGCAGCAAGGCACCCGCCAGCATGATGAATCCCGCATAGCTGAGGGTCAGCTTGAGCCGAACGCTCAGCCCCGGCTCCCTATCCACGCCCCTCAGCTCCCGTGTCGATGCGGTAGCCGGCGCCGGCGACCGTCGCGATCAGCCAGGGCTCGCCGAGGCGTTTGCGCAGGGCCGAGACAGTGATCCGTACGGCGTTGGTGAACGGGTCGGCGTTCTCGTCCCAGGCTCGCGCGAGGAGATCCTCGGCGCTGACGACCCCGCCTTCGGCAGCGACCAGGACCTCGAGTACGGCGAACTGCTTCCGGGTGAGCGCGACGTACCGGCCGTCGCGGTAGACCTCGCGGCGGAACGGGTCCAGCCGCAGTCCCGCGATCTCCCACACCGGCGGCCTGTTGTGGGCGCGCCGGCGGTCGAGCGCCCGGAGCCGGAGGACCAGCTCCTGCAGTTCGAACGGCTTCGTGAGGTAGTCGTCGGCGCCGAGCTCGAACCCCGACGCCTTGTCGTCCATCCGGTCGGCCGCGGTCAGCATCAGGATCGGCATACCGCTGCCGGAGGCAACGATCCGCTTGGCGATCTCGTCACCGGACGGGCCGGGGATGTCGCGGTCGAGAACGGCGATGTCGTAGCTGTTGATGCTCAGCAGCTCCAGCGCGGTGTCGCCGTCGCCGGCCACGTCGGCGGCGATCGCTTCGAGGCGCAGGCCGGCGCGGATGGCGTCCGCCATCTCAGGTTCGTCCTCGACGATCAGTACCCGCACAGTCTCGATGGTACGAGGCGTCACATATCGCCCGCATATCCAAAACCGGATACGCGCTGACAACACCCGCCTGTTTTGACTGGACCCATGTCCGCCAGCGCACCGTCAACAGGCCGCCGTACCTTCCGGGCGGCGCTCGTCGTCGCCAACGTGGCGATCATCGGCGTGTTCATCCACCAGTCGCTCGCGTTCCCGTCATTCCCGGCCGGATCCACGCTCGGCGAGACGGACGGCGCCGTACCTGACGGCGTGACGGTCTTCGACGACATCCCCGCGGTCGCCAACCTCGATCCGGCGCTGCTCGTTGCCCTGCGCAAGGCTGCGAGGGATGCCGCGGACGACGGGGTCAAGTTCTTCGTCAACAGCGGCTGGCGTACGCCGGCGTACCAGGAACACCTGCTCCAGGAGGCGGTCTCGAAGTACGGCTCGGAGAAGGAGGCCGCCCGCTGGGTCGCCACGCCTACGACGTCACCGCATGTGTCGGGGCAGGCGATCGACATCGGGCGCTCCGACGCGACGGCTTGGCTGTCCGAGCATGGTTCTAGGTATGGCCTGTGCCAGATCTACGACAATGAGCCGTGGCACTACGAGCTACGCCCGGAGGCTGTGACGCGCGGCTGCCCGCCTCGGTACGCCGACCCGACGCACGATCCGAGGATGCAGGGGTGACGCTGACCGTCGCGCCGATCAGCTCGGCTGAGCATCTGGAGTTCGTGCAGGCCCAGCGGTCAGTGAGCTTCCTTCAGACCCCGGCGTGGGGCCGTGTGAAGACCGAGTGGCGTAGCGAATCTCTCGGCTGGTACAACGGGCGGCGGCTCGTCGGCGCCGGGCTCGTTCTGCACCGGCCGGTGCCGCGCCTCGAGCGCCATACGCTGGCTTACCTGCCCGAAGGGCCGTCCATCGACTGGACCGGCGATCTCAGCAGGTGGCTCGACCCGTTGGCGGCGTACCTGAAGGCGCAGGGCGCGTTCGCGATCCGGCTGGTTCCGCCGCTGCGCACTCATGTCTGGACCACCGCTCAGGTCAAGGTGGGGATTGCTGATCCGGGCGTCGAGCGGCTCACGGACGTGCCTGGTGGGAGCGTCGATCCGGTTGGTGCGCGGGTGGCTGGTTGGCTGCGTGACGCCGGTTGGTTGGCGCAGAATCCGGAGGACGGGTTCGGGGCGGGGCAGCCGCAGTTCAAGTACGAGGTTCCGCTGGCCGGGCGGAGCGAGGACGACGTACTCGGGGGGATGAATCAGCTCTGGCGGCGCAACATCAAGAAGGCGGCCAAGGCAGGCGTCGAGGTCACGGTCGGCTCAGACTTGAAGGCGTTTCACGACCTGTATGTGCACACCGCCGAGCGCGACCATTTCGTGCCGCGGCGGCTGCAGTACTTCGAGACCATGTTCGCTGAGATGAGTGCGGAGGACCCCGAGCGGATCAAGCTCTACCTGGCTCACCATCAGGGCGATCTGGTCGCCGCCACCATCCTGATCCGTGTCGGGGCCTACGCGTGGTACTCGTACGGCGCGTCCGCGACCGAGAAGCGGGAGGTGCGCGGCTCGAACGCCTGCCAGTGGGCGATGATCCGCGACGCGCTCGCGGCCGGCTGCGACATCTACGATCTCCGCGGCATCACCCCGACCCTCGACGCCGACGACCCGCACGTCGGGTTGATCCAGTTCAAGGTCGGCACCGGCGGCCAGGCGGTACGGTACGTCGGTGAGTGGGATCTGCCGCTCCGGCCGGTGATGTATCGGGCTTTCGACCTCTACATGAGGCGGCGCGAGTACCTGAGAGGCAAGCGAAGATAGCGTGATGGTCAAGGACTGGCAGCACCTGGTCACCACCTTCAACGGCATCGCCCTCCTCACGATCGCGGCCGCGCCGGTGGCCGTTCTGGTGGTGTGCGTTCTGGCCTTTCGGCGACGTACTGGCGAGCACCCTTGGCGTACGTCGGTGGCCGAGGTCGGCATCGTCTACGGGACCGTGCCAGTGGTCTGGATGACCATGCTGCCGGGCAGCCACGCCGGCGAGGTCCCGGGTCGCTTCAGCCTGATACCGCTGCGGGACCTGCTCACGATGTCGGCGCCCGGGATTGTCGGCAATCTGCTGGTGTTCGCGGCGCTGGGGTTCTTCGTTCCACTGCGATTCTCGGCGCTGGCGTCGATACCGCGGGTCCTTGCACTCGCGGCCGGTTGTTCGGTGCTGGTCGAGGTCGCGCAGTACGTGCTGCGGCTCGATCGGGTGTCCTCCGTGGACGACGTACTGCTCAACACCGCCGGCGCCGGGCTGGCCGCGTTGGCGTCGTGGCGCTGGTGGCGCTCGTTGCGTGGCCCGGGGACATTTCGTCGGCATATCGAAAACCGGATACAGGCTGACAACACGACCTCCCCTTGACTTGGAGGTATGACCTACAGCGAACCGGCTGCTACGGCGGTACGGCGCACTGCCGCGGGCCTCACGGTCTTCGGGTGCGAGCCGGACGAGGCCGCGTTGTTCCGCGAGTTGGCGCCGCGCTTCGGCATCGCACCGATCATCACCGAGGCGGCCGTCTCCGAGGCCACCATCGAACTCGCCTTCGGCAGTCGATGCGTCAGCGTCGGCCATAAGACGCGAGTCACGAACGCCACCCTGCTCGCACTCAGCCGGATCGGCGTCACGTACATCTCCACCAGGAGCGTCGGCTACAACCACATCGACGTGCGGTACGCCGAGCGAGTCGGCATCCGCGTCGAGAACGTGGCGTACTCACCCGACAGCGTGGCCGACTACACGCTCATGCTGATGCTGATGGCGGTACGGAACATGAAGTCGGTGCTCCGGCGCGCCGACGTACACGACTATCGGTTGAGTGCCACCCGCGGGCGAGAGCTCCGCGACCTGACCGTCGGCGTCATCGGAACGGGTCGCATCGGCAGTGCGGTGATCGACCGGCTGCACGGGTTCGGCTGCCGGGTGCTTGCCTATGACAAGGATCCCGGAACACGTGTTCCGCTGGACGAGCTGTTGCTGCAGAGCGACATCCTCACGCTGCACACGCCGCTTACCCCGGAAACCCATCATTTCCTGGATCGCCGACGGATCGGGCAACTGAAACCCGGCGCGTTCGTGGTCAACACCGGACGCGGAGCACTCCTCGACACCGAGGCGCTGGTCGCCGCCCTCGAAAGCGGGCGGCTGGGCGGCGCCGCACTCGACGTACTCGAAGGCGAGGAAGGCATCTTCTACGCCGACCGCCGCGACGAACCCGTCGAGAGCGAACTACTGCTGCGGCTGCAGAAACTGCCGAACGTGCTCATCAGTCCGCACACCGCCTACTACACCGACCACGCGCTGAGCGACACGGTCGAGAACTCCATCATCAATTGCCTGAATTTCGGAAGCAGGGAACAGCATGGATAGGTTGAAGATCGGCGTCCTCTTCGGGGGCATTTCCGAGGAGCACCACATCTCGGTCAAGTCCGCGCAGGAGATCGCGAAGAACCTCGACCTCGAGAAGTACGAGCCGTTCTACGTCGGCATCACCGAGCACGGCGCCTGGAAACTCTGCGACGGCCCCGGTCCGGACTGGGAGAACGGCAACTGCCGTCCGGTGGTCCTGTCGCCGGACAGCAGCGTGCAGGGCCTGCTCGTGCTGGAGTCCGACCGGCTGGGTTCGCGGATCAGGCAGGGGCAGTACCGGACGATCAACCTGGATGTGGTGTTTCCGGTGCTGCACGGCAAACGCGGCGAGGACGGCGTGATCCAGGGCCTGCTGGAACTGTCCGGTATCCCCTACGTGGGCTGCGATGTGCAGAGTTCCGTGCAGTGCATCGACAAGTCCCTGACCTACACCGTCGCCCGCAGCGCCGGCATCGCGACCCCGAACTTCTGGATCGCCACGGCCGACCTCGATCCCGAGCAGCTCCCGTACCCCGTCTTCGTGAAGCCGGCCCGTTCCGGGTCGTCGTTCGGCGTCAACAAGGTCTCCAGCAGCGCGGAACTGCCGGAAGCTTTGGAAGCCGCCGGCCAGTACGACGCGAAGGTGATGATCGAGGAGGCTGTCATCGGCAATGAGGTCGGCTGCGCGGTCCTCGGGAACGAGGTCGATCTGATGACCGGCGAGCTCGATCGCATCGCGCTGTCGCACGGTTTCTTCAAGATCCACCAGGAGGACTCGCCGGAGACCGGATCCGAGAACTCGACGTTCGTCGTACCGGCCGATATCCCGGAGGAGTCGCGCGCGCTCATCCAGGAGACCGCGCAGGCCGTGTACCGCGCGTTGGGATGCGGCGGGCTGGCGCGCGTCGACATGTTCCTCACGGCGGACGGGAAGGCGGTCCTCAACGAGGTCAACACCCTGCCCGGTATGACGTCGTACAGCCGCTATCCCAGGATGATGGCGGCGGCCGGCGTACCGCTTGGTGAGGTGATCGACCGGCTGGTGTCGGTGACTCTGACCGGGAAGCTCCAGTGAACGCTGACTTTGCTTTTGTGGATGAGGTGGCGCCTGGGATTCGGTGGGATTCCAAGTACGCCACGTGGGACAACTTCACCGGCAAACCGGTGGACGGCTACCTGGTGAACCGCATCGTCGGCACCAGGGCTCTGTGCGCGGCGCTGGAGACAGCACGTGAGAAGGCGGCACCGCTGGGCTTCGGCCTGCTGCTGTGGGACGGCTATCGCCCACAACGTGCCGTGGACAACTTCCTGCGCTGGGCCGAACAGCCGGAGGACAGGCGGACGAAGCCGCGGCACTATCCGAACATCGACCGTCGTGAGATGTTCGAAAAGGGCTATGTGGCAACGAAGTCCGGCCACAGCCGGGGCAGTACCGTCGACCTGACGCTGTACGACCTGTCGACCGGCGAACTGGCGCCGATGGGCGGCTACCACGACCTGATGGACTCGATCTCGCACCACGGCGCCACCGGCATCACCTCGCAGGAAGCTGACAACCGCCGGCACCTCTGCTCCGTCATGGAGTCCGCGGGTTTCAGCCGGTGCGACCACGAGTGGTGGCACTACACGTTGCTGGACGAGCCGTACCCGGACACGTACTTCGACTTCCCGATCGCCTGATGGACATCCGTCCCGCCCGCAGCACTGACGCTGTCGCCATCAACGAGTTGCTGGACGAGCTGGGCTATCCGCAGTCTGATCCCGCTGCGACGGCGGCGCGCATCCAGACGTGGTGCGACGATCCCGCCGGAGCGGTGTACGTCGCCGACACCGACCAGGGTGTCCTAGGCGTCATCGCCGTACACACCTGCCCGTTCTTCGAACGCGAAGGCACGTGGGCCCGCATCGTAGCCCTGGTCGTCTCCCCGCGGGCCCGCCGCCAAGGCATCGGCTCCCGACTTGTCGCAGCTGGAGAGTCCTTCGCCACCCACCACGGCTGCCTCCGCATAGAAGTAACCAGCTCCCCCCACCGAACCCAAGCCCACACCTTCTACCAATCCCACGGCTACACCATCACCCCCACCCGCTTCCTGCACCCTCTGCCCACTTGAGCGTTGCTCTCCAGCTCTCGAGGGAAGTCTTGATGTAGGTGAGGTCGCGTAGGTAGCCGGCGCCGTGACGCCAGGGCTCAGGCTGTTCCCATTGCGCCTGCCAGCCGGGTCGTCCTTCGGAGGCCCAGATCCGCATCGTGTCGTACGCCGCTTGGACGCGAACTGGAATGGTGTCGAGGACCGCGTGCCACTGCTCTTTCGTGCACCCGTAGGCGTCCCTGATTCGCGCAAGTCGTTCGTGCACGGGAGTTGGGCTCGGCCAGCCCATGGGTTCCAGATTCTCCGGCGCGGCCAGAGGGACGAGGGTGTAGGCCAGGTACGCCAGGTCCCACGCGCGCGGGCCGGGTGCCGCCGTATCCCAATCGACGAAAGCCACGATCGCGCCGTCGCGGGCAATCAGGTTCCACGGGGCGGTGTCGTTGTGGCAGATGACTTCCGGCTCGCCGACCGGTACGGGTGGCGACTGCCACGCGCCGGTCGCCGGACTCCAGCCCTCGACGGCGTCGTGGTACCTGCGCAACAGGGCGGCCGCGCTGTCGAGCACCACCGGCTCGAACAACATCGGACCAGGTGGCCAAGGGGTCTCACCCGACACCTTGGAAAGGATCTCGCGACCGTCCTGGTCGATGCCGAGGAATCGCGGCGCTCCGGCGAACCCACTGGCCTCGAGATGCTCGAGAAGTCCATGAACGGACGCGGACCAAGGCCCGACCGGCCGCCGAATCGTCTGCCCGATCTCCGAGACCTGATTGATGCCCCCATCAAGGCGCCGCTCGTCCACGCCCCATGCTCCCACGCGTTTCAGAAGCAGAACGGGTGGCCGGCTGGGTCGGCGTACACGACGTTCTGGAGGTGGATCGCACCCAGCTCTTGGGCACGCGCCATCGCGGCCTTGGCTGCCGGGGTTTGGAAGTGGGGAAGTTCGTGGTCGACCGTGAATCGGTAGTCGACGTGCAGCTGCGCCGGATAGGCGGGGTCGGGCCATCGCGGAGCGAGCAACTGCGCGTGCTGAAACGCCAGGTCGGGCAGCTCATCGTCGTCGAGGTCGATCACGACTCGCTCAGGGGAGTCTTCGAGTCGCTCCGGTACGCCGATGAAACCCTCGTAGAACCTTGCGAGCGAGCGCGGGCTGAAGCAGTCGTACACCAGGCGGGCGACCGCCGGCCCGGTCGTCGTACGGGACGGATCTGGGTAGAGGCAGAGCGGGTGTCCAGCAGGATCGGCGTACACCCGGTGGTCGGCGTCGTCCTGAAGCAAGGCCCCGCCCGCGGCGAGGACGCGCGTGCCAGCGGCGTCCAGATCCGGTACGGCGATGTCGAGGTGGATCTGCTGTGGGTACTCCGGGTCGGGCCATCGCGGCGGCCTCTGATCCGACCAGCCGTCACCGTCGAATCCGATCCGGAACTGGGGGCTTCTCGACAGGAAGAACGTTCCGTAGGCGTCGTACAGCTGCCAGCCGAGTACGGCGTGGTAGAAGTCGGCCAGCGCCGTCCTGCCGTCCTCACCACCGAGCGAATCGGGGCATCCGATGTAGACCGTCATACCGGCGTCGTCCGCGAGAAGATGCACCACCGCCGCCTCCTGAGTCGCCTTGGTGTGCGACGTACCCACCGAGCGACCGTCGGAATCACTCAGGTGTCCCGCTCTGCGTTCACGCCGATGGGACTTTGCTCAGGATCTGTGCGGCGTCGTCGTTGTCGGGGTCGAGGTCGATGGCACGTCGGAGGGCGCTCCTTGCCAGGTCGAGCTCCCCGTCCAGCTGATGGGCGCATCCGGTCATCGTCCAAGCACTGGATGAGTCCGGACGCAGCTCGGTCCACACGCGCAGGAGGGGCCAGACCAGGCTTGGGCGGTGCAGCTCGATCGCTCCCCACGTGGCGTCGACGAACCCCTCGTCGTCGAGTTCGAACTCGGCCGGCTCGACCGCCGCTAGCCGGTGGAACTCCACCTTGGCGGCTTCCGGCCCCGACGCTCTCAGCACCTCGGCGACCGGTCCGACGACCGAGCGCGGGAAGGCGCGGAGGTCGATCATCCCATCAGGCTTCGCCGAGAGTGGCACATCGGCGAGGGCGATATCGAGCGCGGCCGCGGCGATGTCCGAAGCAGGAATGTTGTTGGAGTTGGCCAGCACGACAACGCCCGTCCGCAGCTCAGGCACCATCACGAGCCTCGACCCGAACCCGGGGTCCGAACCGGCGTGGCTCACCGTTCGATGCCCGCGGTAGCTGCCCACGAACCAGCTGAGTCCCACCGCGTCCATCCACGGTGGGCGCCCCAGCTGCATCACCGGCTGCCACATCAGCTCGAGCAGTGCGGGATCCAGCCGCGCCCACTGCCCGTCGGATCCCCCGGCCGGCGCGAAGTGGGCCACCATCCAGCGACACATCTCGACCAGATTGGAGTGCAGAGTCGAACTCGGGGCATGGCGCCTGGTGTACGGATACGAGCCCTCGGGCACCGACAGCGGCATCCCCACATGCGGTGAGGCAGCCAGATTTGCGGGTACTTCGCCACGCAGGAAGGTGCTGTTCTGCATTCCGAGTGGTGCCAGGACCAGGTCCCGGACGGCGTGCTCGAACGTCGTACCCGTGACCCTGGACAGCAACAGCCCAAGCAGCTCGAACCCGGCGTTGGAATAGGAGAACGCCGAACCCGGCTCCGACTGCAGCCGCCAGTCCGCCAGGCTGCGAGCGAACTCGCTCAGCGCGTCGTCGCCCAGCTGAGGATCGTGCCAGCCGTAGTCGTCGATGTCGGGTAGTCCGCTCGCGTGGCTCAACAGGCGCCGGGCTGTGACCTCCCGTTCCCGACCGTCGGCCAGCGTGAACTCAGGCACCCATTCGGTGATCGGAGCATCCAGATCGAGCACCTTTTCGCCGGCGCCACTCGCCAACGAAACGATCGCGGTCGCGACAAAGGGCTTCGACACCGAAGCCAGGTGGAACATCGTCTCGGGCGTAACCGGCGTACCGGTCCCGACGTCACGGACGCCGAACCCACGCGAGACAACCTCCTCATCCCGCACCACGGCAACGCCCAGACCTGCCACCTCATGCGAGCCGAAAAAACTCTCGACCAGCGGCCACAACTCTTCTTCCACACTCCCCCGAAGGCCCGCCCCCACGTCCATCTGCCGAGAGTACGCGCATTGTGACTCCCGGTCTCCCGTTCGCCTCCCGGCCGGCGGTCAGAATGTGGCGATCGGGTTGACCGGGCTTCCCGACGTACCGGCGAAGCGGACCGGGGCGACCGCGAGCTGGAAGTCCCACTGGCCGAGCTCGGCAGCCGTTGTCGCGCACTCCTCCAGGTCGCAGTTGTCGAGCAGCCACAGCCCCATCGCAACGAGGCTCACGGCGTGCACGGGCATCAGTACGTCGTCGTACCCCGACGGCTGTACGTCCTGGGGCGTGTCGGCGCCGATCAACGCGACCTCCCGTTCCTGCAGCCATGGCAGGCAGGACGCGTGCCAGCCGGCCTGCGTGAAACCGCCGGCCGCACCGGCCTCGTGCCTGACGCGGCCGTAGCCGGTCCGCAGGAGTACCGCATCGCCGGATTGCACCCGCACACCCTGGCGACGCTCGGCCTCCTCGAGATCCTCGGGAAACACGCCGTCACCGGGTTCCAGCCACGGCACATCGCGGACCGCCGCAACGTCCAGCAGAACACCACGCGTGACGATCCCGTTCGCCGCCGCCGTGACGGCCGCCCACGCCGATCCCGTCGCGGGGTCGACCAACGAGTGCGACCGCCCGTTGTACATCTTGCCGTCCCAGAAGAGATGGCACGGCGAGTCGAGGTGGGTGATCGTGTTGCCGTGGAAGAAGATGCCGAGCCGCTCGTTCGAGAAACCCCAGTGGCGATCGTTGTGGAACGCAGCCGGCATGTTCTCGGCACCCGGCATGTCGGCAGCGCACGGGCACGACGTCGTCGACCGCTCCATTTCCTCCGGTACGGCGACCTCCCAGCCGCACGACACGCTCCGCCCATGACGCACAGCCCGCGCCGCCGCCAGCCGCACGTCGTCAGTGATGTGATTCAGAGTCCCGAGCTCGTCGTCATCACCCCACCGCCCCCAGTTCGACAACACGTCGAAGTACCCGAGCACGTCGTCCTGCGTCGGTCGCCCTGCCGTCATCCCACCATCACTCCTCCAAGACCCGCCGAACTGGCATGAAACTACATCGCCAGGCCACGGCTGGGTCAGCCCGGCTTGACCGCCAGCGTTGCAAAATAGTGCGACATGTATTCAGCGGAGGCGTCGGATTGGTGCGGCGCTTCCGCGAAGCCGGTGAGGGCGAACCCCGCGGCGAGTTGCCCGCCGATCTGGTCGGTGAGGGTGTGGCTGTATTCAAGAGCGGCATCCGCGCCGAACTTCGTGGCGCGTTCCTCGGCGGAGTACTGCGTGACATCGCTGTAGGGCAGCTTGTGCACGACGATCAGCTCGCCGCGCTCGTCGAGCGCCTCGTGGTCGAACAAGTACACATCAGGGTTGAGGAAGCCCGCGAGCAGAGTTCCGCCCGGTCGCAGGACGCGGAAGCACTCACGCCATACCGGTGCCAAGTCTGGTACGAACAGATTGGAGACCGGATGGAATACGACGTCGAATGTCGCGTCGCCGAACGCGCTGAGGTCGCGCATGTCGCCTAGGACGGTGCGCAGCTCGAGTCCGTCACGCGCCGCCACCATCTGGTCCTGGCCGAGCTGGCCGGGTGAGTTGTCGAACACGGTGACCCGCGCCCCTGCGGCGGCAAGGATCGGACCCTGCTGGCCACCGCCGGAAGCCAGGCACAACACGTCCTTGCCGGTCAGGTCCGTCGGCAGCCAGGAGCGATCGACTGGCTCATACCCGATGAGAACAATCGACCAGTCGCCCCTGCGGGCGCGCTCGACATCCTCAGCACTCACCGGCGTCGACCACTCGTTGCCCTCTTGAACATACTTGTCCCAGGCCGCCCGATTGTGGGCAACGGGGTCGACACCATCGTCCTGCACGTTCAACTCCCTGCTACATCCAACCGGACACCTACGGCACTGACAGCTCAGTCCCGCTAGCCAACACGATCCCAGGGTGCGCGCTCAACGAAATTACCGGGCACCGAGCTGTCCACGGCGGGACGACACTCGTTCCCTTACCGACAACTCGTTCTCGGCTTCCTGGTTGTTGCGAGTTGTCGACTGGTATCCGACACCCGTCCACCAGGTGATCTGCTGCGACGATCGCGCCATGAGCCGATCCAGCGATGAGGTATCTGCTTGGATGGGCGCTGATGATGACGCAACCAACACTGTTCTTGACCGTGGGACTTCCATGCACCGGGAAGACCACTGCCGCGCGGCGCATAGAGATCGAGCACGGAGCGCTTCGCCTGACGAAAGACGAATGGGTGAAGGCTCTCTACGGGCACGCGAACCCGGACGCGGCCCAGCGCGTGATCGAAGGACGGCTGATCCAGATCGGCCTCCGCGCTCTCGAACTCGGCAACAACGTCGTGATCGACTACGGACTCTGGAGTCGAGACGAGCGCTCCGCCCTACGCCGGGCCGCAGCAGACATCGGCGCGATAGTAGAGATGCGGTACTTCGAACTCCCCGCAGCCGAGCAACGCAAACGACTCGACCAGCGACAAGCCGAAGCACCACACACAACCTGGCCCATGTCGGACGAGGAACTCGCCGGGTGGGCCGCCACCATCGAGATCCCAACACCAGGCGAACTGGATGGCACCGAACCCATCGATGCCCCACCGGCCGGATTCGCAACCTGGGACAAGTGGCGCAACCATCGCTGGCCACCGGCAGTCGCCTGACGTTCCTCGTCCGCAAGCGGCTCCCAGATCGCTCCAACGGGACCGCAACAACAGGCCAGGGGCGAAAGCGCCTCCTGACTTGCGGATACTGCTGGTGAAGCTTAGGGGATTCGAACCCCTGACCTCTTCCATGCCATTCACACCTGACCACCGAACGACGACCGGACCGCACCCGGTGCCGCTTACCGGCGAAATCTTCTCCAGATCAGCACCGGAAGCATGCTCACGCTCGACGGCTGGGCTAATCACCTTGCCCCAGAAGGGGATTCCCAATCGGTCATCGGCCGGCTGCCATCCACGCTGGGTCTCAGGGACCGGTGGGCGTGCGGCTTGCGGATCAAGTCGCGAGAGCCCGCCAAAGGTCCCCACGAGAGTGTGCACGTACGCGCAATCGTGGAGAAGCCGAGCGACTCGTAGAGACGGCGCGATGCCGGGTAGCCGTCGTCTCCGCGTGGAGCGAGGGACCGGTTCAGTCGCGCCTGCTCGGGGCGACCTCGCGCACCATCACGCAGTTGCCCAGGCCCTTTGGCCGGTCGTAGGTGAAGCCCTCGCGCTCGTACATCGTGCGGGTGCCGTTGTAGAGGAACGAGGAGTTCTTCTTCCGGACCCCGCCGGTGTCGTGCGGGTAGCCCTCGACCAGGCCGCCGCCGCCCTGGGCGATCAGCTCGACCGCTCCGCGCAGGGCGATCGCCGCCAGGCCGTGACCGCGAAAGCCGCGCTCGACCAGGATGCAGGTGACCCGGTAGTCGGGCAGTCGCTCGGCAGTGGCGACGTACTCCTTGCGGTGCTGGATGTTGGGCAGTTCCTCGGGTGATCCGTACTCCGCCCAGGCGACGGCCCGGTCGCCGTCGTAGACCAGCGCCGCGTGCGCGATCCCGTCGGCCACCAGACGTTTCTTGAGCGCCCGGTTCCCCTCGGCGGTCTGGCCCTTCTCCGCGCAGTCGGGATGGAAATGCGTGCACCAGCAGCTGGCGAACATGCCCTTGTTCCGCTCGACGAGAGCGGCGAAGTCGTCGAACGTCTCCGGCGTGAGCGCCTTGACTGTGAAGTCGGACATGCCGACAACGTACGCCCGATTGCGGACGTTCTGCGTCCGGTAGCGATGGACGAGATCCTGCCCCGAAACCGGTAGTCACTCAGGTCATGCAAGAGGCCGGTCTCCCGAAGGGGAAACCGGCCTCTGACCTGCGGTGGAACTTAGGGGATTCGAACCCCTGACCTCTTCCATGCCATTCACACCAAGCCACCGAGCGGCCTACAGCGAACGCCTCAACTCGATCCACCAACGTCCATGTACGTCGGGTGCGATACAACCCCGTTGTCGCTCAGTTGGACACTCGGTTCGCTGTCGCGGAGATCTACCGCCTGGCAGGATCTGAATATCCGGTTGACGGCGGACTGGTCCGATCGATCGGATGGGCTCGTGAGTCCCCGCGAGATCCAGGCCGCCCCGGCCGACATCGACACGCCGCTCGTCCGCGAGCTGGTGGCCGCGCAGTTCCCGCAGTGGGCCGCGTTGCCGTTGGAGCCGGTCGCCTCCAGTGGATTGGTGAACGCGATCTACCGTCTCGGTACCGATCTGTCCGTACGGCTGCCGCTCCGGCCCTCGATCACCGACATAGTGCAACGGGAGCAGGCGAAACTCGCGGCACTCGCGCCGTTCCTGCCTGTGGCCATCCCTTCTGTCGAGGCGATCGGCTCACCCACCGACGCGTTCCCGGGCGAGTGGTCCGTCCACCGCTGGCTCGCCGGTACGCACCCCTCCGCCGACGCGCTGGCCGATCCGCGGGGGCTGGCGACGGACCTCGCGGCGTTCGTCGACGCGTTCCGGCGGATCGACCTGCCGGACCGGCAGCCGGTGTATCCGGGCGAGCGACGTACGCGAGCTCCGATGGTCTCGATGGACTCCTCGACGCGGGAGGCGATCGGCGAGCTGGATGGCCTGATCGACACTCGCGCAGCGCTGGCGTCGTGGGAGGAGTCGCTCGCGGCGCCGTACGACGGGCGCGAGGTGTGGGTGCACTCGGACCTGACGCCGAGCAACTTGCTCGTGTCGGCGGAGGGCCGGCTGACCGCGGTGCTCGACTTCGAGACGTGCGGTGTCGGCGATCCGGCGTGCGACTTGTTTCCCGCATGGCACCTGCTGCCCGCGAACGTCCACGACGAGTTCCGCGCCACGCTGCACGTGGACGACGCGACCTGGCTCCGCGGACGCGGGCGCGTACTGTCCCAGGCCGTGATCGTGTTGCGGTACTTCAAGGACACCAACCCGGCGCTCACGAACTACGCGCGACACGCCGTCGGCAAGGTCCTCGCAACCCCTCGGTGAGCCCAAAGTCACTCAGGTCATGAAAAGGCCGGTTCTCCGAGTGGAGAACCGGCCTCTGAGCTGCGGTGGAGCTTAGGGGATTCGAACCCCCTGACCTCTTCCATGCCATTCACATCTGGTCACTACACGTCAGCAGATCGGTCTCCTGCTGACGTCTGCCAGACGCCAGCTCGCGCAGCCTTTCGGTGCCCGGAGAATTCCAACGGGTTGTGGCCGTCGGTAGCGTGAGGCCGTGACGATGTTCGCGAATAGGACTCGGGTGGACAGGTCCCCGAAAAGGGCAAACGAGACTTCGTTCGGCTTCCTGGACCGAACTGGGTCGACGTTCTTCGATCCCGTCCGCGATCTCCTGGAGACGTGGGTCGGCCGGGTTCCCGCCGAGCATCGTTCCGGCATCGTCGGCAACCTCACGGGCGGAGACGACACATTCGAGAGCGCTCTGTGGGAGTTGTACCTTTACGTCGTCGAGACTGGGTCCGGTCATCAAGTGGAGATCCACCCGGACGTTCCTGGCACCTCCAAGCACCCCGACTTCCTGGTTCACGGGCCGGCACCGTACTACCTGGAGGCGGTCGCGGTCGGCCGTCCACCAAGACACGTGGCTGCTGATAGGCGACTGCGAGAACTCGAGATGATCCTCGACCAGGTGCGCGTTGACGGAGTCACGTTGAGCTTCGAACACCACCAGGTCGGAACGAGACCAGTTCGTGCCACCAGGCTGCGAGATCAGCTCCTCCGGTGGATCGGCTCACTGGACCTGGTGGGGCTGGCCGCGCAAGCCGAAGCCGTCGGACGCACTCCCCGTCCAACCCTCCGATTCGAGGACGATGGATGGCTCCTGAGCTTCGAGGCGTTGCCGACGAAGAGCAGCGTTTCCGGCGGATCACCGCTCATTGGGATACGCGGTTCAGGGCGGGCGAAGGGAGTAGACAACAAGACAGGTCTCCGGCGTGCTCTCGACTCGAAAGCAAACAAGTACGGAACGAAGCTGCCGTTCCCGCTAGTCACCGCCGTGCTCAGCAACACGGAGTTCCCAACGCGCGACTACGACGTGTCCGCCGTGGTGCACGGCGTCAGTGCGTTGCCGCCCGCCAGCGTCGTGGATCCGGCCGAACTCCATACCGACGGACACTGGCGCACCAAGAACGGCTGGCGCCGGTCCCACAACCCGAATGTGATCGTCGCCGCGGACCTGAACCTCTACACCCTGGCGACTAGAACACCAACCCTATGGGCCACATTGGACCCGGCGGCCACCGTTGTTGGCGATATCAGCTGGGCAGACCCGGTGAATGTCGGCATACAGGACCCCCAGCCAACCGGACGCGCCCCCGCGCTCGACGCGCTCGGCATTGACGCCACGTGGTGCTTCGGCCCGCCCGACTTCGACGACTGACCAACGGCACGGGCCGGCATCAGCATCCGGGCCGCCTGCGGTCGTGCGAGCTACAGCACCCAGATCTCGGGGAATCGCTCGCGGAGGCCAACAAGAAGCCGCTCCACTGTCCTATGGTTCGGGCCGCCCTTCGAGGCCAGCCGTTGCAGGTCCCTAGTGTTCTCGCGGACGCTTTCCGCCTGCGCCATGAGGTCGACAGGTGCCTCAAACGTGTCGAGGGCCTGGTCAACGATCTCGCTAACTTCCTCGACGTGTCCCTCTACCGGAAGAAGAACTGCTACGGCGCGGACGATATTCGTCAGCGTGGCGGTCGGGACCTCATCAGTGCCCTGCAGGAGACCCTGCGCGACGCCGAGGCGGAACAGCGGGGTCCACACATCTAGGTCGGCCGACGTTTGGGCCGGTTGTACGCCTTCGAGGTACACGTTGAAGGTGTGCTGGGCCGACCGCTGCCCCACGGCGATGCCGATCGAGCGCTGGTGACGCTCCTCAAGTCGAGGGAGCCCCGTGGCGCGCAGACGTTCGGCCAAATCACCCTTGTAGAAGCTCTGGTTCTCGATGATGAGGTCGCGTATAAGTTCGGTGGGCTGTCCCTTCGCAAACAACCCGAGCCGACGTACTGCCCAACGAACCCAAGTGAGTGTTCCGTCGATGGTGAGGTCGACCATCTCGTCACGGACGCGAGGCTGACGCGCTTTGCCATGTCCACCGCCGTAAGTGTTGCGGATCTCGGCCAACTGGGCAGCCATCTTGGATGCGTTCGTCGCGATGTTGGCATACGGAGTCTCGAACGTGAGTTCATGGCCCGGCTGTGTCCGGAGAACCTCATGGGCGGCGGAGATGACGGTTGTGACCGATGCGTTCGACGCGGCAGGCTTGCCTGCGATGTCCAGCGCGACCTTCGCGACCGCCTCGGCCAGGCACTTGAGGTTTCCCAAGGCCTCGGACTGATCGCCAGCGTCCAGGGAACGACTCAGCCGAGTGACTTCGATTTCAATGCTGTCCCAGTACTCGTCGGCAAGGTAGTCCGGGCGGATCACCTCAAAGCGCCCGTGGTCGCTGCCGGCCACAATCACATCCTTGCTCTGCTAGACACTCAGGTCACGAAGGAGGCCGGTCTCCCTAGTGGGGAAACCGGCCTCTGAGCTGCGGTGGAGCTTAGGGGATTCGAACCCCTGACCTCTTCCATGCCATGGAAGCGCGCTACCAACTGCGCCAAAGCCCCGCGGTGTCTTGCGACTCCGAAAGCTTAGCGGATGAGGGGCGGCAAAGAAAAATCGGTTCCCTCGTGGGGCTGGTGAGGTACACGACAGGCTGTTTGCGGTCTGCAAGCGGGTACGACGAGCGCCTGATCTGCACGGTTCTGTCCGCAGTTCACGGTACGTCGCGGTGCGGCTCGGGGCTCCCGAGCAGACAGGAAATTGTCGCAGCCGATGCCCTGCCGCCCCCCTCCACGCGGATAAGCCGCCCCTGGTCGTGGGCGCACAGTGCGTGCATCCGATCCGCCACGGGCAGTGAGCGAACGAGCAGTCCGCGCGCGCCCGAAGGCGGCCAGAAGACAGTCGCCGCGAAGCGGTGTCCGCTGCCCTTCAACCGCAGTTCGTACGCCGTGGACAGTGCGGCTGCGACGCAGGTCGCGCGTCGCCGGAGGCGCAAGAGAGCTGTCGCCGCGGAGCGGTGTCCTTTGGGCGGTGTCGCGCAGTACTTCTTAGCGTTGGGGGTCGTCGCTCATTACTGGTTCGGGGAGGGAGCCGGCGTTCCATTCTTCGATTCGCCAGCCGGCGCGGCCGGGGAGGAGGGAGACCCAGTTGCAGTTGGCGAGGCCTCCGAACGCGGGCCAGTTGGCTTGCGGGATGCCGAGGAACAGGCAGATGCCGACGCGGGCCGCGAGGCCGTGGGTGGCGATCACGATGGTGTCTTCGGAGGTTCCCTCCGCAGAGATCCGAGACAGCGCGTCGGCGAACCGATCAGCGACTTCTTCGACGGTTTCGCCGTTGGAGCCACGGCGCTGGGGTTCGCCGTTGCGCATCCGGGCTTCGGCCTCGGGGTTGAGGGCGGCGAGCTCGGCCCGGGTGAGGCCGGCCCAGTCGTCGACGTCGATCTCGCGGAGCGCCTCGTCGTACTCGATCTTCAGACCGGTCAGTACGGCGAGCTCACCCGCGGTGGACGCGGCGCGTTGCAGGTCGCTGGCGAACAGCCGGGTGGGATCGAGGGACGCGAGCCGCGCGGCCGCGGCGCGTGCCTGTGCTACGCCGACCGCGTCGAGCGGGATGTCGGCCTGGCCCTGGATCTTGTCCTGCAGGTTCCATTCCGTCCGGCCATGCCGCCAGACGATCAGTCGGCCCGCGGTCATTCCGCCGAAGCCGAACCAGGGACGGGCGACGGCAGCGGAATGACCGGGCAGTCGCGCCACAGGCGCTCCAGCGAGTAGAACGAGCGCTCCTCGTCGTGCTGGACGTGGATGACGATCTCGAGGTAGTCGAGCAGCACCCAGCGGCCCTCGCGGGCGCCCTCCCGGCGGACCGGCTTGGCGTCGAAGTCGACGCGGAGCTTCTCCTCGACGGCGTCCACGATCGCGCGGACCTGGCGGTCGTTGGAGGCGGACGCGACCAGGAAGGCGTCGGTGATGGCGAGCTGCTCCGAGACGTCGAAGGCGAGGACGTTCTCGGCCTTCTTGTCGTGGGCCGCTTCCGCGGCCGCGGTCAGCAGCTCGATGGCGCGTTCACTGGCAGGCATAAAAACGTCCTAACGGTTGGTGTAGAGCTCACGCTTGGCGATGTACTGGACGATGCCGTCCGGCACCAGGTACCAGGTCGGGTTGCCCTTGGCGACCCGGGCGCGGCACTCGGTCGACGAGATCGCCAGCGCCGGCACCTCGAGCAGGGTGATCCGATTCATCGGCAGCTGGTCCAGCGGCAGTTCGAGTTGCTCGGTACCGGGCCGCGTACAGCCGACGAACTGAGCCAGCTTGAACATCTCGTCGACGTCCCGCCAGGTCAGAATCTGGGCGAGCGCGTCGGCACCGGTGATGAAGAACAGCTCGGCGTCCGGGTACAGCCTGGACAGGTCGCGCAGGGTGTCGATCGTGTACGTCGGACCGGGCCGGTCGATGTCGACCCGGCTGACCGAGAACCGCGGGTTCGACGCGGTCGCGATGACCGTCATCAGGTACCGGTCCTCGGGCGGGGAGACCTTGCGGTCCGACTTCTGCCACGGCTGGCCGGTCGGGACGAAGATCACCTCGTCGAGGTCGAAGTACGACTGCACCTCGCTGGCCGCGACCAGGTGGCCGTGATGGATCGGGTCGAACGTGCCGCCCATCACGCCGATGCGTCGTACCCGCTCCACAAAAGCCACGTCAGCCCTTCAGCAAGCCGCTCAGCTGTGCGGCCGGCCCTTGCCCATGATGACGGTGACGAGCAGCAGCAGGACGAGGACGAAGAGCGCGAACCCGCCGTACCACCACTTCGAGATATGCGAAGCCTCGACCGCGGCCTCTTCGAGAGCCGCGACCTGCGGCACCAGGAGCGTGAACATGAGGCAGAGCCTATCTCGTGACCGCCGGAACGACAGCGACCGGTGGCCCGGACACTCGCCGTGGGACACCGGTCGCGATAGGAAGAGTCAGCTGTGGCGGGTGTTGCGGGTCAGCAGCCGGCGCCAGGCAGACGGTACGGCGTGCGCGCGGCGGGCCTGCGCTGCGGCGCGATGCATCTCGTCGATACGGGCACGGGCGACTTCGGGGGTGATCATGGTTCCTTCACAGGGTTGGTACGGCGGAGCCGGGGCGGACTGTCCCCGGTACCTCAAATTGTACGGTAAGAGTTACGCTCTCACAAACGAATTAAAGGCACAGGACATTCCAGGCCTTAGAATCTGCGGTGAACAGGAGGCGTCATGGACGCGATCGATCGGCAGCTGATCGAGGCGCTCCGGCTGAACGGCCGCTCCAGCTGGGCCGAACTCGGCCGGGTGGTCGGCTTGTCCGGCCCGAGCGTCCAGGAGCGGGTACGGCGTCTCGAGGAGCGCGGCGTACTGCTCGGCTACCGCGCGGTGGTCGCCCCGGACCAGGTCGGCCTCGGCACGAGCGCGCTGATCGGCCTGTTCCAGCGCGACGACGTCGAGACCGACGACATCGTCGAACAGGTCCGTGAGATCCCCACGGTCGAGGACTGCTGGTTCGTCGCCGGCGACCAGGAGCTCGTGGTCAAGGTTCGAGTGGCCGACGTGACGCAGCTCGAGGCTGTGGTCGGCTCGCTGCGCCGCGTGAACGGCGTGGTCAGGACCCGGACGACGGTTGTGCTGTCGACTCGCTGGGAAGGACGTCCCGCGCCTTTGCCCGAGTGAGCAGCAGTACGGCGCCCGCAGCGATCGCGAGGCCCGCGGCCACGGGGTAGAGCAGTCGCGGCGCGTGCTGGTACGCCGTACCTCCGATCGCCGGCGCGAGGAACATGCCGCTGATCGACGCGGCGGCGTACAGGCTGGAGTACCGCCCGACCATCCCCTCCGGCGCCGCATCGGCCACATGGGCCGTGGCGGTCGGCTTGTAGAGCATCTCCCCCGCCGTCATCACCACGATCGCGAGTGCGGCCCCCGCCAGCGCCGGCCAGACGCCGATGATCGCGAGGCCCAGGCCGATGCACGCGAAGCCGGCCGCGATCACGCGGGTTGCACGATGCCCCTGGAGGCGTACGGCGATCGGCGCCTCGAACAGGACGATGACGACCGAGCTCGCCCCGAGCAGTACGCCGTACGCGACGGCCGGCGTACCCGCATCGCGCAGGAGCAGCGGCATCGTCGCGAAGATCTGCCGGTAGACGGTGTCGACCACCACGATCGTCGCGAGCACCATCAGGACCGCACGATCCTTGAGGACCGACGTCCACAATCCAGTTGTCGACAATCCTGATGTACGCCGCGCGTTCGGGACCCAGCGCCAGACGATCGCGGCCATGACCAGGCTGGTGACGGCGTCGACGAAGAAGACCAGCGAGAAGTCGTACGCCGCGAGCAGGCCGCCGAGGGGCGGTCCGATGGTGAAGCCGGCGTTGGTTGCGGTGCGGGACAGCGCGATGCCCTCGCGGCGGCGTTCGGGCGGGAGCGAGGTGGCGACGAGCGCGCTGAGATTCGGCCGACCGGCGCCGCCGAACAGGCCCGCTAGCGCTGCTAGAAAAGCTAGCGACGCTCCCGGAGCGAAGGGCATGGCGGCGCACGCGATCGCCCACAACAGTTGGCTCGCGAGCGCCGCCGTACGCAGACCGAACCGGTCGCCGAACCACCCGCCGCCGAGGTTGCCGCCGACCAGGCCGACGCCGTACGCCGCCGCGGCGAAACCGGCGTGCTGCGCCGACATGCCGCGGTCCTCGACGAGGTAGAGCGTGAGGTAGACCCAGGCGAGCGCTCCGGCCCCGTTGACGAGCTGGCCGACCATCACCGCCTTGAGCCAGGTGGGCAGCTCCGCGATCCGGCGCCAGTACACGTCCGCCCCCTCCGGTACAGTGAGTTCCTGTCGGGAACTTACTCGACCGGCGACTGTGACGGCAACCGGGATTCCAAGGAGGGCGGACGTGCGGCGGAGCACCTTCTCACCCGAGCCGGACTGTGCGATCGCGCAGTCCCTCGGCGTCATCGGCGACGGCTGGGAGCTGCTGATCGTCCGCGATCTGGCGCGCGGGCTGGCGCGGTTCGACGAGCTGGCTGGGTCGTTGCACATCTCGCGGAAGGTGCTGACCGAGCGGCTGAACGGCCTGCTGGACAGCGGGATCGTCGAGCGGTCGGCGTACCAGGATCGGCCGACGCGGTACGCCTATGAGCTGACGCCGCGCGGGCGCGCACTGCTGCCCGTGCTCGTCGCGCTGCAGGACTGGGGCGATCGCTGGCTGCTCGGCGACGGGTCGCTCACCGGGACGAACACCGCGGACGAACCGCCGGCGCAACGCCTGCAGGAGTTGGTGGGTCAACGCGTGCCGTACGTCGCGTTGCCGTCAATCGCCGGTACGACGGTTGACGTGGTGGATCCGGACGCGCGGGCGACCGTGCTCTTCGGCTACCCGGCGACCGGGCTGCCGACCCGGCTACCGGATGGGTGGGACGAGATCGTCGGAGCGGCCGGGTGCACGCTGGAGAATCGGCTCTTCGCGGGCCGGTACGACGACTTCGCGTCGAAGCGGATCGCGATCCGCGGGGTGAGTACGCAGCGGACCGACGAGCAGCAGGCGTTCGCTCGGGCGGAGGAAATCCCACACCTGCTGCTGTCCGATCTCGATTTGGAACTGGTGGCGGCGCTGCGGTTGCCGACGTTCCGGGCCGGCGGGTACGAGCGGTTGAAGCGGGTCGTGCTGGTGGTGGGCGCCGACCGGGTGGTGCAGGCGGTGCGATACCCGGTGACCGACATCGCGGATGCCGTGGACTGGGCGCTCACGACTGCTTGAAGAACGCTTTCACGTCGGCGGCGATGCGCCCTACCACCTCGGGCTTGCCGGTCGGGTTGACGCCGCCGGGATCCGAGGACGAGCCGTGGTCGTAGCCGTCGTACTCGATGCGGCGGACGCGCGGTAGCACCTTCTCCAGGGTTGCCCGGCCGGGCTTGAGTCCTGGAAGGCCCTTCGTGCCGCCGAGGAGCAGAACCTCGGCGTCGACCGTGCGGAAGTTGTCGAAGGTGCCGCCCAGTTCGGCGACGATCGTGCCCTCGGCGTGGAGGGTGGGTGCCAACTGGCGCATGGTGATCGTGCCGGCGTCGGCCTGGCGCTCCTCCTTCACCATCATCTTCTCGGTCGTCCAGCGGAGCAGGCCGCGTGGCATCACCTTGAGGAACGCCGGGGCCATCTCGAAGCCGAACATGCTGGTCACCATCGCTCCGGCGACATCGCCCCGGGCGATCTCCTGGTCGAACCGTGCCAGCCACTCGCGATGCGGTGCGCCGTCGGCGACGATCGCCGGCTCGTAGAGCGCGATCTGCTTGAGGTTCGGGAGAGTGCGGGCTGCCTCCAGGACGACCGCTCCCCCGGCACTGATGCCGAACGCGCGCTCGGCTCCGGCTGCGCTGAGGACGGCGTCGAGGTCCTCGACCTCGGTGCGGACACTGTGGTCCGGCTGGTGCGGGCCCGAGAGTCCGCGGCCGCGGCGGTCCGGGAGGTAGACGGTGAACTCGTCCGCCAGCGCCTCCGCGAACAACCTATGGCTGCGGGCCGACTCCATGCTGCCGTGCAGGACGACGACGGCCGGGCCTTCGCCGGTCTTGTAGTAGCCGATCTCGGTGCCGTCGCGGGAGGTGACTGTGCCTTGGGTCAATTCTGCTGCTCTCATGGATCGATAGTTACATGCGGTCTAGTTACATTGCAACTAGTTTCTTTGTCCCCTATGGTGGAGGTGTGACTTTTCGACGCTCAACGCTGGCGCTGGCGATCCTTGGCCTGCTGGAGAACGGGCCGATGCATCCGTACGGGATCCAGCGGCAGATCAAGCAATGGGGCAAGGACCAGGTGGTCAACGTCGGGCAGCGGACCAGCCTGTACCGGATGATCGTGCGTCTGGAGGAGGCCGGGCTGATCACGGCCGGCGCGATCGAGCAGGACGAGCGGTATCCGGAGCGGACGGTCTACCACCTGACCGACGAGGGGCGGGAGGTCTGCCTGGAGTGGCTGGCGGAGATCCTGACGACGCCGCGGAACGAGTTCCCGGAGTTCCCGGCGGGGTTGTCGTTCGTGATGCTGCTACCGCCGGAGACCGCGGGTGAGTTGCTTGGTCAGCGGCGCGAGCGGTTGACCAAGCGGATCGCGGAGTTGCAGCTGGAGCTGCGGTCGGAGGTGGACGGGCAGCCGATCCCCCGGTTCGCGCTGCTCGAGACGGAGTACCAGGTCGCGGTCGCCGTTGCTGAGGCGAAGTGGATCGACTCAGTCCTCCACGACCTCCGAACAGGCACCCTCACCTGGACCCCAGGCCCGGTATGAGCACAACCCGGACCGGGGTCGGGGCGGGGGTTGAGGTTTGGTGGGTGGGGGTTGGGGAGGCTCGGGACGAGTTTGTTCGGGATCTGGATGACGTCGAGCGGGGGCGGTTAGCGGCCTATCTGCGGGACGTGGACAGGGCTCGGTTCCTGTTGGGGGTGACGTTGGTTCGGCGGGTGCTGGCGGAGAGGTTTTCGTTGCCTGCGGCAAAGGTTGTTTTGGACCGGACCTGCTCGGAATGCGGGAAGCCGCATGGGAAGGTGCGGGCTGCGGGGGTGGAGTTGTCGGTGACGCATTCGGGGGATCTGGCGGGGGTCGCGGTGGCGGATCGGCCGGTGGGGCTGGATGTGGAGAAGGTCGATCTGGGGGTGGATGTCGACGCGGTGGCTCGGGTTGCGTTGACGGACACGGAAGTGCTCGAGTTGAGCGGGTACGACGGGATGGCGAAGGCGCGGGCGTTCACGACGTACTGGACGCGGAAAGAGGCAGTCGTGAAGGCAACCGGCGCAGGACTACGCGGAGATCTGCGCGGCAGGGTGCCAGATGGTGTTCAGGTGCTGGATCTGGAGGTGGGGGCAGAGCACCGTGCTGCACTTGCGGTGATCTCAGCCGAGCGCCCCGTCGTGCAGGTGCATGACGGGGCGCGGTTACTCGGGTGAGTTACTAGGTGCGGATTTGGCCTTCGCCGGTGACGACGTACTTGGTGGAGGTCATTTCGGGGAGGCCCATGGGGCCGCGGGCGTGGAGTTTCTGGGTGGAGATGCCGATCTCGGCGCCGAAGCCGAACTCGCCGCCGTCGGTGAAGCGGGTGCTCGCGTTCACCACGACCGCCGCCGAGTCGACCGCGGTCGTGAACCGGCGCGCGGCCGCCTGCGAGCGGGTGATGATCGCGTCGGTGTGACCCGAGCTGTACCGGCGGATGTGCTGCACCGCGTCCTCGAGCGAGTCGACGACGGCAGCTGACAGATCGAGCGAGTTGTACTCCGTCCCGAAGTCCTCCTCCGTCGCCTCCACCACCGCGCCCTCGACGGCGGCCGCGTCCGTCGTCGGGTGGTTGTTGCTGATCGCAACTATCTTGGGGTCGGCGTGGACGGTGACGCCGGCTTGGGCGAGGGCGGGTAGCGCGCGGGCCAGGAACTCGTCGGCCACCGACGCATGCACCAGCAGGGATTCGGCGGCGTTGCACACGCTCGGGCGCTGGGTCTTGGAGTTGAGCAGGATCTCCAGCCCGAGGTCGAGATCCGCGTCCGCGTCGATGTACACGTGACAGTTGCCGACCCCGGTCTCGATCACCGGCACCGACGACTCACTGACCACGGTCTGGATCAGCCCGGCGCCGCCCCGCGGGATCAGTACGTCGACCAGCCCGCGCGCCTGCATCAGTTCCTTCACCGCGGCCCGATCCGTCGGCACGCCCTGTACGACGTCCGCCGGTAGCCCGGCCGACTCGGCCGCTTCCCGCAGTACGGCGATGATCGCCTCGTTGGACGCGGCCGCCGACGACGAACCGCGCAGCAGGACCGCGTTGCCGGACTTCAGGCAGATGCCCGCGGCGTCGGCCGTCACGTTCGGCCGGGCCTCGTAGATGATCCCGACGACACCGAACGGCACCCGCACCTGCCGGAGCTCGAGTCCGTTGGGCAGCGTGTACCCCCGGACGACCTCACCGATCGGATCCGCCAGCCCCGCGAGCTGCTCCAGCCCGGCCGCCATCGCGTCGACCCGCGCCGGGTTCAGCGCCAGCCGGTCGACCGTGGACTCCGGCGTACCGGCATCCCGCGCCGCCGCCACGTCCTTCGCGTTCGCCGCGACGATCGCGTCCGTGTTCGCCCGCAGCGCCGCCGCCATCGCGTGCAACGCCGCGTCCTTGGTCGCCCGGGACGCCTCCGCCAACGCGTACGACGCCACCCGCGCCCGCCGCGCCAACTCGATGATCTCGCTCACCCCTCCATCGTATGGCCCCACACTCACGGCGAAGGACCCCGATCTCGCCAGACGACCCCAAGCCCCGGACGCCCGCCACTCCGACGGACAGCCCGTCCGGCCAGGTTGGTGAGTGTTGGAGATCCGCCGCCGGAGCAGGAGCCGGCGCGTCCGGCGGGTCGGGCGGGTCCGGCGCGTGCGGCTTCCACGGCAGGCGCGGGGTCAGGATCGCCAGGCCATCACAATCGCTCGCCCAGCGCTCAGCCGAGCGTGGCGGCGGTCACCGGTCGCTCATTGTGATGGCGTGGCGATCGGCGTAGGCGGGGAAGGCGGGCGATCGCGTGGGCCAGCGGGACAACTGCCGCCAACGCCACAGCGAGCCGCCGGTCGGTCGAGGCGATCGGGGACGCCCTCGGTCTTCAGTCGCTGCCACGCCCACGCGCTGAACGGGATGACCACCAGCGGAGTCGTGATCAGGCCGGGGGGTGTAGCGGCGGAGGACAGCAGACTGGGCGAGGTGGGTGCCCGCGTGCAGGCCGAAGCCCATCAGGGAAGCCTGGAAGACCTTGCTGCGGCCATTGGTTGCTGCGCCCGCGGCCGACGCGGCGGCCATCGCCACGCCGGTCAGCCCAATCGCGGTCGCTGCCTCGCCGCGTGACATCGGCAGCACCCACGCCACCTTCTTCACAACAGGACCAGGTCGTCGCGGTGGACTACCTCGCGTTCGTACGCCGCGCCGAGCTCGCGGGCCAGGTCTCGGGTGGAGCGGCCTAGGAGGTTGGGGAGTTCGGAGGCGTCGTAGTTCACCAGGCCGCGGGCGATGACGACACCTGTGGGCGACACGAGGTCGACCGGGTCGCCGGCGGAGAAAGTGCCTTCTACTGCGGTGATTCCGGCCGGTAGGAGCGACGCACGGCGCTGCGTCACCGCGCGGACTGCTCCTTCGTCCAGCCGCAGGATGCCCTGGCCCGACGTGGCATGTGCCAGCCACAGCAGGCGCGTCTTGCGGCGCCGGCCGGTCGGGTGGAACAGCGTGCCGACGGGCTCCCCGCGGAGCGCCTCGCCGACCCGCCCGGCGGAGGTCAGGATCACCGGAATCCCTGCCTCCGTAGCGATTGCGGCTGCTTCGACCTTCGTCTGCATGCCGCCCGTCCCGACGCTCGACGTGCCCGTCTTCCCGATCGCGAGCGGCTCCAGGTCGGCGGCGCCACGGATCTCGGTGACCATCGACGTACCGGGTTTGCGCGGATCCCCGTCGTACAGGCCGTCGACGTCGGACAGCAGGAGCAGCAGGTCGGCGTGCACGAGATGACTGGTCAGCGCCGCGAGCCGGTCGTTGTCGCCGAAGCGGATCTCGGTGGTCGCGACCGTGTCGTTCTCGTTCACGATCGGTACGACGCCCAGCTCGAGCAACCGCGCGAATGTCCGGTAGGCGTTGCGATAGTGCGATCGGCGCGTCACGTCGTCGACCGTCAGCAGTACCTGCCCGACGCGCAAACCGTGCGCCGCGAAGGCATCGCTGTAGCGGGCCATCAACAATCCCTGGCCTACCGAAGCAGCGGCCTGCTGCGTCGCCAGGTCACGCGGTCGGGTCCGCAACCCCATCGGGGCGAGGCCGGCGGCGATCGCGCCGGACGAGACGAGGACGACCTCGGCGCCCTCCACCCGGCGCGCCGCGATGGCGTCGACGAGCAGCCGGAGCCGCTCGAGGTCGATCTTGCCGCGCTGGGTCAGCGACGACGAGCCGACCTTCACGACGATTCGCGTGGCGTTCACAGCCTCCGCGCGCCCGGTCCTGGGATGCACCGTCATGGATCAACCGTTCTGGTCGAGTTCCTCCTGCGCCGCCAGCTCGCGCGCCTCTTTGCGCGCCAACTTCGCCGCAGCGTCCGCTGCTCGCTTCGCCTCAGCCGGGGACAGGTCGACCTCGTCGGCGTCCCAGTTCCGGCCGTACTCCGACCAGTCCTCGGTACGCTCCCCCTCGCGGAAGGCGTGGTACTCGGTGTCCTTCGCCCGCCGCCGCTGCGCCGCGGGACGATCCTCCTCGAGCCGGTGGTCCTCACCGCGCCGGGCGAGGATCTCCGCACCGGCCTGGACGTCGGGCGCGAAGTCGAACACGATCGCGTTCGGCCCGTCCCCGATCACGACCGCGTCGCCCGGATTCGCTCCGAGCTTGAGCAGCTCGTCCTCGACCCCGAGCCGGTTCAGCCGGTCGGCGAGGTACCCGGTCGCCTCCGCGTTGGCGAAGTCGGTCTGCCGCACCCAGCGCTCGGGCTTCTGGCCCTGCACCAGCCAGCCGCCGTCGTCCGGCAGCTTCTTCACCTTGAACTCAGGCCCGCCCTGCACCTGCGGCCGGATCACGATCCGCGTGGTGTCGGGTTTCGCCTGCTCCGCACGCCGCCGTACGACAATCTCGGCCATCGCGAACTTCAAGGCCTCCAGGCCTTCGTGCGACGCGGTCGAGATCGGGAACACCCGGTACCCGCGCTCCTCCAGCTCGGCCTGCACCATCGCGGCGATCTCGCGGGCGTCCGGTACGTCGATCTTGTTCAGGGCAACGAGTCGCGGCCGGTCCTCGAGGCCACCGTGCGCCGCGAGCTCCCCCTCGATCGTGTCGAGGTCGCTCAACGGGTCCCGGCCCGGCTCGTACGTCGCGCAGTCGATGACATGCACCAGCGCCGCGCACCGCTCCACGTGCCGCAGGAAGTCGTGCCCGAGCCCGCGTCCCTCGCTCGCGCCTTCGATCAGACCGGGTACGTCGGCGACGGTGAAGGTGGTGTCACCGGCAACGACCACGCCGAGGTTCGGGATCAGGGTGGTGAACGGGTAGTCGGCGATCTTCGGCCGCGCGCGGCTGATCGCGGCGATCAGCGACGACTTGCCGGCGCTCGGAAACCCGACCAGGCCGACATCGGCGACGACCTTCAGCTCCAGGACGAGGGTGCGCTCCTCGCCCTCCTCACCGAGCAGCGCGAAGCCGGGCGCCTTCCGCGAGCTGCTCGCCAGCGCCGCGTTGCCCAGGCCGCCCTTGCCGCCTTGCGCCGCAACGAACTCCGCGCCCGGTCCGACCAGATCCGCCAGTACGTCGCCGCTCGCCGTACTGATCACGGTGCCGTCCGGGACGCTGAGGACCACGTCGCCGCCGTTGCTGCCGGCCTGGTTGTCACCCTTGCCCTGGGCACCGTTCGTCGCGGTGCGGTGGCTGGAGCGGTGGTAGTCGACGAGCGTCGTGGTATCCGGGTCGACGCGCAGGATCACGCTGCCGCCGTCGCCGCCGTTCCCGCCGTCAGGGCCGCCGAGCGGCTTGAACTTCTCCCGGTGCACCGAGGCGCAGCCGTTTCCGCCGCGGCCCGCGGTGACGTGCACCGTGACGCGGTCGACGAAACTGGGGATTGCCATCGGTGTTCTCTACTTCCTGTCTTCCCCCACCCCGAGCGGAGCGAGGGTTCTTTGTTTTTGCTCTGGTCCTTGCCTTAGACAGCAAAAGGGCGGGTGCGCGGTATTCCGCGACCCGCCCTTCTCAGAGCTTGTGAAACGTACCGGGTGGCGGTGTTACTCCGCCGGGGCCGGGACGATGTTGACGACGCGGCGACCGCGCCGGGTGCCGAACTCCACGTGGCCCTCGGCCAGCGCGAACAGCGTGTCGTCGCCGCCACGGCCGACCAGGTTGCCCGGGTGGAAGTGCGTGCCGCGCTGGCGGACGATGATCTCGCCGGCGTTGACCAGCTGACCGCCGTACCGCTTCACGCCGAGGCGCTGGGCGTTGGAGTCGCGACCGTTACGGGTCGACGCTGCTCCCTTTTTGTGTGCCATCTCAGATCAGCTCACTTCTTCTTCGCGTCGATCGCGGTGACCTTGACCTGGGTGTAGTGCTGACGGTGCCCCTGGCGCTTGCGGTAACCGGTCTTGTTCTTGTACTTGAGGATGTGGATCTTGGGGCCCTTGGTGCGGCCCAGGACCTCGGCCGACACGGCCACGTTGGCCAGCGCCGCAGCGTCGGCCGTCACGGTGTCGCCATCCACGACGAGGACCGCCGGCAGCGACACAGTGTCGCCCACCTGGTCGGTCAGGCTGTCGATCTCGATGACATCGCCGACGGCGACCTTCTGCTGGGTGCCGCCACTGCGCACGATCGCGTACACCGTGGATCTCACTCTCTGCTGGATCGGAAAACTAACGGGGGCCTGCACAGACCTGGCGGCCCACACAAACATGGCACGCGGAACCGCGCGCCGACGCTCAAGTTTACGGGTCCCCTCACAGGCGGGTCAAACTGGCTACCCCGCCCCGTGAGGGACCCACATCACATCGCGTCAGCTACCGGTGGTGACGAGTTCCGAAGGTTCGGTCGATTCACTGTCGGTAGCGGTCTTGCTCCGGCTGCGGCTGCTGCGCCGCCGCCGGGTGCTCCTCGGGGCGCCGTTCTGCGCCGCGTCCGATGCCTCCGCAGCCTCGGCCGATACCTCCGGGGCGGCCTGGTCGGCCGGTTCCGGGGTCGGGAAGCCGGTGGCCTCGGGGCTCACGTGGTCGTCGGCGCCGGCGGACACCGGGTAGCCGGTGGGTTCCGGCGTACCTTCGGCCTGCTCGTCCGCCTTCGCGGAGGCGGCGGCGATCTGGGCCAGCCTCTGGGCGGCGTCGCCGTTGTGCTGCGGCGCCTCGGGCTCGGTGGTCTGCTCGTCCTCGCCCCGGCCCTTGCCGCGGCGGCGGCGCGAGCTCTTGCGGCCGCCCTCCTCCGCCTGCGCAGGCTTCTGGTCCTGACCGTTGCCGTTGTTCTGACCGCTGCCGTTGTTCTGGCCGTTGCGGCCGTCGCGGCGACGGGACTCCTTCGGCTCGTCGTGCAGGATCAGCCCGCGGCCACCGCAGTGGTCGCAGTTCTCGCTGAACGCCTCGAGCAGGCCGGTGCCGATCCGCTTCCGGGTCATCTGGACCAGGCCGAGCGAGGTGACCTCGGCCACCTGGTGCTTGGTCCGGTCGCGGCCCAGGCACTCGACCAGCCGGCGCAGCACCAGGTCGCGGTTCGACTCGAGCACCATGTCGATGAAGTCGATGACGATGATGCCGCCGATGTCGCGGAGCCGGAGCTGCCGGACGATCTCCTCGGCCGCCTCCAGGTTGTTCTTGGTGACGGTCTCCTCGAGGTTGCCGCCGGAGCCGGTGAACTTGCCGGTGTTCACGTCGACGACCGTCATCGCCTCGGTGCGGTCGATGATCAGCGAGCCGCCGGACGGCAGCCAGACCTTGCGGTCCAGCGCCTTCTTGATCTGCTCGTCGATCCGGTAGTCCGAGAAGACGTCGCTCTGGGCCTTCTCGAGCCGGTCGACCAGGTGCGGCGCGACGCCCTCGACGTACTCGCGGACCTGGTCGTACGCACGGTCGCCGGAGACGACCAGCTTGGCGAAGTCCTCGGTGAACAGGTCGCGTACGACGCGGATCAGCAGGTCGGGCTCGCCGTACAGCAGCTGCGGGGCCTGACCGTTCTTGGACTTCTTGTCGATCTCTTCCCAGGCGGCCTGCAGGCGACTGACGTCGGAGGTCAGCTCCTCCTCCGAGGCACCCTCGGCGGCGGTCCGGACGATCACGCCGGCCTCGTCCGGGACGATGTCCTTGAGGATCGTCTTCAGCCGGTTCCGCTCGGTGTCGGGGAGCTTGCGGCTGATACCGCCGTTCCCCCCGCGCGGGACGTACACGACGTACCGACCGGGCAGGCTGATCTGGTTCGTGAGGCGGGCGCCCTTGTGGCCGATCGGGTCCTTGGTCACCTGGACCAGTACCGACTGACCGGACTTCAGCACCTGCTCGATCTTGCGCGGACCGTTGGCGCCACCAAGGGTCGCCCAGTCGACCTCACCGGCGTACAGCACCGCGTTGCGGCCCTTGCCGATGTCGATGAACGCGGCCTCCATGCTGGGCAGCACGTTCTGCACGCGGCCGAGGTACACGTTGCCGATCAGCGACGTCTGCTCCGCGGTCGTCACGTAGTGCTCGACCAGGACGTTGTCCTCGGAGACCGCGATCTGGGTGACGTCCTCGCGGGACCGGATCACCATCGTCCGCTCGACCGACTCGCGCCGGGCCAGGAACTCGGCCTCGGTGACGATCGGCGCGCGGCGGCGGCCGGCGGCGCGACCCTCGCGGCGACGCTGCTTCTTCGCCTCGAGTCGGGTCGAGCCCTCGATCGCGGTGACCTCGTTCGCAACGGTCTTGCTGCGCGGCTCACGGACCCGTACGACGGTCTCGTCCGGGTCGTCGGGCGACGCAACGCTGTCCTCGCCCTTGCGGCGGCGACGACGGCGGCGACGCCGGGACGAGCTGCCGCCGGCTTCGCCGTCCTCGTCCGTGTCGGCCTCGGCGTCGGAGTCGGCGTCAGCGGCCTGGGCGTCGGTGTCCTGCTCGGACTCGTCGTCCTCGTCGTCGGACTGCTCGTCGGCGTTGTCCTCCGCGCCGTCCGCGTCACCGGACTTGCGGCGACGGCGACCGCCACGACGACGGCGGCGACGGCGGGTGCCTTCCTCGCCGTCCTCACCCTGCCCGTCGGCGGTGCTGTCGGCGGACTCCGCGTCGGCGTCGGTGGTGTCGTCGGTGATGTCGTCGTCGGTGTCGTCGCTCTTGGCGGCGGTCTTGGCGTTGGTCCTGGTCCGGGTCCTGCGGCTGGAGCGGCCCTCGGGCTTCGCGTCGGCTTCGCCGTCGGTCTGCTCGGCGCTCACGGTCTGCGGGGCGTCATCGGTGGTCGGCTCGGCCTCGGCGTCGCGGCCACGACGGCTCCGGCGACGGCGCGTACCTGCCGGCTGCTCATCGACACCCGGCTCCGGGGCGCTCTGGGCTGCCGCATCCGCCGTGTCCGCCGCGCCGGTCGGCGCCTGGGCGGGCTGGCTGGCCTTGGTCTGGCTGGTGGTGGACTGGCCGGCCTTGGGCTGGGTGGTCTTCGCGGGCTCGCCGGCCCGCGGTACGTCGGTCGGCGCCTGGAACAGCACCGCCGCAGCAGCAGCCGGCCGACGGCGCGTACGCCGAGCACTCGGCGCCTCCGCCTGTGTCTCGGCGCTCACGGAAGCTTCAGAAGCCGTCTGAGCCACGGGAGCCGCCGTCTGAGCGTCGGGAGCCGTGGTCGGGGCGTCGGACGCCGTGGAGTCGGCCGCTGCCGCGGCGGACTTCGTCGTACGGCGCCGAGAACTACGCTTCGCAACCGGCGCCTCAGCAACCTCAGCAGCCTCAGCGGGCGCGGAGGTGTCTGTGGTTGGGACGTCGGTGGTCTTCTTGGTGGTGCGTTTGCGGGTGGTTTTCTTCGCCGGGGCGGGGTCCGCGGCGGGGGCGGCCTCGGCAGAGGTCTCGAGGGGCGCCTCGAACAGGGTGGTTTCCTGGGAGGCGGCCTTCTTGGTGGTGCGCTTGGCCGTCTTCTTGGCGGCCGGGGCCTTCTTCGCGGGGGTCGCCGCGGCCTTCTTGGCCGGGGCCTTCTTCGCGGTCGCCTTGGCGGCCGTCTTCTTGGCCGGCGCGGCCGCCTCGGCGGCGGGCTCGGCGGTCTTCGTCGCGGCGCGCTTACGCGTCGTGGTGGTCTTCTTCGCGGCCGTCTTCGCTGTCTTGCGAGTGGCGGCGGACTGGGCGGGGGCAGCCGTGCCGGCTGCTTCGGTGGTCGGCTCGTTGTCGAGCATGTAGTGCGGGTCTCCTCAAGCCTTCCGGCGCATCCGGCGACCCCTGTCACGGGTCCGGCGCGGCCACAAGGCGGTCACGGTTCGCCTCACCGGGCCCTCAGATTCTGCACGGGCCGCGGTACGGCGGAAGCCTGCTGGATCCGCTCCGCCCGCGCTCAGGGCACAGAGGGAGCGGCGGCGTCGCCCTCCGCTGTGTGCGTCTGGCGGGGATCTGCCTGGCCGGTCGCGGTCGCCTGGTTGGCGTCGCGGTCACGAGCGAGCGGATCTTCCACCGTGCCGGTGTCCGTGGTGAGCGGGCCCTGGGCGAGCCTGGTCAAAAGAGCCGGGCCCGTCACCGGGAGCGTCGCTACCTCGAGCACGCCGGCGAGAACGTCGTCGGGTCTCACGGCCGGGGTTCCGTGCCGTAACACCACTTGCAGTATCGCACACGCCGCAACCGGCCCCGGTTCACTCACGACGGTGAGTCGGAGAACAGCAGCCCGACAGTCGAACGAGCGAAGTCCCCGTTTGGTCATGCGTTCGACCAGAATTTCGTCCCGTTCGAGGAACGTCCGCACCGCCGCGGCGGCCGCCTCCGGATCCGCTCCCGGCAACGCGATCTGCCACTCACTGGCCTCCAGCCGCTCGGCCAGCGCACCCCGCCCGGCGACGACCACCTCGAGGACGTCCAGCCCCGGCGGCAGCGCCTCGTCCAGGGCGGCCCGGACCTGGTCGGCGTCCCGCTCGTGTGTGAGCGATATCTCCAGATACTCCGCCTCGGAGGCGGCCCCGGTCGGCGCGGCGCCGGCGTACGAGATCTTCGGGTGCGGGCTGAAGCCGTGCGAGAACGCCACCGGGAGCTCGGCCCGCCGTACGGCGCGCTCGAACGCCCGCTGGAAGTCGCGGTGTGAGGTGAATCGCAGCCGCCCGCGCTTGGCGAACCTCACCCGCAGCTTCTGGACCGCGGGGAGCTGCTGCGACGGCGGAGCTTGAACTGGTGGCACGCGGACAGTCTCTCAGAACCCGATCACTCCGACGGGGCGTACCGCGCCTCCGGCTCGAACGCCGGCTCGGCCTCGGGATCGAGCTCGACGTGAACGACGCCGCGGAGGTCGTCGAAGACGACGACCCGGCTGCCGTCCGCGGGCACTCGGTCGGGCGAGGTCCGCATCCGCGCCCGAATCTCGTGCGAGCCGGCGAGCGAGTCGTACGTGATCGTGACGTCGAGTTCGGGGTTGTTCCCGAGCCAGATCACGACGCGGCCGAGCTTCACCTGACCGGCATACCGGTGCCCGTCCCGTCGCAGGCGTTCGATGGTCACCTGACGCTGCCGCGCGTGCAGCAGTGCCGACGGCAGCCGAACCGCCACGGTGACGAACCAGAGGCCCGTCGCCACCGCCACGACAGCCGAGATGGCGATGGATTCGGTGCCGATCACGCCGTTGACGGTTCGCCGAACGACGCCGGACGGATCGGGCGCGACGGCGGTGGCGGCCGAGATGAAGGCCCCGAGGGACATCCCGGCCAGGAGCGGGGCGGAGCGGAGCAGAGTTGCCGCACGCCGTTGCCCGAGCCGTTGGCGCGCGTTATTGGTCAGGTCGGACGTGACGGCGAGGAGCAGGTAGCCCACGACGACAGCTGCCGCAATGAACCAGCCGGCCGAGATGTGGCTGGGGATGTCGACGGCACAGGTGCTGGCCGGTGCTGACGTCGTACCGCACAGCGCCGACGTACCCAGCAGGCTCACGGCACCCCACCCCAGGAAGCACAGCAGAACCGAGACCAGCAAGCGTGTCGTCACGTGACCAGGTCGCTGGCCTGGGGCGAGTCCGGTGATGCGGGACATCTTGTCGGTGGTCGAGAAGACCGGCCGATGGTCCCACCAGTCCGTCGAGACCTCCACCGGTGCCTCCCCAGGTCGCGATTCGCGACGAACCGTACCTGGAAATAACTGCGAATAAGGTCACGGCTGGGCTGCGGACTTCCCGGTCAGGTAGAGGGCCCAGCCGAGGAGGCCGAAGGAGACCAGCGCGAGCAGGGTCCGGACCAGGTTGAAGGCCACCCACTTGGACTCGTTGAACGCCGCGCGGGCCGCCGCGACGTCGATCGTCGCCGGGTCGCCGGCCGCTTTCAGTGCGTCGTTCAGCGGTACGTTCACCGCCATCGTCAGGATCATCGTGACCAGGTACAGCACGAACGCGACCGCGATCCACGGCAGCGCCTTCTCCTTGAGGCTGAGCAGGCCGGCGAGCAGCGTGAAGACCAGTGCACCAAGGAATCCGAGGCCGAGGAAAAGCGGGTTCACAATCGCCCGGTCGACTGCCGTGAACGCCCCGACGAAGGTCTTGTCGTCGGTCTTCGCGAGGCCGGGCATGAACGCGTTCGCGTAGATCCCGTACACACCGGCCACCAGACCTGTCGTCATCATGGCCGCCATCAACGAAGCCACCCGCAGTCCGTTCATTTCACTCCTCCAGTACGGCGGGAACTCCCCGCACCGAGAAAGTTAGAAGATCCCGGTCGTCGGGAACATGTCGGCGAAACTCACCTGCATGTCCGCCCGGCTCAGAGCTTCGCGCACTGCCCCGAGCGCGGGCCGGAGACCCGGTTCGGCGCCTGCAGGTTGGTCGGCGCCGGGGTGTTGTCCGAGCAGCTGAGCGGACCGTTGACGGTGTTCCCGGCGAGCGTGACCGGGTCGGTCGTGCGGCTGCTCGTGACGGACAGCGGTCCCTGGACGGTGCTGCCGACCGCGACCAGGCTGCGGGTGACGCCACTCGCGCTGACCAGTCCGGCGATCGTGGAGCGCAGTAGGTGCAGGTCGGCCGCCCGATCGGCACGGACAGGGCCGTTGACGCGCGAGTCGGTGACGACAAGGGATGCGCCGGCGGCGACCAGGACGGCGCCGTTGACGGTCGCGTTGGTCAAGCACGTGACGCCTTTGCTGAGGTACAGCGGGCGGTCGTGCGTTCCGGCGAGTGTCGTTGTACAGGCCGGTGCCGGTCGCAGGAGCGTGACGGCGAACCGGCGCGGGTCGCCGATGTTGCCGGTGGCATCGATGGCGCGGTACTCGACCTGATGACGCCCATATCCAGGCGGTACGTCGTCCCACGGCACAACCCGCGGTACGCCGAGCTTTCCGTACACGAGCTGGTCGATCGCGGTCCCCTCGGCGGTGAACCGGAACGGCGCAGACGCATCGGTCGGCCAGCCGTAGTAGTTGTACCAACCGTCCCCGTCGACGCGGAACTCCGGTACGACGTACCCCTTGCTGTCGTCCGTCGCAGCCAGACCCATCGTGAACGCGTCGTTGTAGATGTACTCCGGCCCGGTCGGTTTCTGCACTGTCAGCAGCGGTTTCGACATCGCCGGCGTCACGACCGGCTGTACGCCGTCGACGTCCCAGGTGAGCGTTTCGGAGCCGGTCTGCGCGGTCAGGGTGTGCCGCCCGGTCAGCTTCAGCGGTGCGAGATCGAAGTCGCGGTCGTTGCCAGGATTGTCGACAATCCGACCGTCGACTTTCCAACTGATCACACCGGCGGATTGCGCGGTTTCGGCGTACACGACCTCGTCGGCGCTGACCGGGTGCTCGATCGAGGTGGATCCGGTGAAGACGGGCGTGGTCGGCTGCGGCGCGGTGGCCGCCGGGTCGATTGTCCACAATCGGATTGCCGTCGGGCGGACGGCGGGATCGCGGATGAACTCGGTCGGGTCGACGATCGTCGCGGACAGCGTGTGCGGCCCGGGCGCGAGATCGAGCGTGGACAGGTCGACAGAACGGGCGTTCGCGGTCGGCAGCGCCGTACCGTCGACGGACCAGGTGACGTCGAGCTCATGGTCGACCGGGTGCAGGGTCTGCAACCAAACGACCTGGTCAGCCGCGACTGAGCCGACCGGAGTGCTGTCCTGGAAGAGGTTCGCCTTGGCGGAGAGTCGTTGGGTCATCCGCTCCCGCGACGGCTGGTCGAAGTAGTACCCGAGGGACTTCATCATCGAGTGCGCACTGGGCCGCCAGACGCCCGAACCGGCGTACATGCCGCCCTCGTACCGGCCGATCGTGCCGCCGGACTCGGACTTCTCCCCCAGCCAGCGCCACCACTTCTTGTGCTGCTCCAGCATTTGCTGCTCGGTCAGCAACGTGTGGTGGATCGACGACGGCTCAGGACCGACGTAGGGCGCACCGCGCTCGCCGCGGGCGTAGTAGTCGTACTCGTCCTGCAGCCCACCGAGGGAGTGCCCGAGCTCGTGCGGCGTGATCAGGGCGGAGAGCGCGTTGCCGCCGGACGCCGTGGCGTACGTTCCGCCCGCACCGCCGTACGTGTCGCTGTTGCCGATAGCAAGGATCTGCCGGTTGGCGCTCGTGGTCCCCGGGACGAGGTCGGCGTACTGCGTCGCGGCCGCCTGGCTGACCGTCAGCAGGCGCTGCACGCTGGCCGGATTGCAGCCGCCCCAGAAGCCCATCTGCAGCGGGGTGTCCCGCTTCGGGTCGGTCAGACCGGGATCGCAGTCGACGCCGGACTCGGGCGACGCGATCTCGACGGCGTACACGTTGACGTAGTTCCGGTACGACTTGAACGGCTCGATGCTCCAGAGGATGTTCAGGTGCTTGTCGAGCTGCTCGCGGAACTTCGGCAGCTCGGCCGCCGTGTAGCCGTCGCCCATCACCACCAGGTTGAACCGCGACGCCGCCGGGCCGGTGACCTGGATCGGTACGACGGTCGCGTCCGGAGCGGCTGCTCTCGCGGGTAGCGTCACCAGAACCCCGGCTAGCAGTGCTAGGACTGCGGTCAGGAGCTTCGTACGCATGGTTCTCTCCCCCACCTGGGCGACGGTGCCGTCAGCAGCTTACGAAGGTCCGGCGCGGAGTGTGAGGAGTTCCCGCGTGGCGACGTACGGGCCAACCGGGCGATCGTGCGGCATCATGAGAGGGTGTCTGAGGACCCTGCGCCGTAGCGAGCAGGTGCTCGGTGCGGTGGCTCGGCGTGCGGGGGCGAAGGTTTCGATGCGGAGCATCGTGGCCTTTGCACCCGTGCGGCGAGGTGCCGTGCCGAGTGCCGCGCAGTAGGCGCAGGGTCCTCAGACACCCTCAAAGGGGTCGGGGAACGCGTGAGGCTGCGTGACCTCTTGCGTGACCTCTACGGAAGGGACACCGATGACGGAACCGGCACAGTCGCCGCGGCGGGAGCCGGACCCTGCGGTCGTGGATGCCGGCGACGGCGACGGCAAGGGCATCTACTGGGTGCTGAAGAACGTGGTCGTCGGGCCGCCGGTCCGGCGGATCTTCCGGCCGAACGTGGTCGGCGCCGAGAACATCCCGGACACCGGCGCGGCGATCATCGCGAGCAACCACCTCTCGTACTCCGACTGGATCTTCATGCCGCTGGTGCTACGGCGGCGGGTCACGTTCGTGGCGAAGTCCGACTACTTCACCGGGGCCGGGATCAAGGGCCGGTTCCAGCGCGGGTTCTTCAAGGGCACCGGCCAGGTGCCGATCGATCGGTCCGGCGGGTCGGCGTCCGAGGGCGCCATGCGGGCCGGGATGAAAGTGCTGCAGCGCGGCGAGCTGTTCGGGATCTACCCGGAGGGCACCCGCTCGCACGACGGGCGGCTGTACAAGGGCCGGACCGGGGTCGCGCGGCTGGCACTCGAGGCCAAGGTGCCGGTGATCCCGTGTGGCGTGATCGGCACCGACGTGGTCGCCCCGCCCGGGAAGATCGTCGCGTCGTTCGCCTCGCCGACGGTCAAGTTCGGCGAGCCGCTGGACTTCTCGCGGTACGAGGGCATGGAGAGCGACCGGCTGATCCTGCGGGCCGTCACCGACGAGATCATGTACAAGATCATGGAGCTGTCCGGGCAGGAGTACATCGACATGTACGCCACCAAGGCCAAGGCCCTCGAGGGCCGCGCGGTCACCGGAGCGCCGGAGAAGGTCCGTAAGTCGGACACCTGATCCGGGTGCTGAGACGTCCGGGGTCTAGGCTGGTAGATCGTGGACGGACCGATCGCTTATCAGGGTGAGCCAGGCGCCAACTCGGCGATGGCGTGCACCGACATGTTCCCGGAGCGCGAGCAGTTGCCCTGCACGACGTTCGAGGACGCGCTCGAGGCGGTCAGCAGCGGACGGGCCGGACTCGCGATGATCCCGGTGGACAACTCGATCGCCGGCCGGGTCGCGGACATCCACCACCTGCTGCCGGAGTCCGGGCTGCACATCGTCGGTGAGTACTTCCTGCCGATCCACTTCCAGTTGCTGGGGGTTCCCGGTACGTCGCTCGACCAGATCCGCACGGTCCGCAGCCATGTGCACGCGCTCGGGCAGTGCCGGAAGATCATCCGCGAGCACGGGTGGTCGACGGTCGTTGCCGACGACACCGCCGGTGCTGCGCGGGAGGTGTCGGAGCTCGGTGATCCGACCGTCGCGTCCCTGTCTCCGCGGGCCGCAGCCGGGCTGTACGGGCTCGAGACGCTGGCCTCGGACGTCGAGGACGAGCATCACAACACGACCCGCTTCCTGGTCCTGTCCCGCGAGCCCGAGGTCCCGCCGGTCGGGTCCGGGCCGGTCATCACCTCGTTCGTGTACCGCGTCCGGAACGTGTCCGCCGCCCTGTACAAGGCACTCGGCGGCTTCGCGACCAACAGCGTCAACATGACCAAGCTGGAGTCGTACCAGCTCGGCGGCATGTTTTTCGCCACCCAGTTCTACGCCGACATCGAAGGCCACCCCGAAGACCCGAACGTAGCCCTGGCCCTCGAAGAACTCGCCTTCTTCTCGGTAGAGGTCCGCATCCTAGGCGTCTACCCCGCCAACGAGTTCCGCACCCAAATAGCCGAACCCGCCGCCAACCGAGCCCTCCGCCCCCACCACTAAGTTCCCGCGGAACCCGGCACACTCCCAGGCCACTGGTAACAGGCTATTGCGCGTCCCCACTCCCCATCAGTTGTTCCCAGTCCGGTTCTAATTCGCGGGCGTTCGTGGATGGGTCGCACTAGGGTCCGGGGATGGAGATTGTGTGGGTGGATGGGCGGGATGTTGAGGTTTTTCGGCGGTTTTACGGGGTGAAGTTCGGGGTTCGGCAGGAGGAGTTGGAGTTTCCGGCGGGGATGGGGCTGGAAGAGGCTCGGGTGTTAATGGCTCGGGAGCATGCCGACGTTCGGGCGGACGGGCTTGGGCTGGTGGATGGGGACACCTGGTTGGGTGTCGCTTGGCTGGACTGGTGGTTGGTGGGGAACACCGACACCGTGGACGTGGAGCTCGCGGTCGCTCCGGCGTACCGGCGGCGTGGGGTGGCGACGAAGCTGCTCGACGCGGCGATCGAACGTGCCAAGGCCGACGGCCGGCGGATCGTGTCGGGGACGAACATGGCCGGTGATCCGGTGACCGGCGAAAGCCCGGGTACGGCGTTCGCGGCGGCGCGGGGGTTCGTGAAGAAGCATGCCGAGCTGCATCAGGTCGCCGAGCTGCCGATGACCGACCTGGTGGAGCAGCCGGTCGACGGGTACGAGATCGTCCAGTGGCGGGAGCACACACCCGACGAGTGGATGCCGCAGTTCGTGGAACTGCTGAGTGGGATGAGCGAGGACGTGCCGACCGGCGATCGCACCTCCGAAGCGGTTCGCTGGACGCCCGAGTTAGTCCGTGACGCCGAGGACCGCCGGATCGCCCAGGGCCGGTTCACCTACACCACGGCCGCCGTGCACACCGCCTCCGGCGAGCTGGCGGCGTACACGCAGATGGGCGGTACGCCGGAAACCCCGGACCGGCTCAACCAGTACGACACCTACGTACGTCGTACGCACCGCGGCAACCGTCTCGGTATCGCGGTGAAGGGCCCCAACCTCCGCGCGCTCCAGGCCGGCGTCGCGCTCCCCGCCGTCCTTCACACCTGGAACGCCCCGGAGAACGCGCCCATGATCGCCGTCAACGCCAAGCTCGGCTTCCGCCCGGTCGCCCAGCGCACGATGTGGGAACGGACGCTCTAACTACAGCTTGCGCATCGCGCGGTAGGTGCAGTCGGCCAGGTGGTCCAGCACCTGCGCCCGTCCGTCATGCGGGTGCTCGGCGGCGCAGACGACGACCTTGGTGCCGACCGCGTGGATGCGGCCGCGGTGTTCGATCGCGTCCGGGAACACCCACGACAGCACCACGGATGCGGTGACCGTCAGCACCAGCCAGACGGCAAGCTTCCGAGACCCGATCACGACCACAGGGTCGCATCCGGCACAGCGGCCAGTGCAGCCGGTACCCCTGCAAGCGCTTGAAATTCCTCAACCACCACAGCGGATCGGGTGAATTCGACTGCCGGTGCGCGAAGGGTTGTGCACGGGCGGTGATGAGCGGATCGTGAAGCGAGAGCAGCGACTTGGGGGCCGACTGTTCGGTGGGGGAAGACGGCAGGACCGTCTTCGATCGAGGGCGCGCTGGGGGTGGTTCTTCGGTTCGGCGTACGCCGGCCTGCTCGTGCGCCCCCGCGGAAGGGGGAGAGATGCCGAGGAAGGCCAACGGGCGGGCGGACAAGCACCGGGACGACTTCCGGATGCCGGGCGAGGCGCCGGCGACCGAGCAGAACGGGCATGCCACCAGCGGACAGCCCACGGCGAACGGCATGCCGGCTTCTAGCAGTACGCCGACGACCATGAGCGGCGGCGGATCGCCGGCCGCTGACATGGGCGGTGGCGGATCGCCAGGCGGCGCCGGAATGAGTGGCGGCGGATCGCCTGGCGGAGCAGGCATGAGTGGAGCCGGGGCCCCTGGCGGTGCCGGGATGTCGGGTGGCGGCCAGGCCGGTGGTGCCGGTATGAGCGGCGCGACCGACGGTGGACGGACGGAGTACCCGACCCGTCGCCAGTGCGGCGTGATGGACGTGCACCGGCGGCTGCTGTCGACCTCACCGGCGTACGCCGCCGCGCGGTCGGCACTCGAGTCCGCGACGATGGACTACGTCGCCGCGCAGCAACGGTTCACCGGGATCGCCCGGATCCCCTGTGTCGTCCACGTGGTCTGGAACACCAACGCGCAGAACATCTCGCAGGCCCAGATCGACAGCCAGATCGACGTACTGAACCGCGACTTCCGCGCCACCAACCCGGACACCAGCATCGTGCCGGGCGTGTTCAGCGGCCTGATCGCGGACACCCGGATCGAGTTCTTCCTGGCCACCGAGGACCCGAACGGGAACCCGACGACCGGCGTCACCCGAACCCAGACGAGCACAGCGGGCTTCGGCACCGACGACAAGGTGAAGTCGTCGGCGACCGGCGGGATCGACCCGTGGGACACCGCCAATTACCTGAACATCTGGGTGTGCCAGCTCGGCGGCGGCCTGCTCGGCTACGCGCAGTTCCCCGGCGGCCCGGCGAACACCGACGGAGTGGTCATCCTGCACAGCGGCTTCGGCACGAACGGTACGGCGGCGGCGCCGTTCGACCTCGGCCGGACCACGACACACGAGGTCGGGCACTACCTGAACCTGTTCCACATCTGGGGCGACGACGGCAGCGGCTGCAGCGGCAGCGACGAATGCGCCGACACCCCGAACGCGGCCGGCCCGAACTTCGGCGTACCGACGTTCCCGCATGTGACGTGCAGCAACGGGCCGAACGGCGACCTGTTCTACGACTACATGGACTACACCGACGACCGCGGCATGGTCATGTTCACCAACGACCAGGTGACGCGGATGCAGGCGTGTCTGGACACCGTGCGCAAGGACCTGCCGGACTTCGGCGGCACCGGTACGCCGGAACCGGCCGGATCGGTCGTGGCGTGGGGCGCGAACCGGCTCGACGCGTTCGTGCTCGGCACCGACCTGGCGATGTATCACAAGTGGTGGGACGGATCGGCCTGGGGACCGTCCGTCGCAGGTTACGAGTACCAGGGTGGTATCTGTATGAGCGCTCCTGAAGTCGCGTCCTGGGCGCCGAACCGGCTGGACGCGTTCGTCCTCGGCACCGATCACGCGCTGTACCACAAGTGGTGGGACGGCTCGGCCTGGAACGGCTACGAGTACCTCGGCGGCGTCTGCATGAGCCCGCCGCGGCTGGCGACCTGGGGCCCGAACCGGCTCGACGCGTTCGTCCTCGGCACCGACCGCGCGCTGTACCACAAGTGGTGGGACGGCTCGGCCTGGAACGGCTACGAGTACCTCGGCGGGATCTGCATGAGCCCACCGGAAGTCGTTGCCTGGGGCCCCGATCGGCTGGACGCGTTCGTGCTCGGCACGGACAACGCGGTCTACCACAAGTGGTGGGACGGCTCCGCCTGGAACGGGTACGAGTACCTCGGCGGCGTCTGCGCTTCGCCACCGCGGGTCGTGGCCTGGGGCGAGAACCGGCTCGACATGTTCGTCATCGGCACTGATTCGGCGCTGTACCACAAGTGGTACGACGGCTCGGGGTGGTCGGACTGGGAGTACATGGGCGGCGTGTGTACGACGGCGCCGACCGTGGTCTCGTGGGGTCCGGACCGGCTCGACGTGTTCGTACTCGGAACGGACTCGGCGCTCTACCACAAGTGGTGGGACGGGTCCTCGTGGGGACCGTCGATCACCGGGTACGAGTACCTGGGCGGGATCTGCACCGACGAGCCGCGCGTGGTCTCGTGGGACACGAACCGGCTGGACGTGTTCGTCACCGGCACCGACAAGCAGCTCTACCACAAGTGGTGGGACGGCTCGGCCTGGAACGGGTACGAGCCGCTCGGCGGCGTCATCAGCGACTTCCGGCTGACCGTTCCCGATTCGCCCGCGCCGATCCAGCAGGCGGTGGGGCTCTGACCACTTCGCCGATCGGGCACTGGACGCATTCCGTCGAGGAGGACCACGACGGGATCAGCGTCTATCGCCGCGACGACTACGCCTTCCCGCCGGCCCGCGGCCGGCGGGGGGTGGAGTTCCGCGCAGACGGAACGTTCGTTCCCCTGATGATCGGCCGCGGCGACGCCCCGCAGGCGTGGCCGGCCGCCGGTCGTTGGGCCCCGGACGGCCGTCTCGCCGCCGCCCCGCCCAGTGACAACCCCTTCCAGGGCAGCCCTCTGGAAGCTGGGCCCGGGCGCATCGTCTCGGCAACACCCGACCGCCTCGAGATCGCTTGGGGACAACCATGAGTGCAGGACCTGTGCGCTATCTCGTCGTACCGACCGCGGATGCCGGTGACGGCGCGCAGTCGGCGCGGTTCGGGGAGCGGACGCTCCTCTGGGTCCCGGCCGACCAACGCCTCGGCCGGGCCTCCCGAACTGCTCCCGGACTGCTGCTCGTCACCCAGGTGGGCCGCAGCTTCCAGAACGACTACCCGGACGTCACCCCCCTGCTCGATCACGGCCGGCACTTGGTGATCTCGGCCGCCGACAGACCCCGTCGACGGTCGAACCACTGCTGGCGGATCGAGCACCTGCGAGCCGGTACGACGGTTATCGACACCCCTCCCGTCGTACCGGCGCGCGCTGACCCGGCCGTTGCGCAGCTCGTCGCCGACGTGTCAACGGCGTCGTACCAGAGCGACCTGACCTGGCTGGCGAGCCTGCCGACCAGGCACTCGCTGAGTACGACGTTCACGCAGGCGATGGACTTCGCCGCCGACCGGATGGTTGCCCTCGGCTACCAAACCTCCCGGACGCCGGTCACCGTCGGCGCCGGTCACTCGGCGAACCTGATCGGCGACCGGGCCGGCATCGGATCCAACCGTGGACTGGTGATCGTCACCGCCCACCTGGACTCGATCAACCTGGCGGGCGGCCCGGCCGCGCCGGCGCCGGGGGCCGACGACAACGGCAGCGGTTCGGCTGGGGTGCTGGAGCTCGGTCGATTGTTGGCAATCCGATCGTGGAAACACGACATTCGCCTGATCCTGTTCGGCGGCGAGGAGGAAGGCCTGTTCGGCAGCAAGCAGTACGTCGCAACGCTGCCGCCGGCCGAGCGGTCCCGCGTCCGCGCCGTCCTGAACATGGACATGATCGCGACCAAGAACACTGCTACACCGACCGTTCTCCTCGAGGGCGCACAGGTGTCGACCCCGCAGATCGGTGCGCTGGCGACCGCCGCCGCGACGTACACCGGTCTGAAGGTGGAGACCTCGCTGAACCCGTTCGCCAGCGACCACGTCCCGTTCATCGACGCCGGGATGCCCGCGGTGCTGACGATCGAGGGCGCGGACAGCGCGAACGGTCACATCCACTCCGCCAACGACACCCTGAACTTCATCGACTGGTCGTTCGCCACAGAGATCCTGCGGATGAACATCGCCGCCCTGTCCGGCTGGCTGGAGCCCGCGGCCGTCCGTCCGCGCCCGGCCGGCTCGGTCGTCTCCTGGGGCCCGGGCCGGATCGACGTCTTCGCGGTCGGCACGGATTCCGCCTTGCACCACAAGGCTTTCGACGGATCATGGCACGACTTCGAATCGCTCGGAGGTGTTGTTCTGGACACGGTCTAAGCTGACAGGTATGTGGAGCCCGAATGCGCGTGACGTTGGCGGACTTCCGACCCGGTACGGCGTGCCGACCCGACCGCGCGCCGTCGTCCGCAGCGATGCTCTCGACGCCGCGGACCTCGCCGATTTCGAGGCGCTCGACGCAGGGCTTGTTCTTGATCTGCGGTCCGACTGGGAGATGAAGCAACCACATCCACTCGAGGGCACCCCGGCGTACCAGCGGATCCCGTGGATCGACCCGGACGCCGAGCGGCTGCGGGACGCGGAGGCGGAGCCGCGGCTGGTCGATGTCTACCGCAACAGCCTGACGCGCAACGCGGCCCACATCGGCCGCGTTTTCAGCGCGATCGCGGACGCGCCGGCGGATCGGCCGGTCGTCGTGCATTGCAAGGCGGGCAAGGACCGGACCGGCCTGACCATCGCGGTGCTGCTCGAGCTGGCCGGCGTACCGCGGGAAAAGATCGCGGCCGACTACGCGATCAGCGAGGTGCACCTCGGGATCCAGGACGGACCCGAGTTCACCCGGACCCGTCCGGAGACGATCCTCGGGTCGCTCGAACACCTGGACGACCTCGGCGGTGTGCGCGAGTACCTGTCCTGGCTGGGCTTGAGCGAGACCCAGATCCACCGGCTCGTCACGCGGCTCGTGCCGGTCGAGGTGCAGGCGATCGTGTTCGATTTCGACGGCCTGCTGATGGACACCGAGACCACGATGGTCGAGAGCTGGCAGGCCGAGTGGGCGCACCACGGTCTCGAACTCGAGCTGGACGGTTTCTGGCCCGGCCACGGCGGCGACATCACCGAGGACCGGTACGCGGTCCTCGCCGCTGCCGTCGGCATCGGCTTCGACCGTACGGCGAGTCACGCCCGCCGCGTTGCGCACCGGGAGCGGCTGCACGCCCACCTCGACTTCCGGCCGGGGATCCGGGCCTGGATCGCGGCGGCGCGAGAGCTGGGCCTTCGCGTGGCGATCGCAAGCAGCTCGCCCCGCAAGTGGGTGGTCGGCCACCTGGAGCGAGTCGGTGCGGTCGACCTGTTCGACCACATCGTCACCGGCGACGAGGTGCAGACGCACAAACCCGATCCGGCGATCTACGAGCTCGCTCTGCAGCGTCTCGGCGTACCTGGCTCATCGGCAATCGCCGTCGAGGACACACCCCATGGCGTGGCTGCGGCACAGGCGGCCGACATGTACGCGGTCGCCGTACCCAATCCGTTCGTCACCGCCGCCGCGGTTGCGGAGGCCGACCTCGTTCTGGGCAGCGCTGACGAGCTCTTGCTCACCGACCTGCTTCTTTCCGCCGCGCCGAAAGGCTCGACGTCTCGTAACTGAGTGACCTAATCTGCTGACCCTCTGTAGGTTTCCAACTGGAGGGTGGTCAGATGCGGAAACTCGTAACGACGGTCGCGGCCGTTGCGGCGGCTGCGGCAGGTCTGACGGTCGCGGCGCCGGCCCAGGCGTCGACCTCGGCCTGCGATCTGGTGACGGCGAAATCGGTCGGGTACTCGGCGTTGATGCTGTACGTCGCCGTGGGTCTGGAGGGCTGCTCCAACAGCGTGACCGAGGTACGCGTCGAGCTGCAGAAGGGCGACAGCGCGAGCGGGCCGTTCACCACGGTCGCGGAGACGTACGCGTACTCCGGCGGCGGCGCCTGGTTCGACGAAGGCACCGGCTGCGGGTACTACGTCGGCGTCGCCCACTGGCAGGACCAGACCGAGACGACCCCAACCCCGGCGTACTACTGCAACTGACGCTGTTCCCGCGGCACGCGGACGACGCCCGATCGGCCGCGTGCTGCGGGATAGGGTGAGGCGAACGGCGGGTGGGCTGCGGAGGGGATCCTGGGGATGACGTTTCTGCTGTTCTTGGTCGCGGCCGGGCTCAGCATCGCGGGGCTGGTCACGGACAGCGGCACGCTGCTCAACATCAGTTGGGTGATCTGGGCCCTCGGCCTGCTGTCCGCTCTCCTGCGGTGGCGCCGACAGCGGCATACGTTCGCGTCTCCCGAGGCGGCTCAGGCAGCAGCCGACGCCGGCAATCCCCGCGCGCTGCGGGCGCTCGCGTCGGTGGCCAAGGTCAAGGGCGACATCGACCGGGCCGAGCAGTTACTGCACGCCGCGATCGCCAAGGGCGACCGCGAGTCGATGTGGGACATGGGTCGCCTGGTCGAGGAGCGCGACGGGCTCGCGGCCTCGGAACCGTGGTTCCGGATGGCCGCCGAGCACGGGCATCTCGTCGCGAAACGCTTCTTCCGTAAGGGCTCCGCCCTCAACCTGGACGGCACCAACCCGCTCTGAGTCGTCAGACGACGGACAGCGGCAGGAGCTTCTTGCCGGTGGGGCCGATCTGGATCTCGGTCCCCATCTGCGGGCAGACGCCGCAGTCGAAGCACGGGGTCCAGCGGCAGTCCTCGACCTCGATCGCGCCGTCCTCCTCGAGCGAGTCCTGCCAGTCCTCCCACAGCCAGTCGCGGTCCAGCCCCGAATCCAGGTGGTCCCACGGCAGTACTTCGGCGTACTCGCGCTCTCGCGTCGTGTACCAGGCGAGGTCGACCGGCTCGTCGGCGAGCGCCTTCGCGGTGCAGTCGATCCAGCGGTCGTACGAGAAGTGCTCGCTCCAGCCGTCGAAGCGGCCGCCGTCGCGCCACACCGCCTCGATCACGCGGCCGACGCGCCGGTCCCCGCGGGACAGCAGTCCCTCGATGATGCCGGGCTTGCCGTCGTGGTACCGGAAACCGATCGCCTTCGCGTAGCCCTTCTCGGACCGGATCGCCGCGCCGAGCTTCGCCAGCCGCGCGTCCGTCTCCTCCGCGCCGAGCTGGGCGGCCCACTGGAACGGCGTGTGCGGCTTCGGCACGAACCCGCCGATCGACACCGTGCACCGGATGTCGCGCCGGCCGGACACCTCACGGCCGGTTTCGATCACCCGCTTCGCGAGCGCGGCGATCGCCAGCACGTCCTCGTCGGTCTCGGTCGGCAGGCCGACCATGAAGTACAGCTTCACCTGCCGCCAGCCGTGGCTGTACGCCGCCGCGACCGTGCGGATCAGGTCCTCCTCGGTGACCATCTTGTTGATCACCTTGCGCATCCGGTCCGACCCGCCCTCCGGCGCGAACGTCAGACCGCTGCGCCGGCCGTTGCGGGAGAACTCGTTGGCCAGCGTGATGTTGAACGCGTCGACCCTTGTCGAAGGCAACGACAGCGACACGTTGCTGCCCTCGTACCGGTCCCCCAGGCCCTTCGCGACCTCGGCGATCTCGCTGTGGTCGGCACTCGAGAGACTGAGCAGGCCGACCTCCTCGAACCCGGACTGCTTCAGCCCGTTCTCGACCATGTCGCCGATCGTGGTGATACTGCGCTCGCGCACCGGCCGGGTGATCATGCCCGCTTGGCAGAACCGGCAGCCGCGGGTGCAGCCGCGGAAGATCTCCACGGAGTACCGCTCGTGCACGGTCTCGGCGAGCGGCACCAGCGGCTTCTTCGGGTACGGCCACGCGTCGAGATCCATGACCGTGTGCTTCGCGGTCCGGAACGGTACGCCGTGACGGTTCGGGGTGACGCGCTGGATCCGGCCGTCCGGCAGGTAGTCGACGGTGAAGAACTTCGGGATGTAAACGCCGCCGGACTTGGCCAGCCGCATCAGTACCTCGTCGCGGCCGCCCGGGCGGCCCTCGTCCTTCCACTCCCGGATCACCTCGGAGATCGCCAGCACGATCTCCTCGCCGTCACCCAGTACCGCGGCGTCGATGAAGTCCGCGATCGGCTCCGGGTTGAACGCGGCGTGCCCGCCGGCCAGCACGATCGGGTCCTCGTCGGTGCGGTCGACTGCGTGCAGTGGGATCCCGGCGAGGTCGAGCGCGGTCAGCATGTTCGTGTACCCGAGCTCGGTCGAGAACGACAGCCCGAACACGTCGAACGCCCGTACCGGCCGGTGGGTGTCCAGCGTGAACTGCGGGATGTCGTTGTCCCGCATCACCTTCTCCATGTCCGGCCACACGGAGTACGTCCGCTCGGCCAGGATGTGGTCACGCTCGTTCAGCACCTCGTACAGGATCTGCACGCCCTGGTTCGGCAGCCCGACCTCATACGCGTCCGGGTACATCAGCGCCCACCGGACACTGACCGCGTCCCACTCCTTGCTGACCGAGTTCAGCTCACCACCGACGTACTGGATCGGCTTCTGCACCCCCGGCAACAGAGCCTCCAGGCGCGGGAACAACGATTCGACAGTCATAGCCACTTCCAGTCAGCGATCAGAGCGCTTACCAGACTAACCGCGCATCGCCGTCAGACCATCATCGATCGGGCCGCGGCGGCAGCACCGGCGCCAGTACGCCGACCATCGCCTCCCGCCGCTCCCATGTACAGTCCACCGGTTGCGCACCGCACTGAACCTGTAACAACGCGCCGACCTCCCGAAACTCAGTGAACACCCCAGACGCCTCGAGAGCGGCCCGTCCCCCGAGCAGCTCCAAGTGCCCGGGCCCCAGCAACACCCGCCACGCAGGCCCCCGCACGCTGCTCCGAGGATCCCGCCGTACGCCGGGCCGCACCCCGGCAAACGACTCGTACCGCGACTGACCGTCGCCCAGGTACAGGACCCGGGCGGCGTCGACCCAGCCGCCGACCACCGGCAACGTCCCGACGGCACGGGCGACCAAGTCGTCGACGAAGAGTCCCTGAACGAGCCCTCGCATCGGATCGGAGATCTTGACGGTCAGATGAGCGGGCAAGCTGTACAACCGCTGATCCGCCGCGAGTTGCGCGCCGATCAGCAGGTCGCCCCACGGTTCAATTCCACGCATCAGCCCGAAGCCGTTCGCCACTCTGCACTTGAACTTCACCGACGTCAGCTCCCCCGCCCGCAGACGCTTCTGCACGCGGCGCCACGCCTTCTCGTCCGCAGGTGCCCCGGCGGAGCGTCCGCGGGCCGACCTGTAGACCAGCGTCGGAACGAGCGCGTACCCAGGGACGTCACCGTTCTTCAGATGTACTTGACCACCGCGCTCGGCGTACGCCTCCACCAGCGGTGTCACGAGCAGCTCGCGCGCATGATCAAGCCAGTCCGCGACCTGATCGGCACTGTTGAGCAGGTCCGTAGCCATCGCGAGCTCGAGCCCGGCGTGCTGTGGATCGGCGATCGAGTGCAGCCACCACTGGCTCCTGGTGTGATCGCCGAACTCGTCTCCGAGGCCGTCGGGGTAGTCCGGCGGCAACTCGACGTTCAGTTCCAGTCGGTTCTCGTCCGCGGGTCGGCCTTGTACGCCGACATTCGCACGCGCCCACGCCACTGCCTCGAACAGATCGCCGGCGACCTCGGACGGCACCTCCTGCCATTCCACACCGAGGTGTTCCGAGACCCAGGTCCGCTCGGTGTCGCGGCCATAGCTGCTCAGGGTGATCGGTGGATCGCACGCGACGAACACGCTGCCGTCGATCGCGACCAAAGCAGGCGGCTCGCCGAAGGAGTCCAGCCAGAACTCGGCAACCAACCCGCGCCACGCGTCCGAGCTGTGATCGATCGGCGCTGCCAGCACTCCGGCCATGGTTGGGCCAGCCGGCTTGGTTTTCTGTTCGGCGGCCTCACCGAACGGTCCGCGGTCGGCGTCGACGGTGGGGTCCAGGTCTTGGTACTCGGTCGGGCTGTCGGCGGACATGACACCGAGTGCCTCCAGTACCTCGCTGACGCCTTCTTCGGCGAAGACGTGGTCGCGTTGCAAGATCTCCGTCAGCGCCTCGCCGTCGACCACCAGGCCGGCAGGATCAGCCCATTCGGCAATCAGCTGCGCCGCCGCTTGCGCCCGCTCCGCCAGGCTGTCCTCCAGCGCGTCCGGGTCGACATCTTTCCCCTCGTACACGGCGAGCGCGACCTCGCCGTACACCCACCGCCACCGCTGTTCCCCCGCGACCAGACCGCGGATGTCCGCCACATCACTGTCGAAGATGTGCGCGACGATCGCCGGCCCCGATCCTGGATCCCAAGCCTCGCCGCGCGCCAGCGGCAACTCCCACCACACCCATCCCGGCACGGTCTTGCTGTGCCGGGCGCACGCCGCCGGTGGGTCCTCCCGCTCACGTCCGATCATGTACGTAGCCCAACGCCCCACCCTGGCCTCCTCGCCGATATGGGTGGGAGCGTAGCGGCAGCGTCGGACAGTCCTCAGCCGAGATGGGCGAGCAGCAAGGGATTGATCACGTCGGGGTGGGAGTAGGTGACCAGGTGGGCGGCGTTTTCGATGATTTCCAGGTGGGCGCCGGGGATCTGGGAAGCCAGGGGTACGACGGTTTCGGGTGGGACGGAGGTGTCGGAGTCGGCGGTGACGACGAGGACGGGGGCGGTGATGGTGGCGAGGCCGGGGAGGAGGTTGGTGGTGCTGAGGGCCTCGCAGCAAGCGGCGTAGCCCTCGGCAGGGCAGTCCTCCAGCATCCGTCGTACGGGGTCGGTGTCCTTGAACTCGGGGAGGAACCAGCGGCCGAGGGTTGCGTCGGTGATGGCTTGGGTGCCCTCGGCACGTACCTGCGCGGCGCGGTCGATCCACATCTGCGGGTTCGCGGCCGGGTTCGACGGCGGGCAGATCACGACGAAGCGGTGGAAGCGGTCCGGGGCGTTCTGCGCGAGCCACAGGCCCACCGCGCCGCCGAGCGAGATCCCGACGTACGACGCCTGCTCGACCTCGAGCGCGTCCAGCAACTCGACGACGTCGCCACCGAGGTCGTCGATCGTGTACGGCCCGTCGGGGACCTCCGACCCGCCGTGACCCCGGTGATCGAACGCCACCACCCGGAACCGCTGGGCCAGTACGTCGACCTGCGGCGCCCACATCCCCTGATCCGCCCCGAGCGACGACCCGAGCAGCACAACGGGCGCATCAGCCGGTCCTGTCTCCACGTAGTTCAGTCGCATGTCCCCCACCCTACGAAGTCAGCGGCATGATCGTGGTGCGGCGGTGGTGTTCGAAGACGACTGAGCTGCGGATGTCGGCGATTTCCTGGCGTTTGGCGAGGGCGAGGACGAGGTCGCGGAGGGCCTGGGTGTCCTTGACCGCGACGTGGGCGAGGAAGTCGGAGCCGCCGGAGACCATGAACATGTCCAGCGTCTGCGGCAGGTCCATCACGTATTGCTGGAACGCGGTCGCTACCGCCATCGCCTGCGGGCGGAGTTTGATCGAGATGATCGCCTGGGTGGATCGGTCGATCGCTTTCAGGTCGACGGCCGCGTGGTACCCGCTGATCACCCCGCGGTCGCGCAGCCCGCGGATCCGCTCCAGGCACGTCGACGGCGCGATCTTGAGCTCGGCCGCCATGTCCCGGTTGGTCCGGCGGGCGTCGTTCTGCAGCATCCGCAGCAGCGCCGTATCAAGTTCGTCCATGCCGCCCAGTTTCCCAGATCCGCCGAACGATGTTCGGAGTACGCCGAGATCGGCCGCCCATCGAGCTAGCGTGACGGCCGTGCTGACGAACAAGATGGTCGTGATCATCGCGGCCGAAGCCCCCATCGGTGTCGCCCTCAACACCGCCGCCCTGCTCGGCGTCGGCGTCGGCCGGCACCACGACGACACCGTCGGTCCGGACACCACCGACGCCGCCGGCAGTCCCCACACCGGCATGTGCGCGTACCCGATCCCGATCCTTCGCGCCCCGGCCGACACCCTGAGCACCCTCCGGGCTGAGGCTGCGGCCCGCGCCGACGTCACCATCCACGACATGCACCAGGTCGCCCAGCAGGCCCGCACCTACGACCAGATGTACACGACGCTGGCCGGCACCAAACCCGAAGACATCCAGTACTTAGGCCTAGCCCTGTACGGTCCCCGCACCTCGATCGACTCGCTGACTGGAGCGCTCCCGCTCTACCGCTAGTTGGGCAGGTGTGGGGTGATGAGTTCGAGCAGGCGCGCGTGGCTCTTCTCATCGGCCGCGGCGATGACTCCCGGGCCGGAGTAGAGCGGACCTCCGCGCAGGTCGGTGACGACGCAGCCGGCGGCGCGGCAGAGCGCGAGGCCGGCGGTGAAGTGGACGCTGTCGCGGAGGTTGCCGTCGGTCACATACGCCGTACGTCGGCCCGCGGCCACCCACGCGACCGCAAGCGTCGTCGACAGAACCCGCTGACCGAACGCGGCCCGGAAGGCGGGATCCGCGAGGAGCCGCGATCCGAGAAACCCGCCTTCCGTGATCGGATCGAGGTTGACGTCCACCAGGAGCGAGTCGGCCGACGGCGCGAGCGGGAGGTCGAAACCGTCGCGGCGGACGCTTGCGGTTGCGCCGTCGGTCCAGAAGATCTCGCCGGAGACTGGGTCCGCGATCGCGGCGGCGCTGGTCCTGCCGTCGATCTGTAGCGCCACGTTGACCGAGAAGAGCGGCGTGCCGGCGGCGAAGTTGAGTGTCCCGCACAACGGATCGACTAGCCAGCGCCTCGACGCATCGGCCTCTCCACTGGCGCCGTACTCCTCGCCGAGAATCGCATCCCCCGGCCGCGCACTTTGGATCACCTCGAGAATCGCCCGCTCGGCCGCAAGGTCGGCGTCCGTCGCAAAATCCGTCGCCGTCTTGTCATACCGAGCGACAACAGTGCCGTACTTGCCCCGCACCACAGCCGCCCCAGCCGCAGCCGCCGCGATCGCCAGCTCGAGATCAGAACTCATACCGTCATCTAACACACGTCACACCGCGGAAAGCTTCTCCGGGTTCGCCACAACTCGAATCGCCGTGATCGCGGTGCCGTCAGAGTCCAGGGTTGAAAGGGTGCTGGTTGCCTCGGACAACCACCTTCAGTCCGGGGCCCGGTGATCAGGTCCACCGGAGTGAACGCCGCGCCAACACGCCCATAGATGTGAGCGAAGAAGTTGGCGACCTTCTCCCGGCCCGCGACGGGTTTGCGGGCGGCCCGGCGGCGGCCGTTGGCGTCGGTCCAGGAGCAGGCGGCGCTGTTCCGCGGCGGTGGGCTCGTAGCGTCTGCGATCGTCGGCCAGGGCATGCCGGCCCGGCGGTGCAGTTGGCGGCAGTCGTCCGGCGTACGGTCGAGGATCTCCGCGATCTCGTCGTACGGGAGGGTGAACCTGGTCCGCCGCGCTGGCGTTGACCGACGCGGTCACGGCTCCCCGAGCCGGTCCCGGCGAATGCGCTCCTGCATCTGATGGAACGCCTCACTCGAGTCCTGCCAAGCCGCGAGACCGAACAGGCGCTGGCTGCTCTCGCCGTCCTTCAACGCGTCCGTGGTGTGCATGTTCAGGCAGAACGCACACCCGTTGAGGATCGACGCCCTGACCTTGATCAGGTGCAGCAACGCGTGGTCCACCACGCCCTGCACGTACTTCTCCACGCCGAACACGGCCCGGAAGCCGGCCGGAGAGACCTTGCTGAAGTTCATCCGCTCGTCCATGCCAACACGACGGCGATTCGGCCGCCCTACGTGACGACTAGGTGTGTGACACCAGTCACGCGGGCTTCAGGACGTGCCTGGCCTTCGTGACGGCCGCCTCGGTGGCGGGGTCGAGTTCGGTGCCCTGGCCGGCGAGGACGCCGACGGAGATGATCACGTCGTCGACGCCCGTGACGACGGCGGCGTACTCAAGGCCGCGCTTCGGGCCGCTGGTGCCGGTGAGGCGGAACGCGAACGGCTTGGAGCCGTACTCCGGGGCGGTGATCTTCTCGACCTTCATCGACGTACTGCCCGCGCCGTCGGTCTTCAGGGTCACCTTGGCGCAGGAGTCAACGGCCTTGGCGTACGCGTCTCGGAGGTCCGTGACCTCGTCCGCGGTGCCCATCGCGTCGAGGCCGTAGTCGATGTACGGGCCTTCCTGACCGCCCGTGAACGTGCGGGCCACGCTGGCCTTCGAGCCGGGCGCCTTGGTGGCGTTCAGGTACTTCACCAGCGTCTTGCACCGGCTGCTCGACGACGAGAACGGCTTCGCGTCCTCGTCGGCCTCGTCCTTGTCCTCTGCGAAGCCGGTGGGCAGGTCCCCGAGCTCCAGGAGCGCCTTGGTGAGTTCAGTTGTCGTCCTGGTGACGGGCGCGGCCGGCGTGGACGCGGTGGCGCTCGGAGTCGGCGTCGGTGTGGTCGCCGGCGGACCGGCGGCGGGCTTGTCCTCCTCACCACCGCAGGCGGCAAGGGACAGCGTCAGGACGGCGACTAGCGGCACAAACCTGTTCATGGGCCTTCCAGCGGGGCTCTGGGCGGGGGCCGAGCAGGGAGCAGCGTACCTGACGGGTCAGTCGGGTGATCAGTGGCGGTGCGAGCGGAGGTGGATGTTCTGCAGCAGGCCGATCGCCAGCAGGCAGGCGAACATCGAGGAACCGCCGTACGACACGAACGGCAGCGGCAGGCCCGTGACCGGCATGATGCCGAGCGTCATCCCGATGTTCTCGAACGCCTGGAACGCGAACCAGCAGACGATCCCGGTCGCCACCAGCCGGCCGAACGCGTCCCGCGCGTTCACTGCGATCCGCAGCCCGCGGAACAGGATGATCGCGAACAGCACGATGATCGCGCCGGCGCCGATCAGCCCGAGCTCCTCCCCCGCGACCGTGAACACGAAGTCGGTGTGCTGCTCGGGAACGAACGCGTTCTGCGTCTGGCCGCCGTGGAACAGTCCCTGCCCGAACACGCCGCCGTTCCCGATCGCGATCCGCGCCTGGTTCACGTTGTACCCGATGCCCTGCGGGTCCGACGACGGGTGCATGAACGCGGTGAAGCGGGCGATCTGGTACTCCTTCAGCACCTGCAGCTTGATCGCGATCGCCGCCACCAGCACGCCGGCCGTGAGCAGCCCCAGCATCCAGCGTTTCGGTACGCCGGACACCGCGATGATCCCGAACACAATCGACCCGAGCACCATCACGGTCCCGAGATCCGGCTGCAGCATCACCAGGATCACCGGTACGGCGGCGACCCCGACGGCCTGCGCGACGTCGAGGGTCCGGGCGTCCTCGTTGCGGTCGGTCTCGCTCTTCTCCGCGATCAGCAGCGCCATCCCGACGATCACCGCGAGCTTGGCGAACTCGCTCGGCTGGATCGACATGAACGGCAGCTGGATCCACGACCGGGAACCGTTGATCGTCGAGCCGACGCCGGGCACCAGGACCAGGATCAGTCCGACGACCGATGCGGCGTACAGCAGCGGGGCGAGGATCCGGACCCGGCGGTGGTCGGTGACCGCGGCGCCGATCGCGAGGACCAGGCCGATCGCGAAGTTCAGCGCGTGCCGGAGCAGGAACGCGTCCGGTTTGCCCTCGGTCAGCGAGGTCCGGTTGTGGGTCGCGGACCAGATCAGCAGGGCGCCGATGAACGACAGCGCGACCACGCCGAACACCAGGATCCAGTCGACGTGCCACACCGTCGACCGGCGGTCCATCCGCGGCCGGGTCCGGATCGGGGTCAGTAACGCCATCTCACTGCACCGGCTTCTTCTCGGCGGGCGGCGCGGGCTTGATGTTGTACAACGTCTCGTAGATCTTGCGGACCGCGTCACCGCCGGCGCCCGAACCGGTACCGGCCTGGCTGAGCATCATCACCACGGCGTACCGATCGGTGTACGACGCGAGCCACGACGTGGTCTGCTTCCCGTACACCTCGGCCGTGCCGGTCTTGGCGCGGACCGGGATCTTGTCGAGCGGGAAGCCCTGGAACTTCCACGCCGCCGTACCGGTCTTGGTGGTGCCCTTCAGCGCGGTGTCGATGTACTTCAGGGTGTTCCGAGGGACCGGGAGCTTCGACTTCACGACCGGCTTGATCTCGTGCGGCTTGCCGTTCGCACCGATCCAGGACTGGACGACGCGCGGCTCGTACAGCGTGCCGCCGTTCGACAAGGCCGAGTAGACGGTTGCGAGCTGCAGCGGGGTGATCGTGGTGTCGCCCTGGCCGATCGCGAAGTTCACCGCGTCACCGGCGCGGTACTTGTACCCGTCGACGCAGAACTCGCGGGCGAACTGCTTCAGGAACGCCGACGTCCCGGCGGGCGGGTTGGCCGCGATCTTGCAGTAGTAGTCCTTCTGCGCGTCGTAGTACGTCTTCTTCCACTTGCGGTCCGCGATCCGGCCGCTCACCTCGCCGGGCAGGTCGATCCCGGTCGGCTTGCCGAGCCCGAACTTCTGCGCCATCTCGACCAGCGGGTCGCGGGTGCTGATGTCGCTGGAGTTGCCGCCCTCCTTGAGCCAGAGCGCGTACGCGATCCGGTAGAAGAACGTGTCGCAGGACAGCGCCAGCGCCTGGTCGAAGCCGATCATCCCGTACGACGCGGACTCGTAGTTCTTGAACCGGCGGTTGCCGACCTCGAAGTACGACGAGCAGTCGAGCCGCGTCTTCGGGCCGTACCCGGCGCTCATCGCGGCCGCCGTGGTGATCGGCTTGAACGTCGACCCCGGCGCCAGCTGGCCCTGCAGCGCGCGGGACACCAGCGGCGTCCCGGACTTCGTCGAGTACAGCGCGTCCAGCTCGCGCTGGGTGATGCCGCCGACCCAGACCCCCGGGTCGTACGTCGGGTAGCTGGCCATCGCGACGACCCGGCCGGTCTTGGTGTCCATCACGACCGCGGCGCCGGAGTCGGCGACGTACTTGCGGTGGGTGACCGGGTCGGTCTGCTTCCGCGCGGTCATGATCGCGTTCTTCAACTGGGCCTCGACGGACGCCTGGATGCGCGCGTCGATCGTGGTCACCAGCGTCGCGCCCGGGATCGGAGCGGTCTGCTTCTTGATGCCGGTGGTGTACCCGACCGCGTCGACGATCACGTCCTTCTCACCCGGCGTACCGCGCAGGAGCTTGTCGTACGACCGCTCGACGCCGGCCCGGCCGACCAGGTCCGAGCGGTGCGGGACCGAGTCTTGTCCGGCCTTGTCCATGTCCTCGAGCTCTTCGGTGGTGATCGGCGACAGGTACCCGAGGATGTGCGCCGCGTTCACCTTGTACGGCGAGGGGTACGCGCGGAGCGTCTGCGAGTCGGCGGTGATCCCGGGGAAGTCCTCGCGGCGCTCCATCACCTCGATCGCGACCTGCTCGCTGACGTCCTTCGCGACCGGGATCGGCTGGTACGGCGTGCCGTTCCAGCAGGCGGGTGGTTTGGACGCGCCCGGCTCACCGCACAGCATCGTGCGCGCCTTCAGGTCCTTCGGTTTCTGGCCGAGCACCTTCGCGAGGCGGGCGAGGACGACGTTCTGCTGGCTGTCCGGGAGCTTGGCGAGCACCGAGCGGTCGACCGTGATCATCACCGAGACGCGGTTGCCGACGAGGGTGCGGCCCTGCGAGTCGACGATCGTGCCGCGCGGAGCCGGGACGAGCACCTGCCGGATGTGCTGCTGGGTGGCCGCCTGGCTGTAGTCCGCGCTCGACATCACCTGCATGTACCAGAGGCGGCCGAACAGCGTGCACAGCAACGAGAAGACCAGCACCCCGATCACAAACAGCCGGAGCCGGGCCTTGAGCGGCGCCTCGAAACCGTCCCAGCTCATGGCAACGAGCCTAGATAGGTACTCATGGCGCGACTCGGCGGCGTTCGCGGGCGGGTTGGACGCGGCCCATGATCCACATGACCAGCGGGATCACCACGATCGCGCCGACCACGTCGTACCCGGCGGCGATGCCGAGGCGGACGCCGAACTCGCCCCAGTCGACCGACGGGTCGTGCAGCAACGATCCGGTCGCGCTGTAGATGAAGAACGAGACCGCCGTCCCGAGCACGACCGTCAGCGCGACGCCGAGCGGCCCGACCGGGCTGCCGGAGGTCTCGCGGCGGATCAGCCCGGCGATGTACCCGGCGATCGCGAGCGACAACGCCCACCGCCCGGCGGTGTGGTCGGCGGGCGGTACGACGTCCAGCATCAGACCGCCCACGAAACCGGCGATCGCGCCCCACTCCGGCCCGCGGGACAGCGCCAGCGCGATCACCACGATCAGCGTGAGGTCGCAGGTCACCCCGGCGACCGCGATGTTCGTCAGCACGGACGTCTGCACGGTCACGGCCACCATCAGGAAGAGGGCAGCCAAGCCGATGCGTAGTGCGATCACGTCAGTTCCCCTTCCCTGGTAGTTGTGCGCGCGGTGGTCGGGCAGGTGGCCCGGTCACGACGCCGACGGTGTCGATCCGGGTCGGATCGACAGACGGCTTGACGGTCGCGGTGGACCCGAGCGACCCCTCGTTCGCCGTTACCGAGGTGACGACGCCGATCGGGACCCCCGGCACGTACGGCGCGTTGCCGCTGGAGCCCCAGGTGACGATCCGGTCGCCGACCTTCGGCCGCGCCTTCGGGTCGATCAGCTTGTAGTCGAGGGTGCCGCCGACCTCGCCGCGCCCGGAGACGAACCCGAGCGCCATCGACGCGTTCAGCCGGCCGCCCACGGTCGAGTTCCGGTCGCCGATCAGCAGCACGGTCGCGGTCCCCTGGGTGGTGCGCACCACCCGGCCGACCAGACCGGTGCCGTTCAGCACGGTCATGTCGGTGTGCACGCCGTCCGCCGTCCCAGCGTCGATCGTGACCGTGTGGCTGAACGTCTGCGCACTACCGATCCCGATCACCCGGGCCGGCGTCATCGTGTACGCCGGCGCGACCTTGAGCAGCTTGTCCAGCTCCTGGGCCCGGTTGCGGGCGTAGTCGGAGGTGGTCAGCTCCCGGGTCAGGTCCTCGTTGTCCTTCTTGAGTTTTTCGTTCTCTGCTTTCAACCTATCCATTTCCGCGAATCTGTCGCGGAGGTTGTCCACAGGCTGCCGGGCCGAGGTCGCGGTGGACTCGAGCGGGCCGAACACGCCGGCCGCGGCCTCCCGCAGCGGCTCGACCGGCGATCCGGCCGACCGGCGGGCGTCGAGCACGATCAGTGTGAAACAGGCCAGGATCACCAGCACCAGCACGGTCCGGCGGCGGCGCACGTCCCGCGGCGTACCGGCCGAACGCAGCGGGGTCTCCCCCGCCGACCGGAACGCGCTCCTGGTCGCCGGGGTACCGAGGTCTTTGAGCATCGCCTGCTACCTCAGCGCCGGTTGTCGGTGACCAGGATGCGGTTGAGGGTCTCGATGTTGTCGACGCACTTGCCGGCGCCCAGGACGACCGCGTCCAGCGGGTTCTCGGCGACGTGGATCGGGATGCCGGTCTCGTGCCGCAGCCGCTCGTCCATGCCCTTCAGCAGGGCGCCGCCGCCGGTCAGCACGATGCCGCGGTCGACGATGTCGCCGGCCAGCTCCGGCGGGGTCTTGTCCAGGGTGGCCTTGACCGCGTCGACGATCGCGGTGATCGGCTCCTCGATCGCCTGCCGCATGTCCGCCGACGACACCTTCACGGTCCGCGGCAGGCCGGAGATCATGTCGCGGCCGCGGATCTCGCTGTCCGGTCCGTCGGTGGTCGGGAACGCCGACCCGATCGTCATCTTGATCTGCTCCGAGGTGGCCTCGCCGAGCAGCAGCGAGAACTCCTTCTTGCAGTAGTTCACGATCGCTTTGTCGATGGCGTCGCCGGCCACCCGGATCGACTGGCTGGTGACGATGCCGCCGAACGAGATGACCGCGACCTCCGTCGTACCGCCGCCGATGTCGACGACCATGTTGCCGGTGGCGTCGCGGACCTCGAGGTTCGAGCCGAGCGCGGCGGCCATCGGCTCCTCGATGATGTACACCTTGCGGGCGCCGGCCATGTACCCGGCGTCGCGGACCGCGCGCTGCTCGACCGCGGTGATCCCGGACGGCACGCAGACCACGATCCGCGGCTTCGCGAAGTACCTCCGGCGGTGCACGCGCTGGATGAAGTACCGCAGCATCTGCTCGGCGGCGTCGAAGTCGGCGATCACGCCGTCCTTGAGCGGCCGGATCGCGGTGATGTTGCCCGGCGTACGGCCGATCATCTTCTTCGCCTCGTGCCCGAACGCGACCGCCTCGCGCGGCTCGTCCGTCCGGGTCGCGACCACGGACGGCTCGTTCAGCACGACGCCGCGGCCACGCACGTACACCAGGGTGTTCGCCGTCCCGAGATCGACCGCCATGTCGCGGCCCAGCATGCTGTTAGCCACCGCGGCACCTCCCAATCGACCCGCCTTCAGGCTAAGCGCCGCCCGCGCACAGCCCGTGGACCGACACGACCGGTCCGCCCAGGACAGATCGTATCGGTCCATTCACCTGCAGTCCGCAACGGCCTGCAACTACAGCGATCCGGCGGCCTTCTCCAGATCGTCGACAGTGCCGGACATGATCGCGCGAACATGCGCGGTGAGGTGCTCGAGCGGCCAGTCCCACCAGGAGATCGCGAGCAGCCGGTCCACGTCCGCGTCGGCGTACCGGCGGCGGATGAGCTTGGCCGGATTGCCGCCGGCGACGCCGTAGTCGGGGATGTCGCTGGTCACGACCGAGCCGGACGCGACGATCGCGCCGTGACCGATCCGGACGCCGGGCATCACGAGCGTCCGGTATCCGAGCCAGACGTCGTGCCCGATCACGGTGTCGCCGCGTCCGGGCAGACCCGTGATCAGGTCGAAGTGCTCCGACCACGAGCCGCCCACGATCGGGAACGGGAACGTCGACGGGCCGTCCATGCGGTGGTTGGCGCCGTTCATGACGAACTTCACGCCTTCACCGAGCGCGCAGTACTTCCCGATGACCAGCTTCTCCGGACCGTAGTGATACAGCACGTTGCGAGTCTCGAACGCGGTCGGATCGTCAGGATCGTCGTAGTACGTGAACTCGCCGACCTCGATCAACGGCGACTTCACCAACGGCTTGAGCAGTACCACACTGCGTCGAGGCGGTGCTGCACCGGGCCGTAGATGCCCCCGGGGATCCGCTCGACCCGCCCGGTCTCGATCACGATGGCCGCCGCGAGAGGTTGCATGCTGGTCAGGGGAGGTCGGGGAACCAGATTTTGATTTCGCGCTCGGCGGACTCTTCGGAGTCGGAGCCGTGGACGAGGTTTTCGCGGTTGGACAGGGAGAGGTCGCCGCGGATGGTGCCGGGGGCGGCTTTGCGGCCGTCGGTGGCGCCGTTCAGGGCGCGGACGACCTCGATCGCCTCGTCGCCCTCGAGGACCATCGCGACCAGCGGACCGCTGGTGACGAAGTCGCGCAGCGGCGGGTAGAACGCCTTCTCGACGTGCTCGGCGTAGTGCTGGTCGGCCAGCTCGCCGTCGATCGTGCGCAGGTCCATGGCGACGATCCGGAGCCCCTTGACCTCGAACCGGCCCAGCACCTCACCGACCAGGCCACGGCGGACCGTGTCGGGCTTGAGCAGGACCAGGGTGCGCTGCGACATCTGTCAACTCTCTCTCGAAGTAGCCGGGGCGGATGAGCCTAACCGGTCTGTGCCTGGTGTGCCTTCTTGGCTTCCTCGATGCGGCGGCCGAGGACGATGGCGGCGACCCAGAAGGCCGCGAAGAAGACGCCGAGGACGAACATCACGGAGACGACGAAGCCGAGCCCGACCGCGCCGACCTGGACCACCGAACCGAGCACGTAGCCGGCCTGGAACCGGAGCAGCCCGGCCGAGACGATCGCGAGCGCCGCCAGGCCGAGACAGACCGGCACAGCGACAGCAGGACGGATGTCTGCGACCGAGATCATCACCGGCGTGACCAGGGCGAGCACGATCGACTCGAACGCGAGCACGATCGACGCGAGCGATCTCACTGCTCGCCCTTCCCCTTGCGGACCAGCAGCGCCCGCGCCTCGCCGGCGGTGATGACCGATCCGGTGATCAGTACGCCGCCACTGCCGAGCGCGACCGCGTTCTCCTCGGCGAGCCGGATCGCGTCGTCGATCGCGTCGATCAGGTGCGGGCGGACCAGGACGCGCTCCTCGCCGAACACCTCGGCGGCCAGCTGCCCCAGCTCCTCGGCCGGCATCGATCGCTCGACGAAGCTGTTCCGGGTGCAGACGACCGTTTCCATGATCGGCTCGTACGCTTCGAGGACGCCGTACACGTCCTTGTCCTTCATACAGCCCAGTACGCCGATCAGCGGCTGGAACTGGAACGCCTCCGAGACCGTGGCCGCGGTCGCCTCGGCGCCGTGCGGGTTGTGCGCGGCGTCGACGACGATCGTCGGGCTGTGCCGGACGACCTCCATCCGGCCGGGACTGGTGACCTGCTCGAAGCCGGCCTGCAGCAGTTCGGTGGTGACCCGGCCTTCGGTCTCCGCGCTGGCGCCGAGCAGGGCCTCGACCGCGGCGACCGCGGCGGCCGCGTTGTGCGCCTGGTACTCACCGTGCAGCGGGATGAACATGTCGTCGTACTCACCGCCGAGGCCCTTGATCGAGACGACCTGGCCGCCGACCGCGAGCGCGCGGCTGACGACGCCGAACTCGATCCCCTCGCGGGCGACCTGCGCACCCACCTCGGCGGCCTTGCGGAGCAGGACCTCGAAGACTTCCAGGCTCTGCTGCGCCATCACCGTCGTACCGCCGGGCTTGATGATGCCGGACTTCTCGCCCGCGATGGTGACCGGATCGGCGCCCAGCAGGTGCGCGTGGTCGACCGCGATCGGCGTGATCACCGACACCGTGCCGTCGGCGACGTTGGTGGAGTCCCAGCTTCCGCCGAGGCCGACCTCGATGATGGCGACGTCGACCGGGGCGTCCGCGAACACGGCGTACGCCATGCCGGTCATCACCTCGAAGAACGTCAGCGGGTGCTCCTGCTCGGCGTCGACGACGTCGAGGTACGGCGCGATCTCCTCGAACGCCTCGACGAAGCGCTCCTCGCTGATCGGTTCGCCGTCGAGCGTGATCCGCTCCCGGACCGACTCCAGGTGCGGGCTGGTGAACCGGCCGGTCCGCAGCCCGGCCTCGCGCAGCAGGGTGTCGATCATCCGCGCCGTGGACGTCTTGCCGTTGGTCCCTGTCAGGTGCACCACCGGGTAGGCCTTCTGGGGGTCGCCGAGCAGCTCGACGAGCCGCCGTACCCGCTCCAGGGTGGGCTCGATCTTGTGCTCCGGCCAACGCTGCTGGAGCCGTGCCGATACCTCGGCGAAGGAAAGGTCGCTCATCAGAACGCCCAGTCTAGGAGGGGGGTGTGGATAACCGGTCGGAGCACCCCTTGACAACCACTAACATTGTGCGCATGAGCCAGACGTCCCGTGTTCCAGACAAGCCCAGCCTCGACGGTCTCGAGGAGAAGTGGGCTGCCGTATGGAAGGAGCAGCAGACCTACGCCTTCGACCGCACCGCCGAGCGTGCCGATGTCTACTCCATCGACACGCCGCCGCCGACGGTCTCCGGGTCGCTGCACGTCGGGCACATCTTCAGCTACACCCACACCGATCTGGTCGCCCGCTACCAGCGAATGCGCGGCAAGAAGGTCTTCTACCCGATCGGCTGGGACGACAACGGCCTGCCCACCGAGCGCCGGGTCCAGAACTACTACGGCGTCAAGTGCGACCCCTCGCTGCCGTACGACGCGGACTTCACCCCGCCGGCCAAGCCTGACCCGAAGAAGCAGGTCCCGATCTCCCGGCAGAACTTCGTCGACCTGTGCGGTGAGCTCACGCATATCGACGAGCAGGCGTTCGAGGCGATGTGGCGGCAGGTCGGCCTGAGCGTCGACTGGTCGTACCTCTACACCACGATCTCCGAGGACTCCCGGCGTACGTCGCAGCGCGCGTTCCTGCGCAACTTCGCCCGCGGCGAGGCGTACCTGGCCGAGGCGCCCACGATGTGGGACGTCACGTTCCAGACCGCGGTCGCGCAGGCCGAGATGGAGCCCCGATCGTACGCAGGCGCCTATCACCGGATCTCCTTCCACGGCGCCGACGGCCCGATCTACATCGAGACCACCCGCCCGGAGCTGATCCCGGCCTGCGTCGCGCTGATCGCACACCCGGACGACGACCGCTACAAACCCTTGTTCGGTACGACGGTGACGTCGCCGCTGTTCGGGGTCGAGATCCCGGTCCTCGCACACCCGGCCGCCGAGATGGACAAGGGCGCCGGCATCGCGATGTGCTGTACCTTCGGCGACCAGACCGACATCCAGTGGTGGCGCGAGCTGCAGCTCCCGGTCCGTACGGTCATCGGCCGCGACGGCCGGCTGCTCCGTGACACCCCGGCGTGGCTCGAGGGTTCAGAGCTGTACGGCGAGCTGGCCGGCAAGACCGTGTTCAGCGCGCGCGAGCTGATCGTCGGCAAGCTGCGGGAGTCCGGCGACCTGGACGGCGAGCCGAAGAAGACCGAGCGGATGGCGAACTTCTACGAGAACGGCGACAAGCCGCTCGAGATCGTCGCCACCCGGCAGTGGTACATCACGAACGGCGGACGCGACGCCGGGCTCAAGCAGGAGTTCCTGGAGCTCGGTAACGAGCTCACCTGGGTCCCCGACCACATGCGCCACCGGTACCTGAACTGGGTCGAGGGGCTGAACGGCGACTGGCTGATCTCCCGCCAGCGGTACTTCGGTGTCCCGTTCCCGGTCTGGTATCCGCTGGACCACGACGGGGAGCCGGACTACGAGCACCCGCTGATGCCGTCCGAGGCCGAACTCCCGATCGACCCGACCTCGCAGGCGCCGCGCGGTTACGACGAGGCGCAGCGCGGCAAGCCGGGTGGTTTCGAGGCAGATCCGGATGTCATGGACACCTGGGCCACGTCGTCGCTGACGCCGCAGATCGCATGCGGCTGGGAGCGGGACGCGGACCTGTTCGAGCGGACCTTCCCGACGGACCTCGCCACGCAGGCGCACGACATCATCCGGACCTGGCTGTTCAGCCGGGTCGTGCGCGCGCAGTTCGAGAACGGCGTGCTGCCTTGGCGGGTGGCGATGATCTCTGGCTTCATCGTCGACCCGGACCGCAAGAAGATGTCCAAGTCCAAGGGCAACGCGGTGCTGCCGACCGAGGTCCTGGAGAAGTTCGGGTCGGACGCGGTGCGCTGGCGGGCCGCGATGGCGCGGCCGGGGCTGGACTCGCCGTTCGACGAGTCGCAGATGAAGGTCGGGCGCCGGCTCGCGATCAAGGTCCTGAACGCGTCGAAGTTCGTTCTCGGGTTCGGGGCGACCACGGTCGACCCGGCTTTGGTCACCGAGCCGGTCGACCTGGCGATGCTGCAGCGGCTGCGGGCGGTCGTCGCCGACGCCACGGCGGCCTTCGACCGGTACGACTACACCGGGGCGCTGGAGATCAGCGAGCGGTTCTTCTGGACGTTCTGCGACGACTACGTCGAGCTGGTCAAGGAGCGTGCGTACGGCGGTCAGGGCGACGCCGCTGCTGCCTCGGCGAAGGCGGCACTCGCGGTGGCGTTGTCGGTGCAGCTCCGGTTGCTGGCGCCGTACCTGCCGTTCGCGACCGAAGAGGTCTGGTCGTGGTGGCAGGAGGGTTCGATCCACACGTCGTCGTGGCCGACGCCGGACGGCGACCTGGCCGTCGCCGCGCAGGAGCCCGAGGTGCTGGACGCGGTCTCCGAGGTCCTCGCGGGTATCCGCGGCGCGAAGTCCGAGGAGAAGGTGTCGATGAAGACCGAGGTCTCCAAGGTCGAGGTCACCGGGCCCGCCGCGCGACTGGCGCTCGCCGAGCTCGCCGAGCCGGATCTGCGCGCCGCCGGCCGGATCACCGGCGAGATCGTCTGGCACGCGGACGACTCCGACACGGTCAAGGTCGTCGCGACGCTCTGACGCCACAGAGGTGCCCGTCTCCTGTTGGGGAGGCGGGCACTTCTGCGTTCTGAGGTTCGACTACGGTTTGTCATGATGTGGAACCATCGGGACGAGCCGACCGCTGCACCCCGTGACCCTGACGTCCGAGGAGCCAATCGATGAGCGACCCCACCAACCCGGCAAATCCCAAGAACCAGGCCGACGACGCCGGCGCGGACACCACCGAACTGGCCCCCGTCCCCCCGGTCGCTCCGGCGACGGGTGCTCCGGCGACGGGTGCTGTGGCGACGGGTGCTGTGGCGACGGGTGTGGGTGAGCAGCCGAAGAAGAAGGGGTTGCGGCGGTTCAAGGTTCGTGGGCCTTGGGTGACTGTTAGCAGTGCGGTTGTTGTGCTGATCGTGCTGGCTGTGCTCGGGTATTTGTGGGGTCTCGGGCCGCTCAGCCGGCTGAACGCGGAGCGTGCGATCACCCCGCCCGCCAAGGTCGCGGGCCTCGACCGGATCACCGACCCGGAGATCCGCAGTCAGGCGCGGCTCGATCAGACCCGTGATGCGTTGAGCCGGATCAACGACGGCAAGAAGGTGATGGTCGAGGCGTACGGCAGCCTCGAGGGCGACCGGTTCTACGTCCTGATCGCACTCCGCGGCCGGGTCGACATCGACAAGGTCGTCGCGGACTCCGGTGCGAGCGCCGACAAGATCAAGAAGATCGGCAACTCCACCTGCATCGAGGCCGTCGGCAACCTCCCGACCCAGTGCTACCGCGGCTCCAACACCCTCACCGTCATAGCCCAGTCCGCCAACGAAGGCGTCGCAGTAGACCAGGTAGAACCCGTAGCCGAAGAAGCCTTCAAAGCCATGAGGTAGCGGCCGTACGCCGGCTCGTCACTCCATCCGCAGAGTGACCGGACCGGCATATTTGGCCGTGGGCGGTCGGCTTTGCGACTGTGGAGTGTGCCCAAAAGCCGCAGCCGGAAGAAGCCGAACAAGAACAGTCGCAGCAACCAGTCCCGTGGACGCCGCTCGGCGGAACGTGAGCTGGACGCGATGTATCGCGAGATCTTCGACAAGCTCGATCAGATCGCCCGCGGCGGAGATCCGCTCGACGCCGAGACGCTGGTCTCGATTCTGTGCGGCGATGGCTGGCAGACAGGAGATCTCGGCGGTGACGACCATGAGTCACTGGAGGCGGTTCTCGAGGCAGCGGGGTACCGGACGACAGCGGGTGGCGTGGCCCTGGCCCGTGCAGTTGTAGCGATGGCGCCGACTGCGGAGCTGGCGGCACGTGCGCAACGGCTGTCGGCCGACCTGATCGCCCGCGGTGCTCCCGAGCCGACCTGGTCAGCCGACCTCGATCAAGTGACCACAGTCGGCTGCTGGGCGCTACGCGACGTGTACGGCGACGGGGCCAGCGTGCTGTGTGCGTTCGAGCGGGCGGGACGTCGGCACGGCATATCGATCATGGTCGACTTCAACCATCTCGGCGGTTGGGCGAAGGACATTCTGCTCGCCGAGGACGTCGAAGACCTGCTCAAGTTGATGCGTCAGGGGGCGGAGGAGGCCGCTGGCACCATGTTCCTGGAAACGATGGATCCGGCCGCGGCGCGGAGGTTGCTCGAAGACGCTCTCGAGGCGACCGACAACACCTGGGAGCCCGAGGTTTCGTCCGATTTCGCCGAGCTGCGGGCCTTCGCGCTGTACCGCCTGACCGCCCTCCCCGAGCCACCCGAGCGAACTGAGCCCGTGGAGATCGACGAGGACGAACGAGCCGAGATCGTCAGAGAGTTCCTCGCCGCACCCGAAGCCGCGGACCTTCCGTCGACCGGCGACCCGGCGTACTGCGCGCGGCTGATCGTGGACTACGGCGCCGACTACGACGACGGCAAGCTGCTCCGGGTCAGCCCGGCCAAAACGGAGATCTTCCTGCTCGGCTGGCTGCCGAAGAAGGCCGTTCTCGAACCCGACGATCGGATGCTGCTGCCGGAGCTCGTGCCGGCGTGGATCCAATGGTCGGCTCGTCGCCAAGGCCTGCCATCCGCGGCACTCGAGGAGCTGCTCACCTTCACCGGGGCATGCCTCGGGCACTTCGACGAGGCGTACGACGACATCGCCAACGCCTCGCCCGGACGGGCGCTGCTGGAGGGGCTTGACCCGGCTGCCACCATCGACGACCTACAGGACGCGCTCGACCGGAGAACGTTCGCGATGCCCTACGTCGGCACCCGCATCGGAGACGAGGACTTCCCGCGGCTGGATCCGAACGACCCGGACGAACGTGGGCTGCTGATCCAGGGCGAGCATCCCGAGTATCACGAGGCGCTCGCTGATCCGGCATTCGACGGCGAGATCGACGGAGTGAATCCCCGCCTGCACCTAGTGATGCACGAGATCGTCGCGAATCAACTGTGGGACAACGATCCGCCGGAAGTCTGGGCCGCGGCCCGCAGACTGCTCGACGCGGGTCACGACCGTCACGACATCCTGCACGCCATCGGTCACGTGCTCATGCCCCTCACGCACGCCTCTCTCACCCGCCGGGAGCCTTTCGACCTCGCCCGCTACCGAGCGGAGCTGAACGAGCTCGGCGACTGAGGCACCACAAGACAACCAGATTTGGTATGTTCATTGCTGAACATACCGCGTGTGGTTGTATCTGGGAAAGGACGCGATGGATCACTTCTACGGCCGAGCTCGCGAACTCGACGCGCTCAGCCGGCTCCTACAACGTGTTGAGCACCGTGGACGGACAGGGCGTCCGGGCAGGGCAGCGCTCATCCGTGGCCGGCGGAGGGTGGGGAAGTCACGCCTCGTCGAAGAATTCATCGAGCGCTCAGGACTACCAAGCCTCTTTTTCACGGCATCAGCGCAATCGAACACAGCCACCGACCTGCGGCTTTTTGTCGAGGCAGGAGCCACCTCGACGCTGCCAGAGGCGGCGCTCTTCGCCGGCCAAACGCCACAAGACTGGGATGCCGCATTGCAACTGCTGTCGGCGGCTCTGCCAGCTGACCAGCCCAGCATCGTTGTCATAGACGAAATGCCATACCTGATCGCCAACGACCCCGGGTTCGAGGGCACTCTCCAGAAGGTCTACGACCGGGAGCTCTCCCGAAGGCCGGTACTGCTCCTCTGCGTGGGGTCGGATCTCGCGATGATGGAGCGCCTGAACCAGTACGACCGTCCGTTCCACCAGCGCGGCACGGAACTGCTGGTGCCGCCGCTGAACCCTGCTGATGTCGCCGACATGCTCGGCCTCGAAGCGCCCGAGGCGTTCGACGCCTACCTCGTCTCGGGAGGCTTACCACTGGTGCTCGAGAACTGGCCCGCGGGCGGCAGCACCTTCGACTACTTAGCGGAGGCGGTTGCCGATCCGACCTCCGCACTGATCGTCAGCGGGGAACGCTCCCTGGCGGCCGAATTCCCTGCCGATGCACAGGCCCGGCTGGTTCTCTCGGCCATCGGTTCGGGCGAACGCACGCATACACTCATCGGCCGGGCCGCAGGAGGCCTGGCTGCGAGCACCCTCAACCGGGCGCTCCACCTACTTGGCGCCAAGCGGATCGTCGAGGCGGCGACACCGTTGTCCACTCGTCCTTCCAAAGAGACCCGCTACTACATCGCCGACCCGCACCTACGGTTCTGGCTCGCGTTTCTGGGCCCATACCTCGCCGAAGTCGACCGTGGGCGTGGAGACCTCACTTTGGCTCGTATCCGGAAGTCCTGGCCATCGTGGCGCGGTCGCGCAATCGAACCTGTGGTTCGCGAGTCACTCTTCCGTCTCCGCGACGGCGGACTCCCCGACGGCACAGGCGCGGTCGGCGGGTACTGGACAAGGACGAACGACCCCGAGATCGACCTGGTGGCCGCGGACCGCGGCCCGACAGCGACGAGAATCTTAGCCGTGGGGTCGATCAAGTGGCTGGAGAGGAAGGCATTCGACGTACACGACCTCGGCCGCCTACTTCTTCACAGGTCGCAGCTTCCGGGCGCCGATGACACCACACCGATGGTCGCTGTCGCCCGTGCGGGCGTTGCGGTGGACGGGGTGCAGGCCGTGGGTCCTGAACAGCTCGTGACTGCTTGGCGCTAGTCGCGGGACCCTTCAGGTGAGTAGGCCGGCTATGAGGATCATGACGGGGATTGAGAGCAGGGTGCTGAGGAGGACTGCGCTGCGGGCTAGGGTTCGGCTGGCTCGGTAGTGGACGGCGTAGACGTAGACGTTTTGGGCTGTGGGTAGGGCGGCTAGGAGGGTTGGGGCTAGTAGGGCCGTGCCGTGTAGGTCCAGGGCCCAGCGGGCGATCGCGTAGGCCGCCAGTGGTTGTACGACGGTTTTCAGTGCAACGGCTAGTAAGACGTCCCGCCGTACGGTGATCGAGTCCTTGGTGCCCGCACTCAAGCTGAGGCCGTACGCCACCAGTGCGACCGGGACCGCCGCCGCCGCGACCAGGTCGATCGGCCGCATCACCACGTCTGGCAACCGCACGCCGAGCACCGACACCAGCAGTCCGAGCAGCGACGCCACCGTCAACGGGTTGCGGAACGGCCGGGTGGCCACGGTCCGCAGCGACACCCGCCGACCGCTCCCCTGCCGGTCACCGTCCAGTACGGCGAACGCGACCGGCGCCATGATCAGCACCTGGAACAACACGATTGGCGCCACCAACGCACCGTCGCCCAGCACGTACGCCGCCACCGGTACGCCGAGATTGCCCGCGTTCACGTACGACGACGCGAGCACACCGATCGTTGCCTGGGACCGTGTCCGCCGCCAGATCACCGCGGCGATCAACAGGAACAGCGCCTGCACCACGAACAGGCTGACCAGGTTGGTGACGAGCACCACCGAGAAGATCGCCCGCAGGTCCGCGCGCGCGACGGTAGTGAACAACAGTGCCGGGGTCGCCACGAAGAACGCCAGCCGGGACAGGACGAGTTCGTCCTGCTTCTTCAGTACGCCGAAGACGCCGACGACGTACCCGAGCACGGCCACAGCGACCAGTGCGCCGAAGGCACCGACGACGGCGGACATATGTCAGCTACTCAGCGGGGTGGACACGCCATCGATCGTAGGGGAAAGCGCTGTCCGTGACGCTGCGATGCTCAGGAGCTGGATGGTGACGTGCGGCACCTGGTGATGATGCCGGCGATGACTGCCCGGAAGTGTTCCCGATCGGCATCGCTGAGGTGCCCGATCAGCTCGTTCAGGGCCTCGCCGACGTCGGCGTGGAAGGCGATTGCGGCGCGGCGACCGGAGTCGGTCAACGTGACCTGCACGGCGCGCCGATCGCCAGGGACCGGTGAGCGCTCGGCGAGGCCGCGCTTCTCTGCGCGGTCCATCAGACCGGTGAGCGCCGCCTTCTCGACCCCGAAGCACTGCGCGAGCTCCGCCATACCCCTGGGTCCGTCGAGCAGGACGCACAGCAGCTTCGCCTGGACAGGTGTCAGGTCGTGCCGCTCGGAGATGCCCGCGTAGAGGCCCTGAACCATTCCGCTGACCTGCAGCAGTCCGGCACCGGCATCCAGCTCCGCTGGGTCCACGCCGGCACCGTGGACGTGCGCGAACCGCCCGCCGCGGAAGCGAGCGCGTTCCGGGGTCGTCTCCGTCTCGCTCACCCTGTTCACGGTACATGGCCTGTATAGTTAACATCGCATACTATAAATGCCATTAACTATCGAGCAGAGGAGATCCGATGTCGTTCAGCGCAGCGGAGATCGCCTATCTGCGGTCCCAGCCCCTGGGCCGCCTCGCCACCGTCGCGGGCGACGGTCAGCCGGACGCCGTCCCGGTCGGTTTCGAGTACGACGGGACGCACCTGTACATCGGCGGGGTCGACCCGGTCCGCACCCGCAAGTACCGCAACGTCCACGACGGGCAGACCAAGGTGGCGTTCGTCGTCGACGACCTCGTGTCCACGCGCCCATGGGTCCCGCGCTACCTGCGGATCTACGGCGAGGCGGAACTCGTCGAACGCGACGGCCAGTTCGGTACGTCGGCGTACCTGCGGATCACGCCGACCGTGTCCTGGAGCTTCAACCTCGAAGGCCGCCCGTTCACTCACGACGCGAAGGTCTCCACGACGCGCACCGTGCACGCGCGCGAGGCGGTGACGAGCCGATGAGCTTCGACACCCGGGCCGGGACCCGCGGCGCCCGGCAGCCGAAAGGCCGCCTGCTGCGCTGGATGAACACCTTGATGGCCCGACGGATCGGGCGGCGCGGCGGCGGCAAGTTCATGGGCTTCGACGCGCTCGTACTGCGGACGGTCGGGCGGAAGTCCGGCGTGGAGCGGACGACCCCGGTCGGCTGGTTCGCGGCGCCCGACGGCAGCCGGTTGATCGTCGCTTCCGCGGCCGGCGCGCCTGGCAACCCGGCCTGGTACTACAACCTCGCGGCCAATCCCGACAAGGTTCGGATCGACCTCGACGGCCGGACGATCGACGTCCGCGCGGAGCAGTTGCACGGACCGGAGCGGGACGAGGCGTGGAAGCTGATCACCACGGCATCCCCGCGGTTCGCGGAGTACCAGGTGAAGACCGACCGTGAGCTGCCGGTGATCCGGCTGGTAGAGCGGAGCTGAACTGTCACCTGGAAGATGCTGACAAGTCAGAGCGAGGTCTAGAAAGATTCCACCGCCTGCTCCGAGGATGGGCGGTATGACTACTTCCGCTCGAGTGTTCAAGGCCGCCCTCGGCACGGCCGCGGTGTTCGGCGTCCTGGCGACCGGGTTGTCGACCGCCGGCGCCGCACCGGCGCGCGAACAAGTGCAGGGCCTGCCGATCGGGGACGCCGACCTGGCCGAGACCCGGACCGTCCAGACGCTGGCGCGCGGCGTCACGCTGACCCGGATCGTCCGCGGCACCGACCCGGCGCCGGCCGACCAGATCAACACCACGCCGCGCGGTCCGTGGGTCGTCAACGTGCTCACGATCGACCCGCGGACCGCCGACGGCCACCTGAAGGCGACGTACGGCCCGGACCTGGCCCGCGTCGAGAAGACCTCGGACCTGGTGAAGTCGTCCGGTGCGCTGGCCGGCGTGAACGCGTCGTTCTTCACCTTCACCGCGAACCCGCAGTACCCGGGCGACCCGGTCGGGCTCGGCCTCTTCGACGGCAAGCTGCTCAGCGAGCCGCTCGCCGACCCGACCGAGGCCAACCTCGTGATCGATGCCAAGAGCAACAGAGTGGTCACCGGCCACCTGCGCTGGACCGGCGCCGTGCACAACCGCTTCACCGGCGCCGAGCTCCCGCTCGAGTTCCTCAACCACCCGCCGGTGATCCCGACCGCCTGCGCGACGCTCGCCGACCAGACCACGTGCACGGTGCCGGGTGACGTCGTCCGATTCACGCCCGAGTTCGCCGCCGCGACTCCGGCCGGCGCCGGCGTCGAGGTCGTCCTCGACCGCCGCGGTTGTGTCGTCCGTACGTCGACCACGCGCGGTACGGCGCTCAGCCCGAGCCAGACCTCGTTGCAGGCGACCGGTCAGGACACCGTCGCGCTCCTCAAGCTGGCGAAGGGCTGCCTGCGCACGGACCTCGCGGTATCGGACGAGAACGGCCGCAAGGTCCCGTTGCGCAGCGGCCTGTACGGCGTGACCGGTCGCTACCAGCTGACGAAGAACGGCGAAATCGTCGTACCGGACGGCACCGGCAGCTTCTTCGACCGCAACCCGCGCACCATCGCCGGCACGACCCGCGGCGGCAAGATCGTCCTCGCCACCATCGACGGCCGTCAGACCACGAGCGTCGGCACGACGATGGACGAGACCGCCGCCGTCGCCAAGGCGCTCGGCCTGTCCGACGCCCTCAACCTCGACGGCGGCGGCTCCACCGCGATGGCCCTCGGCGACGGCACCGTCGTCAACCACCCCAGCAACACCGGCGGCGCCGAACGCGCAGTCGGCGACGCAGTCGTCTTCGTCCCGGGCCGGTGATCCGGTAGTACGTTGAAGTATGCGACTGCTGCTGTGGGCTGCCGTGCTGGTGAGCACGGCAGCCTGCGGCGGCGATCAGTCGGGGAAGGAGCCGGCCGTGACCGCACCGGACAGCATCACAGTCACCAGTACGGCGTTCCGCGACGGTGAGGCGATCCCGCGCAAGTACACGTGCGACGGCGAAGGCGTGCCGCCGCCGCTCGCCTGGACAGACATCCCCGCGAACGCCAGAGCTCTGGCCGTGGTCGTCGACGATCCCGACGCACCCCGCGGCACTTTCACGCACTGGATCCTGCTGGACCTCGAGCCGGCCCCCGCACAGCTGACGGAAGGCGGCGTGCTGCCAGGCGTGAAACAAGCGAAGAACTCCGGCGGCAAGAACGGGTACTACGGGCCCTGCCCGCCGAGCGGCACGCACCACTACCGCTTCACCGTCTACGCGCTGTCCGGGCCGACCGGCCTCTTCGACGGCGCCGGCCTCGACGAAGCACTGAAGGCGATCGATGCCAAGACCATCGCCCGCGGCCGGATCACCGCCCTGTACTCCCGCTGAGCTTGTGTGACTCAAGTCACACGGGACGAGCCATTGACGTTCTGACTACGTAGACAGAATCTGACTGCGTAGTCAGAAACCGTCAGAAGCAGGGCAGAAACATCCCGAGATGAGGCCCGATGACCGTGGCGAAACGGAGCTCCGAGGATGGTCGGGCGCGCCGTCGTCCCGGGAGTACGGACGTCGCCCGGCTGGCCGGTGTGTCGCAGAAGACGGTGTCCCGGGTCATCAACGGCGAGCCGTACGTCAAGGAGGAGGTCCGGCTCCGGGTCCAGGCCGCGATGCGGGAGCTCGGGTACCGCCGCAACGACGCCGCGCGAGCGCTGAACTCCGGCCGCACGCAACGGATCGGGGTCGTCTGTCTCGGTACGGCGCTCTTCGGTCCGGCGACGCAGTTGGTGGCGATCGAACGCGCCCTCCGCACCACCGGCTACTCGGTCAGCATCGTCAACACCCTCGAAGGCGACACGGTCGCCGACGCGATCGAGCACCTCCTCGTGCAGGGGGTGGACGGCATCATCCTGTCCGAACCGATCGACGAGGGCAGCGACGCCCGCCCGATCGACGTCGACCTCCCGGTGCTGAGTTTCGGCCGGCTCCCAGGTCTCACCGCGAAGCCGAGCCTGGACACCGGCGGCGACAACGTGGAGGCCGGCCGGACCGCGACCGAGCATCTGCTCGGTCTCGGGCACCGGACGGTCTGGCACGTCGCCGGCCCGCATCGCTGGTGGGCCGCCCGGGAACGGATGGCCGGTTGGAGACAGGCCCTCGCCGATGCCGGTGCCCCGGAACCACCTGTACTGGAAGGCGATTGGCTCCCCGCGTCCGGCTACACGGCTGGTCAGCAGCTGGCAGCCGACGATGACGTCACCGCGATCTTCGTCGCCAACGACGACATGGCCATCGGCGTCCTGCGCGCGCTGACCGAGGCGGGCCGATCGGTCCCCGACGACGTCAGCATCGTCGGATTCGACGACATTCCGACGGCGGCGTTCCTGACTCCCCCGCTGACCACCGTCCCTCAGGACTTCGACCTCCATGTCGCCCGCGGGATCGCGAACCTCGTCAAGGAGATCGAATCACCTACCGGCGATCGGTCTCCCGCGCCGGAGCGACCATCGCTTCGGCTGGTCATCCGCCACTCCACCGCCGCTCCACCCGAGCGGCACCGCTGAACGCACACGTCCGCCCTGATGGGCGGTCCGCACCGGCCGGCCGAGGCCGCGATCCCGGGTGAAGTCTGCTCAGATCCCAAGGAGTTGTTCCACGTGTTCCGTTTCCAACGCACATCCCTGCGGCGCCGAGTCGCGCTAGCCGCAGCGCTCGTCCTGAGCGGCAGTCTCGCCCTGGCCGCCTGCGGCGGTGGCGGTGACAGCTCCAGCGGCCAGCCCGCGGCCAAGACCGTCAGCCAGGCCGACATCGACAAGGCCATGTCCACACCCACCGAGCTGACCTTCTGGACCTGGGTGCCGAACATCCGGAAGGAAGTCGACCTGTTCCAGAAGAAGTACCCCGCGATCAAGGTGAAGGTGGTCAACGCCGGTCAGGGCGGACCGCAGTACACCAAGCTGCGCACGGCCCTGAAGGCCAAGGCCGGCTTCCCGGACGCCGTTCAGATCGAGTTCCAGTACATCCCGACGTTCTCGCTCACCAAGAGCCTGATGGACCTGCGCCCGTACGGCGCCGAGGCGCTGAAGGACAAGTTCGTCGGGTGGACCTGGCAGCAGGTGGTCGGCTCCAACGGCGAGGTCTGGGCGATCCCGCAGGACAGCGGACCGATGGGGATGCTGTACCGCAAGGACATCTTCGACAAGTACGGCATCGCCGTACCCAAGACGTGGGACGAGTTCGCCGCGGCGGCCCGCAAGTTGCACGCCGCGGATCCGAAGGTCTACCTGACGAACCTCGCGCAGAGCCAGGCCGGCGTGTGGTTCGGCCTGCTCTGGCAGGCAGGCGTGAAGCCGTTCGAGAACACCGGTGCCGACTCGGTCAAGGTCGATCTGAACGGCGCGGAGTCCAAGAAGGTCGCCGACTACTGGAGCGGACTGATCAAGGACGGCTCGGTCTCGACCGACGCCGACTTCAACGACCAGTGGTACCAGGCGCTGAACCGCGGCAAGTACGCCACCTGGATCACCGCGGCCTGGGGCCCGGTCTTCCTCGAAGGCAGCGCGAAAGCGACCAGCGGCAAGTGGCGCGCGGCACCGCTACCGCAGTGGGAGGCGGGCAAGAACGTCTCCGGCAACTGGGGCGGCTCCACGACCGCGGTCGTGCAGGGGACGAAGAACCCGATCGCGGCGGCGAAGCTGGCCGAGTTCATCAACACCGATCCCGAGTCGACGAAGATGTTCGCGACCCAGCAGTTCCTCTTCCCGGTGACGAAGTCCCTGCTGGCCGACAGCTCGTTCGTCGACCGCCCGCTGCCCTTCTACGGCGGCCAGACGGTGAACAAGCTGTTCGCCGGGATCAGCGACACCGTGGACACGAAGTTCCAGTGGCCGCCGTTCCTCGACCAGGCCTACAGCGACTGGGGCGAGACCGTCGGCAAGTCGTTCGCGAACAAGAGCGACACCAGCGCCGCACTCGACCAGTGGCAGGACCGGACCACGAAGTACGCGAAGAACCAGGGCTTCAAGGTCGGGCAATGAGCGTCAACACGACCGATCGGCTCGGCGCGCGGGCGCCGAGCCGAGCCGAGGTACGCCGGCGCGCCCGTGGCGTGAGCCACGCCCGTACCGGCTACCTCTTCGTCGCGCCGTTCATGCTGGTCTTCCTGGGCCTGCTGGTGTTGCCGCTGGCGTACGCGGCGTACCTGAGCCTGTTCCAGGAGCGGCTGATCGGCGGCACCGTGTTCGCGGGGCTCGGCAACTACACCCGGGCGCTCACGGATCCGCGGTTGCTGGACGGAGTCGGCCGGGTCGGGCTGTTCTTCCTGATCCAGGTGCCGATCATGCTCGCGATCGCGTTGTTCGCGGCGCTGGCCATCGACAGCGGGCTGCTCCGGGTGGCGAAGGGCTTCCGGCTCGGCATCTTCCTGCCGTACGCCGTCCCGGCCGTGGTCGCCACCCTGATGTGGGGCTACCTCTACGGCCAGGACTTCGGTCTGTTCGCCCAACTGGCCGACAAGCTGAGCATGTCGCCGCCGAAGTTCCTCAGCAGCGACTGGATGCTCGGTTCCATCGCGAACATCGTCACCTGGGAGTTCACCGGCTACAACATGATCATCCTGTACGCCGCTCTGCGGGCCGTGCCGCACGATCTGTACGAGGCCGCCGCGGTGGACGGCGCCGGGGCGATCCGGACGGCGTGGAGCATCAAGATCCCGGCGCTCCGGCCGGCCCTGCTGGTCTGCGTGATCTTCTCGGTCATCGGCAGCTTCCAGCTGTTCAGCGAGCCACAGCTGATGCAGCGGCTCGCGCCCAGCGTCATCGACGGCGGCTACACACCGAATCTCTACGGGTACACCCTGGCCTTCACGGGTCAGGAGGTGAACTACGCCGCGACGGTGTCGTTCCTGCTCGGCGCCGTCATCGTCGTCGTGTCGTACGCCGTTCTGTTCGTCACGACCCGAAGGAGCCGGTCATGAGAGAACGCCGCAGCAGCGTGCTGACCATCTGCATGGTGGCATTGCTGATCTACTTCCTGCTGCCGTTGTTCTGGTTGTTCGTGGCCTCGACCAAGACAGTGGGCAATTTGTTCTCGAGCTTCGGCCTGTGGTTCGCCGACGACTTCTCGCTGTGGTCCAACATCCGCGCCACCGTGACGAACGGCGATTGGGTGTTTTCCCGCTGGATGGCCAACACCGTCTTCTACTCGGTGGTCAGCGCGGGCGGGGCGGCGTTCCTGTGTGCGCTCGCCGGGTACGGCTTCGCCAAGTACCGGTTCCGGGGGAACGCCGCGATGTCCGGGCTCGTGCTCGGTGCGATCATGGTGCCGACCACGGCCCTCGCGATCCCGACGTACCTGCTGTTCAGCAAGGCGGGGCTGGTGAACACGCCGTGGGCCATCATCCTGCCGTCACTGGTCAGCCCGTTCGGCCTGTTCCTGATGCGCATCTATGCCCAGGACGCGGTTCCGGACGGGATCATCGAGGCCGCCCGGATCGACGGCGCGGGTGAGTTCCGGATCTTCTTCCAGGTCGCGGCCCGGATGCTTGCCCCGGGCATCGTCACGGTGGTGCTGTTCACGCTGGTCGCGACCTGGAACAACTACTTCCTGCCGCTCATCATGCTCAACAACCCCGACCTGTACCCGGTCACGGTTGGGCTCGCGCAGTGGTCGTCTCAGGCCGGCGCCGGCGGCGGGACGACCGGTGCCGTGCTGTCCCTGGTGATCACCGGTTCGTTCCTGTCGGTGATCCCACTGATCGCTGCGTTCCTGCTGCTGCAGCGGTACTGGCAGTCGGGGCTGGCCTCCGGCGGCATCAAAGCCTGATTCCCTTCTGAGCTTGGAGAAACTACTGTGCACGAACGTGTGCTTTTCGGAGCTGCGTACTATCACGAATATCAACCCAACGACCGGCTCGAGCTCGATCTCGACCTGATGGCCGAGGCGCGATTCTCGGTGATCCGCGTGGGCGAGTCGGTGTGGTCGACGTGGGAGCCGGAGAACGGGCGGTTCGACCTGGACTGGCTGCAGCCCGTTCTCGACGGCGCGCACTCCCGCGGTATCGCGGTGCTGCTCGGCACCCCGACGTACGCCGTCCCGCCGTGGCTGGCCCGGCTGTACCCGGAGATCACCGGCGAGCGTAAGACGGGTCAGCGGATCGGGTGGGGCGCGCGGCAGGAGGTGGACTTCACTCACCCCGGCTTCCGCTTCCACGCCGAGCGGGTGATCCGCAAGATCGTGGAGCGGTACGCCGATCACCCGGCCGTGATCGGGTTCCAGGTCGACAACGAGCCGGGGAACGAGCTTCTCCACAATCACGGGGTGTTCCAGCGGTTCGTGGACAGCCTGCGGCACACGTACGGCGACGTACAGACGCTCAACGATGCCTGGGGCCTGGTGTACTGGTCCCATCGCCTGTCGGACTGGGCGGACCTGTGGACGCCGGACGGCAACGTGCAGCCGCAGTACGACGTCGCGTGGCGGAAGTTCCAGGCCGAGCAGACCACCGACTTCATCGGGTGGCAGGCCGACATCGTCCGCGAGTACGCGCGCCCGGACCAGTTCGTCACCACCTGCATCTCGTACGGGCGCCCCGCGGCGGCCGACGACGAGCTGGTACGGCGTCTCGACGTGACGGCCGGCAACCCGTACTACGCGATGCAGGACGGCCTGCTCCATCCACAGACCGGACAGGCATCGCAGAGCTGGACCACCAACGGCACGTGGGCGCTGTACCAAAGCGCGGACCGCATGTACTCGTCGCAGCAACGGCCGTTCCTCGTCACCGAGACGAACGCGCAGTCCATCGGCTATCCGTGGGACAACCGGCCCGCGTACGACGGCCAGTGGCGCCAAGCCGCCTGGGCGCTCGTCTCGCGTGGAGCCACGATGATCGAGTACTGGCACTGGCACACCCTGCACTTCGGCGCCGAGACCTACTGGGGTGGAGTGCTGCCGCACAACGGACTGCCGGGCCGGACCTACCGCGAGATCGCCCGTCTCGGTGCGGAACTGGAGACCGCCGGGTCACTGGTGACAGGTCTCACGCCGGACAGCGACGTGACGATGCTCTACTCGCTGCCGAGCAAGTGGCTCATGGAGAAGTACCCGCCGCTCTCGCACGAGGACGGCAGCCCGGACTACCAGTCGTACCACGGCCTCTTCGATCCCTTCTACCGTGGAGCTTTCGACGCCGGGCTGCAGGTACGCATCCTGCACGTCAGTCAGTTCACCGGCTCGGTCGGCGAGCACCCAGTGCTCGTCGTACCAGGGCTGTACCTTGCGGACGACGAACTGCTGAGCCGTCTGCTGGCCTACGCTGCGGCCGGCGGTCATCTGGTCGTCGGTCCCCGGACTGGTTATGCGGACCACGAGGCGCGGGCTCGTACGGCGACGATGCCGGCCGGGCTCGCTGACGCGGCCGGTGTCCGGTACGACGAGTACAGTAACGTCGGCGCGGAGCTGCCGGTCCGGTCAGCAACCCTGAAGCTCGGTGACGACGCGGCCGCGACCCGGTGGGTCGACGGCATCCAGGTCGACGGTGCCGACGTGCTGGCGAGCTATGAGCACCCGCACTTCGGTCGATGGCCGGCGATCACCACGCGTGCCCACGGTGACGGCCGTATCACCTACGTCGGCACCGTCCCCAACGCGCCGTTGGCGACCGCCCTGCTCCGGTGGATCAAGCCAAGCCGTTGGCAGGACCTACCGAGCAGCGTGACGGTCACGTCCGCTACGGCCACGGACGGACGCCAGCTCCGGTTCGTGCACAACTGGTCGTGGGACAGCGTGAGCATCGATCTGCCGGACCCGGTCTACGACGTACTGGCCGACAGCTCGCCCGGGGACAAGCTCCACCTTGGGCCGTGGGACGTCCGCGTGCTGCTCGTTCAGTAGCCGTAGTTGCCGCCGTCCGACGACGAAGGAGCCTGGGTAGGGGCGGCGGCTGTGGTGGTTGCGGCGTGCCAGGTGAAATCTATGCCGGAGAAAGCATCGGCGAGGTTGTTGCCCTTGGCCTCACCCGCGGCGGTGTCGAGTTTGAAGGTGTAGAGCGGCTTGCCCTGGAAGGTGAGTTGGTCCGCGCCGGTGTCGGAGCGTTTCATGGTGGCCAGGCCGGACACCGACTTCGCGTCGGCGTCGGACCCGGTGGCGGGCATCCAGAAGCTCAGGCAGCTGTCGATGCACTTGATCGTGCCGCCGGCTTCCTGGTCGGCGAAGTACAGCGTCTTCCCGGAGGCGTCGACCAGCGTCTGGCCGACGCCGCTGACGTCCTTGACCGACACCGCGGCCGCCGCAGCGCCACCGGCGTCACCGGCGGGCCGGGCGTCGTCACCGCAGGCGGTCAGCGCGCCGAGCGCCGCCACCGTTGCTCCTAGCAACAAGATTGTCGTCTTCATCGAATCTCCTCTCGCTATTGACTACGCGAGATCCGGCCCGGCGGTTCAGTTGAACCTTTTACCGCCGTACTGCGTAGTTCCAGAGTGTGGATGACGACACGGTGATCCGCGCGCTGTACGACAAGTACCGGCGGCCGTTGTTCGGGTACGTGCTGCGTTCCGTGGGCGACCGGCAGTACGCCGAGGACATCGTGCAGGAGACGATGGCGCGCGCCTGGACGCATGCGGCCGACCTGGACCCGGACCGGGCCGGGCGCTGGCTGTTCACGGTCGCCCGCAACCTGGTGATCTCCGGCCGCCGTCGGCAGAGCGCGCGGGTGACGGAGGTACCGATCGAGGACCGCGAGTTCCCGGCCCTTACCGACGACATCGACCGCGTGCTGCAGGTCTGGCAGGTGATCGACGTACTGCGGGGTCTGAGCACGGACCACCGGCAGGTGATCGTCGAGCTGTTCTACCGCCGCCGCACCGTCAACGAGGCGGCCGTCGTCCTCGGCGTACCGCCGGGAACGGTGAAGTCGCGCAGCTACTACGCACTGCACGCGTTGCGCGCTGCCTTGGAGGAACGAGGGGTGACCGGCTCTTGACGTCCTCCCCGCCATAAATGGTGGGGATTCCAACCCAACTACGCGGAGGTAGGGAGTTGAAGTTCACGCTTCTCGGCGCCCAGCACGTCAGGAGCTCCACGTGCGTTCACGGCCCGTCCGGCCGCGATGTTGACAGCAGCGTTCACGTCGGCGTTCGCGCTGTAACTGCAGGACCGGCAACGGAAGACGGCTTGGCTCTCGCGCCGGTCCCTCTCCCTTGCGTTCAGCCGGGCGATCGCGGCCCTGGTCTTGGCGCGGCGGTCACGCAACGCCTGCTGCTGGACGGTCTGCGACCCGGCCCGCAACCACTCGTTGTCCGCACGGGCCTCGGTCAACTGCCGCGCCTGCTCGACGTAGCGCGGTGGGCGACTCCTCCGTCCCACCGACCACATCCCCCACTGCTCAAGAGCCAGGTTCCAGATGCATCTGGCGTGTGCGCAGTGCCCCAGCAACGCCGCTTCCTGCTCCGGAGTCGGGGCCAGACGGTAACGGGACACGCCACTCATTCAACCAACCGGGACCGACAGTCCCTGAGATGTGAAGGGAGGGAGTTGCTGGTCCTCCCCGCCCAGAGGGACGGGGTATCGCCGCAACTACTTCGATGACGTGCCCGGAGACGATGTCGGTCGGCGCCTATGTGCTCGGTGCACTGGAGGCGTCCGAGCGTCGCGCGGTCGAGGAGCACGTCGTGACCTGTACGGCGTGCCGCGAGACGTTGCTGCAGTTCGCGCATCTGCCGGGGCTACTGCACGCCGTACCGGTCGAGGACATCGAAGTGGAGCAGCCGGAGCCGGCGCCGCTTCAGCTGAGCAGGAAAAGGCGGCCGCGGTGGGTGCTGGCCGCGGCAGCAGCGGCAGCGATAGCTGGTGTCGCTAGCTGGGGCCTGCTGTCCGCGCCGGCGCCGGCGTCAGCGACGTGGACAGCGACGGACGGGGTCGGTGGCCTCGACACGACCGCCAAGCTGGTCAGCCGTGGCTGGGGTACGGACATCCAGCTCCGGCTGACCGACCTGCAGCCGTACGAGCACTGCATGCTCGTCGTCCACGGCCGCAACGGAACCGTAGAGACAGCCGGTTGGTGGGCAGCGAACGGCAGCTACCACGCACAGATCCCCGCTAGTACGTCGATCCCGCTAGGCGACATCGACCACCTCGAAGTGGTCGACGCAGGGGACACCGTACTGAGCACGGTGTCCCCCACAACGCACTGATTCACCAGCTGTTGTTGGAGATTCCCGTGCCCAGGTAGACCTGGTCGTACGTGTTCCCGTCGTTGTCGTCGGTGTAGGCGACCGCTACCTCGGCGTACGGCGAGACCGCGACGGTCATCTGCTCCTGCCGACCTGTGGCCACGGAGCTCAGCCGCTGCGCCGACAGCCGACCCGTGTCGGTGCCGTCCGTACCGAACCCACGTACCCACACGTCGGGATCAGTGCCGGCCACGGTCCAGCCGACGACCGTCTGCGCCTGGTCGTCGATGCCGATCGACGGTGCTACACCAGCAGTCGCCACCTGTACGTCGGCGTACCGGGCAGTGCCCACACTGTTGAACGAACGCGTCGCGACGGTACCGGCCGACTCCCAGGCGACCGCGAAGTCGCCGTTGAAGTTGGCTGCCGCGGCCGGATGCGTCTGCTGACCTGTGGTGTTCGAGTTGGCGACCCGGCGCGACAGCGTGGCTGCACCGTTCGTACGGCCCAGCCGGATCAGTCCGATGTTGTAGTCGGCGTTGGCGTCGCCGTCCTCGTCCCACACGACGACCGCGTCACCTGACGCCGACACGGCCACATCCGGGTTGTGGTGCTGGCCGGTCGTCTGCGAGGCGGTCACCTCCCAGGCGCGTGTGGTCGGCCCGGTGAAGCCGGCTGCCTTCGCTGTTGCCGGCGTACCGGTCTGGATGTCTTCCCACGCCACAGTGAACGCGACTGCAGCACCGGCCGGTGCGCCGTCTGGGTCGACAGCGACTCGCGGGTTGATCTGCTGGCCGGTGGAACTGCTGTTGGAGGTGCCGGACGCTGTCACGGTGCCGGCGGTGTTCACGACGCGGTACGGGATGTTGTAGTACCCGTTGCCGTCTGGGTCGTCCTGCCACACCACGACCGCGTTACCCTTGTCGTCCAGGCCGACGTCCGGGTGCAGGTGCCGCCAGTTCGTCACACCGCTGCTCCCGCCGGCGGACAGCTTCGTCTCGTACACGGCAGTGCCGTTGTGGAAGAGCCTCAGGTAGATCTCGCTGTGCACGTTGTCGGTCGCGTTGTCGGTGTCGCGGTCGTCCTCCCACACCACAGCGACGTACCCGTTGCGGTTGATCGCAACGGAGGCATTGTCCTGGTCGCCGGTGGACACACTGTTCGCCGCCACCCAAGTGGGGGCAGCAATGTGTGCCTCGGCGGTGGTCGCAGTGAAGGTCAGAACCGTCGCCGCGATCGCAGTAAGAGCAAGCGTCTTCTTCATAGGAGTCACACCGCCTGCAGTCCGGGCTGGCCCTCTGGGACAACGAACGACTTCACGGTCGCCGCGGCGGCCCCGTGCTCGGAAACCTTTGCCACGTTGCGGAAATCGGCCCGCAGCTCAGTCGGGCTGAGTGTCGCACGCACGTAGCCGCGACGGTTGTTGTAGAACTTCAGCCACGGGTTGGTGCCGACATCGGGGACCGTGGTGGACCCGTCGCCGTCGCCGCTCGAGGTGACCGAGCTGGTGACCAGTTCGGTGCCGATCGTCGCCGAGTTCGCGTTGTTGTAGTCGGCCTTGAGGTCGCTCGCCCAGGCCCGGTGCACGTCTCCGGTGAGTACGACGGGGTTCCGGACGCTGCGGTCGACCCAGCCCTGCTGGATCCGCGCCCGGGACGCGCGGTACCCGTCCCACGAGTCCATACTCGCCCCGGTGGAGTTGAACCGGCGGGCGAAAAAGACCTGCTGGCCGATGATGTCCCACGTACCCAGGTGCTGCCCCAGTCCGTCCAGCAGCCAGCTCTCCTGTGCGTTGCCTGGAAGGCTCCGCGTAGCCAGGTCTGCGTCCGAGCACACCTTCCAGCCATCACCGCAGGCCTGGTCGTTGCGGTACTGACGCGTGTCGAGCATGTGGAACGTCGCCAGACTCCCCCACCGCAGTCGCCGGTACAGCTGGATGCTGTTGCCGCTGTTCACCTGAGCAGGACGCAGCGGCATGTTCTCGTAGTAGGCCTGGTACGCCGCCGACCGTCGCGCGGTCCACTGCGCCGTAGTCAACGCCGGCGTGTTGTTCTCCCGGATCGTGCCCGCGTAGTTGTTCTCCACCTCGTGGTCGTCCGGTACGACGATCCACGGTGCGACGGCATGTGCCGCCTGCAGGTCCGGGTCCGTCTTGTACTGCGCGTACCGGCGGCGGTAGTCGGCGATCGACACGATCTCGTTGCCGAGGTGCAACCGCGTGCGGCCGGTGGTCGGACCGTACTCGTAGATGTAGTCACCGAGGTGCAGGATGACGCCCGGGTTCTCCTCGGCCATCCGGCGGTAGACGGTGAAGTAGCCCTCCTCGTAGTGCGAGCAGGAGGTGAAGGCCATCAGCAGGTTCCGGCCGGTCGTGCCGACCGCGGGCGTGGTGCGGGTGCGGCCGACAGGTGACAGATGGCCCTGGGCGCGGAAGCGGTAGAAGTAGTCGGCGTCCGGGCTGAGGCCGCCTGCAACGACATGCACCGAGTGGGCGGCGGCGTACTTCGCCGTCACCGTGCCGGATGCGACCAGCGTGCTGAAGGTGTCGGTGGTCGACACCTGCCAGTCGACGGCGACGTCGGCGTTCGCCATGCCGCCTTGGCCGTCGGCGTTCAGTGGCGACGGCGCCAGGCGGGTCCAGAGCACGACGCTGTTCGCGTCCGGCTCACCGGACGCGATGCCGAGCTGGAACGGGTACGGGACGGCGGCGGTGGCGGTGATCACGGAGGACTGGGCGGCAGCCGGGAGGGCGCCGGCCCCGGCCGCGGCTAGTCCGCCGAGAACAAGGGTCCTGCGACTGATTGGGCTCATGAGGCCTCACCTTCACGGGTACTCAGGGCGGTAGGCCCCCGGATCGGTCGAACTGCGGGTGACCATTCGGGAACCTTGAGTGTGTGCGGTGCTCTGTGCCCATGATTGCGCAGAATTGGTAAATTTCCTACAGCAGGACGAGCAGCAGCAGGACGGCTGTCGGCACCCCTTCCAGCAAGGCGTTCAACCAGAGCCGCCGCTCCGTTGCGAGCAGGACGAGCGCCAGGAAAACGTGCTGCGCCGCAGTGAACGCGACCAGTGCCTCACCTTGCGGCACATGCCCGGTCCGGGCGAGAACGACCCCGAGCGCCAGCGCGACACCGGTCGTGAAGTTGTAGAACCCGAGGTTCACGATCCACAGCTTGACCGCGTCGAAGTCGCGGCGTTCCAGCAGGAACAGCGGATACAGCCGTGGATGGCGGTAGAAGAACGACTCCATCAGCCAGACCGACGCCAGCATGACCGCGATGGCGATCGCGAGGATCTGCGCCGCCGTACTCATGTCGTCGCCCCCAGACTGACGCCGTGCCGGCTGGTGATCTCGCCCAGCGCGGCGTAGTCGGCCGGATCGGCGCCGGCCAGGTCCGCGAAGAACGCGCCCATCCGGCCGGTCTGGCTGATGGTCAGGAACTTCGCCGACGGCGTCAGCACCGAGAACGTGTTCACGGTGCCGGCCGGGATGCTGATCGAGGCGCCGGGCCCGAGGTCGTACCCCTGATCCCCTGCCTGGACGAGGATCCGGCCCTGCAGGACGTAGAACGCCTTGCTCCACGACTCGCTGTGCGGCGGCGACGCCTCAGCACGCGGCGCGTCGATCTCGAACAGCTCGTACTGCCCGCCGGTGTGCTCGGCGCCGATCTTCACCGTCACGGTCGCGTCCGGGGCGGCGTACTCGACACCGCTGCCCGCATTGCTCAAATGCACTGTTTCGTTCATGACTGCGACGGTAGGAACCGGCGTGCTCCAGAGATATCCCGTGCGATTGGGCTCGTTCGGATCCCGGAATCCCCACATTTCGGGGATAGGCGGCCGGGGTACGTCGGCGCATACTGAGCGCATGTGGGAGGGCCGGGCGCGGGCCGCGCGCCGGGACATCGCGGCACTGGCGACCTCGGGGATGGGCGTCGCCGAACTGCACGCTGCCGCGATCGAGGTCGTCGAACAGGTCGTCGGCAGCGAGCTCACCTGCTGGGCCGGGATGGATCCGGGCACGCTGGTGATCAGTTCGATGACGAGCGGCGCGGCCCGCATTCCGCCGGAGTACGAGCCGCGGCTGGCGGAGACGGAGTATGCCGGAACCGTGCCGAACTCGTTCGCCGAACTGGCCCGCACCGCTCACAACGTCGCGCGATTGTCGGACCTGCCGTACCGCGAGGTCGTCGGCCACCGGCGGCTGAACGAGGTGTGGCGGCCGCTCGGGATCGAGCACGAGGTCCGGACGACCTTCGTCGTCGACGGGGACTGCTGGGGCGCGGCCGGATTCGTCCGGAGCGGTCCGGACTTCAGCGACCGGGAGGTGGAGTTCCTGGGATCGGTGGCGCCGGTCATCGGCGCGGCGACGCGGGTCGCCGTACGGACGGACGCACACGGGTACCGCGGAGGGGTCGGCCCGTCGATCGTCGTCACCGGTCCGACCGGCGAGCCACGGGCGATCACCGCGGCCGCCCGGACCTGGCAGGACGAGCTGGACGAGATCGCGCCGGGACGCTTCGGCGTACTGCTCCGGGCCGTCGTCACGGGCACCCGCGTCTCCGGAACCTTCCAGGCGCGGGTCCAGACCGCGTCCGGCGAGTGGGTTCTGCTGCAGGGCAGCCGGCTTCTGGGCGAAAACGAGGACGAGATCGTGGTGACCATCGAGCCTGCGTCGGGTCAGCACCTGGTCGGCATGCTGCTCGCGGCGTACGGCCTGACCACGCGCGAGCGGGAGATCTGTCTGGAGATCATCTCCGGGCACACCACCGGCGCGATCGCCGACCGACTGTCGATCTCGCCGCACACGATCCAGGACCACCTGAAGTCGGCGTTCGCGAAGGTCGGCGTCCGTAGCCGCGGTGAACTGGTCGCGACGCTGAGGCCGGAGATCAGGCCGTGACGACCTGCCGCCGATACGTGCCAGGCGGTACGCCGAAGTCGCGCTTGAACGCCTTGGCGAACGCGAACTCCGACGTGTAGCCGATCTCCTTCGCGACCGTGGCGAGCGGGCGATCGTGGTCCCGGAGCAACCGCGCCGCGGTCGTCATCCGCCAACGGGACAGGTACGTCAGCGGCGGCTCCCCGACCGCCTCGGTGAATCGCCGCGCGAAGGCGGCCCGCGACAACCCGACATCGGACGCCAGGTCAGCGACCGTCCACGCGGCGCCCGGACGCTCGTGGATGAGCTCCAGCGACTGGACGACCGCGGGATCGGTCAACGCCCGCGACCAGCCCCGATCCGCCGGGCAGTCGCTGTCCTCGAACCAGGCCCGCAGGATCAGCACCAGCAGCGCATCCACCAGCGCCGGTACGACGGCAGCCGCGCCGGGGCGCTGCGCGTCGAGCTCCTCGCCGAGGATGCTGATTGCCGTATGCAACGAACGGTGGCGTCCCGGATTCGCCGGTACGACGACCACGTCGGGCAGCTTGCTCAGCACCGGGTGCGGACGCTCGCGGTCCAGCCGATAGGTCCCGCACAACAGCAACGACCGCGCGCCCTGACCCTGCGGCGGCTCCTCGACGGCCGGGTCGAAATCGACCAGCGGCGAATCCGGGTGGTCGGCGATCGCGTGCTCGAGGCCGCGCGGCAGGAGGACCGCGTCGCCCGGGCCGAGCGGGATCGGGTCTCCCTCCGGCGGCAGCAACCACGCCGTACCTTGCAGGACCACGTGGAAGGTGGCGCCGAAGGAGTGCACCATCCGCAGCCCCCACGGCCCCCGGACGTCGGTGCGCCCGGACGTGGCCGGGCCGGTCTTCATCGCGGTGACGACATCGGCGAGTACATCCATACCTGTCATGATACGCGCAGTCGTCAAGACGATCGGATATAAACCTGCGCTCCATGGACATAGATCCGCTCGTCAGTGCCGCCTACTGTCGGTGACAGAACCTCAACGACTAGGAGTATGAATGAGCATCGTCGTCACCGCCGCCACCGGGCACCTGGGCACTCTCGTCATCGACGAGTTGCTGCAGCGAGTCCCGGCCGATCAGGTCGTCGCGGTCGCGCGGAGCGCCGCAAAGGCGGCCCCGATCGCAGACCGCGGCGTGGAAGTCCGGGTCGCCGACTACAACGACCCGGACGCGCTGGCGAAGGCCTTCGGCGCCGGTGACACGGTCCTGCTGATCTCGGGCATGGACCCGAACCGGCGCGAGCAGCACCAGACCGTCGTCACGGCCGCGAAGAACGCCGGCGCCGCGCGGATCGCGTACACCAGCGTGCTCGGCGGACCTGACGCCGACTTCGACCTGGCCGCCGACCACATCGCCACCGAGCAGGCGATCCTCGAGTCGGGTCTGCCGTACACGTTCCTCCGCAACGGCTGGTACAGCGAGGTCTACACGGACCAGATCGCCGTACAGCTGGCGAACGGGGTCGTCGGTAGTGCGGGCGACGGGCGGATCGCGTCGGCTCCGCGGCGGGACTACGCGGCGGCGGCAGCTGTCGCACTGACCGGCGACGGGCACGAGAAGAAGGCGTACGAGCTGAACGGCGACACGACCTGGACGCTGGCCGACTACGCCGCCGAGCTGTCCAAGCAGTCGGGTCAGGACGTTGCCTACAACAACATCTCTCGCGAGGACCTCACCCAGGTGCTGACGGCTGCCGGAATCCCGGCGTCGTTCGTGCCGGTCCTCGTCGACGTCGACCACGCCATCGAACGGGGCCTCCTCGCGGGCCGCGGCTCAGACCTCTCCCGTCTCATCGGCCGCCCGACCACGCCGATCGCCGACACCATCGCCGCCGCTTTGAAGGCCTAAGGAGCCGCGACGAGTTGGGTGTGCTGCTCTCCGAGGCCGTCTGCCCACACTCGTAGTACGTCGCCCGGGCGTAGGTAGCGTGGTGGTTTCTGGCCCGCGCCTACGCCGGCCGGCGTGCCGGTGCTGATCACGTCGCCCGGGTACAGGGTCATGAACTGCGAGATGTAGTGCACCAGGTGCGCGACGCCGAAGATCATCTCGGCCGTCGAACTGTCCTGCAGCGACTCGCCGTTCACGTCCAGCCCGAGCTTGATCGCCTGGGGATCCGGCACCTCGTCCGCGGTCAGGATCCACGGACCGAGCGGGCAGAACGTCGCCGAGTTCTTGCCCTTGTCCCACTGCCCGCCACGCTCGAGCTGGAAGTGCCGCTCGGACACGTCGTTCACCAACACGTACCCGGCGACGTGATCGAGCGCTTCCGCTTCAGAGCTCAGGTACGCCGCGGTGCGCCCGATCACCACGCCGAGCTCGACCTCCCAGTCGGTCTTCTCGCCGCCGCGCGGAATCACCACGTCGTCCTGCGCACCGACCACGGTGTCCGGCGCCTTCATGAACAGGATCGGCTCGGCCGGCGCCGCCTGGCCACCCTCAGCCGCATGGTCGGCGTAGTTCAGCCCGACGCACACGATCTTCCCGGGGCTGAGCGGTGCCGCCAGCCGTACCACCTCGAGCTCAAGCGCCGGATCGGTTGCCGCGGCGGCCCGTTCGCGCCAGCGGTCCGGGTCGAACGCCTCCGACGTACCCGGCAACGTCGCCACCCGGCCATCTTCGGACAGCACGGCGTCGCGCAGTCCGTCCGGCGTGTGGATCCGGAGCAGTCTCACTTGTTCCTCCAACCTGAGTTCTTCGCCCAGTTCAGGTAGGCGATACCCAATGCGTGCGAGCCTTGCACCGGGACGAGTTGTACGGCGTCGTACACGCGCAAGGACTGCTGATAGACCAGCAGATCCTGTTCGGCGTACGCACCCCAGCGCGCGCACTGCACCGCGTTCGCCGGCACCGCATCGCCGGTCCCGTCGACCCGGTACCAGACCTCGGTCGCGGACCGGATCAGCTTCTGCGTGAACGTCTTCGTGAAGCGCTGGATGTCCGTCGCGGGTCCGCCGGCGATCCCCGCGTCGTACGCCGCATGCACGAACTCGGTGCTGATCGCTGCGTGGCTCAGGTCCTCGATCTGCTTCGAGGCCGGGTACGACGGCGTGTACTCCGAGATGCCCGCGGTCTTCGGGTACCCGGCGTACAGCTCGCTGTACGGCGGCCAGTAGGTCCAGACGTAGGCGTCGCCAACGAGTCGCAGTGCGGGCTCGTACGCCTTCAGCATCTGCAGGACCCGCGTGCGGTAGCGCGGCTGCTTGGTCACGCGGAACAGCTCGACCAGCACCTGGCCGATGCCCTGACTCTGGTTGTACGGCTGGATGGTCCCGTCGAACGGGATCGGCGCACCCTTCGGCCACACGTAGTCGCCGGTGCCGTCCGCCCGCGAAACCCACTCCGGGTCGTGGAACGCTACTGCCGCGGTCGCCGCATCCAGCACCTCCTTCGCGAACGCCCGACTGCGCTGGAGCTTCGACGACTGTAGGACCATCCGGGCGTAGCGAGCCAACGGGAACGCGATCATGCCGGTGTGCACAGCGAACACGTAGTACTGCGACTTGAACGCGATCGTGGAGTCCGCCGGTGCGGGCGCGGCCGCGGGAGCCGTCCGCAGATCGACCGCAGTCCAGCGCAGCGATGCGTTGTAGGCGTTGTTGACCGCCGTCACGACGTACGTCGGTGACGCCGGGTCGAGGCTGACCGCGGGCAGGGTGACGACGCTGGTCGTGGCGGGGTTGCGGAGCACGAGGTCGAAGGTGCCGTCGGCAACGTTCAGTACCTGGGCGATCGATTCAGCCGATCGGATCCCGGCCCAGCGGAGTTGGATCGCCGGGGCGCCGTTGCCGTCGGGGAGTACGCCGTGGCCGGCGGTGTAGTTGCCGGCCGTGCGCCAGACCTTGCCGGATCGGCCGGCGTAGTCCTTGACGCGGCGGGCGTGGTCGGTGGTCTTCATCAGGTGCCGGGCGCGGTCCTCGAACGTGCGCAGGTAGCGCTCGTCCTGGTAGGCCTCGTACATCCGGAGCAGGGCGAGCAGGAAGTAGGACTCACCCCAGGCGTACAGACCGGCCTCGTTGTCCTGGGCGTTGGACGCGAGGTAGCCCGCTTGGGCGGCGTCGAAGGCTTCGGGCGAGTCGTACACGAGTGGATCGGCGGCGGCCGAGAGGGCTGGTAGACCGGCCCAGGCGGCGATACCACCGGCGGCGGATCCGAGCAGGAGCGTGCGGCGGCTGACGTGCATGTATGCCTCACAAGGGTTTGGGGCGGGGTCAGCCTTTGACGGCGCCGCCCATGCTGTTGAGGATGCGTTTTTGGAGGAACAGGAAGACGGCGATGACGGGGACCAGGGAGATGACGGTGCCGGCGGCGAGGCCGCGGACGTCGGTGCCGGAGACGCCGCTCAGGTAGGCGATCCCGAGCGCGATCGGGAACTTCGACTGACTGGTCAGCACCACCAGCGGCCAGATGAAGCTGTTCCACACCGACACGAACCCGAGGATCGCCAGGACGGCGAGCGTCGGCGCCACGATCGGCACGCAGATCCGCCAGAAGATCGCGAACTCGTTCGCGCCGTCGACGCGGGCGGCCTCGACGATCTCGTCCGGGATCTGCGAGAACGCCTGGCGGAGCAGGAAGATCCCGAGCGACGACAGGATCGCGGGCAGGATCACCGCGGCGAACGTGTCGGTCAGCCCGAGCTCGCTCATCACCAGGAACCGCGGGATCAGCATCAGCTCGCCGGGCAGGAACATGATCGACAGGAACAGCATGAAGAACACGCCGCGGCCGTGGAACGCGATCCTTGCGAGGGGGTACGCCGTCAGCGCGGACACCACGAGGTACACCGGGACGGTGATGCCGACGTAGATCACCGAGTTCAGCAGGAACCGTGCGTACGGGATCGTCGTCCACGCCTCGCGGAACCACTCGAACACCGGCGGCCGCGGGATCAGGTCGGGCGGGAACCCGAACACGTCCTGGCTGGCGGGTTTGGTCGCGGCGCTGAGCAGGATCAGGAACGGCCCGATGAACAACGCGGCGACCGCGATCAACAGCACGTAGAGCCCGACCCGACGCGCGTTGAGCCTCGGCGTACGCCGGTAGAGCCGCCTGGCCATCAGATGTCCCTCCGCCGGGTCACCAGCAGGTTGAAGCCGGCCAGGACGATCATGATCGCCCACAGCAGCAGGCCGACGGCACTCGCATAGCCCATGTCGTAGTCCTCGAAGGCTTTCGACCAGATGTAGTAGCCGAGGGTGAGAGTGGAGTCGAGCGGTCCGCCGCGGGTCAGCACGTACACGGATTCGAAGGCCCGCATCGCCTCGAGCATGCTGAGCACGAGCGTGACCGCGAACGTCGGCCGCAGCGACGGTACGACGACGTGCAGCAGCCGCTGCCACGCGTTCGCGCCGTCGATCGTCGCCGCCTCGATCTGGTCCGACGGCACGGCCTGCAACCCGGCCAGGTAGATCATCATGAACAGGCCGGCGTTCTTCCAGGCCTCCAGCAGCACGACCGTGGGCAGCGCCCAGTGCCGGTCGAGCAGGAAGTCGGTCGGCCCGGCGCCGAACAGTCCGAGCACCCAGTTCACGACGCCCTCGCGGTTGAACACGTACCGCCAGGCGACCGCCACCGCGACCATCGACGTGATCACCGGCAGGTAGTAGAGCATCCGGAACGCCTGGATCGCGCGCAGCTTGAGGTTCACCAGCATCGCCAGGAACAGCGGCGCGACCACGGTCAGCGGCAGGAACATCAGCACGAACAGCAGCGAGTTCCGCAGCGCGATCCAGACCCGCGGGTCGTGCGCCAGCCGGACGAAGTTGTCCAGGCCGGAGAAGCGGACCGGATGCACGATGTCGTAGTCGGAGAACGCGAGCTGGATCGCGATCATGGCCGGCCACGCGAACATCGCGGCGTAGAACAGCAGCCCGGGCAGCATGAACGCGTACGGCGTGTACCAGTGCTGACCGACTACTCGCCCACGCTGTGTTTGTCTCAGTTGGCCCGGCATGCTTCTCCTCGTGTCTGAAACCCGGATTTCAGATACCAAGCTGACGGGAACCGTAACGCACAACTCAGCGGCCCGGAAGCGGTAACTCCAGAAAATTTCCGCATCTTCCGTTGACTCGCGCGATCCGATGGCGAACACTCTGGTGTCTGTAAGCCAGGTTTAGGACATTCCATTCTGAGGAGCCAACGATGGCCCGACTCCGCCTTGCCGTGGTTGCCACTCTCCTGCTCGCCCTCACCGGCTGCGTGTCCGGCAGTCCCGCGGGCGGCGGTGACGACCAGAAACAGTCCGGCGACGCCTACTCCGGTGACGTCGAGTGGTGGACGATCAACCTGCAGAAGAACTACGGGCCGGACATCCAGAAGTGGATCGACGCCTACCAGAAGGAGCACCCGAAGGTCTCGATCAAGTGGGTCGACGTACCGGGTGCCGACATCACCACCAAGCTGCTGGCCGCGATCGCCAGCGGCAAGGTGCCGGACGTCGTGAACTTCACCTCCGCGACCACCGGCCTGTTCGCCGGCTCGATGGCCGACCTGAGCTCGCTGTTCAGCCAGCAGGACGTCGCCGCGTACCTGCCGAACCTGGCCGAGCCGTTGGTTGTCGACAGCAAGCGCATCGCGATCCCGTGGTACAACGGCGGCACGTCGCTGGCGTTCTACAACAAGGATCTGCTGGCCAAGGCGGGCTTCGACGCGGCCAAGCCGCCGAAGACGTACGACGACGCGCTCACGCTGGCGAAGACCTACCACGACGCGACCGGTAAGTCGGCGACCAACTTCATGGCGTACTCGAGCGTGGTGCAGGCGAACGGCATCCCGCTGCTGTCGGAGGACGGGAAGAAGGCCGCCTTCAACACGCCGGAAACCCTCGCGCTACTGGAGAAGTTCAAGCCGCTGTTCAGCTCGGGTGCGATCGCCCCGGGAAGCCTCAGCGAGAACCCGCGGGACATGCCGCAATCGCTGGAGAACAAGGGCATCGCGTTCAACCCGGCCGCCGTCTCAAGCTCATTGCTGAACGTCGAGAAGAACGCGCCCGCGGTCTACTCGTCGATCGTGGTCGGCCCGCCGGTGACCGGTGCCGGCGGCAAGTTCTACATGCCCGGCCAGCAGGTGATGGGCATTCCCGCGAAGTCGGACAACCAGGCCGCCGCGGCCGCCTGGCTCAAGTACGTCGCCGCGCCCGAGCAGCAGCTCGCGCTGTGCAAGCTGGTGCCGATCTACCCGTCCTCGGTGAAGGCGCTCGCGGACCCGTTCTTCACCGACATCACCGGGACCACGCCGGCCGACCAGGCGCGGAAGATCCTGGTCGACACCTTCAAGCAGAGCATCGACGCGTCGATGGGGTCGGGTAACGACGAGCAGCTGCGACAGCTGTTCGACGAGCAGGTGCGGGCGTTCATGTCCGGGACCAAATCGGCGAAGCAGGCTTTGGACGACGCCGAGAAGGCGTGGAACGACACTCTGGCGAAGGGCAAGTAGCGTGCTGCGGATCGGTATCGTCGGGGCCGGGATCATGGGGCGTGGCAACGCGTTGTCGTTGTCCGGCCGGGCCGACGCCGAGATCACGGCGGTGACCAGCCGCTCGTCGGACCCGGCCGCGCAGCTTGCGGACGAGATCGCCGAGCGGGGTGCGCCACGGCCGACGATCCATCCCGACCTCGGCGCGCTGCTCGCCGACGACGCCGTGGACGCGGTCGTGCTGACCACGCCGGACGACGTCCACGGCGAGATGATGGTCCGCGCTGCGGAGGCCGGGAAGCACATCCTGGTGGAGAAGCCGATGACGACGTCGGTCGCGGAGGCCGATGCCGCGGTGAAGGCGATCCGCGAGAACGGCGTGATCGCGATGTGCCTGTTCAACCACCGGTGGGTGCCGGCGTACGCGCAGGCCTACGAGCTGCTCGCGGACCTCGGCGACGCCGCGGTCGCGTACGCGCGCAAGGACGACACGATCTTCGTGCCGACCGAGATGCTGTCGTGGGCCGATCGCACGACCTGCGCCTGGTTCCTGTCCAGCCACGACATCGACCTGGTGTCCTGGCTGCTCCGCGACCAGGTACGCCGGGTGTACGCAACCGCGCGCTGGGGCAAACTCCGGTCGCTCGGGATCGAGACACCGGACGCGATCCAGATCCAGGCGGAGTACTCGCGCGGCGCGGTGGCGACGTTCGAGTCCGCGTGGATCTACCCGAACACGTTCCCGACGACGGTCGACTCGTACGTCGCGGTGGTCGCAGATAACGGCGTGGTGCAGCTGGACCGGCAGCGGGAGAACGTCGTGCTGGCCAAGCCGGACGGCTACAGCTACCCGAGGAACATGCTGCAACGGGTCATGCACGGCATCCCGTCCGGTGCGTACGCCGACGCGATCGCGCACTGGGTCGACTGCTGCCGCACCGGCCGGGAACCGCTCATCACGATCGAGAGCAGCCGCAACGTCACCGCCGTACTCGAGGCCGCCCACCTGTCGATCGAGACACGCCAGCCCGTCGACGTGTCGATGCTGGTCGCATGAGCGAAGGACCTGAGAAGCCGCGGCATATCGACGGGCGGATCAACCGGATCGGGACGGATGACCTGATCAAAGCGTTCGGTTCGCCTGCTGCTGATTTGGCGGGGCTGCGCGCGTACGTGGGTGAGCAGCTGAGGCGGCCGGCTTGGCCGTTGCCGGAGTGGGCTGAGGCGACTCGATCCGCACCGGACACCGTACTGGCAGCTGCTGCTCCACTACTTGATGGTGTTGATGTCACCGGACAGGGACTTGGGCGGTCCCAGCTGTACGGCTTCCACTACCTCGGCTGGCTCGCGCCTGGAGTGCAGGCGTGGTTGCTGACCGGTGACGAGCGCTACTTGCGGGCGTTCGAACAGCACCTCGATCAGTGGGTGGACCAGCGTGACTCGGTGATCGGTGAGTGGCCGGGGCTCGACGTCATCTGGTATTCGCTCGGCACCTGGGCCCGCTGCCGCAGCCTGCTGCCGGCACTCGAGGTGCTGACCACCTCGCCGCTGTCCGACCGCGTGTGGGGCCGGCTCGTCGCGACACTCGTCGGCGGGGCCCGCTGGTCGTACGACGAGCATGACGTCTTCCGGCACGGCAACTGGCAGCTGGTGTGCGCGACGGAGCTGCTGCACCTCAGCGCCGTACTGCCGTCTCTTGTGGAGTCTGCGGCGTGGGCAGAGCGTGCGCGGCAGCGGATCGAGGAGCACCTGCTGTTGGACATCTATCCGGACGGTGGGCACTACGAACGCTCACCTGGGTACCACCGGATGGTGTTGACGGCTCTGCAGACTGCGGCGCGCATCGACCCCGCTGTGGCCGCACACCCCCGTTTTGCCGCTATGCACACGTGGATGTGCGAGCTGGTGTCGTCGGGCGGATGGCTGCCGCATCTGCAGGACAGTGGAATCGAGTGGCCGGCAGGGTCGTTGCTGCGCGGTAGCTACCTGTTGAACGACCCTGTGTTCGCGCGGGTCGCAGCGCAGTGGATGTCTCCGTCGGAGCTCGCTGCGGAGGCGGCGACGTTCCCTGCCTGGCCGGAGCGTCAGGAGCTGTGGCTGTCGCCAGGCGCAGTTCTTCAGTTGCCACAGGCGACTGTGCTGCCCGAGTCCGGGTACACGATCCTGCGGAGCCCTGAGCTCCGTGCAGTGATCAACCACGGCCCGCACGTCGAGCACGAGTTGGAGTCGCATTCACATCGCGCCGTACTGGACCTGGTGCTGGACGGGTGGCAGCAGCCGTTGCTGTGGGAGGCGGGTGGTCCGCCGAGCTACGACGATCCGTCGTACCAGACGTGGTACCAGTCGGGCCGTGGCCACAACACGGTCCTCGTCGACGACCAGGAACTGTCGACGGACCGCGGTGTGCTCGTCGACCCACTCGTGGACACCGGTGTGCTCGCGGTCTTCTCAGGCCGTCACCACGGCAACGGCATCGAGCAGAGCCGAACGATCGCACTGGTCCGCGAGAGCCCGTCGTACGTCGTCGTCACCGACCACGCACCGGGCTCGCACGCCTTCCGTGCTTGCTGGCATGCACTGCATCCGTGGCGTGAGGTGGGACCGCTCGCGTACGACGCCTCCGCGCCCGACGGACCGGGCTTGACGCTGATCGACGCCGGTGACGCTGCTGCCGTCGAGCTGACCGAGGGTGTGGCTCGCCATCCGGTGCTGGAGCGTCGGGCGGCTGAATACGGACCGCTGCACTCGCTCACCGTGACACGGTCGACCGGCGACTTCACGACGGTGCTGGTGCCGCACGCCGGGAGTGAACCCGCCGCAGCGTCGGTGGATCGAGTCGATGGTGAGCTGGTGGTCGCCCTCGACGAGACAGTCGACCGGATCGGGCAGTCCACGTGGACACGGACCGTCGACGGCCAGTTGTCCTGGGCAACCGGGTGGCGCGTGCGGACGCTGCCGGCACTGCTTCGGGCGACTGACGACGTCGACGTACTGGCCAGGCCGACCGGCGACAAGCTGCACTTCGAGATCACGTGCGAGGGACGCTGCGGGCTGTGGATTCGCGCACGCGGCGAGATCAGGCTCAACGGGATGCCGGTCGACGCGATCGTCGAGGACGAGTGGGCGCACTTGACGCTTCCGTACGCCGGGGCGTGGACTGTTGACGGGGTTCGCTATGAGTGACGACGTGACGAGCGGGTGGTTCGACGCGCGGATCGTCGCTGGCGCGCATCCTGCGTCACTGCTCCCACCCACCGATCGGGACGCGATCGTCGCGCATCTCGACCGCTACGCGCTGTCCGGCGCCCTGGTGAGCTCCATGGCGTCGTGGTTGCACGACCCGATCGGCGGCAACGCGGAAGCCTCGGCCGTTGCCCACGACTTGGCCGATCGCGGCGTACTGGCCTGCTGGACCGCGGTCCCCGCGACGGCCGGTGAGCTCGACTCACTGACTGCTCTGGTCGATCGCGCTGTGGATGACGGCGTCGCGGCCTTCCGCATCCATCCCGCGTCGCACGGCTTCTCCCCCGCTCTGCTCAACGGGCTGTACGACGCACTTCAGACCCACCGCCTGCCGTTGTGCGTCGACGCCGCGGAACTCTCCTGGCCGGATCTGACCACGATCGCGACCCGCTTCCCGGAGCTGCCGATCGTCGTGTCGAACCTCGGCTACCGGAAGCTCCGCGAACTCTGGGCCGCGCTCGTTGGCCACACCAACGTCTTCGTCGATCTCGTCGACTTCGCCGCGCACCAGGGCGTCGAGTGGCTCGCCGCCAACGGCCTCGCCGACCGGTTGCTGTTCGCGACCGGTCTCGGCGTCCGCGATCCCGGCGAGAGCATCGTCCGGCTCGCGTGGTCCGGTCTCGACGACGCGACGGTCCGCCTGGTCGGCTCGGAGAACGCGGGCCGTCTGCTCCAGGGAGTACGGGCATGATCGGGCGCCGGCCGCAGCATCGGATCGTCGACGTGCACGCGCACCTCGGCCCATACTCGCTGTTCTTCATCCCCGAGTCGGACGCCGCGACGATGGTCGCGGTGATGGACCAGACCGGGACGGACGTCACCGTGCTCGCGGCGAACCGAGCGATCCAGCAGGACGCGCACCTGGGCAACTCGCAGTCCCTCGCCGCGGTCGACGCGTACCCGGACCGGATCGCGGCGTACGCGGTCATCAACCCGTGGCAGGAACCGGAGCGCGAGCTCGAGCGGCTCGCGGGCGACGACCGGTTCGTCGGGATCAAGGTGCATCCGAGCCTGCACCGCTACCCGGTCACCAGCGCGCGGTACGCCGCCGTGTGGGAGTTCGCCGAGTCCACCGGCTGCCCCGTGCTCAGTCACTCCGAGTACCAGTCGCCGTACGACGCGCCGCGGCTGTTCGAAGCGGTTGCCGAGCGCTACCCGGGTACGTCGGTGATCCTCGGGCACGCCGGGATAACACCGGCCGGGGTGGACGAGTCGATCGCGGCAGCCCGCCGGTACGACTCGCTCTGGCTGGAGGTGTGCGGCTCACAGATGACCGGGCCGCTGATCCGCGCGATGGTCGACCAGGTAGGCAGCGGGCGGGTGTTGTTCGGTTCCGACTTCCCCTTCATCGACCAGCGCATGTCACTGGGCCGGGTGGTCAGTGCACCGCTGACGGAGAGTCAACGCCAAGATGTTCTCAGCGGGAACGCCCGCAAGCTGTTCCGGTGGCGGCCATTACCAGACGGGCCGGGAGAACGAGGGGTTGAGGAATGACCGAGGAGACGGTGTCCGGCGAGCGGCTGCCCGCGGTGACGGTCGGGCTGTTCGGCCCGCGCCGGCTGGTCAAGACGATGTCGGAGGTCGGCCAGGAGGTCGCGGAGCGGTCCGTGCACGGCGTGCGGTTCCTGACCGGCGGGTACGACGACCTGTCCGAAGCCGAGGAGCGCTACCTGCGGCTGCGGGACCGGATCGACGCGGCGGTGTTCCCCGGCCCGTGGGCGTTCGACCTGGCGACGACCGGCCACTGGCTCACCGTCCCGTCCACCCACCTGCCGCTCACCGGCGCCGCGCTGTACGCCGCTCTGCTGCGGGCCTCGCTGACGATCGAGGACATCGACCTGAGCCGGGTCAGCATCGACTCGCTCTCACTCGCGGACGTCTCCGAGGCGTACGGCGAGATCGGCCTCGACACCGCCCAGGTGTACGACGTCCCGTACGAGGGCCCCGAGTCGGTCGCGGGATTCGCTGCGTTCCACCGGGAGAAGCGGGAACGCCAGCACACCACGGTCGCGCTGACCACGATCCTGTCCGTGGAGCGTGAGCTGCGCGCGGACGGCGTACCGGTGCTGCGGATCGCGCCGACGCGGTCGAGCGTGCGGGATGCGCTGGAGACTGCCGTACTGCTCGGGCAGGGCACGCGGATGGGGGCGCATCAGCTCGCGATGATCGCCGTACAGGTCATTCCGACCGGTGCGTCGCGGGCCGAGTCGGGTGACTACTGGCAGCAAGAGCTGGCGTTGTCGACGCACCAGAAGCTGCTGTCCGAGGCCCGCCAGGTCGGTGCGTCAGTCACCCGCCGGTCCGACACGCTCTTCCTGGTCACGACGACGTACGGCGCTCTGCTGCGGCTGACCGAGCAGTTCGCGGTCGCGCCCTTCCTAGGGGCGTTGACTGCGCAGCTCGGCGTACCTGTCGCTGTGGGCGCCGGCACCGGCCAGACCGCTCGTGCTGCGGAGGCAAACGCCCTCCTGGCCGTTGAGGACTCGGTAGCGGCCGACGGCAAGGTAGCTGTGTACCTGGACGGCAGCAGCGACCGGGTGGACCTCGAGCCCGGCCCTGCGACGACTGACTCCGCACCTGTCGACGGCACTTCGCCGATCGACCAGCGGGCACTGGAGATCGTCACGTCGATCGCCTCTGCCATGAGCCCGGCTCCGGGCCGGCAGGTGGTCGTGGACGTCGAGAGCGTCGCCGCGATCATGCAGGTCACCCAGCGGACTGGACGCCGAATGCTGAAGGAGCTGGTCGAGGCAGGTCTCGCCTGGCCGCTGCCGCCGGCTCGCTCGACCGCTGGCGGCCGGCCGCGCCAGCAGTTCCGCCTGCTCACCGAGAAGCTCGACTGACCCCTCGACTGCCCCCTCGACTGACCTGGAGAAGCCTGTGCAGACTCGCCGTCACGACCACGCAGACCGCCTGTACGCGCGCGCCCGACAGGTGATCGCTGGCGGTGTCTCCAGCGACGCCCGCCGCGCCGACCGGCCGCTGTTCGTGGACCACGCCCGCGGCGCCGAGCTGTGGGACGTGGACGGCAACAGGTACCTGGACTACGTGCTCGGCCAGGGCCCGAACCTGCTCGGCCACGCCGCACCGCTCGTCGCCGACGCAGTCTCCGACCAGGTACGCCGTGGCGTCGCGTACGCCGCCCAGCACGAGCTGGAGGCACAGGTCGCCGAACGCCTGTGCAGCATGGTGCCCGCGGCGGAACTGGTCCGCTTCAACACGGTCGGCTCGGAGGCGGTGCACGGCGCGATCCGCCTGGCCCGCGGCCATACCGGGCGCCCGAAGATCGTGAAGTTCGAGGGCAACTACCACGGCTGGCTCGACCCGGTCCTCTACAGCGTGCACCCGGACCTCGCGCTGGCCGGCGACGCCCGGCACCCCACCGCGGTCGGCGGTACGGCGGGCCAGCCGCGGCATGACGCGGACGACCTGATCGTCCTGCCCTACAACGATCTGCCGGCCGTCACCTCGTTGATGGAGCGGTGTGGCGACGAGATCGCCGCGGTCATCCTCGAGCCGCTGCTCTGCAACACCGGCTGCATCACACCGGCACCTGGTTACCTCGAAGGGCTCCGGGAGCTGATTCGGCAGCACGGGTCGTTGCTGATCTTCGACGAGATCATCACCGGGTTCCGGGTCGCTCCGGGCGGGGCGGGTGAGCTACTCGGCGTCGTACCCGATCTGGCCGCGTTCGGGAAGGCGATGGCCGGCGGTATGCAGGTGTCGGCGCTGGTCGGCTCGGCCGAGGTGATGGGGACGATCGCGGACGGCAAGGTCGCGCACGCGGGGACGTTCAACTCCCATCCGGTGGGGATGGCGGCCGCCGACGCGGTACTGCGTCATCTCGACGAGCACCGCGACGACGTGTACCCACCGCTGACCGCGACAGGCCAGCGACTGATGGCCGGACTGCGCGCGGCAGCTGCGAAGCACGGGATACCGCTGCTCGTGGACGGGCCCGGTCCGGTGTTCCAGACGTACATCACGGACCAGGCCGCGGTCACCGACTACCGCACGTTCGCCGCCTGCGACCGAGCCGCGATGGCTCGCTTCCACGCGGAGCTGTTCGCGGCCGGGATCAGCATCGTCCCGCGAGGGCTGTGGTTCCTGTCCACCGAGCACACCACGGACCAGGTCGACGAAACTATCGCGGTAGCGGAGTCAGTGCTTTCTTCCCTGTAGGCAATGGACCGAAGGGCTTCCGATCCTGCGGACAGGTCGAGCCGTCGGCCGGAGCCTTCAACTGGGTCAGGTACTTGGTGATCATCGCGTCGGCGCAGGTGCCCTTGCCGATCGTGGTATGCCCGTAGCCCTCGACGGTGACATCCGAGCGTCCGGGTACAGGTCGGCGTACGGACACGTCGCCTGGTACGGGACGTCGTCGGTGTCGCGGATCCCCAGGAACTCACAGTGGATCCCGACCCAAGCGCGGAACCGGCCGAAGTGCGGGGCGCGCCGGTCGGCGGCATCGGCGTGCTCCGCTGAGCCATCTTTGAGAAGCCACCGACCATTCTCGCGGCCCGATCGTGGTCGGTGAGTTCCCAAAGATGGAATCCGCGGGTCGCGCGCCTGGTGCCCGGCTGCTCCCGTCGCGTCCGCCACGAGAAGGAGGCCGGGAACCCGTCTGGTGACGGACCCGGCCTCCTGCTGAAGCGTGCGGTGCTTACGAGTGAAGGGCTTTACGTGTGAAGGGCTCAGGCGCTCTTCTCGCGGCGGTCGCGCTTGGTGCGCTCGATCTGGTCGCGCGGGATCAGCGTGGGGTTCACGTTCTCCAGGACGACCTCGCCGGTGACGACCACCTTCGCGACGTCCTCGCGGCTCGGCACCTCGTACATCACGTTGAGGAGGACCTCTTCCATGATCGCCCGCAGACCACGGGCGCCGGTGCCGCGGAGCAGCGCCTGGTCGGCGATCGCCTCGACCGCGTCCTCGTTGAACTCGAGCTCGACGTTGTCGATCTCGAAGAGCCGCCGGTACTGCTTGACCAGCGCGTTCTTCGGCTCGGACAGGATCTTGATCAGCGCGTCGCGGTCCAGCGGCGAGACGGTCGTGATGACCGGGAGCCGGCCGATGAACTCGGGGATCAGACCGAACTTGAGCAGGTCCTCCGGCATCACGTCGGCGTACCCGCCGAGCTCCTTCGGCTTCTCCGGCTCGCGCACGGTGTTGAAGCCGAGGGACTTCTTGCCGACCCGCTGCTCGACCATGTGGTCCAGGCCGGCGAACGCGCCGCCGACGATGAACAGCACATTCGTCGTGTCGATCTGGATGAATTCCTGGTGCGGGTGCTTGCGGCCGCCCTGCGGCGGGACACTCGCGGTGGTGCCTTCCAGGATCTTCAGCAGCGCCTGCTGGACGCCCTCACCAGAGACGTCGCGGGTGATCGACGGGTTCTCGCTCTTGCGGGCGATCTTGTCGACCTCGTCGATGTAGATGATCCCGGTCTCGGCCTTCTTGACGTCGTAGTCCGCGGCCTGGATCAGCTTCAGCAGGATGTTCTCGACGTCCTCACCGACGTACCCGGCCTCGGTCAGCGCCGTCGCGTCCGCGATCGCGAACGGGACGTTCAGCATCCGGGCGAGCGTCTGCGCGAGGTAGGTCTTGCCGCAGCCCGTCGGGCCGATCAGCAGGATGTTCGACTTGGCCAGCTCGACGGCCTCGTCCTTCGCGTGCCGGCCGGCGCTGGAGGCGCCCTGACCGTCGCGGACCCGCTTGTAGTGGTTGTAGACCGCTACCGCGAGCGCCTTCTTCGCCACGTCCTGTCCGACGACGTACGCGTTGAGGAAGTCGTAGATCTCGCGCGGCTTCGGCAGCTCGGTGAGACCGACCTCGGAGCCCTCGTTCAGCTCCTCCTCGATGATCTCGTTGCAGAGATCGATGCATTCGTCGCAGATGTAGACGCCGGGACCGGCGATGAGCTTCTTGACCTGCTTCTGACTCTTTCCGCAGAACGAGCACTTCAGCAGGTCACCGCCGTCACCAATGCGTGCCACCGGGACAGATCCCTTCTATGCGCAGTCGGACCGATTCCGACGGTACCCCGTCGCGGGCTGAAAAACCGCGCTCGCCACCGGGTTGTGACTACGCCGGTGGCGAACGCGTCTTGCTCTTGACAACCGGTCAGACCGGCCTGACCTGAACTGAACTCGTTCAGACGCCGGCCGGGACCGGGGCCTTGAGGGACTCGAACACCTGGTCGATCAGGCCGTACTCGACGGCCTGCTCGGCGGTCAGGAACTTGTCCCGCTCGATGTCGCGGGACACCTCCTCGATGTCCTTGCCGCTCGCGTCGGCGATCATCTTCTCCAGCAGCGCGCGCAACCGGAGGATCTCGTTGGCCTGGATCTCGATGTCGCTCGACTGGCCGTAGGTGCCCTCGGTGGCCGGCTGGTGGATGATGATCCGGCTGTTCGGCAGTGCGAACCGCTTGCCCGGCGTACCGGCGGCGAGCAGCACCGCGGCCGCCGAGGCGGCCTGGCCGAGGCAGACGGTCGAGACGTCCGGCTTGATGTAGCGGATCGTGTCGTAGATCGCGGTCAGCGCGGTGAACGAGCCGCCCGGGGAGTTGATGTAGATGCTGATGTCGCGGTCGGAGTCCATCGACTGCAGGCAGAGCAGCTGCGCCATCACGGCGTTCGCGATCTCGTCGGAGATCGGCGTACCGAGGAAGATGATCCGGTCCTCGAAGAGCTTCGTGTACGGGTCGATCCGGCGCATGCCGTACGACGTGCGCTCCTCCCACTGCGGGATGAAGTAGTTCATTGGTGCGTCCTTAACTGACGGAGTGGGAGATCAGGAGTTCGGGCTGCCCGAGCTGAGCTGGGCGGCGCTGGTGACCACGTGGTCGATGAAGCCGTACTCCTTCGCCTGGTCGGCGGTGAACCAGCGGTCCCGGTCGGCGTCGTTCTCGACCTGGTCGAGCGCCTGTCCGGTGTGCTCGGAGATCAGCCGGAACAGCAGCGCCTTCAGGTGCAGCGACTGCTCGGCCTGGATCTTGATGTCCGACGCCGTACCGCCCATACCGCCGGACGGCTGGTGCATCATGATCCGCGCGTGCGGCAGCGCGTACCGCTTGTTCTTCGCGCCGGCGCAGAGCAGGAACTGGCCCATCGAGGCGGCCAGGCCCATCCCGACCGTGGCGACGTCGTTGGAGATCCACTGCATGGTGTCGTAGATCGCCATGCCGGAGTCCACCGAGCCACCCGGCGAGTTGATGTACAGCCAGATGTCCGCGTTCGGGTCCTGGGCGTTCAGCAGCAGCATCTGCGCGCAGATCGCATTCGCATTGTCGTCGCGAACCTCGGACCCCAGGAAGATGATCCGGTTCTTCCGCAGCTCGCGGTAGATGTCGTTGTCGTCCCCGCCGGATCCGTTGCCGCCCGCGGCGGTGGGGCTGGCTGCAAATGTCTCGTTCACGAACCCGACACTACTGGTCCGCAGCGACAGACCTAAGGCTGGGCCGGAGGTGTTCGCTCACGGCGCACCGCTCGTCTGCTCTGAGCGAATTCGGGTGCATTCACCAGCCGCACAGGACAACGGATCCGGGCTCGTCGACCGCTGCCTCGTCAGGTACTTCGCGGCGGTCCGGGAGCTCCGGCTCCCGCCGTACCTCAGGCTCCTGCAGCAGCGCGGTCACACCCGCCCCCTCCGCGTTCGACCCACAACACTTCGGAAATCGTTTCACCGGCCACGCTAGGCGAGGTTTCTTACGGTCGCGTCGCAATCGTCCGGCGAAAACGACCACGGCCCGGATCCCCACCTGGGGGTCCGGGCCGTAGTGCGTGCGGGTCAGGCCTTCGCGGGCTCCGGCTCCTCGGCGGCGACCTCGTCGGCAGTCTCGGCCTCCGGGTCGGCGTACGAGCCGTCCGGCTGCAGGGTCTTCAGCTCGACCGTGTTGCCGGAGGCATCGGTGACCTTGGCGTTCTCCACCAGGTACGCGAGCGCCTTGCCGCGGACGACCTCGGACACCAGGCTCGGGACCAGGTTGTTCTCCACCGCGTGCTGCGCGAACTGGTCCGGGCTGACGCCGGAACGCTGCGCGTGCCGGACGATGTGCTCGGTCAGCTCCTGGTCGTTGACGCTCAGCTCCTGCTGCTCGGCCACCAGGTCGAGCACGAACTGCGCCTTGATCGCGTCCTCGGACCGCTTCTTCAGGTCCTCGTCGAACTCGTCCTGGGTCTGCTCCTCGCCCTCGAGGAACTGCTCCATGGTCATCCCGGAGTACCCGAGCTGCTGCTCCAGGTTCTCCTTGCGGGCGGCCAGCTCGTCGGTCAGCAGGCCCTCGGGGACCGGCACGTCGACCAGCGTCAGGATCTTCTCCAGTACGGCGTCGCGCGCCTCACCGGCCTGCTCGAGGCGCTTGCCGCGCTCCAGCCGGGTCTGTACGTCGGCCTTCAGCTCGTCGGCGGTGTCGAACTCGGACGCGGTCTGCGCGAACTCGTCGTCGAACTCCGGGAGCTCCTGCTCCTTGACCGCGGTCACGGTCACCTCGACGTCGACGTCCTCGCCCTTCAGCGCGCCGCCCACGAGCTGGGTGACGAAGGTCTTCTTCTCGCCGGCGCTCAGGCCGATGACCGCCTCGTCCAGGCCGTCGAGCAGCTGACCGCTGCCGACCTGGTACGACAGGCCGGTGGCCTGCGCCTCCTCGACCTTCTCGCCGTCCTTGCTGGCGGACAGGTCGAGAGTGATGAAGTCGTTGTCGCCGACCGCGCGCTCGACCGGGTTCAGCGAACCGAACCGCTGGCGCAGCGACTCGATCTGCTCGTTCACCTCGTCGTCGGAGATCGCGAGGTCCTCGACCTCGGCCTCCAGGCCCTCCAGGTCCGGCAGGGTGATCTCCGGGCGGACCTCGACCTCGGCGGAGAACTGCAGGCTCTCCTTGTCGTTGAACTCGGTCACGTCGACCTCGGGCCGGCCGATCGCCTTGACCTGGTTGTCGCTGACCGCCTGCGAGTAGAGCTTCGGGAGCGCGTCGTTGATCGCCTCCTCGAGCACCGGGCCGCGGCCGACGCGCTGGTCGATGACCTGCGGCGGGATCTTGCCCTTGCGGAAGCCCGGCACCACGATCTGCTGGCCGATGCTCTTGTACGCCGCGTCGAGGCTCGGCTTGAGTTCCTCGAACGGCACCTCGACGATGAGCTTGACCTTGGTCGGGCTCAAGGACTCGACGGTGCTCTTCACGGTGGCGGTTCTCCTTGATTCGGTGACATTCACAGCACGCGCGACAGCCCGCGCTGCAGCGGTGCTACACGGGTTTGTCGGGGCGACAGGACTCGAACCTGCGGTCTCCTGCTCCCAAAGCAGGCGCGCTAGCCACTACGCTACGCCCCGCAGTGACCGGTCGAGTGTAGTCGACCGGAACCAGTGCTCGCGCCACCGGGGCCCACGACATATCGTTTTGAGTCCAACCGGCCCGATGTGGAATCATGTGCGAGCACCCCGCGGGTGTAGCTCAATGGTAGAGCCTCAGTCTTCCAAACTGATTACGCGAGTTCGATTCTCGTCACCCGCTCCAGGCCAAGGGCGAGCCGTGTCCGCACACCGCGGATCGGCTCGCTCTCGTCATTTCCCGGCGCAAGTCGGGTCAGTAGCATCCGGGGCGTGGGCATTGAGTGGAGTGCTGAGGATCGTCGGTGGATGGCGCGGCTGCAGGCGCGGCTGGATGTGCTGATCGAGGAGCGCCTGGCGGAGTATCGGCGTACCAACGTCTACGTCTTCGACATGTTCATCGCCGAAGACGACGATTCGACGGACGGTCCGCCCAACCGGTGGGTTGCGCAGGACCACTACACCGGTGAGGTGATCCAGCGGCTGACAGCTGATGAGCTGGACGCCTTCTACGCCGAGCACGAGGACTGGATCGAGTACACCGGCCTGGTCGACGAACTGAACGACCAGGCAAAAGACGAGTTGTAGGACGTCCTCCCATCGAGTCGTGTCGATTGGCTCCTCTCCCGAAACTCGAGTCGTGGATCGAGGCTGCTTCGACCGCGGTTTCCACCACCAAATCTCACGACTCGGCGGCTGTTAGCGGAGGGTGCCGTTCAGGGCGCCCGCGTCGGTCTGGGCGGCGGCGTGCGGCGGGAGTGGTTCAGGGGAAGGCGGGTGGGCCGCCGCGGAGGGCTCGGCAGGTGGCTTCGGGGTCGTTGACGAAGTTGGGGACCTGGTTGTCGGCGTCGTAGTAGCGGTGGAAGACCGGGGTCTGGGAGCCGGACATCGGCGGGACGATCCAGCTCCAGTCGGCGGGGCAGCCGCGGCCGGCGCGCTCCTCCTTCTCCAGGTGGATGAGGAACCGGCGGGACTCGGTGTGATGGTCGGTGACTGTCACTCCGCTCGTGTTGAACGAGTGCAGGACCGCCCGGTTGATCTCGACCAGGGCCTGGTCCCGCCACAGGGTCGCCTCGTGCGAGGTGTCGAGCCCCATCCGCTCCGCGACCTCCGGGACCAGGTCGTAGCGGTCGCTGTCGCCCAGGTTGCGGGCGCCGATCTCGGTGCCCATGTACCAGCCGTTGAAGGGTGCGGCCGGGTAGGAGACACCGCCGATCACCAGCCGGTTGTTGCTGATCACCGGGACCGCGTGCCACCGCAACTCCAGGTCGGCGAACCATTTCAGGTCAGGGTGCTCGAGCGGAACCTCGTGCACCGCCTGCCCGGGCAGCTGGAACATCCGCGGCCCCTCCTCAACGGTCTCCACGACGAGCGGGAGTACGTCGAAGGCACCTTTCCGCTCAGGCGGTCGCCACCCGCGCTGGATCAGTTTGCTCGTGAAAGCGCGGTACCGGGGATCCCCCAGCGAGCGACCGTCCGGCTGCTCGTACCCGGCGTACCGAATCAATTGCTCGTTCCAGATCCTGGGAGCAGGCCGAGACGGCGTCTCGGGAGCGAAGATGCTGATCATCGGCCGGATCTTGCCGCCGTTGTGCGCCGTACTCAGATGCTCGAAGCAGTGCCTGGCGACGCTACTGGCATCGGACACCGTTCTCAGGTCGCGCACCTGCAGGCTGCGCCAATACAGCCGGCCGATGCATCGTTTGTTGTTGCGCCAGGCGACGCGGGCGCCGAAGACCAGCTCCTCGGCGGTGTGCCAGTAGGTGCCGGTCGTGTCGATCTCACGCAGCACCTCGGTCAGCCGGGGCTCCAGCGGCCCGGCGTGCGGGTCCTCGCCGTAGAAGAGCTCGAGGAACTCCTTCGCCGCGGCCCGCAGCGTCTCGACGTCGAGATCCGGCTCGGACCGGCTCACCGGCGGGTGTCCGGGCACTGGCGGCGGCGCGACTCTCACAGGTTGTCGAGACGCCGTACGGCGGGCGCGTCGGGCCGTGCCCCATCGCGCGCCGGCGACCTGGAGCAGCTGTCCCCCGGCGCTGACCGAGACGACGTGGCGGACGCAGATTCCGACGGCGAGTAGGAGACCGGCCAGGCTGAGCGCGATCGCTACCTCGGTCGGGACGCCGATGGGCGCCCTCCGGCCGAGTTCGAGCGCGCCGAGGGCGGCGCCTGCAACGGCCAGTCCGAGGACTGCGAGTGGCAGAGCCAGGGGCCGGCGGCTTCGTGCTGTCCGCCGGCTTGTCGGGGCTTCCGCGCGGTGATCCTCCGTCCGGGCGGGGTTCGGAAGAGTTCGCACGGGTCAGTCCGAGCCTGGAGACCTCGGACCGCTACCGTTCGCTCCCCCGTGCCCGTTCCCGTTCGCGTGCCCGTTCTGCAGGCGGACCTGCCAGTCGCTCAGGTCGTCGAACCAGGCATCCTTCTGGCGGGGCGCCTGCTCGCCGGCCTGCCCGCTGCTCCCGAGCCGCTCGACCTCGGTCGAGAACGAGTCCACGATCGACTGCATCCGTACCTGGGCGTTCTGGGCGTACGAACGGACCTGCTGCCCGGCCGAGTCCATGGCCTCCTCGACGATCCGGCGCTCGTGGGCGCGCGCCTGGCCGATGCGCTCGCGCGCGTCCCGGCTGACGTCCTGGACCATCTCCTCGGCCACCAGCTGCGCCTGGCTGAACAGCTGGACGATCTGTTCGTTCACGCGCTCGCCGACCTGCTCGTACTCGTCCAGCTCACCCTGCACCCGCTGCACTTCCGCCCGGGCTCGCCGCAGCTCCCCCTGGAGCCGCTCGTTCTCGGCGCGGCACTCACTGACCTCTCTCGCGGTCGCGTGCACCTGGTCGGCGAGCAGGTCGATGTACCCGTACACCTGGTCCGAATCGAGGCCCCGGAGTCTGCGCCGGAACGTTTCGCCCCGGATCGCATCGGGGGTCTGGTAGTGCGGAGAGCCGTGGCGGTGCTTTCCGTTAGTCACTGGTTGTCTCCTGACCTGGTGAGCGCTGGGTCCGCCCGGTGCTCGTCCACGGGCGTGTAGTAGAAGTGCTCGTACTTGATGTGCTCGGGGTCCATGCCGGCGCCGGCCAGTCGCTCCAGCGTGTGCGCGACCATCTGCGGGCCGCCGCACACCATCGCCGTCCGCCCGTACAGGTCCTGCCGGGCGGCGACCATGCCAACCTTTCCGCGCGTTCCGGGGTAGGACGCGTCATCCGACACAACTTCGGTGTAGTCGAACCAGGGCCGCTTCTGGGCCATTTCACGCAGCTGGGGCCGGTCGTAGAGGTGCCAGGGCATCCGGACTCCATGAAGCAGATGGACCCGTGGGGCGGTGCGTGACCGTGCCCACTCGTTGTCGATCTGTTCGAGGACCGCGAGCAGCGGGGCGAGACCGGTTCCGCCGGCGACCATCAGCACGTCCCGTACGTCGTCTGTGCGCCGGGTCAGCCGTTCGCCGACCGGGGCGCCCAGCTTCACCACGTCGCCGACCTTCAGCGACCGCACCACGGCCGGGCTCACCTGGCCGCCGTCGATCTGCTGCACGTGCAGGTCGATCGAGCCGTCCCGGCGCGGGGCGTTGGCCGGACTGAAGTACCGCCACAGCCGGGGCCGTTGCGGGATCTCCACGGAGACCGACTGGCCCGGGAGGAACGGGAACTCGCGCCGCGGCCGGATGGTCAGCAGCGTGAGGTCCATGGTCCGCCGCTCGACCGCGGTCACGTCGGCGTCCCACCAGTCAGGGGTGGACTCCGAGGAGGTCTCCGCCGCCTCGACCATCATCCGGGCGATCACCTGGTAGGCCGCGGTCCAGTGCCCGGCGAGCTCCTCGTCCCACTCCGGTCCGAGGAAGTGCTTCAGGGTCGCGCACAACGAGGCGCCGACCGCGTTGTAGTGGTCCGCGACGACGGCGTACTTGCGATGATCGCGGCCGAGGTGCTGCAGGAAGGCAGCATCGTTCTCGATCTGATCGGCATGGCTGACGATCCGGCCGAGGGCGCCGACGAACTTGTCCCGTTGGTTCGACATGGAGAGCGGAAACATCGGCCGCACCTCGGGATAGGACACGAACAAATGCGAGTAGAAGTACAGCGGTACCTGTTCTCCGTGCTCTGTCACCCGGTCCCAGCTGCGCTGGAGGGCGTTGGCATCCATCGGGATTCGCTATCCGGCTCGAGAAGGCAGCTCCTCGAGTGAAACGTACGGCCCGGAAGCGGGCATGAGGTACTGCCGGTCGTCGGCCGGAACGGCCGACGGACACTGCGTTGACAAGGGTTCCCTCCCAGTCCAGTCCCCGAGTCCTTTGGTCCTTCGTGGTGTCTCCCGCCCGCAACCTACCCGTGCCCAACGGCTTGAAACCGCGAATCGGACTGAGACGTCCCGAAATTCCTACGGAGCTCTGAGAAAGGCGATGGCGTCGACGCTGGCCGGGGCCGTGGAGGTGGAGACGATCTTGAGAGGCCCTGTGCGGAAAGGGGTTGTGGGGAGGTAGGTGACGACGCGGCTGGTGGTGGCTGCGGCCAGAGAGACCGTGCCGATCTTGATGTTCGCGTGGTAGATGTCCACGCGGCCTTGGCCCGGGCCGTGAATCGCTACCAGGGCAATGCGCAGGCCGGCCTCGGTGGCCTTGGTCAGGTAGGCGCCGTTCGCTTTGAGGATGGTCGTGGTGCCTTGGAAGGCCAGCGTGCTGGTCGAACGGGTGACGGTACCTGCAGACGTCAGAGCACGGTCGTCCTCGGGCGCTACCGAGCAGATCGGTGCGGTCCAGGCGGACAGGTTCCCCAGGTAGTCGCGGGCACGCACCATGAAGCACTCGTCCCAGCCAAGTCGCGGCGACCAGGTGATCCCCGTGATGCGCGTGTTCTGCCAGACAGCCGGGTAGATCCACTTGCCGAGCGCTGCACCCGGTGCAGCCACCTTGTAGACCACGTCGTACGACGCGATGTCGGTGTCGTCCTTGTAGGCCCAGCGCACTGTCGCGGATCCGCTCAGCTGCACGCGGTCGCCGATGCGCCACGTGACCAGCGAAGGCGCCGTACCGTCCACTTCACTGCAGTACGACGTACTCCAGGCACTCACGTTGCCGGCGTAGTCGCGCGCACGCACCTGCCAGCACGTGTCGGTGCCGATCGGTGCGGTCAGACTCGCCCCAGTCGTCTTGAGTCCCTGCCACGCGGGCACCTGGTTCCAGGCGCCGTACGGCGACGTGCGGTTGGGGCGTTGCTGGATTCGCAGGTCGTAGCTGTCCACACCGGTCGCGGGTGAGTTCGGGTCCTGCGGGTCGTCGTACGCCCACTCGAAGGACAGGCTGGTGTTGTCGCGGATGCGATCGCCCGCGGATGCGTTCGTGAGCACGGGCGCGACGGTGTCCGGGTGCTGCTGCGGGTCGGCGGTCAGCCAGGACAGGGTGATCACGCGGGGCTTGCTGGTCGCGTCGGCGTACACGATCTTGGCCAGACCCGAGCCGTCCGCGCGGAAGCTCGGGGTGGTGGTGCGGATCGGCCCGTAGCGGCGCTGCCCCAGTGCCGGGTCGTTGAGGTCGGTGACGAGCAGGTCGGAGCCGGACGTCTGCGCGGTGAATCCGTTGCCCAGCTGGGCGTCCGCGGCGACAGTCAGGTTCCGCGGCGGCTGCGGTCCGTTGACGTCTACGACCTGGTTGCAGCCGCTCAGCACCGCCCAGCGGCCGTTGACGTCGTCCGGGCCGACAGTGCACGCGCTGGCGACCAGCACGGTCTTCACGACACCAGTGGCCAGGTTCTTACCGTCCAGGTGCCCCGGCTCGGTGACCTTCCACAACGTGTCCCCGGACATGGCGAACGGCTGGGCGACGTCGGCGAGTTTGGCCTTGGTGGCGACGTCGTACACCTCAGCGGTCGCAGCAGCCGGTGCACGATGCGAGACGAGCTTGCCGCCCTTCCCGAGCACCACCTCGTCTGCAGCGGGGAACGTGAGGCCACCGACCTTCGCAGTACTCCCGTCGAACGTCAGTAGCGCAGTTCCCTCCACCTGGAGCGGCTTACCGTCGTTCGAACCACCAGAGGCTGTCCACGTGGTGCCGTTGTTGCTCGTCTCGTAGACAGGGTTCGAAACCACCACGCGGGCGCCCGACATACCGACGTCCACCGCCGTACGCCCAGGAACGAGCACGCCCTCCCCCAGGTGCTGCGGAGGATCGGCCGCCATCACCTGTGACGCCGTCAACGGCAGCAGCACGGCGGTACACATCACGGCCGCCTTGACACGAAAGCCCAGCACGAGCGAAGCGTAGTGGAGAAAACGGGGTGACACGCCGTGACCTCGAGAGGATCCTGAAAGGCTGGCCCCAGCGAATGCCAGCAACGAAAGGGACGGATGCAAGCGGGAATCACGGTATCGGCAGCCGAACTGCCCGAAGTGCTGCTGCATGTGGCAGTCGTGCGCCCGGTCTTCCTCTGGGGAGCACCGGGGATCGGGAAGAGCAGCTTGGTACGGGCGTTCGCGGAATCGCTCGGTCTGGAATGCGTCACGCTCCTTGGCACGCAGCTGGCGCCGGAGGATCTCATCGGCGTACCGCAGATCGTCGACGGCCGCAGCCGGTTCGCACCACCCGTGGCGATCGCCCGCGACGAGCCGTACTGCCTGTTCCTCGACGAACTGAACGCCTCCTCGGCCGAGGTGCAAAAAGCGTTCTACTCGCTGATCCTGGATCGCCGCATCGGTGAGTACGAGCTGCCCGCGGGGTCCGTGGTGATCGGCGCCGGCAACCGGGCCACCGACAACGCCCTGGCCCGGCCGATGGCGAGCGCCCTGGTGAACCGGCTCGTGCACATCCACCTGCGCGCGTCCGCGACCGACTGGCTGCAGTGGGCCGGTACGGCGGGCATCCACCCGTGGGTCCTCGACTACCTGCGCAACCGCCCCGACCACCTGTGGACCGCCCCGCCGAAGACCGAGGAGCCGTTCTCGACGCCGCGCAGCTGGCACATGCTGTCGGACGCCCTGCACTCGTACGGCGACGACGTGTCCGACGAGACGCTCCGGGTCCTTGCCTTCGGCACCTTGTCCGCGGCGCACGCGTCGGCGTTCCGCGCGTACGTGAAGACGGTCCGGCACGCGTTCGGGCTGGACGCCGTACTGAAGGGCGAGACCGGCTGGCCGTCCGCCCCGGAGGACCGGGACCTGCTGTACTTCCTGGCCGAGACGTTCCGTGCCCGCCTGATCAAGGAGCTGGCCGCGGACAAGGCGTCGGCGAGCCCTGCGGCTCGTCAGCTCGCGCACCGCGGCAAGGCGCTCCTGGTCGAGCTGGCGGAGATCTCGCTGGAGGTGGCGCAGGTGGTGATCGCGGCCGACGACGACGGCCGCCCGGTGCTGCCGACGTGGTTCCTGGTCGAAGTCAGCCGCGACCTGCCGCGGCTGGTGGCGGCCCGTGCCTAAGCGGAAGAAGTCACAGCGAGACCCGGCGTGGGAGGCGATCCAGTCCGGCTGGGGCATCGTCGCGCGGCACCCGCTGTTCGCGCCGATGGCGGACTGGGCGCAAAGCCCGCTCCGCGACGACAGCTGCCTAGCAGACGGCTGGGCGACGATCGACTCGAACGGTCAGATCCGCACGCACCGGACGCGCCGCGCCACACCAGAGGAGTGGGCGTGGGTCTTCGCACACCTGCTGATCCACCTTGGCCTCGGCCACGCCGAACGTGACCTGCCAGAACCTGACCAGGCCGCCGGCGCTGCGAACGACGTGGCGGTCAACCGCTTCCTCCAGTCGCTCAAACTCGGTACGCCGGTCGTTGAGCTGCCGCCAGACTTCCCCGCAATGGAGGAGGACGCGCTGGCGCGACTGTGGCGGCGCACCGACGTACCGGCCGAGTACGAGCGTCTGGGCGTGGCAGGTCATGCACCTGACGTCCAGACCGCCCGCTGGAACGGCTGGGGCAAGCCGCCGAACTGGGGCGAGCTGTTCGCCGCAGGTCTGTCGGCCGCGGCTGCGGCGGCTGTCGAGGTCGCTGGTGGCGCACGCTCGTCGCTGACCGCAAGCAGCGGCGGCCGGGACAAGTGGGACCTGGCTCTCGGCTGGTTCGTCTCGTCGTACCCGCTGCTCGGGGCGATCGCTGCGAGCATGAAGGTCGTCGCCGAGGCCGAGCTCGCCCGCGGTTGGGACATCCGGGTCGCGGCAGTCAACGCGCCCGCCGGCGAGATCTACGTGAACCCGCTGGCCAGCCTCACGCTGAGCGAGTGGCGGTTCGTCATGGCGCACGAGATGCTGCACGCCGCTCTGCGGCACGGCGAGCGCGTCGGCGGCCGTGACCCGTACCTGTGGAACGTCGCCGCCGACCTGGTGATCAACGGCTGGCTCCTGGAGATGGGAGTCGGCGCCCTGCCCGACGGTGCCCTCTACGACCCGGCGCTGAAGGGCATGTCCGCGGAGGAGGTCTACGACCGCATCACCACGGACCTGCGCCGCTACCGCAAGCTGGCGACGCTCCGCGGCGTCGGCCTGGGTGACGTCCTCGGCCACCCGCTCCCGCACTCCGGTGAGGCTGCTCGGGCTGCCGGTCTGGACGACATCTACCGACGCGCCCTGAGCACCGGTCTGGCGTACCACGATCCAGCGCGCGGCACGCTGCCCGCCGGACTGGTCGAGGAGATCCGCGCGCTGGACCACCCGCCTCTCGCCTGGGATGCACAGCTGGCCCGCTGGTTCGAGGAGCACGTCCCCGCGGTCGAGAAGACCCGCACGTACGCACGCGCCTCCCGACGCCAATCCGGTACGCCGGACATCCCGCGCCCTGGCTGGATCCGCCCAGTCGAGCTGGAACGACTCCCGACGTACGGCGTCGTCCTGGACACCTCGGGCTCGATGGACCGCGAGCTGCTGGGCAAGGCACTCGGCGCGATCGCGTCGTACTCACGTGCTCGCGACGTACCGGCCGCGCGGGTGGTGTACTGCGACGCCGCGGCGTACGACGCCGGCTACGTGCCGGTGGACGACATCGCCGGCCGCGTGAAGGTCCACGGCCGCGGCGGGACCGTTCTGCAGCCCGGTGTGGACCTGCTGGAGCGGGCGGACGACTTCCCCGTCCACGGTCCGATCCTGCTCATCACGGACGGCCAGTGCGACGTCGTCCGGTTACGGCGGGAGCACGCGTGGCTGATCCCCCGCGGCGCATCCCTCCCGTTCACCGCAAGAGGCCCTGTGTTTCGCGTGGAGTGAACAGCGTCTGCTCCGGGCGAACAGGCGTAGTCGAGTGGCTCTGCTGAGTGACAGGTTGACAGACATGGCATGGGTCGTGAGGGGCGAGTTCCGGAAGCTATGGATCGGGCAGCTTGTGTCCGCGTCGGGCAGTGCGGTCACCACTGTCGCGCTGCCGCTGGTGGCTGTGGTGACCCTGCAGGCGTCCGCCGTGGAGATGGGTGCGCTGTCTGCGTTGACGATCGCCCCGCATCTGGTGTTCGGGCTGCTGGCCGGCGTCTGGGTCGACAGGTGGCCGCTGCGTCGCGTCCTGATCTGGACCGACCTCGGGCGGCTCCTCCTGCTCGGCTCGGTGCCTGCCGTCGCGGCACTGGGATGGCTGTACATCGAGCAGCTGTACGCCGTCGCCGTGCTGACCGGAGTGCTGACTCTGCTGTCCGACACCGCGTCGCAGACGATGATCCCGGCGCTGGTGCCACGTGCGGATCTGATGCGGGCGAACAGCGCGGCACTGCTCAATCTCAACCTCGCCTCCACACTCGGACCGTCCGTAGCGGGCTTCCTCGTCCAGGTGTTCACGGCACCGTTCGCGATCCTCGTCGACGCCGCGTCGTACGTCGTCTCCACAGTGGTCTCGTTCCTCCTCCGCGAGCCGGCCCGGGCACCCGTGCGACCACGCTCCGAGGTGCGCCTGTCGGCAGGCCTGCGGGTGCTCTTCGGCGACCGAATGCTCAGGCCGCTGGTGCTCTCCGCGGGCATTGCGGCGATGGCCGGATCGATGCAGGCGCCGCTGACCGTGCTCTTCCTGATCCGCGAGCTGCACAAGTCACCGGCTTTCGTCGGTCTGTCCATGACCGCGTTCGGGGCTGCTGCGGTGGCCGGTACCCTCATCGCCCCGGCCTGGTGCCGGCGGGTCGGTCTTGGCCGCTCCTACCTGTCCGGTGTGGTCCTCGCGTCATTCAACGGCATCGCCCTCTTCACCGGTGTGACGCCACTGATCCTCCTCGGACAGGCACTCGCCGGTCTCGGTATGTCCCTGTTCGGCGTCCCGCAACGCACCCTGCGCCAGGCGCTCGCGCCGCCTCACCTGGTGGGTCAGGTAACCGCGTCCTGGCGCACCCTGGTCATCGGCGGCCAGACGGTCGGCGCTGCGGTCTCCGGTGTCCTCGCCAGCGCGATCCATGTCCGTCCCACCTTCCTGATCGCCACCGCCGGCATGCTCGCCGGCCTGCTGGTCGCCGCCTTCTCGCCGCTCCGCGGGCTGCAGGATCTGCCCGAAGAGGAAGTGGTCGGACGATCGATGGCGTAGCACTGATTGCGGATCGTGATAGGTGGAGAGGAGGTTCCCGCGTAGGCCCTGGATGGGCTATTGCGTTTCATCGGCAGGGAATGGAATTGGCGCGACAAGCGCTTACCTACTGAGCGATACTGGAAAGTGCGCCGTTTTCAGGTCGCAAAACCCTTTGATTCGAAGTAGATGGGAAGTGCGCCCGTCCAGATGCCCTCAGAGCACACTGTCCAAGCGCCGTCGATCGCAGCCCCTACCACCCGTGCCCCAGAACGCAGCCGCAACCTGTGGCGGCTCCGTCCTTACCTGAAGCCACACCGTTGGCGCCTCGCGGTGATGTTCTCCACCGCCATGCTGGGCGTCGGCGTCAGCCTCGCCGTTCCGCTGGTCACCCGAGCCATCATCGACGGTCCGGTCACCCGCCGCGAGCTGAGCATGCTGGTCCCGCTCGCACTGCTGGCCCTCGGGCTCAGCATCTCCGAGGTCATCCTGGTCTGGATGCGCCGCTGGGCGCAGTCCCGGACCGTCAGCGACCTCGAGGCCACGCTCCGGCACGACCTGTACGTCCGTCTGCAGTCCCTGCCGATGGAGTTCCACACTCGCTGGCAGAGCGGTCAGCTGCTCTCCCGCGTCACCACCGACCTGTCCACGATCCGCCGGTTCATGGGCTTCGGTCTGCTGTTCCTGGTGATGAACATCCTGCAGCTGGCCGTGGTCACGGTCCTGCTGCTCCAGCTGTACTGGCCGCTCGGCCTCGTGGTCCTGGTGGCCGCCGTGCCGATCGTCATGGTGTCGCTGAAGTTCGAGAAGAAGTACCTGCGGATCTCCCGCAAGGTCCAGGACCAGCAGGGTGACCTGGCCACCCGCATCGAGGAGTCGGCGCTCGGCTTCCGAGTGATCAAGGCGTTCGGCCGGCGGCCGCACGTCCAGGGTCAGTTCGACGAAGAGGCGACCACGCTGTACGACACCGAGGTCGAGAAGGTCCGGCTCGCATCCCGGTTCTGGAGCTTCCTCGGCGTCATCCCGAACCTGACCCTGGTGATCGTCCTGCTGCTCGGCGCGCTCGCCGTCGGCCGGGAGGCGATCACGCTCGGCACCCTGGTCGCGTTCATCACGCTGATGCTGTCACTGGTCTGGCCGGTCACCTCGCTCGGAGCGATCCTGGCGATGGCGCAGGAGTCGATGACCGCGGCGGACCGGATCAGCGAGATCCTGGACACCTACTCGGTGATCAAGTCCGGTTCGGAGGAGCTCCCGAACCCGCGGGGTCACCTGCGCTTCGAGCACGTCGGGTTCCGGTTCTCGGACGACTCCACCGAGGTGCTGCACGACATCAACCTGGACCTGACCCCTGGTACGACCCTCGCACTGGTCGGCGCCACCGGGTCCGGCAAGACCACTCTGACCGCACTGGTCCCCCGGCTGTACGACGTGACCGCCGGACGGATCACCATCGACGGGCACGACATCCGGGACCTGTCCCTGGTGTCGTTGCGGACGGCTGTCGCGTCCGCGTTCGACGACCCGACCCTGTTCTCCATGAGCGTCCGGGAGAACCTGACCCTCGGCCGTCCGGACGCCACCGAGGCAGACGTCCAGCAGGCGCTGGAGGTCGCTCAGGCGCAGTTCGCCAACGACCTCCCGTGGGGCCTGGAGACACGCGTCGGTGAGCAGGGCATGTCGCTGTCGGGTGGTCAGCGGCAGCGGCTCGCGCTGGCGCGTGCAGTGCTCGCCAAGCCCGCCGTACTGGTGCTGGACGACACCCTGTCCGCTCTCGACGTACACACCGAGGCGCTGGTCGAGGAAGCGCTGCAGAACGTGCTCTCCGAGACCACCGGCATCGTGGTCGCGCACCGCGCGTCGACGGTGATGCTGGCAGACCAGGTCGCTCTGCTGCAGAACGGCACGGTCACCCACGTAGGAACCCATCAGGAGCTGCTGGCAACGGTCCCGGCGTACCGGCACCTGCTCGCAGCGGAGGAAGAGGAGGTGCACGCATGACGACGACCCAGCAAACACCTCCTCAGGCCTCGGAACCGGAGAAGCCCCAGGACGAGCAGCAACCGGAGGAACAGAAGTGGCGGGGTCTGTTCGAGGAGGACCCCGACCGGGAGATCTCCCGCGCGACCAGCATCCGGCTGAAGGAGGACTCCCGGAAGCTGCTGGGTGAGCTGCTCCGGCCGTACAAGAAGCTGATCTGGCTGCTGGTCGCGATCGTGATCGTCGAGAACGCCGCCCGGCTCGCCGTCCCGTACCTGGTCCACCTGGGTATCGACAACGGCATCCCGCCGATCCTGGCGGGCAAGGGCTCCCAGGAGCTGGTCACGATCGTCATCACCGTCCTGGCGGCGGCGTTGATCCAGGCCTTTGCGCGGCAGCTGTTCCTGATGCGCTCGGGCCGGCTCGGTCAGACCATCCTGCTCGGGCTGCGCAGACGGGTGTTCGACCACTTCCAGCGGCTCAGCCCGGCGTTCCACGACAAGTTCACGTCGGGCCGGGTGATCTCCCGGCTGACGTCCGACGTCGGCGTCATCGACGAGATGCTGGCGAGCGGGTTCGACAGCCTGGTCACCGCGGTGCTGACGCTGGTCGGTACGTCGATCATCCTGCTCACGCTCGACGTGAAGCTCGGTCTGCTCGCCCTGCTGTCGTTCCCGGCGCTGCTGATCCTGACGGCCTGGTTCCGGAAGCGGTCCGCGGCGGTCTACCGGCAGACGCGAGAGGCCGTCGTCCTGGTCATCGTGCACTTCGTCGAGTCGATGACCGGGATCCGCGCGGTGCAGGCGTTCCGCCGGGAGCCGCGGAACGAGGAGATCTTCCACGGCGTCAACGACCGGTACCGGAAGGCGAACCTCGAGGCGTTCCGGCTGAACGCGGTCTTCATGCCGGCGATCAAGGGCGTCGGCAACATCACCATCGTCGCGATCCTGGCGTACGGCGGTTACCAGGCCTACCACGGGCACGTGACGGTCGGCGTCCTGACGGCGTTCCTGCTCTACCTGCGGCAGTTCTTCGAGCCGCTGCAGGACATCACGCAGTTCTACAACACGTTCCTCTCCGCGTCGGCGGCGCTGGAGAAGCTGTCCGGTGTGCTGGCCGAGACGCCGGACGTTCCGGAGCCGATCAAGCCGGCGAAGCCAGGCCCGGCGCGCGGTCACCTGGAGCTGCGGAACGTGCGCTTCGAGTACGTCGACGGCGTACCGGTGCTGCCCGGTCTGCAACTGGACGTGCCGGCCGGTCAGACCCTGGCCCTGGTCGGTACGACGGGCGCCGGCAAGACCACGATCGCCAAACTGGTGGCGCGGTTCTACGACCCGACGAGCGGGCACCTGCTGCTCGACGGCGTCGACCTCCGGGACCTGACCGAGGACGACCTGCGGGAGCGGGTCGTGATGGTGACGCAGGAGAACTTCCTGTTCACCGGCTCGGTCGCCGACAACATCCGGTTCGGCAAGCCGGACGCGACGATGGAGGAGGTCGTCGAGGCCGCGAAGGTGATCGGCGCGCACGACTTCATCACCGCGTTGCCGAACGGGTACGACACCGCGGTCGAGAAGCGCGGTTCCCGGCTCTCGGCGGGTCAGCGTCAGCTGGTCGCGTTCGCGCGCGCCTTCCTCGCGAACCCCGCCGTACTGATCCTGGACGAGGCGACGTCCAGCCTGGACATCCCCAGCGAACGCCTCATCCAGCGGGCGCTGAAGACGATCCTGGCCGACCGTACGGCAATCGTCATCGCGCACCGGTTGTCGACCGTCGAGACCGCCGACCGCGTCCTGGTCCTGGAGTACGGCCGGATCATCGAGGACGGCGCTCCCGACCAGCTCATCACCATGGACGACGGCCACTACGCCGGACTCCACCAGGCCTGGGAAGACTCACTGGCCTGACGGCTCTGGGCGCGTGGGGCCCTCCCCACGCGCCCGCCGTCGCCGTGAACTGTCGCAGGGCCTCCGTACCGTGAAGGGCATGTTGACGACGCTGGCGGTGGAGAACTACCGGTCGCTGCGGCGGGTCGTCATGCCGTTACGCGGTCTGAACGTCGTGACCGGGGCCAACGGATCGGGGAAGTCGAGCCTCTACCGGGCGCTTCGGTTGCTGGCTGATGCTTCGCGCAACGGTGCGGTGGCGGCGCTGGCGCGGGAAGGCGGACTGCAGTCGACGCTGTGGGCTGGGCCGGAGCACGTCCGGAAGGATCGGCCCACGCAAGGCACCCGACGGACCGGGCCGGTGACGTTGCGGATGGGGTTCGCGGGGGACGACTACGGCTATCTGATGGATCTCGGGTTGCCGATCCCGAACGGTTCGGAGTTCGATCTGGATCCGGAGATCAAGCGGGAAGCACTGTGGGCGGGGCCGTTCCTGCGGCCGGCGGCGTTGCTCGTCGAGCGCAACAACCACGAGGTGCGGATCCGTACGGCGAGTGGTGAATGGCAGCGCGGCGGGCATCAGCTCCAGACGTTCGACAGCATGTTGAGCGAGTTCGCGGACCCGGAGCGCGCGCCCGAACTGCTGCTGGTGCGGGAACGTCTGCGCGGCTGGCGGTTCTACGACCACTTCCGCACCGACGCGACAGCGCCCGCCCGCCGAGTCCAGGTCGGCACGCGCACCGCCGTACTCTCCGCGGACGGCGCGGACGTGGCTGCTGCTCTGCAGACGATTCGGGAGCTAGGTCCTCGAGGAGCATTGGACGAGGCGATCGAGCTCGCGTTCCCCGGCAGCCGCGTCGAGATCACCAACACCGCGGGCCGGTTCGAGATCGCCTTTCACCAGCACGGGCTGCTGCGTCCACTCTCCGGCGCCGAGCTGTCCGACGGCACGCTCAGATACCTGCTGTGGGTCGCCGCGCTGCTCACTCCGAGACCGCCCGAACTCCTCGTCCTCAACGAGCCCGAGACGAGCCTTCACCCCGATCTCCTGCCGGCGCTGGCCAACCTGGTGGTCACCGCGGCGAAGGAGACCCAGGTCATCGTCGTCACGCACTCCCGCCCGTTCATCGCGTCGATGGAGGCCCTCTCCCCCGACCTCCAGACGATCGAACTCGTCAAGGAGAAAGGCGCGACCACCATCACCGGCCAAGGCCCACTGGACGAGCCGCCGTGGAAGTGGCCGACCCGTTAGGGCTTGACGCTCTCGAAGCGGACGAGGATCACGGATCCGGCGGCGGACAGGAGGAAGCCGGCGATCGCGGCCGGCCACCATCCGGCGCGTACGGCGTCGTCGAGGACGAACACGCCCGCCGCGGCCGGGGTGATGGTCTGCAACGCGATCATCGGCGTGGTGGCCAGCGTGACCGAACCTCGCTGCAGGGCCAACGAATAGAGGATGAACGCGAGCGCCCCGCTGATCGGCAGCGTGTAGAGCGTGGGGCTCCGGACGAGTTCGCTCATCGACCCGTCCTGCAACAAGCGCGCCGAGATCGCAACTCCGGCGTACCCGAGACCGGCGAGCAAGCCGAGCAGCGCCGTCGAGACGCCGTGCTGCGAACGGCTGGCAAGAGCACCCAGTACGGCGATGACGACGAGCCCCACGATGATGCCGATCGTGAGCCCGTGATGCTGTGCACTCTCGCCGGCATCGCCCGCCGCCACTGCGAGGAGGCCGAGCCCCACGCAGACGCCGATCACCGCGGACCACTCGAGCGCACTCAACTTGTCCGACATCAGCCGGGTCGCGAGCAACGCGGTCACGACCAGACTGACCGCGATCCCCGCCTGCGCCAGGTACAAGGGAAGCAGCCGCAGCGCGACGAAGTGCAGTCCGAAGCCCGCGAGGTTCAGCGCCAGCGCACCGAGGAACGCGGGCTGCTTGAGCAGCGCGACCACGAACCCGCCGAGCCGCCGCGGATCCAGCTCCGACTCGGTCGGTACCTTCCGCGAACCGACGGCCTGCAGGATCGCCCCGACGCCGAACAGCACCGCGGCGCCGAGCGCCGCGCTGAGACCGAGAACCACTAGGAAACGGCCCTACGGCGCCAGGTGAGGTAGAGGCTGAGGCCGCCGTAGTAGACCAGGTAGGCCAGCGAGATCGCGACCACGATCGCGTTCGGGTTCGGCATCTGCGCGAGCAGTACGGCGTACGACGCGAGCCAGATCGCGGTCGTCAACAGGTTCAGCGAGCGGAACGCCTTCGTGCGCGACGGGTACACGTACTTCACCGGGATGAAGACGAGCACCGAGCAGACCACCAGGATGATGCCGGTGCTGACCGGGCTGAGGCCGAGCACGACGACGTAGAACGCGACCACGTTCCAGTAGCTCGGGAAGCCGAGGAAGAAGTGGTCCTCGGTCTTCGCGTCGACCCGGCAGAACTGGTAGCTGGAGGCAAGCAGCGGCAGTGCGCCGAGGACCGCGCCCCAGGTCCCGGACGGGAGGTAGCCGCCGGTCCACAGCAGCACGATCGGCGCGAACGCGTACGTCAGGTAGTCGACGATGTTGTCCAGCATCGCGCCGTCGAACCACGGGATGGTTTCCTTCACCCGCAGCCGGCGTGCGAGCATCCCGTCGGTGCCGTCGATCACCAGGGCCGCGAGCCCGAGCCAGAGCGCCCGGACAGCGTCGCCGTCGATGGCGGCGATCACGATCAGCAACGCGAGCACCGTTCCGCTCGCGGTATAGGCATGCAGTGCAAGTCCGGCCAGACGCAGCCGCGTCGACCCGACGAACGGTTCCTGCACCGCGTCGTGTGTGGTCAGGACAACTCCCAGAACTCAGGCGACGCAGCGCGTCGGGCCGGGTCGAGGTAGACCCAGCCGTCGCCAGCGTCTCACAAGCCTGGTCCCGTCCCAGTGACCGACCGTCATCTCCGCCAGATCTTTGCAAGGACTTAGTCAGTCACCGGGCACGGGGAACTACGCGATCGGGTCGAGCAGGAAGAGCGGGATCTTCCGGGTGGTCTTCGTCTGGTACTCGGCGTACGGCGGGTAGGCGGCGACGGCCCGCGGCCACCACTCGTCGTACTCCGCGCCCTCGATCTCGCGGGCCACGTACTCCTTGGTGGTCTCGCCGTCCTGCAGGGTGAGCTTCGGGTCGGCCTTCAAGTTGTAGTACCAGACGGGGTTCTTGGGCGCCCCGCCGAGCGAGGCGACCGCGGCGTACACACCGTCGTGCTCGACCCGCATCAGCGGGACCTTCCGGATCTTGCCGGACTTGGCGCCGCGCATGGTCAGCAGCACCACCTTCATACCCTTGATGTCGACCGCTTCGGTGGTCCCGGCCGCGGTGACCTTCTCGACCTGGTCCCGCACCCAGCCGGTGGGGCTCGGAGCGTAGTCGTCCGTGTTCGATGTCATGTCACCAATGATAATGGTGACACATCAACATCGATAGTCCCGGCGCGTCAGAGCGTCGGGGCGAGGTCGGTCAGGGTGCTGAGGGCGTTGTCCCAGGCCTGGGCGGACTGGTCCGCGTCCTGTTCGTCGTCCAGGCGGTCGAAGCCTGATTCGACGACCAGCAGGCGGGTGCCTTCGCCTTCCGGGGTGAGGGTGAACTCGACCAGGTTCGCATTGCCCGGCGCCGGCTCCACTCCGGGATCGACGGCGTACCGGTAGGCGAACCGCCGGCCCGGCTCGACCTTCTCCACGAACCCGAAGAACACCCCGTGCTCGTCCCACCGCATGACCAGCCGCCCACCCGGCCGCAGGTCGATCTCCGCGCCGCCGAACGCGTACCACCGGGCGAACACCTCGGGCTGCGTCACCGCGGCCCACACCGTCTCCGGCCGAGCCTCGACGTACACCTCACGCTCAACGCTGTCCATGCCGACCATCCTGCCTCTCAAACGGCGCAGGACCGCAGTTGCGTCGCGGTCGCGATCGTCGCCTCGATCCACCGGCGGCGCAGGAAGTGCGCCTTCAGCAGCCGGTGTACGCCGTCCAGCACGACCAGCCGGCCGCGGTACGCGACCAGGTTGATCGGGAAGTCGAGATCCGCGTCCATCACCCGCTGGTAGTGCGCGCGGAAGTTCATCGGCGTCTCCGCGACCTGATGCGGCGTGACCTTGAACCGCTCGCCCTCGAGCTGCCACAGCGGCAGGTCGAACATCCAGACCAGGTCCGCGATCTCGACCGGCTCGACCTTCAGCTCGAGCTCCCACAGCTTCGCGAGTTGCCAGCGGTACGGCGGGAACACCTCCCGCAACGTCTCCGGCATCATCGCGACCAGTTGCTCGAACGAGACCTCCGGCGCCGCCCGATCCGCGCGAGCGCCGAACGTGTCGCCAAGCCCATCGATCGTCACGACGGAGCAGGCTACGCCATCGGCAGGGCGACGACGACCACGTTGCTGAGGTAGACCTCGCCGTTCCAGTCCTCACACGTCACAAGCACGAGCCGCCCGCGAACACTCTGGTCGAACAACTGCGCAGCACGCTTCGCCAGCGTCGCCTTCCGGTACGTCGCCACAGTGGCAACCCGGTACGGCACCTGGCCACGAGCCGTCGACACCCGCACAACGGATCCGGGCACCAACTTGCCGAGGTTGTCGAACGCGCCGCCGCCGTTGTGCACCGTGTGGCCGGTGATGACGGCCGAACCGCGCTTGCTACCGGGCTGCGCTCCCCCGGACCACCATCCGACCTTCGACGCGTCGGACGGCGGAGTCAACGCGGCATGTACGGCGTCGATCGCGACAACCGGTGCGGTGACGCCCAACTGCGGGATGCTGATGCCCGTAGGCCTTCCGGCGCGCACTGTCGCCGTACGGCTGGCCGACGAGCTGGGATCTACGGCAGGTTTGCCCGAGCTTGCTGCCGGCGCCGGTGCCTGCTTCGGCACCTGCTTCGGTGCCGCCGAGGTGGCCGACGGCGACGCGCCGGCTTGTTCGTCACCGCCGAACTGCAGGTGCGCGCCGGCTCCGAGTACGCCGACACCCACGAGCGCGACCACCCCACTCCACCGAAGTGGAGCAGGGCGGCCGCGTCGACGGGCAGAACTCATGTCAGTCCGCTGCTAGGCGCTGTGCGTCCCGCGTCGGCGGAGCGCGACGATTCCGGCACCGGCGAGCATCGCACCGCCGGCCGCGAGCAGCAGACCGCCCGCGAGACCGAACGGGCTGTTGCTGTCGGCAACCGAGTTGGCGTTCGGTCCGCCGAAGCCGGCGTCGACCTCGGTCGGTACGCCGGCCGTCGGGGTGTCACTCGGTACGTCGGAGGCCGGCGTCGACTCGGTGGCCGTCGGAGGCGTGTCCGACGGGCTGGTCGACGTACCCGGCGAGCTCGGCGTCGAGGACGGCGACTCCGACGGGCTCACCGGCGGAGTGTCCGTCGTCGTGGGCGGAGTCGTCGGCGCGGTCGTCGGCGGAGTGTCCGTCGTGGTCGGCGGACTCGTCGGCGGCGTATGCGTGGTCGTCGGAGGCGTGGTCGGCGGCGTCGTGGGCGGAGTGTCCGTCGACGTCGGCTGCGTGGTCGGCGGACTCGTCGGCGGAGTGGTGGGAGGCGTTGTCTTGCAGCCCTCCACCCAGAACACCTTGTGCTTCTTGTCGGCGCCGATCGAGCCGGGCGCGTTCACGGTCAGCTTCACGTGATAGCCCTGCTGCGGGTGCGGTTCACCGGTGAACTTCAGGGTGTAGACCTCGCGCGCATCCAGGTCCGTGCCACCGCCGGCCGGGTCCTCGCCGATGAACGGGTTGAGGTTGCCGGACACAACTTGCAGTCCGGCGTCGGCCGTCGGTGCCTGGTCCTCGAAGGTCACCGTGGCCTTGTACGAGTCGTCCTTGTCGTAGTTGTAGAACTCGACGGTGAACGTGCAGCCCTGGTGCGGGTTGTTGTCCGGCGGGCCGCTCTGGATGTCGGCACCCTCGATTTTCACGGTGCCGTTGTTGCCCGGTGGGTTGTGACCGCCGGTCTGGTCTGCGTTGGCGGAGGGCGCGACGAGCAGTGCCGTTGCGCCGAGAAGCAGGGAAAGTGCTCCGGCGCCGGCGAAGATGCCGGCAGCCCGGGAGCGAACGCCCGTGTGGGTCATGTCCATCCTCGAACGAGTGCAGGGGTAAGCCTAGAGAAGTATTTCGGTTTCGTTACAGCAGTCAAGGTTGTTCGGTAACGATTGACCGCGTGTCTTGCGCAGTTGTCCACAGGCCTTCGCGACGAGGCCTGTGGACAACACGCACGTGGATCGTGGTGCCCGCCGGTGGGTGATCCGGGCTACCTGGCGTGGCGGCCGTGGCGGCGGAGGGAAGCGATCGCACCACCCGCGAGGAGCATGCCTCCGAGCGTCATCAGAACTCCGCCGGTTTGGCTGGTCCCGCTGTCGGTGGTTGCCGCGACCGCGCGGGTCGGCGGACCGGGCAGACCAGCATCCACAGCAGTCGGTACGCCGGAACTCGTCGACGTGGTGTGGCGCGTCGGCACCGGCGTCGTCGAACTCGTCGACGGCGTACCCGGCCGCCGCGTCGTAGGCGGCACGCTAGGCCCTGTGCTCGACGGGGTCCCGGGAGGCACCGTCACCGTCGTCGCAGGCGTACCCGGAGGCGTCGTAGGTGGCGTGGTCGGCGGCGTCGTCGGAGGCGTCGTAGGTGGCGTGGTCGGCGGCGTCGTCGGAGGCGTCGTCGGAGGCGTGGTCGGCGGCGTCGTCGGAGGCGTCGTCGGAGGCGTGGTCGGCGGCGTCGTCGGAGGTGTCGTGGGCGGTGTCGTCGGCGGGGTGGTGGGTGGCGGGGCGTCGCAGCCCTTGACCCAGAAGACCTTGTGTTTGGTGTCGTTGCCCTGGGAGCCGGGAGCGTGGACGGTGACCTTGACGTGGTAGCCCTGGACGGGATGCGGCTGGCCGGTGAACTTCAGCGTGTAGACCTGCCGGGCGTCCAGATCGTTGCCGCCACCCGCCGGATCACCGCCGATGAACGGCGTGAGGTCGCCGGACACGACCTGCAGCCCGCCGTCGGCCGTCGGCGCCTGGTCCTGGAAGATCACCTGCGCGTTGTACGGCCCCTGGTCGTAGTTGTAGAACTCGACGGTGAACGAACACCCCTGGTGCGGGTTGTTCTCCGGCGGCCGGTCGCCGACCTCCACGCCGTCGATCTTGATGGTCCCGTTGTTCCCCGGCGCCGCCATCGCCGCACCGGCCATACCCGCACCGGCAGGCACCGCGCCCTCTGACCCGGCATCCGCGCCCGGCCGGACGACCATCGCGGCAGCCCCGATCAGAACCGTGAGCGCTCCAGCGGCCGCCACCATCGCGGCAGCCTGAGCGCGAACCCGCTTGACAACCATCCCCAGTCCCCCTGTCTCACCTGCAAGCCATAGCCCGGGCGGACATCTCAAAAGCAGTATGACCGTTTCGTTGCCCAAGTCAACAAAGCGGGGGGATGACAACGAGAGACTTGGTTGCCTCAGGCATGGGCCTTGCGGTGGATGATGACGATCGCCGAGTCGTCACCCGTTCCGCCGGCGGACGCGACCAGCGCGTCGGCGGCTCCCAGGAACGCCTGCCCCACCAGGCGCTCCGCGAAGCCCGCCAGCCGGTCCGTACCGCGGCCGATGTCCTGCCGGGGCGTCTCGACCATGCCGTCGCTGTACAGGAACAACGCGTCGCCGAGCTTCAGCACCCCGTGATTCACCTCGAACTCCGGCGCCTCCATCAGCCCGAGCAGCGGCCCGTCCGCGTCCCGCGTCTGCCACCGCCCCGACCACGCGTCGAACTGGATCGCCGGCGGATGCCCGGCCGTCCGTACGTCGAAGTCGCCGGTCCGCAGGTCCAGCACGACATGCACCACGGTCGCGAAGTCGTCGTCCCAGTCCTGCCGCCGTATATACCGGTTCGCCGACGGGAGAAACTCCTCGACCGGTACGACGCCCAGCAACCCGCCGAACGCCCCGGACAGCAGCAGTGCCCGCGTCCCCGCGTCGATGCCCTTGCCGGAGACATCGACCAGCGCCACCTCGAGCAGATCGCCGTGCATCGTCGACACCACGAAGTCGCCGGAGAACGTCGACCCCCCGGCGGACTGGATCGCGACCTCGACCCGCCAGCCGGCCGGCAACGTCGGCATCAGCCCCTGCGCGGTGAGCGTGTCCCGCAACTCCATCAGCATCGACTCGCTCCGGGTGCCGGCCACGCCCAGCCGGCTGCGCACCTTGGCGCTGGTGATCATGATCCAGCCGACGACCAGGAGCACCAGGACGAAGCCGATCCGGGGCAGCGTCATGCCGCGCGACAGGACGACGAACGCACCGAATGCGGTCGTGATCCCGGTCAGCGCCACCAGCTCGCCGAACTGCAGCAGAACGCCGCCGACCACCAGCGGAACGATGAGGAAGGACGCCGGCACGAGGGTCATCCAGATGTCGCTCGCGACGGAGATCACCAGCTGCACCAGCACCAGCGCGACGAACGCCACCCGGTGCGAACGACGGGCACGACGACCCAGCGCCTCGACCCGGCGGCCGATGCGTCGTACCAGCGCAAGACCGCCGCTCTTCCTCATGGTGTGAAGAACATAACGGTACCGATCGGTCCGCGCATCAATTCGCAACACAACTGACGGCTTTCAGCTCTTGCGAGTGAGTCCGGTTCGTTGGCATTTGGGACACCAGAACAAGTTACGACCCGCGAGGATCTTCGTCCGGACCACCGACTGACAGACGTAGCACCGTTGCCCTTGGCGCCGGTAGACGTACACCTCACCACCATGGTCGTCCCGGCGCGGGTCACGACCCATCGCCTCCGGAGTGTGGTCGTCGGCAACGGTGTCGATCCGGCCGGTCTCCACGCCGTACTTCATGAGCGCGAGCAGGTCGTTCCACATGCCCTGCCACTCGCGCTTCTTCACCACGTTGCCGGGCGTCATCGGGTTCAGCTTGGCCCGGAACAAGACCTCGGCGCGGTACACGTTGCCGACGCCGCTCAGCACGTCCTGGTTCATCAGCAGCTGACCGATCGGCAGCTTGCTACGGTGGATGCGGTTCCATGCCAGGTCCGGATCCGCGTCATCGCGCAGCGGGTCCGGACCGAGCCGGCCGAGCAGCTTGTCGCGCTCCTCGTCGGTGATCACTTCGCACACGGTCGCGCCGCGCAGATCGGCGTACGACGTGGCGTTCTGCAGCCTGAGCCGGACCTGGCCGACGGGCTCTGGTACTGGAGCTGCACGTAGGTCCATCGTGCCGATCAGTCCGAGGTGGATGTGCAGCCAGCCGGCGCCCTCGAACTCGGCGAGGAAGTGCTTGCCGTGGGCCTCGGTCTGACGCAGCAGGTGCCCGTCGAGCAGCGCAGCGCCCTCGGCGAACCGCCCCTGCGGACTCGACGCCCGGACCGGACGGCCGCCGAACGCGTCCCAGACGTCGTTCGCCAGGCGGTGCAGCGTGTGACCTTCAGGCATGATTCCTCTTATGGGGACGACAGGTGGTTCCAAGGCACCCACTCCGGCCGTTGTCGGCACTGGCCGGAGTATGCGGGCCCGTGACGTGTCCCGCCCCCGTCAGCCCGTCGTACGGCGGCCAGTGCTACCCAAGACCGACGCTGACGAGCAGGACGATCAGGGCAGCGGCGGGAGCTCGCCGGTCGACTCGTAGCCGGACAGCATCTCGATCCGGCGGGTGTGGCGCTCCTCGCCGGAGTAGTCGGTCGCCAGGAACGTCTCGACGAACCCGGTGGCCTCCTCCTCGGAGTGCATCCGGGCGCCGACGCTGATCACGTTGGCGTTGTTGTGCTCGCGGCCGAGACGTGCGGTGTCGGTGCTCCAGGCCAGCACCGCCCGGACGCCCTTCACCTTGTTCGCGGCGATCTGCTCGCCGTTGCCCGAGCCGCCGATCACGATGCCCAGACTGCCCGGCTCCTCGACCACCGCCTGTCCGGTGCGCAGGCAGTACGGCGGGTAGTCGTCGACGGCGTCGTACACCGCAGGACCGTGGTCCACGACGTCGTGCCCGGCAGCGGTCAGGTGCTGCACCAGGTGGTTCTTCAGTTCGAAGCCGGCATGGTCGGAGCCGATGTGCACTCGCATGGCCCGCAATCTACTGGCCAGCCGTCTGAACGCGTACGCCGCCCGGCACAGTCAGGGCCGCAGTCAGCTGCGTCACAGCGGCATAGGCCTGCTCGTACGGCGTACCGCTCGGGTGCAGCGTGAACACCGCCACTATGCTCCGATCGTCCGCCCCGACGGTGCCCGTCGTGTGCAGCGCGTCGTTGACCAGGTCCACCACGGACTGCGGCTTGGCCTTGTCGGACCGGTACCCGCTGGACCCGTGGAACCCGGACCAGCCCTGTTTGATGCTGTAGCCCGTCTCGAAGACCGATGCGATCCCGAAGTACTGGTCGAAGCCGTCAGTGCCGTGGCGCGTCGCTTGGTGCAGCTGTCCCATCACGTACTCGCGCACGGGCAGCGGAGCGTCCTCCAGCAAGTAGCGGTAGATCCGCACGGTGTCGGCGGCAGTGATCGCGACGTACCCCCAGAAACCCGGGTGGCTGGCCGGCGGCCCGGCTGTGTGCGTCAGACCGAGCCGCTCGACCATGCGGTCGACAATGACCGCCCCGCCGAGCTGCTCCCAGTAGTAGCTCGCCGCGTCGTCGTCACTGCTCCGCAGCATCACGTCGAGCCGCTCCCGGTCGGCAGGCGGTACGTCGTACTCCGGACCGCGGTCCCAGAAGAAGTCCAGCGCGATCAGCAGCTTCACCACGGACGCCGACCGGAACTGCTGGTCGGCGTCCTGCTGGTGGACGAACTGCCCTGCCTCGCGGTCGAACACGGCGATGCCGGCGGTCAGGGTCAAGGGCAAGGTCATGCAAAACCTACTCACAAACTGGACGGATTCCTGAGTGAGTAACTTTCACCGTCCGGGCGGCTCCAGTTCAACCCCTGAACCGTCAGTCGAAGATCGGGCCGCGGTCCCGGGTGCGCTTGATCTCGAAGAAGCCCTCGGTGCCGGCCACCAGGCGGACGCCGTCCCAGAGCTTGCCGGCCGCCTCGCCCTTGGGCGCGGGCGTCACCACCGGGCCGAAGAACGCGGTGCCTTCCACCGAGATCACCGGCGTACCGACCTCCATGCCGACCTGGTCCATGCCGGCGTGGTGCGACTTCCGCAGCGCGTCGTCGTACCGGTCGGTGTCCGCGGCCTCGATCAGCGAGGCCGGCAGACCGACCTCTCCGAGCGCCTCGGCCAGTACGGCGTCGTCCTTGCCGCCGCGGCCTTCGTTATGGATCCGGCGGCCCAGGGCGGTGTACAGCGGCAGCAGGACCTCGTTGCCGTGCGCCTGCTCGGCGGCGATCAGCACCCGGACCCGGCCGATCAGGCGCAGCCAGTTCTCGTCGTGCTCCATCCGCTCTTCGTTCAGGACAGCGAGGCTCATCACGTGCCAGGTCGTCTTCACATCCCGGACCTGCTCGACCTCGAGCATCCAGCGGGACGTCATCCAGGCCCAGGGGCAGGCCGGGTCGAACCAGAAATCTGCAGAGGCAGTCATATTCACCATCATACAAAGTTGAAGGAACGGTTATACCGACTCGGTATCCAATACCCAATGTCGGGGGAAACCCGCATCCAAGCCGTCAGCCAGGTGCATAGGATGCCGACATGCCTGGAACCAACCTGACGCGCGACGAGGCGCGTTCCCGTGCGGGCGTGGTCAGTGACGTGAGCTACGCCATCGAGCTCGATCTGGCCAACGCCCCGAGTGGCGCCCCGACGTACCCGTCGGTGACCACCATCACGTTCGCGGCCACCGCCGGCGCGAGCACGTTCGCCGACCTGATCGCGGACACGGTCCGCGAGGTGACGCTGAACGGCGTCACCCTCGACCCGGACGTGGTGTACGACGGCGCCCGCATCCAGCTCGACGGGCTGGCCGAGCGCAACGAGCTCACCGTGTCGGCGGACTGCCTGTACTCGCGGACCGGTGAAGGGCTGCACCGCTCGGTCGACCCGGCCGACAAGGAGACCTACCTCTACACCCAGTTCGAGGTGCCGGACGCCCGCCGGGTGTTCGCCACCTTCGAGCAGCCCGACCTCAAGGCCCCGTTCACCTTCACCGTTTCCGCACCAGCCCGCTGGGTCGTCATATCGAACGCCCCGACGCCCGAGCCCACGCCGTACCAGGGCGAGAACGGCGAGGAGCTGGCTCGCTGGGAGTTCCCGCCGACCGAGCGGATCTCGACGTACATCACCGCGGTCGTCGCCGGTCCGTACCACGTGGTGACGGACGTCTATGAGGGTCCGCACGGGACGTACCCGTTGTCGCTGCTGTGCCGTCCGTCGCTCAAGGAGGCGCTGGACGTCGAGGACCTGTTCGAGGTCACCAAGCAGGGCTTCGCGCTGTTCGAGGAGGCGTTCGGTACGCCGTACCCGTTCCACAAGTACGACCAGGCCTTCGTGCCGGAGTACAACATGGGCGCGATGGAGAACGCGGGCTGCGTGACGCTGCGGGACGAGTACCTGTTCCGCAGCCGTACGACGCACGCGGAGCTGGAGGCCCGCGCCAACACCGTGCTGCACGAGCTGGCGCACATGTGGTTCGGCGACCTGGTGACGATGACCTGGTGGGACGACCTGTGGCTGAACGAGTCGTTCGCCGAGTGGGCCAGCCACTGGGCGCAGGTGGTCGCGACGACGAAGTACTCCGACGCCTGGACGACGTTCTGCAACGCCCGCAAGAACTGGGCGTACCGGCAGGACCAACTGCCGTCGACGCACCCGATCGCGGCCGACATGATCGACTTCCACGCGGTCGAGGTGAACTTCGACGGCATCACCTACGCCAAGGGCGCGTCGACGCTGCGGCAGCTGGTCGCGTTCGTCGGTGAGGACACCTTCGTCACCGCGCTGAAGGAGTACTTCCACGACCATGCGTTCGGCAACACCGAGCTGACCGACCTGCTGAAGCCGCTGGAGAAGGCGTCCGGCCGCGACCTGGACGACTGGACCGAGCGGTGGCTGCGGACCGCCGGCGTGAACACGCTGCGCGCCGACTTCGCCGTCGACGACGCCGGTGCCTTCACGTCGTTCGCGATCGAGCAGACCGCGACCGAGAAGTTCCCGGTCCTGCGGCCGCACCGGCTCGCGGTCGGCCTGTACCGGCGTACCGACGAGGGCCTGGTCCGGACCGAGCGGTTCGAGGTGGACATCGACGGGCCGCGGACCGAGCTCACCGAGCTCACCGGCGCGACCCAGCCGGACCTGGTGCTGCTGAACGACGACGACCTCACCTACGCCAAGATCCGGCTGGACGAGCGGTCGCGGGCCACGCTGGTGGAGTCGATCGATCAGCTCACCGAGTCGTTGCCGCGGGCGCTCGCCTGGGGCTCGACGTGGGACATGACCCGCGACGCGGAGATGCCGGCCAGCCAGTACGTCGGCATCGTGCTGCGCGGCATCCGGGCCGAGACCGACCTGACCGGCGTCCGCTCGCTGCTCAACCAGGCGAGCAGCGCCATCAACCAGTACGCCGCCCCGCAGAACCGGCCCGCCCTGCGCGCGCAGTTCGAGGCGGAGCTGGCCGGTCTGGTGGCCGGCTCCGAGCCGGGCAGCGACCACCAGCTCGCGTTCGTCCGGGCCTACAGCTCGGCGGTGTTCTCGGACGCCGGCGCCGACCGGCTCGCCGGGTGGCTGGAGGGTCGCGATCTGCCGGAGGGCCTCGTCGTCGACACCGACCTGCGCTGGACGCTGATCGTGGCGCTGTCCCGGCTCGGCCGCATCGATGCGGACGAGATCGACGACGAGCTCACCCGCGACACCACGATCACCGGTCAGGAGCGGGCGGCGCAGGCCCGTGCCGCCCGGCCGACCGTGGAGGCGAAGGAAGAGGCCTGGCGGATCGCGGTCGAGTCCGAGGACACTCCGAACGAGACCCAGTTCCGGACCATCCTCGGCTTCCAGCAGCCGGGCCAGGAGGACCTGCTGCGGCCGTACGTCGACAAGTACCTGAACGCGGCCAAGGACGTGTACACCCGACTGGGCTCGTCGATGGGCGAGAACGTGCTGGTGTACCTGTCGCCGCGGCACCTGGCCGACCAGTCGGCGCTGGACGCGCTGACCGGCTGGCTGGCCGTGGAGTCGTCGTCCGTGGACGCTCCGACGCTCCGGTACGTCACCGAGGCCCAGGCGGACCTGACCCGCGCGATCGCCGCGCAGGCGCAGGACGACGTCGCCTGATCGACGTTCTGACAGAGTTGGTTTCATGGGCCGGTCTCACGCGAGACCGGCCCTGTCGCGTTGAACCTCGCAGTGCGGTAAGACTGGACCGGTGCCCGCCTCTGACCCCGCCCTGGCCGGTGCGGCAGCTGTTGCGCTGACCGGACTCGCAGACGCGTACCGACCCCGCCCCATCACCCCACTGATGCCTTGGCGCTACGCCAACCGCCTCGTGAAGCCGTACGTCGTCACAGCGCGCGGACGGCAGTGGGACGACCAGATGGTCGACATCGCCCGCAGTACCGCAACGCGGCAGCTCGAGTTCGACGACGCGATGGGGTCCGTCGGACTCGGCGTCGTCGTACTGCACCTCGGCGACGACGGCATCTACCTGGTGGTGCAGAGCTGGGCGAAGGACTTCCAGTCCCGCCTCAGCATCTTCAGCGGCATGGACGTCGACGACCTCCGGCCGGCGCCGATCGGCGCCGCTCCGTGCGTGTGGGAGCTGGAGGTCCTCAGCCACGAACGTACGGCATACGTGAACCACATCCTCTCCGCCGATGTCGACGTCGATTCCTGGCTCGACGACGCCCTGGACACCCGCCCGAAGCCGCACCCGAACGGCATTCCCTCCGGCACCTAGGAACATCGCGATTTCGTACCCGCCCGACTGCGTTCGGTGAGGGTCAAACGATTGCTCGTCGGCGGATCGTGAGGGGGCATGCGCGGTGCGCGATCCCCTTGTGGAGAAAGAGATTCTCGCCACGTGAGAGACGCTCACTTACTCAGTGGTTCGGTTTAAGCTGCACCGGATACCCATCTAGGGGTTGTCTGGGGAGGGGCCCGAGCCGTGACACGCGTCGACCACCGGAAGCCGCCCGCGCGGGCTGCCCGGAGACAACACAGGTCCGCGGACAGGCAGAGTGCGCCCAGCGCGCGCCCGCGGAAGGCACAGCGTTCGCACAGTGCCATCGGAGCGGCGATCGTGGCCAGCCTGGCGATGGTCGCGGTGTTCGCGTTCATCCTCACCCGGGGTACGGCGTCGGACTCGCCGGCCGACGGGCTCCGGATGGGTTCGGGCACCGACAACGGCGCCGCCGCACCGGCCGAGCCGACTGCCAGCGCCACCGGGAGCGCCACGAAGGCGGACCGGAAGCCGCCGGTGTCTGCTGCCGCGCCTAACGCCTCGGCGAAGGCTCAGACGACCACACCGCCGGCCGTGAACACCGGTCCGACCTCACCGAAGTTCAAGCAAGGCCAGTGGATCGCGATGATGGACAAGTACCCTGCCGACGCGGGTCAGATGGCGAAGGACACCGCAACCAAGATCACTCGGGCCGGTATCCCAGCGAAGGCCATGCTGGTCAACGGCCAGTACCCGGGCATCACCAACAGTTCGCTGGCACCGGTCACCGGCACCTGGGTGGTGTACCTCGGCCCGGGCACGTCCTCGGAGCAGATCCTCAACCTGTGCCTGGACCCGCGCACGCAGGCGGCGTACCAGAGCGCTTGCGCGACCTACGAACCAGCGGGCTGAGGTACGGCGTCAGTCGCGAGCCGGGCGTGCAGGTGCGAGTCATGCCGCTGCCCCGTCGGCTCGACGTAGTAGTCACGCATCACGCCTTCCAGGTGGAACCCGGCGCGCAGCGCGACGTGACATGACCCCTCGTTGACCAGTGAGTGGTCGAGCGAGATGCGGTGCAGCCGCAGGCCGTCGGTCGTGAAGCCCCACCGCGCGGCCGCATCAAGTGCGCGAGCGCCGAGCCGTCGGCCGCGAGCCAGTGGGCTGACCCAGTACGCCGCGACGGCCTGGTCGGGCACTCGGTGGACGTCCCGGAGCGTGACGCTGCCGATCACCTGGTCGGTCTCGCTCTCCGCGACCGCGAAGACGGCGTTACCGCGCGCCCAGCCGTCGATGCGCGGCTCCAGCCAGCGGCGGGCCCGCTTGTCGGCGGGTGAGCTGATCACCGCCGTACCCGCGGTCCAGCGCAGGATCCCGGGGTCCTGCAGGGCCAGCGCCACCGCGGGCTCGTCGGACGCGACGAACGGGCGGAGTACTACGTCGCCCAGGTCGATGCGCTGTGGCTGCAGTGCGGCCACGTCAGAGCTTGTGCGCCTCGTCGTTGGCGTGCAGCATCGGCGGCTGGTGCGCGTGCGTACCCAGCTGCTGTACGCCGGTGACCAGGCCACCGGTCAGGTCGCCGGTGGCGAACGACGTCTGCATCGTCAGCGCGGCCAGCCCGGCGGACGAGTCCGACAACTGCCGCTTGGCCTGCTCACCGGTGACGATCTCGAGACGCCGGCCGGCCGGGTCGACGTACACCAGGACCGTACGGTCCGGGTCGTCCAGCTCGTTCAGCAGCTCGATGGCGAACGGACGGGTCTCCGAGTCCGCGCCGCCGACGTACACCGAGAAGTGCAGGCCGGAGGTCTCCTCGGCGTACCGGACGGCCTTCTCGATGTCGTAGAGCTGGTCCGGGGTGAATGCGTCACCAGCTGGCACTTGCGCCTCCGAGCGTGCGGGCGACGCCGGTGGCGGCAGTCGCGGTGGCACCCGGCGCGCTGTTGAGCTCAGGCAGCTCGGGCAGGTTGGCCGGGTCCGGCTTGGTCGCCGTCGGTCCGTTGATCCAGACCGGCGGGGCCCACCAGGACAGGCCCGGGCGGTACCGCGGCCCGTTCGCGATCGACGACGCGAACACCAGCAGCGCCAGCACGGCGATGACCAGCACAGGAATCCCGACGAACACCAGCAACGAGTGCCCGGACAATTCGACAATCACGGCCTGAAGCCTAGTACCTCCTGTACGGGAGAGGCGTACGCCCCTCCCGTACAGGTTCCTGAGCGGCTAGCAACCGCCGCAGTTGTAGTACGTGATGTCCCAGTGGTTGCCCTCGTCGGCGTAGATGTTGCCGGCGCCGGAGCGCCACTGGGCGGCGCCGTCGCCGCGGTCGGCGATCCGGGTGAACGTGTTGTGGATGTAGTTGCCGACACACGTGTACTTCGAGATGTCGACCTTGTACCCGTTCCGGTGGCTGTACGTGCCGCTGGCATGACCGACCTCGGTGCCACCGGTGATGTTCACCGCACACCCACTCGCCTGCTTCAGCGTGCGTACGCCGTACACGGTCGAGTCGTTGATGTTGGTGAACGACGTACAGGTCGAGTTGTTCCAGTCGGAGCAGTTGCCGCTGGACGACCAGGTGATGCCGGCGGCGCTGAAGATCGCGGTCGCCTGCGAATGCGTCAGCTTGGTCAGCGCGGACGCCTGCTCGACCGCCACCACACCGGGCAGCAGGCCGACGACCACGGCGACGAGGGGAACGACGACACGACGGAGCAATGACTTCATGGGGACACTCCTTGAAATATGGGGCGGTTATTTCAAGGAGTGCACTGCCCAAGAAAGTTATTGGCGAAACCTCAGGTTGAATCAGAAATTAACATCCGAACACTGGTAGAAGGCGTTCGCGGTGTCGGCGATCGTCCAGACCGCGAGGATCATGTGCCGCCCGGACCGGCCGGTCGGGATCGTGCCGGGATGCGACACGTCGCTCGGCGGCCGGGCGCCGTTCATCGCGACGGTGAGGAACGGATTCAGGTCGAGTGCGGACCGGGTCAGCGGCTGCGTCGGATCCCAGCCCTGCTTGGTCATGTAGTACTTGAAGTCGGTGGTCGAGTGCGCCGCGGTCAGGTGCCACGAGAACGTGAACCCCTGGCCGCCCTGGAGCTGGGTGGCCGGCCAGGTCCCGCCGCGCTGGTCGTCGAGCTCGGCGAACTGACCGAGCCCTGCCGAGCAGAGTTTCCCGTCCGCGGGACCGCTCTGCGGGAAGCCCTTGGGGCCTTCGACGCTCTGCGGCTCCCACTGGATCTGCCCGCAGTTCGTGACGACCCCGTTCTGACAGTTCTTGGCCCGGCTGACCGGCCCGGTGGTGTACCCGTGGCCATAGGCGAGCGGAACCGATGTACACACCGTCAAAGCGAATGCTCCGACGGCAATTCCGGCCATGCTGAGTTTCCGTTGTCGCAGCATGCGAACTCCTGCACTGTTGGGGCGGTGGACAGTGAAGGAAGGGCGCCTCTCCTGCTCAATAGAAAACAACCGTTCAAATCTATTGTCAACGGTTCGTGAGCAGGTGAATACAGAAAGCTAGATATTCAGCGAGCCGATCAAGCGGCGGAGACGCTGGTTGTTCGGCAGGTCCTCGACCAGCACGGGCTCGCCTTCCGGCCCGCCGAGCGGCACCCGCCAGTTCGGGTACTCGTCCGTGGTGCCGGGCTGGTTCTGCGTACGGCGTTCCCCGACGGCATCCGTCAGCGCGACACCGACGAGCTTGGCCGGCGTGTGCGCGACGTACCGATGCATGGCTTCGACGATCCGCGCTACCTCGCCGTCCGTGTTGCTGAGCAGATGGCGCTCGCGCAGCGCGTTGAGCCAGGCGTCACGGTCCGCCTCGTCGACAGCGAGCTCCTCGTCGACTGGGCGAGTCAACAGCCCAAGGCGGTTGCGCAGCTCCACGTGGTCGCCGGCGAGGTACCCGGCCGTCGGCGGCAGGTCGTGGGTGGTGACAGTGGCCAGGCACAGCTCCCGCCACCGCTCCGGTGCCAGCGGCTTCCCGTCGGCATCCCGCTCGAACCACAGCACCGACGTACCGAGAATGCCGCGTTCTGTCAGGTAGTCGCGCACCCAGGGCTCTACGGTCCCCAGGTCCTCGCCGATCACCGTCACCCCGGAACGCTGCGCCTCCAGCACCAGGATGCCCACCAGAGCCTCATGGTCGTAGCGCACGTAGGTGCCCTCGGTAGGCCGCTCCGATGATGTCACCCACCACAGCCGGAACATCCCGAGGATGTGGTCGATCCGCAGCCCGCCTCCGTGCCGCATCACCGCACGCACCAGGTCCCGCCAAGCGGCGTACCCGGTCTCAGCCAGCGCGTTGGGCCGCCACGGCGGCTGCGACCAGTCCTGCCCCTGCTGGTTGAACGCGTCCGGCGGAGCACCCACGTGGATGTTCTGCGCCAGCACGTTCTGCAGCGCCCACGCGTCCGCACCGTCCGGATGCACACCGACGGCCAGGTCGTGTATGACGCCCAGCGACATGCCGGCCGCCTTCGCGCGGGCCTGGGTCCGCCCCAGCTGCTCGTCGAGCTGCCACTGGAGCCAGCAGTGGAACTCCACTGCATCCGGGTTCTCGTTGCGGAAGGCAACAACCTCCGGTGCCGTCGGCTCCTGCAGCTCCTCGGGCCACTTGCTCCACTCCGGCCCGTGCACGTCGGCGATCGCGGCCCAGGTGGCGAAGTCGATCAGCCCCTGGCTCTCCCGGTCGCAGTACGCGCCGTACTCCGCGATCCGCCCCACCGACGGCTGCACCCGGAACAACACCTGCAGTGCCTCACGCTTCGCCGCCCACACCGTGTCCCGGTCGAGCGCTGTCGAGTCCTCGCTGAGCGCCCGCGCCTGCAGCGCCAGCGTCCGGACCCGGTCGCGTTCCGCCGGGGCCAGATCGCCGTACTCTTCGATGTCCTCGATCCGCAGGTAGATCGGGTTCGCGAACCGCCGCGACGCCGGCAGGTACGGCGAGGGCTCCATGCGGCCCGCCAGCTCCGCAGCGTGCAGCGGGTTCACCAGTACGAAGCCGGCGCCCAGGTCATGCGCCGACCACGCGGCCAGGTCACCCAGATCATGCAGGTCACCGATCCCCCAGGAGCGCCGGGAGCGAACGGAGTACAGCTGCAGCACCCAACCCCAGGTCCGGTGCAGGTTCTCCGGCTCCAGCTTGCGCGGCGTCACGATCAGCGTGCTGACCGAGATCTCCGGGTTGGTACCGATCCGCGCGCACAGCCGGTGGTACCCGAGCGGCAGGTCCCCCGGCAGCTGGAACGTCGCCTCACCGACCTGTACCCCGTCGATCCACTCCGGCTCGACCAGGTGGTCCTGCTGCGGGATGTCGCGCCGCTGACCGCCGTCCTCGAGGTCGACCCACACCTCCGCCGACGACCCGTGCGGCAGGTGTACGGCGAACCAGGGGGTCCAGCCCTCCCGCATCACCACGGTGGCGGGCAGCGTACGACGCCAGCGCGCCTGCTGGTGCTCGGCCAGCGCCAGGTCCGCCTTCTCCGGCGTCGACGCGTCCACACCGAGTGCCGCGAGTACGTCGGCCACGACCTCACTGGAGACGATCACATGCTCGCCCTGCCAGTTCCAGTACTCCGTCGCCACGCCATGGGCCACCGCTAGCTCGACAAGGGCCGGAGTAGGAGCTGTCACCCCAGCGAGTCTGCCGTATCAACCGCATCAACGGCCAAACGGCGCGCGTTGCGTTACTCGTTCGAGCGGCGGCGGCTGAGCATCAGCACCGCGAGCAGGAGGACTGCACTGGCTACAACGAGTCCGATGGCTACGCCGGCCAGGTTGTCGGTCAGCTGGTACAGGGCGGTCGGCCAGATGACCAGGAGGATCGCGCAGCCCACCACGGCGTACGCCGAACGCCGTGTCCGCCCGTACGCGACCAGCAACGCCGCAGGTCCCGCCGTACCGACTGCCAGCGCCATGATCTCGCCGCGTTCCTGCACCAGCCAGCAGATCGAGGAGCTGAACATCGCGGCTCCGGCCAGTGACCACGACGTCACCTGATCGCGGACCAGGCCGAGCATCGCGAACACGAACGCCACCAGGATGAAACCGGTGCCGGCGATCCCGGCGCTGTTGGCGGCCGGCCCGGTGTCCGGAGTGAGGACATCTGCCGTGATCACCAACACACCCACGGCCAGGATCCCGAACGTTGCCACGAGCAACGAAGGCTCCTTGAGCCACCACAACCCGCCGGCGGCCAGCGCCAGCGCGACCACCACCCCGACGACCCGTCCGGCCTCCCCTTCGACCGCCACGAACGTCGCGAACCCGGCCACACAACACCCCAGGGCCGCGAGCGCCGAACTCAACTGCTCCCGGCGCCGCAGCAGCGCCAGCACCACGGCCGAACCGAGCAAGACGACCGCGGCGGCCGTACCGGTGGTGATCCGCGCGGCACGGCCCATTTCACCCCAGTTCGCCAAGGTCAGGAGCGCGACCGCACCGAGCAGCAACGCGCCGCCGATGTAGCCGAGCACCTCGACCAGCGCGCTGGTGTGGGCCGGGGCGGGCGGTTCCTTCTCCTTGGCCGACTCCGACCCTTCCGGCTCCTGCTGCGGGCGCGGCCGGCCCGGGTCGGCGAGCGCCGCGCCGATCTCCGCGTCGGCGGCGTCCCGGATCGAGTCGGCCTGGTACTGGCGCAGCACACCAGCGCTCACGAGCCTGGAAAGCTCGTCGTCCAGCCGGCTCGACATGCGATGCGTCTCCTTGTCAGCCCTACTAACATCAGGCGGCGAGATGCCTATTCTGACCAGCTACCTTGTGTCCTTAGTCAGTCACCCCCAGTTTTCGCCGTTGCTGAGCCTGCCGGACGCCTTCCCGACGTTCTTCCGGACCGGCAACGACGGCAAGCTGGAGGTGACCGACCAGGTCGTGGTCGTGCCTGCCCGGATCGCCGGCCTGATCATCGGTTTCTTCGTCCTCCGCTGGGTGCTGCACAAGGTGATCCGGAAGCTCGCCCGCCGGACCGGGAACGGCGCTGTCGCCGGGGTGCTGTCGAAGTCCAAGATCGGTCAGGACTTCGTCGAGAACACACTCGCGAGTGAGCGCCGCGCCCAGCGCGCCCAGACGATCGGCTCGCTGCTCAGCAGCATCGTGACGATTGTGCTCACCGCGGTCCTGGTGGTGATGGTGCTCGCCGAACTCGGCTTCAACATCCTGCCGGTGATCGCGTCCGCGAGCATCATCGGCGTGGCGCTGGGATTCGGCGCCCAGACGCTGGTGAAGGACTTCCTGGCCGGCGTGTTCATGATCTTCGAGGACCAGTACGGCGTCGGCGACCTGATCGACATGGAGAAGGCGACCGGCGTCGTCATCGCGGTCGGCCTGCGAATCACCACCCTGCGCGGCGAGGACGGCACCACCTGGTACGTCCGCAACGGCGAGGTGCTCCGGGTCGGCAACCTGACCACCCGCGACCCACACAGCACCGCCTCCTCCGGCGTCGGCTCCGGCACCGAGAAGGAAGAGGAAGTCAGTGGCTCGGATGGGACGTAGCCACTACAACCGACGAAAGTGTGGCGAGCGGTACGCAGGACGAAAGCCGAGGCTGAGGTACAGGCGCTCGGCGTCCGAACCCTCGACCACCTGCAAGGTGAGCCGTCTACCGGCCGCGTCCCGGCGCGCCTGCGCGAGCAGCCGTGTCGCCAGACCACGGCCGCGGTACTGCGGTTTGGTAGCGACCGCGTAGACGCCGGCGACTGGCCCGGTCCGCAGTACCAACGTGATCGACGCCGGGTCGCCGTCCACGCGGAGCAGGTAGAGCGACTGGTCGGGCTGCCCGTAGTTCTGCAGGGCCCGCTCGACGAACATCTGCTGCCACCAGTCGTAGTCCGGCTCCCCCACCTCGAGAAACGCCGCACTCTGCACCTCCGCGAACCCCACGGCATCCGCATCCGAGTCGATCGCTCCCACGGGTTCTCCTGGCGCTGACCCGGCCGGCGCCTCCATGTGCACCAGCACCTCGGCCGCCTTGAACCCCGCCGCAGCCAACCGCTCCTCCCACCCGGCACCGCTCCATGGCACCAACCGAACGGTCGACACACCGGGCGGCAACGAAGCGTCCGGTGTGAGCGGTATCCACGCGGAGAACTCCTCCGACTCCCCCACCACCTCGATCGCGTCGGCGGACCGTCGTACCGAGCCTCGGTGGGCGGCGAGGAAAGCGAGGTGGTTGTCCAGGAGGTCAGCAAGCATGCGAGCAGTCTGCTGCGCCGCACCGACAGAAACGGCACCGACAGAAATCGGCGGTTGACGCGTTGCGGCCGGGGGATCATGATCGAGCGAGATCATTAGGAAACCTTCCTATTGATTCGAAGACTCTGACCGCCCCCCGATCCAAGGAGAGTCATGAAGATCCTCGTGAGCGCGCTGACCGCCGCGTGCCTGGCGACCGGTTTCGCCGCCGTCGCGCAGGCGAGCACGCAGCAAGTGCAGGCCGCCGACCCCGCCGCGATGCCGGCGGCGCCGTACCTCTATCTCGGCTGGGGCAACCCGCAGAAGCCGACCGACGTGATGAAGGCCGCCGGAAACAAGTGGTTCACGCTCGCGTTCGTGCTGTCCGACGGCGGCTGCAACCCGAAGTGGGACGGCGACCGGGCGCTGACCGGCGGGTCCGACCAGTCGGCGATCAACAGCATCCGCGCGGCCGGCGGCGACGTGATCCCGTCGTTCGGCGGCTGGTCCGGCAACAAGCTCGGCGAGAAGTGCAGCTCGGCCTCGGCGCTGGCCGGCGCGTACCAGAAGGTGATCGACGCCTACAAGCTGAAGGCGATCGACATCGACATCGAGGACACCGAGTTCCACAACAACACCGTGCAGCAGCGGGTCGTCGACGCGCTGAAGATCGTCAAGTCCAAGAACGCCGGCCTGAAGACCTACATCACGATGGGCACCGACCAGAGCGGCCCGGACTCGTGGGGCACCGGCCTGATCAACAAGGCGGCCGCCGCCGGGCTCGCGAACGACGGCTGGGTGCTGATGCCGTTCGACTTCGGCGGCGGGTCGACGAACATGGCGACGTTGTCGATCAAGGCGTCCGAAGGGCTGAAGAAGAAGCTCAAGAGCGCGTACGGGTACTCCGACGACGCGGCGTACCGGCGGATGGGGATCTCGTCGATGAACGGCAAGACCGATGTCGCCGGCGAGACGGTCCGGCTGCAGGACTTCAAGACGCTGCTGTCGTACGCGCAGCAGCACCACCTGGCCCGGTTCACGTTCTGGTCGATCAACCGCGACCGGCCGTGCTCGGGCGGCGGCGACGGCGACTCGTGCAGCGGGATCTCCCAGAAGGCGTACGACTTCACGAAGGTGATCGCCCAATATCACCTCTGAACCACCTCTGAAACGACCAGTGCCCCGGCGAGCCAGGCTCACCGGGGCACTGAGGTGCTGTCAGGCGGTGAAGGTGACGTCCAGCGTGATGGTCGTCCCGGTCAGCGCCTGCGAGACCGGGCAGTTCTTCTTCGCGCCCTCGGCGAACTCGGCGAACTCGTCGGCGGTCAGGCCGGGGACGTTGCCGTTCACGGACAGCTTGATGCCGGTGATGCCCTCACCGGGCTGGAAGGTCACGTCGGCCTGGGTGTCCAGCGACGCCGGCGGGTTGCCCGCCTGCGCGAGCGCGTGCGACAGCGCCATCGAGAAGCACGCCGAGTGCGCGGCGCCGAGCAGCTCCTCGGGGCTGGTCCGGCCGCTGGCCTCCGGCTCGGTACGCGCGGCCCAGGTCACGTCGAAGGAGCCCAGACCGGACGACTCCAGGTTGACCTGACCGCCGCCCTCCAGCAGCGAGCCTTCCCAGTGGGCCTTGGCGGTACGGGTAGCAGCCATGCTCGTGTTTCTCCTTAGAAGGTTCAGCGGCCGGACACGTCGATCGCGCCCGGGTACTGCGGTTCGTCGGTGTTCACCATGCTGTGCGCGGCCATCACCATGTAGCGCCAGATCTCCTCATCCCGCTCCGGGGTGAGGGCGATCTCGTCGAGCGCGGCGCGCATGTGGCCGAGCCACCGGTCCCGTGCGCTCGGGGTGACGGCGAACGGGGCGTGCCGCATCCGCAGCCGGGGGTGCCCGCGCTGTTCGGAGTAGGTCTTGGGGCCGCCCCAGTACTGCTCGAGGAACATCCGGAAACGCACCTCGGCCGGACCGAGGTCTTCCTCCGGGTACATCGCCCGCAGCTCCGGGTCGGCGGCAACACCGCGGTAGAACGCTGCCACCAATCGATGGAAGGTGTCCGCCCCACCGACGGCGTCGTAGAAGCTCTGCTGCTCAGTCATCTCAGCCCTAGTCTCTCAAGGCGTCACAACATGCTTGAGCAGGGCTGCCCGTTCGGTGTCGCCGAGGGCTCGTTTCGCGTGGGTCGTACCGTCCACTGTGACGATCACCGACTCCGCCTTGGCGTACACGTCCTCCGACTCACCACTGCGGTCGACGATGCGCGAGCCGAGCGTGTACGACGACGTACCGACGGATGCGATCCACACGTCCACGTCGTACGGCGGGTGCCGCAGCAGGATCGGCCGCAGGTAGTCCACGGTCTGGCTGACCAGCACGCACGGGTACTGCGCGAAGAAGTCGCCTGTGGTCTCCATGACCTGCCCGAGGAACGCGATCCGGGCCTCCTGCAGGTAGTCGAAGTACCGCACGTTGTTCACGTGGTCGTACGAGTCGATGTCCGACCACCGGACCAGCACCGGGTGGGTGTACATCAGGCGCCCACCAACTTCTCGAGGGCCGTGCGTTCGACCGGGGTGATCCGGCGCAACCGGTTGGCGTTGAAGTCGAACGGGACGAGTCGCGTGCGAGCCTCGACATAGGTACGGCGTTCCGGCTCGGCGTCGAGGATCTCGTAGTCGACCATGAACGACGCGGCCCGGATCTCGCTGATCCAGAGCTCGATCCGCACCGGTTCGGGCCGGAAGTGCAGCGGCGCGCGGTACTGCACCTCGTGCCGGGCCACCAGCAGACCGGTCTCGAGGGCGTCGGCGCCCAGCTCCTTCGCGGTCCGGAACAGGAAATCGACGCGGGCGTCCTGGAGATAGTCGACGTACCGGCCGTTGTTCACGTGTCCGAGCGCGTCCATGTCACCCCAGCGCAACGGGCAGTGGTAGACGTGGCGGTTGTGATGATCCACACGACGATCATGTCATCCGGGGCACTACCCCGGTGACTGACCGTGGGTAATGTCATCCCCGGCAGACCAGTGCATCGAATGGAGTGGTGGCGTGAGCGAGCAGCGGGTGGCGATCGTGACCGGGGCGGCCCGGGGAATCGGCGCGGCCGTCGCGCAGCGGCTCGCGGCGGACGGTAACGCCGTCGCGGTCATCGACCTCGACGAGAGCGCCTGCGACGCGACCGTGAAGGCGATCACCGAGGCCGGCGGCAAGGCGATCGGCGTCGGCGCCGACGTCAGCAAGTCCGACCAGGTCACCGCCGCGGTCGGGCGGGTCGTCGCGGAGCTGGGCGCGCCGACGATCCTGGTCAACAACGCCGGCGTACTGCGGGACAACCTGCTGTTCAAGATGTCCGAGGACGACTGGGACACGGTCATGTCGGTGCACCTCAAGGGCAGCTTCCTGATGTCGAAGGCCTGCCAGGCACACATGGTCGAGGCCAAGTACGGACGTCTCGTGTTCCTCTCGTCGACCTCGGCGCTCGGCAACCGCGGCCAGGCGAACTACGCCTCCGCGAAGGCCGGTCTGCAGGGTCTGGCGAAGACGCTCGCGATCGAGCTGGGCAAGTTCGGCGTCACCGCGAACGCGATCGCGCCGGGCTTCATCGAGACCGACATGACCGCGGCCACGGCGGCCCGGGTCGGCGTCGACTTCGAGGAGTTCAAGAAGGCCACCGCCGCCACCATCCCGGTGAACCGGACCGGCACGCCGGAGGACATCGCCGCCGCGGCATCGTTCTTCTGCAGCGAGGAGGCCGGCTTCGTGTCCGGCCAGGTCCTGTACGTCGCCGGCGGACCACGGAACTGAGGGGAAGCCGCTATGCCGCAGACGTTCGACGGCGTCGACGAGGTGGTGCACGCGGTCGGCACGCCGCTCGGCGAGACCGCGTGGCTGGAGATCACCCAGGAGCAGGTGAACCAGTTCGCCGAGGCGACCGGTGACCACCAGTGGATCCATGTCGACGTCGAGCGGGCCGCCAAGGGTCCGTACGGCGGAACGATCGCGCACGGCTACCTGACACTGAGCCTGATCGCCCGGTTCGGCGAGGAGCTGTTCAAGATCGAGGGCGTGACCGCGAAGCTCAACTACGGCGTCAACAAGGTCCGCTTCCCCGCCCCGGTCCCGGTCGGCAGCCGGGTCCGCGCCGGCGCCTCGATCGCGAACGCGGTGCAGACCCCGGCCGGTATCCAGGTCTCGCTCAACTGGGTGATCGAACTGGAGAACTCCACCAAGCCGGCCTGCGTCGCGGAAACCGTCGTCCTGCTGGTGCCTTAGTTCGCTTCTCAGAGCGGGCAGATCAGCACCGCGTGGGTGGCGATGCGGTGGTAGCCGAGCCAATCGTTGACGGCGAGCATCGGCGCGTTGCCGTCGTAGTTGGCGGTGTAGGCGGCCTGTACGCCGGCCTCGGCGGCGCGATGCAGCGCGGCGGCCTTCACCAGCTTGGCGAGGCCGCGACCGCGGTACTCCGGCAGCGTGGACGTCATCCTCGACCAGATCTTGGCGTCGTCACCGTGGTTACGGGTGAACGCGATGACCTGGCCTTGGTGCGTGGCGGCCACGCTCACCGCGCGCATCAGGTCCGGTGAGTTCCAGATGTCGGCGAGCCATCCGTCGTACGGCTGGGAGGAGATCTTCGCGTCGCCCGGCTTGGTGCGCTGGGCAACCTCGTCGGCGGTGTGCAGCAACCGCGGATCGACCTCGGTGAACGGGATCAACTCCACCTCGCTCGGGACCTCTGGAAGGTCCGGCGCCTTGCGCGGGTCGATGCCCGCGTAGTGCACCTGCCGGGTCTGCCGGTAACCGAACCGCGCCGCCCATTCCACCGTGCCCGGGTCGGCGAACACCCGCGCCGACCTGGCTCCCGCCGCCCGCAGGCCGGCGTGAATCTCCTCGAGCAGCCGCGCGCCGATCCCCTGGCCGCGGTACTCCGGCCGGACCATCAACCGCAGCTCGCCGTCCAGCGGGTCCGATCCGCCGATCAGTCCGCTCGACGCCCAGCCCACCAGGCCGCCGTCGTCCACGGCCACGAACGATCCCCGCCCGGCACCGGCCGGCGTCGCCAGCCGACGGGTCAACGCACTGCGCGTGATCACCAGATACGGGACGAGTGCATCATGCATCGCCACCGCTGCGTCGACATCCCCCGGACCCGCTGCCCTGATCTCCATCCGAACTCCTTGGGAACTCCAACGACGAAGTCCCCCGGAAGGTAACGTTTTTTCAGGTGCATACCGGAAGGAAACTGATCACAGCTCTGTTTCAGAGGGTTCTGAGCAGGCCCATCTCGGTCTGCACCCGCCGATACCCGAGCCAGTTGTTGATGGCAAGCATCGGGCCGTTCTCGTCGTCGTTGGACGTGTACGCCGAAGTGATCCCGGCGGCCGCCGCACGCCGGAGAGCGACCGACTTCACCAGCTTCGCCAGCCCTCTCCCGCGGTACCCGGGAATCGTGCCGGTCATGCCCGACCACATCCGGTCACCGTGCGTCTCGACAGCGGTGAACGCCGCCATCTCGTCGCCGGCCATCGCCGCGACACTGAGCGACTTGTCCAGCGCCGGGCCGTTCCAGATCTCTTCCAGCCACCGGCCGTAGTCGACCGAGTCCAGCGGCGAGTCACTCGGCTCGTCGAGCGAGGCGATCGCGTCGGCGGTGTACGCGGCGTGCGGGTCCACGGCGTCGAAGGCGACGAGTTCGATCCCCTCGGGCGTCTCCGGTTGCTCGGGCAACGACGACAACTCGACGCCGGAGAAGTGCATCTGCCGCGTCCCGTCGTACCCGAGGTTGCGGGCGAACTCGAGACCGTCGGGGTGGACGAACGTCCGCACCCGGATCGCGCCGACCTCGGTGAGGTGCTGGTGCAGTCGCTCGGCGAGTTCGCTACCGATGCCTTGCTTGCGGTAGTCCGGATGCACGTAGATGCTCAGGTGGGCCTGGCCCGGCTCGCTCGTCCAGACGTTCAGGCCGGCCGACGCCCAGCCCACGACCTCGCCGTTGCTCTCGGCCACCAGAGGCAGGAAGCGCTCCCCCGGCGACTGCACAGTGATCATGTGCCGCGTCGCCGCTGGCGACATCACCTTGTACGGCGCCACCACCTGTCGTACCGCTGCGACCGCCTCGGCGTCGTCTGCCACGGCCTGCCGTACCACCGCCCGAGTCGTCATGCCCCGGACCTTAGCCAGCACGCCGTACCCACGCCACGCATTAACAACCAGCAACGCGATCGCAACAGCAGCGAGCGTCTCGTGATTCGGCTGTGTAGCGGACTCGTACTAAAGTGGCGCGGTGCTGTCGGACTGATCGCCCCGACCGCCGGAAGTGCCATCGTGGTTCCACGCGACGGGGTCACCGGCGGCGGGGCGTCCACATTTACCCTTGACCTCCCGCAGGCGTCAGGAGTAAACAGCGATCATGCAGATGACCGATGGAGCGGCAGCCGCCCGGACCCTCGCCGGCCTGATGGTTGCCGACAACCCGCGCCCGGAGTACGCCGACGCCTTCCGCCCGTTCGCACCGCTGATCGGCAGCTGGGACCTGGACGTCGCCTGGTACGACGACAGCGGCGCGATCACCCGGCAGACGAAGGGTGAGTGGCACTTCGCCTGGGCGCTCGACGGCCGCGCGGTCGCGGACATCTGGATCACCCCGAGCCGGGCGGCGCGAGCGACTGACGGCGACGGAGAGTGGGGCCTGTCGATCCGCATCTACGATCCGGAGCTGCAGGCCTTCCGCTCGACCTGGATGGGTCCGAAGGCGGCGTTCGTGATGCCGTTCATCGCGCACGCGACCGCGGACACCATCACGCTCGAGTCACAGATCGCCAACACCCGCTGGGAATTCACCGGCATCACCGACACCGGCTTCCACTGGCGCAACGAGGACATCGATGCCGACGGCAACGCCATCTTGCGGCAGACGTTCGTCGCGACCCGTCAGCCGTAGGTCGCCACCGCTGCCTCGGCCAGCTCCAGCATCCTTGCCCTGACGGCAGCCGGCTCCAGCACCTCGACGTCACCGGCGAACCCCAGAAGCACCCCGCACGCCGCCTCGCGCACCCGGAAGTGCATCCGCAGATGCGGCCACTCGTCGTCGGTCGGCACGTCCCGCGCGACCTCGCCTTTGGCCAGCATCGGCGTGGCGATCCGCCGTACCATCTCGACCCGCTCCGGCCGTACCCGGACCAGCACGTCTACTCCCACCGGCATCTGTTGCTCGAGTCCGGACCGCAGCCGCTCCCACTCGGCACGCACGTCCAAACCGTCGGGCCGTTCCGCTGCCTCTTCGAGTACGTCGGCCTGCTCGACCCGAGACACCCGGTACATGCGCGCCGCCCCGCGATGCGCCGCCACCAGGTACCACCGCCCCGCTTGCTCGACGAGCCCCCACGGGTCGACGGTTCGTTGCTGAACGCCCTCACTCGCCGACGCGTACCGCAGTCGCACCCGTCGCCGCTTGACGACGGCCTGCCGCAGTACAGGCAAGGCACCGGTGTCCTCCGCCTCCGCGAACCACCGCCGCCGGTCCACCACGATCGCACCGGACAACGCGTCCGCATCCCCCTGCAGTTCCACCGGCAACGTCGCGGACAGCTTCCCCATCGCCGAGTGCAGCGCATCCTGCAGCCCGAGCTCCTCCGACAATGCGGCCCGCCCAGACCACGCGAACAACGCCTGCGCCTCCCGCGGCGTCAGCTCACTCACATCGGCGCGATACCCGGGCAGCAACACACAGCCCCCGTTACGTCCCCGCTCGGAGTACACCGGTACGCCGGCCGCGGACAACGCCTCCATGTCGCGCATGACCGTCCGCGTCGACACCTCCAGCCGCTCAGCCAGATCCCGCGCGCTCAACCGCTCATGCCGCTGCAGCAACAGGATGATCTGCAACAACCGGTCCGCTCGCATACCGCCAACAATATGGGACAGAAGATGTCGTATATAGCCCCCGAAGCTGTCTCCATGACCAACGACCCACGCGCACTGTTCGTCCGCGCCCTCGACCAGACCCAGCAGCTCCTCAACACCACCGGACCTGACAGCCTCGACCTACCGACCCCGTGCGACGAGTACGACGTCCGCACGCTGCTGGGACATCTACTGACCTACAGGTGCCCGCCGACGCGTCGCCGTACGACCAGCTGGCCGGTTGGCAGGGTCGCCAGCCCTAGGCGATCCCGCCGTTCAGCATCAGGCCGCCGTCGATGGTGATGGTCTGGCCGGTGATCCACGACGCCTCGTCGGACAGCAGGAACCACACCAGCGAGGCGACGTCCTCCGGCCGGCCCAGCCGACGCAGCGGGTACGTCGACGCCACCTTGTCCTCGCGCCCTTCGTAGAGGGCTCCGGCGAACTTGGTCTTGACCACCGCCGGAGCCACGGCGTTCACCCGGATCTCCGGAGCCAGCTCGACGGCCAGCTCCTGGGTGACCCGGGAGAGCATCGCCTTGGTCGCGCCGTACCACCCGATACCCGGCGACGGCCCCAGACCGGCCACCGAGGACAGGTTGACCACGGCCCCGCCATGGGCGCGCATCCACGCGTCCCGGCAGGCCTTCACCCAGGCGATCGTGGCCAGCACGTTGGTGTCCACCATCTTGGCCGCGACCGTCTGGTCGACGTCCAGCAGCTTCCCGTAGATCGGGTTGATGCCGGCGTTGTTCACCAGCAGGTCCACCGATCCGTACGTCGCCACCGCCGCGGCCACGACCGTGCCTCGGTGCGTCGGGTCGGCCGCCTTGCCGGCCACGGCCAACGCGTGCTTCCGGCCGCCCAAGGTCTTGACCGCCTCGTCGAGGGTCTCCTGGGTCCGGCCGGTGATGACGACGCGAGCGCCATCGGCCACGAGACGCTGCGCGATCGCCAGCCCGATACCGCGGGAGGCTCCGGTGACGATCGCCGTACGGCCGTCCAGTCCCATCAGCTCAGGCGCTCGAGCACGATCGCCATCCCTTGACCGCCGCCGACGCACATCGTCTCGAGACCGAACTGCTTGTCCTCGAACTGCAGGCCGTTCACCAGCGTGGTCATGATCCGCGCACCGGTCGAGCCGAACGGATGGCCGAGCGCGATCGCCCCGCCGTGCACGTTCAGCTTGTCCTCGTCGATGCCGAGCTCACGCGCCGACCCGATCACCTGCACCGCGAACGCCTCGTTGATCTCGACCAGGTCGATGTCGTCGATGCTCATCCCGGCCCGCGCCAGCGCCTGCTTCGACGCCTCGACCGGACCGAGGCCCATGATCTCCGGCGACAGCCCGCTGACACCGGTCGACACGATGCGCGCGAGCGGAGTCAGGCCGAGCTCACGGGCCTTGGTGTCGCTCATGATCACGACCGCCGCGGCGCCGTCGTTCAGCGGGCAGCAGTTGCCGGCCGTCACGGTGCCGTCGGGGCGGAACACCGGCTGCAGCTGGCTGACCTTCTCCAGCGTCGTACCGGCCCGCGGCCCGTCGTCCTTGCTCACCACGGTCCCGTCCGGCAGCGTCACCGGCGTGATCTCGCGCTCGAAGAACCCGTTGTTGATCGCCTTCTCGGCCAGGTTCTGCGAGCGGACGCCGAACACGTCCTGGTCCGCGCGGCTGATACCCCGCAGCGTCGCCACGTTCTCGGCGGTCTGCCCCATCGAGATGTAGATGTCCGGGATCTGCCCGTCCGCGCGCGGGTCGTGCCAGGTGTCGTTGGTCTCGGCGTACTTCTCGGTCCGCGCAACCGCGTCGGTGAAGACCTCGTTGAACGAACTCGGGTCGCCGACGCCGGCCGAGCCGAAGTTCTTGTACCGCGAGACGCACTCGACGCCGGCGCTGACGAAGATGTCGCCCTCACCGGACTTGATCGCGTGGTACGCCATCCGCGCGGTCTGCGTCGACGACGCGCAGAACCGGTTGACCGTGGTCGCCGGCGTGTTGTCCCAGCCCAGCTGGACCGCGACCCGGCGGGCCATGTTGCCGCCGTGCTCGTCGTGCGGCTCCGCGCAGCCGAGCGCGAGATCCTCGATCTGGTCCCCGGTCAGCCCGACCTTGTCGACCGCCGCCTTGATCATCTGTACGGCGAGGTCGTCCGGCCGGATCGTCGTCAGCGACCCCTTGTACGCACGGCCGATCGGCGAGCGGGCCGTGGACACGATGACTGCTTCAGGCATCTCTCTATCCCTTTCAGAGGCCTTCTCACAGGCCCAGGTCGCGGCCGATGAGTTCCTTCATGATCTCGTTCGAGCCGGCCCAGATCTTGGTCACGCGGGCGTCGCGCCAGGCGCGGGCGACCCGGTACTCGTTCATGTAGCCGTACCCGCCGTGCAGCTGGACGCACGCGTCCAGTACTTCGTTCTGCACGTGGGCGCTCCACCACTTCGTCTTCGCGGCATCCACCGCGGACAGCCGGTCCTCGTCGTGCGCGACCACGCCGTTGTCGACGTACGCCTGCGTGACCTCGACCTTGGTGACGAGCTCGGCGATCAGGAACTTGTTGTACTGGAACGAGCCGACGGACTGCCCGAACGCCTTGCGCTGCTTCACGTACTCGATCGTCTCGTCGAGGATCTGAGTCGCGTGCGCGATGTTCGACACCGCCGCGCCGATCCGCTCTTGGGCCAGCCGCTCCATCATGTGGATGAAGCCGCGATCGATCTCGCCGAGCACGTTGTCGTCGCCGACGAACAGGTCCTCGAAGAACAGTTCCGACGTACCGGACTCGGTCTGGCCGACCTTGTCGAGCTTGCGGCCGCGGGCGAAGCCCTCCATGCCCTCCTCGACCACGAACAGCGTGATGCCCTTCGCGCCCTTCGACGGGTCGGTCCGCGCGGCGACGATGACGAGATCGGCCATGTCGCCGTTCGTGATGAAGGTCTTCGAGCCGTTGAGCACCCAGCCGCCGTCGGCCTTCTTCGCGGTCGTCTTCAACGCGGCGAGATCGGAGCCGCCCGACGGCTCGGTCATCCCGATCGCGGCGACGTACTCACCGGAGCAGAACTTGGGCAGCCAGCGCTGCTTCTGCTCCTCGGTGCCGAGGTCGACGAAGTACGGCGCGGCGCAGTCGTAGTGGATGCCGAAGCAGCTCGACAACGATGCGGAGACCTTCGAGACCTCCTCGGCGAAGACCTGGTTGAACCGGTAGTCGCCGACGCTCGAACCGCCGTACTCCTCCGGCACGTCCAGCCCGAGGAAGCCCTGCTTGCCGGCCTCCAGCCAGGCGGCGCGGTCAATCGTCTTCTCTTCGAGGAACTGCTCCATCCGCGGCACCAGCGAACGGTCGCAGTACTCCTTCGCACTGGCCCGGAACGCATGGTGGTCCTCGTTGAAGATGACGCGATCCATCTAGGCCTCCCCAAGGTGTGAGATCTGTGGCTAAGCGCTTGCTTAGCTTCACGCGTTTGGTGCAAGGTGTCAACGTGTCCGCAGTCACCGATCCCCTGGTGTGGGAGCACGTTCAGCCGGCCGCAGCCCGCCGGCTGCTGACCGGCGCCGTCGACGCGTTCGCGGAACGCGGTTACCAGGCCACGACGACCCGCGACATCGCATCCCGCGCCGGGATGAGTCCGGCCGCCCTGTACGTGCACTACCCGTCCAAGGAACGCCTGCTCTTCGAGATCAGCCTGTACGGCCACAACGCCGCCCTGGACGTACTGCGTTCCGCCGACACCGGCCCGACCCCCGCCGACCGGCTGCGCTCCCTGGTCACCGCCTTCACTGCCTGGCACGCGCAACACCACACGATCGCCCGCGTCGTTCAGTACGAGCTGGCCGCCCTGTCGCCGGAGCACCTCGCGGAGGTGGCCACGATCCGCCGAGCCATCTCCACTCAGATCGAGTCCGTCCTGGCCGACGGGGTCGCGGACGGCTCCTTCGCGGTCGACGACCTCCCCGGTACGACGCTCGCCGTACTGTCACTGTCCATCGACGTCGCTCGCTGGTACACACCACACCGCGGCGACCCGGCGGCCCTGGGCAAGCTCTACGCGGACCTCGCCGAGCGCATGGTGCAGGCATAGCAAAGACCCCGCACCACCTGGGTGCGGGGTCTTTCGGTTGCTGGAGATCAGGCCTGCAGTGCGGCCTGGACGTCGAGGTGGATGTCCACCTTGTCGCCGATCAGCAGCTTGCCGCCCTCGAGCGGCACGTTGAAGTCGATGCCCCACTCCTTGCGGCTGATCGACGCGGAGGCCTCGAAACCGATGATGGTCTGGCCGTACGCGTTCTGGTCGACACCGAGGAACTCGACCGCGAGCTCGATCGGCTTGGTGACGTTCTTGATGGTCAGCTCGCCGGCCAGGACGTAGTCGTCGCCCTCGGGCTTGATCGCGGTGCTGACGAAGGTCATCTTCGGGCTGTTCTCGGCGTCGAAGAAGTCGCCGGAGCGCAGGTGCCCGTCGCGCTGCTCGCTGCGGGTGTGCACCGACGCCAGCTCGATCGCGACGTTGGTGGTGGACTCCTCGATCGAGTCCTTGACGACGATCTCGCCGCCGAACTCCTGGAAGGTACCGCGGACCTTGGTCATCAGGTGCCGGACGGTGAAGCCGACCTCGCTGTGCGCGGTGTCGAGGGCGTACGTGCCGGTGACCAGGCCGGGGATGGTGCTGGTCGGGGTGCCGGTGGTGGTGTCGCTCATGGGGTCCTCTCGGGAAGGGGGGTCGTACTGGTCGGGGGCGACGCAGCCGTTATAGTTAAAACTTCAACCGATGACTACGACAGTAGGCATCAACGGTTTAAATGTCAACTACATTCCCGCTACACTGTTCCCGTGACGATGGAGACTGAGATGGACCGGGGGACTCGGTGGCTCAACGCCGAGCAGCAGGTCGCGTGGCGTGCGTACCTGCTGGGCACCGCACGCCTGATGGCCAAACTCGACGACGACCTGCGCCAGTTCGGCCTCGGTATCAACGACTACGAGATCCTGGTCCGGCTCTCCGAGGCGCCTGACCGGCGACTCCGGATGGCCGACCTGGCCGACCGGCTGCACCAGAGCAGGTCCCGTCTGACGCACACCGTCGGCCGCCTCGAGGCCGCCGAACTGGTCCGCCGTACGTCGTGCACGAGCGACAAGCGCGGCGTCTGGGCCGAGCTGACCGACGCCGGCTTCACGCTGCTCGAGCAGGCCGCGCCGTACCACGTCGACGGCGTCCGGGAGAACCTGGTCGACCTCGCGAGCCCCGAGGACTTCGCCGCGGTCGGGCGCGTGTTCGACTCCGTGTCCGAACACATCGGCCAGCGCTAGTCAGCGCTGCCGGGCGGGTGTGATCTCCAGAGTCAGCTCATCGCGGTTGGCGCCGCGGTAGGCCATCATCTGGTCGCGCATCCGCCGCTTGGCCGGCGGCAGGTGATTGACCGTGCGCATCGCCGTACGCATGCCTGCCAGCGCCAGCCGGCCGATGCCCGGCTTGTGCACCGAACCGTCGGACGTCATCTGCGCGCGCGACTTGAGCACCGCGTCGAAGCCGTACTCGATCATCCGGGCCTCGTAGTCGCGCACGGCCGGAACGAGTTCCTGCTTGCCGTCACGGACGTCGATCAGCTTCCGGCAGAGGTTCACCGCGTCGCGCAGGGCAGTGTTCGCGCCGACGCCACGACCCGGCGTCATGGTGTGGATCGCGTCACCGAGCAGCGTGACGTTACTGCTCTGCCAGGGGTCGAGCGGGACCGAGGTCCAGATGTTCACCGGGAAGCAGGTGCCCGGATCGGTCAGCTCGAACAGCCGGCGCAGGTTCGGATGCCAACCGGGCGTCACATCCAGCGCCGTCTTGACCAGATCCGCGCCGCGGAGCTCCATGATGTTCGCGGGCAGCTTGTCCTTGGCCGCCGACAGTCCCCAGTTGATGTAGTCGCGGGTGTTGTCGAACTGCAGCCCCGGCCAGCGCCGAATCAGTTCCTCGGTGTTGCCGCCGATCCCTTCCTTCAGGTTCCCGTCGTGGTCCCACTGGAACTCCATCACGTGGATGATGCAGCCGAACCCGCGCGGCGCGTTGACCAGCGAGATCCCCTCGAACACCTTCGGCGGCACGAGTTTCGCGCTCTCCGCGGTGATCGGGAGCTTGCCGGCGATCGCCACGATCCCGGTCTCCTCGGTCTTCGCCTGCGGCAGGTACTGACGGCGTACCCGGGATCCCGAACCGTCGGCAGCGACCAGGAGATCGCCGGTGGCACTCGTACCGTCGGCGAAGTACGCCGTCACGTGGTCGTCGTACTGCTCGAAGCGGGTGAACTCCTTGCCGAACTCCACGACGCCGTCCAGGCCGGTCAACAACACCTGACGCAGGGTCATCCGGCTGATCGACTTCTCGCTCTCGACCGGGTCGGTGGACTCCGGCAGCTCCAGCGAGAGCAGCTCCTTCAGATCCTCGGTCAGCATGTTGAAGTACTTCGGGTCGCGCGCCTTCGTGGCCACGAACGTGTCGTAGAGCTCCTTCGGCAGCAGCGCATGCAGCGCCCGGCTGCCGTCCGGGTCGATACCGACCCGGTAGCCGTGCAGACCGTCCGTCCGCAGCGCGTCGCGCTCGAACACGGACACCTCGATCCCGGCTCGCCGCAGGCCGTGCGCCAACGCGAGTCCGCCGGTCCCGCCGCCGATTACCAGCACCTTCATGATCCCTCGCCTCTTCAAGTATCTTGGTAGTCCGAGTATCTTGGAGATCCGAGAGAAATGCAAGCCCTATGCTGAGGCGGACCATGACCAGTACTCGTGAAGAGCTCACCGGCGAGATCCAGCAGCGGCTGATCCGATTCATCGCCGAGGTGGTGCTGTACAACCACGCCGTCTCGGGGCAGGTCGGACTCGGCGCGAGCGACTCCCAGTTCATGACCCTCCTGCAGACCTACGGCCCGCTGACGCCGCGCCAACTCGCCGAACACACCGGCCTGACGTCGGGCACGGTCACCGGCGTCATCGACCGGCTCGAGTCGCACGGCTTCGTCACCCGCCGGCCCGATCCCCGGGACCGGCGCAAGGTGGTCGTCACGCCGTCGATGGAAGCGATCCAGGACAAGCTCGTCCCGCTGTACGCCGAACAGGGCGAGCGGATGCACGCCGTACTGGCGACCCGCTCCGTCGAGGAGCTGAAGACGATCTCGGCGTTCCTCGCCGACTCGGTCGCTGAAGCCGGCGGCTAAAGCGTTTGAAGCCGCGGCCGCGCTCCGGGAACCTTCTGGGCGTGACGGATTTTCACCAGGACGGCCGGGCCGGCATCGACGCAGATCTGGTCCGGCGATTGATCGCACAGCAGTTCCCGCAGTGGGCCGACCTGCCGGTGACGCCGGTCAAGATCGACGGCTGGGACAACCGGACGTACCGGCTCGGCTCCGGGCTGACCGCGCGACTGCCGACGCATTCGAACTACGTGGCCGCTGTCGACAAGGAACACCAGTGGCTGCCGGTTCTCGGCCCGCACCTGCCGGTCGAGATTCCCGAGGCGGTGGCCAAGGGCGCGCCCGGTGAGGGGTATCCGCATCCGTGGGCGATCCGGCGGTGGATCCCGGGTCAGACCGCGTCGGCCGAAACCATCGCCGATCTGGACGAGTTCGCGCGGTCGATCGCGGCGTTCATCCTGGCCTTGCAGGACGTCGACGCGACCGGTGGACCACTCGCCGGTGCGCACAGCTTCCATCGCGGCGCGCCACCGGAGTACTACCACGACGAGACGCTCGAGGCCCTCGCCGTACTCAAGGGCCGGATCGACACCGATCTCGCGCGTGAGGTGTGGGACGCGGCGCTGGCGACGTCCTGGGATCGGCCGCCGGTGTGGTTCCACGGCGACATCGCCAACGGTAACCTCCTGGTCCAGGACGGTCACCTGTCCGCCGTGATCGACTTCGGTACGTCGGGTGTCGGCGACCCCGCCTGCGACCTGGTCATCGCCTACACGTTCTTCTCCGGCTCGTCCCGCGCCGCGTTCCGGGAGGCTGTCGATCACGACCCGGGCACATGGGCACGCGCCCGCGGGTGGGCCCTCTGGAAGGCCCTCATCACCGAGGACCTCCGAGTCGTCGACAACGTTTTGACCGACTACCAGACTCATACGGGCTAGCACGCTGACGAGGGCGCTCGTCGGCGCTACCGTCGGAAGATGTGGTGGTTGCTGACCGCCTTGGGGGGCGGAGGGCTGGCACTCGCGGGCAGGTACCTCTGGGACCGGCGAGCCGCACAGCGCGGTGAAGCCGAGGAACTGGAGGAGATCCGCAAGCTGGCCGACGAGGACGTGACGCTGCTCGGCGAGGAGCTGCGGCGGCTGGACACGCAGGTCGCAGGACACCCGCTCGATCCGGACGCGCGGTCGGACTACCAGGTCGCGCTCGACGCGTACGAGGCTGCGCAGCGGGCCGTCAATGGCATCCGAAAGGCCGACGGGATCAGCTCGGTCACCGACACCTTGGCGACCGGGCGCTACGCGATCACCTGCGTCCAGGCGCGCCTGCAGGGCGTACCCGTGCCGGAGCGGCGGGTGCCGTGCTTCTTCAACCCGCAGCACGGGCCGTCGGCGATCGACATCGTCTGGACCCAGCCGAAGGTCGGCACCCGGACCGTACCGGCGTGTGCACAGGACGCCGCCCGCATCCGCGCCGGTGACCAGCCGGAGGTCCGGTACGTCCGGTACGGCAGCCGCCGCGTCCCGTACTGGGAGGCCGGCGCCGCGATCACGCCGTACGGCATGGGGTACTTCGCCGCCGGCGCGGGCGCGAGCTACATCGCGCTCGCCAGTTTCCAGGCGCAGAGTGGCACGTGGGGAGACAGCGGCGGACACGGCTTCGGTGGCTTCGACGGGGGCGGTTTCGACGGGGGTGGCTTCGACGGCGGAGGGGGCGGCGACGGCTGACTCAGAGGTACGCCGTCACGCCTTCGTACTCCGCCACCGGTGCAGCGCCGACCGTCTCGTACTCGAGCAGTAGCAGACCGCTCGGTGTCGCCTCCTGCGTCGTGAGCCGCAGACCCGTCGCGTCACCGGGATGCTCGAACAACCGCCTCCCGCTGCCGACCACGGTCGGCGCGACGACCAAGCGCACCAGGTCGACCACGCCTGCCTTCAGCAGTGCATTGCCGAGTCGCGCACTGCCGTGGATCTGCAGCTCACCGTCCGCCTGTCGCTTCAGCTCCTCGACATCGTCGACGCTGCGCAGGACGGTCGTCGGATGCCACGTGCCTGCAGTGAGCGTGCTGCTCACCACATACTTCGGCAGCGAGTTCATCCGCTCGGTGTACGGGTCGTCGGGGTCGGTGATCTGCGGCCAGTCCCGCGCGAAGGCGTCATACGTGCGTCGCCCGAGGAGCAGGCCGTCGGCGCGTTCCAGCCACTCGGCGGTCCGCCGTACGAACAGGTCGTCGATGTGCGGCACGAGCCAGCCGCCGCGGGTGAAACCGTCGCTCGTGTCCTCGGTCGGCGAGCCTGGACCCTGGCTGACGCCGTCGAGGCTGACGAACTCCGTCAGCACGAGCCTCATCGCTCGACCACCGCAGCGAGCTGCTCGATGACGGTGCCCCAACCGTCGGCGAACCCGAGCTCCGCGTGCCGTTTGCGACTCGTGGGATCGCCGTGCCGGGCCACCATCCGGTACGCCGTACCGTCGGGGTGATCGCCCAGGAACACGTCGCCGGTCACCGCGATCGGCTGCGGATCCGCCGGACGCCACGTGCTGTCGATCGCGTTCGTGAACGCGATCCGCTCGAGCTCGTCGGCCACCAGGATCGCCGCATCGAGATGCGGGACGAACTCGCCGCCGTCCTCGCTGAGCCGCGTGACGATCGCCCCGCCCGGCCGCACGTCCAGCCGCTCGACGCGGCAGACCGCCGGCGCCGGCACCCACCACTGCTCGAACCGCTTCGGATCGGTCCACGCCCGCCACACGGCCTCCCGGGGCGCACGGATCACCCGCTCCACCAGCAGGTCCAGCTCCGGATCGAACTGCTGACCACTCACGATTCCTCCACCGGTTCCTCCGTTGTGACGAAATGCTCCAGCCGGTCGGTGCGCTCCTCCCAGATCCGCCGCTGTTCGGCGAGCCAGTCGTCCACCAGATCCAGCCGCTCACGGTTGAGCACACAGGTCCGCACCCGCCCGGTCTTCACCGTGCGGATCAGGCCGTTCGACTCGAGCGTCCGGACGTGCTTCATGAACGACGGCAACGTGATCGGGAACTCGGCCGCGAGCTCCCCCACGCTCGTCGGTCCCCGTCCCAGCTGCCGGATCACGCTCCGCCGCGTCGGGTCGGCCAGCGCCACGAACACACCGTCGACCTCCGCCGAATACTGTGCCATGAGGCTAAGTATTGTCATGACTCGATAGTTAGCGCAAGGGCTAAGTGTCGGATAGCACGAAGGACCCCGGCTCCTGGGTGGAGGCGGGGTCCTTGTACGGCGTGCTCAGAAGGCTCAGTCGCGTGTGAGCTTGCGGTACGTGACGCGGTGCGGGCGCGCCGCCTCCGGGCCGAGGCGCTCGACCTTGTTCGCCTCGTACGACGCGAAGTTGCCCTCGAACCAGAACCACTTCGCCGGTTCGTCGGCGGTGCCCTCCCAGGCCAGGATGTGGGTCGCCACGCGGTCCAGGAACCACCGGTCGTGGGACACGACTACCGCACAGCCCGGGAACTCCAGCAAGGCGTCCTCGAGCGACTGCAGAGTCTCGACGTCCAGGTCGTTGGTCGGCTCATCGAGGAGCAGCAGGTTGCCGCCCATCTTCAGCGTCAGCGCCAGGTTCAGCCGGTTCCGCTCACCGCCGGACAGGACGCCGGTCGGCTTCTGCTGGTCCGGCCCCTTGAAGCCGAAGGAGGCGACGTACGCCCGGCTCGGCATCTCGAAGTTCGCGACCTTGATGTAGTCGAGCTCGTCGGACACCTGCTGCCAGACGGTCTTCTTCGGGTCCAGGCCGCCGCGCGACTGGTCGACGTACGAGATCTTGACCGTCTCGCCGAGCTTCAGCGAGCCCGCGTCCGGCTGCTCCTCGCCGACGATCATCCGGAACAGCGTCGACTTGCCGACGCCGTTCGGGCCGACGATGCCGACGATGCCGGCCCGCGGCAGGCTGAAGCTCAGGCCGTCGATCAGCGTGCGGTCGCCGAAACCCTTCTCCAGCTTCGAGACCTCGAGCACGGTGCTGCCCAGTCGCGGACCCCCCGGGATGTTGATCTCGTCGATGTCCAGCTTCCGGGACCGCTCGGCCTCGGCCGCGAGCTCCTCGTAGCGGGCCAGCCGGGACTTGCTCTTGGTCTGCCGGGCCTTCGCGTTCGACCGGACCCACTCGAGCTCGCGCTCCAGGATCTTCTGCCGCTTGGCGTCCTTCTGCCCCTCGACGACCAGCCGCTGCTGCTTGGTCTCCAGGTACTTCGAGTAGTTGCCCTCGTAGCCGTACGTCCGGCCGCGGTCGAGCTCGAGGATCCACTCGGCGACGTTGTCCAGGAAGTACCGGTCGTGGGTGATCGCCATGACGGCGCCGGGGTACTTCTGCAGGTGCTGCTCGAGCCACAGCACGGACTCGGCGTCCAGGTGGTTGGTGGGCTCGTCGAGCAGCAGCAGGTCGGGCTGCTGCAGCAGCAACTTGCACAGCGCGACCCGGCGGCGCTCACCACCGGACAGGTTGTCCACCAGTACGTCGGCCGGCGGGCAGCGCAGCGCGTCCATCGCCTGCTCCAGCTGGGCGTCGACATCCCAGGCGTTGCGGTGGTCCAGCTCAGTCTGCAGGTCACCCATCTCGGCCAGCAGCGTGTCGTAGTCGGCGTCCGGATCGGCCAACTCGGCGGAGATCTCGTTGAAACGGTCCAGCTTCTGCTTGGTGTCGCCGACCCCTTCCTCGACGTTCTCCAGCACGGTCTTACCCTCGGTCAGCGGCGGTTCCTGCAGCAGGATCCCGACCGTCGCACCCTCGGCCAGCCGAGCCTCGCCGTTGGAGGGCTGATCGAGCCCCGCCATGATCTTGAACAGCGAGGACTTACCGGTGCCGTTCGGCCCGACCACGCCGATCTTCGCGCCGGTGAGGAAGTTCAGCGTGACATTGTCGAGAACGACCTTGTCGCCGTGCGCCTTCCGGACGTTGCGAAGCGTGTAGATGAATTCCGCCATACCCCAGAGCCTATGTGCTCGGGTGGCCCGTTTCCCAACCAGCCCTTCGCGCCCGTCCACAGGCTGGAAGTTCATCCGCCCGGTCCGGTGCGGATCGGTGCACCTTCTCCGGTGACCGCACACCCCTCCGGACGGAAGGCACCCCACCATGAGCCTCGGCGACACCTATCTCACAGTTCTGGGCTGGATCGGCAGCGACCCCGATTTCAAGGAGATCCGCCAGACCCCGCAAACAAGCTTCCGCCTCGGCTCGACCCCCCGCCAGTTCGACAAGGCTCTGAACACCTACGTCGACAAACCCACGACTTGGTACACCGTCCAGTGCTGGCGAGGCCTGGCCCAGAACGCCTTCGAATCCATCCGTATCGGCCAGCCCGTCATCGTCACCGGCCGACTCCGCACCCACGAATGGACCGACGACTCCGGCGAACAACACAGCCGCGTCATCCTCGAAGCCTTCTCCCTGGGCCACGACCTCAGCCGCGGTACGACGACCTTCGCGAAGAACGCGCCGCGCGCGGACTCGGTCCGCACGCCTGTCGAGTCCGCGGACCGCCCGACCGAGACGACCGCGGCGCCGTACCCGCCGGACGAGTACTCCGTCACACCCCTCCCGCTGTCCGCGACGGCGGAGGCGGCATGACCACATCAGTCTTGACTTATATAAGCCCTGACCGGCATTCTGAGGAACATCTCAGCAGCCGAGCAGGAGAGGGAACCATCCGTGATCGACATTCTCGAGCACATCAACGCGGTCCAGCGCGAGGTCAGCCGCACCGGCGAGACCGTGACAGTGCTGATGCGCCGCTCCTACCAAGCCGAGCCGGCGGAGGTGTGGGACGCCCTGACGGACCCGGAGCGGATGCGGCGCTGGTTCATGCCGGTCACCGGGGACCTCAAGGTCGGCGGCTCGTTCCAGCTGGAGGGCAACGCCGGCGGCGACATCCTGGAGTGCGACCCGCCGAAGAGCTTCAAGGTGACCTTCGGCGGCCCGAACAGCCTGCTCGAGCTGCGGCTGCTGCCCGGCGCGGGGTCCTCCACCGAGCTCGAACTCGAACACTCGATGGGCGAGGCCCCGGCCCCCGGTGGCTCCGGCGCGCTGTGGGTCGGTCCGGGTTGGGACGGCGCCCTGCTCGGCCTGGCCCTGTACGTCACCGGCGAACTCCCGGCCGACGCCGACCCGGTGCAGATGGCCGACTCCCCCGAGGTCATCGACTACAACGAGCAGTCCGTCCGCGCCTGGATCGAAGCCATCCGGGCGTCCGGCACCACCACGGAGGAGGACCTCCTCAGCGCCGCCAAGATCTCCCTGTCGCAGTACGCGCCAGACGCCGAGCTCTGAGTCTCACCTGGGACGTGCGGCGGTCGAGTGTCGCCTGCCCGCCGGTAGGACTACTGGCGGGCAGTGGCGACGCTGTCGCGGCACTTGGTGTAGGCCGCAAGCTCCTCGCGGGCCGGTGCAACCACGTGGCTGTCGGCGACGTTCACCAGCTCGGCCCGCAGCGCCGTCGCCACCTGCCGGGAGCGCCGCACCGCTCCGTTCGTGGCGGCCAGCCGGCAGACGAAGGACAGCGCCAGGCCCAGGACGCCACCACCGACCAGCATGATCCAGGCGTAGGGGATGCCGTTCCACTCCGGCAGCGGCGGATCGTTCAGATCAGCGATCCGCGCCACCAGCAAGGCGATCAGCCAGGCGGCGCCGCCGAGCGTCACGAGGAACAGCAACCACTGCACCACCCGGGCGAAACCCCACCATCCGGGATTGCTGGACACACCGAGGTCCGTCCGCGCGACGGCCTGGTCGAGCTCGTCGCCGAGCGACTCCTCGCGCCGCCGGATCGCCGACCGCACCGAGTCCGCCCACGGACGCGACAGCCCTTCGGCGGCCTTGTTCGTGATCGTGCGGACCGCGGCATCCATCCGCGCCCGCTGCACCGGAGTTGCCGCAGGCAACGAAGAGCGGGCGATCGCCACCTCGCTCGCCGCGGACTTGCGCAACGCCTTGCCTTGCTCGCGCGACACCTGGTCGCCATGCAGCCGCCGCAACGGATCCGGACGGAACCGCCCCAGCCACTTGGTCAGCGGCCATCCCGTCGCCGCCCGGGCGCGCTGCAGGTAGGACCGCCGTACGGCGTCCGACACCACGGTCAACCCACTCGCGTCCGCGAGCGAGTCGACGAGTTCGGTGACATCGGCCTCGGCGATCTCCGGCGTCTTGGCGTTGCCGCACTGGCTCGCCATCCGGTCCGCGACCCGGTCGACATCTGCCGCGAGCCGCACGCGCGCAGAGCGCTTGTTGCTGACCCGCTTGACGAGCAGCGAGCGAACCTCTTCCAGGCCGTCTCCGCTGACCGCGGACGTGGCAACGACCGTCGGCGACTTGAGACCGTCCGACTTGAGCAGCTTGTCCAGGTCGTCGAGGCAGCTCTTCCGCTGCTCCGGAGTCAGCTTGTCCATGTGGTTCAGCGCGAACACCATCACCCCGGAATGCGAGGCGAACGGCTTGATGTACCGATTGTGCAGTGCCGCATCGGCGTACTTCTGCGGATCCACCACCCACACCAGCATGTCGACCAGCTCCACCAGCCGGTCGACGATCAAGCGGTGCTCCACCTCGGTCGAGTCATGGTCGGGCAGGTCCAGCAGGACCAGACCGTCCAGGTCCTCGGACCGGGCGTCCTCGAGCGAGCTGCGGTGCTGCACCTGGTGCCGGCGCGGGATGCCCAGCCAGGTCAGCACCTCACCGGCCGGTTCGTCACCCCAGACACAGGCGAGCGGCATCGAGCTGGTCGGCCGGCGCGTTCCGATCGCGGCCAGGTCGAGCCCGGTCAGCGCGTTGAACAGCGACGACTTCCCCGAGCCCGTCGCGCCCGCGAGCGCGACCACCGTCAGGTCACCCGACATCCGCAGGCGCTGCCCGGCACGGTCGACGATCTGCGTGGCCTCGGTCAGCACCACCGGGTCCAGCCGGCCGTCGCCGGCCTCCGCGGCCGCCTTGAGCGCGTCGATCTTCTTCAGGACATCGGTCTCGGCCCGCGTCGGGGTCTCGACCGTATCCACTGTTTCCGTCACGTGCAGTCCTCCACCGCGCGCGCGGCCTCCGTCAGTTGCCTGGCCGTCTCGGCGTCGACCGGATGCTGGTCAAGGACAGCCAGATAGCGGGCGAATTCGGCATCCATCAGGGCATGAACCTTACCGTCAAGATCCTCGCGTGCCCTATCGACCATGCCCTGAACTGGCTTGTCGCCGAAAACTGCTTCCAGCAGCCGCTTCCCGACGACCGCACTGCCCGCTCCGGCACTGGCCTGAGCACCCTTCGGGATGCCGGCCCCACTGGCGAACACCACCACCATGAGCGAGAGGCCGAGCCCGTTGACGCCGTACTCCAGAATGCGTGCCGTCGACTTCTTGTCCGCGCCTTCGCTGCGGACCAGGTCGAGGACGAATGTCTGCCATTCCCGCACCGTGCGGCTCGCCGCGGCCGGGAACTCTTCCGACATCGCACCGAGCGACCGTCCGTCGTTGCCCTCGGCACCGTTAGCGGCCTGGTCGGCCTCAGCGGAGGCCAAGAGCTGGCGCCCCGGAGCGGTTGCCTGCCACACCTTCTCGGCGCGCTCCGCGGCAGCAGCCGCGTGCTCACGCAGCAGCGACTCCAAGCCGGACTGGATCGCGTCGCTGACGTCGCGCGTCTCCGCCGGCTTGTTGCCGAGCGAGGTCTTCAAACGATCCCGCAACCGGCCCGCGTTGGACTGCAGCCCCTTCAGCAGTTCGCCGGTCCCGACGAACTCCTGCCACCGCGCCAGCACCTCGCCGCGCAGAAGCGTCCCGTCCTGGCACGCCTTCGCAATGTCCTTGACGCCCTGGTCGTACGCCGACTCCACCGACGTCCGCAGCTCGATAGCAGTCTCGGCCTGCGCCTTGACCGCGGCCGCGAACGGCGGGGCCTTCTTCACCATCGCGCTGACCGCGCCCTGCAGGGTACGGCGGACGACGGACGCCCGCGCCTCCGCGTCAGCAGCCAGGTCGATCAGCCAGTCCTTGATCGAGGCAACGGACTGCTGCGGCAGCATTCCGTTGCCGTCGACAACCGTCTCCTGGATCGAGAACAGCGGCGAGTCGCCGAGCCCGCGCTCGAGCAGCATCTGCGCGAGGTGCCCGGTGATGTCGTCGATCGTCTCGCTCGGCGCCCGGTCGAGCACCACCGCGACCGCCGTACTGCGATCTGAGGCACTCTGCAGGAACTCCCACGGCACTGCGTCGGAGTACCTGGCCGCCGTCGTCACGAACAGCCAGAGATCGGCCGCCGCGAGCAGTTGGGTCGCAAGATCACGGTTCGCCTCGACGACGGAGTCGATGTCCGGCGCATCCAGAATCGCCAGCCCGCGCGGAACACTGTCGGCCGCAACCAGCCGCAACTGTCCCGCGTCCTCCATCCCACCAGGCTCGTCCGAACTCGTCCGCGCCATCCCCGGCAGCACCCGGTCCCCCACGAACCAGTCGGCATCCGCCGGATGATGGATCAGCACCGGGGACCGCGTCGTCGGCCGCAGTACACCCGGCTCGCTCACGACCTTGCCGATCACCGTATTGACCAGTGTCGACTTCCCAGCCCCGGTAGACCCACCGACGACAGCCAGAATCGGCGCCTCAAGCTGCACCAACCGAGGCAGCAGGTAGTCGTCGAGCTGGTCCAGCATCGCCTTCTGCTGCTGCCGAGCCTCGTCAGCCCCCACAACCTCCAACGGCAACTGGCTCCCCGCCAGCACCCCCCGCAACTTCATCAAAGCAGTAATCAAAGCCATAGCAGCCTGCTCAGCCGCCAACCGCTCCGCCAACTGCTCCGCCGTCAACTCCGGCTCATCCGCAGCTGCTTCTCCCGCCGAGTCCTCGCCGGAACCATCCACTGCAGCGTCACCCGGCGACTCCTCGCCAGCCTCATCAGCCGACACATCCGCAGCACCATCAGCCTGGCCTACAGTCCCGCCGACATCCTCAGCCTCGTCAGCACTGTCGCCCGCTCCAGTACCCTCGCCGCCGTCCGCCGCCTCGTCCGCACCAGCACCCTCAGCGTCGCCCTCGGCCCCACCCACCGAGTCGTTGCCCGCAGCACCATCCGCGGCCGGGCTTTCGTCAGCAACACCCACCGCAGCCCCACCCGGGTCGTCCCCGGCAGCGTCCTCCTCCGTGCCACCCACTGAAGCGTCCCCAGCCGCCTCAGCAGCCGACTCACCCGCAGCCTCCGCCGCACCACCCTCCGCGGCCTCACCTGCTCCAGCACCCTCAGCATCGCCCTCGGCCCCACCCACCGAGTCGTTGCCCGCAGCACCCGCCGCAGCCTCCTCGTCAGCAGCGTCACCCGCGCCCTGGTTCTCGTCAGCGGCGTCCGACCCAGCAGATTCATCCGCCGACTCATCCACAGCCGCGCCCTCGTCCGCGCCCGCGTCGCCTGCTACTGCGGCTTCAGCATCCGCGCCGGTGTCGCCATCCGTCGCCGAATCAGTTGCCGACTCAGCCGAGACATCCTCTCCGTCCGCGGAATCTGCCTCTTCGGAATCTGCCTCTTGGGAATCCGCGTCTGCGGAATCCGCCTCTGCGAGATCCGCGTCCGCCGTGTTGTCCTGGGTCTGATCAGCCGCCTCGACAGCACTCTCGTCAGACGCCTCGGCCGACTCGTCCGCCGTCTGAGCGGACTCGCTTCCGTCCGTCACGTCCGAACCGTCGACCGCGTCGACCGGGTCGGCCGATGCTCCGGACTTCTCCGGCTGCTTGGGAAGACCGACGATGATGTTGCCGTACTCGAGAGGAAAGCCATCAGGAGACTCGTCAGGCTCGTACACGACGCCAACAGCTGACGGCGGCCGATCGCCCGGGTCCTTCGAAGGCGCGCCGCCGCGCTCAACCTCCGACGTACCAGTCGAGCCCTCAGCCTGACCGTCTGCCCCAGCACCCTCGCTCGAGGAACTGTCGGTCTCGTTGCCCGCCGGCTCAGAGGTCGCCGCCGCAGAAGAGTCACCCGCACCCGACTCACCCGAAGAACCGTCCTCCGCCGCACCACCCTGCCCGGGACCATCCTCGGCCGCGCTCTCGTCCGCAGCCGTCTCCACAGCACTGTCCCCAGCCGGAGCACCTGCCCCACCTTCACCTGCCCCGGTAACTGAACCCTCGTCGCCTGTGGCGGAGGCGTCGGCCGAGCTGGTGCCTGCGTTCGCCGTCGCCTCAGTGGATGCGGGCGCCTCCTCGACCGAGGTGTCCGCGTCCTCTGACTCGGCGGCGTCCGCAGGCGGGGGCGTGGGCTGGCTGGCCGGGGCTGGTTCTTCGGGGGTGGACTTGCGGCGCCGGCGGCGCCAGAAGCCTCGGGGCTTGGGGGTCGACTGGGCGATGAGGTTCGCCAGCTCCTGGGCAGGCTGATCCTGGTTCGGAACCCGCGGTTCCGAGCCTTCACCAGCTGCTGACCTGATGTCAGCCACGGTGTCCGCCCACGAGCACAGAGTGCCCGGTCGGACAGCGCAGAAGCAAAGTCATCGTCATCCCCGTTTGGCGGCGTGGACGGGTGGCAGTCACTGCGGTGGTGGATACGGACCGTATCCTCCCGGCGGTCCTTGTTGACCAGGGGGTCCCGGTGGGTAACTGGGCTGACCGGCTGCGTGACCGGGTTGCCCAGAGGGATACCCGGGCTGAGGGGCCGGATAACCATCCTGAGGCCGCGGATACGGCCCCTGCCCACCAGGTCCCGGCACCGCCCCGCCGGCTGTCGGCCCACCCGGCGCCAGCGGCACCCCGGGCCCACCCGGTACGCCCGGTGCACCCGGCCCGAACGGCACGCCGCCCGGTGCGCCCGGTACGGGCATCCCGGCGTACTGCGGGGCAGCCTGGGCGAACGCCGGCATCGGGGGGAACGGGACGCTCGCGCGCCGTTCCCGGAGCTCGTCGAGGAGCGCCTTCTCGGTCTCCAGCGCCTCGGGCCCGATCACCTGGCGGACGATCTTGTCTCGCAGGTACGCCAGCTCGGTGGCGTTGTGCTGGAACGCCTTCGCGGCCACCTCCGCCTGGGAGCCGTACCGCCGCGCGTTCTGCCGCAGCGCCTTGCGCCCGCGGAGCGTCGCGATCAGCGGTACGTCCTGCGGCACCAGCCAGCCGAACCGCACATAGTCGTACAGCCGGGACGCGATCATCTGCCCCTCCCGGGACCGCATCACCAGCGCGAAGACCACGAGGCAGATGAAGAGCGGCACCATCAGGCACAGGTACGCGAGGATGAAGCCTCCGCCGCCGGCCCAGCTCGCGGACGCGTTCCACGCCGCATGCGCCAGTACCGCGGCCAGATACCCGACCACCGGGGCCAGATACCGTACGACGGTACTTCGGTGCCGGATCGCGACGCCGATGCCGATCGCGGTGAACGACGTGAAGAGTGGATGCGCGAATGGCGAGATCACGCCGCGGATGATGAACAGTGCGAACGCGCCGCGCAGACCGGCGTCGCTGCCGGCCTCCTCGGAGAGCGTGTTGAAGACGCGGCCGTAGTACAGGATGTTCTCGGTGAAGGCGAAGCCGACGCCTACCATCCCGGCGTACACGAGGCCGTCGATGATGCCGTCGAACTCCTTGCGCCGGACGAGCGCCAGCAGCAGGATCACGGAGCCCTTGGCGAACTCCTCCACGGGTGGCGCGACGAACACGGCGGACCGGTCGCCGCCGACGCCGGTCTCGGCCAGCCGGTGCGACACCTCGGTGTTGATGAAGATCGCGGCCAGTGTGGCGATGAAGGCGCCCCAGCAGAGCGCGAAGACGATGTACTTCGTCGGCTCGGGCTCGTACCGGTCCAGCCAGAGGTAGAGCGCGATCACCGGGATGACCGGGACGAACGCGAACACCAGGCCCCAGGTGAAGCCGCCGGCGCCGGTGGACTTGGCCACGATTCCGAAGATCACCAGGCCCGCGATCGCGAAGACCACCGCGATCACGATGCCGATCAGCACGCCGCGGTTCCGGCGCTGCCCGGGCACGGGATGTTTCCCGAGCACGTTGGGCTGCGGGTACGGTCCGCCGGGCGAGTACGCCGACCCCGCCGCGGGTTGCGGCGCGCCGGACTGGCCTGGTGAGGGGTAACTCATGCCCCGCAGCCTAGTTGGGGTGCAGATCCAGCGGCAGGACCACCCACTCAGCGTTACCGGGATGGAACGACAGCCCTGTACTTCGCCGCACCCGGAACCATCACGATCGGGAACCCAGAGGCGAGATCGCCCGGGGATCTGAGAGACTCTTCCCTGCTATACGCCCCCGTAGCTCAGCTGGATAGAGCGTCGGACTTCTAATCCGTTGGTCGCAGGTTCGAGTCCTGCCGGGGGCGCCGTCTGCAGCCGCGCTTGTGATCGCCATCACATGAAGCCAGGCCTGAGGCTCTCAGGGAGTTCCTAGCGACTTCTCAGTCCCTTCTCGGGGCGATTCGCGCGCTCCGTTCGTCCTACCAGTACGCGTGGGAAGGATGGACTGATGCATGCAGGAGTCATCGAAGGAGTACTACGGGGCCGGGAGCTGCGGTACGCCGTTGACGCTGTCGTCGTACTGGCCGGCATACCCGGTGCCGGAAAGAGCACGTTCCTCCGCCGGGTGTTCGCCGACGCTGACAACAACACGGTGCGAGTGCTCGACTCCGCACACATCCGCGAGCGCTGGATGCCAGTCCTCGGAGCGATCCCGTACGCCCTGTGGCGACCACTAGTCCATCTCGTGTACTACGTGACCCTCCTGAACGCGATGCGCCCCGGCCGCGGTCCCCTGGTGATCCACGACTGCGCAACCCGCCCCTGGGCACGACACCTCATCGGCTGGCGTGCCCGCCAAGCAGGCCTACCGCTGCACCTCATCCTCCTCGACGTACCAGGAGACGTAGCCCGCTCCGGCCAGTGGGCCCGCGGACGGGTCGTGCGGTCGACCAGCATGGAGACCCACTGCAGACGGTGGCCGGACGTGGTCGCGAAGGCCGCGAATGACCCGGGCAGCGTAGTCCCGGGGGCACTGTCGGCGGTCGTCCTGTCACGGCGCGAAGCCGATCAGGTGGAACAGGTCGCGTTCGGTGACCACCACGCGATGTCCGATTGCCACTGACGCCACGCGGGAACATGTTTGGGTGTCCAGGGACCCCGCCCACTCGGTCCCGTGATGCCTCAGGAGGAACCCGTGAGGATCGAACGTACGTCACGCGTGCGCCGTACTGCGCAACTCCTTGCCGTCGTCAGTGCGGTCGCAGCATCGCTGTACGCCGTACCGGCCGAGGCGAGGGCTCCCTCTCCGGCTGCGCAACTGTCCGCGGCGCAGTCCGCTGTGGAGCAGTCCGCAGTACGAGGGGTCGCCTGGTACACCGACGCGGCCGCGGGCAAGGTTGTCGTGACAGCCGACAGCACTGTGTCTGCCAAAGACCTTTCGTCGCTGCAGCGCGACGGTGTGCAGGTGAAGCGCACCAACGGTGTCTTCAAGCCACTCCTGGCAGCTGGTGACGCGATCTACGGCGGGCAGTACCGCTGCTCGCTCGGCTTCAACGTGCAGAAGGGCGGCAGCTACTACTTCCTGACCGCCGGCCACTGCGGCAAGGTCGCCAAGACCTGGTACACCAACTCCAACCACAGCACGCTGATCGGCCCGACCTCCGGCTACAGCTTCCCTGGCAACGACTACGCGCTGGTGCAGTACACGAACACCTCGCTGAGCCACCCGGGCGGCTACACGGCGGCGAACGCCTTTGTCGGTGAGACCGTCACCCGCAAGGGCTCGACGACCGGCGTCCACAGCGGCAAGGTGACAGCCCTCAACGTCACGGTGCGGTACTCCGGCGGCGGCAAGGTCGGCGGCCTGATCCAGACCACCGTGTGCGCCGAGCCGGGCGACTCCGGCGGTCCGCTGTACGACGGCTCGAAGGCGCTCGGTATCACGTCGGGCGGCAGCGGCAACTGCAGCAGCGGAGGTACGACGTTCTTCCAGCCCGTCACCGAAGCCGCGTCGGCGTACGGCGTGACTGTCTACTGACGTTCACTCGTTGACGATCCGGCCGCGCCTGGTGCGGCCGGATCGTTCGCGTTCAGAAACTGTCGGTGGCGGCTGATTGGGTTGGGCCTGTCGATGGGGAGGAGCTGGGATGAAGGTTCGGGTCGCGCGTGAGGTGCTGGCCGAGGCTGTCGGGTGGGTTGCGCGTGGGCTGCCGAGCCGGCCGAGTGTGCCGATTCTGGCCGGGATGGTGGTCGAGGCGGCGGACGGGCAGGTGACGTTGTCCGGGTTCGACTACGAGAGCTCGGGGCAGGTCAGTGTGCCGGCCGAAGTGGCCGACGAGGGGCGGGTGCTGGTGTCCGGACGGTTGCTCTCGGACATCTGCCGGAGTATGCCCCGGGACTCGGTGGATCTGAGCGGTGAGGCGGCTCGGGTCCAGGTGAGCAGCGGGGCCGCCCGATTCGTCCTCCACACCTTGCCGATCGACGAGTATCCGGCGTTGCCGGAGATGCCCGCGGTGAGTGGTGTGGTCGACGGAGACGTCTTCGCGCACGCAGTCGCGCAGGTCGCGAGCGCGGCGGGCAGGGACGACACGCTCCCGGTCTTCACCGGGATCCGGCTGGAGCTCCGCGGGTCGGCCATTTCACTGCTCGCCACCGACCGGTACCGGCTGGCCGTCCGGACGTTCCCGTGGGAGCCGGCCGACCCCGGCGTCGAGGCGAACGTGCTGGTTCCGGCCAAACTGCTCGCGAACGTCGCGAAGGCGATGTCCGGTCACGACCTGACGCTTGCGCTCGGTTCGACCCGCACTGGGGACGGGTTGATCGGGTTCGAGGGTGGTGGCCGCCGGGCGACGAGCCGGCTGATCGACGGCGAGTTCCCGAAGGTTCGCGGCCTGATCCCGGCCGAGAGCGCGATCACCAGCACCGTCACCGTCGAGACGGCCGCGCTGGTCGAGGTCGTCAAGCGCGTGGCACTGGTGGCGGAGCGGTCGGCGCCGGTGCGACTCACGTTCGCAGACGGTACGGCGACGCTCGACGCGGGTAGCGGTGAAGAGGCCCAGGCCTCGGAGGCCGTCGAGGTCAAGCTCACCGGCGACCCGGTCGTGACCGGCTTCAACGCCGGCTACCTGCTCGATGGCCTGGCGTCGCTGGGCACCCCGATCGCGCATTTCGCCTTCACCCAACCCACCAAACCGGCCAACCTGACCGGCCTGCAGTCCCCCGACGACGCACCGACGGCAGACTCCGCCTACATCCTGATGCCGATGCGCCTGCCGACCTGATGTCAAGCTGCCGGCTACGGCTCCGACCAGAAGGCAAAGACCTAACGGAGGAGTAGCAGATGGAGTTCGAGCGGCACTGCGCACTGATCGTCGAGCAGGCCGAGCTGCTGGCCGGCCACCTGAGCGAGGGCAAGGAGCTGGGTACGGCGGTCCCATCGTGTCCCGGGTGGAACGTCGGGCAGCTCGTCCGTCACGTCGGCGGGGCGCACCGCGAGGCGACCGCTATCGCCAGGACCGGCGAGGCACCGCCGGACGACGAGTTTCGCGACCCGACGCACTGGTACGCCGACGCGGCCGGCTGCACCGACGAAGCAGTCCGCGATCTCGCCGAGTGGATCGTCGACGGAGCACGTGAGCTGGCCGAGGCGCTGCGCACCGCCGGCCCCGACGTACCGATCCGGATGCCGATCGACGAGCCGACGACCCGATTCACGGCGCGGCGGATGGCGCACGAGACCGTGATGCATCGGGCCGACACGGCACTGGCGCTCGGGGTGCCGTACGAGCTGGATCCCGAGGTCGCGACCGACGGGATCGACGAGTGGATGGAGCTCGGGGCGCTTCCGCTCCACTTCGAGGTGCACCCGTGGATGCGCGAACTGCTCGCGCCGGGCCGCACGCTGAGGTTCGCCGCACCGGAGCAGTCGTGGGTCGTCGACCTGACCGGCGACGCGATCCGCTGGCGCCACAGCGCCGAGCCGGCCGCCGTGACCGTCCGCGGCGCGGTCACCGACCTGCTGCTGCATTTGTACAAACGCCGTGACGAGATGATCGAGGTGGACGGCGACAAGGATCTCCTCGAGTACTACCGGGAGCGCGTCAGCTTTGGATGAGGATGTGATCGCGAGGTACCTCGCGCGACGCGACCCGATCGATCGGCCGGTCGATCGGGTCGTGTTGATGGGCTCGGCGGTCCTGGAGTCGGTCGACGCAGCCGCCACGGCGCATCGTGTGTACGGCGTCCCGATCCTGGTGACTGGCGGGATCGGGCACTCGACGAGCTTCCTCGAGGAGGCCCTGCGCCGACGGGATGTGGAGTCAGCGACCGGCCGGCCGGAGTCGCACGTGTTCGGCGACCTCCTGATCAGCGCCGGCGTCGCACCCGAGGACATCGCCGTCGAGGATCGATCGACGAACTGCGGCGAGAACGCGGCGTTCACCCGGGATCTGATCAGTACGCCGCAAACGCTGCTGCTGATCCAGGACCCGACGATGCAACGCCGTACGCATGCCTGCTTCGAGCGATCCTTCGCCGACCTCCCCGGTACGACGCTGATCAGCCGCGCGACCACATCGACATCCCCACCGAAGTACTTGCCGCCCACAACCGTCTCGTTGCCGCGTACCCCGCGTCCGGCCGTCATCCGTAGGTCGCACCTCGGGATCGTGCTCAGGGCTGACGATCAGCCGGCTTTCCGCCAGGACACTGGTTCGCGATCGCGGAGGAGAGGACGGCTGTGGAACCCATCAGACACACCCTCGGGGGCAGGCTTCACGAGGTTGATCTGTTGCGGATTCTCGCGGCGGTGTCGGTGATGGCTTATCACTATCTGTTCTCCGCGTACGCCGGTGGGCTCAGCGAGCTGCGCTTCCCGCACGTGGACGTGGTCGCGCGGTACGGGTACCTCGGCGTCGACCTGTTCTTCACCATCAGCGGGTTCGTGGTCCTGCTCAGCGCGTGGGATCGCAGCCCGCGGTCGTTCCTCGTCTCGCGGGCGGTCCGCCTCTATCCTGCGTACTGGATCGCCGTCACGCTCACCACGATCGTCTCCGTCGGCTTCAGCCAAGGGCGGTTCCCGGTCTCGCTTCCGCAGTACCTGGCGAACCTGACGATGTTCAACTCGCTGCCGAACATCGAGAACGTCGACGTCGTCTACTGGACGCTGTGGGCCGAGCTGCGGTTCTACGCGATGATCCTGGTCCTCACCTGGATCGGCATCACCGCGCGCCGGGTCACGAACTTCTGCTGGGCGTGGCTGGCCGCGACCTTCGTCTTCCAGGCCGGGCTGTTGCCGCACGCAACGGACCTGATCCTGAACACGCAGTTCGCGCACTACTTCATCGCCGGGATGGCGCTCTGCCTGATCCACCGGTACGGCGCGACGCCGCAGACGATCGCCATCGTCGCGATCTCGCTCGGCAACGCGATCTACCGGGGCATCGGGTTCGCCGACCGGGTCGGGATCCGGTACCACACCGAGCTGCATCGCCCGGTCGTCGTCGCGGTCATCGTCGCGATCTTCGCAATCATGCTCGCGGTCGCACTCCGGCTGACCCACCGCCTCGGTCGGCCGTGGTTCGCGGTCCTCGGAGCGCTCACCTACCCGCTGTACCTGGTCCACGCGCACATCGGCTTCATCATCTTCGAGCGCCTCGGCGACCAGGTGAACCACGTCCTCCTCGTCGCCGCGACGATGCTCCTGATGACCGGTGTCGCGGCCGCCCTGCACTACGGCGTAGAGCGGCCGCTAGCGCCACGCCTCAAGCGCCTCCTCGACCGGCGGCCGGTTCACGCACTCAGGAAATAGCTCGCCAGCACCCGCGCCAGCGTCTTGGACTCGATCGTGTGGAACGTGCCCTCGTGGCCCTCCGCCGTACTGTTCGGCAATGCGGCCGCAGTCTGCCGGACCGAGTTCTTCAGCCAGTCCGGACTGGCGTTGCTGTAGAGCGCCAGCGTCGGAACGTCGATCGTCGCCAGCAGCTCGACGGGTACGGCGCTGTCCCCTAGTTGCAGCGCGTCGTACACAAGGGTGTGCGCGATCGCCTCGAAACTGCTCCACATCGGCGACTGCCGCAGTTGGTCGACCGCCTCCTTCGGCTGCCCGACCGCCTCGACCATGAAGAGCTCGGCCGCCCCACCCGGGTTCCCGGCGGCGACGAACTCCTGGAGCCGCTCGAGGTAGCGCTCCGGCGCCGGCGGTGCGCCGTCGACCCGGAACGGCGGCTCCATGACCGCCTGCTTCTCGAACGGCAGTCTGGCCTGCAGCAGCACCATCGACCCGGACGAGTACGCACACGCGAACCGCGCGCCGGTCGCCGTGCGCACTGCGTCGAGGTCCTCCCACTCACGCTCCACGGCGTACGGCAGCGTGTCGCCGGAATCGCCACGGCCGCGCCGGTCGTAGTTCACGACGGTGAACTCCGCGGAGAGCGCCGTGGCGTCCTCGACGTACCGGGAGCGGTCGGTGAAGCCGCCGGCCACGAGCACCAGGACCGGGCCGCTGCCGTAGGTGTCGTACGCGAGCTCGGTGCCGTCCTTCGAGACAACCTTCTCCATCACAAAACTCCTTTTGCCGAACAGGTCTCTGCTCAACCGTCGAGCGGTCTGTCACCAGACAGACATAGTGTGACCCACCTCACAGGACGACGAACCCTTCCGGGCCGCCGGAAGCATCACTACAGTTGGATTATGTATACAGGCGACTGCACACCGATCCGGACGCGCTGATGCTGCTCCGGCAGCTGGAGTACCTCGTCGCCCTCGCCCGCGAGAAGCACTTCGCCCGCGCGGCGGATGCCTGTTACGTGTCCCAGCCGTCGCTGTCCGCCGCGATCCGCAAGCTCGAGCAGGAACTCGACGTACCGATCGTGCGCCGCGGTCGTCGCTTCGAGGGCCTGACCCCCGAGGGCGAGCGGGTGCTGCTCTGGGCGCAACGGATCCTCGCGGAGCAGGACGCGCTCCGGCACGAGCTGTCGATGATGCGCGGCGGCCTCAACGGCACTCTCCGGCTCGGCGCGATCCCGACCGCGATGCCGGTCGTATCGCTGCTGACGACACCGTTCTGCGAGCGCCATACGAACACACGCGTCACGCTCGAGTCACTGTCGTCGCGGGACATCACGCAGAAGCTGGCCGAGTTCGAGCTGGACGTTGCGATGACGTACCTCGACGACGACACACTCGGTCAGGTGCGCAAGACCCCGCTGTACGAGGAGCGGTACCTGCTGCTCACGCCGAAGCACAGCGAGCTCGCCGACCTGCCGGTGGCGACGTGGGCGCAGGTCGCCGAGTTGCCGCTCTGTCTGTTGTCCCCCGACATGCGCAACCGCCGGATCATGAACGAGTACTTCACCGACGACGGCGCGATCGCGACACCGTCGATCGAGAGCGACACGGTCTCCGGTCTCTACAGTCATCTGCACGGCAACCATTGGTCGACGGTGATCTCGCACGCGTGGCTGCACATGTTCGGCGTACCGGACGGGATGCGCGTCGTACCGCTCAAGCGCCCGGCGCACGGGCCGCGGGTCGGCCTGGTGATCGCCGCGCGGAGCCCCGAACCCGTCCTCGCCCGCGCACTGCTCGACGTCGCCCGGCAAGCCGGCGTACACAAGGCCCTGGACAGCCTGCTCGATGTGCACTTGATGGGTTCGGGCTATCTCGACATAGCGAGCAAGTCTTTGACCGTCGGTCCTTAACGCGGCGATGGTGGAAATCCCTTCAGAACAAGGAGATTCCCACCGTGGCGAAGATTGTGTGCGTGCTGTACGACGACCCCGCCGGCGGCTACCCGGCGTCGTACGCGCGCGACGACATCCCGATCATTGCGAGCTATCCCGGCGGTCAGACCGCCCCGTCGCCGAAGGCCGTCGACTTCACCCCCGGCACCCTGCTCGGCAGCGTGTCCGGCGAACTCGGGCTGCGACGATTCCTGGAGGAGCAAGGACACACGCTCGTCGTCATCGCTGACAAGGAGGCCGCGCTCGACCGCGAGCTTCCCGACGCCGATGTGGTGATCTCGCAACCGTTCTGGCCGGCGTACCTGACGGCCGAGCGGATCGCGAAGGCACCCAAGCTCAAGCTCGCGATCACCGCCGGCATCGGGTCCGACCATGTCGACCTGGACGCGGCGATCGGCGCCGGCATGACAGTTGCCGAGGTCACCTACTCCAACAGCATCAGCGTCGCCGAGCACGTGGTGATGATGATCCTCGGGCTGGTGCGGAACTACCTCCCGTCGTACCAGGTGGTGGTCGACGGCGGCTGGAACATCGCGGACTGCGTCGCGCGTTCGTACGACCTCGAAGGGATGAAGGTCGGTACGGTCGCGGCCGGCCGGATCGGAACCGCCGTACTGCGGCGCCTCGCCCCGTTCGACGTCAAGCTGCACTACACCGACCGGCACCGGCTACCGGAGTCGGTCGAGCGGGAACTGGGGCTGACCTTCCACCCGAGCGCCGCCGACATGGTGCCGCACTGCGACGTGGTCACGATCAACGCGCCGCTGCACCCGGAGACCGAGGGGCTGTTCGGCGACGAACTGCTCAGCACCATGAAGCGCGGCACCTACCTCATCAACACCGCCCGGGCGAAGATCGCCGACCGGGACGCGATCGTGCGGGCACTGGAGAGCGGACAGTTGGCCGGGTACGCCGGTGACGTCTGGTACCCGCAGCCGGCGCCGGCCGACCACCCGTGGCGCACCATGCCCCACCACGGGATGACGCCGCACATCTCCGGCTCGTCGCTGTCCGCGCAGACCCGGTACGCCGCGGGGACACGGGAGATCCTGGAGTCCTGGTTGAGCGGTACGCCGATCCGCGACGAGTACCTGATTGTCGACGGCGGGCGACTGGCCGGTGCCGGAGCGCACGCGTACTCCACCACGGTGTAAGCCGGATCACGGCGTACGTAACCGGGATCACGTGAGACGCGGGCATAACCGGTCAATACACCTGGTTGAATGTATACAGAAGCCAGAATTCAAGGAAGGGTAGAAATGATCTTCACACGTAGGTTCGGTGCTCTGGCGGCGCGGCCGCAGTTCCCGGATGCCCCGGAGCTGCAGGAGCTGAACAAGCCGGTCGACCTCGACGCCGAGCTCGCCGAGCTGACCGCCCAGGATGCCCGTGGCGCACACGACGACGGCCGCCGGAACGCGGACGAGTCCGCGGCCTGACCCCGGCGTACCGGGCAACCGGTGCCGGAGGTATATGTCAAGGCATGGCACTTGGTAGACTGTCTACCAAGTGCCATCGCTGTAGGACCGGAAGGGACCTCATGACGACGATCAGTGCGGGGCCAGGGGCGGGTGCGGAACCGGCCGGTGTGCGGCACGTCAAGCGGCCGCAGCCGTTGCGGGAGTCGGTGTACGAGGCCCTCACCGAGATGATCATCGACGGCACCCTCGAGCGCGGCCGGCACCTCGTCGAGGTCGAGCTCGCCGGGATCCTGGGCGTCTCCCGGCAGCCGGTGCGCGAGGCCCTGCAGCGCTTGAACAACGAGGGCTGGGTCGACCTGCGACCCGGGTTCGGCGCGATGGTCCACGTCCCGGCCGAGGACGAGGTCGACCAGTTGCTGGCGGCCCGTGCGGCGCTCGAATCGGAGTCCGCGCGCCTCGCGGCCCGGCACGCGTCGAAGGACGACGTCGCCAAGTTGCGCGAGCTCTGCAAGGTCGGCACGACGTACCAGGAAGCCGGCGACATCGACGGCACGGTCCGGACGAACGCCGAGCTCCACAGCCTGATCACCCAGATGTCCGGCAACCGTTTCCTGGTCGACTTCGCCGCCCAGGTCGACCGCCGCGTCCGCTGGTACTACACCCCCGTGGCCCCCGTCCGCGGCGCAGCCTCCTGGCGCGAACACAACCGCCTGGTGAAAGCCATCAGCGAAGGCGACGAAGACAAAGCCGCCCAAATCATGCGAGAACACACCGAACACACCCGCAAGGCCTACCACGACCTCCAAGCAACCACAGCCGCCGTCGAAACCCCCGACGCAGACCCGACCCCGCGCAGGCGCCGTCGTACTAGCTGACCGGCAGCCGCACCTGGTACGCGACGAGACGCTCGGTGATCCGAAACCCGTGTCTCAGGTAGATGTCCTGAGCTCGTGTCGGGCTGTCGCCGTCGACTGTGAGTGTGACGGGGCCTAGCTCGAACTCTCGGCAGGTCTTCAGCACCGACGCCAGGAGTGCGGAGGAGACACCGCGGCGTCTCCACGACGGGATCGTGCCGATCGGACCGAGCTCGACACCGCCGTGATCCTGGGTGAAGCCGAGGACGAATCCGGCCACTCGGCCGTCTGGACCGACGGCCAGTGCGCTGACGTCTGCGGGACGTTCTCCGATGGAGGATTCGTGTGGTTCGACGACCCGTTGGTCGCGATAGGCCTGCTCGTAGGCGGACCGGAACTCGCGCGGGACCACATCCGACCATTGAGCGTGGCGGAGAGAAGTCGGCAGTCCTGATGGTGGCTGCGGCCAGGTGGCGCCGTCGTGGATCATCGTCCACAGCGGGTAGACGGGTTCGAAGCGCGGATCGCCGACCGTTTCGTCGGCAGGCCGGGAGACTTGCAGAATGCTCAGCCCGGGTGTCGCGCCCGCCAACTGCACCAAGCGGTCTGTGATCTGCCTGCCCCGGTCCGAGCCCCCGCTCACCCACCAGGCGCCGTAGCCTTTGCCACGGCCGTCGGCCGGCGGAAGTACGGCCACCGCGGCGGCGTCCTGCTCGGCGATCTCGACTCGCCAGTTCCGCAGGAAAGCCGACGCCTGGTCAGCACTGAACTCGCGGTCCGAAACCGCACTGGCCAACTCAGCCAGAAACACCGCATCGCCGGCAGTCGCAGGACGCCACTCCATCGTCATCACCGCCAACCATCTCCCGGCCGAACGGCGTTGTCCACAACAGCCTCCGCGCAGACGGGGTCGCCGTCACAACAAGACGGGCAGCCCGCCCAGGAGGCGACCGCGCGGGCTGGTCGGGACCTGGGGCAGGCTGTGTTTCCGGAACATAATTGTCGAGGAGCGGCAAGAATGTTCCGGAAAGCCGCGGCATCCCCGACGGGTAGTACGAGCAGCCGCAACACGTCGTTGTTTCAACCCACCCCAGCACTTGGCGCCGGTTGCAGTCGTCAGCACGAGCCGCGCACCCGCCGAAGGCGGCAACAAACAGCCACCGCGCAGCGGTGACCTTTCGGTCGCCCGCAACTGGTGGGGTTGCGGGCGACTGGTGGGGTTAGCGGTTGCGGCCGGTGGCGGCTTTTCGGGCTGCTAGGGCGGTGGCTAGGTGGGTGTATTGCTCGACCACGCGGCGCGCGTACATGTTGCGGTCGAGGATGTGCGGCCACCAGACGCGGCCTATTTGTTCTTGCATCCAGAGGAAGCCGATCGCGAATCCCATGCTCACCAGTGCACGGAAGGCGAGGAACTTCCACGGTTCGGGTGGCAGGCCCGGTGAACCGGTGATCACCCAGGCGGTGACCACCGAGTGCACCAGGAGCGCCAGCGGGAACGCGATCACCCAGTAGACCGCCGCCGGCGCGAACACGCCGGCGGGAACCTTGCCCAGCGCAACCAGTACGGCGTACCCCGCTCCGAACAGCATCAGAGGTACGCCGAGGCCGAGCCCGGTGACGATCGCCCAGCCGGCGGGCTGGCCCACGAACGCGGCCAGTCCACCGGCGATCAACCCTGCCGCGGCACCGACCGAAACGGCCGGGACCGAGTACTCCGCCAACTGCTTGAAGGATGCCATGTCAGCCCACAGCCACGCCGAAGCGGAACAGGCAGTAGAACAGCATCCCGAGGTAGAACACCGCTCCGAACCCGATGATCACGTTCCGCACCGGGCCGGGACGGATCTTCTTCGGCAGCAGCATGTTGTTGGTCAGCAGCAACACGATGCAGTACGCGCCCATCGCGAACGTGGACAGGAACGCGAGCGTGTCCAGGATCCCCGCCGGACCGTCGGCCGGCCCGAACAGCAGGATCAGGATCCCGAACAGGATCACGCCCCACAGGAACCCGGCGTACAGCCGCGACATCGAGAACCGTTTGGCGCCCGGCACGAAGTAGTACGTCATGTCCGCCTGGCCGCGGGAGAACGAGTCGAACAGACCGAGGGTCGCGTTCAATCCGATCAGCGCGATGAAGGCGAAGAACAACTTGCCGAGGATCGGCGAACCGGCCGACGCGAACGCGTCCGACATCGCCTTCAGCGCCGCTTCGCGGTCACCGCCCTCGATCAGCGAAGCGACGTTCGGATTCTCCCGAGCCGCCGACATCGCCAGCACGGTGAACGAGACCGTAACCAGCATGGTGATGCCCCAGAAGAGCAGCAGCGCGTCGAACGTGACCCACTTGCGCCAGCCCTTCCACTTCGCCATCTCGGCCGGGTCCTCGGTGTCGAACATGAACCCGCGCGACGGCATCGACTCCGCCTCGTTCGCGGCCCGCAGCCCGCGGATCTTCGGGATGTGGGCGCCCATGCCGGCGCCGCTGTCCCGGAGCTGCAACGTGTACCACATCTGCTGCATCCCGGACGGCCCGGCGAACGCGATCGAACCGACCACGACCGGGAACCAGGCCGACGTCATCGCGTCGTCCGGGAAGTACCCGAACGCGAACATCCCGGACAGGGTGCGGCCGAGGTCGTCGAAGTTGCCGACGATCGCCGCGATCACCGACGTACCGACGACCAGCAGCCCGATCAGCAGACCGAGCAGCTTCTCGAGGAAGTTGTAGATCACCGACAGCAGACTGAACAGCACACCGACGAACACCAGAGCCACGCACGCGGTGACCTGCCAGGGTATGCCGCTGATCTCCTCGAACGCGGCCGCGCCGGCAGACAGATGGCCCGGCCACATGTAGATCAGGATCGCCGCCGCGTAGAAGAACCACATCAGCGGTTTGAAGATCCGGGCCGCGCCGAAGAAGATGCTCTCCCCGGTGGCCATCGCGTACCGCGCCATCTCCAGCAGCACGAACGCCTGCAGCGTGACACCGACCATGAACAACCAGCGGATGTCCGGCCCGAACACCAGGACGAGCCGGGGCCACATGTACGACTCCCCCATACCCACACCCAGCGCGACCAGGAAGACGGTCGGGCCGAGGATGTGCAAGGAGGGCGGTGCGTCCGGAAGTTTCCGGATCGGCATCGGTTCGAGCCTGCCCGCTTTCCAGACCTTCTCGGTCACGGCTGCCGCGGCCGGCTCTTCGGGAACTTCTGAGGTCTTGCTCGTGACGTCCAAGGCGGACTCCTTAGTTCGACGCCAACTAGCGGATCAACTTCCCCCGCGTGCTCCTTCCTCCAATCAACTGATGCCGAGCGGCCCGGCGTTGCGGGCCCAGCGGTACTTGGCACCGAGGACCTGGACCGGGGTCTCGGTGGTGTACGGGTAGGCGACCACACCGTGGTCGAACAGGTACTGCGACGCTTCCTCGACCTCGACGTCACCGGACAGCGAGGCGACCACGGGCTTGTCGATGCCCTTGGCCCGGAACTCCTCGACCACCTCGGCGACCAGCTTCGCGAACACCATCGGCGGTGTCACGATCGTGTGCCAGTAACCGAGAATCAGCGAGTGGATCCGCTCGTCGGACAGCCCGAGCGCGATCGTGTTCCGGTACGTCGACGGCGGCTCGCCGCCGGTGATGTCGACCGGGTTCCCGGCCGCGCCGAACGGCGGGATGAACTTCCGGAACGCCTCGTCCAGGTCGGACGGGATGTCCATCAGCGTCAGCCCGGCGTCCACACACGCGTCCGACAGCAGTACGCCGGAACCGCCGGCGCCGGTGATGATGACGACGTTCTCGCCCTTCGGCGTCGGCAGCAGCGGGATGCCGCGGGCGTACTGGAGCATCTCGTTCAGCCCCGGCGCCCGGACCACCCCGCTCTGCCGCAGGATGTCGTCGTACACCTTGTCGTTGCCGGCCAGGGCGCCGGTGTGCGAGCTGGCCGCCCGCGCGCCCATGGAGGTACGCCCGGCCTTCAGGACGACGACCGGCTTCTTCTTCGACACCCGGGCCGCCGTCTCGGCGAACGCCCGGCCGTCCTTCAAATCCTCAAGATGCATGGCGATCAGGTTGGTGTTGTCGTCGCTCTCGAAGAACGTCAGGAGGTCATCCTCGTCGATGTCGGCCTTGTTGCCTACCCCAACGATCGCGGAAACTCCCATCCGGCTGGAGCGGCTGAAGCCGAGGATCGCCATCCCGATGCCTCCGCTCTGTGACGACAGGGCGACGGACCCGCGCACGTCGTACGGCGTGCAGAACGTCGCGCAGAGGCTCTCCGGCAGGTAGTAGTAGCCGTAGATGTTCGGTCCCAGAATGCGGACGTTGTGTTTGCGGGCGATCGCGACGACCTCGTCCTGCAGCGCCTGTTCACCGGTCTCCGCGAACCCGGACGGGATCAGGATCGCGCCCGCGACCCCCTTCTGCCCGCACTGCTCGAGCGCCCCGCCGACGAACTTGGCCGGTACGGCGAACACCGCGACGTCGACGTCTCCCGGCACCTCCAAAATGCTGGGGAAAGCCTTCAGCCCGAGGATCTCGTCGGCCTTGGGGTTGATCGGGTAGATGTCCCCGGCGTACCCGCCGTTGACCAGGTTCTTCATCACCGAGTTGCCGATCTTGCCGTCCTCGTTGGACGCCCCGATCACCGCCACCGCGCGTGGCTTCATGATCCGGGTCATCGCGGTCAGGATCTCCTCCTGGCTGTACCGCTCGACCGGTTTCCCGGCCTCGGCGTCCACGATGATCCGGAAGTCCACCGCGGTGGCGCCGTCCGGCCCGGCCAGCACCGGGTTCAGGTCGACCTCCGCGAACTGCGGGAAGTCCGTGACCAGGTCGGACACCCGCTTGATCAGATTGCCGACAATCTCCTTGTCGACCGGTCGCGCACCACGAACGCCCTCGAGCATCTCGCGCGCACCGATCCCGTCGACCATCGCCCGCGCCTCGTCGTCACTCAGCGGAGCCAGCCGGAAGGTGACGTCCTTGAGCACCTCGACGAGTACGCCGCCCAGCCCGAACGCGACCACCTTGCCGAACGTCGGGTCGGTGACCGCACCGACGATGACCTCCTGCACGTCACTGCCGGTGACCAGCATCTTCTGCACCTGCACGCCCACAATGTCGGCATCTGGTTTGTAGGCTGTTGCGTTGTCGACAATCTGCTTGTAGGCCGCCAGCACGGCATCCTCGGTGTCGACGCCGACCACCACGCCGCCGGCGTCGGTCTTGTGCAGGATGTCCGGCGAGACGATCTTCAGCACGACCGGGAAGCCGATCTCGGCCGCGAGGCCGGCGGCCCCCTCGGCAGTCGTGGCCAGCCCCTCGCCCGGCGCCGGGATGCCGTACGCGTCGGCGACCAGCTTGGCCTCCGGCGCGCTCAGCGAGGTGCGGCCGTCCGCCAGAGCCTGGTCGAGGATGGTCCGGACTGCTGCCTTGTCATAAGTCATGCGGATGCACTCCAATTCGCGAGGGTCAGATCACGCCGGCGGCTTTGAGTTCGGAGAGCTCGGCGGTGTCGATGCCGAGCGAGCCGTAGATGACGGAGTTGTGTTCACCGAGGCCCGGTGAGGTCTGCACGTCGACCGGGGAGTCGGACAGCTTGATCGGGCAGCCGACGGTCTTGAACGTGCCGCGCTGCGGGTGCTCGACCTCGACCACCGCGCCGAGGTCGGCGAGCGTCTCGTCCGCGATCAGCTCGGCCGTGGACATGATCGGCCCGCACGGCACGTTCAGCGCGTTGAGCTTGTCCATCACCTCGAACTTGGTGTGCTGCTCGGTCCACTGCTCGATCAGCGCGAACATCTTGTCGAGCTTGTCGAGGCGCGCGGCCGGCGTCGCCCAGTCCGGATCCTCGGCCAGCTCGGGCTTCCCGATCAACTGAGCGATCGGAGCCCAGCCCGGCGGCTGGACGATCACGTAGATGTAGTCGTTCGGTCCGCCGGGTGCGCAGCGCAGCGCCCAGCCGGGCTGCCCGCCGCCGGACGCGTTCCCGGACCGCGGCACCTCGCCGTTGAAGTTGTCGTTCGGGTACTCGCGCAGCGGGCCGTGCGTCAGCCGCTGCTGGTCGCGCAGCTTGACCCGCGTCAGGTTCAGGACGGCTTCCTGCATGGCCACGGTGACCCGCTGGCCCTTACCGGTGTGCGTCCGCTGGAGCAGCGCGGCGAGGATGCCGGCCACCAGGTGGATGCCCGTGCCGGAGTCGCCGATCTGCGCGCCGGTCGCGGTGGGCGGTCCGTCCTCGAACCCCGTCGTACTCATCGCGCCGCCCATCGCCTGGGCGACGACCTCGTACGCCTTGAAGTTCTCATACCGGCCGGGGCCGAAGCCCTTGATCGACGCGAACACGAGACCGGGGTTGAGCTCCTGGAGGCGTTCCCAGGTGAAGCCCATCCGGTCGATCGCGCCGGGGGCGAAGTTCTCCACCAGGACGTCGGAGTTCTTCACCAGGTCGACGAAGATCTCCTTGCCGCGGTCGGACTTCATGTTCAGCGTGATGCTGCGCTTGTTGCAGTTCAGCATCGTGAAGTACAGGCTGTCGACGTCCGGCAGGTCGCGCAGCTGCTGGCGGGTGATGTCGCCGGTCGGTGCCTCGAGCTTGATCACATCGGCGCCGAGCCAGGCGAGGAGCTGGGTGCAGGACGGTCCGGACTGCACGTGGGTCATGTCGAGAACACGGACACCCTCGAGGGCCTTGGTCATGCTGGTCCTCCTACTTGTACATGGTCTGGTTCATGGTTCCGGGGGCGTAGGCGTCCGGGTCGACCCAGACGTTGATCAGCGACGGCAGCCCCGACTCGCGGGCCCGGAGCAGCGCCGGCCCGATGTCCTTCGGGTCGCGAACCTCTTCGCCGTACCCGCCGAGCATCCGGGCGAACTCGTCGTACTTCACGTCGCCCAGGGTGTTGCCGATCCGGCCGCGGTCCTTGCCGTACTTGGCCTCCTGGCCGTAGCGGATCTGGTTCATCGACGAGTTGTTGCCGACGACACCGACGAACGGGAGCTTGTAGCGGACCAGCGTCTCGAAGTCCCAGCCGGTCAGCGAGAACGCACCGTCGCCGAACAGTGCGACGACTTCCTTGTCCGGCCGCGCGTACTTCGCCGCGAGCACGAACGGGATGCCGACGCCCAGCGTGCCGAGCGGGCCCGGGTCCATCCAGTGGCCGGGCGACTTCGGCTGTACGACGCCACCGGAGAACGTCACGATGTCGCCGCCGTCGCCGATGTAGATCGAGTCCTCGGTGAGGAACTCGTTGATCTCGTGCGCGAGCCGCAGCGGGTGGATCGGGTTCGCGTCGGACAGCTGCCGCGGCAGCCGTTTCTGGTACGCCGCGTCCTCCTCGGCGCGCAGCTCCGCGAACCAGGCCTTGCGATCCGTCTTCTGCAGCCGGCCCGACGCCGCCTGCGTGACGGCCGCCAGGATCGCGCCCGGGTCACCCACGAGGCCGAGGTCGATGTCGCGGTTCTTGCCGACGGTGCGGTAGTCCATGTCGATCTGTACGACGGTGGCGCTCTTCGGGAGCCGTCGCCCGTACCCCATCCGGAAGTCGAACGGCGTGCCGACGATCAGGATCAGGTCGGCGTTGTTGAAGCCGTACCGCCGCGACAGGTGGAAGTGGTGCGGGTCGCCGGGCGGCAGCGTGCCGCGGGCCGACCCGTTCATGAACGCCGGGATGTCGAGCGTGCGGGCGAACTCGACCGCCGCGTCGCTGCCGCGGGATGTCCAGACCTGCGAGCCGAGCAGTACGACGGGCTTCTCGGCCCGGACCAGCAAGTCGGCCAGCGCCTCGATGTTCGCCGGATCGCCGATGCTCTTCGTCGAGGCCCGGTAGTGCCCGGCCTCGGGGACGGTCGCGGACTCGACCGGGACCGAGTTGTCGAGGATGTCGCGCGGGATCTCCAGGAACGACGGGCCGGGCGCGCCGTTGTAGCACTCGCGGAACGCCATCGACACCATGTCCGCAGCCCGCGCGGTGTGCGGAACGGTCGCGGCGAACTTGGTGATCGGCGTCATCATGTCGACGTGCGGCAGGTCCTGCAAGGACCCCATCTTGTGCTGGTTCAGGGCGCCCTGGCCGCCGATCAGCAGCATCGGGCTCTCGGCGCGGAACGCGTTCGCGACGCCGGTGACCGCGTCCGTCGTACCAGGGCCGGCGGTGACGACCGCGCAGCCGGGCTTGCCGGTGACTCGTGCATACCCGTCGGCGGCGTGCGCCGCGACCTGCTCGTGCCGTACGTCGACCACCGCGATGCCCTCGTCCACGCAGCCGTCGTAGATGTCGATGATGTGACCGCCACAGAGCGTGAAGATCACGTCGATCCCCTCGGCCTTCAAGGCCTTCGCGACGAGGTGACCGCCGGAGATCGTCTCCGGCTCTTTGACAACCGCGGCGGGTTGGGTCTCCGACACTGTCTGCGCCATCTGCAGTCAACTCCTCGGAAGGGCCTGAGTAAGGCATGTCCTTGATTAGGCACTGTGTAGATTGCATACCGTATGGTGTAGTCGTAGTCTTATCCCAGGGCGTAGCGGTTGTCCAGAGTTCGCACCCAGGAGGCTGTGATGACGATTTCCGACGAACTCGACCGGACCCGCGCCGCCCTCCTCGCGCTCGAGAAGTCCCTTATGGCGTTGAGGAATCGCGTCGGCCCGCATCTCGACGTACTGCGGCTGCTCGACGATCTGGAGCGGTGTACGGCGGACCTTCGGCGCCTCGAGCAGCAGGTTCGCGCCCCTCGCCGGCACGAACTGGTGGCGATCCCGGACGACGACTACGACCACGATTTCTGGGCGGACGCCGAACACGAAGGTTTGGGCTGAGTCGCGAGGCACAGCTTCAGCAGGCTCCGCAGGCGTACGTCGGGATTGGCCGCGCGGGCGGTGATCGCCACCGCTTCGGCCACATGTTCTGTCGCGACACATGTGCGGTAGAACGGCTCGCTCCAATTCAGCCGCGAAAGCACCGGCAACCACCACCGCGCCGCTCCCCCGGGACCGTCCTGAGTACCGAGCAGGTGCTGGGCCGTCTGGTTGGCCGCAGTTAGTCTGTGGCGCTCGTCGGTGGTGAGTTCGCCGTTCGTCAGTGCCGTCGACACGCACAGTGCGACCAGCCGGGCGGACGGCTCGAAGCCCACCCGGTTGGTGTCGAGGAAGCGTGGCGCGAGCGGCAGCAACTCGCGGCGACCGGCTGACGTGCTGTGATCGTGCGCCGCCCGTGCGACTGCACCTAGTACTGGGTGTACGCAGGCGGGACGATCCGTCCAGGGCTCTCGCGCCAGACGGGAGACCAGTTCCAGCACGCACGGATCCGCGCGCTGGATCTTCGCGTAGCCGTTCACTCGCCCGCCACCGGCGTACCGAGCTGGGGCCGCACGGGCAACGCCGGCCTACCGGGTTGTTTGAGGAGACGCACACTCAGCGCAGTCAGTACGCCGAGCAGCCCGGCGCCGAGGAACAGCGGCCGGTAGCCGACTGCGGCGATCACGGACGCGGCGACACCGATGCCGACGACGCCGCCGACCGCCTTCGCGGAGTACAGGATGGCCTGGTTCTGCAGCAGGCTGTTCTCGCCGAAGAACTCCAGTACGAGGTTGGCCATGATCGCGTAGAACGCGCCGCCACCGAGGCCCGCGAACATCGCGCACACCACGAAGGCCCAGCCGACGTCAGCGGCCACCAGACCGACATGGGCGAAACCTTCGATCATCAGTACGGCGGCCAGCACCCGACGGCGACCGAATCGATCTGACAAGTGACCTGCCAGCGATCGGCCGAGACCGTTGACGGCGGCAAGCATCCCAGCCGCCGTCGCAGCCACCGTCAGACCGAGGTCGGCGCTCACGCCATAGCTCACCACGAAGCCGATGCCGAGTAACGACAACGCCGTACTGATTGCCAGCAGCAACCACATCAGCGGCAGCGCGCCGGTCCGCATCGCCTCACCTGGACGGTATTGCCGGACCGCGGGCGCGTTGTGCGGGATGCTGCGGTTCAGCTTCCGGTCGATCGCCCACACCTGCGCGTCGATGTCCGCGGGCCACCAGTGCCGCGGCGGATCCTTCAGCAGACCACCGGCGACCAGAACGACCAGCACCGCCACCAGAGCGGTCAGATCGAACACGATCGATTGGTCCACCCGCGTCAGCAGGAAGATGCTCGGTACGGCGCCGACCGCGAATCCACCGGTGACGAAGCCGATGGTCGCCGTACGCCGGTCCGGGAACCAGCGCGCCGACGTGGTGATGCAGGCGGCGTACACGAGGCCCGCCCCGGTGCCGCCGAGAAGCGAGTAGCCGACGAGGACCGCGCCGTAGCTGTCCACGTGGGCGAGTGTGACGAGGCCGATCGCCGCGAGCATCCCGCCGCCGACGACGAGCTGTGTCGGCGTTGCCCGCCGTACCCGATGGGCCCAGGCGGCTGGGATCGCGACGAGTGCTTGGCAGGCGACGAAGACCGCGAGCAGCCACAGGGTTTGGGCTGCGCCCCAGCCACGATCCGACGCCAGGCCGAGGGCTGCGGTGCCGAACGAGTACTGCAACGGACTGATCGCCACCATGCAGGCCCAGGCCGCCCAGAGTTGCCAGCGGCGCGAGTGGCCGGTCAGTTCACGGGCATCCTCGCCGATCCGGTACCGCCGGCCGTAGACGTCACGCACGTCCCGGGGCGTGGGCATCACGTGATTCATATCGCCTCCTGACTACTGCATACCGTATGAAGTCTGTGGTACTCCTCCACGCCGGAGCTGTCCAGACCTGAGGCGTTGCAACAAGCCTCTTGTGACCAGATTGCATACCGCATACAGTCGTCACCACACATTCTTGGAGGCGACGTGGACCTCATGGAGTACCAAGCCAAGGAGCTGTTCGCTCGGCACGGCGTTCCGGTGACGCTGGGGCGGGTGATCGAGGATGCGGCCGACGCCGCGGACGCGGCCCGTGAGCTCGGCGGGCGCGTGGTGGTGAAGGCTCAGGTGAAGACCGGTGGGCGCGGCAAGGCCGGCGGTGTGAAGCTGGCCGCCACCCCCGACGAGGCGGAGGCGAAGGCGGTCGAGATCCTCGGGATGGACATCAAGGGTCACACCGTGCAGCGCGTGCTGCTGGCGCCGGCCGCGGACATCGCCGAGGAGTACTACTTCTCGTTCCTGGTCGACCGGGCGAACCGCGAGTACCTCTGTATCGCCAGCACCGAAGGCGGTGTGGAGATCGAGGAGGTCGCGCACACGAACCCGGACGCGATCGCGAAGGTGGCGATCGACCCCGCGACCGGCGTCGACGAGGCGAAGGCCGCGGAGATCGTGACCGCCGCCGGGTTCCCGGCCGAGGCGTCCACCATCGTGCAGCGGCTGTGGGACGTGTTCATCGCGGAGGACGCGTCGCTGGTCGAGGTGAATCCGCTGGTGAAGCTCGGCGACGGGTCATTGGAGGCGCTCGACGGGAAGGTCACGCTCGACGACAACGCGGCGTACCGGCACCCGGATCACGCCGGCTTCGACGACAAGGCGGCCGCCGACCCGCTCGAGGCCGAGGCGCACGCCAAGGGCCTGAACTACGTGAAGCTGGACGGCTCGGTCGGGATCATCGGCAACGGCGCGGGCCTGGTGATGTCGACGCTCGACGTGGTCGCGTACGCGGGATCGCCGTACGACGTGAAACCGGCCAACTTCCTCGACATCGGCGGCGGCGCCTCGGCCGAGGTGATGGCGAACGGGCTCGGGATCATCCTGTCCGACCCGCAGGTGCGCAGCGTCTTCGTGAACGTGTTCGGCGGGATCACCGCGTGCGACGCGGTCTCGAACGGCATCGTGCAGGCGCTCGCCGTGCTTGGCGACCGGGCTGACAAGCCGCTCGTCGTCCGGCTCGACGGCAACAACGTCGAGGAGGGCCGCAAGATCCTCGCCAAGGCCAACCATCCGCTGGTGACCGTGGTCGACACGATGGACGGCGCCGCGGCGCGCGCCGCCGAACTCGCCGCCTAGAAGGGACTGTTCGAGATGGCCGTATTCCTGACCGAGAAGAGCCGGGTCGTCGTGCAGGGCATGACCGGGTCCGAGGGGCAGAAGCACACCAGCCGGATGCTTGCCGCCGGCACCAATGTGGTCGGCGGTGTGACGCCCGGCAAGGGCGGGCAGTCGGTGGATTTCGCGCGGCGCTCGATCCCGGTGTACGGGTCGTGCGCGGACGCGGTGAAGGCCGCGGACGCGGACGTGTCGGTGGTGTTCGTCCCGCCACGCTTCACAAAAGCTGCAGTTCTTGAAGCAGTCGATGCCGGGATCCCGCTCGTGGTGGTGATCACGGAGGGCGTTCCCGTCCACGACACTGCCGCGTTCTTCGCGCACGCACAGGCCAACGGGACGCGCGTCATCGGTCCGAACTGTCCGGGGATCATCAGCCCGGGGCGCGCCAATGCGGGGATCATCCCGGCGGACATCGCGGGGCCGGGCCGGCTCGGGCTAGTCAGCAAGTCGGGCACGCTGACCTACCAGATGATGTACGAGCTGCGGGACTTCGGGTTCTCGACCGCGATCGGGATCGGCGGCGACCCGATCATCGGGACCACGCACATCGACGCGCTGCGGGCGTTCCAGGACGACCCGGACACCGACGCGATCGTGATGATCGGTGAGATCGGCGGTGACGCGGAGGAGCGGGCGGCCGCGTTCATCAAGGAGAACGTGACCAAGCCGGTCGTCGGGTACGTCGCGGGCTTCACCGCGCCGGAGGGCAAGACGATGGGCCACGCCGGCGCGATCGTCTCCGGCTCGTCCGGTACGGCGGCCGCGAAGCAGGAAGCTCTGGAAGCAGCCGGCGTACGTGTCGGCAAGACCCCGACGGAGACTGCCGCCCTGATGCGCACGATCCTCGCCGGAGCCGCGGTGTAAGTCAGGGGCGTGGTGGGGGTGCGGTGCTGCTGCGGTGGACGAGTTTGGCGGCGACGGCGACCGGTTCGTGGTGGTGCTCGCCGGAGTTGATCTCGTTGATCAGCGCGTCGACGCTCAACCGGCCGACGTCGACGAAGTTCTGGCGGATCGTGGTCAGCGGCGGCCAGAAGTGCGCCGCCTCCTCCATGTCGTCGAAACCGACCACGCTGACGTCGCCAGGCACCGCGCGGCCCCGCTCGTGGAGCGCGCGCAGCAGGCCGAGCGCCATCTGGTCGTTCGCGGCGAACACGGCGGTGACCTCGGCGTTGGCGGCCAGCTGCAGGCCCGCAACGTAGCCCGATCCCGGCGTCCAGTCGCCGTCGTACACCGGCGGCACCTCCCGGCCGTGGTCGATCAGCGTCTGCTCCCAGGACTGTCGTCGCCGGTCCGCGGCGAACGACGTCGGCGGCCCGCCGAGGTGCCACACCGTCGCGTGGCCCAGGTTCAGGAGGTGTTCCGTCGCCAGCCGGGCGCCCTGCCGCTGGTCGGTGTCGACGATCGGGAAGTCGTAGTGCGCACTCGAGTCGACCACCACGACCGGCAGCCCGTCCGGGAGCCGTACGCCGGCCTCGTCCAGGGTGTGCGCCTCGATCAGGATGATCACGCCGTCCACCGCCTGCTCGCCGAGGCGACTGAAGGCATTCGTCACCGCACTCTGGGTGACGTCCAGCACGGGAACCAGGTTGATCGCGTACCCGCGGATGGTGGCGGCGGTCGCGATCGCGTCGAGCGTGCGCGTCGTACCGAAGCTGTGCAGTTCGAAGACGATCACGCCGATGCTGCGGTACTCACCGTTCCGCAGCGCGCGGGCAGCGCTGTTCGGGCGGTAGCCGAGCTGGCGCATCGCGGCCCGCACCCGGTCCCGGGTGACCGCGTCGACGTTGAGCCGCTCGTTCGCGACCCGCGAGACCGTCTGTCCGGACACGCCGGCCACCCGCGCCACGTCCGCCATCGACGGCCCGCGTCGCCGGCGGCCCGCTGAATCCTCCCCTGTCATCGCGCCTCCTCGTTTGAGTCCGGAGTGTAGACATGTTGACGTAAACACGCTAGCGTCGCGCCGTCGATGTTGACGTCAACATCGCGTGTCGCGTCCCCACCTCGGGGCCGGAAGCGAGAGGAGGTCCCGGACAATGGCGGAGTCCGTGGCCCAGCAGCAGGTAGCGCGGGTCGGTACCACCGGCCGGCGCCGCCGGCGGGTGTTCAAGGACGGCAAGGGATGGCTGTTCGTCGGGCCGTTCCTGACCGTCTTCGCGCTCACCTTCCTGGCCCCGATCGGGTACGCGATCTACCTCAGCCTGTATCGCGATCAGGCGTTCTTCGGCGGCACGGTGTTCGTCGGGTTGGACAACTACACCGAGGCGCTGCGGGACCCGAAGTTCTGGGAGGCGTTCGGCCGGGTGGCGGTCTTCCTGGTCGTCCAGGTGCCGATCATGCTCGTCCTGGCGCTGCTCGCGGCGCTCGCGATCGACAGCGCGCGGCTGCACGCGGCGGGCTTCTTCCGGATCGTGATCTTCCTGCCGTACGCCGTACCGGGCGTGGTCGCCGTACTGATGTGGGGCTACATCTACGGCGACAACTTCGGCCTGGCCGCGAATCTCAACGACCTGCTCGGGACGACCGCGATCCAGCCGCTCAGCGGGAGCTGGATGCTGCCGTCGATCGCGAACATCGTCACCTGGGAGTTCGTCGGCTACAACATGCTGATCTTCTACTCGGCACTGCGTACGGTGCCGGGCGAGCTGTACGAGGCGGCCGCGATCGACGGCGCCGGCACGTTCCGGACGATCCTGGCGGTCAAGCTGCCCGCGCTGCGCGGCGCGATCGTGATCGCGACGATCTTCTCGATCATCGGCAGCTTCCAGCTGTTCAACGAGCCGAACATCCTGCGCACGCTCGCGCCGAACGTGATCACGACCTTCTACACGCCCAACATGTACGCCTACAACCTGTCCTTCGCCGGCCAGCAGTTCAACTACTCGGCCACGATCGCGATCGTGATGGGGATCATCACCGCGATCATCGCGTACGTCGTCCAGCTCCGCGGATCCCGGGAGTCGCTGTGAGTGCCCTGTCTTCATCCCTGCGCCCGAAGCGGTCCAAGCTGCTCACCGGCGTGATGGTGCTGTATCTGCTGTACACGATCGTTCCGCTCGCCTGGTTGTTGCTCAGCACAACCAAGACGCAGGACGACCTGCTCTCGACGCCGGGACTGTGGTTCGGGAAGAGCTTCGCGTTCTTCACCAACATCAAGGACACGCTCACCTACAACGACGGCATCTTCCTCCGCTGGCTCGGCAACACGGTGCTGTACGTCGTCGTCGGCGCGGGCGGCGCGACGCTGCTCGCCACCGCGGCCGGCTACGGACTGGCGAAGTACAAGTTCACCGGGCGCCGGGCCGTCTTCGCCGTACTGCTCGGCGCGGTCGCGGTGCCGGGTACCGCGCTCGCCGTACCGACGTTCCTGATGTTCTCCAACCTCGGGCTGACCAACACGGTGTGGGCCATCATCATCCCCTCGCTGGTGAGCCCGTTCGGGCTGTACCTGATGTGGGTCTACGCGACCGACGCCGTACCGGGAGAGCTGCTCGAGGCGGCGCGGATCGACGGCGCCGGTGAGGTCCGCACGTTCTTCACCGTCGCCCTGCGACTGCTTGCCCCGGGCATCGTCACGACGCTGCTGTTCGCGATGGTGTCGACCTGGAACAACTACTTCCTGCCGCTGATCATGCTCAGCAAACCCAACCTCTACCCACTCACGGTCGGGCTCACCCAGTGGAGCAACCAGGCGACCGGCGTGGGTGCCCGCCCCATCTACAACCTGGTGGTCACCGGATCGTTGCTGACGATCGTTCCGCTGGTGGTCGCCTTCCTCCTTCTCCAGCGGTTCTGGCAGTCCGGCCTGTCCGCCGGCTCTGTCAAATAGTTCTGGGTCAAATGAAAGGGAACAGGATGAAGTCACATCGGTGGGGGATCCGGCAGCTGGTGGTTGCCGGAGCCGCTCTCACAGCCCTCGCGGTGGTGGCCGCGTGCGGCGGCGGCTCGAAGACCGACAGCGCGAGCGGCGGTACGACGACCGGCTCGGTCGACGCGGTCGACGCCGCGCTCAAGGCGGGCGGCGAGATCACCTACTGGAGCTGGACGCCGTCGGCGCAGGCCCAGGTCACCGCGTTCATGAAGCAGTACCCGAACGTCAAGGTGAACTACGTCAACGCCGGTACCGGCAACGACCACTACACGAAGCTGCAGAACGCGATCAAGGCCGGCTCCGGTGCGCCGGACGTCGCCCAGATCGAGTACCAGGCGCTCCCCCAGTTCGCCCTGCCCGGCTCGCTCGTCGACCTGAACCAGTACGGGTTCTCGCAGTACGAGTCGGCGTACACCGCCTCGACCTGGGCCGCCGTGCACGCCGGCAGCGGCCTGTTCGGGCTGCCGCAGGACTCCGGACCGATGGCGCTGTTCTACAACAAGCAGGTCTTCGACAAGTACGGCATCGCCGTGCCGAAGACCTGGGACGAGTACGTCGCAGCCGGGAAGAAGCTGCACGCGGCGAACCCGAAGGCCTACATCACGAACGACTCCGGTGACGCCGGCTTCACCACGAGCATGATCTGGCAGGCGGGCGGCCAGCCGTTCAAGACCGACGGCAAGAACGTCACGATCAACTTGCAGGACGACGGATCCAAGAAGTGGACCGGCCTGTGGAACCAGCTCGTCGGCGGCGGCCTGGTCTCGAACATCCCGGGCTGGACCGACGAGTGGTTCAAGGCTCTCGGCGATGGCACGATCGCGACGCTGCCGACCGGTGCGTGGATGCCCGGCGTGATGGAGTCCTCGGTCAAGGCGGGCGCCGGCAAGTGGGCGGTCGCCCCGATGCCGACGTACGACGGCCAGCCGGCCACCGCGGAGAACGGCGGCAGCACCGAGTCTGTGCTCAAGCAGAGCAAGAACCCGGCCCTCGCTGCGGCGTTCGTGCGCTGGCTGAACCACGACGAGGGCGTGAAGCCGTTCCTCGCCAGCGGTGGGTTCCCGGCGACCACCGCCGACCTGAAGGACCCGGCGTTCGTCGACAAGGCGAGTGCGTACTTCGGCGGCCAGAAGATCAACCAGGTCCTTACCGAGGCGGCCGGCTCGGTCGTCAAGGGCTGGAGCTACCTGCCGTACGAGCTGTACGCGAACAGCATCTACGGCGACACCGTCGGCAAGGCGTACCAGTCGAAGTCCGACCTGAACGGAGGCCTCAAGTCCTGGCAGGACGCACTCGTGAAGTACGGCAACGAGCAGGGCTTCCAGGTCAACAGCTAGTGCTGGAACAGGTGGGTCCGACGTCGCTGTGGTCGGACCCACCTGGCTTTATACGCCGACCTTGGAAGCCAGAAGGTCGGCTACCGCGTGAACCGCGCGCAGGGTGGGCGCCTTGACGCCGGTGAGGTCGGCCAGTTCGACGACCGCCGCGAGGATGACGTCGAGTTCGAGCGGCTTGTCCTTTTCCAGGTCCTGCAGCATCGAGGTCTTGTGCTCGCCGACGCGTTCGGCGCCGTTTAGCCGTTTGTCCACGGAGATGTCCGGGTGGCAGCCGAGCGCGGCGGCGATCTCCAGCGACTCCTCCATCATCATCCGGACCATCTGCCGGGTGCCCTGATGCGTCGCGATCTCCACCATCGTCGCCCGGGCCAGCGCGCTGATCGGGTTGAACGCCGCGTTCCCGAGCAGCTTGATCCAGATGTCGTTGCGGATGTCGTCCTCGACCGGGCACTTCAGCCCGCCCGCGATCATCGCCGTACTGAAGGCCGCGCAGCGTTCCGACTGCCCGCCGCCGGGTTCGCCGATCGAGAAGCGGGTGCCTTCCAGGTGCCGTACGACGCCTGGGCCTTCGAGCTCGGTGGAGCAGTACACGACGCAGCCGATCGCGCGGTCGAGGTCGAGCACCTGGGTGACAGCGCCACCGGGGTCGACCGATTCGATCCGGCGGCCCTCGTACGGTCCTTTCAGCCCGTGGAAGTACCACCAGGGGATGCCGTTCTGCGCCGCCACCACGACCGTGCGGTCGTGCAGCAGAGGCTCGATGAGCGGGCCGGCGTTCGCGTACGAGTTCGCCTTGAGCCCGAGAAAGACATAGTCGACCGGGCCGATCGCGACCGGGTCGTCCGTGGCCGGTGTCCGGGCCGTGAAGTCACCGCGTGGGCTGAGCACCGTGACACCGTCCGACCGGATCGCTTCCAGATGCGCGCCGCGGGCGACCAGGTGGACCTCGGTCCCACCACGGTGTAGCGCCGCGCCTACGTACGCACCGATCGCACCGGCGCCGAGAACCGCAACTCTCATAAGGTCCCTGCCTTCCGGGGGGCTTGTATACCGCATACAGTAGGCTGGAGGCCGAATGCGGTCAAGATCACACTTCCCGGCAAGCGCTCGCCAAAATAGTTCGGTGCGCAGCGATGAATCGGGGCCTGCTCGCCGGTATGTACCGGCATGAATCACTCGACACAAGGAGCAGGAACCATGGGCCACGTCATCTTCACCGGATTCGTCAGCCTCGACGGCACCATCACCGACCCGGACGGCTCCGAGGGCACCCCGGCCGGCGGCTGGGCGTTCCGCCACGGCCGCGAAACCGTCGACGGCGACAAGTTCCGGCTCGGCGAACTCATGGACACCGGCGTACTGCTGCTCGGCCGGACCACCTGGGAGATCTTCAGCCGGCTCTGGCCGAACCGCACCGACGACTTCTCGACCCGGATGAACAAGATGGCCAAGGTGGTCGTGTCGCACTCGCTGACCGACCTGTCGGCCTTCCCCAACTCCACCCTGCTGGAGGGCTCGCTCACGGACTATGTGCGGAACGAGTCGCGGACCATTGCGGTCACCGGCAGCCTCGGTGTGATCCGGGAGCTGCAGGCAGCCGACCTGGTCGACGAGTACCGGCTGATGACCTTCCCGTCGATCGTCGGCAGCGGCGAGAAGCTGTTCGGTCCGTCCGACACACCCGCTCACTTCCAGCTCGCCTCGGTCATCCGGACCGGCGCGGCATCGCTGGCGACGTACGTGCGGCCCTAGCAAGATGAGGCGGTCAGGTGGCCGGGTATGCCGGACGAGTACGACGTACGGCGTGGCGAGGGGTGGCTGACGGCTCATCCAGCGTGCTAGGGTTTTGGCTCGATAGCAGTTTTGCAGTTCCACGTTCGTGTCGAAGCGCCCGCGGATTTGTGATCCGCCGGGCGTTTTGTCGTATCAGGAGAAAATCATGGCTTTGGGAACAGTGAAGTGGTTCAACGGCGAGAAGGGCTTCGGCTTCATCTCCCAGGAGGACGGCGGCGCCGACGTATTCGTGCACTACTCGGCGATTCAGACGCAGGGCTTCCGCTCCCTGGACGAGAACCAGCGGGTTGAGTTCGAGATCGCGCAGGGCCCGAAGGGCCTGCAGGCGGAGAACGTCCGCCCGGTCTGATTCTGTAAGCGGCAGACCCGGTTCACGCCGGGTCTGCCGTGTTCCACAGGTACTCGCCGTCTTCCAGTACGTCGGTGCGAGCGAGACCTATCGCGGCGGCGACAGCGGCCGATGCGGTGTGGTCCGGATGTACGTGCGCGATGATCCGGCCGATTCTCTGAGCCCGTAGCCAGGTGACCAGTCCCTGGGCGGCCTCCTTCGCGAAACCGCGGCCCTGCCAAGCGCTGCCGATCACCCACGCGATCTCCGCCGTACCGGCGATGACGGTCGCCTGGACGTATCCGATCAGCGTGTCGTCGTACTTGATCACCCAGTTGAGCCACTGCTCGTCCGGACGTCCCGGACCGGCCAGTTGGCGGCGGTAGCGTGCCTCCAGAGCCACTACGGACGGCGGTTCGCCTCCCGTGAAAGTGTAGAGGGCCGGGTCGGACAGCACCTCTGCCATCGGTTCGGCGTACTCGACCTCGAGCGGCAGCAGCGTCAGGCGGTCCGTGGCGATCACCCGCGCAACGGTAACCCCATTTGCCAGACCGGCAACGTGAGGTGGGCTGCGTCGGCGGCGGGGACCAGACTGTCGTCATGATCGAGATCGATTGGGCTGGAGAGGCCGGCCGGCTGCGCGCGTCGGCGGAGGGCGAGACCGACTGGAACGCGGCAGTGGCTCGCAGTCTGGTGCGGGACGGCGACAGGGTCGTCGCGGACGTCGGCTGCGGCGGTGGCGGGATGGCCAAGGCGCTCGCTGAGGCGTTGCCCGGTGCGACGGTGGTGGCGATCGACGCGGACCCCGACGTACTGGAGCAGGCACGCGAGCATACAGCCGGTCTGGTGCGGTGCGAGCTGGCGTCGATGGACGACGGGGCGGAGCCGTTGCGTCGGGCAATCGGCGCTCCGGCCGACCTGATCTGGGCATCGGCCTCCGTTCACCACGCTGCCGACCAGCAGGCCGCGGTGGAGGCGCTCGCCTCGCTGCTCGCGCCCGGTGGGCGGCTGGCGCTCGCGGAAGGCGGCCTGCCCGCGCGACACCTGCCATGGGATCTCGGAATCGGCGAGCCCGGGCTGGAGCTGCGGCTCGACCTGGCGCAGGACCGGTGGTTCAAGGTGATGCGGGAGTCGCTGCCAGGATCGGTGCCCATGCCGTACGGGTGGACCGAGGCGCTGACCCGGGCCGGGCTGACCGAGGCGACCACGCGGAGCGTGCTGACCGAGACGCCGCCGCCGTTGCCGCCGGAGCGGCTCGAAGCCGTCGTACGCGCGTTCCAGACGCGGATCGAGCGACTCACCGGGGCCGGCGAGGGACACGGCCATGGTCACGGGCAGTCGCACGGGCATGGTCACGGTCATGTTGTTCCGGACCAGGAATGGTTGACTTCGGAGGATCTGGACACCTGGCGGCAGCTGCTGGACCCGGACGGACCGCACTACCTCGGGCGGCGTTCCGACCTCGCCGTACTGTCCGTCCGCAGCATCCACCTGGGGCACGCGCCGCGCTGACAGGGCACGCCGTCACCGCACTGTCGGCCCGTCACCGTAAGGTGGGTCCTCATGAACGACCGGCTGGTGTGGATCGACTGCGAGATGACCGGCCTCGACCTGGCGAACGACGCCCTGATCGAGGTTGCGGTTCTGGTCACCGACTACGAACTGAACGTGCTCGGTGACGGGATCGACCTGGTGATCGCGCCGCCACCGGCCGCGCTCGACCAGATGGGCGACTTCGTCCGCGACATGCACACCGCATCCGGACTGCTCGAAGAGCTCGCCAGCGGCATCCCGCTCGCCGACGCCGAGGAGCAGGTGCTCGACTTCATCACGTCGTACGTCAAAGAGCCGCGCAAGGCCGCCCTCGCCGGCAACTCGGTCGGCACCGACCGCACCTTCCTCGTCCGCGACATGCCCCGCGTCGAATCCCACCTGCACTACCGCAACGTCGACGTCAGCTCGATCAAAGAGCTGGTACGGCGCTGGTACCCGCGCGTGTACTACGCGACGCCGGCCAAGACCGGCAACCACCGCGCCCTCGCCGACATCACCGAAAGCATCTCCGAACTGCGGTACTACCGGGAAACCGTCTTCGTACCCCAGCCCGGCCCCGACTCCAGCACCGCCCGGGCCGCCGCCAACCTCGTCGCAGCACCCACCGAAGACAGCACAACCGGCGCCTGACCTGCGGATCCGCCCTCGATTTCAGGTCCGGACAGTTCGTCGCTATGATTGCTCAGCCGTCGCGCTTCAGACGGCAATGGTGGGTGTAGCTCAGCTGGTAGAGCACCTGGTTGTGGTCCAGGTGGTCGCGGGTTCGAGTCCCGTCACTCACCCGATGGCCGGCCATGCCTGCGGAGAGCGCAGGTTTGGTCGGCTTCGTCATTTGTGCGGCTGCGCTTCGCTTGCCGCGGGCGGGGGCTCCGCCACCCGCACCCCCTTTTGCCTTCGCTTCGCTCGGCTTCCGTGGCTGGGTTGGGCGGTTCGCTCGGCTTCGGTGGTTCGGTTCGTCTGTTGGTGATTGCCCTCGTGGGAGGATGTGCTGGTGAAGTTGAGTGGGAGCGCTTGGTTTGGGTATGGCGTTGTGGTGCTGGTGACGTTTGTGGTGGGGGTTTTGGCGTTCTCGGTTTGGGTTCTTTCGAAAGTGTTCTGAGTTGGGTGTGATCTGACCGCCTCCTCAGTGCGTCTCTTGTGGCAGAGGCCTACAGGAGGTGTGGATGGGTACGACTGAGGACTTCGAGGAGTTTGCGCGGGTGCAGATACCGCGGCTGTACCGGACTGCTTGGTTGCTGGCTGGGGATCGGCATCATGCTGAGGATCTGGTGCAGGAGACGTTGGCGAATCTGCTCAAGGTTTGGCAGCGGATCGATAGTCCTGCGGCTTATGCGCGGACTGTTCTGGTGCGGACGTTTGTGTCGCAGCGGCGGCGTCGTAGTTGGTCTGAGCGGCCTACTGCTGAGGTGCCGGAGAGTGCGGAGCGGGTTGGGGATCCGGAGTTGCGGATGGCTTTGCAGAGTGCTTTGGCGGAGCTGGCGCCGTTGGATCGGGCCGTGTTGGTGCTGCGGTTCTTCGAAGATCGCAGCGTCGAGCAGGTGGCGCTCGATCTTGGCAAGAAGACCAGTGCGATCACTACTCGCACTGCCCGCGCCTTGGACCGTCTGCGGGCGGTTCTGGGTGAGGGTGCCGACCAGTTGATCGCGCTCTGAACTGAGGAGAACCATGAACACCCAACTCACCGATTTGATGCACCGCGCCACCGAGAACCTCGAGCCCGTCACACCAGATCTGCTCGAACGCAGCGTTGCGCAGGGGCTGCGGCTGCGCCGCCGGCGTACGGCGATCGCCACGGCGTCCGGTGCTGGGGCCGTGCTGGCTACCGCGGGGCTGATCGCCGGCGGGATTCATCTGGCCGGCTCCCCCACGAACGCCGCCGTCGCCGGCTCGCCCGTGCCGATCGCCAAACCCTCGGTCAAGACCACTCCGACGGCCAAGCCTGTTGCGGTGAACCCCAAGCAGACGCTGGCGACGCTCAAGACGCTGGTCGCGGCGCCCGGCCGGACCTTCTCGAACCCCGAGACGTGGGGCGGTGGCGACTACGCCGGTGCGGCGTACGTCGTCAACGACGGTCACGGCGCCGCCCGGGTCGACGTACTGCTCTCCGGCGGCGGCGAGGGAAACCCGTGCGTGCCCAAGCGCGCGGGGTGCAGCACCCTGCCTGACGGGTCGGTCCTGTACGCCTCCAAGGAGTCGCCTGAGTACACCGACGGCCGCCAGGCGGAGTACGGCGTCGTCAGCAACTACGTGGTCCTGTTCCGTCGCGACGGCCGCAACATCAACGTGACCAGCTACAACACCCCGGCGGAGAAGGGCAAGCAACACACCCGCCCCAAGCCGCTCCTCTCGGTCGAGGACCTCTCGACCCTCGCCAAGAGCAAGGCCTGGAAGCTCCCCCCGGTCTCCCCCTCCAAGGTCACGAAGTAGAGGTGGAGTGAGCCCATCGCGTCGCCTCGTTGGAGGACGCGATGGGCTCGCTACTTCGCTGCGAGTACGCCGTGGGTTACCAGTTCGACGCCGATTGCCAGGGTGAGGAAGCCGATGATGCGGCTGAGGGCGCCCAGGCCCGTGGGGCCGAGCTTGTCGACCAGCGGCGTACCGAAGCGCAGCAGGGCCGCGACGAGAGCGGCCATCACGACCGACGCCACGATCACGCTCAGCCGGTTGGTGATCCCGGGGTGCCGTGCGGTCAGAGCGATCACCACGCCGATCGCGCCCGGTCCGGCGATCAACGGCAGCGCCATCGGCGAGAACGACACGTCCGGCTTGATCGCCCCGTGCGTCTTCTCGTCCTCGGTCAGGGTCTCCCGGGCCACGATCATCCCGAAGCCGGAGTGCGCGACGACCAGACCGCCGGCGATCTGCAACGCGGGTAAACCGATCCCCAGGCCTTCCAGCACGAGCGTGCCGAGCAGGGCGAAAACGGTCAGGATCGCCAGGACGTAGACGCCGGTCATCACCGCCTGGCGTTTCATCGCGGCGCGGTCGACGCCGTCCGTCAGGCCTGCGAAGGTGGCCAGCGCGCCGATCGGGTTCATGATCGGCAACAATGCAGCCAACGCCGAAACCGCAACGTGTACGGGCTCCACGGTCGGGAGCGTACACGGCTCAGAGAGGACCTGCCGTGCGCCACGAGGTGACCGCCGCCGACACCGCACTCGCCGTGGGCAGCGGCGACGTCGAGGTCCTCGCGACTCCCCGCTTGATCACCTGGCTGGAGTACACGACCGCCCAGCTCGCCCTGGGCGCGCTCGATCCCGGCCAGACCTCGGTCGGTACGTCGGTTCGCATCCGACACCGGCTGCCGACCCGGGTCGGCGACACCGTGGACATCGCCGCGGACGGCCCTGAGGTGGACGGTCGCCACCTGCGCTTCCAGGTCCGCGCCACCAACTCGGCCGGCCAACTGATCGCGGACGGCGAGCTCGAGCGCGTCGTGGTCGACCGCGAACGCTTCCTCGCGAACCTGCCCTAGATGGGCCGTTCGACGTACCAAGAGGGAAGTTTGCCGGGCTGGAGACTGGTTGCGTCGCCGGGACGGGAGAGAGTGAGGATCGCCTGCTGGATCTCCGGGCGGGCGTTCAGCGCGTCCTCGATCGCGTAGAGGCGGGCGGCGACCTCGGACTCGACGTCGTTGCCGACGACGTCGACCGCGGCGACCAGGAAGATCCGGTCGGCGCCGACCCACTCCATGTGCAGGAAGCTGATCCGCTCGATGTCCTGGTGCGCGAGCAGCGCGCGGAGTACCCGGTTCCGGGCCAGCGGCGTCACCGCCTCACCGGTCAGGAAGTCCATGTTCCGGCTGATCAGGAACAGCGCGACACAGCCGAGCAGGATCCCGACCACGATCGAGCCGATCGCGTCCCAGACCGCGTTGCCGGTCAGTTGATGCAGCAGGATCGCGAGGGCCGCGATCAGGATTCCGATCAGCGCGGACAGGTCCTCGACGAACACCGCCCGGAGCACCGGGTTCGACGTCAGCCGCACATACCGCCACGGGCGCAGCATCCGCTCCAGCGCACCGGCCTTGGTCTGCCGCAGCGCCTGCGTGAACGAGATCCCCTCGAGGACGAACGAGACCCCGAGCACGGCGTACGCCCAGCCGTACGACGTACCTTCGGCCTCACCGTGCTGCAGCGACTGGATGCCGTGCCACACCGAGACCGCGGCGCCGACCGTGAACAGCCCGAACGCGGCGAACATCGACCAGATGTACCCGACCCGCCCGTACCCGAGCGGATGCGACTGGTCGGCCGGCTTCCGCGCCCGCCGCTCCCCCACCAGCAGGAACACCTCGTTGCCGGTGTCGGCCCAGGAGTGCGCCGCCTCCGCCGTCATCGAGGCAGACCCGGTGATCACCGCGACCACCGTCTTGGCGAGTGCGATCAACAGGTTCGCGGCGAGCGCGACCAGCACTGTCAGGAGGCTCTCGCCACCGGACGTGTCGTCCTCCGAGCTGCTCACAGTCAGACCTTACTCAGCTGACTGCGCGGATGATGCGCTGTTCGATCGCGCGTGCCACGGCCGCTGCCCTGTTGTCCACCTCCAGCTTCGAGTAGATGTGCGCCAGGTGGGACTTGATCGTCGCCTCACTGACATAGAGCTTCTTGGCCAGGTCGCGGTTCGACTTGCCGGTGGCGAGCAGGCCGAGGATCTCCACCTCGCGCTCGGTGAGCGTCGGGCCGGAGCGTCGTACCAGTCGTGCGGCGACGGCCGGGGCCAGCACTGTTTCGCCGCGGGCGGTGCCGCGGATCGCGCGGAAGAGATCCTCCGGCGGCGCGTCCTTCAGCAGGTAGCCGGAGGCCCCCGCGTCGATCGCGCTCATGATGTCGGCCTCGGTGTCGTACGTCGTCAGCACCAGCACGTACGGCGGTTCGGCCAGGGCGCGCAGGCGCGCGGTGACCTCGGCCCCGCCGGCTCCGGCGCCGAGGTTGAGGTCCATCAGTACGACGTCCGGGTGCAGGGCCGCGACGAGTTGCTCCGCGCTGTGCGCATCGGACGCCTCGCCGACGACGGTCAGGTCTTCCTGCCCTTCGAGCAGCGCCCGGACGCCAGCGCGCACCACGGGATGATCGTCCACCAGAGCCACCCTGATCACGGGCGGTCCGATGCCGTTGGCGGTGCCATCGTTGGCGGTGACATCGTTGATAGGGGGATCGATGCGGCCAGCGCCGTACCGTCTCCCGGTTCACTCTCCAGCACCAGCGTTCCTCCCAGTTGTCTCAGTCGTTCGCGGATTCCGGCCAGTCCATGGCCGCGGTCGGAATCGATCTTGACATGAGATCGCGGAAGGCCTCGGCCGTTATCCACAACGTCGAGAACCGCCGCGTCCGGGTGGTAGGTGAGCGTGACCACGGCCGCTTTCGCGTGCGCGTGTTCGAGGACATTGGCGAGTGCGCCGCGGGCTGTGCGGAGCAGTGCTGTCTCCACCTCCGAGTCGAGCGTGACCGGCGTTCCGTGCACCTGCACGCTGACGTTGAGGTCGGCGTGGGCCGCCAAACGCTCACAGGTCTTGCGGAGTGCTTCCGGTAGACCAGCAGCGAGCTCAGCGGGCGCCAGGTCGCGGACCACTCTCCTGGCCTCGTCCAGTCCGTCGCGTGCAGTGGCGGCTGCCTGGGCTGCGTGCTCGCGTGCGGCGGCCGGTCTGTCGTCCCACTCGCGTTCTGCGGCTTGGAGCAGCAGGTTGATGCTCGACAGGCCTTGCGCCACGCTGTCGTGGATCTCCCGCGACAGCCGCGCCCGCTCGGCTATGACGCCGGCCTGGTGCTGTGCGTCGGCCAGATCGCCTTGTGCTGCGTGCAGCTCGTCCAGCAGCGCCTGTCTGGCTAGTGCGTCCCGCTCCAGCGCCCGATAGGCGCCTACGGCAAGCACTGCGACGCACACCGGTCCCAGCACGATGGTCGGGTCCAGTCGGTCGGTCATCCGGGTCCATTGCACCACGGTGACCACCACCATGCCCGCAACGACCAGACAGGCCGGCCGGAACGACAGGATGCGCAGGGCAACAAAAGACAGCGGCACCGCGCACCAGGCGAACGACGGCGCCAGAAGCACCAGCACACACCACTCCAGGACCAGCAACGCCAGCCAGACCCGACTGGGCAGCACTCGGTAGGCGGCGTACGTCGCCAGCAGCACGACTGCGCCGACCAGCACCCACGGTCCACGGTCGTCGAACCCGTGACCGGTGAGGTACCGGATCGCCGACGCCAGCACGAGAACCACCAGTGCCGCGTGCAGTGCGGTCACCAGCCGGGTCGCGTGACTCAGGATCGACGGGGTGTGTGCAGTAGACATGTTCAGTTGATCGTAGGCCGCGCAGACCCGGTTCCGAATCATCCGTTCGGCTATCGATTGGTAGCCGAACACCCGTCGTACGGCGAGCCCGGCGGACAGAGGCTGGAGGCAGCTCGAAATCCACCGACCGTTGAGGGGTCCAGATGTCTGTCCGTTCGCTGTCCGCCACTCTCGCGCTGTCCGCCACCCTGCTCGGCGCCGGGGCTTCGACGGCCTTCGCCGCCCGGCCGACCACTTACGAGCTGCCCGGTGACGCCGGCGGCTCGAAGTTCGAGGGCATCGGATACGACGCGCGTACCAAGAACTACTACGTGTCCGAGACCACCGGCGGTGAGATCCACCGCGGCCGGCTCCGCAGCGGCGACGCCGTCGAGTGGCAGAAGGGCGACGGCACCGACGGCCGCTGGACGGCCCGCGGCGTGAACGTCGACTCCCAGGGCCGGGTGTACGTCGCCGGCGGGCCGAACGGGATCGACCACCCGGGGGCGCCGGACCTGTGGGTCTACGACCGCGACGGGCGGCTGCTCGCCGCACTGCGGACCGGTGTGCCGAACGCGTTCCTGAACGATCTGGTGATCGGGCCGGACGGCGCGGCGTACTTCACCAACTCGAACGCCCCACAGATCTTCCGGATCGCCGAGCAGCACGGCCGGTGGACCGTCACGACCTGGGCCGACGCGACCGGGACCATCGAGACGGCGACCGGCTTCAACCTCGGCGGGATCGTGCTCTCGCCGGATCGCAGGGCGCTGGTCGTGGCCCAGGGCAACGTCGGCAAGCTGTGGCGGTTCGACCTGCGGACGGCGAAGGTCACCGCGATCGACACCGCCGGTGCGGATCTCGTGAACGCCGACGGCCTCGTCCAGCAGGGCAACAGGCTCTGGGTCGTGCGCAACTTCTCCAAGGTGCTGAGCACGCTGCGCCTGTCTGCCGACGGCCCGACCGCACGGCTGGTGTCCGCGACACCGACCGATCCGGACCGGGTACTGACCACCGCGAAGCTCGCCCAGGGCCGGCTGCTGGTGGTCGACAGCAAGTTCGACGAGGCGACCGCGGTCCCGCCGTACCAGGTCATCACCCTCGACCCGCGCCGATGAAGCGCCGTCCGATCGCCGTGGTCGCCGTCCTGCTGATGGCGGTGACCACCGCGTGTTCCACTGAGGCCAGCAGCGCACCAACTGCATCACCTACTAGCTCGCCCTCCAGGAGCACCGCCGTGCCGTCCACCCTCGACAGTCAGCTGATCGCCGCCGCCTGGAAGAACGACGTGGCCGAGGCCAAGCGCCTGATCACCGCGGATGCGAACGTCAACGCGGTCAACGACACCGTCCAGAGCGCGTTCCTGATCGCCGCGAGCGAGGGCTACCTCGAGCTCCTCGACCTGACCCTCGCTCACGGCGCCGACGTCCGCAGCCTCGACAGCTACGACGGTACGGCGCTGATCCGGGCGGCCGAGCGTGGTCACGCCGCCGTGGTCGGCCGGCTGCTCAAAGCCGGCGTAGCGGTCAATCACGTCAACAACCTCGGCTGGACCGCCCTGCACGAGGCAGTCATCTTGGGCAAAGGCACACCGGCCTACGTCGACACGGTCCGGCTCCTGATCGCCGGCGGGGCCGACCGCACGAAGCCGGCGGTCAACGACGGCGCCACACCGGTGCAGGCCGCGAAGGATCGCGGCCAGACAGCGGTCAGCGCCGTACTCGACACAGCCGGTGAGCTCCGTGACACCCGCGCCGCGACCGAAGCACTGCTGGCCGCGTCCACCTCGGGCGACGCCAACAAGGTCGCCGCAGCATTGGCTGCCGGTGCACCGATCGAGTCACGCGACGACCACCGCCGTACGGCGTTGTTGCTGGCCTCGCTCAATGACCGGGTCGAGGTGGCCAGGCTGCTCGTCGCGCTCGGTGCCGACCCCGATGCACAGGACGACCGGCAGGACTCTGCCTGGTTGGTCACCGGCGTCACCGGGAGCGTGGCGATGCTGGAGACCCTGCTGCCCGCGAAACCGGACCTGACGCTGCGGAACCGCTTTGGTGGCATTTCGGTCATCCCGGCCAGCGAGCGCGGCCACGTCGACTACGTCCGGCGGGTCGTGAAGACGAAGATCAACGTCAACCACGTCAACAACCTCGGCTGGACGGCTCTGCTCGAGGCGATCATCCTCGGCAAGGGCACGCAGCAGTGGCAGGACATCGTCAAGATCCTCGTCGACGCCGGTGCCAACCCCAACCTGGCCGACGCCGAGGGCGTCAGCCCGCTCCGGCACGCCGAGTCCCGCGCCTACGACGAGATCGCCAAGACTCTCCGCGCGGCCGGGGCGCCTTAGGAATCGCGCGGAGCAGGCGCCGTCTCGCCGGGTGGCCTCTTCAGTCGCGGGTGAGGCAGCGGGATGGGAGTTCGAACCAGCGGAGGTGGTCGAAGTCGGTGTTGACGTGCCCCTCGGGATCGCTGCTGTCCTGCGGACAGGTGGACAGCAGGTCGCGGGCCTCGGCGAGGTAGTCATCGAGGGCGGACTCGGGAGCCGTGTGGTCGTGGCGCGGATACCTGAGCTTGCCGTCGGCGTCGTACCCGACCTGGGAGAGCCGCATCGGCGGCTCCACCGGGCCGCGGTGGTGCCGCCACAGACCGTTCGCCGGGTCGAACCGGTAGTCGCCGAGCAGCCGCCACCCCTCACGGGCGACGAGCTTGACGGCCTCGACGACGTACGTGAACACGGCGTCCGAGATGAAGTAGTTGAAGTTGACCCGCACCCACCCGGGCTTGATCCCCTCACAGCCGTGCAGGATCTCCTCCTCGAACTCGTGCGACCGGTCGAGGTCGATCCCGAGCAGGATGTGACCGTACGGCCCCGCACACGAGCAGCCGCCGCGGGACTGGATGCCGAACAGATCGTTCAGCAGCGCGACCACGAAGTTGTGGTGCAGGTACCGCCCCGACGGCGCCTTGACCACGAACGACACGATCGACAGCCGCTCGGCGTCCAGGTTGCCGAGGATCTGCAGGTTCGGCTCCGCCCTCCACGCCTCGACCGCGCGCCGCAGGTACGCGTCCTCGTGCGCTCGGATCACGTCGATCCCGACCGCCTGCTTCAGCTGGAACGCCAACCCGGCGCGGATCGACCCGATGATCGCCGGCGTCCCGCCCTCCTCGCGATGCACCGGGTCGTCCAGGTACCGGTGCTCGAGCGGATTCACATACGCGACGGTGCCCCCACCCGGTACGTCGGGCACCCGGTTGCGGAGCAGCTCACGGCGCGCAACGAGTACGCCAGGCGTCCCCGGGCCGCCGATCAACTTGTGCGGGCTGAGGAAGATCGCGTCCTTGTACGACAACGGGTCCTGGTCGCGTCCGCCGTACATCTCGATCTCGACGTACGGCGCGGCCGCGGCGCAGTCCCAGAACGACAGCGCGCCGTACCGATGCAGCAGAGCGGAGACGCGCTGCGTGTTGCTGACGATGCCGGTGACGTTGCTCGCCGCCGAGAACGAGCCGATCTTCAGCGGCCGGTCGACGTACTCGCGCAGTCTCGCCTCGAGCTGGTCGATGTCGATATGACCGTCCGTGTCCTGGGAGATCACCACGACATCGGCGATCGACTCGCGCCAGGGCAGCTCGTTCGAGTGGTGCTCGTACGGGCCGATGAAGACGACCGGTCGCTGCTCCAGCGGGATCTGGTCGGTCAGGTGATACGTGTCGTCGAGCTCGGCCGGGATCCGCAGGCCCATGATCCCGATCAGCTTGTCGATCGCCCCGGTCGCGCCGGAGCCGCAGAAGATCACCGCGGTCTCGTCGTCGCCGCCCACGCTGTTGTGGATGATGCGCCGGGCGTCCTCCCGCAGCCGGGTCGTCTGCAGGCCGGTCCCGCTCGACTCGGTGTGAGTGTTCGCGTACCGCGGGAGAACCTCCTCGCGGATGAAGTCCTCCAGGAAGGTCAGGGCCCGCCCAGAGGCGGTGTAGTCGGCGTACGTGACGCGGCGCGGACCGTACGGCCCGGGCATCACCTGGTCGTCACCGATCACCGACGCCCGGATCCGCCGCAGCAACGGCGACTCCGGCGGCATCCCGGCTGGTTCCCCCTCGGTGTTCATGTCTCAGAGTATGGCCAGGAAGTGATCTGCGTCTCGTCCTGACTGCATGCCCTCTGGATAGGGTCGGTGCCAGTCGACGGCGAGGAGTGGGGATGACGTTTTCCAGCGAGCTGTGGGACCGCGGGGCCGCCTCCGTGTACGACGAGATCGTCCGGCACCCGTTCATCATCGGGCTCACCGACGGCACCCTCGACCACGACGCGTTCCGGTACTTCATCGTCCAGGACAGCCACTACCTGCGCGCGTACTCGCGGGCGCTCAGCCTGATCGCCGGCCGCGCACTCGACGAGGACGCCGTCAGCATGTTCGCGCTGCACGCCGCGAACGCGATAGCAGTCGAGCGGGAGCTGCACACCTCGTTGCTGGCGTCACTGGGGCTGACAGCGGAGGACGTGGACGCGGCCGGCTCCGGTCCGACCACCACGGCGTACATGTCCTATCTGACGGCTGTGTGCGCTACGGGTACGTACGCCGAGGCAGTGGCCGCCGTACTGCCTTGCTACTGGATCTACCGGGACGTGGGGCGTGAGCTGCTCAAACGGTCGTCACCGGACCCGGCGTACCGGAAGTGGATCGAGACGTACGGCTCCGAGGAGTTCGACGCAGTTGTCGAGTCCGTGCTCGCCGTCACGGACGGGCTGGACGTAGGAGCCGCGGAGCGGGAACGATGTCACCAGCACTTTGCCATGACGTGCCGCTACGAATGGATGTTCTGGGACGCCGCGTACCGCAAGCTCGATTGGCCGGTGGGATGAAGGACTTCTACGACGTCGTCATAGTCGGTGGTGGGCACAACGGGCTCGTCGCTGCCGCGTACCTGGCCCAGTCCGGGCTCTCCACACTGATCCTGGAGCAGCAGTCGCACACCGGCGGCGCAGCAGTCAGCGAGCGCGTGTTCCCAGGTGTTGACGCGCGGCTGTCGCGCTACTCGTACCTGGTCAGTCTGCTGCCCGACAAGGTCGCCGCCGACCTGGGCCTTAACCTGGAGCTCCGGTCCCGCGCAGTCGCGTCGTACACACCGGTACGCCGCTCTGGACGCGACGTCGGCCTGATGGTCGAGCGGCCGGAAGGCGCTGGCACCAGGGACTCGTTCCGTGCACTCACCGGGAGTGACGCGGAGTACGAAGCCTGGACGGACTTCTACGGCTCTGTCGCCTCGCTAGCCGCTGCTGTCGCTCCCACTCTGCTGGAGCCGCTCCAGCCGGCGGCTGACCTCCGCTCCCGTGTGGACAGCGCACTGTGGGACGAGGTGATCGAGCGGCCGCTCGGCGAGACCATCGAGCGACGCTTCAGCGACGACACCGTCCGTGGGGTCGTCGCGACGGACGGCGTCATCGGAACGTTCGCCGGGCTGCACGACGAGTCACTGATCCAGAACAGGTGTTTCCTGTACCACCTGATCGGCAACGGCACCGGCGAGTGGCGGGTACCGGTCGGCGGCATGGGCGCGGTCACTGACGCACTGGCCGCTGCTGCGCGGCGTGCTGGTGCGGCACTGGTCACCGACGCCGCAGTCACCGCGGTCGAAGTAGACGGGACCCGTGGATCGGTCACCTGGCTCGGTGGTGACGGTGAGCGATCCGTCGACTGCTCCTGGGTGCTGTCGAACGTCGCGCCGTCGACACTGGCAGCGCTGCGTGGTCAGACGGGTGTCGAGAAGCCGGAGGGGTCGCAGCTCAAGATCAACCTGCTGCTGCGTCACCTGCCGGCGTTGAAGTCCGGTGACGACCCGGCGCGGGCGTTCGCGGGTACCTTCCACATCGACGAGGACTACAGCCAGCTCGAGACGGCGTACCGATCCGCCGCGAGCGGCGAACTGCCCGCCGTACCGCCGTCCGAGGTGTACTGCCACTCGCTGACCGACCCATCGATCCTCTCCCCCGATCTGGTTGCCTCCGGCCACCACACCCTGACCGTCTTCGGCGTGCACTTCCCCGCCCGTTTATTTGCCTCCGACAACGATTCGGCGCGTGCTCTCGCCACCGCGCGCGTCCTGGCCGGCCTCGAGTCGTATCTCGCCGAGCCGCTCGAGGACTGCATCGCCCGGGACGCCGACGGCAACCTGTGTATCGAGGCCAAGACGCCGTACGACATCGAGGAATCCGTCGGCATGCCCGGCGGCCACATCTTCCACGGCGACCTCCAGTGGCCCTGGGCCACCGACCCCTCCGACGCCGGCCGCTGGGGCACCGAAACCGACGTCCCCAACCTCCTGATCTGCGGCTCCGGCGCCCGCCGCGGCGGCGCCGTCTCCGGCCTCGGCGGCCACAACGCCGCCATGACCATCCTCACCCGCTAACCGATTTCGCATCTCCCCGATCCCCCTGCTACGATCCTCTTCGTTCGAAAGCAACACCAAGCGCCGCTAGCTCAATTGGCAGAGCAGCTGACTCTTAATCAGCGGGTTCGGGGTTCGAGTCCCTGGCGGCGCACAAAAGCCCAGGTCACCAAGGTGCCCTGGGTTTCTTCATGCCGGTAGGTCATCTCTTACCCATCTCATTGCTGTGACCGACCGCGCGCCAGACTCTGTCCACGACTCTTCAGGTCGCTGTCCGAGCCTCTGTCCGCTCGTTACTGTGCGTCACATCACACTGGTTCGCAGCGTTGCCGACTTCTCCGATTCGGCGCCGCGGTCAGCGTTGAGCTTCCAACTGCCACCCAGGTTGGAGGCTTGACATGTCGAGACCACCGCTACCCATCGGAACGTGGGGAAGCATCTCCACCAAGGTCATCAAGACAGACAAGAACGGCAAGCCCGTCAAACATCAGTCGCAGACCAAGTTTCGCGACCACGACGGTCACGTCCGCCAAGTCAGCGCGGTCGGCACAAGCAAGACTGGTGCCGAGAACGCCCTGAAGAAGAAGCTCCAGGACCGGGCGAGGACCAACCAGTCCGGCGAACTGACCGCGATGCACAAGGTCAACCACCTCCTCGAGGTCTGGGAGAAGCGGTTCGGGAGCCTCGTCGCCGACGGCACACGCTCCCCGACCTCACTCGATACCTACCGGCGAGCCCTCAAGAATCACGTCCGCCCCGCCTTCGGCGCGGCGTTGAGTCGATATCCCCGGCGTCGGGCGGATTCCAGCCAACGTTGCCAGCGATCTCCGGCGATCGAACCCGACTGCTCATGCCAAGCGTGATATCACTGCGGGCGAGTCGACCCGAGGGAAGTGATCGCCCGAGCGGTGAGATCGGGGTTGTCGCACATCGGGAAGTGGTATCCCCTGGGGACGATGACTCTCGTCAGCCCAGGACGGCGACCTTGCCATTGGTGCTGGAAGAAGAAGTAGTCGCCGAGTTGACCGAAGACCGTGGTGAGCGGTTTGCTGCGCAGCCCTGCGACGGCCTTCTCGGCCGCGGCCGGCACGTGGTGGTTGTGCGCCGCGTCGCGAAAGAGGCGATGGAAGAAGCGACGCGCGGACCGGTCACGGAGGCCCGCGCGCCAGGCGCGTTTCGTGGCACGGTCCCAGTGGCGTCCCACGCCGAAACGGGTCGCGCTTGCGTTGGGCAACAGTCCTGTCCAGGCGTCGAGTTCGCGCATCAGCGACGTACCGAAGAAGCGTAGTGCCGGTGGGAGCATCAGGCCACGTGGCCGCCAACCGAAGGTGTTGACAGCGACCAGTCCGCGCACCCGGTCAAGCCGAGTGCTCGCCGCTGCCAGTGTGGCAAGTCCGCCGAGATCGTGGACGACGAGAGTCACATCGGTATCGATCTCGTCCAGTACTGCACCGATCGCGGTCGCCGCGGTGTCGAGATTCTGCTCCCGCGCGGCGACGCGGTCGGACAGACCCGTGCCAGGGACATCGAGGGTGATGCACCTGTAGTCATCCGACAGCCGGCTGATCAGGTCGCGCCAGATCAGCGACCACAGGCCCACGTGCACCAGCAGGAGGACCGGCTTGTCGCCGCCAGTGTCGGTGTAGACGACGCGGTGGCCGCTGCACATGAGCGTCTTGAGGGGATAGGGCCAGACCTGCTCAGGCAACCAGCCGGGCCGGACACGTGATGTAGTTGTCTCCATGCCCCGTAAGGACGTTCAGATGCTCCAGAGTGTGACCGGCCGTTCGCGACGTCACATTCCGCCGCGCTGACCCGTCCTTGATGTCATGACTGCTGTAGAAGAGGCATGGGCGCAACACCGAGGCCGCGTGCTCGACGTCTCCTACCGCATGCTCGGCACTCTCACCGACGCCGAAGATGCGGTCCAAGAGACCTATGTCCGCCTGGTCCGCAACGGAGTCGACGGGCTCGACGACATCGCGGGGTGGCTGATCACCGTCGCCGGCCGGGTATGCCTCGACAAGTTGCGCGCCGACACTGTGCGCAAGAGGTACCTCGGACCGTGGCTCCCCTCCCCCGTCCTCGAGCCGCGCAGCACCGCTCTGGACCCGGCTGAACGGGTGACGCTGGACGACTCAGTGCGGTTCGCGCTACTCGCCGTGATGGAGCAACTCACCCCCGCTGAGCGTGTCGCGTTCGTGCTGCACGACGTCTTCGGGCTCGCTTTCGAAGACGTCGCCGCCGTCACCGGAAGGAGTCCTGCCGCCGCGCGCAAGCTCGCCTCGCGAGCCCGAGCCACGATCCGCAACGACCCCGAGCCGCGGTTCACCGTCGACGCCGCGCTGGCCCGTAGGGTCGCTGCCCACTTCGCCGCCGCGTGCGCGACAGGCGACCTCGAAGGGCTTGTCGCCGTACTCGACCCCGACGTCCTCGGCGAGTTCGACTCCGGCGGACGCGTCCCCGGCGCCCCCCTAGGCCCACTCGTCGGAAGTCAACTTGTCGCGATGACACTGGTCCATTCGCTGTCAGACGCGGGAGCAGCCTTCGACGTCACGGACGTGAACGGCGACCCCGGCGTCGCGGTCTCCCTCCATAGCCGAGTCATGACCGTCATCACGCTCGAGACCGACGGCTCGGTCGTCAAGGTGATCCGAGCCATCGGAAACCCCGACAAGCTCGCCCACCTCAATCGACACACTCTCGACTGAGCCCGCCCGGCCCGGCAACGGGTCGACCCCAAATCAGGTGAGTAAAACGATGAGTCATCCCGGTCGATCGCCATGGATCGGGCGGTGCCGCGTACTGGAGGCGAGCGGACTTCTCTATCCGAAGTCCCGCCTGGCGAGCACGTCTGTATCCCTCGGTGTGACTCGAAGGCATTCGAGCGACCTGGTCTTCGTGGGATGAACCACCTCGATCCACTCCTTGTCTCCGACTGCGCGGTCATCGACTTGCTTTCTCGTGCGGATGGCGGCTGAAGGCGTGGACCCGGCCGTACAGGGTCGTCACCACGAGTCCCAGGGCGAGGCCGAGCGTGCCGCCGACGGCGAGGCTGATCCAGGCGCTGCCGAGTCCTGCGCTGAGGTTCCCGTCGAAGTAGAAGAGGGAACGTGTGCCGTCGACAACGTGCCGGTAGGGAGAGACGACGGAGAACAGGTGGAAGAACTCCGGTGTTGCTGCGATGGGCACCGTTCCTCCGGAGGAGACCATGGCGAGAGCGACGAAGAACACGGTGTTGACGAGCGAGCCGATCCCCGATCCGAAGACCGCAAATACGGCGAGGGCACTGGTGCCGATCGCAGCAACGACGGCAGTGGAGTAGAGCCATAGGGTGATCGGCTCATCGACGGTGACGCCGAACACGGCCGCGACGAGTTGGATCGCGAGCGCGGACAAGGGCGCGGCGGTCACGAGGATCGCGACCTTGGCGAGGAAGGTGCATCGGCGGGACACGTCTGTGTACGGCTGGCGGGCCACGAGGGGGCCGAGCTCGCTGGGGATGAAGCCCAGGGCGGAGTCGACGAGCGGGTTGGTGAGGGATGCGCCGATGAAGCCGATCAAGACGAGTACCAGCGAGAAGTAGAACGCGCTCATCCCCATGCCGGCGTGGTCGGGGAGGGGTTTGTAGGCGCGGGAAGCTGTCTCGAACGGTTGCGACAGCAGGGCGACGTTGGCGGCAGGTAGCACGGAACGCGCCGTGCCCTGGAGCAGTTGCTTGCCGAGTCCGTCGGCAACCCCTCGCAGCGCGGGCGTGAGGTTGCCGACCAGCAGACCGGTGCTGAGGCCTCCGTCTCCGGCGTTGGTCACGATGGTCACGGTAGGAACGGTGGAGCTGGATGCGCCCGGGAAGAGGCTGGCGATCGAGGCGTCGAAGTCTGCGGGGATCACAACCGCACCAGCGATCCGGTCTTCGGCCATCGCGGTGGCCAGTTCGTCGTGGGTCATCCGGGTGATCGCGAGTGTCTTTCCCGTTCCTGCCTCGATCGCCTCGGCGACGCCTTCGGCGAAATCGGGAGTTGCGGTTCTGGCCTGTGGTTCGACGACGAGTCCGACCGGCATGTCCGTCAGGTGACGTTGGGGATCGACGGTGCTGGCGAGGTAGATGGCCGGCAGGGTCGCCGCCAGTCCGACGATGAGAAGGATGGGCAGCAGCCAGGCGCGTCGGGAGAGCGTACGGCGTACGTTCATGAGTTGGTCCTCGGTCGTCAGGAGGCGCGGGTACTTGGCCTGTTGAGGATGGAGAAGTTCGCGTGGTCGCTGAGGATCGAGCCGACCGAGGCGAAGGAGCCGATGCTGCCGATCGACGGGACCGATCCGGTGGAACAGATGGACAGGAACGAGTTCTGGGAGCGCCAGGAGAGCATGTGATCACCGGTTCTGTGGGGTTCCTGCTGCGACGGACAGCTGCTGCGGGGCGGGCGGGGGCGCGACCCGAGGGACGGTCAGGGCGAACAGAAGGAGGCCCGCTCCGGTGAGGACGAGCCCGGCCCACGCCGTCGAGAGCGTCCCCCAACCTGCCTCGAGAACGGCTGCTCCGCCGATCGCGCCGAGTGCGTTGGCCAGGTTGAGCGAGGCCAGGTTCAACGCTCCCATCAGCGTGGGCGCTTCCGGGGCGTACCGGGTCAGAAGGACCTGGATGGTCGGTATCGCCATCATCATCGTGGCGCCGACTCCGAACAGGGCGGGGAACAGGACGACCAGGTGCCGACCGCCAAGAGCCACGAGAACGAGGAAGACCAGCACCGTTCCGTATCCCAGGACCACTCCCCGGTAGGCGTACTCGTCGGCCAAACGCCCCCCGAGCCAGTTGCCTGTAGCCATTCCGACGCCGAAGACCGCCAGCGCGACAGGGATGATCGCCTGGTCGGCTCCGGCTGCCTCGGTGATGTAGGGGCCGATGAACGTGTAGACGGCGAAGATGCTCGAGATGCCGAGTGCAGCGATGGCCATGGTGACCCAGACCATGGGACGTCGTAGGGCTCCGAGCTCCTGTCGCACCGGTCCGCCGTCCAGTGCGGGCGTGCGCGGTACGCAGTACCAGATCGCTGTACCGGCACAGACCCCGATGCCTGCCACGCAGGCGTAGAGGGCCTGCCAACCGGCCTGCTGCCCGATGAAGGTGCCGATCGGTGAACCGATGATGGTCGCGATGGTCAGTCCGGCCATCACGGAGGCGAATGCCTTTCCGCCCTTGCCGGGGCCGTAGGCGTAGGCCGCGACCACGGCGCCGGCGCCGAAGTACGCGCCTTGGACGGTCCCCGTGATGAAGCGGGCGATCGCGAGCATCCCCAGCTCGGAGGCGAAGGCTGACAGCACGTTACCCACCAGGAAAAGTCCCACCAGTGCAAGGAGGAGCGTCCGGCGGTTCAGGCGGGCAGCGGCGATGCTGAGCACGGGAGAGCCGACGACCACGCCGAGTGCGTAGGCGGTGACGGCGTACGTCGCCGCGGGCACGGAGACATCCAGGTCGGCCGCGAACAGCTGGACGATCCCGTTGCTCCCGAACTCGCCGGTCCCAATGGCGAACGTCCCGAGTGCGAGGGCGAGCAGGATCAAGGTGGCGCGGCGGTCCGCGTCTCCGGGGCGGTGCCGCTGCTCGGCGGAGCGACACTGCGCTTGGTAGGCCTGGTCGTGCATGTCGGCTCCGTTCGTCAGCTGACTGCGCGAGCGGCGGCCAGGATGAGGTTCGTGGTGGCCGCTGGTCGCGACACCATGGCGACGTGCGAGGCGCGCACGCGGATGGTTGTGGCGTGTGCGCGTCCGGCCATGTACTCCTGCGTCTTCGGCGGGATGGTCTTGTCCTCGGTGGCGACGAGGTACCACGACGGGATAGTCCGCCACGCGGCCGGGCCGGCCGGCTCGGAGAACGCTGAAGCCGCGAGCGGACGCTGGGTGGCCCACATCAGCCTCGTCGTGTCCGTGGGGAGGTCTGCGGCGAAGGCGCTGCGGAAGATCTCGGCCCGCAGGTAGAGGTCGACGTCGGTCCCACCGCCGGGCGTCGGGTACGGGCGTGCGAGAAGGGCGTCGTCGGTCACAAGGCTTCCCGGGTTGAGCCGCGCCAGCAATCCGACGGGCTCCCCCTCATCGGGAACAAAGGCGGCTACGTAGACCAGCGCTTTGACGTTGCCCGCGCCCGCGGCGGCACTGCTGATGACAGCACCGCCGTAGGAGTGGCCGACCAGGACGACGGGGCCGTCGATGGTGTCCAGGACGCTCCGGATGTAAGCGGCGTCCGATGCGAGGCCTCTGAGCGGATTGGCCGGGGCGATCGCTTCATAGCCGTTGGCACGCAGCGCTTGGAGCTGGGCGGTCCATCCGGAGGCGTCAGCCCATGCTCCGTGCACCAGCACGATGGTCGGCTTGGCCGACGACGACGAGAACTGCGTCTGGCCCTGCGGTGTCGCAGCAGACGGGTTGGCGCTGGTCAGCAACAGACCGACGAGCGCGAAGAGAGCGACGAGTGCGACGAGGTGGGCGAGGGGTCGCCGGCGCGAGTGTGTCATGTGTGTCTCCTCGGGGCGGATCGAGTGATGTCGAGGCGGTGCTGGATGGTTCAGTCGCTCACGGCCAGGACGGCCTTCTTGATCAGCTCCACAACCGCGGTCGGCTGCGAGAGCATCACCAGGTGGGAGGACTCCACCTCGAGTGCCGCCACGTTGGCGCGCTGGTAGGCGAAGCGCTGGACCTCGGGGTTGATCGTTCGGTCCGCGGTCGCGACGACGCCCCAGGCGGGCTTGGTGTGCCAGGCGGCCGCCGCGGCCTTCTCCTCGAAGGCTGCTGCCGACAGCGGCCGCTGCGTGACGGCCAAGGTCCGCACGACGCGACGGTCGACATCGGAGGCGAAGACGGCCGGGAACCGGTCCACCGCCACCGTGAGATCGACGCCCGCTGGGACCGGCGTCGGTACCATGGCCGTCGCGAGGTCCGAATCCGCGAAGCGACCAGCCAGCTCACCGAGACTCTCACCTCGGTCCGGGACGAATCCGGCCAGGTAGACCAGGCTGCTCACGTTGTCCCCGGTGCCGGCCACCGTTGCGACCGCGCAGCCGTAGGAGTGGCCCACGAGTACGACGGGTCCTGGGATCGAGGCCAGGACGGCTCCAAGGTACGTGGCATCGCCGTTCAGCGAGCGGTTCGGAACAGCTGGCGCCACGACGCGGATCTGGTCGTCCAGCAGTCGAGGTACGACCTCGCCGAAGCTGGACGCATCGGCAAACGCCCCGTGGACCAGGACGACGGTGGGTTGTGACATGGGCCGGCCTCTCGCTGCGGTGTCTGGACGGCACCAGCCCATCAGCGTCGACTGAACAACTTGTGCATCGCAGAATTCAGTACGACGCCACCGCGGCCGATTTCCGGAATCGCTGTTCTGCGGCACTCGGCAACGCGTAGCGTTCCGACATGAGCACGGCGGAAGGCATGTCTGCTCCCGGCGACGGGAACACTCGGCTCGCCTTGCAGATCCTCGGCGCGACCCGGGTGTGGCGTGACGGCGTCGAGGTCGATCCGGGGCCTCGTCAGCAGGTTTACCTTTTGACGCTGCTGCTGGCACGAGCGGGTGGACCCGTCAGCACCTCCCAGCTGATCGACCTGATCTGGGGCGATGACATGCCGCGCTCGGCGATGAACATCGTGCAGAAGTACGTCGGAGCGTTGCGGAGGGTCCTCGAGCCCACTCTCTCGGCGCGCGCTGCCGGCTCCTACATCCATCGACACAGCAGCGGCTACCGGTTCGATCCGGGCAACGTCTCCCTCGACCTCGCAGAGTTCCGCGACCTGGTGAGCCGAGCCCGCCACGCGGTAGCCGGACAGCGGGCGGAGGACGCGGTAGCGGCGTACGAGCAAGCACTCGGTAAATGGCATGGCCCAGCGGGCGACGGCCTCACCGCGGAGGCCGACGCGGTCCCGTTGTTCGCATCCGTCAACCGCGAGCTGTTCGACGCCTGTTTGGAGGCCGCCCGGGTCGCTGTGCCCCTCGGACAGGCCAAGCGCATCCTACAGCCACTCCGCCTGGCCTCCTGGATCGCGCCGTACGACGAGACGATCCAGGCGACGCTGATGATTGCCCTGGCGGGAGCGGGACAGCAATCCGAGGCCTTGTCGGTGTTCGACACCGTCCGAACGCGGCTCGCCGACGAGCTCGGCGTCGACCCCGGTCAGACGCTGCGGGAGGCGCATCAGCAGGTGCTTGTCCGCGCCGAGACGACAAGCTCGTCAAGGTCACTCGAACGACTCCCAGACCTCCCGATGAGCGTCGAGGCCAACCTGGACGGAACCGGGGACACAGATCGGTCGAGCCGCGCACGGCAGCCGGGCAGGCTCGTCGGCCGAAGAGCAGAGCTCGCCCTGCTCCGCCATGCCGTCGACTCGGCCACGTTCTCCCGTCCACAGGTCGTCGTGGTGGAAGGGCCGCCGGGAGTGGGCAAGAGCCGGCTGCTGCACGAGGTGGTCGAGGACGCGCGGGATCAGGGTGCTTTCACGGCATGGGGGCGTTGCCAGGATGGTGAGGGTGCCCCCGCACTGTCGCCGTGGATACAGATCGTCCGCATGATGATGAGTGCGGTGCCTGAAGACCAGGCTGGGCGATGGATGACCACCGAGCTTGGCGCCCTTCTGAAACAGTCCTTCGACGCACCGCCGGGCAGACCGGATCCTCGAGCGCACTTCCGGCTCTGCGAGCAGGTGATCTCGCTGGCCGCCACCGTGGCAGCGAAGCAATCCGTGGTGGTGGTCGTGGACGACCTGCACTGGGCAGATCAGGCCTCTCTCCAGCTGTTCCTGCAACTGGCACAGTCGCTCCCTGCCCGCTGCGTGTTGGCGGGAGCGCTGCGTGACTACGCCCCCGCGCCCCACGAGGAACTGCAGCGCCTGCTCGCAGCTCTTGCGCGCCAGGACGGGCACCGGCGAGTTGTGCTCGGCCCGCTCGAGCCGACGGACGTGGCCGAGCTGGTACGCCGCGAGATCGGGCAGACCCCCACGCCCGGCGTGGCGCGGAGCATTCAGGCCCGGACCGAAGGAAACCCGTTCTTCGTCGTCGAACTGGCCCGCTTCATGGCAGACGGCGGAGATCTGACCGACGATCATGCAGCCCAGGCCGCCGTACCTGCCACTGTGCGCGACATTGTCCGCGACCGGATGAGCCGACTGGACGACGAGGAGCGTCGTTTGATCGCGATCGCGGCCGTGATGGGTCGCGACATCGACGTCCGGCTGTTGTCGCGCGCCGCCGGCGTCGACCCATCGCTGTGCCTGAAATACCTCGAGACCCTGCAGACGCACGATCTGCTCCGCGTTTCGTCCGATGCCGTCGGAGACTGGCGCTTCGCGCACGACCTCGTCCGCGAGTCGGTCGTCCGCTCCACCCCCATCTCGGATACCAGCCGGCTTCACCTGCAGGCTGCCGACGCGCTGGAGTCCGTTGCCACCCACAACGAGACGCGCGCCGAGGCGCTCGCCCACCACCTGCTGGCGGCCGGCCCACTGGCCGATGCTGCTCGGACCGCCGAAGCCCTGATCGTCGCCGGCCGGATCGCGGCGAGACGTTCGGCGTACGACGTCGCTGAGAAGGATCTGGACATCGCGGCGGGAGTCGCGCGCAATGCCGGGCTCGCCGAGCTCGAACTCACCGCACTCACCGAGCTGACCGCCATCACAGGTATCCACGCCGGCTTCGTAGGCAGCACGATGGACCACCTCGACCGGGCGGAGACCATCGCGCGGTCGCTCGGCCGGGAACGCGAGGCCACCGGGTTCCTGTTCTCACGGTTCCTCGCCCATGCCCAAGGGCTCAGGGTCCAGACTGCCGGCGGTCTCGCGCGACGCCTCCTCGACAACGGGCGACGCTCGACAGACCCAGTGGTTCAAGCATCGGGACACCACGCATGGGGGGTGTACCAATGGAGCTCGGGAAACGTCGGTGCGGCATACCGCAGCCTGAACCGGTCAGCGGCACTCATCCAGGCCGAGCGAGAGGCCGAACCACTGCGTTTCCGCCTGCAGATGCTGACTCCGGTCATGCTCGCTCTGAACACCGCACTCCACGGCGACCTCGCCACCGCTCGCGAGGAATTCGGCAACATCGAGGCAAGTGCGGGGAACGATCCCTACGCGATCAGCATCTGGGGCTCGTTCAGCGTCACCGCCGCGGCCGCGGCCGGCGACCACGACTGGGCCCTGCGCGCCGCGGAGACCGCGATCGCGCTCGACCCGGACTTCACCTTCTCCTTTTCCGGCAGCTACATCCGCCTGGCAAGACTCTGGGCGCTGGCGATGTCCGGTGCGGACCCGGCCGCCGTCGGAGCAAAGGTGGAGCGGATCATCGAGACATCCCTCGTCGACCCACCGCGATCGAACCTCGCCACGTGGTACGCCCTCCTCGCCGAGATCCAGCTCGCCGACGGCAACGCCCCTGCGGCCGCAGAGGCACTGGACAAAGCCGAGACCTTCATCTCCACATACGGCGAACGGTACGCAGAAGGACTGGTACTCCTCATGCGAGCACGAACCCTTCACAGTCAGGGTCATCCGATGGAAACGGTTCGCGCCACAGCCCAGGAAGCACTCGACCTCTCCACAACCCGCGAGGCCCACCTCTTCGCCACACGAGCCAAAACGTTCCTGGCGGAACTCAGCAGGTGAAAGTCCGACGACGCGTCCGCCGGCGCGGCTGGAACGTCAGGGCCGATGGCGTTGGTTGCATCGACGGATATGTCGCCACTACGGTGACTATCGCGGCCATTCTAGAATGGAAGATTCTGCACAGCAGAACGGAGCCGGGCGAGCTCTCACCAAGTCCGCGGTCGGCACGAGTGGCCGCCGCACGGCAGTACCAGCCGGACTGCAGGCTGGGAGGACGGCTCGGCCTCACGGCGAGCGCGCCGAGCCGTCGCCACGTTCGGCTTGGTGTGTCAGCGGCGACCCGCTAGCTGGCGAATCTTCAGCCTCCTGCCACCAGGGTCTCCGCCAGCCGTAGAACCAAACTGCGAGCAGCCATGCGCCCGCTGCGGCCGCGAGGATGTAGAACACCCACCCCCCGTCTTCGAGCAAGCTCTTGCTCAGCTGGTCTTTCGCCCAGTTTGCACCGTTCTCCCGGCAGGTGTTGATGTCGTCCAGCTCGGTCGCCAGCTCGGAGTCCTTGTACAGCTGGCATTGTGGTCTCAGGTCCTTGCCTGCCTTGCCTGCCGCCTTGTCCGACTTGTTCGCCTTGGTCAGGATCTCAGTGATGGCCGGCAGCTTCGCCAGGTCGTCGGCCGCCTCGGGGTTGTTCTGCTCAGGGTCAGGGTGATCAGCCCTCCAGTGCTCGAACACCTGAAGCATGGCCAGATGGCCGCTGGCGTTGGGGTGAAGGCTGTTGTGGTACCAGTTCTCGGGGTTGAAGCGTTGCTCGGCGATCCCGGCGACGGATCGAAGGCCGATGAAATTGATACCGGGTCGGTTGCCGTTGTCCGGGTCACACAACTGCAGGTGCGCGTCCGCAAGCGCGTTCTGCATCCCGTCCAAGAAGTAGAACTTCTCGTTGAGCGCCGCGGCTTGGATGGTCAGGTTCAGCGCCTGGACGAAGTTGTTGATGAATTCGAGGTCGCCTTGGGAGAGGGCCGCTTGGGCGCATTTGCGTGGCTTCCCCGCGGTGTCGACGTACACCGGTGCGGCGTACGGGATGACCAGAACCGGTGCCGTCTTCGACACTTCGCGTACCTGCTTGTACGTCTCGGCCAGGTTCTTGCGTACTTGCCCGAGACTCTCCGTCCAGAGATGGGCCTGCTCGTTGCAGTTTCCCGGAGCGATGCACATCGCTCCGATCGTGGAGAACCCGGCATCGTTGCCGCCAAGACTGATCACGACAAGAGACGGCTTGAGCCCGTCCTGCATGAGCTGCTGGAGCTGCTGGAGCTGAGTGCCGGGTTCGCTGAACTGAGACTGGCCCGTCAGCCGGACGTTGCGGGTACTGGCCCCCTGACACGCGACGGACTTCGTCGTGTTGAAGTCATTGCGTCCTGCGATGGCCGCCCACGCCGTCGGCGCCCGATGGCAGAGGTTCCGGTCTTTCCCTCGGCTTTCATCGGTCTTCTCGTAGTAGACCTGTGCCCCTTCGCCAGACATGTAGGAGTCGCCGAGAGCGACGAGCGCCCTAGGCCCGTTGGTCGCGGGGAACTCTCTGGCGGGTGCGGCCGCCGCAGGCGTGACGCCCATGAGTGCGACCGCCGCGATAACTGCAGCAATGTCGGCCTGCGTACTCGAGACGATGGCGAAGACCAGGAGAGCCACCGCGACGAACGCGGTCACGATCCACATCGTTGGCGTCGCGCCTTGTCGTCGAACGACGACGATCGCAAAGGATCCCCCGAACAGCACCGCGCCACCTATGGCGAACACGACAAGACGCGTCGCCTTGCCCTCCAGGCAGGTGACTGTTGGCTCTGTGAGGACCGTCAGCCCGCCCGGCATCACGAGTGCACCGACGGCGGACAGCACCACTCCGACATTCGTCGAATCGATGCGAATGAGGAAGCTACCTACGAGCACGAGGATCAGCCCGAGAACCAGCAGGACACCGCCGATCGGGAGCCTGCCCGCGCCATGCCAGCGCTCGGCGCCGACGCGCTCCTTCTTCCCGCCGTTGAAGCCCCACTGGCGGAAGCGCATGAGCACGTAGCCGGCCCCGAGGTAGAAGAGCAGAACGCCGGCGATCAGGAGGCTCCCCACGTGCTTCCCCAGACCCACGCCAAAGAGGACAGCTCCAACCCCAACGGCTGGAAGTGAGATCCAGTACGGAAAGGTCCACGGTCGCTCGTCGGCGTTTTTCGACCGGGCCGCCTTGACCGACGCCTGATGCTGCCCGCTGACCCAGACCGCGGCCACCGCGACGTAGAGGGTGAAGACGAGGACGACGTGGAACAACGTCGCGCCTTGGCGACAGACCACGACCAGGAGGACCGCGGTAGCCACAAAGAGCGACAGTCGACTGACGATCAGGGCGACACGCTCGCCATCCATCGCCTTCGCATAATGCCCAGCCAGGCTGGCTCTCAACCAGTTGCAGCGCCCCCGCTGCTCGTCTGGTTGAGTGTCGTCATTTCCCCTACTGTCAGTATCCATTGTCGTACCTGCGCACTTCAAAGCCGGCCGCCAGGCCGTCAGCGTCCTACAGCACATCTCGCCTTCCCAGCCGGGCGCCTGACGGCGCCCGGTCCGGCGGTTCAGAGCAGAGCGACCACTCACCGGGGCAGTGCATGTTCTGCCGCGATGGTCGGCCTTCGCCCCTGTGTCACTCGTGGCGTGGCTCGAGGTGGCCGTCCAGGATCAAGTCGCCGTCATCAGGGTCGGTCACGGTGCCCCCCTCTCGGACAATGACCAGCGAAGTCGCGCTGCCAGATCAAAGCCGTGGTCCCCAGCCTCACGCCTCTGGCTGCTCTCACATAGTCGGATGCAAGAAACCACGCGAAAGATACGGACATATCCGCTCCATAACATTCTGTGCCGCTGAACACGCCGAGAGCTTGCGCTCGGTAGCCAAAGCAGCCCCGAGGGGTCGCCTGGCCTTGCCGTCATCACACTGGCCAGCCCACTAGTGATACTGGTCGAGGTGGTTGAGTCGCTGGTTCTCGGTGCCACGACGCCTCTTGATGGCGGCGCGTTGCGGGCGGCCTGGTTGAAGGCAGATTGAAGGCGCGACGTCTGTTTGCGGGCCTGGCGCAGTGTCTCGCGGGTCTGCTCGAGCTGGTCGTTGTGTCGAACGAGGTCGGCTTCGAGGTCGGCGATGCGATGCTGGTGGGCGTCCAGTACCGTTCGGCCTGATCGCGCACAGCTTCGGCCGTCGCGTACTCCACCTCGGCCTGATCAACCCGTTTGCGCTGCGCGCTCCGGCGATCCTGAAGAGTTCTGTCGACGGTCGGGCGGCGCTTCGCAGTGCGCTCGGGACGCGGCTCGGTTCTCGCCGGTTCTGCGTTTCGAGGCGGCGAGCGTCGGACGACCCGGGGCCGAACGGCGACGAGTTGGGCTGGATCACCGCTCTCGTCGACGACGCCGAAACCGACGTGCCGCAGTCCGCTGGCCGGCTGTCCGGTCCGCAGCAACTGCGCTTGCGGAGGTACATGCCCGGTCTAGGGCTGTGTACTGCGGCTCGGCTTCGCGTCGCCCCGCCAGCTTCTGCAGAAGGAACGCCCGCTACAGGAGACCTGACTGCGTGCCCATTCTTGCCAAATCCCGGCGTTGCTGGCGAAAACGGGCAATCCGTTTACACCTGTCCCCGGTGCTGATCAGATTCGGTCACCCCAGACCACCGAGAGGACACCATGCGTTCTTCTGCCCGCCGGCTGCTCGTGCCGGCCGCTGCGCTTCTCCTGGTCGCCGGTCTCGCCACTCCGGCGACGGCCGGCGCCGAACCTCCCCCACCACTCCCCACCGCCGGCGGCGCGGCCGCGGCAGGAGGGACACCCCTCGACCTCACGCTCATCACCGGCGACAAGGTCACGGTCGCGCCCGGTCCCGGCCGCGCCGTGTCGGTGCAGGCCGTCGAACGCGCTCCGCGGTCGACCGGACCGGTACGGGTCAGCGTCGAGAACGGCGACACGTTCGTCTACCCCGGCGCCGCGATGCCGTACCTGGCGACCGGGCAGCTCGACAAGCAGCTGTTCAACGTCAGCGAGCTGGTGGCCGAGGGGTACGACAACGCCCGGAGCAAGGACCTCCCGCTGGTCGTCACGGGCTCGCCGGGCGTGGCCGCCAAGTCCGCGCGCCGCTCGGCGCTGCCGGGCACAACCACCACGGTCGACCTCCCGTCGGTCGACGGCGCGGCCGTCAAGGCCGAGAAGGCGCAAGCGGTCGCGCTCTGGTCGGCGCTGACCGGGCAGAGCGGCCAGCGGGCGAAGGCGAGCACCGCCGCGGCGCCCTCGTTCGCGACGGGGATCGCCAAGGTCTGGCTCGACAGCAAGGCGCGGACGATGCTCGCGGACACCACCGCACAGATCGGCGCGCCCGCGGCGTGGGCGGCGGGCGTGACCGGCACGGGCGTGCGGGTCGCGGTGCTGGACTCCGGTGTGGACCTGGGACACCCGGACCTGGCACCGCGGATCGTGGCGACCAAGAGCTTCGTGGCCGGTGAGGACGTCGTCGACCGCAACGGTCACGGCACGCACACCGCGTCGACCGTCGCCGGTACCGGCGCGGCCTCGGACGGCAAGGAGCGTGGCGTCGCACCGGACGCCGATCTCATCGTGGGCAAGGTGCTCGGCGACAGCGGCTCCGGCCCGATCTCCGGAATCATCGCCGGGATGGAGTGGGCCGCTCGGACCGAGCACGCCAAGGTGATCAACATGAGCCTGGGGACGCCGGCCTGGCACACCCAGGACGATCCGCTGAGTCAGGCCGTGAACGAGCTGAGCGCCGAGACCGGTGCCCTGTTCGTGATCGCCGCGGGCAACTCGGGGAGCAGCCCGTACAGCGTCAGCTCACCGGGGACCGCGGACGCCGCCCTGACCGTCGGCGCGGTGGACGGTTCGGACCAGCTGGCCGACTTCTCCAGCGTCGGCCCGCGGCTGATGGACGACGGCCTCAAGCCCGACCTGACCGCACCCGGCGTCGACGTGCTGGCCGCGCGGTCGCAGTCCATGAACGACGGCGGCGAGGGCTACTACCGGTCGGACAGCGGTACGTCGATGGCGGCTCCGCACGTCGCCGGCGCGGCCGTCCTGCTCGCTGCACAGCACCCGGACTGGACCGGGCAGCAGCTCAAGGACGCGCTGATGAGCACCAGCAAGCTGACGCCCGCGTACACGCCGTACCAGGCGGGCACCGGGCGCGTCGACGTCGCGGCGGCCTCGCTGCACGGTCAGCTCACCGCCACCGGATCGGTCGACGCCGGGCTCGTCCAGTGGTCGCCGAAGCCGGCCCGGACGCCGGTCAAGCGGCAGATCAGCTACCGCAACACAACGGACCAGCCGCTCACGCTGCGGCTGTCCACCGACCAGGCGGGGATCTTCCGCCTCGCCGCGACCGAGGTGACCGTGCCGGCGAAGGGCACCGCCGCGGTCGGTTTCACGGCGGACCCGAACGGCCTGGCTCCTGGCCAGTACGCCGCCCAGGTCATCGCGACCTCCTCGACCGGCACCGTGCACACGGCCGTCGGGCTGGCCGTCGAGCCGAAGAAGTACAACCTGAACGTCCAACTGAAGGACCAGGCCGGCAAGCCGGTCAGCGGTGAGGTCGAGGTCACCGGCGCGGACGGGAAGTCCACCGTGCTGTGGGCCACGGACGGCAAGCTCACCAGCCGCTGGGCGCCCGGCTCGTACACGATCGTTTCGACCCTGGACGTGCCGGGGAGGAAAGGCCCGCACTCGCTCGGCCTGGCCTTCCTGACCGCGCCCGAGGTCGACCTGACCGCGGACCGGACCGTCGTTCTGGACGCGTCGCGGAGCCGTCCGATCAAGGTCGACACGCCCAAGCCGACGGCCGTCACCACGAGCAGGTTCGACCTCTTCCGGTCCTTCACCGCGGCGCAGCCGACCCCGGACGACAGGGCGGCGCTGCACGAGATCTTCATGCCGCCGCCGGACTACGACAGCTTCTGGGCGCTGCCGACGAAGAACAAGGTCCGCACCGGTAGCTTCGTGCTGACCACCCGGTTCCGGGCCGAGCAGACGCCGCTGACGATCAGCTACGACGGCCGCACCCTCGACGACTCGCTGCTCGTCCAGCCCGGCTCCCCGGCGTTCCGCGCCGGCACGACGCGCGTCACGGCCGTCTTCGCCGGCACCGGCACGCCCGCCGAGTACGCCGGTCTGGCCGCGCGCGGCACGGCGGTCGTCGTCCGCAACAGCATCGACGTACCGCCCGCGGACCGCGCCGCTGCGGCGCACGCCGCCGGCGCGGCCATGCTGCTCGTGGTCAACGACGGCATCGGCCGCTACAACGACTGGTACGGCGGGGACGACGGCCAGACCCTCGGCCCGATCCCGACGGCGTCGCTCACCCTCGACGACGGCGAGGCGCTGATCAAGAAGCTCACCACGCGCCGGACCGAGCTGACCGTCGCGGCCAACCCGGTGCCGTCGTACCTGTACGACCTGGTCGACTACCACCAGGGCAAGGTCCCGGACGACCCGTCCGCGGCCACGGACCCGGGCAGTCTCGCCCGGATCGAGAACGACTTCGCTCCCCCGAACGGGCAGCAGGTCCTGGAGAGGCGCGAGGACAGCCCGGCGTACGAGTACTTTCCGGCCGCCTTCCCGTACGCCGTCTTCGGGTCGATCCGGGTGCCGCGGTTCCCGGCGAAGCCCGCGGTGGGGCACCGGACGGACTGGGTGTCGGCGGGCGCGAAGTGGCAGCAGTACGCCTCGATCAACGGCTGGGCGACGTTCACCGACATCACGAGCTACCAGCCGCGCAGCGTGCAGAGCCAGCGCTGGTTCGGTCCGATCGTGCGGCCACGGATGCTCGAGTTCGAGCTCCCGCACCGGGTCGGCAACGCGATGGGCGGCATGATCGCCGGGTTCGGTGACGGCGGGTCCGCGCACAGCGGCGACTCGCTGATGACACGCAGCTTCGCGCTGTACCAAGGCGAGGAGAAGCTGGTCGGGAACGGCCCGCGGCCGGACTTCGGCGTGGGCGACCTGGCGCCAGAGAAGCGACCGTACCGCCTGGTGGCCGACACCGTCGGGAACGCCGAGCTGACGCCGTACTCGACGAGCACGCACACCGAGTGGAGTTTCACGTCCGGGGAGGCGGAGAACCAGCCGCTGCCGCTGGCCCAGCTCGACTACGGCGTGGACGTCGACGCGGCCGGGCGGGCCAAGCGGAACTCGGTCTTCGCCGTCAAGCCGGTGGTGCTGGGCAGCAATGCCCGGCAGGACGCCGTGGTCTCGGTCGGGCTGGAGGTCTCGTACGACGACGGGGCGACCTGGCAACGGCTGCAACTGAAGGAAAGCAAGGGCAGCTGGGAGACGCGGCTGCAGGCACCGCCGCGGGCCGGGCAGGTGTCGGTGCGGGTCACCGCCAAGCAGCGCAACGGCGGCGGCATCAGCCAGACGATCGTCCGGGCCTTCGGGCTCAGATAATGCGGGCGGGCGGCCGGCGGACGCCGGTCGCCCGCACTTCCTCAGACGGTCTGCGAGAGCACCCCAGACAGGTCCAGTGCGACCGCCATGATCAGCGTCCACGAGCCAACAAGATCCTCAGTTGACCACTCATCGCGCATGACCCGCCACCGTAGGACCAACGGGCTCACCCGCAAGAGCGAGCAGCAGGTTCTACTTGCGGCCGGGGACAGCTTCGGGAGTTCTGGGCCTTGTACTCACCTTCTTGGCTGGGGTCGCGGTGGACCTTGTGCGCGGCGCCGTCCAGGGACAGCATCGATCACCTGGGCCGGGTCGTCTCGCTCGAGCACAGCCGTGATTCTGTCCAAGTGCTCATGGATGACCTGGGGTCCGTGAGGCCGCTCAGCAACGGCGGGGAAATGACCGCCACCGGGCCGCCGACTATCTGCCCACCTTCAGTCACCGTGTAGTTGTCGCGGGCTAGAACTGGAACGCCGAGTCCAACAACCACATGATCGGCATCAACGAACAACTCGGCTACCACATCGTCACCCGAGCCATCGACTACCAGAAGAACCTCTGAAACAAGCCGGGGACGCCGCATCAAGCGGCGCCCCCGGCTCTGCACTACTGCAGGATCACTCCCCCACCAGCTGGTTCCAGTGGCCGGTGACCGAGAAGATGCCGGTGCCCGGGATGGTGCCGCCGGTGACCCGGCCGTAGGACGTGACCGCGGTCTTCGAGCCGTTGAACTTGCTCATCGCGTACTGGTACGCCGAGTCGGTGTCGTTGTCGAAACCGGTCACCAGCGAGCCGCCCCTGTCACCGCAGCCCTTGGCGGCCAGCGACTCGTACGCCGCGAAGCCCGTGCTACGGACCAGCTTCAGGATCGGCTTGGTCGAGGCCGCGGCCGGGATCCGGACCGTCCAGAGCGCGCCCGCCTTGGTGGTCATCAGGAGCGTGTCGTAGGTCGGGGTTTCGGAGACCACGGTCATCGCCTTGAAGCCCTTGAAGCCCGGGAAGTGGCCGAGCGCCCGGAAGGTGGCACCCGACGCCGCGTAGCGGTACAGGCTGCCGTTGGTGCTGAGCCCGTACAGGTACGAGCGGTTCGGCGCGGTGATCGCGTAGTTCGACGTCACGAGCTGGGTGAAGCTGGTCCAGCCGGAGCCGATCCGCGCGTACGTTGGCCGCGCGTTGTCGGTGTCGAAGTAGGTCACACCGCGGTACAGCGTGCCGTTCTGCACGAACAGGCTGTGGTAGTAGAAGTGCGCGTCGGTCTGCACGCCGTACCACGTCGTGTTGAGACGGGTGCCGACGAACGGGAACTCGGCGAAGAACTCACCGCGCGGCGGCTTGCCCGGCGTGACCAGGACATCGTTGATCCCCGGCTTCGGCGTGTTGAAGCCCACGTCCTGCACGCATCCCCCGGAGGCGAGCTTGGTGTTCGGCGTGGTCTTCAGGTTGCCCTTGGCCGGGTTGGCGATCGCGGGCGTCGGGTTGGACCGGACGGCGGCGGTGGCCGGGCCGGCGGCGGCCGTGGCGGCGAGCATGCCGACCCCAGCCAGGGCGAGCGCGAAGCGCTGCAGTTTCATACTAGGAGTCCCCCTCAAGACATGAGCGACCTCGATGGGCCTCGAGATCGTGCGCGAGCATAACGTGCGCGGGGGACAGAACGCGCCGCGGTTGCACCTTGTTGCAACGCCGGCCATCGGTCCACAGGACGTGCGAAGTGGCCGTCGGGATCGCCCTTCCCTCGGGAAGGGCCGTTGGAGCCGACATCAGCCGCCGGTGTCTATCGAGAGAATCGTGAGCGGGCCAGCGGCAAGAATGCCCTGCGCCCGCACGCTCAACAACACCGCCTCGGGGCAACGTTCGACCTCGGACTTCGTCGCGGCGAGGATCTCGAGGTAAGCGGTGACCGATCCCTGCGGTTCGTCGATTGACCGGCTGATGGACGGTGAGCCCAACGCGTCGCGGCCCTGGGTCGCTTCCAACGCAGTCTGCGGAAGGCTGGCGTAGGACCAGGCGCCTTGACGGCACGCTGTGCGGCGGGACCATGGTGTTCGGTCCGCGCCTATAGAAGCCGATGAGTCCAGCAGTCCGGCGCGCATCTGCTGACTGGCAGGGGTATTGAGAATCGATCGATTCTCAACACCCCCGGCCCTCCAAGTCGGCCGGACCCCCGACACGCCGCACGCGAGTGTCGAAAGACGTGTTGCCAACCCGGAGTGTCCAAAACTTGCTCCGAGGTGTACGGCCCAGCACGGCCGAGCGATGTTGCTTGGTAGTCGTACGTCACGACGGGCAGCACGAGAGGGTCGCCGCGCCTGGGCACTCATGGGATCTGCTCCCGGGCATGCCACACCACGTAAAGCTGGCCGACCTCGTGACGTACTACCGCTGATCGCCTCGGATGGACGGGGTGGGAACTGGCAGGAACGGGAGTTGATGAGCCGGGAGTGAGCGGGCGCGAGGGATCGCGGGACCATCATCTGGGGGTGTAGGGCAGCAACGGCTTCTCAACGGTCAGGAGGTTTTCGATCGGGTCTAGCCAGCTCGACGGGACGAGGAGCTTGTAGGTAGGCGAGTGGGAGACGACGCTCGACACGCGGAGGTCGGCGATCAAGCTGAGGAGGGCGTTGGCCTGCTCGAAGCCGAGTTGCTGGGTGAACCTGAGGTGGTGGACGGCGTCGGAGATTGCTTGGGTGTAGGCGTCTTTCTCGGTGAAGCGGCTGCAGAGGTGGATGATCGCATCGGGGGTGCGGACGATGGGACGGTGCGGGGAGGTGGCGGGGATCACCTCGACGGTGAGGTCGCACCAGGAGGCGATCTCAATGCCCTGGCCGCTGATTTCGCCATCGCCCATTGCGGCGTGCGCGTCGCCGATGACGAACCGGCCGGACCCGATTTCGTCGTAGAGATAGAGGGTCGAGCCGGGGGCGAACTCCTTGGTGTCGAGATTGCCGCCGTGGTCCCAGGGGTCGGCGATCAGTTCGGGCCGGACCAGACCGAGCCAGCCGAGCATCGGGACAACTGGTATGACGTGTTGGCCGTCGAGGATCACCTGGTCGCCGCGGAGTTCGGCGCGGCCGGCGTATTCCTGGTCCGCGGACTCGCGGAGGACGCCGCCCCACGGCTCCCAGGGTTTGGTGGTGGTGGCGAAGCCGTAATGACCGACGGGGTCCAGTTCAAGGGCGTGGAGGTGGAAGGCGAGGGTGTCGCCAGGGCTTACGCCCTCGACGCGGAGTGGGCCGGTCAGGAAGGGGTAGTCCGAACCGGGCCAGGTGCGGATCCGGGTTCTTCGACCGGGCTGAAGAATCGCGGCGTCCGGAAGGTCGTGGCAGTCCAGATCGACGGGCGGCGCAGCGATGGGGTCCATCACGGCACTGTAGGACCATCGAAGTGATGACACAGGCGATTATCAGATCGAGCGAGTTGGTCAGTCGCGGCGTTCGGCTCCGGGCCGCTCAGCTGAGCGTTCTTGCAACTGGCAGGAACGGGAGTTGATGAGCCGGGAGTAGCGCCCGGTTCGCGGCAGATGAGGGTGCCTGGAGGATGACCTGAACCGACAGTCCTGTCGGCTCGGTTCAGTCCGGAGCGCAGACGTAGAGTTGGAGCGCCGCATCTGCGGTGAGTGGCGCACGGGACCAGTCGCCGAAGCGTTCAACAACCCGAAGACCGCCAAGCGAGAGCAGCAGCGGCAACTCCTGGGGGAAGATGCTCCTGATCTCGAGCGGCGCGACACCGAAGTCGGCCTCGGAATCGGTCGAGAAGTACCACCTGCCGCGAGTCACCTGCGCGGCTGCGTCGTAGGTCTCCGCGACATCGACATGGACTACGCCACGATCGGGATCCACGAACGACAATGCGTCGCGCCTGCGTCGAACGCCGTCGGCCTGGGCAAGCATGCGCACGCTCGGGTTGAACACGTCGAAGATGAGCCGCGCTCCGGGCGCCAGGTGCTTTCGCACCGACCGGAAGCAGTCCACCAAGTCCTCAGCTTCATGCAGATGGAGCAGTGAATTGGCGGCGATGAACACGAGATCGAACGTTCTTCCCAGGTCGAACTCGCGCATGTCGCCCTGCACCCACTGCACCTCCACGCCGCGCTCGTCGGCCTTGCGCTGAGCCTCGGCAAGCATGTTCGGCGAGAGCTCCAGGCCCATGCACGGATGCCCGTCGGATGCGATCGGGATTAGCTTGCGTCCGGTGCCACACCCGAGTTCCAAGACACCCCCGCCTTGCCGATCGGCCTCGGCCCTATAGAAGTCGACGGCCTGTTCGCCTCCGGGGAACAACCGGTCGTACAACCTCGCGTCCGAGTAAAACTGCTCGCTCATGAGTCGCACGCTCCTTGCCGGATCTTGGGCAGCCTGCCTTTTCGGCCAACAAACACCTGGGCCATTGTCGCGATCAGGCCGAGATCCTTCCACGGCTTATCGACGCGACCGCACATCGGCATGATCGAGCGTTCTATGTGGAGACAGCGTCTGCGGGCGATCAGGCCATCTGGGCGCCTGGCTGCGATGTATTGGCAGTACACGCTGGCGGAGCCGATGGCGTGGCGCTCGATGGTGGACGGATGGTAGCCAAGCGCGTCGGCGATGATCGGCACGAGCTTGGTCAGCTCGTGCAAGGTGCCGAGCCGCGCCGCGCGCGTGCGGAAGACAAGGCCAGCAAGGCCGCGATGACGAGCGTACGGCGACACCATGAAGGGCGGCCGTGCTCACCTGATCGGGTTCGGGCGACAGATCTGGCCTGGCCGCCACTCCCAGACGAGCCTCGACATCGGCCGCTCGTACGACAGCGGCCAGGCCGACGGGTGATCGATCGGACGGTCGTGCAACCGGCCCATCACCTGACACAGTCGAGGAAGTCCTGCTCGTAGTAGTGCACCCGGTCTCGAGGGCCGCCCTGCAGGCGGATCACCGGTCCCCTGTTGGTTGCTGTTGGGCCGGCCGTCAGAACTGCTCAGCCTGGCGAAGTTCGATGCCCGGGATCCAGGAGTACTTGTTCTCCGTGCCCTTCACCCGGCCGTACCAGGTCCCCTTCTCGAAGATCCACGCGTCCACGAATCCGGCAGCGACCCATGCCTTCTCCACCGGGACCGGCGGATCCACCTTCCGCACATGGTCTGGTGACCGCGACCCGTACACGTCGTACTGCAACTCCAGGTCCGCGGCCAGACTGTACGCAGCTTCCTCCGACAGCTACCGGCGCAGATGCCTTATTCCGGCCGTGTCGTATGCCTGGCGTCATGGCTCGCTACTGCGAAGCAGGATTGTTTGGCCTGCTCGGCGCCGGATGGCCCGTCACTAGATGACAGTGAGGGCGGAGGCGACACCAGTTGGCGTCGGGCTGACCGATCGGTGCTGAGCACGGCGCCCCGACCTGCGACCGTGGCTACGCTGAGCTAGCCAACGTCGCGGATGAGAACGCCCGACCTTGTGTGGCTCGCGCGAGCCTCTACACCGGGTGGAGGACTGTAGATGTCGGGCCACCCGACGCGGCTACACCGCCTCAGTTGAGGCTACGGTGCCGGTTCCAGCCCTTGGAGGACCCAGGCAGGACAACGATCAGCCTGATGAGCATGTCCATTCTTGATCGACCACCGCAATGATCTCATCAGGGTAGTTGAAGGGGTCCCATGCATCGAGTCGAAAGAGTTCGGTGACGATGTCGACGGCAGATGCAGACATGTCTTCCGATAGGCTCTGCCCGCGAAGTCTGGTCCGAGACTCGACCAACCTGAGTGCGGCGCCTTCGTCCTTTACTCGGAGCCGGTAGACAGCTTCCACCGTCACTGACCCCTCAGCTTTCTTCGGAGTCTTCTTAGAACGCTTCTTCCGACTTTGATGCGAATTCCTGTCTACTTCATTGAACGGGTTCCCCCATCCTGATATGTCGAAGACCGTTTCTGCATATCCGTCCATTGCCTTCCGCAGATCATTTACGGCTCGCATGGCATCGGTGGGCTCATGCTGCGGGTTGCCGACGACGTCGGAGTGCAACTTGATCGCGTTAATCAAGACAGCAGTTGCAGGAGCCAGTGGTCCTGTCGAATCCTCTGTCATAGGTAGTCACCCCTCTTTCGCCATTCATAATGGCGGGTGTGAAGCAGTTCGCCGTGCTTGTTGTAGTAGTCTACATGGACATGGTTCCCTCTTTTGCATATACCCCGGTAGCGGCACCTGCCGCCTGACTTTGCATCTGCCCTCGCTGCACGCTCAGCCTCTTTCTGGGATTTGTAGACCTTTCCGGAGTTCGAGTTACTTTTCGCCTTCTTCCAAAACCTCGAGAACTTGAATCCCCACCCTTTTCTGGAGGCGTTTGATGACCGTACGGGATCCTGTCCTCGCCACCCGCCAAAATCTGCACTTCGGCCGCGGCCTCCCCAGTTGCGGTCGTTAATTCGACCGTCTAGGTCGACGTAGTTGAAGGTATCGGTGGGATAGGTGTAGGCGTTCGTGTTCCCGCCAGGAACGGGGTCCGTCGATGTGAAGATGCCGGTTTGCGGATTGTAGAGGCGTACCCCCATCAGCAGGAGTCCGCTATCTGCGTTGGCGCGTTGTTCTCGGCCCAGCCAGCCATAATGAATGGTGCCAGTGCCCGCGCTGATATTGGCGGTGTTGCCGTATTCGTCGTAGTTGTTCCAGCCAACTATGCCGCCTGCCGCATTTCCTCCTGCGGGTAGGTCCACGGTGGTTACGACATCGCCGTGGGCATTGGCGAGCGTGAGGTCGGCGGCGCCGGTCTGGTCGACGGTGAGGGCGAGGTCGCTGCCGATGAGTTCTGCGTAGCGCTGGGTGGTGGTTCCTTGGATGACCCAGGTGGGGTTGTCGCTGGTGTCGGTGTAATGCCGGACAGCGTTGGTTGAGCCGGTCGCGTTGGTGACGGTTTCGGTGGCTCGGCGGTCGAGTGCGTCGATGGTGAAGCTGGTGGTGGTGCCGCCTTGGGCGATCGAGCGCGCGAGGTCGTTGTCGTAGTAGGTGAGGGCGACGTCGCCGCCGCTTGGGTGCGGGGCGTCCGCGGCTGGGAGGCTGGTCGTGCGACCGAGCGCGTCGTAGGTGTAGCTACCGCTACCGTTGGCGCCGGTGACCGGGCGGTCGGCGGCGTCGAAGGCACGGGTGACACTCGTGGCGCCTGAGGTGCTGCACGAGCCGTCGGCCGCCGCCGGAGCGGTGGACTTGGTGAGCCGGTTGTCGTTGGGCTCGAAGCCGTAGGTGCGGGTCACGCAGGCTGGGGCTTGGGCTGGGTCTTCGACGTCGACGCCGGGAGCGGCGGCGGTGCGGTCGTTGACCTGGGTGAGGCGGCCGGCGTTGTCGTAGGAGAAGTGCCGGTCGTAGGGGATGGCGCCACCGATCGCAGTGGTGAAGGCATTGCCGTCGGGGGTCCATTCATGCGTCACGCGGCCGGAGATGTCGTTCTCGAGCGACCAGGACAGCCAGGGCCCGTTCGGGTCCACGGTGGTCGAGCCGTCGCAGTTTACGGTCGTGACTTGGCCGGTGTAGCGCAGGCCGATGGGTTCGCCGGTGTTGTCGATGTCGTTGTACTGCGTGACGCCGCCGGGCAGCTTCTGGGTGACGAGGGTCCCGTCAGAGTCGTAGGCGCCGACCGACGTCCAGGTGGAGCCTGCGGTGGTGACGTCGACCTTGGTGACCTGGCCGCGGTGTTCGGTTTTGCCGTTGGCATCGGTGCCGTCGTAGGTGTAGGTCGTGGTGCCGTTCGGGTCGGTCACGGCGGCCACGTCACCGGCGGCGTTGTAGATCGTCGTGATGGCCGCGTCACCGGAAGGCTGGTATGAGACCTGTCGAGCCCAGGCGTCGTACCCGGTGATGACGGTACCGGCGATGGTGTCGTCGGCGTTCTTCGCGGTCACCACGGTCGGTTGGCCGGTGGCGGCGTCGTAGCTAATGGCCTTCTTGGTGTTCGGCGTCGACCCGGTCAGCCCGGTGGCGGAGGTCGCCGTGGAGTCGGTGCGGCCGTCAGGTTTGTATGTCGTGGTAGTGGTGCGGGTGACGGTGCCCGAGGTCTCGGTGAAGGTCTTCGGCGCAAGCAGGTAGGTGAACGCCGAGGTTGTCGTCCACGGCAAGCTCGGACCCGAGCTGGGTGCCGCGGCGGGGTAGGTCTTGCAGACCATCCCGGCCCACTGCGGCTTGCCGCCACAGTCAGTGAACTGGGCATTGACGGCGGCGGTGTAGTACACGGTCTTGGTGGTGCCGGCGTCGGCGCCGTTCGATGTGGGCTGCCGGGTTTCGATGACGCGCCCCTCGGCGTCGTAGCGGGTGAGTTTCACGATGTCGCCGGTGCTGTTCGCGCCGTTGAGGTCGACGTCGGTGATGGTCTTGCCGGGCAGCTCCGGCCCCAGCCGTCGGCGTCGCCGGTGACCGGTGCCGTGTAGTCGGTCAGCGTCCGGTCATCTCCAGATCGGTCTCGGTGCCGGGATCGTGAGCGTACGACGTCTCCGTGGTGGCCAGCCGGTACGGCAGCGACGTGTCCTGGTTGATGCCGCCGTTGGGCGCGCCCTCGTCGAATTTCGTGTGGCTGTGGGGGCGGACCCAAGCGATGGTGCCGTTCTTGAGTGCGGCCCACCTTGCCGGTCCGTAAATGTCGGTGATCAGCGTGCCCGCTCGCCGATGCAAGGCCGAGCTCATGTTGGCCGCAGGCATTCGTAGTCAGACTCGGTGCCAGTACCCCGAACGGCTGGGCATGAGCTGCTGGATCGGCTCCAGGCTCAGGGCCTTTCCGTGAGTTCAGCCAAGCGCTCCAGCTCGACCAGGCCGTCGCCGCAGCACTGCCCACACACCAGGCGTCTCGTCTTGGGCTCGTCCGGCAGCCGGATGTCGTACGGCAGCCGAGTCTCGTCCTTTTCGCGCAGGTCGTAGTCGCACACTGCACACGCCAGACCGGCCGCCCTCGGCCACCGAATACGCCGACACGAGCACAGTCACTGCCGCCTACCGCGCCAACCAGGACCACTTCGATGTCCGCATCGTCTGCAGGGCAACTTCCCGGGCGGCATCGCGGACCTGCACTCCGCTTCACGCTACGCGACGGCCTCGTCGCCCGCCTGATCATCGAACCCTGATGGACACAACTAGCAGCGAACGCGAGGAGGTCGCCCATCATCGCGGCGGTGATCACGGCTCAGCTACTCGACCGCATTGTCAGGCCGGGCTCACCGTCGGCTCCAGGCGGACCAGTCCCTCGGGCAGTGCGTCGGCCCATTCAGCCATCTCAGCGGTGACCCGGAACATCATCGCCGCGATGAACGGTTGAGCCTGCTCATCCGAGCCGGTGCCGAAGGATTCCAGGCGCCAGTCTCGCCAATTGGCGTCCAGGACGTCGTACACCTCGTCGATCTGAGCGCGGGTGAACCGGCTGGGCACCACGCATAACTGGCGTGGCAGTTTCGGCGACAACTGCCGAATCACCGCGTCCACATCGGTGGCAGCGACGACCAACACTTCCTGCTCCGGAGAGGGACGGAAGATCGCCAGGTGGACGATCGGTCCGGACGACTCGCGGTCGCGGAGGTCAACGTCCAGCTCGACCACGCCGTGCCGCCAGCCACCGGGCGGCGGCGGGCACGGCGGGTCCCTCCGAGCTGCACGCGCCTCCCGAGCGGGGATCTCCGCCGACAGCACCTCGACCTCGATGCTCTCGTCGCCCCAGATCCCAACCACCGAGACGTAGCCCAGACCTCGGTTCGCTGCGATGCCGGCAGCGACTGCCTCGCCATCCGCCCCGATCAACCGAACCGACCGATCTGACTTCCAACCCGGCGCTTTCCACGTCAAATCATGCACACGGGCCAAGTCCAACCAATCACCGTCCGCCCCGGCCACGAACCGCCCCCAAGTCCGAACCCTGTCCCCCACCCCGAACACCAAATCCATCGCCGCCATAACTACATGCTGCTCCGCCCGAACGCTTTCGGCATGCCCCCACACCCCGTCGTACCGCGAGACCAAGCCTCCAGACGCTACCAGCTCGGCGTAAGTCCGCGCCGACCCAGACAGTTCCTCGGCGGGCCTGAGCGAGGGCCACACCCACACGACCTCGACAACGGCACCCGCACGACGTACGAACGCGAAGGCCTGATGCCTCGCTATCGACGCTACCTTCGCCGACGGCTGAGTGCCATCAATCGCCGTTCGAGTCCCCGGGCGTTGGCACTGCACTGTCCGTTGGCCTGTCCCACGATTCGGGGGGTGGACCGAATGCGCGACGGCCGGCTCTCACCGCCAGAGCGGCGAGAGCAGCGTTGGCGCCGCCACCAATCACAACGCCGATGCCGAACGGCGCCACTCGGCCGAGAACGATGATCCCCTGTTTGGTCCCGTACTTCGTGACGAAGTGCTTCCCCAACACCTTGTTGATCTGACGCAACGTCTCGACAGGCACCTTGGCGACCACCTGACGTCCCCAGTGCTGCCCGGTACGCTCGGCGACCTTGCCAATAGTCGCAGAGCCGGACCCGCCGAGCATGATTCCCATGACGATCGTCCGGCGGCGCTCGAGCTCGTCGATGGGGACTCCGTGTACTTCGGCGATCGACAGCGCGAAGAGCGCGCTCAACTCGAGACTCGAGAGCCCCTCGCCTGCCGAAAGCGCCAGTGCGACTCCCGTGCCGACACCAGGCGCGGCGGCAACTCCTCCGACTGCAGCTCCAGTCCAGGTCAAGGCGCTGACGTACATCCGTTCCAGACTGCGGATCACCTGTTCTGGTGTAGCGTCCGGATTCCGCTGGCGAGCTCGGGCAACGCTCTTCTGCACCAGCGAGCTCTGAACGGCGATCGCCTTGTCCAGTACGTCGAGAATTCGCTGCCCGGCCGCCCCTACCCCCGGCGCGTCGTTCGCATCTGTTGCCATGCCTTGAACCCCCTATGTCGTCACGTCCCGACCGAGTCTCCCACCGGACCCGGACTTCAGGCTTGCTGGCGATCATGCTGAACGAGATCCGTCAGCACTTGTACAAGCGGGTAACGCAGTCGGTCGTGTTCTTTCGTACGCACGATCTTGGAGAACATGGGCACGCCGGCCTGGTACCAGGCATCGGACGGGCGTGCCCATCTTCGTCAACGGGTCACGTCCGCAATCTCCGGTTTCGTCACGACGTACGAGGAGCGGGCTACTTCGCGTACATCAAGGTGCCGAAGCCGAGTTGGTCGAAACCGCCGCTCGTCGACCCGTAGTCCCCACCGCCACCCTCGGGGTCGATCGAAAAGTACATCTGGGAGATGTACTTGTCGTCGACGTACAGCCGCCGGTTGTAGTGGAAGTGCAGCATCGCCCACACGGGACGGATGTGTCCGCGCGAGGCCGACGAGATCACCGTTTGCTGCTGCGGATCGCAGTTCGCGCCGACTCCCCACCTGTACGTGGTGAACGGCACGTTCTGGCCGAGGTTGTACTTCGCGACGTATTGCGCGGCCTTCATGAAGCGCCGGCCGTCGTACGAGTAGAGGTCGTCGCCTTGGTTCCAGGCCATCTCGCACAGTGCCCCCAGCTGCCCCATTCCCATGACGGAATGACCTTGGTCGCGGCCGGACTCCTGCCACTGCCCGAGGTCATATCCCTCCACCTGCGGATACAGGAACGGCACGGCGTGCCGGATGGCGCCGTTGCCCCTGCCGCTCTTGAAGTACGTGACGGCCTCGTCGTACATGCCTGGGTTGTCTGTCAGGATCCCGATCGCCATCAGCGACGCCATGTTGCACAGGTCCCAGTTGGCCCAGTAGTGGGAGTCGCAGACATCGTTGTGCCGGACCAGGAAGTCGTGGTTCCAGCCAGAGAAGACGTTGATCATCATCTGCTGGAACCGGCTGAGGTCGAATCCGGGATAGCCGCGCATCAACTCCGCCACATTCGCGAACTGCCAGCCGTAGAGTCCCAGCGCCAGGTATCTGTTCGAGTCACCGTCGATACTGACGAGCGTGTTGGACCAGGCGTTCAGGACGTTGCGAGCGGTGTCGCCGTGCGCGGACGTGCCCTTGATGTGCCAGCGCAGTGCATTCTGGTAGGCGGCGGCGATGTCGTTGTAGAGGAAGCCATAGTTCTCCCCGGCGCCGCCCCGGATGATGCGCTGCTGTGGTCTCGGTGCCCAGCCGGCTTGTGCGTGCGGATTGGCGATCAATCGGTTCCAGCCCGCGAGCCACGGGTCGTCTCCAGCGGCTACACGGGCTCTCGCCCGGTTGATGTCGCCGGCGTTGTGCAGCATCCCTGGGTGGGTGAAGGTGGCAGGGGCGGCGGTGCTTCTGGTCGAGCCGACGCCGAGCGCGCTGACGGTTCCGGCAGCGGCTAGCCCACCTGCCGACAGCACCAGGCTGCGCCGACTCAGACGGTTCGAATCGCTGTTCATGGTGAAATGCTCCCTTCCTGTCGGGACTCCTTCTGGAAGCGCGGGAGGCGCGGCGCTGATCCGCCGGCCCCCCCGCCGTCCGCGCTCTCCTCATCCAGGTCCCGCTCAATTCGAGCGAGCGCCTTTCGTAGCGCTAGGCCCTCGGCCTGGTCTTCTCGTCGGCCGTGCGGGCCTTCGAGTCGAATTACGCGTCGTACTTGATGTCGCCGTACAGCTCGACCTCGGAGAGGTCGCCGTACCAGCTGGTGGCGTTGTAGATCCGCAGGTACCGGTAGTGGTCTCCGCCCGAGGTGGGCTGGTCGCCCCAGGTGTTTGCTACAGCTCCGGTGAGCGGTTTGGTGAGGTCGGTCCAGGTCTGGCCGTCGTTCGACCCCTGCAGGACAGTGCCATTGGCCCGCTGCGGGTGGCTGGCTCGCGGAAGGAACAGCACCTCCTCGGGCTGCACGGTCGTGTGTGCGCCGAAGTCGAGGACGTAGTACGCGCCTGGTCCACTGTTCAGGTCGCCGTACGTGTCGGCGTCGCGGTCGAAGAGCAGGTAGCCGACCTCGTCGGCGCCCAGTCCGGTGCCCGGCCACTGTTTGTCGGAGGCGGTGACGGTGGCGAACTTGGCCACGTCGATGAAATGCGCGGGGTCGCCCGCGATGTAGAGCTTCGATCCGTCGGTGGTTCCGTACGCGATCGGACCGGCCTTGCCCGCGGCGTCGAGGTAGTCGACCGCGACCTGGATGTCGCCGGGTGGCGCGTTGTCGAGTTTGACCGCTGCGGTCCAGCTGACGCCGTCCACCGAGTTCGCCTTCGCCGTCACGCCTTGGACGGTGACGGTGACCTGCTGGATCGGTTGCTTGGCGGTGACTGAGACGTCGACGGTGTCGCCGGTCATGATCTTGCCGGCGATGGCCTGTGCGGACGTGATCGAGGTCGCCTTCACCAGGTTGCCGATCTCGTGCCGTTCGCCGTAGATGTGGAACTCGGTCATCTCGAACAGGTTGCGAACGATGCCGTACAGCACGTCCGGCAGAGGCTTGAGCAACTGCACCTTGAGGTAACGGAACTGTTCGTCGCGCAGAGCTGGGTCGACGTCGAGCGTGTTGAAATCCTGGGTGAACTGCGTGACACCCGGGGTCAGCCTGGTCCAGTTCTTGCCGTCGTTCGATCCGAAGACGGCGGAGTTCGCGAGCCGGTCGGCGAAGATGTTGCTCTGGAATCCGAAGCGGGTCGCCGAGACCCGGAAGTCCGGCCCGAAGTCGAAGGTGTGGGAGAGGTTGACAGCCTGGCCGTACGAGGTCCCCGATTGGTTGTCGCCGTCGACGAGGTTGCCGATGTTGGCCCCCGCCGTGGAACTCACTACGAGCGAGGGATAGTCGAGGCTGCCGTCCACGGCCGTGCGCGGGGAGACGAGCGCGAGGCCGTCGACCGCCCTCACGAGGCGGGCCAACGCGGCAAGGTACTCGTCGTTCGTGCCTTTGTTGCCCAAGGCCTGGGCAGTAGCGCGCGCCTGGTCGAATGCGGCCTTGGTGTCGGAGACGTAAACGGCGCCCGCGTCGTGGCCCTGCTCGGCGAGCGTGAGCGCGTCGGTGCGGTTGTGGGCAGCGGCGAGCACGACGTGGTGGCTCGCCACCGTGGTGCCGTCGGAGACCGCCACGGCGATGGTGGTGGAGCCGCCTGCGGCGGCCGTCCAGGTCAGCTTCCCGGTGGAGGTGTCGAGGGTTGCCCCCGGGGGTAGCCCCTCCGCCGTGTAGGCAAGAGTGCCGGTGCCGGTGTAGTGCGCGGAGAGGTCGGCCGTCGCGGTCGCGCCCTTCCAGTTCACGATGCGCGCGGTCGACGTGTCGTCGAAGGTCGGTGGAGTCAGTCCGGCCGCCGCGTTCGTGTCGATGTGATCGATGTCGATCGTCGCCCCGTCGCCGGTCGCCTGGACGAACAGCATGTCCCCGATCGAGCGGGGATACATCACGTAACGCCACTGGCCGCCGGTGTCCGGCACAAGGACCGTGCGATCGTCGTGCCGGTCGATCCGCAGCCGCACCTCGCCGTCGGTGCGGACCTGGAAGGCGAGCAGCTGCTTGCTGGTCGAGCCGCTGAGGTAGGCGATCTCAGAGCCGTGGCCCGCAGTCGACATCCGCATGTATCCGGTGCTGCCGTCGGTTCTGCGCTCGACGTCGCCGGAGAGACGGGTGTACTTGTTCTCGACCTCGAGGATCGTAGGGCTGTCCGGCAGCGGCAGGGCGGTTTGCCCGGCCGCGGCAGCCGGCGCGAAGAGCCAGGAGTCGCCGCCGCCGTCCACGTTGTCCCATGCGTTGTTGCGGCTGCCGCCGTAGTAGAACAGCGGGCCGTTGCGCTTGGCGTAGGCCTCGGCGAAGTACGGCGCGAGCTTCGTGACGTCCTCGCCGCGGGAGAATGCGTAGTAGTAATAGATGTCCCAGAAGCTCGCGGTGTTGTAGCGCCCGCGGTAGCCGTTCGAGATGTGGTTGTAGGTGTCGCGGATCGTGCCGTCAGGCGAGATCGCATAGGCCATCGGAGTCCACGGGGTGTCGTAGCCGAGCATGAATCGCCAGAAGTAGTCGGCGGCGGCGATGATCCGGTCGTTCAGGAACTCGTAGGGGCCGACTGCGTTCGGGGCGTCGGAGATGGTGCCTGCGACGGGGTCGACCTTCGTCCCTTCCGCCAGCAGCATGCGGGAAATGATCGCGGCGTTGGTGAGGTCGCCGCCGCCGTGGGCCTGGTCGCGTCCCATCTCGGCGTGCTGGACGTGCGGGTCCTTGATCGGCTTGCCGGTCTTGTCGTCGTGGTCGACCCATCGGAACAGCCGCGCGATCGAGCCGTTGAAGCCCTGATCCTTGGCGGTGGCGTTGACGGTGAACCACTCGACCGACCGCTTGTAGAGCGCGGTGTCGTCCATGAAGATCGCGCCGGCCATCGCGCCCATGAGCGGGTAGCTGTGCTGGTTCATGAAGTGGTTGTTGTCGTTCTGGAAGGTCTCGACAACCGGTACGACGAGGTTGCGAGTGAAAGCCTCCGTGTCCGCGTCGGTCCAGGGGTACGCCCCGTCTGCGCACGAGCTGTAGCGCAGCAACTCGGCGGCGGACACCATCCGGTTGAGTGGGATGCCGGTGTGGATGTGCGAGTCGGTGAAGTACTCGTACTTCGCGGGATCCATCTGCTCCCAGATGCGGATGATGTCGAGCGCGTTCTTGCGGTACACCTCCTCACCGGTCAGTACGTAGAGCACCGCCTGCGTATAGGACTTCAGTCCGTCGGCGATGAAGCGGCCGTTGAAGCCCTGACTGTTGAACGCATCCGAGGCGGGCTTGGTCGGGTCGGCGCTGCTCCGGTTCGACGAGGTCACGGCAATCCCGGCCGCTGACGACTGCTGCATAGCGCGGAACGACGAGGTCCAGGGCTCGGCGCCCGCGGCGATCTGCCGGCGGGCGTTCTCCAGGATCGGCTGGGTCAGGCCGACGCCGGGGTGGACGAACCCCTGCGCACTGACGGTGGACCGGAACGTCACGGCACACGTGCCGAGATCCTGCGCGGCGGCCGGCCGGGCTACCGCGAAGAGCAGTCCGGTGACGAGCACGAGCGCGGCGGCGAACGCGAACAGGCGTCGGACCTGGCCGCCTGTGGCGGCTGGAGTCGGGTTCACAGAGAGCACCTCTTCCATGGGCGGAGGGATTCGAAGGAGGAGTTCGGTGACGGGCAGGAGCGCTGCCGCGAACGCGACAGTCAAGCCGCTGAACTCGTAGTTACCGATTTCTACGCTATTCAGCATCTAGCTGTACGGCAAGACCGCGAGGCCTTGACGCTATGGGCTCCTTCTTCTACCTTCCATAGAAATCGTTAACTATGGCGGCCGCCATCACCCGCAGATCCCCTAGCTCACCGTGGAGATACGCGCATGCCCAGAACCAGCCGTCGCGCTGTGCTGACCGGCCTCGCCCTGTGCCTGGCCGCCACCACGGCCGCCTGCAGCAACGACGCCGGCAAGAACACCTCGTCCGGCCCGGTCGAGATCGAGTACTGGGCCTGGACGGACGCCAAACCGGTGGTTGACAAGTTCAACGCCACCCACACCGACATCAAGATCAATTTCGTCAAGCAGGCGGACCTGCCCACCACCGCGACGGGTCTGCGCAACGCCGTCGCGGCCGGCAGCGCGATCCCCTGCCTGGCGCAGAACTTCGGTGACGTGCCCGCCCTGCTGTCGGAGGGCCTCCTCACCGACGTGACCGACTACGTGAAGCCCGCGGAGACGAAGTTCAAGGCCACTTCACTCAAGGGCGCCCAGATCCAGGACAAGTACTACGGCATCCCGACCGGCACCGGGCCGACGTTCATGATGATCAACCGCGCGGCCTACGACAAGTACGGCGTACCGGTGCCGAAGACGTGGGACGACGTGATCGCCGCCGGCAAGGCGCTCAAACCGCACGGCGTCCAGGTGATGAACCTGGCCGGTGAGGACCCGAGCACGCTGGTCAACTTGATCACCCAAGCCGGCGGGACCTGGTACTCGGTGCAGAACGATTCCTGGAAGGTCGACTTCCTGTCGCCCGAGTCCGTTGCCGCCGCCAACATTCTCCAGCAACTGGTGGACAACGGCCTGGTCGCCAACCAGACGTACCAGGACCGGCCCGCCCTGATCGCGTACTTCGACGAGGGCAAGATGGTCTCGTTGCCGACGTCCACCTGGCAGCTGACCAACTACGAGCTCCATTTCAAGAAGACCATCGGCGACTGGGAGCCGGTCGACCTGCCGCAGTTCCCCGGCGCCACGAAGTTCGCGACTCCCGCCCACGGCAACGCGCTGCTCGTTCCGAAGGGATGCCAGCACCCCAAGGAGGCAACTGAGGTGGGCATCTGGATGAACACGACCAAGGAAGGCGTCGACGCCACCTTCGACAAGGCCACCGGATCGTACGCCTGGCCGGGCGCGATGCCCGACCCGTCGCCGTGGATCGACGCCGCCGTCCCGCGGAAGCTGTTCGGCAGCCACCGCTCGGAGGCCAAGACGGTCATCATCAAGGCTTCGCAGTCAGGCGTGGACAACTGGCTGGTCGGCCCGAACTACACCGGTGTCTTCAAGGAACTGCAGGACCAGTGGGCGCAGGCGGTCACCAAGAAGATCACCTTCCGCCAACTCCTCGAGAACATGCAGAAGTTCACCGTCGACGATCTGAAGGCCAAGGGCATCAGCGTCACGAACTGAGACCGACGACCGAGTTGGAGGAGTGCGGATGTCGCTGGATCTGAAGCCGAAACCGCTGACAACACCACGCGCCGGGCAGGCCGGGGACGTCCGCGCCTCCAGTGGGCGTTGGCGACGTACCGTCGCTCTCAAGGGAGCGTCGTTCACGGTGCCGTTCTTCGCCGGATTCGTGGTCTTCACGGTGGTCCCGGTGCTGATGGCGCTGAGCAAGAGCCTCTACACCGCGAAGAGTTCCGGCCTCGGTTTCGGCCAGAAGACGGTGATGTTCAGCGGTTTCGGGAACTTCGACCGAGCCCTGCACGACGCGAAGTTCTGGGGCAGCCTCTGGCGGGTGGCGGTGTTCGCGATCGTGGTCATCCCACTGATCCAGCTCACCAGCCTCGGGTTGGCGCTGCTGCTCGACTCGGTCCGCCGACGGGTAGCCGGAAAGCTCCGGATCGCGATGCTCGTGCCCTACATGTGCCCCGGGATCGTCGCCACCCTCATCTGGATCTACCTCTACAGCCCCGCCGTCGGCCCGCTCACGCCGTTCTTCGAACTGTTCGGGATCGACGCGAACTTCTACAGCAGCGGGATGATCTGGGTCTCGGTCGGCAACCTCGTCGCGTGGGGCAGCATCGGTTTCAACATGCTGATCGTGTACGGCGCTCTGCAAGCGGTGCCGCGCGACATCTTCGACAGCGCACGGGTCGACGGCGCGTCCGAATGGCGCATCGCCTGGTCGATCAAAGTGCCGTACGTGCGGCGCTCCCTGGTCCTGGTCAGCGTTCTCGGCATCATCGGCACCCTGCAGATCTTCAGTGAACCGTTGCTGTTCCGCTCGATGACGCCGGAGACCGTCACGAAGGACTTCACTCCGATCATGACCATCTACAACCAGGCCTTCGCGGTCGGCGACTTCAACTACGCCGCGGCCCTGTCCATCGTCCTCGCGCTGGTGGTCGGCCTGGTCTCGGCGACCTTCTACAAACTGACGAACAAGGCCCCCACATGACAACAACTGCTGCCCTCAGGCGCCGGTACGACGACGACCTGCCGGCCGGTCACCATCCGTCCACGACGTCGAGGATCCTGATCTGGACCGGCCTCGTCCTCTTCCTCGTCTACTCGGTCGCGCCGGTGTGGTTCCTCGTCGTCTCCGCGACGAAGAACCAGCGTGACCTCTACACCACCAACGGCCTGTGGTTCGCAGACTTCCACCTCTTCGACAACTTCCGGGACCTCTTCACCTACCACGACAGCATCTTCCTGCGCTGGATGGCGAACACGCTCCTGTACGGCGTCGCCGGCACGGTCGGCATGACCGTCCTCTGCGTCGCCTGCGGATACGCACTGGCCATGTACCAGTTCCGCGGCCGCGGCGTTCTCATGGGTTGCATCATCGCCTCGTTCCTGATCCCGGGCGCGCTGCTGACCATCCCGTCCTTCCTGCTCTACACCCGGCTGCACATCGTCGACACACCCTGGGCGATCATCGTGCCGCACTTCTTCAGCGCATTCTCCGTCTACCTGGCCAAGGTGTACGCCGAAGGCGCTGTCCCACCGGAACTGCTGGAGGCGGCCCGCGTGGACGGCGCCGGGGAGTATCGCGCCTTCTTCGCCATCGGGGCGCGGCTGATGACGACCGGCTCGGCGACCATCTTCCTGCTCGGGTTCGTCGGCTCCTGGAACTCGTTCTTCGGCCCACTGGTCTTCCTGCGCGGCGAACAGAAATGGACCATCATGCTCGGCCTGTACTCCTGGCTGAACATCAAGGTCGACCAGTCCGTCGACCTGACCGGACTCGTTATCGCCGGAGCGATCGTCTCACTCGTCCCGATCGTCGCCCTGATGCTGGCCATGCAACGGTACTGGCGCTCCGGCATCACGCTGGGCAGCCTCAAATAGCACCGCCAACCAGACGAAGTTGGCGCTACCAACCATGAACGGAGGAGCCCGTGGCAGACCGCCCCGCGGCACTTTTCGCCCTCGGTGCTCACCATCTGCAGGCTCTGTATCCACCACGGTCGATGCACCGCCTGCAGCAACTCGTGCGAATCGATCAGACCGTCGTAGCCGAGCGGTTCGACACCGATGACATCCGGGCCGCCCTGGCCTCGACCGAGTTCCTGATCACCGGATGGGGTTGCCCACCGATCACCGCGGCGGTCCTCGACGTGGCGCCCCGGCTGCGGGCGATCCTGCACACCGCCGGCTCGGTCAAGGCACTCCTGTCTCCGGCGTGCTGGGAACGCGGTCTGGCGATCACCTCGGCCGCCGCGGCGAACGCCGTACCTGTCGCCGAGTACACCCTTGCTGCGATCCTGTTCGCCGGCAAGGACGTCTTCCGTCTCCGCGACCAGTACCACGCGAGCAGAAACTTCACCCTGGCCGAAGTGCAGACAGGAGTCGGAAACTACGGCCGAACGATCGGAGTGATCGGCGCCTCGCGGATCGGCCGGCGCGTCATCGAACTGCTCCGCCCCTTCGACCTCGAGGTGTGCTTGTTCGACCCCTACGTCGACGCCGCCAGCGCTGCCGAACTCGGCGTACGCCTGGTCGATCTGGACACGTTGCTGCGGAACTGCGACATCGTCAGCGTGCACGCCCCGGCGAACGCACAGACCCACCGGCTCGTCGGGGCTGAACAACTCGCGCTGATGCGGGACGGAACGACCCTGATCAATACCGCGCGCGGCAGCCTCGTCGACACCGAAGCGCTGATCCACCACCTCGAGACCGGACGGCTGTACGCCGTACTCGACGTGACGGATCCTGAGCCGCTGTCCCCCGCCTCCGCACTCTGGGAGCTGCCCAACGTCTTCCTGACGCCGCACATCGCCGGCTCACACGGCAACGAACTGGCACGGATGGGCGATTGCATCATCGACGAACTCGAACGCATCCTCGACGGCCGCCCGTTCACACACGCCATCGTGGCCACCGACCTCGACCGGGTCGCCTGACCTATCGTTGACCCATTCCAGCATCTCAGAAGGGGGCCACGGTGGCACGCCAACCGACATCGGGCGACCGTCCGACCGTCAAGGACGTCGCCGCTTCGTCGGGGGTGTCCGCCACCACGGTGTCCCGGGTGCTCGCCGGCAACTACCCCGTCTCGACCGCAACCCGCGCGCGGGTGATGAAGGCCGTCCGCGAACTGGACTACGTCATCAACGCCCAGGCGCGGGCCCTGGGCGGCGGCGGCACCAAGACCGTGGCCTTCATCGTCCACGACCTGGTCGGCCCTGCCTTCGCGTACGTCGGTCAAGGCGTCGAGCAGCAGGCCACCGCCGAGGGCCGGCTGTGCCTGGTCTGCACCACCCACGGCGATCCCGAACGTGAGCTGGAACTCATCGAGCTCATGCGCGAGCAGCAGGCCGAGGCAGTGGTTCTCGTCGGCGGCGGCAGCAACAACCGAAGCTACGTCGAGCGGATGACTCAGGTCGCCCGGGCGCTGGACAAGTCCGGCTCCCGCCTGGTGCTCTGCGGCCGCCCACCGCTGGACCCCGACGTGCCCGCGACAGTCGTCGAGTACGACAACGAAGGCGGCGCCTACGCCATTACGAGCTACCTCATCTCCCTCGGTCACCGCGACATCGCCTTCCTGGGTGCCGGTGAACCGGGTCATATGACCATCGACGGACGTCTCCGCGGGTTCGAGCGCGCCCACGACGCACACCACCTCCCAGTGACGCCGCAACCGGCCCGCGCGATCACCTTCGACCGCGAGTCCGGCTACCAGGCCACCCGCGACCTGCTGGCCCGCGGCCAGAAATTCACCGCAATCTTCGCCGCGACCGACGTCGTGGCCAGCGGTGTGCTGGTCGCACTGCGAGAATCCGGCCTCCGAGTGCCCGAGGACGTCTCAGTCGTCGGATACGACGACATCCCACTGGCCCGAGACCTCACACCGGAGCTCACCACGGTCCACGTGGACCACGAGGACCTCGGCCGGACCGCCGTACGCTACGCCCTCAACCGCGACCGGCATGCCATGAACCAGCACACCGTGGTCGGCACCCACGTGGTCATCCGCAACTCCGCCGGCCCACCTCCCAAGCCAACCAGGACGCGTTCCGGGAAGTAACCGACTGAAGCGGATCGTTGCCTTGGACGACATCGTCATTCTGCGCCCGGCAACGAGAAGTCGTCAGCGCGCGAAGGGGCGGGGGCCGATATCGATAGACACATTCTATCGTCCGGCGCCGGGACAAGTCTTGGACGCCCGCAGCACGACCGCCTTAGCGTCGTGTCACGCCACGGGCACAGCCCCGACCTGCCCCGCCGAGTCTGGCCGAGCCTGGTCAGATCCGGTCTGGTCGGCGAGCCCGGCCGGCATCGCAAACAGCCTTGGCAAGGAGAGCACCATGAACATCACCGTGATCGGACGAGGCAACATCGGCGGCGGGCTGGCCGACCTGTGGGAAGGTGCCGGCCACCAGGTGACACGGCTGGGACGTGGAGGCGGCGCCGCCGACGCCGCGGACGCAGTGCTGCTTGCCGTCCCGGGAACCGCCGTGGAGGCGGCACTGTCATCCGTCAAGGGACTCGAGGGCAAGACGGTGCTCGACGCCACGAACCTCTACGGCGGCGCCCGACCTCCGGCCGGCTTCACGTCCAACGCCGAGTACGTCAAGTCCGTGACCGGCGGACCGACGGCGAAAGCGTTCAGCACCAACTTTGCTTCTCTCTTCGGCCAGATCGCCGAAGCCCGCGTACGGCCGAGCAACCTGTGGTCCGGTGACGACGAAGCCAAAGGCATCGTCAGCCAATTGAGTTTCGATGCCGGATACGAGGCGGTGTGTGTGGGCGACCTGAGTATGGCCGCCGCTCAGGAAGGTCTGGCCGGAATGCTCTTCGCCATCGCCCAGTCCGGGCTTGGCCAATTCGTCTACCGGATGGCACCACCAGAACAGCTCTGACTCTCGCAAATGACCGTTGGCCCAAGCCGCGACAGCGGCTCACGAAAGGACAGCCAGGTGGCTGATGGCTTGATCGACAACAACGGTGAATCCGTGACGGTCAGACTCGATGTCACTCACCCGATCAGCTCCTACACGGTGAACCTCGCCAATGAGTCACCCGTCGGCAGGGCAGACTTCGTCGATTCTCCCGACGGCGACCGGATCTTCTTCCACACCGAGATAGACCAGGAGTTCGGTGGACGGGGTCTGGCTGGGCTGCTCGTGCGCGAGGCGCTTGCAGATAGCATTCGCAAGAACCTCACCGTCGTGCCTGTGTGCCCGCTGTTCGCTCGCCACCTGAGGGAACACGGCGATGAATTCGTCGCCAATGGTGGGATGTTCCGCCGGCCGACGCCCGCCGACATCGCACTGGTCAAAAGATCAGTAGCAGAGGTGATGTGAATGCGAGTGTTCATCGTCGGGATCAGCGGCGCCATCGGTGGCCTCCTCGCCGGCAAACTGCGCGACCGCGGCGTCGTGGTCGGTGGGCTCGTGCGTCGAGCGAACCAGCAGGCCGATCTTCGCTCGAAGGGTGTCGAGGCCTCAGTCGGCGACCTGGGCCAGATGTCGGTCGACGAACTGGCCCAGGCCTTCGAAGGCTCTGATGTCATCGTGTACACCGCAGGCTCCAACGGCGGAGCGCGTGACATCACCGACACGATCGACGGCAGCGGGGTCGCGACCGCCTTGAAGGCGGCCGAACAGGCAGATGTCAGACGATTCGCGCTGGTGTCGGTATTTCCTGAATCGTGGCGTGAGCGCGACCTCGGCGACGAGGTCGAGCACTACTTCAGCGTCAAGAAGGCTGCGGACATGGCGGTCACGCGCAGCGGGCTCGACTGGCTGATCCTGAGACCCTCACTCCTGTCGGACGACCCAGGAGTTGGGACGATCTCGCTGAGTCCTGCGGAAATGCACGACGACATCACCCGAGAGGATGTCGCCGACACGTTGGCCCAGCTGCTCTGCGAGCCCCGGATCTCGCACCAGATCCTCGAGCTGAATCGCGGTACGACTCCGATCGACGAGGCCGTCGCAGCCAACGTCCGGAGCGTGTGAAACGCACACGGTGCAACGTTTCTAGCAAGGGCAGGGCGAGGGTTGTTTCCTAGCCACCGAGCAGCAGACGCAACCCTCGATCCGTCCTGTTCCAACCACAGAACGTCGACTTGCAGCAAGCAACCGGCAATGGGCTGGTCGCACGAAAGGAAGAGATCATGGGCTACATCGCCGTCGGTGAAGAGAACAGCACTCCGATCGAGTTGTACTACGAGGACCAAGGGTCGGGTCAGCCGGTCATCCTGATCCACGGGTATCCGCTGAACGGGCACAGCTGGGAGCGTCAGACGCGCGAGCTGCTTGCTGCGGGATATCGGGTCATCACCTATGACCGTCGTGGATTCGGCCAGTCGTCGAAGGTCGCCTCCGGTTATGACTACGACACGTTCGCCGCAGATTTGAACACGATCCTGGAGACCCTGGACCTCCGTGATGTCGCGTTGGTCGGCTTCTCGATGGGCACTGGGGAACTCGCCCGTTACGTGGCACGGTACGGCCACGAGCGGGTGGCGAAACTTGCGTTCCTCGCGTCGCTGGAACCGTTCCTCGTCGCCCGGGACGACAATCCCGAAGGCGTGCCGCAGAAGGTCTTCGACGGTATCGCGGCAGCAGCGAAAGGCGACCGGTACGCATGGTTCACGCAGTTCTTCGCCGACTTCTACAACCTGGACGAGAACCTTGGCTCCCGCATCAGTCAGGCAGCCGTCACCGGCAGCTGGAATGTCGCGATCAGCAGCGCCCCGGTGGCTGCGTACGCCGTCGTCCCGTCGTGGATCGAAGACTTCCGCGGTGACATCGAGGCAGTGCGCGCCAGCGGCAAGCCGACGCTGATCCTGCACGGCACCAACGACAACGTCCTTCCCATCGAGGCCACCGGACGCCGCTTCCACGCCGCGTTCCCCGAGGCACAGTACGTCGAGATCGAGGGCGCCCCACACGGCCTCCTCTGGACCCACGCGGACGAGGTCAACACCGCGCTGAGCGCATTCCTCTCGTAGATGCATTCGACAAGGAGAGGTCACACCGTGAAGCCGGCGAGCTTCCACAACGAAGACCTCGCATCGGGGATCGCGGTACGGTCGCCGCTCAGCGCACGATGCCCGATTCCCACGCCCAGACAGCGATCTCGGTCCGGTTCCGGGCCTGGATCTTGCGCTGGATCGAGGCCAGGTGTGACTTCACCGTCGAGAGCGAGATCACCAGTTCGTCGGTGATCTCGGCGTTCGTCCGGCCGCGCGCGACCGCCCTCGTCACGTCGAGCTCGCGTTCGGTCAACGGCGGAGCGGCGTGGCGCGTCTTACGGCTCGACGTACTGAAGTGCTGCAGGAGCCGGGTGGTGATCGACGGCGACACCAGGGAATCGCCGTTAGCGGCGGCGTGCACGGCTTCGACGAGCAGCCGCGGGCCGGCGTCCTTCAGCAGGAAACCGCGCGCGCCGGCGTGCAGCGCCTCGTGCACGAGTTCGTCGAGGTCGAAGGTCGTGACCACCAGCACGCGTAATGGCTCGGCCACCTCCGGTCCCGCGAGCAATCGGGTCGCCCTGAGGCCGTCCAGTTGCGGCATCCGGATGTCCATCAGCGTGACGTCCGGCCGTAGCTCACGAGCGAGCGTGACCGCCTGATTGCCGTCCTCCGCCTCGCCGACGACCTCGATGTCGGCCTCGCGCTCGAGGATGAGCCGGAAGCCGGTCCGCACCAGCGCCTGGTCGTCCGCGAGCAGGACCCGCACAGTCCGCACTGTCATGGCGCCGTTCCCTTCTCCGGTCCCGCCCCTACCCCTCCAGGCAGCGGGAGCTCAGCGAGGACGCGCCACCCGCGCTCGCCGTGGTGGTCGTCTTCACCGGCCGTGAGCGTGCCGTCGAGCGCACCGATCCGCTCCCCCATGCCGATCAGTCCGTAACCGCCGCTCGAGCGCCGCGCACGTCCCGGCCGGATCCCGTCGTTCCTGACCTCGACGCGGAGCAGGGCCTTCCCCTGCCCGACTGTGGGCTCCACCGTCACCGTGACTGTCCGCGCGTCCGGCGCGTGCTTGCGGACGTTCGTCAACGACTCGAGAACGACGCGATGCACGGTCGACACCGTCTCCGGTGCGACGGTCAGGTCCTCCAGGCCCGGCGCCAGCCGGAGGTCCACGTTCGCGTGGCCTGCAACGGTCGACTCCACGGCTTCCACCAACCCGTCGGAGGTGAGCGCCATCGTCTGCTCAGGGCTCCGAAGCATCGTCACCAGACGTCGTACGGCGGCCAGCGCCTCGGCGCCGGCGCCCTCGATCTCGCGCAATAGTTCCTGTTCGGGGCTCTCGGCAAGTACCACCTGGGCGGCCTGGGTCCGGACCACCACCCCCGTGATGTGGTGAGCGACCAGGTCGTGCAGTTCCCGGGCGAGCGCGAGCCGCTCCCTGTTCCGCGCCGCCGCGAGCGCGGCCTCGCGCCGCGCGTCGGCGTCCCGCAGCATCAAACCGATGGCGACGCTGCAGCCCCACAGGATGGTCCAGAACACCGCCAGGGTGAGCGTGGTCGAATCCCTGCCGTAACGGAGCATCGGCGCCGTGACGAGCGCCAGTCCGCCGACGATCGCGACCGCGACCGCCGGCAGGGACCGCAGCCGATGGCAACCGGCTCCGATCAGCAGTACCAGCGCGAGTGCCTCGCCGTCACCTCCGAACGGTGCGGCCGGCTTCGCGAAGAAGCCGGCCGCGCTGCAGATCAGCGAGAGCGCGAACGCGGACGCGGCGAGCTGCGCGATCGCTCCCGGGTACCGGCGCCGCAGCAGCGCAAGCGTGCTGATCACCGCCCCGAATCCGAAGAACGCGATAGCGCCCGGAGTGGCCTGGTCGTGCAGGAACAACCGGCGTACCGCTTCGTCACCGTTGAAGCCCACAAGAGCCACAATCTCGAGGACGACCAGGATGCGGCCCAAGGTCCGGTTGGTGCTTCGGATCACCGGGTACGCCGTCCTTCCTCGTCGTGCGGAGCAACCATCATCGCGGCCCATGCCTCACGAACCGATCAGCGGGGTGTTGCGTCCGCGGAACAGTGGTAGTCGCGCTCCGGCAGCTTGCCGGTCAGCAGGAACGATGTCGCAGCCGTGTTCGCGCACTGGTTCTTGTTCAGCAGGTAGACGCCGTGTCCGCCCTGGTCGGCCGTCACCATCCGGGCCCGGTCGCCGAGTGCCTTCCGCAGCTGCTCGGCGCCGGCAAGCGGTGTCGCGGGGTCGCGGAGGTTCTGCACCATCAGCACGTTGGAAGGGCCGTTGTTGCCGACCTTCACCGGCTCCTCGATCGGCTTCGGCCAGTAGGCGCACGGGTTGATGTTCGCTCCGGCCGCACCGAACAATGGGTGCCGGATCCGGTCGATCGCCACGTTCCGCTGGTACGACTGCAGCGACGCCGGCCAGTGCGAGTCGTTGCAGATCATGTAGTACCGGGCGGAGATGAGGTTGTCCACACTGGCCGCCGTCGCCTTGGCGGTCTCGCCCGCAGGCAGCGGCGGAGGCGGCTGGTTCGCCTCGAGTGCCTTGAAGACCTCGGCGAGGGTGGCCAGCTGCGTCGCGCCGTACGAGTAGCCGAACGTGATCAGCCGGAGCAGCGCCCCATCCCACACGACGTCCGGACCCTTGACCGGTGTCCTGTCCAGGCGCGCGGCCAGCTGTAAGTACTTTGCCTTCACCTGTGCCGCCGTCCGGCCGAGCCCGTACTCACGGTGGTTGGCGGCGACGTACTTCGCGAAGTCCGGGAAGCGGTCGTCCATACCCTGCGACCACAGCCGCTGGCTGTGGTAGTCCCAGCCGGCCGGACCCAGGTTGCTGTCCAGGACGACACGGTCGGTGCGCTTCGGGAACATCGTGGCGTAGACGGAACCGAGGTAGGTGCCCCAGGACGCACCGAGGAACGATGTCTTCTCCTCGCCCAGCGCGGTCCGGATGCTGTCCATATCCCGCGCCGTGTTCTTGGCGCTGACGTACGGCAGCATCCAAGCGGTGTCCGAGGCCGCGCACTGTTCGGCGATCTGCTGGGACTGCTCGGCCCGCTTCGCGACGTCGGCCGCGTTCCGCGCGTACGGCGGGATGTTGCCGAACAGCTGCTGTTCCTCGGTCAGGTCACACTTCACCGGCGTACTCCGGCCCATCCCCCGCGGGTCGAAGCCGACGAGGTCGTAGCTGTCCAGCACGGCCTGCGGCATCTTCACCGTCACCAGAAACGCCAGGTAACCGAGCCCCGGGCTCGGACCTCCCGGGTTGGTCAGCAAGATGCCCCGGCGCTTCTCAGGATTCTTGCTGGGCAGCCGCGAGACCGCGATCTCGATCATGCGGCCCTCGGGCTTCTGGTAGTCCAACGGGACCTTCAACGTCCCGCACTGCATTCCCTCCGGCAACGGCAGGCCGTCGCCGACGTCCTTGTCGCACTTGTCCCATTTGACGTCCTGCTTGGGCGTCGCGGTGTCCGCAGCGGTCACCGTCCTCGCTTGCGAAACCCCCGAGACCGTTGCAGTTGCCACTGCGGCAACAGCGACGGCGATGTCATGACCTTTCGCATCCTGACTTCCCTCCAGCCGGCACACGTTTCTGACGGCCTTCACTCTGCCGATCAGGGCCGTCCTCCCACATCAAGCGCGCGACTGGTCCGCACCCTGGCCGAAAGTACTAGGCCACTGCGTCGTCACGAGGGCCGTCACCAGGCTGGGCCGATGAGCGAACAACCGTCGTACCAGCTGGCGATCGACGCGACTGCCGTGCCCGGTTCCGGAACTGTGTGGGCGACGAGCCGACCACACGGTGGAACGCGGTGCTGAACGCGCTCTCGGACTGGTAGCCGGTGGCCCGTGCGAGCTCGGAGATCGACAGCGTGTCGCGGGTGAGGGCGTCACGGGCGAGGCTCATGCGCCATTGGATCAGGTACTCCAGGGGTGGGACCCCGACATGGCTCCTGAAAGCCTGAGCGAAGGTGGATCGCGACATGTGGCTGATCTCGGCGAGCTCTTTGAGCTTCCAGGGGTGCGCCACGTCTGCGTGCACGGCGCGCAGGGCGGCACCGATGCCGTCCTCGTTCAGGGCGCCCAGCCAGCCGGCGGGCCGGTCCGTCTGGGCGGCGTGAGCGCGCAGCATGTGCACGAGCAGGATCTGCGCGAGGTGGTTCTGCACCAGCGGACCGCCGGCCGCGGCGACCCCGACCTCGGTGGCCAGCAGATCGATCAGCTGCGCGAGCCGCCTGCCATGAGGATCAGCCTCGCGGACGATCACGAGCGGCGGCAGGAGATCGGTCAGGAGGGCCGCGTTGCTGTCGTCGAACGCGATGTGCCCGACGCAGAGGTAGAGGTCCTCCTCGGAGGCCGGGCCGATCCGCACGAACCCGTCTTCGGCGCCCGCCAACACCGGCGCCGCGGGGCGCGGGCTTGCCTCGAGCGTGCTGGCGAGCACGTACGGCGGCGGGTTGCCCAGCATGAAGGTGTCACCTTGCTGCAGGAGCACCGGCTCGTGCCCGTCGAGGATCAACCAGCACGTGCCACGCACGAGGCCGCCGATCCGCACATGCAAGAAGGTGTCGAAGCGCAACGCCCACTCACCCACAGCCCGGAGGCTGGGCCCGATCACCGTGCGGGGCCGGAGCAGGCCGATCGCGTCAGCCACCGGATCCCGAAAGCCGAGCATCGAGCACTCCCTTGGACGATGTGTAAAGGATTCCGGACTCTGCATTATGGATAGTATCCCCCATCTCCCGCAGTATCGAAGTCGAACGGATCGGCAGCGAGAAAGTGATGGAGACACCCAGATGGGACAGCTGGAAGGCAAGACGTCGGTGGTCACCGGAGGAAGCACCGGAATCGGCCTGGCCACCGCCGTACGGCTGGCAGACGAGGGCGCGTACGTGTTCGTCACCGGCCGGCGCGAGGCCGAGTTGGAGGCCGCCGTCAAGACCATCGGAACGGACCGGGCCACGGGAGTGGCAGGTGACATCGCCAACGGGGCCGACCTGGACCGGCTCTACGACGCGGTCCGGGCCCGAGGCAAGGGGCTTGACGTGCTCGTGGCGAACGCGGCGATCGGCACGTTCCTGACGTTGGAGCAGACCACCGAGGAGCACTTCGATCAGACCTTCGCGGTCAACGTCCGAGGCACGCTGTTCACCGTGCAGAAGGCGTTGCCGCTGCTCAACGACGGATCCTCGATCGTCTTGGTCGGCTCGACAGCCGGCGACCGTGGAGTAGAGGCGTTCGGCGCGTACGCGGCGTCGAAGGCAGCAGTCCGGTCCTTCGCGCGGACGTGGTCCAACGAGCTCAAGGACCGTGGCATCCGGGTCAATGTGGTCTCGCCGGCATGGATCGAGACTCCCGGAGGCACCGCCGCTTTCGGCGACGAGGAGACGGCCCGGGCCGTCAAGGAGAATGTCGCCGCGACCGTGGCCAAGGGCCGCATGGGTCGGCCTGAGGAGGCCGCCGCGGTCGTGACCTTCCTGGCCTCGGAACAAAGCAGCTACGTCGTCGGCGCGAACATCTACGTCGACGGCGGTACGAACCAGATCTGAGCGCCAGGGTGGCTGTGGCTCAGCGGCCTACCGGCCGACTGGGCCAGGCGCTGCTACGCGATGGGGCTGCGTAGCCATCCATGGCGTTCAGCGCATCGTTGGGCGGTGGCCAGAACACTTGCGATGGCGGGGGAAGGATCGTTTGTCGGCCACAGCACCGAGAGCTCCGCGGCGATCGGCGGATCGACGACGTCGCGAACGGTGACGCTGGTGCTGGCCTTCGCGGCATGCTCGGCGAACGACGCGGGGGCCAGGCCGACCTCGCGTCCGCTGGAGAGCCGGGCGAGCATGGCGTTCACCGGAGGGTCCTCGAACGCGCGGATATCGGGCGCGAAGCCGGCTTCGTGGCACGCGGCGACGATGCCGTCGTAGTACGCCGGGGCGAGGCGGCGAGGAAACAGCAGCAGCGTCTCGCCGCTCAGGGTCGCCAAGGGGATCGTCGGCGCGGTAGCGAGGCGGTGGCGAACGCTCAGGAGCGCGGACACGGTCTCCTGGCGCAGGATCTCGCCAGCTACCCCGTCGAGGGGTTGCGGTGCGAGGGCGAGACCGATGTCGAGGTCGCCGGCGCAGAGTCGTTCGGGGATCTCGGCGCTGAAGAGTTCTCGGGCGTCGACGGTCAGGTCGGGGTGGTCTTCCTGGAGGGCATCCAGGAGCTTCGTGAGCGTGTCGAGGCTGGAGATCGGGGTGTAGCCCAACCGGATCGTCGTCGCGGTCCCTGACCCGGCCAGTCGAGTGCGCTGCAGGGCTTGCTCCAGTGCGGCCAACGCGATCGGCGCTTCCTTGAGCAGCGTCCGACCTGCGGCGGTGAGCTGCACCCAACGGCTCGAACGCACGAAGAGCGGGGTCCCGAGCGCCTCCTCGAGCTTGCGGATCTGATGACTCAGGGACGGCTGCGAGATGTAGAGACGCATGGCTGCGCGACCGAAGTGGAGTTCCTCGGCCACGGCGATGAAGTAGCGCAGGAGGCGGGGGCTGATGTCGATAGACGGATCCTATCGTCCGGCGTCGGGACAAGTCTTGGACGCCCGCAGCACGACCGCCTTAGCGTCGTGTCACGCCACGGGCACAGGCCCCGACCTGCCCCGCCGAGTACCGGATGGCCGCACCCGAACAGCTCCGAGCCTCACCATCCCAGGGCTCAACCCATCACATAGAACCCATTACGCAGAAGGAATCATAGTGACGCGTACCGCAAAGGTCGGACTCGACGCACTACTCACCCCCGAGGAGAGCGTCCTGGTGCTCATCGATCACCAGCCCTTCCAGGTTGCCAATCTCAACAGCCACGAACCCACCATGATCGTCAACAACGTCGTCGGCCTGGCCAAGCTCGCGAAGGTGTTCGACGTGCCCACGGTGCTGACCACGGTCATCGAAGAACGTGGCGGCCATCTCATCAAGGCCCTCCAGGACGTGTTCCCGGACCAGAAGCCGATCAACCGCACCTCCATCAACACCTGGGAAGACCGTCGTGTGGTCGACGTCGTAGAGAAGACAGGGCGCAAGAAGCTGATCCTTGCCGGGCTGTGGACGGAGATCTGCGTTGCCATGCCCGCCATTCAGGCGCTGGGTGAGGGGTACGACGTTTTCGTCGTCACCGACGCCAGCGGCGGGGTCACCGCCGAGGCGCACGACATGGCGGTACGTCGCATGGAGCAGGCCGGCGTGGTACCAGTCACCTGGATGGTCATTTCGGGCGAATGGCAGCGCGACTGGGCTCGCGAGTCGACGGCCAACGCGCAGGGGCCGATTCTCCAGGAGCACGGCGGCGCCAGCGGGATCGCGCTCGCCTGGGAGCTGCAACTGCTGGCCACGCCCACCACTGATGATGCCGCCGCATAGCGCTGGCGGCCGCTGAGCCGGAGGCGGGCCTGGCACGGGTGGCGTGCGCCGGGCCCGCCTCCTTGTTCGGGCGCGTTCCGCCACCCCTACCGCGAAGAACCGGTCGCGCGCTCCGCGTGCTTGCCCCTGTCCCAAGAACACGGTCTCGACTGCGAGCAGGCCGAGAGCTCAACCACCTAGACGACGTCCTGTTCCATCTCAGAAGTGACGGAGCCAGCGAGACGCTCCGCCCTGAACTGCAGGAAGCAGCGGACCTGGCTTTGAGTGCCGACGGCGCTGGCTCGTCACACAACAGCTGGCGGGCTGACCCCGGTCAGGCCCCGGCCCACACGACCGTGCACTCGCTTGTCCAGTACCGAGCGGACACAGACCACTCGGTAGCCCACCGGGCACCCCAAACAGGAAGAGACACCCCATGTCGACTACGCCCTGACGCCGGTCGGCGAGACCCTGTCGGTTCAGGTCGGCGACCTGATCATCTGGGCCGAGAAGCACCGCGAGTACGTCGCCCGATCACGGACCCGGTACGACGGCAACTAGTAGACGATCTCGCCCGTCGCACCAGTGGGAGTGCGCCGTGGAAGTTCGCCAACTCGAGTCCTTCGTCGCCAAAGACCTGCTTTTCGGTCGGGCCGCGGAGCGGTTGCACATCGGGCGGCCCGATGTCAGCCAACAGGTCGCCCGGCTGGAGCCCCAGAAACGCGTTCCGGAACCGTACCTTCCACGGCAAGGCAGTGCTCACCATCCAATAGCAGCAAGGGCACCACCTGGCCGGCGGTGCCCTTGCTGGGTCAGCGGACGACCTCGTAGTCGAGGAAGGTCAGTTCGTTGCCGATGGCCCGCATCTGGAGGAGGTGCAGGGGCACCTTGTCGGTGGTCGGGCCGAACAGCCGGTTGCCGTCTCCGAGTACGACCGGGAAGACGA